>NZ_JBRIOU010000002.1:748754-753595 GCF_053474865.1 Streptomyces sp. CO7
CCTTTCACCCCGAAGGACGGCACCCCCATGACCACTCCCGTCTCGCTCGCCCCCCGTGAGGCCCGCTCCCGCCTGGACGAGCTGACCGTGATCGACGTCCGCACGCCCGGCGAGTACGCCGGCGGGCACCTCCCCGGCGCGATCAACATCCCCCTGGACCAGCTCGGCCGCGCCCTGCCCGACATCCGCGACGCCGCCTCGCGCGGTGAGGTCCTCGTCGTCTGCGCCTCCGGCGCCCGCTCGGAGAACGCCTGCCGGACGCTCGCCGCCCACGGCGTGCACGCCGCGACCCTCGCCGGCGGCACCGGCGCCTGGGCCGAGCAGGGCCACCGGATCGACCGCCCGCAGAGCAGCGGGGGCGGCCGGACCTGGGCCATGGACCGCCAGGTCCGCCTCACCGCCGGCTTCCTCGTCCTGCTCGGGCTCCTCCTCGGTCTCCTGGTCCACCCGGCCTTCCAGCTGCTGTCGGCCGGCATCGCCGCGGGACTGGTCCTCTCCGCGGTGACCAACACCTGCGGCATGGCCGCGATGCTCGCCAAGCTCCCCTGGAACCGCCCCCGCGGAGCCGACCTCGACGCCTCCCTGGCCCGCCTCCGCCAGAGCTGACCGACAGCCCCCGACGGAAAGGCGAGGGCGGGCCCCCACGGGACCCGCCCTCGCCTTCGCCGTACCCGGCCGCCTCGAGGACGCCGGACCCGGTGGGTCAGGAACCGACCCTCCGTTTGTTCCACACGTCGAAGCCGACCGCCGCCAGCAGCACCGCGCCCTTGATCACCTGCTGCCAGTCCGTGCCGATGCCGACCAGGTTCATGCCGTTGTTCAGGACGCCCAGGACCAGGCCGCCGATGATGGCGCCCAGGACGGTCCCCACGCCGCCGCTCATCGACGCGCCGCCGATGAAGGAGGCGGCGATCGCCTCGAGCTCGAAGTTCACGCCGGCCTTGGGCGAGGCCGCGTTGAAGCGGGCCGCGAAGACCAGGCCGGCCAGCGCGGCGAGCATGCCCATGTTGAGGAAGACCAGGAAGGTGACCTTCCTGTCCTTCACGCCCGACAGCTTGGCCGCCGGGAGGTTGCCGCCGATGGCGTAGATGTGGCGGCCGATGATCGCGTTGCGCATCACGTAGCCGAAGCCGGCCACCAGCACGCCGAGGATCAGCAGGACCACCGGGGCGCCCTTGTAACTGGCCAGGAGCAGCGTCGCGACCAGCACCGCCGCGGCCAGCGCCACCAGCTTGAGGACGAACGCCGCAGTGGGCAGCACCTCCAGGGCGAACTCCCGCTGACGGCGCCGGTCCCGTATCTCCTGCAGCACCACCACGGCTGTCAGCCCGAGCCCCAGCAGCAGGGTGAGGTTGTGGTAGTTCGTCTCCGGGCCGACCTCCGGCAGGAAACCGTTGGCGATGTTCTGCAGCCCGCGCGGGAAGGGGCCCAGCGTCTGGCCCTGCAGGAAGATCTCCGTCAGCCCGCGGAACAGCAGCATCCCCGCCAGCGTGACGATGAACGACGGAATGCCCACGTAGGCGATGAAGAAGCCCTGCAACGCCCCCGCGGCCGCGCCGAGCAGCAGGCACAGCAGCACCGCCAGCGGCCACGGCACCGAGTTCTCCACCATCAGGACCGCGGCGACGGCCCCCACGAAGGCGGTCAGCGACCCGACCGACAGGTCGATGTGCCCGGAGATGATCACCAGCATCATGCCGACGGCCAGCACCAGGATGTAGCTGTTCTGCAGGACCAGGTTGGAGACGTTGCGGGGCAGCAGCAGGTCGCCGCCGGTCCAGACCGCGAACAGCGCCACGATCAGGCCGAGCGCGAACAGCATGCCGTACTGCCGCATGTTGCGGCGCATGCCGTCCATCACCAGCCGCGCCAAGCCCACCGTGCTCATTCTTCCTCCGCCTCTCCCGCGCCGGCGGGCCCGCTTCCCTTGCCGCCGCCCCCGTTCCGGTCCGCCGTCATGCACCGCATCAACGCCTCCTGGGTGGCCTCCTCGCGGAGGAACTCACCGGTCAGGCGGCCTGCCGCCATGGTGTGGATCCGGTCGCACATGCCGATGAGCTCGGGCAGTTCGGAGGAGATGAACACCACCGCCTTGCCCTCGGCCGCCAACCGGTCGATCACCGTGTAGATCTCGTACTTCGCGCCCACGTCGATCCCGCGGGTCGGCTCGTCCAGGATCAGGACGTCCGGCCCGGCGAAGATCCACTTGCTGAGCACGACCTTCTGCTGGTTGCCGCCGGACAGCCGGCCCACCGTCTCGAAGACGGTGGGGGTCCGGATGTTCATCGAGGTGCGGAAGCCCTCGGCGACCCGCCGCTCCTCGTGCTCGTCGACCACCCCGTGCCGGGCCACCTTGCCGAGCGCCGTCAGCGAGACGTTCCGGCCGACCGTGTCGATGAGGTTGAGCCCGTAGTGCTTGCGGTCCTCGGTGACGTAGGCGATGCCGTGCCGCACGCACTCGGGCACCGTGCGGGTGCTGATCTCCCGGCCGTCCTTGAGTACGGTGCCGCCCGCGTGGCGCCCGTAGGAGCGGCCGAAGACGCTCATCGCGAGCTCGGTGCGGCCCGCCCCCATCAGCCCGGCGATGCCGACGATCTCACCGCGCCGGACCCGCAGGGACACCCCGTCGACCACCTTGCGGTCCTGGTCGATGGGGTGGTGCACGGTCCAGTCCCGGATCTCCAGGGCCGGCCTCTCCTCCTCGGCCGGGGCGGCGTACCGGGTCCGCTCGGGGAACCGGTGGTCCAGGTCCCGGCCCACCATCCCCGCGATGATCCGCTCCTCGGTGGTCGCCGGATCCCGCACGTCCAGCGTCTCCACCGTGCGCCCGTCCCGCAGGACCGTCACCGAGTCGGCGACCCGCAGGATCTCGTTGAGCTTGTGCGAGATGATCACCGAGGTGATGCCCTGCTCCTTCAGCTCCAGGACCAGGTCGAGGAGTTTGCCGCTGTCCTCGTCGTTGAGCGCCGCGGTCGGCTCGTCGAGGATCAGCAGCTTCACCCTCTTCGCCAACGCCTTCGCGATCTCGACCAGTTGCTGCTTGCCCACGCCGATGTCCGCGACCCGGGTCTGCGGCCGGTCCCGCAGGCCCACCCGGCGCAGCAGGTCCGCGGCGTGCCGCAGCGTCGCGGTCCAGTCGACGAAGCCGCGCCGGGCGTGCTCGTTGCCGAGGAAGATGTTCTCCGCGATCGACAGGTAGGGCACCAGCGCCAGCTCCTGGTGGATGATGACGACGCCACGCCGCTCACTGGCCCTGATGTCGCGGAACTGGCACAGCTCGCCCTCGAAGAGCACCTCTCCTTCGTAACTCCCGTGCGGGTGAACGCCGGAGAGGACCTTCATCAGGGTCGACTTGCCCGCGCCGTTCTCCCCGCAGATGGCGTGGACCTCACCCCGCCGTACGGTCAGGTTGACGTCGGACAGCGCCGTCACCCCGGGGAAGGTCTTGCCGATCGAGCGCATTTCCAGGACGGGTCCCGCCACGGGCCGTCTCCTTTCCCACAGCCCGCACCGTTACTTGAGGTCGGCCTCGGTGTAGTAGCCGCTGTCGACCAGGACCTTCTTGTAGTTCGAGGCGTCCACGTTCACCGGTTCGAGGAGGTACGCGGGCACCACCTTGGCGCCGTTGTCGTACGTCCTGTCGTCGTTGACCTCGGGCTTCTCGCCCCTCAGCACGGAGTCGACCATCCCCGCGGCGAACGTGGCGAGTTCACGGGTGTCCTTGAAGACGGTCTGGGTCTGCTCCTTCGCCACGATCGACTTCACCGACGCGACCTCGGCGTCCTGACCAGTCACGATCGGCAGCGGCTTGGACTTCGAGCCGTAGTCGTCGGACTTCAGGGCCGACAGGATGCCGATGGAGATGCCGTCGTAGGGGGAGAGCACCGCGTCCACCCGCTCGGACTTGTACGCCGAGGTCAGCAGGTCGTCCATGCGCTTCTGGGCGGTGCCGCCGTCCCAGCGCAGGGTGGTCACCTGGTTGAGCTCGGTCTGGCCGGAGCGGACCTTCAGCTGCTTCTTGTCGATGTAGGGCTGCAGCACCTTCATCGCGCCGCCGAAGAAGTACTTGGTGTTGTTGTCGTCGTTGGAGCCGGCGAACAGCTCGATGTTGAACGGCCCCTTCTTCGAGCCGTCGGCCAGACCGAGCTTCTCGACGATGTAGCCGCCCTGGAGCTCGCCGACCTTCTCGTTGTCGAAGGAGGCGTAGTAGTCGACGTTGGGGGAGTTGAGGATCAGGCGGTCGTAGGCGATCACCGGGATGTCGGCGTCGGCCGCCTGCTGCAGCACGTTGTCCAGCGACTTGTTGTCGATGGCGGCGACGACGAGGGCCGAAACGCCCTGGGTGATCATGTTCTCGATCTGGGCGACCTGGGTGTCCGGATCGTCCTCGCCGTAGACCAGCTGGGTCTTGTAGCCCAGGCCCTTCAGGCTCTTCACGACGTGGTTGCCGTCGGCGATCCAGCGCTCGGAGGACTTGGTCGGCATCGCGATGCCGATGGTGGCGTCCTTGGGGCCACCCTTCTTCTCCTCGCTGCCGCCCTCGCTGTCCTGCCCGCAGGCGGTCAGTACCAGGGCGAGAGCGGCGGCGGCCGTGGCGAGTGTGGCTCTGCGCGTGCGCATGGGCGTCCATCCTTGGTTCGTGTCGGTGGGGTGAGCCGTCAGGGACCGGTCATTGATGCGCCGTCAATTTGTGAGCGCTCACAGTACTGCGGGCCACGCTCCGCGGACAGATCTCGGTCGGCTCCTTCACGGATCTTCCTCCAGCGGCACGTCCGGCCCCCTCCGCACGGCGAACCCCCGCCCTCCTGTACGGAGGCGCGGGGGTCCGGGGGCGTGGGTCC
>NZ_JBRIOU010000002.1:753695-760900 GCF_053474865.1 Streptomyces sp. CO7
GGGGGCGCCGTGCGCGGCCCGGCTCGCCGGGATGTGCCTCGCGCTCGGCACCCCCCCCGCCTCGGCCGCCACGGTCGACACCGGCGCCACGTACGTCCTCGTCAACCGCGGCAGCGGCAAGGCGATGGACGTGTACAACCTCGCCACCAACGACGGCGCCCGGATCGTGCAGTGGGCCCGCAACGACCAGGCGCAGCAGCAATGGCAGTTCGTCGACTCCGGCAACGGCTACTACCGGCTGAGGTCGAAGCTCTCCGGCAAGGTGCTGGACGTGTACAACTGGTCCACCGCCGACAACGGCCAGGTCGTCCAGTGGCCCGACCTCAACGGCGCCAACCAGCAGTTCCGTCTCGCCGACTCCTCCGACGGGTACGTGCGGCTGATCAACCGCAACAGCGGCAAGGCGATCGGCCCGCAGAACGGCTCCACCGCCGACGGCACGAACATCGTCCAGTCCACCGACACCGGGGCCGGCCACCAGCAGTGGCAGCTGGTCAAGGTGGGCGGCACCACCACGCCGCCGGGCGGCAGTTGCTCGCTCCCCTCGACGTACCGGTGGAGCTCCACGGGGGTCCTGGCGCAGCCGAAGAACGGGTGGGTGTCGCTGAAGGACTTCACCGCGGTGAAGCACAACGGCCAGTACCTGGTCTACGGCTCGAACGTGGCGGGCTCGTCGTACGGCTCGATGGCGTTCAGCCCGTTCACCAACTGGTCCGACATGGCCTCGGCCGGCCAGAACGCGATGAACCAGGCCGCGGTCGCACCCACGCTCTTCTACTTCGCGCCGAAGAACATCTGGGTGCTGGCCTACCAGTGGGGCCAGTGGCCGTTCATCTACCGCACCTCCAGCGATCCGACCAACCCCAACGGCTGGTCCTCGCCGCAGGCGTTGTTCACCGGCAGCATCTCGGGTTCCGACACCGGTCCGATCGACCAGACGCTGATCGCCGACGGGCAGAACATGTACCTGTTCTTCGCCGGTGACAACGGCAAGATCTACCGGGCGAGCATGCCGATCGGGAACTTCCCCGGCAACTTCGGCTCCTCGTACACGACCATCATGAGCGACACCAAGGCCAACCTCTTCGAGGGCGTCCAGGTGTACAAGGTGCAGGGCCAGAACCAGTACCTGATGATCGTCGAGGCGATGGGCGCCAACGGCCGTTACTTCCGCTCGTTCACGTCGTCCAGCCTGAGCGGGTCGTGGACCCCGCAGGCCGCCAGTGAGAGCAACCCCTTCGCGGGCAAGGCCAACAGCGGCGCCACGTGGACCAACGACATCAGCCACGGCGACCTGGTCCGCTCCAACCCCGACCAGACCATGACCATCGACCCCTGCAACCTCCAGTTCCTCTACCAGGGCAAGTCGCCCACCGCGGGCGGCGACTACAACCAGCTGCCGTGGCGGCCGGGCGTGCTCACCCTGCAGCGCTGACCGGTCCGGCCCACGCCCCGGGTCCTTCCGCCGTCGCGCGGAAGGACCCGGGGTCCCGGCCGTTCACCGGACGCGGGCCCGCGCCCGGCCGAGGTTCACCCCGCTGGCGATGATCCCGATGTGGCTGAACGCCTGCGGGAAGTTGCCCATGAACTCGCCGTCGGCGGGGCGGATCTGCTCCGAGAGGAGCCCCGTCGCGCTGGCGCGGGCGCACAGGGACGCGTACAGCTCCTCCGCCTCCTCCAGCCGGCCCTGACCGGCCAGGTTGTCGACCAGCCAGAAGCTGCACAGCACGAACGCGCCCTCGTCGCCGGCCAGACCGTCGGGGGACTCGTCGTGCAGGTAGCGGTACAGCAGTCCGTCGCCCGCCGACAGGCGCGTCGCCACGGCGGTCGTCGTCGCCACCATCCGCGGATGGTCGACCGGGAGGACCCCGCGCAGCGGCAGGGCCAGCAGGCTGGCGTCGAGCGCGCCGCCGCCGGACAGCGCCGCGCTGAGGGTCTGCGCGCCCTCGTCCCAGGAGCCCTCGAGGATCCGCTGCCGCAGCTCGTCCGCTGCGGCCCGCCACACGTCGACGCGCCCGGGCAGCCCGTGCCGCTCGGCGATCCGCACCGCCCGGTCCAGCGCCACGTGGCACAGTCCCGCAGAGTAGGTGAAGACGCCGCCGTCGTTGCGCACCTCCCAGATGCCCTGGTCGGGCTGGTGCCAGGCGGTGGTCGCCTGGTCCGCCAGCCTCGCGAGGCTTGCCCACAGGGCGGGCTGGATCTCCCCTCCGGCCAGCAGCCACTGGTCGGCGCAGTCCAGGATCTCGCCGTAGACGTCGTGCTGACGCTGGTCGGTGGCGCCGTTCCCCCAGCGCACCGGGGCCGAGCGCCGGTATCCCTCGAGCTCGCCGTCCACGGTCTCGTCGGGGACCGGGAGTCCGTCGAGGGTGTACATGATGCGCGGCCGCCCGGTCTGCTCGAAGGCGTCGAGCACCCAGCCGAGGAAGGCGTCCGCCTCGCCCCGGAAGCCGATGCGCCGCAGCGCGAACACGGCGAAGGCCGCGTCCCGGATCCAGGTGTAGCGGTAGTCCCAGTTCCTGATCCCGCCGACGGGGGCCGGGAGGGAGGAGGTGGGCGCGGCGACCGTCGAGCCGTTGGACCAGTCGTCGCACATCTTCAGGGTGATCGCGGACCGTCGCACCAAGGGCTCCTGCGGGCCCTCGTACGTGCAGCTGGTCATCCAGCGGCGCCACGCGTCACCGGTCGCCGCGAGCATGGCGTCGGCGTCGAAGCGGTGGTGCCGGTGGAAGCGGCCCCAGGACAGGACCAGGTCGAGGCGGTCGCCCTCCCGCAGGTCGTAGCTGTTGCGCGGTCCCTCCAGGGGACGGCTGCAGCGCAGATGGAGCCGCAGCCCGGGCTGCCGGTAGGGCCGCAGCTCCACCCCGCTGAACAGGGCGCGTGCCTGGGCCCCGCCCCGCGGCTCCAGGTCCGCCCGCAGCCGGACCCGGCCGGACAGGACCTGTGCGGAGCGCACCAGTTCGGCGCGCCCGGCCGGGGCGTCGTCACTGAGGTCCGCGCCCTGCCGCAGCGTGAGGGCGTCGGTGAGACGGACCAGGCCCTCGGCGGTGCGCAGTTCGGTGACGAGCACCCCGGTGTCCTTGACGTACCACTGCCGGGCCTCCACCAGATCGTCCGGCCGGACGGTGAAGTGCCCGCCCCGCTCGTGGTCCAGGAGCCCGCAGAACAGCGGCGTCGAGTCGAACCGGGGCAGGCACATCCAGGGGATCGACCCGTCGAGTCCGACCAGGGCCGAGGTCGTGCCGTCGCCGATCAGCCCGAGGTCCTCCAGCGGCAGGTAACCGTCGCGTCGGCGGATCGGCCGGAACGGTGGGTCGGGGTCGTACATGAGGTCTCGTTCCTCCCCGCAGCCGTGGGTATGGTCCAGCGCCCTCGCCCCCACGCTCGCAGAGGGGGCGGGCGGACGCGAGGCGGTCGCGGCGGCGCTGCTGCGAGCGGGTGACCGGGCCGTCGTCGCGCACCCCGCGGCCGTCCGCTGCTCGCGGACCCACCGGCTGCGCGACCCCGGTGCCCCAGGCCCATGGGTCTCGGCCACGAGGAAGCGGCGTCGTCACCCGGGCGGGGGAGTGCGTCACGCGCGAGGGCTCTCGCCCGTGCCGGTGGGCGGCGCCCGCGCAGGCAGGACGCGCCCTCTGCTCCAGGCCGTCCGACCCCGTCGGCTTATTGCGAGCAATATGCAATAGCATGTCGTCCGCAAAGGTGACCGGCGCGGCACGGGCGGAGAACTGATGACTGGTCGACGAATACGGATCCTCGCGGGGGCGGCGGCACTGGGCGTGGCGGCCACCGCCTGCTCGGCCCCGGGCGGTGACGCGAAGGCCGGCGCGCAGGGCGCGGCGGAGTCGGTGGTGATCGGCGTCCCCTGGGAGCCGGACACCTTCAGCCCGCTCCTTGGCTACGGCAAGGACGGCAACTCCAAGATCTTCGACGGTCTGCTGGAACTCGACGCCGACCTCGAACTGCGGCCCGCCCTCGCCGAGGACCTCCCCGAGGTCGGCGCCGACGGCCGCACCTACACGTACACGCTGCGCGACGGCGTCACCTTCAGCGACGGCGAACCGCTCACCGCCGAGGACGTCGTCTTCACCTACGAGACGATCCTCGACAAGAGGACCAACAACCCGAACCGCAGCGAACTCGCGGCCGTCGACACGGTCCGTGCGGCCGCCGACGACAAGGTCGTCTTCACCCTCAAGTACCCCTACGCCGCCTTCGCGGCGCGCACCGTGCTGCCGATCGTCCCCGAGCACGTGGCCGGCGGACAGGACCCCAACACCGGCTCCTTCAACACCCGGCCGGTCGGCACCGGCCCGTACGTCCTCGCCGACTGGCGCAAAGGGGAGAAGGCCGTCCTCAAGGCCAACCCCCGCTACCGGGGCCCGACGCCCGCGGTGCGGACGCTCACCATGGCCATCATCACCGACGACGACGTCCGCGCCACCCGCCTGCGCTCCGGCGACCTGGACGGCGCCGTCCTGCCGCCGAACCTGGCGGCGACCTTCCAGGGCGACCAGGACCGGAAGACCTACCGCGCCAGGTCCTACGACTACCGCGCCGTCAGCCTCCCCACCGCCCACGAGGTGGCCGGCGACCCCGCCGTACGCCGCGCCCTCGACCTCGCGGTGGACCGCGCGACCATGGTCGACAAGGTCCTGGACGGCGCCGGCCGACCCGCCTACGGCCCGCTGCCCAGCGACGACCCCTGGTTCGCGCGGGGCACCGAACGCGCCCACGACGTCAAGAAGGCCGCCCGCGTCCTCGACCGGGCCGGCTGGAGGACCGGCCAGGACGGCGTGCGCGTCAAGGGCGGCGTCCGCGCCGCCTTCACCCTCTACCACCCGGCCGGCGACCGGATCCGCCAGGAACTCGCCCTCGCCTACGCCTCCGACGCCAAACGCGTCGGCATCGACGTGACAGTGGAGAGCGCCACCTGGGAGGTCATCGAGCCCCGGATGGGCCGCGAGGCGGTCCTCGCCGGCTTCGGCAGCACCGGCGACCCCGACTTCGGCCTGTACACCCTGCTCCACTCGTCCCTGGCGGGCGACGGCTTCAACAACATGCCGCACTACGACAACCCGGCCGTCGACCGCGCCCTCGACGACGCCCGCCGCACCCGCGACACCGACGCGCGCAAGGCCGCCTACGACACCGTGCAGCGCGAACTCGCCGAGGACCCCGGCTACACCTTCCTCACCCACCTCGACCACGTCTACGTCCTCGCCGACCGCTGGCAGGACCTGACCACCCAGGTCGAACCCCACGAGCACGGCTTCGCCGGCGGCCCGTGGTGGAACATCGAGGACTGGCGGCCGAAGCCGTGACCACGCCCTCGGCGCGCGGCGCGGCCCGGCTGGCCGGGCGCCGCCTGCTGTACGCCGTCCCCCTGCTCCTGACCGTCACCTTCGCGGTGTTCGCCCTCGCCGCCGCCTCCCCCTTCGACCCGGTCCGCGCCTACGCCGGAACCGCCGGACTCTCCGCCGACCAGGAGACCCTGGACCGGCTCGCGGAGAACCTCGGCGCCGACCGGCCGTTCGCGTCGCGGTGGTGGGACTGGCTGACCGCCGCGCTCTCCGGCGACCTCGGCGACTCCACGGTGTTCCGCCAGCCGGTGGCCCAGGTCGTCGCCGAACGCATGGTGTGGTCCGCCCTGCTGTGCGCCACCGCCTTCGTCGCCGCCGTCCTGCTGGGCACCGCACTCGGCGTCCTCGCCGCCCGCCGCCCCGGGTCGCTCACCGACCGGGCCGTGACCTCCGCCGCCTACGTCCTCTCGGCGGCCCCGGTCTTCTGGATCGCGCTGCTCGCCGTCTGGCTGTTCGCCCTGCGGCTCGGCGTGCTGCCGGCCGGCGGCCTGACCGACACCGGCAGCCAGACGGTGGACCCGGCGGACGTCGTCCACCACCTCCTGCTGCCCGCCGGGGTCCTGACGGTCTCCCAGCTCCCGTGGTTCGTCCTCTACGTACGCCAGGGGGTGACCGACGCGCTCGCCGAGGACCCGGTGCGCGGCGCCCGCGCCCGGGGACTCACCGAGCGCACCGTGCTGCTCCGCCACGCGCTGCGCTCCGGCCTCCTCCCGGTCCTCACCCTGATCGGCACCCGGGTGCCCGAACTCATCACCGGGGCGCTGCTGGTGGAGACCGTCTTCAGCTGGCCCGGCATCGCCGCCGCCACCGTCTCCGCGGCCACCTCGGTCGACTTCCTGCTGCTGGCCGCGCTGACCGCGTTCGCCACCGTCGCCGTCCTGCTCGGCAACCTCCTCGCCGACCTGCTGACCGGCCTGACCGATCCGAGGGTGAGCTTCCGTGACCTGTGACGCGTCCACGGCGCCCCCACCGGCGCCCTCACCGGCCCCCGCCTGGCGGCCCGCCGGTCCCACGCGGCGCTCCTGGCGCACCCTGCGCGTCGGCTCCGCCGCCGGCGTCCTCGCCGTGGTGGCCCTCGCGGTGCTGGTGGTGCCGCCGCTGGTCCAGCTCGACCAGCAGGCCGTGCACCTGGAGTCGAAGCTCCTGCCCCCGGGCCCGACGCACCCGTTCGGCACCGACGACCTGGGCCGTGACCTGCTGCTGCGCTGCGTCCACGGGCTGCGGGTGTCGCTGTTCGTCGGGGTGGCCGCCGCCCTGGTCGCCGCGGTGGTGGGCACCGCCGTCGGCACCCTCGCGGCGACCCTCGGCGGGTGGGCGGACCGGGTCCTGATGCGGGCCGTGGACGCGGTGGCCTCCGTCCCGCACCTCCTGCTCGGCGTCTTCGTGGTCGCCCTGTGGCGGCCCGGCGTGCTGCCCGTCCTGGTCTCCATCGCGGCCACCCACTGGATCTCCACGGCGCGGATCGTGCGCGCCGAGGTGCTCTCGCTGCGCTCCCGCCCCTACATCGACGCCGCGATCTCCGGCGGCGCGTCCCGGTGGCGGGTCGCCGTACGCCACCTGGTCCCGGGCATCCTGCCGCAGGCCGGGCTCGCCGCCGTGCTCTCCGTGCCGCACGCCATGTGGCACGAGTCGGCCCTGTCCTTCCTCGGCCTCGGCCTGCCCACCCACCTGGCGAGCCTCGGCAACCTCATCGAGGACGCCCGTGGCTCACTGCTCGCCGGACAGTGGTGGCCGACCCTGTTCCCCGGCCTGTTCCTGGTGATCCCCACCCTCGCCGTGGCCGGCCTGGCCGGAGCCTGGCGCGAGCGGATCAACCCCCGCCGCCGATCGGAGCTGACCCTGTGACCG
>NZ_JBRIOU010000002.1:761000-762161 GCF_053474865.1 Streptomyces sp. CO7
CCGCTGCCCCGGGCGCGGCCGCCGTGGGCCCGACCGCTGCCTCGGATGCCATCGCCGCGCCCGGCGCCGCGGAGGGTCCCGCCGCCACTGGTGCCGTTGTCGCGGAGGCAGCCGACGAGGGTGTCGCCCCGGGGGCGGCGGCGGTTGGCGGGGATGCCGCTGCCGCATGTCCCCCTGCTGGAGACGTCTCCGCGGATGCCGCCGCCGGGGGCGCCGCTGCCACGGGCCCGGCTCCGGTGGCCGGGACCGACGCGGGTGCCGACGGGCGAGCCACCGCCAAGAGCGCCGCCGCCGTGGACGCCGCTGCCGCGGAAGCCGCCGGCGGGGGCGACGGTGCCGCGGGTGTCCCCGTCGTGCTGTCCGTCCGCAACCTGCACGTGCGGTTCCGCATGCCGCGTGGACGGGCCGCCGTCCGTGCCGTCACGGACGTCTCCTTCGACGTCCGGGCCGGCGAGTGCCTGGCCCTGGTCGGCGAGAGCGGCTGCGGCAAGTCCGTCCTGGCCTCCGCGCTCCTCGGCCTCCTGCCCGCCAACGCCGAGACCGCGGGCCACGCCCGCCTCGGCGGAGTGGACCTGCTCACCGCCGGCGAACGCGTGCTGGCCCGTGAGGTCCGCGGCCGCCTGGCCGGCCTGATCCCGCAGAGCCCCGCCGCCCACCTCACCCCGGTCCGGACGATCCGCTCCCAGCTGGAGGAGACCGTCGCCCAGCTCACCGGCGTGCGGGGCCGCGCGGCGCTGCGCGCCGCCGCCGAACAGGTCGCCGCCCGGGCGGCGTTCCCTCCCGGCCACCTGGACCGCCACCCGCACGAACTCTCCGGCGGTCTCGCCCAGCGGGCCGCCACCGCTCTCGCCCTGGCCGGCGACGCGCCCCTGCTGCTCGCCGACGAGCCGACCACCGGTCTCGACCGCGATCTGGTCGACCACACGGTCGACGAGTTGCGCCGCCACGTCGACGACGGCGCCGGCCGCGCGCTGCTGATGATCACCCACGACCTCGCCGCCGCCGAACGCGTCGCCGACCGGGTGGCCGTCATGTACGCCGGCCGCGTCGTCGAAGTCACCGCCGCCGAGGCGTTCTTCGGCCCGCCCGGTCCCCGCCACCCGTACAGCCGGGGTCTCCTCGACGCCCTGCCCGAGCGGGCGTTCACCCCCATCCCCGGTC
>NZ_JBRIOU010000002.1:762261-763550 GCF_053474865.1 Streptomyces sp. CO7
GGCGTGCGCCGTCGCCCCGTCCGCGATGTCGGGCGTCGCCTGCCACCATCCCCGTGAGGTCCTCCATGCGGCTTGAGATCCGGTCCGTCACCGCGGGCCACGACCGCTCGGCGCCGGTGGTGCGGGACGCCTCGCTCACGATCGCCTCCGGCGAGGCGGTCGGTCTGCTCGGCCCCAGCGGCTGCGGCAAGTCCACCCTGGCCCGCGTCGCCGCCCTCCTGCACCGCCCCGGCTCCGGCACCGTGTCCTTCGACGGCGTGCCCGTCACCGGCTGGCGGCACCGCGCGCCCCGCTCGCAGCGCACCGCCGTCGGCGTCGTCCTCCAGCAACCGCGTCTCGCCGCGGATCCCCGCCTCACCCTCGCCGACCTGATCGCCGAGCCCCTGCGGGCCACCGGCCGCCGCGCGGAGGTCCCCGCCCGCGTGCGGGACCTCGCCCCGCTGGTCGGCCTCACCCCCGACCTCATGCCGCGCCGTCCGCACGAGGTCAGCGACGGCCAGCTCCAGCGCGCCTGCCTCGCCCGGGCCCTGGTCCTCCGCCCCCGTCTGCTGATCTGCGACGAGATGACCGCGATGCTCGACGCGTCCACGACGGCCGCGCTGGTCGCCGCCGTGGAGACCTACCGCCGCACCACCGGCGCCACCCTGCTCGCCGTCGGCCACGACTCCGTCCTCCTGGACCGCTGGTGCGACCGCCTCGTCCCCTGGCCGGCGCTCGGTGCCACGAACCCCGAGGACGCGCGGCCCGGACCCTGAAACGGCTCAGCCGTCCCGGGCGCCACTCTGGCCGGTTACGGCCTCGGCGACGCCGGGCGCCGGGCCGATACTGGTGCCCCGCGACATGCCCCCGGCCGTGGTGGCCCCGCATTCCGGAGGCGCGGATGCCGCCCGAGACAGCACCGCAGCACGGAGGCGCCGCACCCCTGCCCGCCCGCGACGGGCGTCCGGCCCACCGCACGCCGCCGTGACCCGCGGAGCACCGGGCGCCGGAACCCGCCGCCCCGCAGCAGGCTGCCCCGGAACCCGCCGCTGCCGGGCCCGCTGCCGGGGGGCCGCCGCGGCGCTGCTCCCGGCAGGCGCCTCCCTCCTGTTCGGCGCGGCCGGGCACACGGCCGCCGGCGGAGGACTCCCGGGCGCGGGGGTGACGGCCGCCGCCCTCGTGGTGCTGACCGCGCTCAACACCGCGGTCGCGGCCCGGGTCCGGCGGCACGCGTTCCGGGCCGCGGTCCTCGGCGCCGCGGCACAACAGGTGCTGCTGCACCTGGCGTTCCACGCGTCCACCGGCCCGCC
>NZ_JBRIOU010000002.1:763650-765798 GCF_053474865.1 Streptomyces sp. CO7
TCCATGCCGCACCCGGCGCCCGCCCCGCACCACGCGCACGACTCCGCCGCACCGGACGCCGCGACCGCGATGGGGGCGGCACACGCGCTGGCCACACTCGGGGCCGTCGTGGTCCTGCTGCGCGGCGAACGGCTGCTACGCCACCTGGCGCGGCTGCTGGCCCGCGGGATGCGCCTCCCGGTGCCGGCGGGCGTGCCGTGTCCCGAGACCGTCCGCGTACCGAAGCCGTCCGGTCCGCCGCCCCTGTCCTTCGGCGCTCTCCTGGCCCGCGCCCGCGGCAGGCGCGGGCCCCCTCGGTGATCCCGGCCGCCGCCCGCCCCACGCGGGCGCGGCCGGAGCACACCCGTCCGGACCCGGTCCGGACGGGATGTCGTCCTGTCCACCTTTCGCAGCGCGCCGTGCCACGGCGCGCCGGACGAGGGATCACCCATGACCACGACCGAAACCGGCCCGGCCGCACAGCCGGGCCCGGCGGGCGCACCCGACGAGGTCCGCCCGCACCGTTCCCGCCAGGGCTTACGCGCGCTGCTCCTGCGCCTGCACTTCTACGCCGGCGTGTTCGTCGCGCCGTTCCTGTTCCTCGCCGCCCTCACCGGGCTGCTCTACGCGTTCACCCCTCAGCTGGACCAGCTCGTCCACGGCGACTGGCTCGCCGTGGAGCAGGTCGGGGACGCGCCGCGTCCTCTGGCCGAGCAGCTCGAGGCCGCCCGTGCCGCCCACCCCGAGGGCACGCTCACGTCGGTGGTCACCCCGCCGGGTCCGGAGGACACCACCCGGGTCGTGTTCTCGTCCCCGGAGTGGGGGGACAGGCAGCACACCGTGTTCGTCGACCCCTACACGGCCGAGACGCAGGGCGAGCTGACCACCTGGTGGGGAGCCACACCGGTCACCACCTGGCTGGACGAGTTCCACCGCAGTCTCCACCTCGGGGAGCGCGGCACGCTCTACTCCGAACTCGCGGCCAGCTGGCTCTGGGTCGTGGCGGCCGGAGGCCTGGTGCTGTGGATCGGGCGGAGCCGGGGACGGCGTGCCCCCACGGCCCGCGGCGTCCTGCTCCCCGACCGCTCCGCCACCGGCGTCCGCCGGACGCGGAGCCTGCACGCCGCGACCGGCGTCTGGCTGGCGCTCGGCCTGTTCTTCCTCAGCGCCACCGGCCTGACCTGGTCGCAGTACGCGGGCGCCCGGTTCGACCGGGCGGTCGACGCCGTCCGGGGACAGGCGCCGGTGCTCGACACCACCCTGCCCGGATCGGGTCCGGTCGAAAGCGGCGGCGGCCACGCCGGCCACGGTGGCGGGGGCGGCGACGCCCTCACGGCCGATCCGGCGGACTTCGACGCGGCCCTGCGGGCGGCCCGCGACGCGGGACTCGGCGGCACCGTGACCGTGACCCCGCCGACGGGGGAGGGACTCGCCTGGACGGTGGCCCAGAGCGACAACGTCTGGCCGGTGCACTACGACAGCGTCGCCGTCGACGTCGCCGGGGGCGAGGTGACCGACCGCACCCGCTGGGCCGACCATCCGCTCGCCGCCAAGCTGAGCAAGCTCGGCGTCCAGGCGCACATGGGCGTGCTCTTCGGCATCGTCAACCAGATCGTGCTCGCGGCGATCGCCGTCGGCCTGCTGTGCGTGATGTCCTGGGGATACCGCATGTGGTGGCAGCGGCGGCCCACCCGTGTCGACGGCCGGGCGGCCTTCGGGAAGCCGCCGGCCCGGGGCGCCTGGCGGAGCCTGCCGCTTCCGGTGCTCCTCGTCGGGGTCCCGGCCGTGGTGGCCGTCGGCTGGGCCCTGCCCCTGCTCGGCGTCACCCTGGCGGCGTTCCTCGTCGTCGATGTCGCGGTGGGCGCGGTCCGCGGACGGCACGCCCGGCGTCCCTGACGCGCCCGACGCGCCCGACGCGCCCGACGCGCCGACGTGGGGAAGGGAGCGCGGGGTTTCGTGGTCCCCGCGCTCCCGGGCGTGCCCGGGCACGCCGGACCGACGCCCGGGCGAGGGCCCCGGGCGTCGGACCTGGCGGGTCCGGACAGGCGCCGCGGTGCCTCGACGACACCGCCCTGACGGCCGGCCGGCGAGGTGGTGCCACCGAGCGCGGCCACCTCCGTGTGCCGCAGCCGGTGCACGCCGCGTGCCGCACCGGCTGCGGCACACGGA
>NZ_JBRIOU010000002.1:765898-770164 GCF_053474865.1 Streptomyces sp. CO7
GGCGGCGGGCGGCCCTGTCGGCGGGTCAGCCGCGGGGGCGGCCCGCCATGACCGCGCCGAGCGCCGCCGCGGCGGACCGCACGGTGTTCTCGTGCGACTCGGGGCGGAAGCGCCCCGCAGGACCGGAGACGCTGATGGCGGCCACCGCCGTGCGGCCGCCCGGATCGAGTACCGGCGCGGCCACGCAGAGCAGGCCGGGCGTCGACTCCTCCCACTCGTAGGCGATTCCCGTCTCCACCGCCCGCTCGAGCTGCCGGCGCAGCATCCCCGGCGCGACGACCGTGCGGGGCGTGCGGCGCTCCAGGGTCCCGGTGAGGACCGCGGTGCGGGACCTTCAGCGTGGGATCGAGGCCGCCGCCTCCAGAGAACGGCGTCCGCCGCGTCGACGCCTCCCTCGCCGGACACGGCGCGGGCGCGGGCAACTGTCCGCTGGAGGCCTTCATCGCGGTCGCCGACCTGTCCGGCTACCGGCACGGCTGCGACCTGTTCAAGCTGCAGGACGCCGCCGACGACAACGTCCGCCCCCTGCAGGACCGCCCCGTCCGCGTCGACCGCGAGACCCTCACCCTCGGCTACGCCGGCGTCTACTCCAGCTTCCTGCGCCACGCCGAGGTCGCCGCCCAGCGCTACGGCGTCGACGTCCGCGACATCCTCATGGAGTGCGGGGAGCGCCGCCTCGTCGGCGGCCAGGAGGACATGATCATCGACATTGCGCTGGACCTCGCCGCCCGGAAGGCCCCGGCCCCGGCGGCCTGACGCCCCGCGCCGTGCCGGACCTCCCGTGCCGTGTCGGACCGCCCGCCTTGGACCGTTCGGCCCGCGTTCCCCGAATGCCCGGCATGGCGCATGGCCATGAGGGCCGGGGCTCCCTCCAATGGTGGGGGAGCGTTCCCCGGCATCGAGTGAGGCTGCAGACGGGTGAGTACGAGTTCGCGGCATGAGGAAGGGGCGCCGGCCGACCGGCCGGTGGTGCTCCTCCTGGACGAGCGGGGGACCGTACGGCGGTGCAGCGGCGCCGTGGCGGACCTCCTCGGCCACGGTGCCGAGGAACTCGAGGGGCGGCCGTGGGCCGAGGTCTGCGCTGTCGAGCCGCCCCACGCCGGCGGCCCGGACGGCCCCGCGAGCGGGCAGCACCCCCTGGTCCTGAGACACCGGGACGGGACGCCGGTCGAGGCGGACGCCGAGGTCGTGCCGCTGCCGGCCGGCGGTCCCCCCGGGCGGCTGGTGCTCCTCACCGCCGCCGGACCCCCGCCCGCGGCGGTACGCGACCGGGCCTTGGTGCGGGGCGTGTTCGCGCAGGAGACGGTGGGGCTGGTCGTCGACGTACCCGGTCCCGGGGACCGGGTGCTCCTCAGCCCCGGTTTCTTCGGACTGGACCAGCCCCCCGACGGAGGCCCGTGGGAGGGGCGGCTCGAGGACGTCCTGGTGGCCGAGGACGCCGCGCGACTGGACGCCTGCCTGCGGCGGGTGCGCGAGACCGGAGAGCCCGCCGCCCATCCCACGGTCCCGGCCCGCGGGCACTGCCTGCCCGGCAGGGAACGGCTCGTGTCCGTGTCGGCGTTCCCCTTGGACGACCGGCACGACCGGCATGACCGGCCCCACGGCGCCGCCGCGCTGCTCGTCGACGTCACCGGGCGGAACGCCGCCCAGCAGGAACTCACCCTCCTGCACGCCTCGGCACGCCGGCTGGGCAGGTCGCTGGACGTGACCCGCAACGCCGAGCACGTCGTGCGCCTGCTGGTCGAGGAGGGCTTCGCCGACCTCGCCTGCGTGGACCTGACCGAGCCGGCGCGTCAGGGCGGCGACGCCGCCACCTTCGTGCCCGGCACACCGCTGCACCGGGTCGCGATCGCCTCCGCGGACGGCACCTGGCCTCCGGAGATCTATCAACTGGGCGACCGGGTGCGCGCCAGGGAGGTGGAGACCGAGGCCGTCGGAGCGGGCGGCACGGCGGTCGTGCCCGACCTGGCCGCACTGCGGCGGCGGCTCGACACGGACCCCGAACGGATGCGGCTCCTCTTCCCGGCCACGGCCGTCTCCGCCCTCTTCGTCCCGCTGTTCGCCCGCGGCCACGTCCTGGGCGTGCTGTGCGCGTGGCGGGGACCGGATCAGCTGCCCTACGGCGACAGCGACGTCCCGGTGATCGACGCCATCGCCTCCCGCACGGCGCTGAGCCTGGACAACGCCCGCCGCTACACCCGCGAACGCCGGACGGTCGAGGAACTCCAGCGGAGCCTGCTGCCCCCACCGGTCACCCGGACCACGGCCGCCCAGAGTTCGGGCGCCTTCCTGCCGGCCGGCAGCGCGGAGGGAAGCGGGGGGAGCTGGTTCGACGTGATCCGGCTGTCCGGCGCCAGGACGGCGTTCGTGGTCGGACGGGTCGCCGGACACGGAGTGCACGCCGCCGGCGCCATGGGGCGGCTGCGCTCGGCGGTGCAGACCCTGGCAGACGTGGACCTGCCTCCCGACGAGCTCCTCGGGCATCTCAACGACCTGGTGTCGCGCATGGGCGGGGACGAGGGACACCGCCCCGCCTCCTTCTCCGGCTCCCTGTACGCCGCGACCTGCCTGTACGCCGCCTACGACCCCGTGTCCGGCTGGTGCCGCATGGCCACCGCCGGCCACCCGGCGCCCCTGCTCGCCCGGCGCCACACCGCCGGCGTCACCCGCGTCGACGTCCGCCCCGGCCCGCCGCTCGGCAGCGGCGACCACCAGCCGTTCGAAGCGGTGCAACTGCGCCTGGACCCCGGCGACGTCCTCGCCTTCCACAGCGGCCCCTCGGACGCCGCCCCGTCCGCCGACGCCGGGGACCTGCGCCTCATCGCGGACAGCGCCCGCGCCGCCGCCGACGACGGCGAGCCCCTGGAGGACGTCACCGACCGGCTCCTGGACCACCTGCGGGCCCGGCCCCGTGCCGAGGACCTGACACTCCTGCTGGCCCGGGTCGACCGGCTGCCGGACGACGACTTCGTCTGCTGGGAACTGCCGGCCGACCCCGACCAGGTCGTCCGCGTCCGCGGTCTCGTCACCTCCCAACTGGCCCGGTGGGGGCTGGAGGAGTTCGCCTTCGCCACCGAACTGATCGTCAGCGAGCTGGTCACCAACGCGATCCGCTACGCGGGCGGACCGATCGGCGTGCGCCTGGTCAAGGACGAGCGCCTGATCTGCGAGGTGTCGGACCCCAGCCAGTCGCAGCCCCACCTGCGCCGGGCGCGCCTGTCCGACGAGGGCGGCCGCGGCCTCTTCCTCGTCGCCCAGATGACCGACCGGTGGGGCAGCCGCTACACGCCCGACGGCAAGACCATCTGGACCGAGCAGACGCCGGCTCCTCCCACCCAGCCGCCTCGCTGAAGGGCCGCCGGCCCGGGCAGGAGGCTTCCGGCAGGAGGCGAAGGGCGGTCAGCGGGCGGCCGCCTCGCCGTCCCCGCGGCGTGCCGGGTCCGTGCCGACGTCGTGGGCCAGGGCGTTCACCGCCGCCGCGAACAGGCGGGGCAGGCGTTCGGCCGTGGGGACGATCAGCGAACCCAGCGCGGGACGGCGGCGCGCCGCCGTCAGCAGCTCCGTCAGGTACCGGTGGCGGCGCGTCGCCCGCTTCCAGTCCGACTCGTAGCGTTCGGGTGTGCCGCGGCACAGGTTGCGCACCAAGGCCTCGGCCCCGGCGAGCGCCAGGAAGACGCCCTCGCCGGTCAGCGCGTCGATGTAGCCCGCCGCGTCGCCGACCAGCAGCACCCGCCCGTGACGCCGGGTGCGGGACCGCCGGCGCAGGGGCCCCGCTCCGCGTACCGCGGTGACCGCGGCGCGGGGCGGGAGCAGGTCGAGCAGGTGCGGGAAGTCGGCCATCTGGACGTCGAAGGGCGCACGCCGGCCGGTGAGCAGCGACAGACCGACCAGGTGACGGCCGAGCGGGGTGACGTAGGCCTCCGCGTGGGGTCCCCAGTGCACCTCGACGGCCGTGGTCCACGGAGCGACGGCGTAGTGGCGGCGCAGCCCGTACCGGGGCGGCGCGCCGGTGCCCACCTCGAGGCCGAGGGAGCGACGCAGCGGCGAGTGCAGGCCGTCGGCGGCGGCCAGCCACCGGGCGCGCAGCCCGCATCCCGGCAGGGTCACGCCGGTCGCGTCCTGGCGCACCTCGCTCACCCGGATCGGCAGCACCGGCACGCCGGCGTCGAGGACGGCGCGGTGCAGGACCTCGTGGAGCTCGGTGCGGCGGGCGCCCAGGCCGCCCCCGTCGCGGAAGCACGCGTGGCTGCGGCGGTCGCCCTGCAC
>NZ_JBRIOU010000002.1:770264-775513 GCF_053474865.1 Streptomyces sp. CO7
GCCCTGCACGTAGCGGATGCCGGTGAGCGGATGCCCCGGCACCCGCAGACCCAGCCGCGCCAGGGCGCGCACGGCCCCGGGCATCAGGCCCTCCCCGCAGGCCTTGTCGATGGGGGCCGACCGGGGTTCGGCCACGACGACGTCGAGGCCGGCGCGCGCCGCGTGGAGCGCGGTGGCCAGCCCGGCCGGTCCGCCTCCGGCGACCACCAGGTCGTGGCAGCGGCCGCTCACGCCGGCGCGGCGGAGGCCAGGGCCGCGTTCTCGCAGCGCACCCGAACGGTCAGCAGCAGGGCGTTGGCCGCCGAGAACACCGCCGCGGTCACCCACGCGGAGTGCACCAGGGGGAGTGCGGCGACCTCCACGACGACGACGGCGTAGTTGGGGTGGTGCAGGAACCGGTAGGGACCGGTGCGGACCAGGGGCGCGCCGGGCAGGACGACGACCCGCGTGGTCCAGCGGGGTCCGAGGGTGCCGATGCACCACAGCCGCACCGCCTGCGCCAGGAGCACGAGCGCCAGCATCGGCCAGCCCAGGGCGGGCAGGAACGGCCGGTGCAGGAGCAGGGGTTCGGCCAGGCAGCACACGAGCAGGCCCGAGTGGAGCGCGACCATGGCCGGGTAGTGCCCCCGGCCGTGCTCCACCCCGTCACGCGTGCGGGCCCACGCCGCGTTGCGCCGGGTGAGCACCAGTTCGGCCAGCCGCTGGCAGACGGTGGCGAGGAGCAGAAGGGCGTACCAGGGCATGAGTGGTCCTCACCAGCGCAGAAGGACGAGTTCGGAGCAGAAGCCGGGACCCATGGCCATCAGCAGTCCCCAGGAGCCGGGTTCCGGGCGGGCCGCGTCCCGGACACCCTGGAGGATGTGCAGGACCGAGGCCGAGGAGAGGTTCCCGACCCGGGCCAGTGACGACCACGAGGCGGCGAGGGCGTCCGCGGGCAGGCCGAGCGTCCCGGTCAGCGTGGCCAGGACCTTGGGGCCGCCCGGATGGCACACCCAGGTCCCGATGTCGGCGGTGGTCAGCCCCTGTTCGGCCAGGAAGGCGCGCACACCGTCGCCGAGATGGTCGCGGACCAGGTCCGGGATCCCGGCGTCGATCACGACACGGAACCCGCCGGCCCCCACGTCCCACCCCAGGAGGCGCTCGGTGCCCGGGTAGAGGTGGCTCCGGGCCGCCACGACGGCGGGGCCTGCCGCACCCGGGGCCGCGGGCCCGGCGCAGGCGCCGCCCCGCGCGACCAGGGCGGCCGCGCCGTCGCCGAAGAGCGCGCCGGCCACCAGGTTGGCCGTCGAGCCGTCGCGCCGCTGCAGGGTCAGGGAGCACAGTTCGACGCTCAGGAGGACGGCCGTGTCCTCGGGGTGGCCGCGCAGGTAGTCGTGGATCCGGGCGAGGCCGGCCGCGCCCGCCGCGCACCCCAGGCCGAAGACCGGCAGCCGTTTGACGTCGGGCCGCAGCCCGAGACGGCCCGCCGTCCGGGCGTCGAGGGAGGGAGCGGCGATCCCGGTGATGGAGGTGCACAGCAGGAGGTCGACGTCCTCGGGCCGCAGGCCGGCCTGCCGCAGGGCGCCCGCGACGGCCTCCTCGGCCAGCCGTGTGCCCACGGCCAGCCAGGCGTCGTTGCTCTCCCCGAAGTCGGCGAGCTGGGCGTACCGCTCGATCGGCAGGGCGAGGTGGCGTGTGCGCACGCCGGAGGACCGGTGCAGGCGCCGCAGCAGGGCGCGGTCGGCGCCCGGCGCCAGGCACAGGTCGCCGATCGCCTCGGTGAGGTCCTCCTGCGCGTAGACGTGGGGCGGCAGGACGGTGTGCACACCGGCGACCGTGCTCACCGCACCGGTCCGGCCCACCGGGCGGGACGTGCCCTCGGAGGAGACGGAAGGGTCGGTGATCGCGGAGACCGGCATGTCGGTGATGTCTTCCACGCCGCGGGTGGCCTATTGCTTCTCCTCGTGACATTCCACCCGTCCGAACCCCTGCCGCCGGCGCCGCCCCCGCCGCTCCTGCCTCTCGCGCCGCGCCGCACCGCGCTGTGGCGGCTGCTGCTGAGGGCGAGTCACCCGGAGCCCGCCTTCGCCGTGACGGCGTTCGTCGCCGCGCTGGCGGTGACGGCCGGCCGCGGGACGACGGGTTCGGCGGCGGTGGCCGCGGCCGTGTTCGCCGGCCAGTTGTCCGTGGGGTGGTGCAACGACACGATCGACGCGGGACGCGACCGGGACTGCGGCCGCCGCGACAAACCGGTCGCCGCGGGGGAGCTGTCGCCCCGGACGGCCGGCCTCGCCGCGGCGGCCGCCCTCGCACTGTGCGTGCCGCTCTCCCTGCTCGGCGGAATCGCGGCCGGTGCGGTCCACCTCGTGGGCGTCGCCTCCGCCTGGGCGTACAACCTGGCGCTGAAACGCACCCTTCTCTCGCCGCTGCCCTACGCCGTGTCCTTCGGAACGCTGCCCGCCTTCGTGACCCTCGGGCTCCCGGACGGCGCCTGGCCCGCCTGGTGGGCGACGGCCGCGGCGGCGCTGTTGGGCGTGGGGGCCCATGTGGCCAACGTCCTGCCGGACATCGAGGACGACCTCGTCGCGGGGGTGCGCGGGCTGCCGCAGCGGCTGGGCCGCCCGGTCTGCCGGTGGCTGGCCCCCACCCTGATGCTGACCGCGGTGGGGGTGCTGACCGCGGGGCCCGCCGGCCGCGCCGGGCCCTGGGCGTGGGCGCTGGGCGTGACGGCCGCGATCGCCGCCTTCGCCGGCATGGCCGCGCCGGCGGGCACGGGCAGCAGACGGCCGTTCCGCGCGGCGATGGCCGTGGCCGCCGTCGCCGTCCTGCAACTGCTGCTCCGAGGGGCGGACATGACGTGACACCCCGCGCGGCCCGGCTGCGGGCCGAGGCGGAGACCCTCTCCCACCTGGCCGGCGGCGTCCTGCGCGGGGAGACCGGCCTGCAGGCTGGAGCGGGTCCGGGAGACCTTCGGGATGCGCTCGGCGGCCGGGATGCGCTCGGCGGCCATCCTGGAACGCGACGCGCGGCTCCAGACCCACCCCGTCGCCGCGCGCAACGGCCTGCCGCCGGCCGAGGTGGAGCGGCTGGTGACCGAGCACACCGAGGGGCGGACCCTCGGCTTCGCCGGTGAGCCGCGGGTGAACGTCCTGCGGCGCAACGTCGCCCTGCGCGGACTGGTGGCGGGCCGCTGACCGGTCGACGCGAGCCGGACACGAGGCGGCGGATCCCCCTGCGGGAATCCGCCGTCCCGTGCGCGCGGTCTTGACGCCAGGCCGCCACCGTCCCAAATTTGACGCGCAAGTATCGGGAATTGTTTCGAAATTTTCGGCCCTCCGGAAAGGCGAGCGGCCGAACGAGCCGTCTCCGCGACGCACGCACGGCACCGGTGCCGTCGCCCATGGAAAGGACGAGCACATGACGGACAGAACGCACTCACGACCCTGGTTACGAACCCTCCTGCTGTCGCTCTTCGGCGGAGTGATCCCCCTGCTCGCCGCCTATCTCCTCGCGGCCCCGACCGCGCAGGCCGCCTCGCTCACCGAGGTGACCAATTTCGGCAGCAACCCCGGCAACCTGCGCATGTACGAGTACGTGCCCACGAGCGCCGGAGCACACCCGCCGGTTCTGGTGGCGGTCCACTACTGCACCGGGACCGGGCCCGGCTTCCACTCGGGCACCGAGTTCGCCTCGCTGGCGGACCGATACGGGTTCATCGTCGTCTACCCGGACGCCAACGTCAGCGGTCAGTGTTTCGACGTTTCCTCGCCGCAGGCCCTCAAGCACGACGGCGGCAGCGACCCCACGAGCATCGCCTCCATGGTCCGCAACGTCGTCCAGCGCCACGGAGCCGACGCAGACCGGGTCTACGTCACCGGCGCCTCGTCCGGTGCCATGACCACCAACGTCCTGCTCGGTGACTACCCCGACCTGTTCAAGGCCGGGGCGGCCTTCAGCGGAGTGCCGTTCGGGTGCTTCGCCACCACCGACGGCTCCGGCTGGAACAGCGCCTGCGCCAACGGCCAGATCAGCAGGACCGCGCAGCAGTGGGGCGACCTGGTCCGCGCCGCGTACCCGGGCTACAGCGGGCCGCGGCCGCGCATGCAGCTCTGGCACGGCGCCACCGACTCCACGCTGCACTACAACAACTTCGGTGAAGAGATCAAGCAGTGGACCAACGTCCTCGGCGTGAGCCAGACGCCGACGGTCACGGACACCCCCCAGTCGGGCTGGACCCGCACCCGTTACGGCGGCACCGGCACGCAGGCCCCCGTCGAGGCGATCAGCCTCGCGGGCGTCGGCCACACCCTTCCCACCTCAGGCATGGCGGCGAAGGCGATCGCCTTCTTCGGCCTCGACCAGCAGACGCCGCCGACCACGCCTCCGCCCACCACGCCTCCGCCGACCACCCCGCCACCGAGCGGCGCCTGCCGGGTGACGAACTCCGTCAGCGCGTGGAACACCGGCCTCACGGACAACATCACCATCACCAACACCGGTCCGTCCACGCTCACCGGGTGGACCCTGACGTTCACCCTCGCGTCGGGGCAGACCATCACGTCCGGTTGGAACGCGACCTACTCGCCCAACAGCGGAAACGTCACCGCCAAGGGACTCGGCTACAACGGGACGCTCGCCCCGGGCGCCACGACCACCATCGGGTTCCAGGCCACGCACACGGGTGACTCCGGCCGTCCGACGAACTTCAAGCTCAACGGCACGGCCTGCCAGACGAGCTGAGCCCTGCCCATTGGATCGCAGCCTGCCCCGGCGCCGCGAAGTACCGCGCGCCCGGGCAGGACTCGCGTTTCGCCGGGTGCCGATCCGTCCACACCTGCCGTCCTGCCGCACGGAGGCGCTCTCCGGTGGGGAATACTCTGCGGATGGGCTCACGCACTTCACGGGTCGGACGGCCGGTCACGATTCGGAGGGCTGTCGCGGGGGACGCCAGACGGCTCACCCGGCTCGTGCGCGGCTCAGGCGCGTACGAGGGGCAGTTCGCGGCTGCGGTCGCGGGCTACCGGGTCGGTCCTGACTACATCGAGGCCCACCGCGTGTTCGTCGCCGTCGGAGGCGACGACGAGGGAGGCCGGGTCCTCGGGTTCTACTCGCTCGTCCTCGCTCCACCGGAGCTCGATCTGCTGTTCGTCGCCGACGAGGCGCAAGGACGGGGCATCGGACGCCTGCTCGTCGCGCACATGAAGGCGCAGGCCCGTGCCGCCGGCCTGGACCGGGTCGAGGTGGTGTCCCATCCTCCCGCCGAGGACTTC
>NZ_JBRIOU010000002.1:775613-787658 GCF_053474865.1 Streptomyces sp. CO7
GGTCGAGGAGGGTGGGGACCGCGTCCGCCTCGCCGCGGGTGCCGAGGGCCAGGGCCGCGCGGCTGCGGACCGCGGTGTCGGGGTGGGTGAGGGCGCCGCGCAGCGAGGTGGTGGCGGTGTCGCCGGGCAGGGCGGCGAGGCACTGGGCTGCTCGTTCCCGCACGGCGGCCGACGGGGAGGTGAGGCCCTCGGCGAGCAGGGTGGCGGCGCTGTCGCCCGAGCGGGCCAGGGCCCAGCGCAGGGCGCCTGCGACGTTGGGGTCCGTCTCGTGCAGGGCCGCCTCGACGAGGGCCTCGGTCGGGACGGGGGAGCCGGTGCCCGAGGCGAGGGCGGCGCGTTGACGGGTGTGGGCGCTCTGGGAGCCGAGGGCCTGCAGGAGGGAGACGACCTGGAGGACGTCCTGCCAGTCGGCGGCGTCCGCGGCCTCGATCCGGCGCAGGCGGGTCAGCAGCTCGGTCTCGGCGGCGATGCGGTCGCGGGTGCGGCGGATGAGGTCGCCGACCAGGGCGGCGGGCCGGAACGCGGGGTCGTCGAGGGCGCGCCCGATGTCGCGGAGCGGCAGGCCGAGGGAACGCAGGCTCTCGATGTGGAAGATGCGCCGGATGTCCTCCTCGGAGTACTCGCGGTAGCCGGAGCTCGTGCGGGCGGAGGGCCGGACGAGGCCGAGGGACTCGTAGTGCCGGAGCATGCGGGCACTGACACCGGATCTTTTCGACACGTCACCGATCAGCACGGTGCTCATCGTCCGTCACCGGGGCGCCGTGCAGGGCGCTGACGCGCTTGGCCTCCTCGATCGCCGTGGCGAAGCCGGCGTCCGGGTCGTGCAGCAGTCGTTGTGCGGCGAGCGCGTGCGCGCGGACGTGGGGGGCGTCGGCGGACGTCGCGGCGTGCAGGACCGGTACGGCCGCGTCGCCCAGGGCGGCCAGGGCCTGGCTGAGGCTCAGCTGGGTGTCGTGTCCGCCGCGGCCGAGCTGGGTGGCCAGCGTGGTGGCCAGGTGGGGCTCCTGTCCCGGCGGCACGAGGACGACGGCGGCCCGCCACGCGCTGGTGGCGACCTCGTCGTCGGGGTCGCACAGCAAGGTGCGGGTGATCGCGGACCATGCCTGTCGGTCGCCGATCTTGGAGAGGGTGTGCAGGGCCTGGCTGCGGGCCTGGGGGCGCTCGGAGCGGACCTCGCGGAGCAGGGCGGGGAGGGTCAGGTGCGCCGGGTGACGGGTGAGCGCCCAGGTGAGCATGTCGCGGACGAAGAACTCGGGTTCGACGGCGCATCGCTCGACCAGGGCGTCGATGGTGCGGGGGTCTGGGGTGGTGCCGATCGTCAGGGCGGCCCGGAGCCGGACGGAGGTGCGGTGGTCCGTCAGTGCGCGGAGCGCCAGCGTCGTCGGGTGCGGGTCGTGGTCTGTCGTGGTCATGGGGACCAGCTCCTCGGGGACGGGGACGGGGACGGGGCGGAGGGGCGCGAGAAAGATTTCCTCGACGAAATATCGGTCGCCCTGTCGGATCCGGCGGAAACCCTTCGGCGTCCTCATGAGACGTCCGGAAGGAGAAACGGTCATGAAGTACGTGTTGTTCGTCGCCACCGACCCCGCCGGGGAGCCGACCGACGAGAGCCCGGAGGAATGGGTCGAGAAGTGGAACGGCCGCGGCGTGCGCGTGGAGGGAATGCCGCTCAGGCCCGTCGGCGAGACCAGGACGGTCCGCGTCCGCGGCGACCGCGTGCTGGTCACCGACGGCCCGTTCGCCGAGACGAACGAGTGGGTCGCCGGATACGACCTCGTCGAGGCCGCCGACCTCGACGAGGCGATCGAGGTCGCCGCCTCGCACCCGATGGCGACCGGCGGGCGCATCGAGATCCGGCCGGTCGAACCGCTCGACCTCGGCCCGGGCACCGGCAACGTCCCGCACGAGGGTGACGTGCCCGCCGCACGCTTCCTCGGGATCCTCCGGACCGACCCCGGCGCGCCGCCCTTCACACCCGACCCGGACGCAGTGGCCCACTGGATCCTCGAGGGCGTCGCGTCCGGCCGCTACCTCGGAGGCGAGCACCTGCGGCCCGTCCACGACGCCACCCTCGTGCGCCGCCGTGAAGGGGAACTGCTGGTCACCGACGGGGCGTACGCGGACGTGCCGCAATGGGTGTCGGGCATCGTGTTCATCGACGGCGAGTGGGAGGAAGCGGTCGACTACCTGGCCCGCTGTCCCATGGCGCGGTCAGGGACCGCCGAGCTGCGCGAGTTCTGGACGGACCTCTCGTGACCACCGGTCCGTCGGAGGTCCGGGCGGCGCTGGCCGAGGCGTACCGCGGTGAGTGGGGCGTCGTCTTCGGCACGATCGTGCGCCTGACCGGCGACTGGGAACTGGCCGAGGACTGTGTCCAGGAGGCGTTCGCCCGCGCCCTGCCCGCCTGGGAACGGGACGGAGTGCCACGCAAGCCGGGAGCGTGGCTGGTGGCCGCGGCCCGGAACCGCGCCCTCGACGTGCTGCGCCGGCGGACGACCGAACACGGGAAGCTCGCCGAGGCCGCCGCGGTCGAGGCGGCCCGCGAACCCGGGCCGCCCGGGGACGAGAGGCTGCGGCTGGTGTTCACCTGCTGCCACCCGGCGCTCCCCGTCGAAGGCCGGGTGGCACTGACCCTGCGGGCGGTCGGCGGCCTCACCACGCGGGAGATCGCCCGCGCCTTCCTGGTCGGCGAGGACACCGTCTCGCAGCGGATCCTGCGGGCGAAGCGCAAGATCGCGGACGCGGGGATCCCCTACCGGGTGCCGCCGCCCGGGGCACGTGCGGAGCGGCTGGGCGGGGTGCTCGCCGTCGTCTACCTGGTGTTCACCGAGGGGTACGCGCCCAGCGACGGGAACACCCTCCGCGACGCCCTCGCCGAGGAGGCGATCCGGCTCGCCCGGCTCGTCGCCGCCGAGGCTCCCGAGGAGCCGGAGGCGCGGGGCCTGCTCGCGCTGCTCCTGCTCCAGCACTCGCGGCGCGCCGCCCGGCTCGACGAGGACGGCGGCCTGGTCACGCTGGAGCGCCAGGACCGGACACGGTGGGACCGGGCGCTCGTGGCCGAGGGCGTGGCCCTCGCCCGCCAGGCGCTGCCGGCGGGCGGCCCCTACGCGATCCAGGCGGCGATCGCCGCCGAGCACGCCCTCGCCCCGGTCGCCGCCGCCACCGACTGGGGGAGGATCGTCGGTCTGTACGACCGCCTCCTGGTCCTGAGCCCCAATCCGGTGGTCGCGCTCAACCGCGCGGTCGCCGTCGGGATGCGCGACGGTCCGCAGGCCCAGCTGGACGCCGTGGATGCCCTGGGAACGCCCAAGGAGCTGGCCGGCACCCACGCCCTGCCCGCCGTCCGCGCCGACGCCCTGCGCCGCCTCGGTCGTACGGGCGACGCGGCGCGGATGTACCGGGCGGCGCGGAACGCGGCTCCGAACGCGGCGATCTCCCGTGAGTACGACCGCCGTCTGACCGAGTTGGACCTGGGAGGGTGACGGCGCCCCGGTGGGGCCCCCGGGCATCCGGGGGCCCCACCGGGGCGCGTCCGTCGCGGATCCGTCAGGTGCGGGTCCAGCGCTGGTTGCTGCCGCCCGAGCAGGAGTAGAGCTGGATCTGGGTGCCGTTGCCGGTTCCGGCGCCGACGGCGTCGAGGCAGAGACCGGACTGGACGCCGACGATCGATCCGTCGGAGTTCAGGCGCCACTTCTGGTTGTCGCCGCCCCAGCAGCTGTAGATCTGGACCTTGGCGCCGTTGCCGGTGCCGGCGGCGTCGAGGCACTTGTTGCCGTAGACCCTGAGCTCACCGGCCGCGGTGGACGACCACTGCTGGTTGGTGCCGTTGTTGCAGTCCCACAGCTGGACCTGGGTCCCGTCCGTGGTGCTCGCGTTGGGCACGTCGACGCAGCGGCCCGAGGCCACGCCCTTGATCGGACCGGCGCCCGAGGGCGACGTGGGGGTCGGCGTGGGGTTGGGGTTGGTCGAGCCGCCGTTCAGCGCGTTGAGGACGGCGGTGTAGGCGGCCTTCTTGCTGCCGTCGTTGTTGAACAGCAGCGGGGTGTCCCCGGACCGCCAGGAGTCGCTGTCGCGCACACCCCAGACGGTGATGCCGAGGCAGCGCGACACGGCCAGGCAGTCGTTCACCACGGCGGCATACGTCGTGGACGAGGCTCCCTGGATGTCCAGTTCGGTGATCGCCACGTCGACGCCCAGGGCCGCGAAGTTCTGCAGCGTGGTGCGGAAGTTGCTGTTGTAGGGGCTGCCGCTGTTGAAGTGCGACTGGAAGCCGACGCAGTCGATCGGCACGCCGCGCTGCTTGAAGTCCTTGACCATGTTGTACATGGCCTGGGTCTTGGCCCAGGTCCAGTTCTCGACGTTGTAGTCGTTGTAGCAGAGCTTGGCGGCCGGGTCGGCGGCACGCGCGGTGCGGAAGGCCACCTCGATCCAGTCGTTGCCGGTGCGCTGCAGGTTGGAGTCGCGCCGCGCTCCCGAACTTCCGTCCTGGAAGGCCTCGTTCACGACGTCCCACTGGGCGATCTTGCCCTTGTAGTGGCCCATCACGCCGTTGATGTGGTCGATCATCGCCTGGCGCAGCGAGCTGCCGCTGAGGTTCTGCATCCAGCTCGGCTGCTGGGAGTGCCAGGCCAGGGTGTGGCCGCGCACCTGCTTGCCGTTCTGCGTCGCCCAGTTGAAGACGCGGTCGGCGGAGGTGAAGTTGAACTGACCGCGCTGCGGCTCGGTCGCGTCGATCTTCATCTCGTTCTCGGCCGTCACCGAGTTGAATTCACGGTTGGCGATCGTGGTGTACGTCGAGTCGTTCAGCCTGCCCGAGGCGATCGCGGTGCCGAAGTACCGGCCGCTCTGCTTCGCCGCGGCGCCGAGCGTGCTCTCGGCGGCGCTCGCGTCCGGCGGCCCGATCAGTGCGAGGGACGCACCGAGGACGCCGACGAGCAGCGCGAGTAACAGGCTGCGGATCTTCCGGTGGACCAGGGGTCCGGGGAGGGCGTTCGAGCCCATGACTGTTCCTCCTGATGAGGCATCGGGGGAGTGGGGGAAGGGTGAGGGACGCGGCCGTCGGGCGGGGACCCGGCCGGGCCATGCCCTCGGGATCAGTAGCCGTAGATCATCTTGTAGGCGACCTCGGGGAGGAACTGGCCGGCCGAGGAGCCGGCCCCGACCCCGCAGTTGCCGTCGGACTCGCCGGGCGTCTTGATCCACAGCAGCATCTCGGCGCCGCCGCCCAGCCGGGTGGGCGTGCCGATCCTGCGGCCGGAAGGGTTGCACCACTGGCCGTTGGAGCCGTTGCCGTTGCGGCTGGTGTCCACCACGAACGGCTTGGTGTAGCCGTAGCGGGAGCTCAGTGCGCTGTTGACGGCGTTGGCGTAGGCCGTGTTCTGCGCCGTGGTGAAGTAGTTGGAGACGTTCAGCGAGAAGCCGTGGGCCTGCCGGAGACCGGCCTCGTGGAGACGGCGGGCCATGGTTCCCGCATCGGTCCAGCCCGGGTTGCCGGCGTCGAGGTAGGCCCAGGTGTTGGGGGCCTGGCGGCTGAACTCGGAGAGGGCGCCGGTGAGCATGGCCTCACGCTCGTCGATCTGGGCCTGCGTCATGCACCCGTAGTCCCCGAGGGAGTCGGGCTCCAGGATGACGACGGCGGGGCGACTGCCGATCCCCCCGGCGAACTGGGCTATCCAGCTCGCGTAGGCGGAGGGCGAGGAGGCCCCGCCCGCGGAGTGTCCGCCGCAGTAGTCGCGGTTGTAGATGTTGTAGGCGACGAGCACGGGCAGCTTGTCCCGGCTGTCCGCGGCGCCCGCGAACGCCCCCGTGGCCGTGCCGATGGTGCCGCTCCAGGAGCCGAACCAGCGGGCCATGGGGGTGTTGGCTATCGAGGAGTTGATCGCGGCCGCCCGGCCGTCGCCGGGGTTCGCGGCGGTCCACCGCTTGGCGCTGGAGTCGGGGTCCACGTAGAACCCGCTGGTCATGGTGGTCGGATCGGCCGCGTGGGCGGACGGGGCGGCGGCGAGCGCGAGCGGCAGGGCGGAGAACGCTGCCAGCAGGGTGCGGAATCTGCGGCGCATGTGTGTACCTCGATTTCCTGGCAGTGACGCGCCGCCGGCCTCGTCCCGAGCGTGCGACGCGCTGAAGGAAGTGCGATGGTGCGGCGTCCCCGTGCGGTGCCGGTCCTCCGGAGGGGCGACACAGGCAGGAGTCGAGCACGTCCTCGGGGGAGCGCTCCCATACTGGAAGCGCTTCCAGCCCTGAGGTTTAGGGGGATGCCATCGGTAAGGTTGTGGCGTTCCGCTTGTGCTGTCAAGAGGCGGGGAGAGAGCGGCAGTCTTACCGTCGGTAAGGGGCCGCATCTGTCTGGAAGCGCTCCCAAATCTGTCCTGGGAGGCACCCTCACCGGCCGCCGTGACGTCGTCGGTAGGGCCGGCTCGGCCCTACCGGGGGAGGCGGCGGCATGCGCGAGGATGGAGGCCGCCCGGTCGACAGGAGAGGATCGCGTTACATGGCAGAGGATGCGCCCCGTCGGCAGCCGACGCTCGACGAGGTGGCCGAACTGGCAGGCGTCTCCCGCTCGGTGGCCTCACGTGCCCTGAACAACGCCCCGCACGTCAGCCGGCTCAAGCGCGAGGCGGTCGCGCGGGCCGTGCGGCGGCTCGGGTACGTGCCCAACTCGACCGCCCGTGCGCTGGCCACCCGGCAGACAGGCGCGGCCGCCCTGGTGGTCTCCGGGGAGGACCCGTCGATCTTCGCCGACCCGTTCTTCGCCCAGGTGATCGTCGGGGCGTCGGCCGCCCTGGAGGAGGCCGACCTGCACCTGATGCTCTGTCTGGCCGCTTCCGACCGGGGCCGCAGGAGGGTGGAGGAGCTCCTCCGCTCCAACGGCGCGGACGGCGTGATGCTGATGGCGCTGCGCGAGGACGATCCGCTCGCCCGGATGGCCGAAAGGGCGACGATGCCCGTCGTGTTCGGCGGACGACCGGTCGGCTCGGTACCGCGCTGGTACGTGGACGTCGACAACGCGGGGGGCGCGCGTGAGGCGACCGAGTACCTGATCGCGCTCGGCCGCACGCGCGTGGCCGCCCTCTGCGGCCGGCTGGACACCGAAGCCGGACGCACCCGGTACCGGGGATACCGGGACGCCATGCTGGCCGCCGGTCTCGACCCGTTCCCGCCCCGGGCGGGGGACTTCACCGAGAGCAGCGGCGCCGCCGCCATGACCGCGCTGCTCACCGAACGCCCGGACGTCGACGCGGTGTTCGCGGCCAACGACAACATGGGCGTGGGAGCGCTGCGCGCGTTGCGCGAGGCCGGCCGACGGGTGCCGGACGACGTCGCCGTGGTGGGCTTCGACGACCTGGCCGTCGCGCAGGTGTCGGACCCGCCACTCACCACCGTGCACCAGCCCATACAGGCCCTCGGGCGGGAGATGGCGCGCATGCTTGCCGCACTCGTCAACGGGCAGGACCCGTCCGCCCTGATCCTGCCGACCCGGCTGATCGTCCGCGCCAGCGCCTGAGGGCGGTCCCGGGAACGCGACACCCACGGCTCGGGCTCCCGGACCTGCGGATTCCGTGTTAGCGGTAACAACTCACCCGGACAGGTGCGTTCTCCGCCGCGTCCGCCGAAAGGTGCTGCCCGGCCGGGGGAGGCCGGGTGTGGCGGGGTGGCATGGCCGGAGAACCGGCCCGTGACCGACCCGCACCTGCCCGGTCACCCGTTCGGTGCCTGGCCAGGTGTCCCGCGGGAGCGAATAGACAATGGTCAGTGCCGTGGAGCGGTGTGTCGAGGGCGTGTGGCGGGGTGTGGTCCGCCGACCGCCACCCGTGACGGCGGATCAGCTGCCTTTCTCGGACTGCCGGTGATTTCCGCTGCACGAGCCTGGCCTCCCGGCGGTGTTAGCGGTAACAATCAACGGCGTCACAGTCCCATCCGTTCCACCTCGCTTGATGGCACTCGACCCCCTTCGGGGGGTGGGGCACGGTGTGCATTGAGTTCGAGGTCCGGCGCAGGCCGGTGCGCTTCGTGGACACGAGAAGCCACCGGGTGCCGCTGGTCCGGTCACGGGTTTCGCGGGACCGGGGAGGCCGCGCGGCCTGACCCGGACCCGACGGACCGCCGACGCACAGCACCACATCGACAGTCCGGACGGTCCCCCACGGGCCGGGCCGGAACCCTTTGCCCAAGACGAGGAAGTCCTCATGCGCAGAGAGAATCTCCATCGCAGGCATCTGTCCGCGGTGTTCGCCGCCGCGGTCGCGGTGCTCGCCGCGCTGGCGGCGATGCTCGTGGCCCAGCCGGCCCAGGCCGCCTCCAGTGGCGCCCTGCGCCACGCCCCGTCCAACCGGTGTCTGGACCTGCCGAGCTCCAACACCGCCAACGGCACGTACCTGCACCTCTGGGACTGCAACGGGCAGTCCAACCAGCAGTGGACGCTGACCGACAGCAACCAGCTGACCGTGATGGGCAGGTGCCTGGACGTTCCGGGCAGCTCCACCACGGCCGGCGTCCAGTTGCAGATCTACGCCTGCAGCGGCGGCGCGAACCAGCAGTGGCGGGTGAACTCCGACGGCACGATCGTCGGCGTGCAGTCCGGCCTGTGCCTGGACGCGAAGGACAACGGCACGGCCAACGGCACGAGGATCCAGCTGTGGACGTGCACCGGCCAGAACAACCAGAAGTGGAGCGGCCTGACCGCCGGCGGCGGGTCCACCCCGACGACGCCCCCGCCGACAGGCGGCTCGTGTTCGCTTCCGTCCTCGTACCGGTGGTCCTCCACGGGCGCGCTGGCGCAGCCGAAGAGCGGGTGGGTGTCGCTGAAGGACTTCACCGCGGTGAAGCACAACGGCAAGTTCCTGGTCTATGGGTCGTACTCGACGGGCTCCTCCTACGGCTCGATGGCGTTCAGCCCGTTCACCAACCCGTCCGACATGGCGTCGGCCGGCCAGAACGGGATGAGCCAGGCGGCCGTGGCGCCGACGCTCTTCTACTTCGCGCCGAAGAACATCTGGGTGCTGGCCTACCAGTGGGGCTCCGCGGCCTTCATGTACCGCACGTCCAGCGACCCCACCAACGTCAACGGCTGGTCCTCGCCGCAGGCGCTGTTCACCGGCAGCATCTCGGGTTCCGACACCGGTCCGATCGACCAGACGCTGATCGCCGACGGGCAGAACATGTACCTGTTCTTCGCCGGTGACAACGGCAAGATCTACCGGGCGAGCATGCCGATCGGGAACTTCCCCGGCAACTTCGGCTCCTCGTACACGACCATCATGAGCGACACCAAGGCCAACCTGTTCGAGGCCGTCCAGGTGTACAAGGTGCAGGGCCAGAACCAGTACCTGATGATCGTCGAGGCGATGGGCGCCAACGGCCGCTACTTCCGCTCCTTCACGTCGTCCAGCCTGAGCGGGTCGTGGACCCCGCAGGCCGCGAGCGAGAGCAACCCCTTCGCGGGCAAGGCCAACAGCGGCGCCACCTGGACCAACGACATCAGCCACGGCGACCTGGTCCGCTCCAACCCCGACCAGACCATGACCATCGACCCCTGCAACCTCCAGCTCCTCTACCAGGGCAAGGCCCCGAACTCGGGAGGCGACTACAACGCCCTCCCGTACCGGCCGGGCATCCTCACCCTGCAGCGCTGACGCACACCACGTGAGGAACCCCGGCCGTACCTCGGCCGGGGTTCCTTCCCTGCGTGCGGCGAGGCGGTTCCGGGAGGGCGGGGCAGGTTCGCGGCTCTTCCAAACGGCCGGTAGGTTGCGGGAGTTACCGAACCAGCCGTACGCAGCCGTGCCGGGGAGTGTCGTGGCCCGTCCCTTCGACGTCAACGAGATCTATCCCGACGACCCGACCGACTCGGTGCGGCTTCCCCGCCGGAGGGCCGGGGGTTCGCCGCAGAGCCTCACGGTGACGCTGCTGGCCGACTACACCCTGCGCACCCGCGCGCCCGTTCCGTCCGGGGCGATCGTCGCGCTGCTGGGCGAGTTCGGCGTCACGCCCGCCGCCGGCCGCACCGCCATCAGCCGGCTGGCCCGGCGGGGCGTGCTGGAGAGCAGCCGGCAGGGGCGGCACAGTTCCTACCGGCTCAGTGACCCTGCCGCGGTCAACCTCTCCCTCTCGGGCCATTCGATCGTGGCGTTCACCGAGCGGGCCGAGAAGTGGGACGGCACCTGGACGGTCATCTCCTTCTCGCTCCCCGAGGGCCGCAGCGCGGAGCGCCGGACGCTGCGGGGAAGACTGCGCTGGCTCGGGTACGCGCCGCTGTACGACGGGCTGTGGCTGTCACCCCGGCCGTTCACCCCCAGGGCGCGGGAGGAGCTGGCCCAGGTCGGCCCGGGATCGCTGACCGTCTTCCGGGCCCGGCACGTCGAACTGGAGTCGACCGCCCGCCGCGATCCGCTCGACGCCTGGGACGTCGACGCCATCGCCGAGGAGTACACCTCCTTCGTCGAGCGCTGGAGTCCGCTGCTGACACGGATGCGGGCCGGTGGCGTGGGCGGCGTCGAGGCCGTGTGCGCGCGCACCGAGGTCATGGACACCTACCGCCGGTTCCACGTCCTCGATCCGCGGCTGCCGATGCGCTGCATGCCGTCGGGCTGGCGGAGGGAGCAGGTCAGGGACCTCTTCACAGCGGTCTACGACGGACTCGCCGGGACCGCCCAGGAACACGTCCGCGCGGTGGCCGCGCTGCCCTCCGGCGCGGACGGCGGCATCGGGGCGCACACCACCGCGGACCTGCTCGCGGGAGTGCGGCTCGGTGGGTCTCCGGAGGCCAACTCTCGTTCGACGCAGATTGATTGACGGTTTTCTGTCCGGGGGATACGGTCATTGTTATATGAGGCATGGGGCTCCTGGGCCTCATGGTGGCCGCCCGCGGCCCTCGGTCCTTGTCCGCGAGGGCCGCGGGCCGGTCCCCTCCACCGGCCGAGGCCTCGACGCTCACCGCTCCATCGGCCCGCGGTTCCGCCGGCCGCAGACAGCCGCGCCCGCGTCGCGATCCCGCGCGTGGGCGCTCCCCCCACCGCCGGCACGGTCGGCCTCGGCCGGATGCCGTACGGCGCATTCCGAGGAGTCCGCAGTGAAGAGATCACGCAGACCGTTAGCAAGGCTGGCCGCCGTCGTGGTGGCGGTCGGCATCGCGCTGATCGGCCTGGTCACGGTGGTGCCCGCGCAGGCCGCGTCGCTGACCCAGGTGACCGGCTTCGGCGACAACCCGGGCAACATGCAGATGCACGTCTACGTGCCGGACAGCCGTCCCGCGAAGCCGGCCGTGGTGGTGGCCATGCACGGCTGCGGCGGCACCGGCCCGAACTTCTACTCCGGCAGCGAGTTCGCCTCTCTCGCCGACCGGTACGGATTCATCGTCGTCTACCCGAGCGCGACCCAGTCGGCGGGCTTCGGCAAGTGCTTCGACACCTGGTCGGACGCGGCCAAGCGGCGCGGCGGCGGCAGCGACCCCGTCTCGATCAACTCGATGATCAACTACGTGAAGCAGCAGTACAACGCCGACCCGAACCAGGTGTTCGCCACCGGTAGTTCGTCCGGCGGCATGATGACCCAGCACATGCTCGCCCTCTACCCGGACGTCTTCAAGGCCGGCGCCTCCTTCATGGGCGTTCCGTTCGGATGCTTCGCCAACGCGGCGGACTACCCGCCCAGCACCAGCAAGTGCACCGGCGGAAGCATGAACAGAACACCCCAGCAGTGGGGTGACCTGGTGCGGCAGGCCTACCCCGGGTTCAGCGGGACGCGGCCGAGGATCCAGCTGTGGCACGGCACCGGCGACACCCTCGTGCCCTACTCGCTGCTGCAGGAGAGCGTCGAGCAGTGGACCGACGTGTTCGGGCTGAGCCAGACGCCGACGTCCTCCGACACCCCGCAGTCGGGCTGGAACCGGCAGCGGTTCGCAGGCGCCTCCGGTGTGGTGAACGTCGAGGCGTACAGCATCCAGGGCGCCGGTCACTCCCTGCCGTCGACCGGGATGGCCGCCCAGGCCGTCCAGTTCTTCGGCCTCACCGGCAGCACCCCGGGCCCCGGCCCGACGACCGGCACCCC
>NZ_JBRIOU010000002.1:787758-791052 GCF_053474865.1 Streptomyces sp. CO7
CCCCACCACCCCGCCGCCCGGCGGGACCGCGTGCAAGGTGACCGCCGCGGTCACCGCCTGGAACAACGGACTCACCGAGAACCTCACCATCACCAACACCGGCAGGTCGGCGGTGAACGGATGGTCGCTCGCCTTCACCCTCCCCGGCGGGCAGACGATCACCAACGGGTGGAACGCCACCTACAAGGGGACCAGCGGCCAGGTGACCGCCACCAACGTGGGCTTCAACGGCACGCTCGCGGCGGGCCAGTCCGCCACGATCGGCTTCCAGGCCACGCACACCGGAAACACGGCCTCGCCGACCGGCTTCACCCTCAACGGCGCCGCCTGCACCACGAGCTGACGCACGGACCGACCGCACACCGGGCGGGCCGGATCCCTTCCAGAGGGCTCCGGCCCGCCCCCGTGCCGCGGCCTCCGCGGCGTCGGGCGCGCGCGGCCGCGCGTGCGTAGCCACCGGCCGGCGTCCGGGTGCGGTCGCGTGCGCAGGCGCCCCGGCGCAGTCGCGCACGTCCGAAGCATTGACAGGTTTCCTGATCGTCCCGACACTGACCGTCGATCAGGAAACCTGACAGTCTCCCCGGCCGGCAGCGCGAAGGAGCCCTGGCATGCAGCCCGCACCCCCCACCACCGGCGACAGCACCCAACTGCGCCGCGCCGTCACGTCCAGCTTCCTCGGCAGCGTCATCGAGTACTACGACTTCCTGCTGTACGCGACCGCCTCCGCGGTGGTCTTCGCCGACGTGTTCTTCTCCGACCTCGACCCGCTGGCCGGCACGGTGGCCAGCTTCGGCACCCTGGCCACCGGCTATGTCGCCCGCCCGCTGGGCGGCGTGCTGTTCGGCCACTTCGGGGACCGGCTGGGCCGCAAGAACATGCTGGTGCTGTCGATGGTCCTGATGGGTGTCGCAAGCTTCCTGATCGGCGTGCTTCCCACCCACGCGAGCGCCGGAAGCCTCGCGCCGATCGCGCTGGTCGTGCTGCGCGTGGTGCAGGGCGTCGCGGTGGGCGGCGAGTGGGGCGGCGCGGTGCTGATGTCCGCCGAACACGCCAAGGACCGGCGCGGGTTGTGGGCGAGCTTCACCAACGCCGGAGCGCCGTGCGGCATGGCGCTGTCCACCGTGGTGATGTCCGCGACCGCCGCGGCCGTCGGCGAGGAGGCGTTCCTCGCCTGGGGCTGGCGCATACCGTTCCTGCTGAGCGTCGTGCTGCTGGCCATCGGCCTGTTCGTGCGGCTGCGGGTCACGGAGACCCCCGTCTTCACGTCGGCCGCCGCCGAGGAGGGGCCCCGGCGCGCCCCGCTCGGGGACGTGCTGCGCAACCATCCGCGGGTGCTGCTGCTCGGCGTGGGCGTCGGCCTGAGCGCGTTCGTGGTGCAGGGCACCCTCACCACGTTCCTCATCTCCTACGCGGTACGGGCCGGCTACGGCCGGGAGACGGTGCTGCACGCCCTCACCGTCTCGTCGACGCTCGCCGTGGCCGGCATCCTCGGCTGGTCCGCCGCCAGCGACCGCTTCGGCCGCAGACCCGTCGTGGCCGCGGGCGCGGTGGCGGTGGGCGCCTACTCCTTCGTGCTCTTCCCGCTGGTCGACAGCGGGAGCACCGCCGCACTGGTGGTGGCCGTCGTCGTGGGGCAGTCGCTCCTGCATCCGATGATGTACGGGCCGCTGGCCGCGCTGTACGCGGAACTGTTCACCACCCGCAGCCGCTACACCGGGGCCTCGCTCGGCTACCAGCTCGCGGGCCTCGGGGCCGGCTTCGCGCCGTTGATCTTCGCCGAGGCGCAGGCGCTCGGCGGCGGCACGACCGCCATCTCCCTGGTCGTCGCCGCGTTCTGCGCGCTCACCGTGGTCTGTGTCCTGGCCCTGGGCGAGACCAGTCGCAACGAACTCGCCGCGCCCGCCGGGAGGCGGCCGGAGGAACGCGAGAACGTCTGAGGCGCGTGCCCGTCCCGGGGCCGCTCCGTCACCGGGGCGGGCGCAACGCCCGCCAGGAACCGTCGAGGGACGAGCGCAGGCGGGTGCGTTCCGTCCTGCTCAGCCCCGAGAGCATCAGCTCCTCGATCGCGGCGTGCGCGTCGGCGTACTCGGCGAGGAGGCGGCGGCCCTCCTGCGTGAGATGGACCAGCAGTTCACGGCGGCTGGCGGGGTTGGGGGAGCGGGAGATCAGCTCACGCTGCTCCAGCGCCCGCAGCATGTCGGCCATGGCCTGGGGGGTGACGAAGGAGTCGCGGGCCAGCTGGGCCGCGGAGATGCCGCCACGCCGTTCGAGCACGGTGAGCGCCGTGTACTGGAGGGTGGTCACCCCCGAGCCGCGCAGCATCTCGTCGAGCCGCGCACGGATGACGAGTTCGAGCCGCTTGACCGCATACAGCAAGGACGGCGCGCGCCGGCCCTCGGCTTCCTCCACCGCTTCCCTCCCGGGTATTGACAGGAATCTTGAGGGTATCAACCATGGTCGATCATCAAGGTTCCTGATGGTCTGGAGATGGTGTGACCGCAGAGAACGACCTCCCCGCATCCCTCTCGCCGACTCGTCACGGCGACATCGTGATCCTCACCCTGAACCGCCCCGTCAAGCGCAACGCCCTGGACGACGCCACCGTACTGGGCCTCGGCCGCTTCTTCGACGCTCCGCCCGCCTGGGCGAAGGCCGTGGTGCTGGCCGCCGACGGCGAGCACTTCTGCGCGGGGCTCGACCTGGCGGAACTCAGGGAACGGGACGCGGTGCAGGGCCTGCACCACTCCCGCATGTGGCACCGGGCCTTCGAGCGGATCGCGTGCGGATCCGTGCCGGTGATCGCGGTGCTCAAGGGCGCCGTGGTGGGAGGCGGCCTGGAGCTGGCCGCCGCCGCCCACCTCAGGATCGCCGAGGACTCCGCCTTCTTCGCCCTGCCGGAGGGTGAGCGCGGTCTGTTCGTCGGAGGGGGCGCCTCCGTACGGATCCCGCGGCTCACCGGTGTGGCCCTGATGGCCGACATGATGCTCACCGGCCGTGTGCTGGACGCCGACGAGGGCGCCGCCGCCGGGCTCGCCACGTACCGGACCGCGACGGGGGAGGGCCTGGCCAAGGCGCTCGAACTCGCCGCCCGCGTCGCCCGGAACAGCCCTGTCACCAACTACGCCGTGATCCACGCCCTGCCCCGGATCGCCGAGGCGGCGCCCGAGACCGGCCTGTTCCTGGAATCCCTGATGGCCGGCGTCGCCCAGAGCAGCCCCGAGGCCAAGGACCGGATGAACGCCTTCCTGTCCGGCCGCGCGGCCAAGGTCACGGCACCGGCATCCACGCCTGCAC
>NZ_JBRIOU010000002.1:791152-794148 GCF_053474865.1 Streptomyces sp. CO7
GAGGAGGCACGATGAGCACCCCGCACGCGCCCCGGGAACCCGAACTCCTCCACCCGCCCCTCGAGGAGCGGGCCCGCGTCGCCCGCGCCCAGCAGTTCCTGACCTGGCTGCGCGACAACGGCAGGGCCGACCTGGCCTCCTGGGAGGAACTGCGGGCCTGGTCGGTCCGCGACCTGGAGGACTTCTGGGAGTCGGTCCGGGAGTACTTCGGCGTCCGGTTCCACACCCCCGCCGAGAAGGTCCTCACCACCCGGGAGATGCCCGGCGCCCGCTGGTTCCCCGGCGCCACCCTCAACTACGCGCAGCACGCCCTCGGCCGGCCCGAGGACGCCGACACGGTCGCCGTCGTCGCGCACTCCCAGACCAGGGAGCCCGTCGAGCTGACCTTCGCCGAACTCGCCGAGCGGGTACGGCGGGTACGCGCCGGGCTGCGCCGCCTGGGCGTCGGCCGGGGCGACCGGGTGGCCGGGTACCTGCCCAACATCCCCGAGACGCTGGTCGCCTACCTGGCCACCGCCAGTCTCGGGGCCGTATGGACGGCCTGCGCACCGGAGTTCGGGCCACGCAGCGTGCACGACCGGTTCGGACAGGTGGAGCCCAAGGTCCTGCTCGCCGTCGCCGGGTACACCTACGGCGACAAGGAGGCCGACAAGCGGGCCGACGTCGCGGAGATCCGCGCGGCGCTGCCCGGCGTGCGCCACGTCGTCCATGTCCCGTACGGGCGGCACGCGTTGGACGGGGCGGTGCCGTTCGCCGACCTGCTGGCCGACACCGACGAACCCCTCGCCTTCGAGCCCGTCGCGTTCGACCACCCGCTGTGCGTGCTCTTCTCCTCCGGCACCACCGGCAGGCCCAAGGCCATCGTCCACGGCCACGGCGGACTGCTGCTCGAGCACCTGAAGAACCACACCTTCCACTGGGACCTGGGCCCCGGCGACCGGCTGCTGTGGTTCAGCACCACGGCCTGGATGATGTGGAACACGCTCGTGTCGGCGCTGCTGGTGCGTTCCTCGATCGTCATGATCGACGGCAACCCGCTCCATCCCGGCCTGGGGGAGCAGTGGCGGCTCGCCGAGCGCACCGGCGCGACCCTCATGGGTGCGAGTCCCGGCTACCTGATGGCGTGCCGCAGGGAAGGGATGCGGCCCGCCGAGGAGTTCGGCCTCTCCCGGCTGCGGCAGATCGGCGTGGCGGGCAGTCCGTTCCCGCCCGAGGGCGCCCGGTGGGTGGCCGGGCAGTTCGGCAGCCGGGTCCTGCTCAACGTCGGCAGCGGCGGCACCGACGTCTGCACCGGACTGGTGCAGGCGTCGCCGCTCACACCGGTGTACGCCGGCGAGATGTCCGGCCCGAGCCTGGCCGTCGACGTCAAGGCGTACGACCGGGACGGCGAGGCCGTCGTCGGGCAACTGGGCGAACTGGTGATCACCTCGCCGATGCCGTCCATGCCGGTCGGCCTGTGGGGCGACCCCGACGGCAGCAGGCTGAGGGAGGCCTACTTCTCGGCCTTCCCGGGAGCGTTCCGCTTCGGCGACTGGTGCCGCTTCTCCGCCGCCGGCTCCTGCCTGATCACCGGCCGGTCCGACGCCACCCTCAACCGGGGCGGGGTGAGGCTCGGTACCGGTGAGTTCTACCGGGTCCTGCAGGACGCCGACGAGATCACCGACAGCGTCGTCGTCCACCTCGAGGACCCGGCGGGAGGCACCGGCGAACTGATCCTCTTCGTGGTGCCGAGCCCCGGCACCAGGGTCGACGACGACCTGCGGAAGCGGCTGTCCGCACGGATCCGGTCCGCCCTGTCACCACGCCATGTGCCGGACCGGATCGTCGCCGTGCCGTCCGTGCCGTACTCACGGACCGGCAAGAAGCTGGAGGTGCCGGTCAAACGGATCCTGCTCGGCGCCGACCCGGCCGCCGTCGCCTCCCCGGGCGCCCTCGTCGACCCGTCGGCCCTCGACGCCTTCGCGGAGTACGGCCGCCGCCGCGCCGAGGACGCCCGATGAACGCCGGGCACGCCGCGGTGGGCGCCGGGCACGCCGCGGTGGTGGGCGCCGGCGTCATCGGCGCGGGATGGGCCGCGCTGTTCCTGGCCCACGGCCTGGACGTCCGCGCCCACGACCCCGCCCGCGGAGCCGAGGAACGGCTGAGGGAATCCGTGCGCCGGGCATGGCCGGCCCTGACCCGGCTCGGTCTCGCCGAGGGAGCCGCCCCCGACCGGCTGCGCTTCACGGGCAGCGCGGCGGAGGCCGCCGACGGTGCGTGCTTCGTGCAGGAGAGCGGCCCGGAGCGGGAGGACGCCAAGCGCCTGCTGCTCGCCGAACTCGACGAGGCGGCCCCGCCGTCGGCCCCGCTGGCCAGCAGTTCCTCCGGGCTGACGCCCACCACACTGCAGACGATGTGCGCGCGCCGCCCGGAACGGGTGCTGGTCGGCCACCCCTTCCACCCGTGCCACCTGATCCCGCTGGTCGAGGTGGTGCCGGGCACGCGCACCGAGCGGTCCGTCGTCGAGGAGACCCTGCGCTTCTACACCGCACTCGGCAAACGGCCGGTCCTGGTACGGCGCGAGGTGCCCGGCCACGTCACCAACCGGCTCCAGGCAGCACTGTGGCGCGAGGCCTACTCGCTGGTGGAACGGGGCGTGGCCACCGTCGCCGACATCGACACGGCCGTCTCCGAGGGCCCCGGCCTGCGATGGGCGCTGCTCGGCCCCCTGGTCAACCAGCACCTGTCCGGCGGACCGGGCGGCATGGCCCACACCCTGGAACACCTCGGACCGCCCGCCCAGCGCTGGATGGACGACCTCGGCACACCACAGCTCACCCCGACCCTGACCGAGGCGCTGGTCCGCGGCGTCGACGAGGAACTGACCGGCGTCGACCAGGCGCGCATGGTGGCCGAGCGGGACGACCTGCTGGTCCGGCTCATCGAGGAGAAGCGCCGCCGCCGCTCCCTGCCCTGACACCCGCCCTCAGCCGGCCCCGACGCCTCGACACCGCGCC
>NZ_JBRIOU010000002.1:794248-797108 GCF_053474865.1 Streptomyces sp. CO7
GGAGTGCGCACATGACCGCCCGCTACCGCCCCCGCCTCGACCCCGACGCCGTCGTCGCGCTCGACACCCACGTCCACGTCGAGTGCGACGCCCACGGCCGTCTCTCCCTGGACCAGGAACTCATGGACGCCTCCGCCCGGTACTTCCGTGCCGGGCACCCGCGAACGCCCACCCTGGAGGAGATCGCCGAGCACTACCGCGCCCGGAACATGGCCGCGGTCGTCTTCACCGTCGACGCCACCACCGGCCTCGGCCATCCACCGCTCTCCAGCGAGGAGATCGCCGAACAGGCCGCCGAACACGCCGACGTGCTCATGCCGTTCGGCTCCGTCGACCCGCTGCGCGGCGACCGGGCCGTACGGCAGGCCCGACGCCTGGCCGAGGAGTACGGAGTCCTCGGCTTCAAGTTCCACCCCAGCCTGCAGAACTTCGCGCCCGACGACCCCGCCCACCGCCCGCTGTGGGAGACGCTGCAGGAACTCGGCACCGTCGCCCTCTTCCACACCGGACAGACCGGCATCGGCGCCGGACTCCCCGGCGGACGCGGCATCAAGCTGCGGTACTCCGACCCGATGCTCCTCGACGACGTGGCGGCGGACTTCCCCCACCTGACCATGATCCTCGCCCACCCCTCGGTGCCCTGGGTGGACGCCTCCATCTCGATCGCCACCCACAAGGCCAACGTCCACCTCGACCTGTCGGGCTGGTCCCCCCGGTACTTCCCGCCGCAACTGGTCCGGCAGGCCGGCGGTCCGCTGCGCCACAAGGTCCTCTTCGGCTCCGACTTCCCGGTCATCACCCCCGACCGGTGGCTCGCGGACTTCGAGGAACTGGGCATCAAGGACGAGGTGCGCCCGCTGATCCTCAAGGAGAACGCCCTGCGCGTGCTGGGCCTGAACCGGGAGCGGGAGCCCGCAGCGTGACGGTGTTAGCGATAACAAGACAGACGGCCGCGCTGGTCGGCGGCTGATCCGACGCACCGCCATCGAGTGCCGGGGGACATCATGATCCCCAGCTCAGTGGCCACCCTGGCGGACCCCCTTCGGTGCCGAGAGGCGATTTTGACGTCACGCACCTGGCTGACGGCTCGTGTTAGCGGTAACAATGTTGAGCCGCTCGATGTCGAAGGGACCGACGATGACCGAACGATTACCGAGGCGACTGGCATGCCTCCTCACCACCGTGGCCGCCGTACTGGCTCTCCTGGTGGCCGCGCCCCAGGCACCCGAGGCGCAGGCCGCGCCCGGCAGCCCGGCCCTCACCCCGCCGATGGGGTGGAACAGCTGGAACAGCTTCGGCTGCCAGATCACCGAGACACAGGTCCGCCAGGCTGCCGAGGCGATGGTCTCCTCCGGGATGCGGGACGCGGGCTACAAGTACGTGGTCGTCGACGACTGCTGGTTCGACCCGCAGCGCGACGCCCAGGGAAACCTGCGCGCACACCCCACCAAGTTCCCCAGCGGCATGAAGGCGCTCGGGGACCACATCCACTCCCTCGGCCTGAAGTTCGGCATCTACCAGGTGCCCAACGAGAAGACCTGCGCCCAGGGCGGCGGCGCCTTCCCCGGCGCCACCGGAAGCCTCGGCCACGAGGCGCAGGACGCCCGCACCTTCGCCTCCTGGGGTGTGGACTACCTGAAGTACGACTGGTGCTCCGGCAACGGCACCCGCGACGAGCAGGTCGCCCGGTTCGCGATCATGCGTGACGCACTGCGCGCCACGGGACGCCCGATCGTCTACAGCGTCAACCCCAACAGCTACCACGCCATCACCGGCGACAAGTACAACTGGGGCGAGGTCGCCGACATGTGGCGCACCACCGAGGACCTGCTCGACATCTGGCAGAACGGCAACGTCAACAGCTACCCGATGGGCGTGGGCAACGTCCTGGACGTCACGGCGCCGCTGGCCGCACAGTCCGGTCCCGGACACTGGAACGACCCGGACATGCTGGTGGTCGGACGGCCCGGACTCACCCTGAACGAGTCGCGCTCGCACTTCGCGCTGTGGGCGCTGATGGGTTCGCCGCTGATGGCCGGCAACGACGTGCGGTCGATGTCCGCCGACATCAGCGCCGTCCTGCGCAACCCCCGGCTGATCGCCGTCGACCAGGACTCCCTGGGCGCCGGCGGGCGGCGCGTGCGCGACGACGGCAACACCGAGGTCTTCGCCAAGGAACTGGCCGACGGTTCGGTGGCCGTGGGACTGCTCAACCGCGGCGGCGCCGCCGCCACCGTGAGCACCACGGCGGCCCAGATCGGGCTGTCCGGTGGCTCGTTCACGCTGACCGACCTGTGGACCGGCGCGAACTCGACGAGCGGCGGCCAGATCTCCGCCTCCGTCCCCTCCCACGGCATCGCCGTGTTCCGGGTGTCCGGCGGCACCCCGCTGGCCCACCAGACCTCGCGGCTGCGCGGCGCCGGCTCCGGCCGCTGCGTGGACGTGGACAACGCCTCCACCGCGTCGGGCTCGACCGTCCTCGTGTGGGACTGCCACACCGCCGCCAACCAGCTGTGGACGACATGGGCGGGCGGCGAGATCCGGGTGTTCGGGGACAAGTGCCTCGACGCCTACGAGCGGGGCACCACCAACGGCACCCGGGTGATCACCTGGCCGTGCAACGGCCAGGACAACCAGAAGTGGACCCTGGCCTCCGACGGATCGATCCGCAACACCCTCTCCGGTCTGTGCCTGGACGTCGAGGGGGCCGCCACGGCCAACGGAAGCCGGCTCGTCCTGTGGAGCTGCAACGGGCAGAGCAATCAGAAGTGGGCCCGTACCTGACGAGGTGACCGCCGCAGGGCGCCCCGCGCCGACCGGTCCTTCCGGCGGAGCGGGGCCCCTGCCCGGCCGCCGGGCA
>NZ_JBRIOU010000002.1:797208-798792 GCF_053474865.1 Streptomyces sp. CO7
CCGCGGGTCCGTGCACCCGCTCGCACACCGCCCCTGCCCCCACACCGAGAGAGGACGACCGGTGTCGCACCAGTCATCGCTCCGCTCCGTGCTCCGCCGCAGGCCCGTCCACCGTCGTGGTCCCGCCTGGGTGATCAGCCTCCTGTGCCTCCTGACGCTCTTCCAGCCGTCCGTCGCCCACGCGGACAACCCCCTCGTCCAGACCGTCTACACCGCCGATCCGGCCCCCCTGGTCCACAACGGCCGGGTGTACCTGTACACCGGCCACGACGAGGACGCCTCGACCTGGTTCACCATGAAGGAGTGGCGGGTCTACTCGTCCTCCGACATGACCAACTGGACCGACCACGGTTCCCCGATGAGTCTCGCCACGTTCAGCTGGGCGAGCGCCGACGCCTGGGCGGGCCAGGTCGTCGCGCGCAACGGGAAGTTCTACTGGTACGCCCCGATGAAGAACCGGGCCACCGGCCGCATGGCCATCGGCGTGGCGGTCGCCGACTCGCCCACCGGCCCCTTCCGGGACGCCCTGGGACGGCCCCTGGTGGAGAACGGCGAGATCGACCCCACCGTGTTCATCGACGACAACGGCCAGGCGTACCTGTACTGGGGGAACCCGAACCTCTGGTACGTACGGCTGAACGCCGACATGACCTCCTACTCCGGCACGCCGACGCAGATCCCCCTCACCACCCAGGGGTTCGGCACCCGCGCCGGCAACACGGAGCGTCCCACCCTGTACGAGGAGGGGCCGTGGGTCTACAAGCGCAACGGCCTCTACCACCTGGTGTTCGCGGCAGCCTGCTGCTCCGAGTTCATCGCCTACTCGACCGCACCCGGCCCGACCGGGCCCTGGACCTACCGCGGCACGATCATGCCCACGCAGGGTTCCAGCTTCACCAACCATCCCGGCATCGTCGACTTCGCCGGAAACTCGTACTTCTTCTACCACAACGGCGCGCTTCCGGGCGGGGGCGGATTCACCCGCTCGGTGGCCGTGGAGAAGTTCTCCTACAGAGCGGACGGCACGATCCCGACGATCAACATGACCTCGGCCGGCGCTCCGCAGGTGGGCACGCTGAACCCCTACGTCCGGCAGGAGGCGGAGACCATCGCCTGGGCCACCGGCGTGGAGACCGAGACGTCCGCCGAGGGCGGCATGGACGTCGGCTACATCGAGAACGGTGACTGGATCAAGGTCAAGGGCGCGGCGTTCGGTTCCGGCGCCCGCTCCTTCCAGGCCAGGGTCGCCTCGGCTACCTCGGGCGGCAGGATCGAGGTCCGCCTGGACAGCGCCACCGGTCCTCTCGCCGGCACCTGCACCGTCCCGGGCACCGGGGGCTGGCAGACGTGGACGACCGTCTCCTGCCCGGTGACCGGCGCCGGAGGCACCCGCGACGTCTACTTCCGCTACACGGGCGGCAGCGGCTACCTCTTCAACGTGAACTGGTGGCAGTTCACCGGCTGACCACACCCCCCGCCGCCCTCGCCGGCGCAGTCCCCGCGCTCGGCGCGCTCGCCGCAGTCACCACCGCCGCGCACGTTCCCGGCCGGACCGTCCGTCCGGCCGGGAACGCCGGCCCCCGT
>NZ_JBRIOU010000002.1:798892-799854 GCF_053474865.1 Streptomyces sp. CO7
CACCGGCGCCGCCCTCGCCGCGGCCACGCCCCGCGCCCAGGCGGCGGTCCCCGCCCCCGGCGGGGGTGCCCCCGCGGCGGGCGCCCTGGCCGCGGCCGCCTACACCAACCCCGTCGTCTGGCAGGACTTCGCGGACGTCGACATCATTCGCGTCGGCGACACCTACTACATGTCGGCGTCCACCATGCACTACTCGCCAGGAGCTCCCGTCCTGCGCTCGTGGAACCTGGTCGACTGGGAGTTCGCCGGCCACTCCGTGCCGGTGCTGGACTTCGGCGCCAAGTACGACCTGTCCGGCGGGCGCGGCTACGTGCGCGGCATCTGGGCGTCCTCGCTCAACCACCGCCGCAGCGACGACACGTTCTACTGGATCGGGCAGATCGACTTCGCGCGGACCTACGTGTACACCGCCAGGACCGTCGAGGGACCGTGGACGCGGCGCGCGGAGCTGCCGCAGGTCTACTACGACGCGGGACTGCTCGTGGACGACGACGACACGATGTACGTGGCCTACGGCAACACCCGCATCAGCGTCGCCCAGCTCTCCGGCGACGCCCGCAGCCAGGTCCGGGCGCAGGAGGTGTTCGTCACCCCCTCCTCCGTCGGGACGCTGGAGGGTTCCCGCTTCTACAAGATCAACGGCCGCTACTACATCTTCGTCACCCGCCCGGCGAACGGTCAGTACGTCCTGAAGTCGGACTCCGGCCCGTTCGGCCCCTACACGATGAAGCAGCTGCTGCTGGACCTGCCGGGCCCGATCCCCGGCGGCGGCGTCCCGCACCAGGGAGGGCTGGTCAGCACCCCGCAGGGGCAGTGGTACTACATGGCGTTCGTGGACGCCTATCCCGGCGGCCGCGTGCCGGCCCTCGCCCCCGTCACCTGGACCTCCGACGGATGGCCGGTGCTCCAGCTCGTCAACGGCGCCTGGGGGACCTCGTACCCCGCCCCCGAACTGCCGCCCC
>NZ_JBRIOU010000002.1:799954-801897 GCF_053474865.1 Streptomyces sp. CO7
CGGGCGACCAGGCCGCTCACCGGCGTCGACACCTTCCCGGGGCCCGCGCTCGGGCCCCAGTGGGAGTGGAACCACAACCCGGACACCAGCCGGTTCACCGTCGGCGGCGGGCTCACGCTGCGGACCGCCACCACCACCTTCGACCTGTACTCCGCCCGCAACACGCTCACCCACCGCATCCAGGGCCCCACCTCGACCGCGACGATCGTCCTCGACCACTCCGGCATGCGTGACGGCGACCGCAGCGGACTCGCCCTGCTGCGCGACTCCTCCGCCTGGATCGGCCTCAAGCGCGACAACGGCACGACCCGCGTGGTGATGGTCAACGGCATCACCATGGACGGCGAATGGAAAACCAGCAGCACGGGCGCCGAGGCCGCCGGAGCGTCCGTCACGGGCAGCCGGATCTGGTTGCGCGCCACCGCCGACATCCGCCCCGGCAGCGGCCGCCAGGGACGTTTCTCCTACAGCACCGACGGCGTGACCTTCGCCCCGTTGGGTCCCGCCCTCACCCTCAAGAACGAGTGGCAGTTCTTCATGGGCTACCGCTTCGGCATCTTCAACTACGCCACCGTCGCCCTCGGCGGCTCGGTCCGCGTCGAGCGCTTCGAGCTGACCCCGGGATCCGGCTCCGCCACCACCTCCGCCGTCAGCCTCCGGGCCCGCGCCAACGACCGCTACGTCTGCGCCGACAACGCGGGAGGCTCCCCACTGATCGCCAACCGCACGAGCGTCGGCGTCTGGGAGACGTTCGACCTCGTCGACCTCGGCAACGGCGACGTCGCGCTGCGGGCCCGCGCCAACGACCGCTTCGTCTGCGCCGACAACGCCGGAGCCTCCCCGCTGATCGCCAACCGCACCAGCGCGGGCAACTGGGAGACGTTCCGCCGGGTGAACAACGCCGACGGCACCGTCAGCCTGCGCGCCCGGGCCAACGACCGGTACGTCAGCGCCGCGGACGGCGGCGCCTCTCCGCTGATCGCCAACCGCACCTCGATCGGCCCCTGGGAGTCGTTCACCCTCACCCCGGCCTGAGGCACCGGTGGCCCCCGTTATGGGGGTGTGCGTGACGGATGAGAGGGTCGGAGGGTGAGTGAGACGAAGACCCCGGCCCTCCAATTCCGCTTCGACGGGCCGGAACACGCTCCCGTGCTGATCGTGGGGCCCTCCCTCGGCACCACCTGGCACATGTGGGACCGGCAGGTTCCCGAGCTCGCGCGGCAGTGGCGCGTGCTGCGCTGGGACCTGCCCGGGCACGGCGGGGCGCCCGCCTACCCCGCCGGGTCGGTCGCCGAGCTGGCGGCCCGGCTGCTGGCCACCCTCGACGGGCTGGGCGTCCGCCGCTTCGGGTACGCGGGCTGCGCGCTGGGCGGCGCGGTCGGTCTGGAACTGGCGCTGCGGCACCCCGAGCGGGTCGCCTCGCTGGCGCTGATCGCCGCCTCGCCCCGCTTCGGCACCCCGGACGAGTTCCGCCAGCGCGGCGTGGTGGTGCGCAGCAACGGGCTGGAACAGATCGCCCGTTCGTCCCCGGAGCGCTGGTTCACCGGCGGGTTCGCCGCCGCCCAGCCCGCCATCACCGAGTGGGCCGTGCAAATGGTCCGCACCACGGACCCCGGGTGCTACATCGCCGCCTGCGAGGCGCTCGCCGGGTTCGACGTGCGCGCGGAGCTGGGCCGGATCGGCGTGCCGACGCTGGTGCTGGCCGGGTCCGACGACCAGGTCACCGGCCCCGCCGAGGCGCGCACCCTGGTCGCCGGCATCCCCGACGCCCGTCTCGCGGTGGTGCCCGGCGCCTCCCACCTGGTGCCCGTGGAGCAGCCCGCCGCCGTCACCGACCTGCTGGTCCGGCACTTCTCGTCGGCCTGGCCGACCGGCCCCGAGGGCCTTGCCGGGCCGTCGGTCTCCTCCGTGAGCCAGAGCGTGTCCCGCCCCCGGGCCATGCC
>NZ_JBRIOU010000002.1:801997-805447 GCF_053474865.1 Streptomyces sp. CO7
CCCCCGGGCCATGCCGATCGCCGAACTGGCCCCCGCCCCCGACCGGTCCGTGGCAGGCCACCGCGCCGACCTGTACGACAGCGGGCTCAAGCTCCGCCGGGAGGTCCTCGGCGACGCCTACGTGGACCGCGCGCTGGACGAGGCGGACGACCTCTCCGGCGACTTCCAGGAACTGGTCACCCGCCACGCCTGGGGAGACGTGTGGAGCCGGCCGGGCCTGGACCGGCGCGCCCGCAGCTGCGTCGCGCTGGGCGCGCTGGTCGCCGGCGGCCACTGGGAGGAGTTCGCCGCCCACACCCGCGGCGCGCTGCGGGGCGGCCTCACCCCCGACGAGATCCGCGAGGTGCTGATGCAGACCGCCGTGCACTGCGGACTGCCCGCCGCCAACCGCGCGTTCGCCATCGCCCGGCAGGTGGTGCGGGAGGAGACCATGCCCCAGGAGTGAACGCCGTGCGGCCGCGCGGCGAGGCAGGATGGGGGCATGAAGTTCATCAAGAAGTCCCACTCCTGCGTCCGCCTGGAGAAGGACGGCGGCGTGCTCGTCATCGACCCCGGCATGTTCACCGAGGAGGACGCCCTCGCGGGGGCGGACGCCGTCCTGGTCACCCACGAGCACCCCGACCACTTCGACGAGGCCCGGCTGCGCGCGGCACTGGAGGCGAACCCGAGGGCCGAGATCTGGACCCTGGCCGCCGTCGCCGACACGATCTCCGCCGCCTTCCCCGGCCGCGTGCACACGGTCGGCAACGGCGACGCCTTCTCCGTCGCCGGGTTCGACGTCCAGGTGCACGGCGAGCTGCACGCGGTGATCCACCCGGACATCCCGCGGGTCACCAACGTCGGCTACCTGGTCGACGGCCGCGTCTTCCACCCCGGCGACGCGCTCACCGTGCCGCAGTACGCCACGGTGGAGACCCTGCTGCTGCCGGTGCAGGCGCCCTGGAGCAAGCTCTCCGAGGTGATCGACTACGTCCGCGAGGTCAAGCCGCAGCGGGCCTACGACGTGCACGACGCGCTGCTCACCGACCTGGCCCGGCCGATCTACGACCGGCAGATCGGCGCCCTCGGCGGCGCCGAGCACCTGCGGCTGGCCTCCGGGGACTCGGCCGAGCTGTGACCTTCGCCGCGTGGGACGGCACGGCCGTGCCGTCCCACGCGGGACTGTCGGACCCAGCCGGTAGCGTGGTCCCATGCGTATCGCCACCTGGAACGTGAACTCGATCACCGCCCGTCTCCCCAGGCTGCTGGCCTGGCTCGAGACCAGCGGCACGGACGTGCTGTGCCTTCAGGAGGCCAAGGTCGCCGAGGCGCAGTTCCCCTTCGAGGCGCTGCGCGAGGCCGGCTACGAGGCCGCCGTCAACGCCACGGGCCGCTGGAACGGCGTGGCGATCCTCTCCAAGGTGGGCCTGGAGGACGTCGTCAAGGGCCTGCCGGGCGACCCGGGCTACGAGGGCGTCGAGGAGCCGCGCGCGATCTCGGCGACCTGCGGCCCCGTGCGGGTCTGGTCGGTGTACGTGCCCAACGGCCGCGAGGTCGGGCACCCGCACTACGCCTACAAGCTGCAGTGGTTCGAGGCGCTGCGGGCCGCGGTGGCCGGCGACGCGCAGGGGAGCCGCCCGTTCGCCGTGATGGGCGACTACAACGTGGCCCCCGCCGACGAGGACGTCTTCGACGTGGCGGCCTTCGAGGGGCTCACCCACGTCACCCCGGCGGAGCGGGCGGCGCTCGCCGCGCTGCGGGAGACGGGGCTGGAGGACGTGGTGCCGCGGCCGCTCAAGTACGACCGCCCGTACACGTACTGGGACTACCGCCAGCTGGCCTTCCCCAAGAACCGCGGCATACGGATCGACCTGGTCCTCGGCAACCAGGCGTTCGCCAAGGCGGCCAAGGACGCGTACGTCGACCGCGAGGAGCGCAAGGGCAAGGGCGCGTCCGACCACGCGCCGGTCGTGGTCGACCTCGAGGTCTGACCCGGGCTCCGGGGGTCGCATCCGGCCCGCGCGCCCCATGGTCAGGGGCCGGGGCCGGTGCCAGTCTGGAAGGCATGAACCTTCCCTTCCTGGACCACTGGCGCAAGAGGCACGGTCCGTCCCGGGGAATGGCGCTGCTGGTGGGCGGATCCGGCCCGGGGACCGGCGGGGGCGCGGGCGACCTCGCGGCGGCCGGCGCGATCGCCGAGCTGCTCGCCGAGTGCGAGCTGCTGCGCGCGCACGCCGCGGGGCAGGGCGTCGTCCTGGACGACACCCCGGCCTCCCTGGAGGCGCTCGACCAGCTCGCGCCGCGGTGGCGCGACGACGAGGAGGCGGTCCTGCGGCTGGGCAACGACGCGGGGCTGTACCTCGGCAGCGTCGTGGTGCGCACGGTGCCGGGGGCGGTCTGGGAGATCTGGCCCGACGGGCGGCCGGTGGTCCGGCTCCCTTCCGGGCGCGAGCTGGACGTCGTCGAGGCGGGCCGGGGATGGGCGACGGACGGCGCCCCGGAGCTGTGTCACGTCTACGCCGAGGCCGCCGAATCCTGACGCCCTCGCCCCCTGCGCCACCCCCTGCGCCGGCTCTCCCGCCCGGCCGCGCCGAGGCGGTGTCCGAAGTGCGTGTCTCCGTCACTTGTCGACCGGTCCCGGATAGTTTCGGACCCAACGACACGGCGATGAGCAATGGGGCTGGGCATGGCCTTCGATCCTCAGATCGAGCCTTTGATCGAACTGCGGGGCGTCAACAAGCACTACGGCGACCTGCACGTCCTCCAGGACATCAACCTGACCGTCTCCCGCGGGGAGGTGGTCGTGGTCATCGGCCCCTCCGGGTCGGGCAAGTCCACCCTGTGCAGGGCGATCAACCGGCTGGAGAGCGTCGAGTCCGGCGCCATCCACCTCGAGGGCCGCCCCCTCCCCGAGGAGGGCAAGGCGCTCGCCGGACTGCGCGCCGAGGTCGGGATGGTGTTCCAGTCGTTCAACCTCTTCGCCCACAAGACGGTCCTGCAGAACGTGTCGCTTGCGCAGATCAAGGTCCGCCGCCGCAAGCGCGAGGACGCCGACCGGCGTTCGCGGGAGCTGCTGGAGCGGGTGGGGCTCGCCGCCCACGCCGACAAGTACCCCGCCCAGCTCTCCGGCGGCCAGCAGCAGCGCGTGGCCATCGCCCGCGCCCTGGCCATGGAGCCCACCGCCCTGCTCTTCGACGAGCCGACCTCCGCGCTCGACCCGGAGATGATCAACGAGGTGCTCGAGGTCATGCGGCAGCTGGCCAACGAGGGCATGACCATGGTGGTGGTCACCCACGAGATGGGCTTCGCCCGCTCCGCCGCCAACCGCGTCGTCTTCATGGCCGACGGCAAGATCGTCGAGGACCGTCCGCCCGAGGAGTTCTTCACCGACCCGCACAGCGAGCGGGCCAAGGACTTCCTGTCCAAGATCCTCAAGCACTGACCGGGGCCGCGCCATGATGAACCCCGCAC
>NZ_JBRIOU010000002.1:805547-814664 GCF_053474865.1 Streptomyces sp. CO7
GCCCTGGTCCTCGCCGCGGCCGCCTGCGGCAAGGACGGCAGCCCGCCGGTGAAGGGCCCGGCCCAGGACAAGCTCCCCACCTACACCGTGAACGAGGACTTCCGGCTGCCCGACTCGCCCACCTGGGTGCGCGCCGAGCGCCGCGGGTACTTCGTCGTCGGCGCCAAGGAGGACCAGCCCTTCCTCGGCGAGAGGGACCCGGCCACCGGCGAGTTCACCGGCTTCGACATCGAGATCGCCCGCATGATGTCCGCCTCCCTCGGTCTCGACCCGGACCGCATCCAGTTCAAGACCATCGCCTCCGCCAACCGCGAGACGGCGCTGCAGAACGGCCAGGTCGACTTCTACGTCGGCACGTACACCATCAACGACAACCGCAAGAAGCTGGTCGGCTTCGCCGGGCCGTACTACATGGCCGGTCAGGGCCTGCTGGTCCGCAAGGACGAGCAGGAGATCAAGGGCCCCGAGGACCTCGCCGGGAAGCGGGTCTGCTCGGCGTCCGGCTCCACGCCCTACCAGCGGATCAGGGACGACTTCCCCGAGGCCGACCTCGTCGCCTACGACTCCTACTCGGTCTGCGTCGACAACCTGCTGACCTATCAGGTCGACGCGGTGACCACCGACGACGCCATCCTCATCGGCTACGCCGCCAAGGTCCCCGAGGAGCTGAAGGTGGTGGGCAAGCCCTTCTCCGAGGAGCCCTACGGCATCGGCGTCCCCCGGGAGGACAACGCGCTGCGGTTCGCGCTCGACGACGCCCTGGAGGAGCGGCAGAAGAACGGCGACTGGAAGCGGGCGTACGAGGCCACCCTCGGCCTGTCCGGGGTGCCGGCGCCCGAGCCGCCCCCCATCGACCGTTACCCGGCGGGCTGACGAGGACCGGAACCTGACGTGAACGTACTGATCGACAACTTCTCCACCTACGGCGAGGGCTTCCTCGGCACCGTCGAACTCACCTTCTTCGCCTCGCTGCTCGCCCTCGCGCTGGGCTTCCTGATGGCCTCCTTCCGGGTCGCCCCGGTCGGCTCGCTCAGGGTGATCGGCACGGTGTGGGTGACGGTGCTGCGCAACACCCCGCTGACCCTGCTGTTCTTCGCCGTCCTGCTGGGCCTGCCCCGCTTCGGACTGGTGCTGCCCTTCACCGTCTTCGCGGTGCTGGCGCTGGGCTGCTACACCTCGGCGTTCATCTGCGAGGCGCTGCGCTCGGGCATCAACACGGTGCCGCGCGGACAGGGCGAGGCGGCCCGCAGCCTCGGCATGACGTTCGGCCAGACCCTGTCGCTCGTCATCCTGCCGCAGGCGTTCCGCACCGTCATCCCGCCGATCGGCTCCACCCTGATCGCCCTCGCCAAGAACTCGGCCATCGCGGGCGCGTTCAGCGTCACCGAACTGCTCGGCGTCTACAAGACGCTGGGCGAGCTCGGCTACGACGTCGTGTGGACGTTCGTCTGGATCGCCGTCGGTTACCTGATCATCACCCTCGCCATCAGCGCGCTCTTCAACGTGCTGGAGCGCAAGTGGGGAGTGCCCCGATGACCTCGACCGCGCAGGCCGAGAACACGCCCACCGCCCTCTACGACATCCCGGGCCCCAAGGCCCGTGCCCGTCACCGTCTGTACGGGGCGGCGGCCACCCTGGTGATCCTGGCGCTGCTCGGCTGGCTGGTGTACCTGCTGGTGGACACCGGGCAGTTCGAGGCCGCCAAGTGGACGCCGTTCCAGTACAAGGGCATCCAGGAACTGCTGCTGCGGGGCCTCGGGAACACCCTCAAGGCCTTCGGCATCGCCGCGGTGCTCTCGCTCCTGCTGGGCGTGGTGCTCGCGACGGGGCGGCTGTCCGACCACCGGGCGCTGCGCTGGGTCTCCACCTTGCTGGTCGAGTTCTTCCGGGCCATGCCCGTGCTGGTGATGATCTTCTTCGTGTTCGTGGCGCTCGAGGTGCGCCCGCTGCCCGCGCTGGTCACCGGACTGACCCTCTACAACGGCTCGGTGCTCGCCGAGGTCTTCCGCTCCGGCGTCAACTCGGTGGACCGGGGCCAGCGGGAGGCCGCGTACGCGCTCGGCATGCGCAAGTCGCAGGTGATGACCCACGTGCTGGCGCCGCAGGCCGCGCGGGCCATGCTGCCCTCGATCATCAGCCAGCTGGTGGTCGCCCTGAAGGACACCTCGCTGGGCTTCCTGATCACCTACGAGGAGTTTCTGCACGCCGGGAAACTCATCGCGTCGAACCTTGACTATGATTTGCCTTTCATCCCCGTGGTCCTGGTGATCTCACCGGTCTACATCGGGATGTGCATGTTGCTCTCCTGGTTCGCCGGGTGGGTCGCCCGGCGCCAGCGGCGCAACCCGAAGACCGAGGCCGTCGACGTGGCCCCGGACCGACCGGGACCACTGCTGCCGGGCGAGGCCCCGCCCACGGCCGACAGGCCGTAGGGAGCGGCGGCTCACAGGGCACCCCTGGATCCGCCGGCAGCAGCCGGAGATCACTGCTCGCGCGGTGCCGGACCGTCCGCAAGGCGGTCCGGAACGGGCGAGGAGAAGGTCAGCTGCGCGCCGGCCGGATCCGAGCCCGGCCGCCCGGCATCGGACCCGTTCAGGGCGCTCGGTTCACGAACCCGCCCGGTGCTTGGGCTGCGCCTGCAGGGTCTTGACCGCGGGGGCCGACTGCGCCGCCTTGGTCACGTCGCCCACCAGTTCGACCACGTCGGCGCCGTAGGCGGCCGAGTTCACCACCTTGAGCAGCAGGACGAACGAGCCGCCGTCGTACTTGCGCGCCAGCTTCTCGTGGTTGCGGGCCAGGTAACGGGTGGCCGCCTGGTTGGTGATGGCCCGCTGGCCGCAGAAGAGGAACACCGGCCGCGCACCCTTGCCCTGGCCCGCCGTCAGCCGGGCCAGCAGCACGTACTCCTCCGTGCCGGGCTCCATCCGGTAGCGCTCCGTGCCGATCTGGAAGGCGCCGCGGTCCGGGCCCGCGTCCGGCTCGGTGTTGATCCGCACCCCGGGCAGCAGCGAGTGCAGGTGCGCCGCCAGCCGACGGTTGGCACCCGGCCCGCCGACGCAGAACTCGGTCCGCTCGCCGAAGCTCTGCTGCGCCGCGTCGTGCGCCACCAGCTGCGCGTGGGCGTTGCACTCCCTCACGACCGCGGCGAGCTCCAGCAGCGCGAAGGCGTCGTGCCGCACCACGGTGAGCTCCGGACCGGCCCCCGGGTCGCGGTTGACGACCAGCAGCGACTCCGCGTTGTCGGGCAGGCCGAAGAAGGCCTGCTTGCGGCGCAGGCGGCGCTCGGCGAGGCGGCCGCGGAGCAGCCAGCCCAGTGCCGTGCCCGCGCAGAGGGCGGCCACGGCGAGGACGAGGTACAGCACGACGGTATTCATGGGCGCGCAGCCTAGCGGGCGTCCATCTGGCGTTCGAGCGCGCCTCTGAAGTGTGCACGGCAATTTGGGCTAGGCTGCGGCGATTACCGATGACCGGAGGTAAAGGTGCGTCTTTCCGTCACACCCCAGCCCGTCACACGGAACCGGACCGGAGCGCCGGGAGCGCCCGGAGCGCGACGGCGCACAAGGGGTGCGATCCTGGCCGTCTCGGCCGCCCTCGTCTCCTCACTCACCGTCGCCGCGCCGGCCCAGGGCTCGCCGGCCGGCCCACCGGGCGGCCACAGCCCCGTCAAGACGCCGGTGGCCACCGGCTACGGCGGAGCCGTCTCCAGCGTCGACGCCGACGCCAGTGCCGCGGGGCTGGAGATCCTCAGGAAGGGCGGCAACGCCGTCGACGCCGCGGTCGCCACGGCCGCCGCGCTCGGCGTCACCGAGCCCTATTCGGCCGGCGTCGGCGGAGGCGGCTACTTCGTCCTCTACGACGCCCGTTCCCGCAGCGTGCACACCCTGGACGGGCGGGAGACCGCGCCGCTGAGCGCCGGGAGCGACCTGTTCCTGGAGGACGGCAAGCCCGTCCCCTTCGCCGAGGCCGTCACCAGCGGGCTGAGCGTCGGCACTCCGGGCACCCCCGCCACCTGGGAGAAGGCGCTGCGGAAGTGGGGCAGCAAGCGGCTGTCCGGCGTCCTCGCGCCTGCCGAGAGGCTGGCCCGTGACGGCTTCACGGTCGATGAAACGTTCCGCTCGCAGACCGCCGCCAACGAGGCCCGCTTCCGTAACTTCCCGGCCACCACAAAGCTCTTCCTGCCCGGCGGCCGGCTGCCCGAGGTGGGATCCACCCTCAAGAACCCCGACCTGGCCCGCACCTACGCCCGGATGGCCCGGGAGGGCGCCGGCGTCATGTACCGCGGCCCGATCGCCCAGGACGTCGTCGAGACGGTCAACCATCCGCCGGTGGACCCCGCCTCTGACTACCGCGCACGGCCCGGTCAGCTCTCGCAGCGGGACCTGGCGCGCTACCGCGTCAAGGAGCAGGCGCCCACGGCCGTCCGCTACCGCGGGCTCACGGTGCACGGCATGGCGCCCTCCTCGTCCGGCGGCACCACGGTCGGCGAGGCTCTCAACATCCTGGAGCGCACCGACCTCTCCCGCGCGAGCCAGGCGCAGTACCTGCACCGCTTCGTCGAGGCGAGCCGCATCGCCTTCGCCGACCGCGGCCGCTGGGTCGGCGACCCCGCCTTCGAGGACGTGCCGACCCGCGAACTGCTCTCCCAGGAGTTCGCCGACTCCCGCGCCTGCCTGATCAAGGACGACGCGGTGCTCGCCAGCCCCGTCGCGCCCGGCGACCCGCGTCACCCCACGGCCTGCGCCGCGGGCGGGCAGGTCGCCCCCACCACCTACGAGGGCGAGAGCACCACCCACCTGACGGTCGCCGACAAGTGGGGCAACGTCGTCGCCTACACGCTCACCATCGAGCAGACCGGCGGCAGCGGCATCACCGTGCCGGGGCGCGGCTTCCTGCTGAACAACGAGCTGACCGACTTCTCCTTCGCCCCGGCCAACCCGGCCGTGCACGACCCGAACCTGCCCGGTCCGGGCAAGCGGCCCAGGTCCTCGATGTCCCCGACGATCGTGCTCGACGGCAAGGGCAGGCCGGTGCTGGCGCTCGGCTCGCCGGGCGGCGCGACCATCATCACCACCGTGCTGCAGACCCTCACCGGGGTCGTCGACCGGGGACTGCCGCTGGTGGACGCCATCGCGGCCCCGCGCGCCAGCCAGCGCAACGCGGCCCGCACCGAGCTCGAACCCGCGCTGTACGACAGCGCGCTGCGTGCCGAACTCGAGGCCATCGGCCACGTGTTCAGCCGCAATCCGGAGATCGGCGCGGCCACCGGGGTGCAGCGGCTGCCCGACGGCCGCTGGACCGCCGCCGCGGAGACCGTCCGCCGGGGCGGCGGCTCCGCCATGGTGGTCCACCCCGCCGGCTGACGGCCGCCGCGAACGGGGTCCCGCCGCGCCCGACGGCTGCGGCCGGACCCCTGCGGACGCCGGACACCGGAGGCACACGACAGCACGCGCCGCCCGGCACACGACAGCACGCGCTGCCCGGCACACGACAGGAGGCGCCGCCCGGCACAGGCCGGGCGGCGCCTTCCGTCCAGGAACCTGCCGCGGTCAGGACCCCGTTCCGCCGGAGCCGCCGAAGGGAGGCTCCGGCGAGGTGTCCCCGTCCGCGGCGGTCGAGCCGGCGCTCTCCACCGTGAACGCCAAGCGGTCGTCCTCGCCGACCTCGACCACGACCCGCCCGCCGCCGGACAGCCGGCCGTCCAGCAGCATCCGGGACAGCTCGTTGTCCACTTCCCGCTGGATGGTGCGGCGCAGCGGACGCGCGCCGTACTCCGGCTGGTGGCCGTGGCGTGCCAGCCAGTCCACCGCCTGGTCGGTGAACCGCACCGTGACGTCCTGCGCGTGCAGGCGGCGGCGGGTGCGCTCCAGCATCAGGTCGGTGATCTGCCGCAGCTGCACGTCGGTGAGCTGACGGAACACCACGATCTCGTCGATCCGGTTGAGGAACTCCGGCCGGAAGTGCTGCCGCAGCGGCCGCAGCACCCGCTCCCGTCGCGCCTCCTCGTCGACGGCGGCGTCCGCGGCGGTGAAGCCCAGAGCGCCGCCGCCCCGGACGATCGCCTCGGAGCCCAGGTTCGAGGTCATCACGATCACCGTGTTGGTGAAGTCCACGGTGCGGCCCTGCGAGTCCGTCAGCCGGCCGTCGTCCAGGACCTGGAGCAGGATGTTGAAGACGTCCGGGTGGGCCTTCTCCACCTCGTCGAGCAGCAGCAGCGAGTACGGGTGCCGCCGCACCACCTCGGTGAGCTGGCCCGCCTCCTCGTGCCCGACGTAGCCGGGCGGAGCGCCGACCAGGCGGCTCACCGTGTGGCGCTCCTGGTACTCGCTCATGTCGAGCCGGACCATCCGCTCCTCGCTGCCGAACAGCGCCTCCGCCAGCGCCCGCGCCAGCTCCGTCTTGCCGACGCCGGTCGGGCCGAGAAAGAGGAAGCTGCCGATCGGCCGGTCCGGGCCGGCCAGACCGGCGCGGGCCCGCAGCACGGCGTCCGCGACCACCTTCACGGCCTCGTCCTGGCCCACCACCCGCTCGTGCAGGTGCTCCTCAAGGTGCAGCAGCCGGTCCTTCTCCTCGGCGGTCAGGCTGGCCACCGGGATGCCCGTCTGCCGGGAGACGACCTCGGCGATCGACTCCACGGTCACCACCAGGTTCTGCCCCTCGTCGGGCTGCTCGTCCTGGCCGGCCGCCTCGATGCGCGCGCGGACCTCCTCGATCCGGTCGCGCAGCCGCGTCGCCTCCTCGTACTGCTCGGCGGCCACCGCCTGGTCCTTGTCGCGGGTGAGCTGCTCCGCCTCCCGCTGCAGCGCCCGCACGTCGGTGCCCCGTCCTCGCGAGCGCAGTCGGACCCGGGCGCCGGCCTGGTCCATCAGGTCGATCGCCTTGTCGGGCAGGAACCGCTCGGTGAGGTAGCGGTCGGAGAGCTCCACCGCCGCCACCAGCGCCTCGTCGGTGTAGCGCACCTGGTGGTGCGCCTCGTAGCGGTCGGCGAGGCCGCGCAGGATCTCGATCGCGTCGGCCACCGACGGCTCGGGCACCATCACCGGCTGGAAGCGGCGGGCCAGCGCCGCGTCCTTCTCGATCCTGCGGTACTCCTCCAGCGTGGTGGCGCCCACCACGTGCAGCTCGCCGCGGGCCAGGGCGGGCTTGAGGATGTTGCCCGCGTCCATGCCGCCGCTCTCGCCGCCGCCTCCGGCGCCGACCACCGTGTGCAGCTCGTCGATGAAGACGACCAGTTCGTTCGGGTGGGCGCGGATCTCGTCGATGATCCCGTTGAGCCGCTCCTCGAAGTCACCGCGGTAGCGGGTGCCCGCCACCACGCCGGACACGTCCAGGGCGACCACCCGGCGTCCGGCGAGCACGTCGGGGACGTCGTCGTCCGCGATCCGCTGGGCGAGGCCCTCCACGATCGCGGTCTTGCCGACGCCGGCGTCGCCGATCAGCACCGGGTTGTTCTTGCCGCGGCGGGAGAGGACCTCGACGGTCTGCTCGATCTCCTCGTCGCGCCCGATCACCGGGTCGATCCGGCCGTGCCGGGCGAGTTCGGTGAGGTCGCGGCCGTAGCGGTCCAGGTTCGGCGTGTTCATGCCGTGCTGAGGCTGCTCGGGATGGCGCCGCACGGCGGTGGAGCCGGCGGGGGCCCGGCCGCCGGCGGCAGCCGACGGCTCTTGGCCCTCAGGCGGGGGACCGGGCGCGAAACGGGCCGTGCCGAGGATGTGGCCGGCCGCCGAGTCGGGGTTCTCGGCCAGCGCGCTCAGGACGTGCTCGGGTCCGATGTAGCCGTCGCCGCGGCTGCGGGCCAGCTCGTGCGCGTCCAGCAGGGCGCGCTTGACGGCCGGGGTCATCGCCACCGACGCCGGCGGGGTCTCGTCGCCCACGGGCGCGGCGGCGCGGCTGTCGATGTCCGCCGCCAGCTCGTCGGGGTCCGCGCCCGCGCGGGCGATCAGGCTGCGGGTCGGCTCGATGGCCAGGGCGGCGCGCAGCAGGTGCTCGGTCTCCAGGTCGCGGCTGCCGTGCTCGGCGGCGTAGGCGGCCGCGGCGCGGACCAGGTCCTGCGCGGGCCGGCTCATCAGGCGGCCGATGTCCACGCGCCGCGGCGGGCCGCCCTCGCCGCCGCCCTGGCCCGGGGAGCCGCCGGACCCCCTGGCCGACGGTGCGGGACCGAAGAGTCCGCTGCTGAACAGGCGTGCGAAGAACTCTGCGAAGGGGTCCGAGCCGTAGCCCTGCGGACCCGGGAATCCGCTGGTCATCAGCCATCCGTTTCGGCGCGCCCCCTGTACCGCGCGGGCGCACGAGGTCGACAGTCCGTGCGCCCGCCGGGTGCCCCTGGGGCAGGTGGCTACACCTCGGCCGGACGGGCGGCCGACCGCTCCGGGGCCGTCACCGCCCGCGACCGGAGGATCACGTGGCCCGCGGCGGAAAACTCGGCGTAGCCCGGGCGTAACACGGCTGGTGTTCGCTTCGGACCGAACAGTTCCGGACCACGGCGGTGAGGGGATCGCGGCATGGCGGTGCAAGAACTCCCGGTGCTGGTAGGAGACTTCGCCGGGTACCTGGGCGGACTCCTGGACCGCGTCGACCCGCGAACCGGCTGGTGCGCCGTCTTCTGGCGGCGCGATCCGGACGGCATGCGCGCGTGCGTCGAGGGGCGTGCGGTGCCGCCCTGGGACGTCGTCGAGGACCTGCTGCACGACCTCGCCGCCGCCCACGGCGCCCGGGCCGCGGACCTGGAGCGCGGCAGCGCCCGCGCCCTGCACGCCCGCGCCACGGCCGCGTACGACGCGCGGCCCGGCGGCCGCGAGGACCTGCGGGACCGGCTGGAGACCACCCTGCGCGAGGAACGGGAGGCCGCGGAGCGGATGGAGGCGCTGCGGCGCCCCGTCGTGCAGGCAGGGGACGCGGGGGCCGCGGAGGCGATGCGGGCGGACCTGGCGTGGGCGCGGGCCGATCACGGGCGGGCCGTCGCCAGGGCCGCGGAGCTACGGGGCCGGCTGGAGACCCTGGCCGCCGCGCGGCACGCCTCGTGGGGGACCGGGGCCCTGCGGGGGCTGCCTGCGCCGGGGCTCGAACATCACGACGCGCAAGGGCTCGCGCCGCACGGTCCACCGCCGCAGGGCCTCGGGT
>NZ_JBRIOU010000002.1:814764-821321 GCF_053474865.1 Streptomyces sp. CO7
GTGTGGGGGAGGGCGGGCGGTCGGGGCCTAGGCGCGCAGGGTGGCTCCGCCGTCGACGTACAGGTCGTGCATCGTGATGTGCCGGGCGCGGTCGGAGGCGAGGAACACGACGGCCTCGGCGACGTCCTCGGGGTCGGCGATCCGCCCCAGCGGTATCCCGGTGCGGTGGGCGGCGAGGTCGCCCTCCACCACCCGGCGCGCGGCGGCCTCGGCGTCGCCGTCGGCCCACAGGCCGCGCTGCATGTCGGTCATGGTGGAGCCGGGGGAGACGGTGTTGCAGCGCACCCCCTGCGCGGCGACCTCCAGGCCCAGGCACTTGGTGAACATCACGGTGGCCGCCTTGGACGCGGCGTAGGCGGCGAGCCCGGCGCGCGGTATGCCGGCCGCGTTGGAGGCGACGGTGACGATGCTGCCGCGGCCGCGCCCCGTCATCCGCCGGGCGGCGGCCCGCGAGACGTGGAAGACGCCGGTGGTGTTCACCGCGAAGTGGGCGTCCCACTTCTCGTCCGTCAGATCGACCACGGGGGAGGACCACAGCACCCCGGCGACGTTCACCACGACGTCCAGCGGGCCCAGCGTGTCCTCGGCGCGCGCGACGGCGGCGTCCACGGCCGCGGCGTCCCGGACGTCCAGCGCGAGCGAGGTGACCCGGCCGTCGTGCGCGGCGGCGAGCTTCTTCACCTTCGGCGCCTTGAGGTCGGTGGCCAGCACCCGGGCGCCCCGGCCGGCCAGCGCCCGCACCACGGCCTTGCCGATGCCCCGTGCCGCCCCGGTCACCAGCGCGGTCCGTCCGGCGAACTCCTGAGCGCCTGGGGCTGAGGGATCCGGGAGAGCGGGTACGTGGGGGGCGGCGGACGGGTGGGACACTGGAGACTTCCTTCTTCCCGGGGACGGGCCGCCCGGACGGCAGTTGTCCCCGGTGGAGCGTGCGCAGGGGTCACCACCGCTGCGGGCAGCGCAACGAAAGTAAGGTTAGGCTAACCAATGTTCTTGTGGGAAGAGCGCACGGGTACCTGATCCAGCCGTTCCGCGCCCGGCGGGCCCCTCGGAGGCTGGCCCGCAAGGGTGGTGATGTGCGGTGACTCGACGGCTTTGCCGGGATGGTCTTGGCAAGGCCCCCGGGGCGTCCTAAGTTCGAGATTCCGGCGGTTGCGGCCGCCCCGGCAGACCCCCTCTCGCCCCGCGGCGAGCCCCTGCAGTAGAGGCCCTCTGACGTTCCGTCGAAGGAGCAGCTCGTGGCCAACGTCGTACGCGCAGCCCTGGTCCAGGCCACCTGGACCGGCGACACCGAGTCCATGATCGCCAAGCACGAGGAACACGCCCGTGAGGCGGCCCGGCAGGGCGCCAAGGTCATCGGCTTCCAGGAAGTCTTCAACGCCCCCTACTTCTGCCAGGTCCAGGACCCGGAGCACTACCGGTGGGCCGAACCCGTCCCCGACGGCCCCACCGTGACCCGGATGCGGGCCCTCGCCCGCGAGACCGGCATGGTCGTCGTGGTGCCGGTCTTCGAGGTCGAGCAGAGCGGCTTCTACTACAACACCGCGGTCGTCGTCGACGCGGACGGCACGGTCCTGGGCAAGTACCGCAAACACCACATCCCGCAGGTCAAGGGATTCTGGGAGAAGTACTACTTCAAGCCGGGCAACCTGGGATGGCCGGTCTTCGACACCGCGGTCGGCAAGGTCGGCGTCTACATCTGCTACGACCGGCACTTCCCCGAGGGCTGGCGCCAGCTCGGACTCAACGGCGCCCAGCTCGTCTACAACCCCTCCGCCACCTCACGCGGGCTCTCCGCCTACCTGTGGCAGCTGGAACAGCCCGCCGCCGCGGTCGCCAACGAGTACTTCGTCGCCGCCATCAACCGGGTCGGCCGGGAACCGTACGGCGACAACGACTTCTACGGCACCAGCTACTTCGTCGACCCGCGCGGCCAGTTCGTCGGCGACGTGGCCAGCGACAAGGAGGAGGAACTCGTCGTGCGCGACCTCGACCTCGGCCTCATCGAGGAGGTCCGGCAGCAATGGGCCTTCTACCGCGACCGGCGGCCCGACGCCTACCAGGGACTGGTGCAGCCGTGACGGCCACGGACGAGACGACGGCGGACGGGACGGCCCCGGCCACCGCCGGCGAGGACCGGGGCTCGGGCGGGCTGCTCGGCCGGCACCGGGCCGTCCTCCCCGACTGGCTGGCCCTCTACTACGACGACCCGCTGGAGATCGTCCAGGGCGAGGGACGCCGTGTACGGGACGCACAGGGCCGTGAGTACCTCGACTTCTTCGGCGGCATCCTCACCACGATGACCGCCCACGCCCTCCCCGAGGTCGCCAAGGCCGTCACCGAACAGGCCGGCCGGCTGCTGCACTCCTCCACGCTCTACCTGAACCGGCCGATGGTCGAACTCGCCGAGCGCATCGCCCGGTTGTCCGGCATCCCCGACGCCCGGGTCTTCTTCACCACCTCCGGCACCGAGGCCAACGACACCGCGCTGCTCCTCGCCACCACCTACCGGCGCAGCAACCAGATCCTGGCCATGCGCAACAGCTACCACGGCCGGTCCTTCTCCACCGTCTCCGTCACCGGCAACCGCGGCTGGTCGCCGACCTCGCTGTCCCCGCTGCAGACCCTCTACGTCCACGGCGGCGTCCGGCACCGCGGGCCCTACGCGCACCTGGACGACGAGGCCTTCACGGCCGCCTGCGTCGCCGACCTGCGTGACCTGCTCGGCCACGTCCGCACCCCCGCCGCGCTGATCGCCGAACCGGTGCAGGGTGTCGGCGGGTTCACCTCCCCGCCCGACGGGTTGTACGCCGCGTTCCGCGAAGTCCTCGCCGAACAGGGCGTGTTGTGGATCGCCGACGAGGTGCAGACCGGCTGGGGCCGCACCGGCGACCACTTCTGGGGCTGGCAGGCACACGACCGCAACGGCCCGCCCGACATCGTCACCTTCGCCAAGGGCATCGGCAACGGCATGTCGGTCGGCGGCGTGATCGCCCGCGCCGAGATCATGAACTGCCTCGACGCGAACTCCATCTCCACCTTCGGCGGCACCCAGATCACCATGGCCGCCGCCCTCGCCAACCTCGACCACCTGCTCCAGCACGACCTCCAGGGCAACGCCCGCCGGGTCGGCGGCGCCCTCCTGGAGCGGCTGCGCACCGCCTGCTCCACCCTGCCCGGCGTGCGCGAGGTCCGGGGCCGCGGACTGATGATCGGCATCGAACTCGTGAGGCCCGGCACCGACCTGGCCCACCCCGAGGCGGCCGCGGCCGTCCTGGAGGGCGCCCGCGCGGAAGGCCTCCTCATCGGCAAGGGCGGCGGCCACGACACCAGCGCGCTGCGCATCGCCCCGCCGCTGTCCCTCACGGCCGCCGAGGCGGAGGAGGGAGCGGCGATCCTCGAGCGGGTCCTGCGCCGGGTCGCGGGGTGACGCCCGGGGCCGCGCGCCCTCGTCGCCCCGCACGGTCACCGACCGGCGCCCGGCCGGTCGCTCGCAGGCGCCCCGGCCGGTCACTCCCGGGCGCCCGGCCCGGCCACTCCCGGCCCCCCGAGCTCCCGGCCCTGGCGCTCCCGGCCCGCTCGAGCAGAGGGCGCCCCCACGGAAGGAGAGGCACAGCCATGTCCCGCACCGTGATCCGCGGCGGCCTCGTCGTCACCGCCTCCGACGAGATGCACGCCGACGTCCTGATCGAGGACGGCCGCGTCGCCGCCCTCGCCGCCACCGGCACCTCCGCCGCCGAATCCTGGACCGCCGACCGCACCCTGGACGCCACCGACCGGTACGTGCTCCCCGGCGGCGTCGACGCCCACACCCACATGGAGATGCCCTTCGGCGGCACCTACTCCTCCGACACCTTCGAGACCGGCACCCGCGCCGCCGCCTGGGGCGGCACCACCACCATCGTGGACTTCGCCATCCAGACCGTCGGCCGCACCCTGCGCGAAGGACTCGACACCTGGCACGCCAAGGCGGAGTCGCGGTGCGCCGTCGACTACGGCTTCCACATGATCGTCTCGGACGTCAACGACCGCACGCTCAAGGAGATGGACCGCCTGGTGGAGGAGGGCGTCACCTCCTTCAAGCAGTTCATGGCCTACCCCGGCGTCTTCTACTCCGACGACGGACAGATCCTGCGCGCCATGCAGCGCGCCGCCGACAACGGCGGACTGATCATGATGCACGCCGAGAACGGCATCGCCATCGACGTCCTGGTCGAACAGGCCCTCTCCCGCGGGGAGACCGACCCCCGCTTCCACGGCGAGGTCCGCAAGGAGCTGCTGGAGGCCGAGGCCACCCACCGGGCCGTCCGCCTGGCCGAGGTGGCCGGAGCTCCGCTGTACGTCGTGCACGTCTCCGCGGCCAAGGCGGTGGCCGAGCTGGCCCGCGCCCGCGACGAGGGCCTGCCCGTCTTCGGCGAGACCTGCCCCCAGTACCTCTTCCTGTCCACCGACAACCTGGCCGAGCCCGGCTTCGAGGGCGCCAAGTACGTCTGCTCCACGCCCCTGCGCCCCCGCGAGCACCAGGCGGCGCTGTGGCGCGCACTGCGCACCGACGACCTGCAGGTCGTCTCCACCGACCACTGCCCGTTCTGCTTCACGGGCCAGAAGGACATGGGGCGCGGCGACTTCAGCAGGATTCCCAACGGCATGCCCGGCGTCGAGCACCGCATGGACCTGCTGCACCAGGCCGTCGTGGACGGCCACCTCACGCGCCGCCGCTGGATCGAGATCGCCTGCGCCACCCCGGCACGGATGTTCGGCCTCTACCCGAGGAAGGGCACCCTCGCGCCCGGCGCGGACGCCGACGTCGTGATCTACGACCCGCACGCCGAGCAGGTTCTGTCGGCGGACACGCACCACATGAACGTCGACTACTCGGCCTACGAGGGACGGAGGATCACCGGCCGCGTCGAGACGGTGCTCTCCCGCGGGGTGCCCGTGATCCAGGACGGCGCGTACGTGGGCCGCACCGGGCACGGGGCGTATCTGCCGCGCGGGCTGTGCCAGTTGGCCGGCTGAGAGGCCGGGGTGCCGGTCCCGCGCCGGGGAGCGGTCAGCCCTCCGCGCGGGGTGCCGTCACCGAGACGGAGCCCTGGGCGACGGCGCACAGCGACTCCGTGCCGTCGGCCGCCACGACGATCAGGTCGCACCGGGTGACCACCCGGCTGCGGCCGGCGCGCACCACCTCGGCCTCGGCCCGCAGCAGGACGCCGTCCGCGGGGCGCAGGTAGTCGATGGTGAACCCGGCGGTCAGCACCCCGATCCCCACCGCGGCGCCCGCGGCGAAGGTGAGGGCGTTGTCCGCCGCGTAGGCCAGCACCCCGCCGTGCAGGATGCCGTTCTGCTGGCGCAACTCGTCGCGGACGTCCACCTCCAGGGTCGCCCGCCCGTCCGCGAAGGCGGTCAGGCGTGCGCCGACCAGTGCGTTGAAGGGCTGGGCGGCGAGGACCTTCTGTCCCAGGGCCAGGCCGGGGTCGGCGTCCATGCGTGCCTCCGTGGGTGCGGGTTCCGTGGCTTCCGTGACGTCGGGTGCCGACGATGGTGGCCGCCGTCGGGGGCTGTCAAGATCGCCTGTGTGGGGTGTCGGTGGGGCGTGCTATTCCTGAGGTCATGGAGACGGAAAGAGCTGCCCCCGAGCACATGGCCGCGCTGCGGGACGCCTTCGGCGTGGACGACGGCGGGAGCTCGGCCCTGGGGTGGGAGGCCGTGCGGGCCTTCGAGGCGGAGCACGGCGTGGTGCTGCCGGAGCCGTACCGGTCGTTCGTCGCCGAGGTGACGGACGGATCCGCGCAGGGGCCGCCGGACTACGGGCTGGTGCCCCTGGCCGAGCTGCCCGCGGACTGGGGCGAGGGCCGGCCGCCGAGGGACCTCGCACAGCCGTTCCCGCTCACCGAGGCGTGGCTGTGGGAGGAGGACGACCGGCCGGAGGAGGAACTGGACGCGCTGCTCGGCCCGGTCTTCGACCACGGCACGGTCGTGCTCGGCACCGACGGGTGCGGGATGTACTGGCACCTGGTGGTCACCGGCCCGCACCGCGGCCACATATGGAACGTCACCGACGTGGGCGCCCTGCCGTTCGGGGCGGAGTTCGGACACACCACGGCCGGGTCCGGGTTCGCCGGCTGGGTGGCCCACCGGGCGGCGGGCAAGGAGTGGTTCGACGCGGGCTGAGGGGCCGCCTCCGACCCGCGGCTCAGCCGAGCAGGTCCGCGACGGCCCTGGCGGCGTCGCGGGCGGGGCGTCCGGTGCCGATGAGGGTCGCCGAGGCGGGGCCGGTCCAGTCGCCGTAGCCGAGCAGGTGGACGCGGGGGTCGGCCACCGCGCGGGTCCCGTCGACCGGGACGCGGCCACCGCCGCCGCGCAGGCCGAGGGGAGCGAGCGGTGACAGGGCGGGGCGGAACCCCGTGCACCAGACGACGACGTCCACGTCGGCCCGGCTGCCGTCCGCCCACACGACACCCTCCCGGTCGAGACGGGCGAACATCGGCCGGGCCCGCAGCAGTCCGGCGTCCCGCGCCGCCCGCACCGGGGGCACGGCGACGACGTCGCCCAGCGAGGCC
>NZ_JBRIOU010000002.1:821421-824714 GCF_053474865.1 Streptomyces sp. CO7
ACGTGGGGCAGGGAGGTGGTGCGGAAGGCGGGGGAGGTACCGTCCGGGGGAGTGTTGAGCGGAGGGCCGTGGCGTGACGTGCAGGGAGCGACGATGAGCGACAACCCGTACGTCCGGGCCGACGAGGCGCTCACCCGGTGGCGGGAACGGCTGCTCGCCCTCAGCCGGGCCATCCACGCCGAACCCGAGACCGCGTTCGCCGAACACGCCGCCTCCGCCCACGTGGCCGACCTGCTGACGGACGCCGGCTTCGCGGTCGAACGCGGGGTGTGCGAGCTGCCCACCGCGCTGACCGCCGCCTACGGCGAGGGCGACCTCACCCTCGGGCTGTGCGCCGAGTACGACGCGCTGCCCGAGGTCGGCCACGCCTGCGGCCACAACCTGATCGCCGCGTCCGCCGTCGGCGCCGCGATCGCGCTGGCCTCCGTCGCCGGCGAACTCGGGTTCCGCGTCAAGCTCCTCGGCACCCCCGCCGAGGAACACGGCGGCGGCAAGGTGCTGATGCTGGAGCGCGGCGCCTTCGACGACGTCACCGTGGCGATGATGGTCCACCCCGGCCCCACCGACCTCACCTTCGGCGGTGACCGCACCACCGCCGCCGCCAGGTTCGAGGCCCGGTTCACGGGCCGCACCGCGCACTCCGCGAAGTCGCCGCACCTCGCCCGCAACGCCGGTGACGCCGCGGTGGTCGCCCAGGTCGCCGTCGGGCTGCTGCGGCAGCAGACCACCCCGGACGCCCGGATATCCGGCTTCGTCCGCGAGGCGGGGCGGCGCACCAACATGATCCCGGACCTCGCCGTCCTGGAGTACGAGGTCCGCGCGGCCACCGCGGAGGAACTCGCCCCGCTCACCGGCCGCGTGATGGACTGCTTCCGCGGCGCCGCCCTCGCCACCGGCACCGACGTCGAGATCGGCCGCACCCAGCCCGACTACCTCGACCTGCGCCAGGACCCGTGGCTGCTGAGGACGTACGAGGGGCACCTCGCCGACGTCGGCCGCACCGCCGACCCCCTCCCGCCGGGCAGCGTGACCGCCTCCACCGACATGGGCAACGTCAGCCACACGTTGCCGTCGATCCACCCGCACATCGGCGTCCTGGGATGCGAAGCGACCCCGCACAACGCCGAGTTCGCCGACGAGATGACCACCCCGGCCGCCGACGCCGCCCTGCTCGACGCGGCCACCCTGCTGGCCCGCACCGGCATCGACCTCGCCGCCGACGCCGGGCGCCGGCGGCACTACGTCGGCCTGCACCGGAGCCGGGAGCGGCACGGCGACCCCGGGCAGACGGGTCCAGGAGGGCGGGACGGCCGATGATGCGCGACCTGCTGCCGCCCGGTGTGCACGTGGCCGAGTCCTTCGGCGACCCGCCCGACGCCGTGCTGCTGCCCGAGGAGGAGCCGGCCGTCGCGCGCGCCGTGGACAAGCGCCGCCGCGAGTACACCACCGTGCGGCACCTGGCCCGGCAGGCGCTGGGCTGCCTCGGGCACGGAGCGGCCGCCCTGCCCCCCGGCGCCGACCGCGCGCCGCGCTGGCCCGCGGGAGTGGTGGGCGCACTCACGCACTGCGACGGCTACCGCGCTGCCGCCGTCGCGGACGCCGCCGCCCTGGCCTCCGTCGGTATCGACGCGGAACCCCACGAGGCCCTGCCGGAGGAAACGCTGGGCGGCGTCACGCTGCCCGAGGAGCGCGAACACCTCGCCCAACTGGTCACGGCACACCCGGCATTCAGCTGGGACCGGATTTTGTTCTCGGCGAAGGAGTCGGTGTACAAGGCCTGGTACCCGATCACCGGCGCCTGGCTCGGGTTCGAGCAGGCGGTCCTGACCTTCGACCCCGCCGGCTCCTTCCGCGCCCGCGTCCTGCCGGAAGCGGTCGTGCCCGGCGGACCGGTCGTCTTCGACGGCCGCTGGTGCGTGACCCGGGGCTTCGTCACCACCGCCGTCGTGGTGACGCGCCCCGACGCCACGGCTTCCACCGGCCGGTGCGGCTGCGGGGAAGTCTGAGACCGGTGCCGAGACGGAAGGCGGAACTCCTGGCCTGCGCCGCATGGGGGTTCATCGCCGCGTTCTTCGCGGCCGTGGCCGCGTGGACCGTGATGCTCGGGCTCGTCGGCGTGGGGCTGGTGGGAACCGAGGAGCCCTTGCGGATCACAGCGTGCCGGTGGGAAAGCGGTCCGCGGGGCGGCGCTGTCCATGTGTGCACCGGCAGGCTTGCATCGGGCCGCGAAATCGAGGGGCAGTTCCACGGCGAGCCGGGGGACACCATGTCGCTCCGCCGGACGTCAGGAGGTGTGGAAGCGGAGGCCGACACCGGTGTCGTGGCGTGGGCGGCGGCCGTGCTGCTTCCGGTCCTGCCGCTCACCCCGGCGGGCCTGGCCGCCTGGGCGTCCGTCAGGTCGTTCCGCCGGAGCGGAAAGCCGGTCGGGCAGGGCTGAGCCCGCCCGGGGCTCCCGTGTCACGCCGGCGAACCGCGCAGCGCGGCCACCACGTCCGCCGCGCACTCCGTCGGCAGCGAGTGGTGCCCCGCCCCCTGCACGGTGACCACCGTCGCGCCGGGCAGCAGCGCACGCGCCCGCCCGGCGACCTTCCGGGCGTCGTGGGCCCGGCTCCGCCCGGCGAGGAGGACGAATGTCGGCACCGCGCACCCCCGCAGCGCGGACGCGTCGGGACAGCGGGCGGGCAGCACCTTGGTGCGGCGGGCGCGCGCGGTCGCGCCGAGGAAGGCGGCCCAGGCGGGGTCGCCGGGCGGGCGGCCGGTCTCCCAGCGGTGGAAGGACAGCACCCGCTCCGGGGTGGGGCGCGCCAGCATCGGCAGCGCCCGCAGGACGTACGGCAGGCGCAGGCCGGCGAAGCAGCCGACCGGGTCCAGCAACGTCAGGCGGCTGAACCGTCCGGGTGCGCGGAGGGCCTGGTTCAGGGCGATCCACGCGCCGTAGGAGTGCCCGCACAGGGCGGTGCGCTCCAGGCCGAGGCCGTCGAGGACGGCGGTCAGCCAAACCGCCAGGTCGTCCGCGTCGCGCAACGGATCGCCGGCGGGAACGGTGCGGCCGAAGTCGCCGAGCAGGTCGACGGCGTACAGGCGATGGGTGCGGGCGAGTTCGGGGGCGACGGAGTACCAGGCCATGGAGGTGGCGCCGCCACCAGGGAGCAGCACCAGGGGCGGGGCGTCCTCGGGGCCGCAGACGTGGACCCGGGTGGAACCGAACCGCGTCGGCACGTCGAGGGCCCGCGTCTCCTCGGGCCAGCGGCGCAGCAACTCCTCGTACGCCGCGTCGAACGGGGAGGTTGCGG
>NZ_JBRIOU010000002.1:824814-827558 GCF_053474865.1 Streptomyces sp. CO7
CGGCACGCCCCCGCGGCCCCGCCCGGCGCAGGACCGGCCGAACCCGGCGGACGCTCCGTCACGCCCCACGGACACGCAGCCCCGCCCGGCGACCGCCCGGCAGCGCCCCGCACGCGGGTGCGGCCGGGGCGGCGGCCGCCGCCGGGCGGAGAGCCGAGGGCGTGGGGGTCAGCCGACGCCGGTCCAGCCCTGCGGGACCGTGCCCAGCCGGACCCGTTGCGGGTGGTCGCCCACCGGGGTGGACGTGATCTTCTGGCCGGTGGCGAAGGAGATCGAGGTGACCTTGTCGGCGCCCGACTCGGAGACCACGCACGCCGCGCCGTCGCCCGTGACGGTGGACCAGTACGGCTTGGAGACCGGGACCAGCGGCCCCTGCTGCAGGGTCGTGCGGTTCACGATCGTCGCGTAGTCGTCCATCGTGCCCGCGACGCACAGGTTCTGACCGCTCGGCTGCATGGTCAGCCCGTGGTGCCGGGAGTCGTTGACGAAGGAGGTCCGCTCGTCGGAGGTCGCCGGGTTCTTCGGCAGCGTCTTCATCCGGGTGATCTTGTCGGTGGCCACGTCGTACTCGAAGAAGCCGTTGAAGAACGACACCTGGAAGTAGAGCTTCGACTCGTCCGGGCTGAAGGCCGCCGGGCGGACCGCGTCCGAGTAGGAGCCGTAGCCGGCCGCGTCCAGTCGCTGGCGCATGTCGATGGTGCGGACCACCTTGAGCGTCTCGGCGTCGGCGACCGTGATCTTCCGGTCACCCTTGAGGAAGTCCATCCAGGGCGCGTCCAGGTCGTTGTTGACCTCGCCGATGGACATGTTCCAGATCTTGCCGTCGCGGGTGAAGACGTTCTCGTGCGGCTTGTCCCCGGTGGCGAAGTTGCCGATCTGCCGGCCGGTGTGGATGTCCAGCACGTGCACCTTGTTGCCGGTGGAGGCCGACACCGCCACCCGGTTGCCGTCCGGCGAGACCGCCATGTGGTCCGCGCGGAAACCGTCCACCTGGAAACGCCAGTTGATCTTGCCGGTGGTCAGCGAGACGGAGACCACGTCGGCGAAACTCGGCCGGGAAACCACCACCGCGGAACCGTCCGGCGTGGAGTACATGTCGTCGGCGAACTGGTCGTGGCCCTCGCCCGCGGTCTCCCTGATGACCAGGAAGCCGGCCAGGCGGACCGGGTTGAGGTAGATCTCCCGCAGCCGTTCGTCCTTGTCCGGGATCAGGTCGACCTTCCCGACCGGCGACAACTGGGCGTCGGAGGACAGCACGCTCGCGGTGCCGTCCCAGTTGTTCGCGACGAACAGCACCTCGCGCTGCTGCGCGTCCGCGTCCTGAGCGCCTGCCTGCCCCGCACCGGTGACGGCCAGCACCGTCGCGGCCGCCAGGGCGGAGAACACGCGTCCACGTCCGACCTTGAGTCTCACGCTGTGCTCCTGTCTCTCGGGACCGGGTTGTTCCTCCGGGTTGCTGTTACCGGGGGTAAGGTAATGGCCCTACGGGCCGGTAACCAGAGTTCGCACATACCTGGTCGACGTGAGCACGCCACTGCCTTCCCCTTTCGGCCACGCCTCGTCCCCCAGGAGCCCCCATGGACTTCGGACTGGTCCTGCAGACCGACCCCCCGGCCGACCGCGTCATCGACCTGATGCGCCGCGCCGAGCGCAACGGCTTCACCCACGGCTGGACCTTCGACTCCGCCGTCCTGTGGCAGGAGCCGTTCGTGATCCACAGCCAGATCCTGGCGTGGACCGAGCGGCTGGTCGTCGGCCCGATGGTCACCAACCCCGGCACCCGCACCTGGGAGGTCACCGCCTCCACCTTCGCCACCCTCAACGACATGCACGGCGACCGCACGGTCTGCGGCATCGGACGCGGCGACTCGGCGATGAGGGTGGCCGGCCGCCGGCCCAACACCCTCGCCGCCGTGGCCGAGGCGATGCGGGTGATCCGCTCCCTCGCCTCCGGCGAGGAGACCGACCTCGGCGACGGCACCGTCATCCGCATCCCGTGGGTGCGGCCCGGCTCCCGGCTGCCCGTCTGGATGGCCGCCTACGGCCCGAAGGCGCTGCGCACGGCCGGCGAGAAGGCCGACGGCTTCATCCTCCAGCTCGCCGACCTCTACCTCACCGAGTACATGGTCCACGCCGTCCGGCAGGCCGCCCGGGAGGCCGGGCGCGACCCGGAGGAGATCACCGTCTGCGTCGCCGCGCCCGCGTACGTCACCGACGACGACTCGCCCGAGGCGCTCGCCCACGCCCGCGAGCAGTGCCGGTGGTTCGGCGGCATGGTCGGCAACCACGTGGCCGACCTGGTCTCCCGATACGGCGCGGACGGCTCGGTGGTGCCGCACGAACTCACCGACTACGTCCGCTCCCGCCAGGGCTACGACTACGCCCACCACGGCCGCACCGGGAACCCGGACACGGCCTTCGTCCCCGACGAGATCGTCGACCGGTTCTGCGTCCTCGGCCCCGTCGAACGGCACATCGAGAAGCTGACCGCGCTGCGCGACCTGGGCGTCGACCAGTTCGCCGTGTACGACATGCACGACGCGCAGGAGAAGGTCGTCGACGCGTACGGGGCGCATGTCATCCCCGCCCTCGGCGGCGAACCGGGCGAGGGCCCCGCACGCGACGGCGCTTGACGGGGCGTCGCCCTCCGGGTACGCCGGATGCGGGGCGCACACCGGCGCGCCTCCCCGCACCGGCACGCCCGCACGCCCGCCCACGTCCCGGCCCCTGACCCCTCCGAGCAC
>NZ_JBRIOU010000002.1:827658-830911 GCF_053474865.1 Streptomyces sp. CO7
GGCCGACACCGCGCCTCCCGCCGCCGCGCCCCCGCGACCGCCCTCCGCCGGACAGGTCACGCTGCCCGACGGAAGGGTGGAGCTCGCCCCCGACGCGCCGCCCCCGGACGGCCGTTACGCCAACGCCGACCTGCTGCCGGTGCCGGCCGCGGGGCGGACCTGGACCACCTACAACTTCTCCGCCCTGTGGGTCGGCATGGCCCACAACACCGCCTCGTGGACCCTCGCCTCCGGGCTCATCGCGGTCGGGATGGACTGGAAACAGGCGGTGTTCACCATCGCCCTGGCCAACCTGATCGTCCTGGCGCCGATGCTGCTCACCGGTCACGCCGGCCCCAAGTACGGCATCCCCTTCCCGGTCTTCGCCCGCTCCTCGTTCGGCATTCGGGGCGCCAACCTGCCCGCCGTGGTGCGGGCGTTGGTGGCCTGCGGCTGGTTCGGCATCCAGACCTGGATCGGCGGTGAGGCGATCTACTTCCTCGCCGGAAAGCTGATCGGGGAGGGCTGGACCGACACCGCGTCCGTCGGCGGCCACCCCTGGACGCTCTGGTTGTCGTTCGCGCTGTTCTGGGCGCTCCAGGTGGCGATCATCTTCCGCGGGATGGAGACCGTCCGCCGCTTCGAGAACTGGGCCGCGCCCTTCGTGCTGGTCGGCGCGTTCGTGATGCTGTGGTGGATGAGCGACAAGGCGGGCGGCTTCGGGCCGCTGCTCGACCAGCCGTCGAGGCTGGGCTGGGACGCCGACTTCTGGAAGCTGTTCGGGCCCGCGCTGATGGGCATGATCGGCTTCTGGTCGACGCTCTCCCTCAACATCCCCGACTTCACCCGCTACGGGAGGAGCCAGCGGGCGCAGACCTGGGGACAGGCGCTGGGCCTGCCGACCACGATGACCCTGTTCGCCTTCCTGTCGGTGATGGTCACCTCCGGCTCCCAGGCCGTCTACGGCGAGGCGATCTGGGACCCGGTGCGACTCGCCGCCAAGGTGGACAGCGTGGTCGGACTGCTCTTCGCGCTGGTGACGGTGCTGGTGGCGACCCTCTCGGTCAACATCGCGGCCAATCTGGTCTCACCGTCCTTCGACTTCTCCAACGTCGCGCCCCGCCACGTCAGTTTCCGCACCGGGGCGCTGGCCACGGCGGTGATCGCGGTGCTGATCATGCCGTGGAAGCTGTACCAGGACCCGCAGGGCTACATCTTCACCTGGCTGGGCCTGGTGGCCGGACTGCTCGGCACGGTGGCGGGCATCCTGATCGCCGACTACTGGATCCTGCGCCGCACCCGGCTCGACCTGCCGGGGCTGTACCGGGAGGGCGGACCCTACTGGTACAGCCGGGGCTGGAACTGGCGGGCCGTGGTGGCCTTCCTGACCGGCGGTGTCCTGGCGGTCGGCGGCGCGGACTTCGCGCCCCTGGTCGAGGGCCGCCCCCTCCCGGCGCTGTCCGGCCTCGCCGACTACGGCTGGGCGGTCGGCCTGGGCACGGCGATGCTCCTCCACCTCCTCCTCATGCTCCCCGTGGCCGCCCGCCGGCAGGAGAAGGTGTAACGCGAAGGTGCGCCGCGGATGTGCTGCCCTGGCAGCACATCCGCGGCGCACCTTCGCGATGCATCCGTCGTGGGGTCAGCCTGCCGGCTTCTCCAGGGCGGCGAGGGCCTCGCCGGCGGCCTTCGCCGCGCCGTCGCGGATCTTGTCCGCGCTCGGGGTCGTCTTGTCGACGAAGTCGCCGCCGTTGTACGTCACCACGACGATCGCGTTGCCCGAACGGACGGTCAGTTCCGTCTCCTGGACCTTGTTGCCCTTGTCGCTGGTGACCGCGCTCAGCGAGTACGCCTCGTCGCCGAGTCCCTTGAACGGGCCGCCCTTGCCGTCGGCGACGCGGTCGAAGGCCTTCTCCGCGTCCTCGGTGGAGCGGCGGATCTCGAAGGAGACGTCCAGCCAGCGGTAGGAGTACCCCTGCAACGCGTGCCACTGACACATCCGGCGCACGTCCTTGTCCGTGGACGCGAGTTCACCGGTGGTCAGCTTTCCGGGCACCAGTGAGGTGACGGTCTTCTTGGACACCGCCTTGCAGGGGTCCGGGGCCTTCTCGTGCGTCTTCTCCGCCTTGTCCGTCGTCTTCCCCGGCTCCTCGTCGTCCTTCCCGGACCCTTCACCCGAGTCGCCGGAGTCCGAGGAGGAGTCCGACGAGGTGGACTCCTGGCCGCTGGCGGCCGCTTCGGGCGGGTCGGCGAGGGGGCCGACGGACATCGCCCAGCCGGCGGAGGCGAGCACGACGACCGGCATCAGGCGCACAGTGAGAGCGAGCGGCAGATTGAAAGGCACGGCGCACTTCTCTGGGAGACGACGGCGGAGCCTGCCGGGGCAGGCGAACGCCAGTCAAACACGTGTTTCCGTCGCGACGGAAGTCTGAACTCGCTCCGTGGCCGACCGGTCACGCCCGCCCGCGGGCGGAACCGGCCACTCCACGAAGACCCGGGGAAGACCCCACGAAGACCCGGGGAAGACCCCACGAAGACCCGGGGAAGACCCCACGGAGCCCCGGGAAACCGCCGCGGAGGCCGGAAACCACCGCGGAGGCCCGGGGCGACCCCCGTCCACTTCACGGACGCCCCTCGGCCACGCCACGGAGCGGGATGGCCGAGGGACCCGGTGGACGGTCAGCAGACGCCGTCGCCCGGCTTGGGGTTGCCCAGGCCGAACAGCGGGCGGAGCTTGAGGCCGATCCAGGTGCCGCCGAGCGCGAACGCTCCCCACAGCCAGCCGTGCAGGCTGCCGGAGGCGATGCCGGCCAGGTAGGCGCCGATGTTGCAACCGCCCGCAAGGCGCGCGCCGATGCCCATCAGCACGCCGCCCAGCACCGCCGCCACGGCCGTGCGCCAGGGGATGCCGCGGTGCAGGGCCCACGTGCCGCCGAGGGAGGCGGCGAGGGCGGCGCCGACCATGATGCCGATGTCCGTCAGGCTCGTCCTGTCGGCCAGTACCGGACCGGCGAGCATCTCCGCGTTGCCGGGGCGCTGCCACCAGGTCCAGTTCTCCGGGTGCCCGCCCAGCGCGCCGACCAGCTCGGATCCCCAGAGGCTGAAGGCGCTGGTGATGCCCCACGCCCCGCCGGAGACGAGCAGTACCGCGCCGCCCAGGGCCGCCAGCACCAGGGCGCCGGCCGCCAGTGGCCAGGAGCCGCGCACCGCGCGGGCCAGGGCGCCGCGCGCCGAGGGCACCGCGTCCACCGGCGGCGGGTTGCGGCGGGCCTGGACC
>NZ_JBRIOU010000002.1:831011-831728 GCF_053474865.1 Streptomyces sp. CO7
GTCCTCGCGGACCACGTCGGCTGACCAGCACCACCAGCACCAGCGCGGCGATCGTCACCGCCCAGGAGCCGAACCAGCCGACGTGGTCCGCGAGGACCACCGGCTCGAAGGCGGGCAGGTCCTTCCAGAGGTCGAACTGCCAGGCGGCGAGGGTCGCTCCGGCGATGAACCCGCCGAGGGTGAGCACCAGCGTGGACTGCCCGGACCCGACCACGTAGAGCGTGCCGGAGGCGCAGGCGCCGCCCAGTTGCATGCCGATGGCGAACAGCACCGAGCCCAGCAGCAGGCCCAGGCCCAGCGGGCCCGCCGAGGGGGCGGGGGCCGAGCCGAACAGGCCGGTCCCGGTGCCCAGGACGAGGGCGAAGAGGGTGGCGGTGGTGCCGAGGAGCAGGGCGTGGGCGCGCAGACCGGTCCCGTTGCCGACGGCGACCAGCTGCCGCCAGGCGGAGGTGAAACCGAACCGGGAGTGGAACAGGCCCACTCCGAGACCGAGGCCCAGCAGGAGCAGCACGCCCGGCTTCGCCCCGTGGGCCGACCATACGTAGGCGGTGAGCGCGACGGCGAGCAGCGCGGAGACGGCCAGCGGACCCTTGCGGACCGGCCCGAGCGGTGGCGCGGCGGGCGCCGGACGGGGGGGGGGGGCGGGCGGGGGGAAGGCGGCGGATCGGGCGCGCGGCGGCGCTGCCGTCACCTCGGCGGGAGGGGCGGGGGGCCAGG
>NZ_JBRIOU010000002.1:831828-833814 GCF_053474865.1 Streptomyces sp. CO7
GGGGACGGGGCTGCGGGCGTCGGGGGTCGTCGGCGGCGGGTACGGCGCGGACGACGGACGCGGATCAGCGGCGACAGAGAGCGTCGTCGACGCACCAGGCCGAGCACGCGAAGAGTGCCAGGCACAGCAGGGAGGCGGGTGCGGACATGCGGACGACGTTATACGTGCACCCTGCATGAATCCAGCGTCGTCTCGGCATGTGGGCGCTCCGGTGAGACGCCGGGTCGGGTCGGCCGGCGCACCCGCCGGTGGAGCGACCGCCCGGCGCCGTCGGCCGCCCAGTTCTCCCGGCCGCACGCCGTCAGGGCACGCGCGCGGTCCACTCCTCGGTGGCGAACTTCGACCGCACCAGTTCCTCGGCGCGGGTCATCTCCTCGGCGGTGACCTCGCCGGCCGTCAGCCCGTGGCGGTCGCGGAAGGAGGCGATCATGTTCTCGATCACCTGCTCGCGGGCCAGACCGGTCTGCCGCCGCAGCGGGTCCACCCGCTTCTTGGCGCTCGTGGTGCCCTTGTCGGACATCTTCTCCTTGCCGATGCGGAGCACCTCGAGCATCTTGTCGGCGTCGATGTCGTAGGACATCGTCACGTGGTGCAGGACGGCTCCGGGACCGCCGTCCGGGCCCACCACCCGCTTCTGCGCCGCGCCGGCGATCTTGCCCGCCTCGGTGGCGATGTCGTTGAGCGGCTGGTACCAGGCCTTGATGCCCATGTCGCCCAGCGCGCCCAGCACCCAGTCGTCCAGGTAGGCGTAGCTGTCGGCGAAGGAGAGGCCGGAGACCAGGGACTCCGGTACCGACAGGGAGTACGTGATGGTGCTCATCGGCTCCACGAACATCGCCCCGCCGCCCGAGATCCGCCGCACCACCGTGATGCCGTGGCGGGCCGCGCCCTGCGGGTCCACCTCGTTGCGCAGCGACTGGAAGCTGCCGATGACCACGGCCGGCGACGCCCACTCCCACACCCGCAGGGTCGGCGCCCGCCGCCCGGCGGCCACCTCGGCGGTGAGCACCTCGTCCAGCGCCATGTGCAGGGCGGGCGGCTGCGGGCCGGTGTGGATGAGCTGCCAGTCGTAGTCGCCCCACTCGGTCGCACGGGCCAGCGCGCGCCGCACGGCGATGCCGACGCCCTCGGCGGTCAGGCCCAGCATCACCGTGGACTCCGGCAGGGCCGCGGTGATCCTGGTGGCCAGACCCGCTGCGTCCGTCGTGGCGGGAGCGCCCTCGAGGGCGTCGTTGATCGCCAGGAGGGCCTCGTCGGGCTCCAGGAAGAAGTCGCCGGCCACCCGTACGTCGCGCAGCACGTCGCCCCGGACGTCCAGGTCCACGACGACCAGCTTGCCGCCGGGCACCTTGTACTCGCCATGCACAGCCTCGGCTCCCTCCGGTCCCGGGTCCGCCTCACGCGTGGCCCACTCCATCCGATGATCGCTCGCCGCGAACGTGGACGCAGCGGGAGCTCCGGCCGCCGAAACCGCCAACACTTGTTCGCGAAGAAGTCTTTGCAAACAAGTGTTGGCGGTCTACGGTGAGGGCATGGCGAAGAGCGACGAGGTACGGCTGGACGCATCGGGGCTACGGGCGCTGGCGCACCCGCTGAGGGTGCGCCTGGTGGGACTGCTGCGCCGGCACGGGCCCTCCACGGCGACCCGGCTGGCGGAGCGGCTCGCCATCAACTCGGGCAGCGCCAGCTACCACCTGCGGAAACTGGCCGACGCCGGCTTCGTGGAGGAGCTCACCGACCGCGGCAACGCGCGGGAGCGGTGGTGGGCGGCCGCGCACCGGATGACCCGGTTCTCCGACCGGGAGCTCGCGGACCGCGAACCTGAGGCCACCCGCGTCTATCTGCAGTCGGTCGTCGACACCTACGCCTTGCGGGCTCGACAGGCGGTCGACGAGGTGGAGACCCTTCCCGTCGCCTGGCGGGGTGCCTTCGAGCTGAGCGACTGGGGGCTGCGGATCACGCCGGCGGAGGCGATCGCCTTGCGCG
>NZ_JBRIOU010000002.1:833914-836465 GCF_053474865.1 Streptomyces sp. CO7
GCACCCGGGTGCACGGGGCGGCGACCCGCCGGAGGGCGGGTCGCCGCCCCGTCGGTCCACCGGAGTGGAGTGAGTCCCTGGACCGCCCTCCGGCTGCGCGGCGTTGTGGTGGCCGCGAAGCACAGTGCCGAAGCAGGGGCCGGAGCGGTCTGCCGCTCCCGGCGTCGATACTGGGCTCCACAGCGTGGACGGGGGAGCGGTGGACTGGTCGACAGGACTTCTCGGGTTCGCCGCGGGCCTGCTGATCGCGGCGGTGACCGCGCCGGTGGGCGTGTCCGGCGCGGTCCTCCTGCTGCCCGTCCAGCTGAGCGTGCTGGGCGTGCCCAGTCCGGCCGTCACCCCGACCAACCTCCTCTACAACGTCGTCGCCGGTCCCGGCGCCCTGCTGCGCTACCGGCGGGACGGGCGCCTGTACGGTCCGCTGACGCGTCTCCTCGTCGTCGGAACCCTGCCCGGGGTGGTGCTCGGGGCGGTGATCCGGGTCTTCGCCGTCCCCGGCCCCGCCGTGTTCCGGATCCTGGTCGCGGTCCTCCTCCTGCCCCTGGGCCTGTGGCTCGTCGCCCGGACCCTGCGGCCCGTCACCGCCACCGCGCCCGAACCGGCTCCCGGCCGCGCGCAGGGCGAGCCGTCGCCCCGCGTCGTCACGATGCTGGCCGTCGCGGTCGGAACGGTCGGGGGGATCTACGGAATCGGCGGCGGCTCCCTCCTCGGGCCGATCCTGGTCGGGCGGGGCATGCCCGTCTCCCGGGTCGCCCCGGCCGCCCTCGCCACCACCTTCCTGACCTCGGTGGTCGGCGCCGGCGCGTACGGCCTGCTGTCCCTCACCGGCAACGGGCACATCGCCCCCGACGTCCTCCTCGGCCTGTCCTGCGGCCTGGGCGGGCTGGCCGGCGGCTACCTCGGCGCCCGTCTCCAGCCCCGTCTGCCCGAACGCCTCCTGCGCGTCCTGCTGGGCTCACTGGTCGCGGCGGTCGGCGGGCTCTACGCGGCGCAGACCCTCATGTGAACAGGTCCGCGGTGCGGGCGAGTCCGCGGTAGGGCCGGTCCGCCGTGCGTCGGCAGGTCCCCGCCCACGGCCGTCCCGCGGACCGCGGCTCCGGCCGCCTTCCGCTCCCTCGTCGGAGAGCCGGGCGATCACTACACTCGCCTGAACGCTCGTCGTCCGGACCGTCGCACGGAAACCCCGAGGTGAGAGTCCATGTTCACGACCCGGCCCACGCTCCAGGGCACCTTCGGCATGGTGTCGTCCACGCACTGGCTCGCCTCGCAGTCGGCGATGGCCGTGCTGGAGGACGGCGGCAACGCCTTCGACGCGGCGGTCGCGGCCGGCTTCGTGCTGCACGTCGTCGAACCCCACCTCAACGGCCCCGCCGGCGAGGTGCCGATCCTGCTGGCGCCCGCCGGGGGAGAGGTGCGGGTGCTGTGCGGGCAGGGCGTGGCCCCCGCCGCCGCGACCGTCGCCCACTACCGCGGGCTCGGCCTCGAACTGGTCCCCGGCACCGGCCCGTTGGCGGCGGCCGTACCCGGCGCCTTCGACGCGTGGATGGTGCTGCTGCGCGACCACGGCTCCAAGGAGCTCGCGGACGTGCTCCAGTACGCCGTCGGCTACGCAGAGGACGGGCACCCGCCCGTGGAGCGGATGACCGAGACCGTGGCCACCGTGCGGGAGCTGTTCGAGAGCGAGTGGACGTCCTCCGCCGAGGTCTACCTGCCGAACGGTGAACTCCCGCGCCCCGGAGCCCTGTTCCGCAACCCGGCGCTGGCCGCCACCTGGCGGCGCCTGCTCGCCGAGGCCGATGCCCCGGGCGGCGACCGGGTCGATCGCATCGAGCGGGCCAGGGAGATATGGCGTTCGGGGTTCATAGCCCGCGCGCTTCTGCGGCAGTCCGGCCGCCCGACCCTGGACACCAGCGGTGATCACCACACCGGCGTCCTCACCGCCGAGGACCTCGCGTCCTGGTCCGCGACGTACGAGACCCCGGCCGCCTTCGACTGGCGCGGCTGGACCCTCTGCAAGGCCGGGCCCTGGAGCCAGGGCCCCGCCTTCCTCCAGCAACTCGCGCTGCTTCCCGACGAGTTGCCGCCGTACGCCTCCGCCGAGTACCTGCACCTGCTGATCGAGGGCTGCAAGCTCGCGATGGCCGACCGCGAGGCCTGGTACGGCGACGCCGGCCCCGATGGCGTCCCGCTCGCCGACCTGCTCTCCGCCGGCTACAACGCCGAACGCCGCCGCCTGGTCGACCCCGGCAAGGCGTCCCTCGAACTGCGCCCCGGCAGCCCCGGCGGGCGCGAGCCCCGGCTGGCCGCCCTGGCGCACCTGATCGCCGACGACGAGCCGGAGTTCAACGCGCTGGGCGTCGGCGAACCCACCGTCGCCCGGGACGGCGGCACCCGCGGTGACACCTGCCACCTGGACGTCGTCGACCGCTGGGGCAACATGATCGCCGCGACCCCCAGCGGCGGCTGGCTCCAGTCCAACCCGGTCGTCCCGGAACTCGGCTTCCCGCTCGGCACCCGCCTCCAGATGACCTGGCTGGAGGAGGGCCTCCCC
>NZ_JBRIOU010000002.1:836565-855817 GCF_053474865.1 Streptomyces sp. CO7
ACCCTGACCCCATCCCTGGCCCTGCGCGACGGCGTACCGGTCCTCGCCTTCGGCACCCCCGGCGGCGACCAGCAGGACCAGTGGCAGCTCCACTTCTTCCTCGCCGTCGCCGAGCGCGCCCAGGTCCGCGGCGGTCTCGACCTCCAGGGCGCCGTCGACGCCCCGAACTGGCACAACGAGTCCTTCCCCGGCTCCTTCTACCCGCGCGGCATGCGGCCCGGCCGCGTCGTCGTCGAGTCCCGCACCGACCCCGCCGTCGTCGAGGACCTGCGCCTCCGCGGCCACGACGTCGAGGTGGGCGACGCCTGGTCCGAGGGCCGCCTCTGCGCCGTCGCCCGCGACCCGCAGACGGGCCTGCTCTCCGCGGCGGCCAACCCGCGCGGGATGCAGGGGTACGCGGTGGGACGCTGACGCCCTTACGGCACGCACGGCACCGCTCACGACACGCGCGACGCCGTCGACGCCCCTCACGGTGCCGGCAGGGCGCCAGAACTCGACCCATCCGGTCGAACAATCCGATAACAGCAAGAAGCGGCGGCGTGGTCGGAGGGCGCCTTCGGCGGAAACGGCCGCGCCTGCGGGAGGAGTTCGTGACCACCCCGAGGACCTGCGGCGAAGCCCTCTGGCTGCCTCGGTGACAGGGTGTCAGTGGCCCCCGCTGCCCCGTCCTGTCGGCGGGGCGGCCTATCCTGATCACGGGAGGACACCGCCGACGAAGGAGTCCGAGGTGCCGTCGACATCGATACTCGACGCGGTCGTGGTGGGCGCGGGACCGAACGGGCTGACGGCTGCCGTGGAGCTGGCGCGGCGCGGGTGCTCCGTCGCCGTGTTCGAGGCGCGCGACACTGTGGGCGGGGGTGCGCGGACCGAGGAGCTCACGCTGCCGGGGTTCCGGCACGACCCGTGTGCCGCGGCCCATCCGCTGGGGATCAGCTCGCCCGCGTTCCGCGGCATGCCGCTGGAGAGGTACGGGCTGGAGTGGGTGCACGCGCCGCTGCCGATGGCGCACCCCTTCCTCGACGGCACCGCCGCCGTGCTCTCCCGGTCCGTCGCCGAGACGGCGGCCTCCTTCGGCGCCCGTGACGCGGGGGCCTACCGGCGGATGGTGGGACCCCTGCTGCGGAACTGGGACGGGCTGGTCCGCGACTTCATGTCGCTGCCGCTCAGCGCCCTGCCCCGTGATCCCGTCGCGCTGGCCCGGTTCGGGCTCACCGGACTGCCGCCGTCCACCTGGCTGATGCGGCGCTTCCACGACGAGCGGTTCAAGGCGCTGTTCGCCGGCCTGGTCGCCCATGTGATGGCGCCGCTCGGCGGTCTCGGCACCGGCGCGGTGGGCCTGGTCTTCGCCCTCGCGGCGCACGCCCGCGGCTGGCCGTTCGCCCGCGGCGGCTCGCAGGCCATCTCCGACGCGCTCGCGGCCTACCTCGCCGACCTCGGCGGGACGGTGCACACCGGCTACGAGGTCAAGCGGCTCGACGACCTGCCGCCGGCCCGCGCCTACGTCTTCGACACCTCGCCGACAGCGCTCGCCCGCATCGCCGGGCTGGGCAACGCCTACCAGGACTTCCGGTACGGCGCCGCCGCCTTCAAGATCGACTACGCGCTGGACGGCCCCGTACCCTGGACCGCCCCCGAGGCGCGCCGGGCCGGCACGGTGCAGGTCGGCGCGAGCGCGGCGGAGATCGGCACGGCGCTCGACGCCGCCTCCCGCCAGGGCCGGGCGCCCGAGCGCCCGTTCCTGATCACCACCCAGCCCGGCCTCGCCGACCCCAGCCGCGCCCCGGAGGGCAAGGAGGTCTTCTGGGCCTACGGTCACGTCCCCAACGGCTGGACCGGCGACCTCACCGACGCGATCGAGCGCCAGATGGAGCGGTTCGCCCCCGGCTTCCGCGACCGCGTCCTCGCCCGCGCGATCAGCGGCCCCGCCGAGCTCGCCGCGCGCAACGCCAACTACGTCGGGGGCGACATCGCCTGCGGCTCCGCCTCCGGCCTGCGCCTGCTGCTACGCCCCCGGCCCACGCTCCACCCGTACCGGACCCGGCACACGGCGGTCTTCCTGTGCTCCTCCGCCACCCCGCCCGGGCCCGGCGTCCACGGCATGTCCGGCCACAACGCGGCCAAGGCCGTCTGGCGCGCCCTCAGGGAGGATCAACGATGACCGCGACGACTCGGATCACCCTGGTGCAGGGCGACATCACCCGTCAGTCCGTCGACGCCGTCGTCAACGCGGCGAACTCCTCGCTCCTGGGCGGCGGAGGCGTCGACGGCGCCATCCACCGCCGGGGCGGCCCGGAGATCCTCGCCGAGTGCCGCGCCCTGCGCGCCTCACGCTACGGCCGCAGACTGCCCACCGGTCAGGCCGTCGCCACCACCGCGGGCGACCTGGACGCCCGGTGGGTCATCCACACGGTCGGGCCGGTGTTCGACCCGCACGAGGACCGCTCGGAGCTGCTGGCCTCCTGCCACCGCGAGTCCCTGCGGGTGGCCGACGAACTCGGCGCGCGCACCGTCGCGTTCCCCGCCGTCTCCACCGGCGTGTACGGCTGGCCGATCGAGGACGCCGCCCGCATCGCCGTGGCGACGGTCCGGGCGACCGCGACCGCCGTCGAGGAGGTCAGGTTCGTGCTGTTCGACGAACGGGCGTTCCGGGCGTTCGCGGAACAGGTGCACTGAGCCCTCGGTCGCGCCGAGCCTGACCGCCGCGTCCCGTCCACCGCGTCCGTCCATCCGCCGGTGCGGAGCGGTACCCGAAAGCAGTATCCATGGCTACAGTAGCCATGTACTGTTTTTTCATGAGCAAGAGTTCCCCGGGGCCCACCCCCGGATTCCTGGTGTGGCGGCTCGCCAACCGGTGGCGCGTCGCGGTGGACCGCGCGCTGGCTCCGCTGGGGCTCACCCACGCGCAGTACACGCTGGTCGCGTCCTTGCACGGGATGCGGAGGGCCGGGAAGCGGCCCAGTCAGCGCCGGCTCGCCGACCACCTCGGCATGGAGGCCCTGTACGTCTCCAAGCTGGCGCGGGCGCTGGAGTCGGCAGGCCTGGTGGAGCGGGCCCGCGACCCGCGCGACCCGCGCGCCGTCCAGCTCTCCCTCACCGACGAGGGGCAGGCGGTCACGCGGCGGGCCGTCGCGGTGGTCCAGGAGCTGCTCGAGCAGTTGCTTGAGCCGCTCGGGGGTCTCGACGCCCCACGGACCCGCGCGTTCACCGACGAGCTGAGGACCTTGCTCGACGCACCTCTCACTCCATCCGCGCGCCACGAGAACAGCGACGAGAACGACGAGGGGACACCAACATGACCGCACCCGCACCCGCACCCGCCGCCGACGCCCGCGTCCTCGGCCTGGCCCACTACGCCGCCCGCGGCGTCCTGGAGCGCGTCCTGGCCCGGCACGGGCTCACCTTCCAGCAGCAGGTCGTCCTGCGCGCCGCCGCCACCGCGGACACCCCGCCGACGGCGGACGACCTGGTCGCCCAGGTCCAGGGTTCCCTGAAGGCCGCCGAGGCCGATGTCCGCGCCACCCTCGACGAACTGGTGGCCCGGCGGCTGCTCGTCGCGGACGGCGCGCACCTGTGTCCCACCGACGAGGGGCGTGAACTGCTCGCCGTCACCGCCGCGGAGGTGGCCCCCGTCTCCGCGCGCATCTGGAGCCGGATCCCCGCCGAGGATCTGGCTGCCGCCGGCCGTGTCCTCGCCCTGGTCACCGAGCGGGCCGACGCCGAGCTCGCCGCGATGGACTGACCCGCCGGCCGCGCCCGCGCGGGCACGCCGAAGGGGGCGGCCGGGTGTCCGGCCGCCCCCTCCTTCATCCTGTCCGGCTACGCGCGGCCGTCCGCGCCGGAGCGGAATGTCCATCGCCCACAGCGTGGTTGGGAGTACTAGCGTGGAAAGCGCGGGCGCCCGCCGGGCGCCGACGAGGCTGAGGGGGCCGCATGAGCGACGCAGGCGACAGCAACGCGACCGAGGCGATCAGGAAGACCCGGCTGGGCTCCGAGGGACCCCTCGTGGGGGTGCAGGGCTTCGGCGCGATGGGCATCAGCTTCGCGTACGGGCAGACGGACGACGCGGCGGCCAGGGACACCCTGGAGGCCGCCGTCGAGACGGGCGTCACCCTGATCGACACCGCCGACATGTACGGGGACGGCCGGAACGAGGAGTTCCTCGCCCCGTTCCTCGCCGCGCACCGCGACGAGGTCACCATCGCCACCAAGTACGCCAACGTGGTGCTGCCCGACGGCGGCCGTGCCGTCCGCAACGACCCCGCGTACATCCGGCAGGCCGTCGAGGGCAGTCTGCGGCGGCTGGACGTCGACGTCATCGACCTGTACTACATGCACCGCCGGGACCCGGCCGTGCCGTTCGCCGAGTCGGTCGGCGCCATGGGCGACCTGGTGCGCGAGGGCAAGGTCAGGTACCTCGGGCTCAGCGAGGTCACCGGCGACGAACTGCGCGAGGCGCACGCCGTGCACCCGATCACCGCGCTGCAGTCGGAGTGGTCCGTCTTCAGCCGCAGCCTGGAGCGCAGCGCGGTGGGCGCCGCCGCCGAGCTCGGCGTGGGCATCGTGCCCTACTCGCCGCTCGGCCGGGGCTTCCTCACGGGGGCGTTCACCGACGCGGGCAAGGAGCTCCCGGACGACGACTTCCGCCGCTCCCAGCCCCGCTTCACCGGGGACAACGCCAGGGCGAACGCCGCGCTGCTGGCGCCGCTGCAGAAGATCGCCGCCGACCGCGGCGCCACCATGGCGCAGATCGCCCTGGCCTGGGTGCAGCAGCGCGCCGAGGTGCACGGCCTGTCCGTGGTGCCCATCCCGGGGACCCGGAAGCGCGCCCGCCTCCTGGAGAACGCGGCCGCCACCCGCATCACCCTGACCGAGGACGAACTGGCCCTCCTGGAGCCGATCGCCGGTCAGGTCACGGGGGACCGCTACGCCAACATGGCCTCCACGGCCGACGCCCGCGAGGCGTGAGGCGCCCCTGACGGCCGGCCCGGTGTGCCGACTCCGGCCCACCGGGCCGGCCGGGCGTCAGGAGGGCCGCCACTCCGGCGAGCGGGACCAGGGCGCCGCGCCGAGCACGGTCAGATCACAGCTGGAACTCGGCGGGAGACAGTCCCAGCGCGGCGCAGGCTTCCCTGATGATCATGTGCTCGGCCTGGGAGAAGTCGCCGTCGGCCCCGGCGACGACGATGCCGGTCTGGATCACCGCCCTCGCCTCGGTCGGCTTCTTGGCGGTCTTGGCGATGTCCTGCAGCGCCTCGGCCTTGCCCTGCTGGAAGTCGCGCGTCAGCTGGTCCACGTGCTTGGTGAAGCGCTGGCGCAGCTGCTCCGGCGGGAAGTTCTGCAGCACCTCGTTGCTGAGGATCATCGACTCGACGTGCTGTCGCTCCGACGGGTCCACATGGCCGTCCGCGGCCGCGACCAGTGCGCACATCGCCATGCTCGCGTCCCGGTACGCACCGCTCTTCAGCTCGGTCTTGAGGGAGGCGAGCTGCGTCTTCAACGCGCTCACCAGCTGAGCGCGTGGGCCACCGCCGGACCCCGCGCCGCCAGGCGGTCCGTGGGTCGTCCCGTGGGTCGTCCCGTGGGGCGCGCCGCCCCCGCGCTGGGCCTGCTGCAGGTTCTTCGCCTGGTCCTTGAGTCGGTCCCACATGGCCATCGACGTCACCTCGGTATTCCTCTGTGTCATCGGTCGCGATTCCGCTCGCGCGTTCATCCGGCCAACGGCTGCCCGCGGGCAAAGGTTCCCTAAAACGTCCTGGCCCCGGCACTCGGCCAACCCGATCCTCTTCCGCCGCCGGCGGCGCCGGCACGGACGTGCCGGCGCAAAGGGCGACGTGTTCTGTCAGGTATGGCGTGAACGATGGACGACATGGAGACCGAGAACAGGAACGCCACCACCCGCACCACCGAGAACTTCCCGCAGGCCGGCCCGGCCGGTCCGCTCGCCGGGCGGATCGCGCTCGTGGCGGGCGCCACCCGCGGGGCGGGACGGGCCCTGGCTGTGGAGCTGGGCCGGGCCGGTGCGACCGTGTACGTGACCGGCCGTACCACCCGGGCCCGGGTCAGCGAGGTCGGCCGGACCACCGAGACCATCGAGGAGACCGCCGAGCTGGTCACCGCCGCGGGCGGCGCCGGTATCGCGGTTCCCACCGACCATCTCGACGAAGACCAGGTACGTGCCCTGGTCGAGCGGATCGACCGGGAGCACGGGCGCCTGGACATCCTCGTCAACGACCTGTGGGGCGGCGAGCACCTGCTGGTCTCCTCGGTGTTCGGCAGGAAGAGCTGGGAGACACCGCTCGCCGACGGCCTGCGGATCCTGGAACTCGGCGCGCGCTCGCACGTGATCACGGCGGCGTTGCTGCTTCCGCTGCTGATCCGCTCCGACGCGCCGCTGCACGTGGAGGTCACCGACGGCACCGCGCACTCCAACCGCCGCTACCGGGAGAACATGTACTACGACCTGGCGAAGAACGCTCCGATCCGCCTCGCGTTCGGGCTGGGGCAGGAGCTGGCCGAGTACGGGGGCACGGCGGTCGCGGTCTCGCCGGGCTTCCTGCGCTCGGAACAGATGCTGTCCCACTTCGGTGTGAGTGAGGAGAACTGGCGTGACGCGATCGTCCAGGAGCCGGCCTTCGCGATCGCGGAGTCCCCGCACTACCTGGCCCGGACGGTCGTGGCGCTGGCCACCGACCCGGACCGTGCGCAGCGGTGGAACGGCAGGTCCACGTCCAGCGGGGAGCTCGCCAAGGCCTACGGCGTGACGGACGTGGACGGCAGCCGGCCGGACGCCTGGGCGTACTTCGAGGACGTCACCTACGGCGGCAAGGAGGGGTCCGCCGCGGACTACCGCTGACGTTCCTTCTCCTCGGGTTCCGCCTGCTCGGGTTCCGCCTCCTGGGGACCGGACCGGTAGAGGGCGGCCAGCGCTGCGGCGTGCTCACGGAAGCGGGCGCGCAGGCCGGCCGGGGCCAGCACCTCCACGTCCGCCCCCAGCCGGACCAGCTGGTCGAAGGCGACGTCCTCGGACTCCGCCGGCAGGTCGAGGGTGACCGGGCCGGCGGGGTCGGGGGTGCGCGCGGAGGCGAGCGCGTCGGCGACGGCGGCCCCGTCCACGACGGCGGGCAGCCGCCGCAGCCCCGGCCCGGTCAGGCGGATCGTGACGGTGGTGCGCAGCAGGGCGCGGGCGAAGGCCGCCGAGCGGGCCTCCCAGTGCGCGGCCAGCTCGAAGGCCGGGTCGCGCACGAAAGGCTCCTGCGCTCCGGGAGCCGGGCCCAGAGCGGTGATCCGGTCGACGCGGTAGGTACGCCAGCCGCCGTCGCGGGTCTCCCGCTCGCCGGGGACGCGGGCCACGGCGTACCAGGTGCCGGCCTTCAGCACGAGCCCGTACGGCTCCACCACCCGCACGGCCACGGAGGGCGGTGCGCCGTTTCGGCCCGGTCGCGCGTAGGACAGTTCGACGGCCCGGTCCGCCCACACCGCGCGGGCGAGCTCCGGCAGCAGTTCCGGGGTGGAAGGTTCGTGGAACCAGGCCGGGGCGTCGAGGTGGAAGCGGCGCACCGAGGACTCGGCGGCCTGGCGTACCGAAGGAAGCAGCGTCGCGGTCAGCTTGAGCCTGGCGACCTCCGCCGCGTCCGACAGCCCCAGATCACGCAACGCCGAGGGCAGACCGGACAGGAAGAGCGTCTCCGCCTCGCTCGGACGGAGCGTGGTGAGCCGGGTCCGGTATCCGGCGGCGAGGAAGTAGCCGCCCACCCGGCCCCGCTCCGACCGGACGGGGACCCCGGCCTCCTGCAACGCCTGGGCGTCGCGGATCACCGTCCGCTCGGAGATGTCCAGCTCACGGGCGAGAGCGGCCGCGGTCAGGCCGGGGTTCGACTGGATCAGCAGAGCCATACGGATCAGGCGGGCGGCACGCATCCACAAAGGATGACCGACCGGAGGAAGGAACGGCATCTCCTGCGCCGACCGGCCGAGGGAACCGGGCGGTCAGCGCAGGAGGAGCAGCGCGAGGACCGCCAGGGCGACGACCACCGCCCCGCCCACCGCGAACGTGAACCGTCCCTCCTCGGACAGGCGCCCCACGACCCGCACGTCACCGTCGGGGGAGAGGAACGCGTAGAACTCGCGGTGGCCCACGCCCCGCAGTCGGGCCCGCACCACCTTCAGCCGCCGCACGACGACGTGCCGTCCCCTCTCGTCCGCCCGCCGGCCCAGGTGCCGTTCCAGGAAGGCGCGGTGCTCCGGGGAGAGGTCGTCGGGCAGCGGCGCGTCGTCGTCCAGGACGTCCTCCCGCCAGCCCGCCCCGTCCAGCTCTGCGGCGACCCGGCGGGGCCGCGGAGTGGGAGGGACCGGTTCCTCGGTCTCGGGATCCCAGGTGATCCGTCCCGCCGTCCAGGTCGTCACCTGCCCGTGCCCCTCGCAGGTCGTGCACCCGACGGTGCCCCTGCGGCCGCACGGCTTGCAGGGGATGCGCCCCTTGGCGTCGCAGTCCTTGCACCTGACCCTTCCCCAGCCCCGGCAGCCCGGGCAGGCGGCCGCGGGTGTGTGGCACCCCTCGCAGGTCACCCGCTGCTCGACCGTGCCCGTCCGGCCGGGCCGCAGCCGCCCGGTCGGGGCGTCGGCCAGGCCGCCGTGCTTGAGGTGCTGGGTGCACGCGGAGAGGCCCTCGCACATCGGGCACACCTGGGCCGGGTCGCAGGAGCGGTACCTCTTGCCGTCGCAGTCCGGGCAGGTCCGGCGGCCGTTGCCGCAGCCGCACGCCCCCCGGTGCACGGTGCCCCGCCCGACCAGGTCGAGCGGCCGGTGGAGCGGCGTCTCGTGCGGGCCGAGCTTGTGCTCCGCCAGCACGTCGTAGGTCGGCCGCGCGGCCAGGTCCACGGCCCCCGGCAGGTGCCGCGTCGTCTCGGAGCGGCGTTCCGTGCGGCGGGTGATCGTGAGCTCGACGAGGTGCGAGGGGGACAGGTCGAAGTCGGTCGGGGCCGGGGCCGGCCGCCTGCCACGGCCGGAGCGCGTCACGTACGCGCACAGCCGCGCGCGCACCTCGTCGTCGGACGGATCGTTCAGTGCCAAGGCGGCCGCTCACCCTCCCCGGTCGGACCGGTCGAACCGGTCCCGCGCGGTTCCCGGCGCGGGCCGTGCCGAGCGGCACCAGTGTGGCGGGCGCGCGGACGCGGCGGAAGGGCGCGTGGGAGCTCAGGGACCGGGAGGCGGCCCGGCGGGACCGACCAGCCCGGTCTCGTAGGCGAGGACCACGGCCTGCACCCGGTCACGGAGGTGGAGCTTGGCCAGCACCCGCCCGACGTGGGTCTTCACGGTGGTCTCGGCCAGGTGCAGGTGGCGGGCGAGCTCGGCGTTGCTCCGGCCCTGGGCGAGCAGGCGCAGCACCTCCAGCTCGCGCGGGGTGAGCACGGCCAGGTCGCGGTGGAGCGCGGGGCCCGGAGCCGCCGCGCCGGTGGAGTGACGGGCCGACGGCCCGGAACCTGCCGCGGCGGCGGCCACCGGGGCGACGGAACCCGCGGAGGCGGCGGCGCCTGCCGAGGACCGGGCGTACCGCTCCACCAGGCGGCGGGTGATGGCCGGGGCCAGCAGCGCGTCGCCGGACCGGACCAGGCGGACCGCGGCGACCAGGTGCTCCGGGGTGACGTCCTTGAGCAGGAACCCGCTCGCCCCCGCCGACAGAGCCGCGTAGACGAACTCGTCGAGGTCGAAGGTGGTCAGGATGATCACGCGGGGCGCGTAGGCCCCGGTGTTGAGGCCGGCGTCGGTCTTGGTGTCGGTGCCGGCGTCGGTGCCGGTGTCGGCCAGGATGCGCCGGGTGGCCTCCAGGCCGTCGAGCCGCGGCATCCGCACGTCCATCAGGACCACGTCGGGCCGGGTGCGCCGGACCGCGTCGACGGCTTCGAGTCCGTCGGCCACCTCGGCCACGACGTCGATGCCGTCCGCCGCGAGGATCATGCGGAAGCCGGTGCGCACCAGGGCCTGGTCGTCGGCGATCACCACGCGTGGTGGTGCGGTCATGTGGTCTCCAGGGGGATGAGGGCGGTGACGCGGAAGCCTCCGGTGAGCCGGCGGCCGGTGTCCAGGGTGCCGCCGTACAGGGCGAGCCGCTCGCGCAGGCCGATCAGGCCGCGGCCGTTCCCGGCCGCCGCCGACGGCGACGGGCTGCCCCCGGTGTCGGTGACCTCGACGCGCAGCAGCGTGTCGTCATGGGTGACGGTCACCTTCGCCTCGGCGCCGCGGGCATGCCGGACGGTGTTGGTGAGCGCCTCCTGGACCACGCGGTAGGCGGCCAGCCCCACCCCGGCGGGCACCTCCCGTGGGCCGCCGTCGACGGTCAGCGTGACGGCGACGCCGGTCCGCCGGACGCGGTCGACCAGGGACTCCAGCTGTTCGAGGCCCGGCTGGGGCGCCAGGTTCCCGCCGGCCGGGTCGGCCGCACCGCCGTCGCCGGCGCCGGCGTCCATGGTCAACAGGCCCATGACGTGCCGCAGTTCGCTCAGCGCGGCCCGGCCGCCCGCCTCGGCCGCGAGTAGCGCCTCACGGGCCTGGCCGGGCGCCTTGTCCATCACCGCGCGGGCCGCGCCCGTCTGGATCACCATCATGCTCACGTTGTGCGTGACGACGTCGTGCAACTCCCGCGCGATGCGCGCCCGTTCGTGTTCGGCCGCACGGCGCAGGTCCTCGGCCCGTTCGCGTTCGAGGGCGGCCATGCGCGCCCGGCTCTCCTCCGCGCGGAACATCCACGCGCGCAGCCCCACCGTCGCCACGAGGAGCGGGACGAGGATCAGCAGCGGGACGTACTGGTTGGGGACCGGCGTCGTCGGCGAGACCCGCACGCCTTCGGAGTCACCGGCGACGGTGAACACCAGGACCGGCAGGCTCACCAGCGTGAGCACGCGGTAGGGACTGTAGGCCGCGGCGCTGTAGGCGGCGACGACGCAGGCGTAGAAGACGAGCCGGCGGGCGTCGTGCGGCGTCAGCGCGGCCGCGCCCGTCACCACCCACAGCGCGGCCAGCGGGCACCGGCGGCGCAGCAGCAGCGGGGCCCACGCAGCCACGGTCAGGCACGCCGCGGCGGCCACGCTGCCCGCGCCCGCCGCGCGGACCAGCGGGGCCACGCCGTCCGGGGCCCCGGCGACCAGCGACGCGCCGGTGGTCACGGCCCAGCTCAGCATCACGGAACCGAGGAGCAGCACCAGCGCCGTGTCGAAGAGCAGGTTGCGCCGGGTCGGGCGCGGCAGCGGTCCGGTCGGCCGGAACAGCGACCTGGTCCCGTCCCGCAGCCACCGCACCGCCGACCCGCTCGTCACCCCCGCATCCTCACAGAGGCGCGGACCGTCGTGCATCCTCCCCCCGGCCGCCGCAGCGCCCCGGCGTCCTCCTGACGACTACACCTCAGGGACGACACGGGCGGACGTCGTCCCCGCGGACCACCGGAAATGCCCCGGCCGACGGACGCGCCCCCACCCCTTCCACGCCTAGCGTCCGGCGGGTCGGAACGAAGAGGCCGACAGGCCGCAACGAGGGAGTCGCCATGACCGCGCCGGTGATCGAACTGCGTGACGTGAGCCGCGGGTACGGCGAGGGACCGCCCGCCCTGGACGCGGTGTCGCTGACCGTGCGGGCGGGCGAGGCGGTGGCGGTCCTCGGCCCGTCCGGCAGCGGCAAGTCCACGCTGCTCAACCTGGTCGCCGGGCTGGACCGCCCGGACGGCGGGAGCGTCACCGTGGACGGAGTGCGGCTCGACGGGCTCGGAGAGGCGGCGGCGGCACGCCACCGGCGGGACAGGATCGGCATGGTGTTCCAGTTCTTCAACCTGCTCGACGACCTGAGCGTCATCGACAACGTCGTCCTGCCCGCCCAACTCGCGGGCACGGCACGGAGGGAGGCGTTCCGCAGGGCGAAGGAACTGCTGGAGGTGCTCGGCGTGGACCGTCACGCCGACGCCCTGCCCGGCCGGCTGTCCGGCGGGGAACGCCAACGCGTGGCGGTGGCGCGGGCGTTGGTGAACCGGCCGCCGCTGCTGCTGGCCGACGAGCCGACCGGCGCGCTGGACAGCGCCTCCGGACAGGAGGTCGCGGGCCTGCTCGCCCAGCTCCATGCCGAGGGGCAGACCGTCGTCGTGGTCACCCACGACCTCGCCCTGGCCCGGGCCTGCACCACCCGCACGGTCCGGCTCGTCGACGGCCGGATCGCCGCGGACGGGGCGACCGGCGCCGTCGCCGCACCAGGGGCCGGCGACGGCGCCGGCGCGGCGGGGAGCGCCGAGGGCTTCGGCGCGGTGGAGAGCACCGGCCGCTTCGACGGCCTCGGCGGCACGGCCGTGGAGCGGGCCCGATGAGCGCGCTGAGCCGGGTGGTGCGCTCGGGCGTGGCACGCCGCAGGGTGCCGGGCATCGTGATCGGCCTGGCCACCATGATGGCGGTGGCCGCCTCCCTCCTCGGCGGGACGCTGCTCGCCGCCTCCGGGGCGCCGTTCGACGACGCCTTCCGCCGCGCGCACGGAGCCCACCTGTCCGTCCAGTTCGACGCGGACCGGATCGACGCCGCGCAGGTGAAGGCCTCCGCGCACGCCGCCGGAGTCGCCGCCGCCTCCGGCCCCTTCCGTACCGCCACCGTCGCCCCGCGGACCGAGGACGGCACGCAGGGCTGGCCGATGACCGTGGCCGGCCGCGCCCGGCCGGGCGGCGGAGCCGACCGCGTCACGCTGACGGACGGGCGGTGGGCCGAGCGCCCGGGGGAGATCGTGCTCTCCGCCGACTCCCCGCTGCTCCCGGTCCTGGGGATGCGGCTCACCTTCCCCGGGCTGCCCGCCGAGCCGTCGGCGAAGGTGGTCGGCGTGGCCCGCTCGGTGACCGGGACGGCCGACGCCTGGGTGGTACCGGCACAGATGCGGGCCCTCACCGGGGACGGCGCAGGCGGCTACCAGATGCACTACCGGTTCACCCCCGCCGGCACCAGGGCCGATGCCGGAGCCGACACCGAGGCGGGGATCGCCGCCGGGCTCGGGGCCGTCACGGCCGGGGCGCCCGAGGGCGCGGTGACCGGCGAGCAGTCCTGGCTCACCGTCAGGAAGGCCGCCGAGCGCGACACGGCGCTCTACGTCCCGTTCCTGCTCGCCTTCGGCGTGCTGGGGCTGGTCATGTCGGTCCTGGTCGTCGGCAACGTGGTCGCCGCCGCCGTCGGCACGGCGACCCGGCGGATCGGCATCCTCAAGGCCGTCGGGTTCACCCCCGCCCAGGTGGTCCGGGCCTACGCCGCCCAGGCCCTGACGCCCGCGGCCGTGGGCACGCTGCTGGGGGTCGTCACCGGCCATCTGCTCGCGGTGCCGGTGCTGGCCGAGACCGCGGAGGTGCACGGCGGGACGACCTTGGCCGTCACCCCCTGGATCGACACCGTGGTCGTCGCCGGGGCGCTCGGTCTGGTGGCGGCGACGGCCTGGGCGAGCGCGTGGCGGGCCGGGCGGCTGCGCACCGTCGACGCCCTGGCGGTGGGCGCGACCGCGCGGCCGGGGCGCGCACGGTCCCTCGCACGGTGGGTCGCACGGCTCCCGCTGCCGCGCCCGGTCGGCCTGGGGCTGGCACGGCCCTTCGCCCGGCCCGGGCGCGCCCTGGCCATGGCCGCCGCCATCGTGTTCGGCACCGCCGCCGTCACGTTCACCGTCGGGCTCGGGGCGTCGCTCACGAAGGTGATGGAGGCCAAGGCCCACGACGTCGCGGACGTCGTCGTGGAGGCGCCGCCGCCGGAGCTGGGCCCGCACGGTCCCGAGCCGCGCCGCGCGGGAGCCGTCGCCGACCCCGCGGAGATCGCCGCGGTGGTCGAGGCGCGGCCCGGGACCGCCCGGCACCACTCCCGTGCGAAGGCGCGGGCGACCGTCCCCGGGGTGGGCGGCGTCACCGAGGTCGTCGCCTTCACCGGGGACGCCTCGTGGGGCGGATACACGATGGTGGCCGGCCGGTGGTTCGAGAAGCGCGGCGAGGCCGTCGTGCCCGCCGGGTTCCTCGGCGCCACCGGCACCCGGCTCGGCGACACCGTCACCCTCGGCGGCCTGGGCGATCCGGTGCGGGTACGGCTCGTCGGCGAGGTCCTGGACACCCGCAACGACGGCATGGTGGTCCTCACCGACGCCGCCGGCCTCCCCGGCGCGGCGCTCGACCCGGCCGAGACCACGCAGCACATCGAGGTGACGTCCGGCACCGACGCCGCCGGCCTCCCCGGCGCGGCGCTCGACCCGGCCGAGACCACGCAGCACATCGAGGTGACGTCCGGCACCGACGCCGCCTCCTACGCCGCCGCGCTGGACGAGGCGCTGGAGCCGCTGGGGGTCACCGCCCGGGCGGGCGGTGACGACCGCAGCAGTTCCATGGCCCTCACCCTCGGCGCGCTGTCCGCGGCGCTCACCTCGATGCTGGTCGTGGTCGCCGGCCTGGGCGTCCTCAACGGGGTGGTCCTGGACACGCGGGAACGCGTCCGCGAGCTCGGCATCCACAAGGCGCTGGGCATGACGCCCGGGCAGACGATCACCACGGTCGTCGCGTCCGTCCTGGTGACGGGACTGGCCGGCGGGATGGTCGGCGTGCCACTGGGGCTCGCCCTGCACGGGGCGGTCGTCCCCGCCATGGGCCACGGCGCGGGCCTGCGCCTGCCCGCCCCGGTCCTCGACGTCCTCACCGCACCGGAGTTGACCGCGCTGGGGTCGGCCGGGCTGGTCATCGCCGTCCTCGGCGCGCTGCTGCCGGCGGGCTGGGCCGCCCGTACGCGGACGGCGGTCGCCCTCCGCACGGAGTAGGGCGGCTCCCTCAGGGGCGGCGTTCGGCCACGTACGCGGTGAACGCCGTCCACCGGGCCCGGGCGAAGGCCAGCACCGGGCCTTCGGGCCTCTTGGAGTCCCGCACCCGCACGGCTCGCGCGTCCAGGGCGACCTCCACGCAGTCGCCGCCGTTCGTTCCGCTGTAGCTGCTCTTCACCCACACGGGGCGATCGGGTTGCCGGGTGTGCTGTTCGGCGCTCATAGCTCCCCTGCCAAGCGTTCGACGAGACGGCCGGACTCCTCCATGTCGAGGGCCTGGGACCGCAGCATTCCATAGCGCAGCCAGAACTCGCTGACCTCGTCGCGATGGGAGCGGATGTTCACGATGCCCTGCGCCTCGATGCACACGAACTGCCGCCGCTCCACGGTCTCCAGCAGGACCATCTGTCCGTTGACCCCGCTGTGGGCGGCCCGTCGGGTCGGCATCACCTGAATCTCTACGTTCCGCAGGCGGGCGCACTCCTGGAGCCGGGTCAGCTGCCCACGCATCACGGCGGTGCCGCCGACCAGCCGGTGCAGCGAGCTCTCCTCCAGGATGAAGGCGAACACCACGCAGGGCTTCGTCCGGTGCAGGAGCGCCTGCCGGGCCAGCCGGGCGGAGAGATGCTGCTCGATGGCCTCGTCCTCGAGTGGCGGGTAGTGGGCTTCGAGCAGCGCGCGGGCGTACTCCTCGGTCTGGAGCAGGCCCGGGACGAGCATCGGGTCGTAGGAGAAGCGGCTGACCGCCTCCGACTCCAACACCGCGAAGTCCCGGAAGAACAACGGCAACTTCGCCCGGTCCACGTCCTCCTGGAGGACCCGCAGCGCCCCCTCCGCGCAGAGGACCCGTTCCGCCGCGTCCGTGAAGGCCCCCTTCGCCGGACGCCGCCCCCGCTCGACCGAGGCGACCTGTTCCAGCGAGTACCCGATCGCCTCGGCGAGCCCCTGCTGGGTGAGCCCCGCCCGCTCGCGGTACAGCCGCACCAGCTTCCCGTACGCGCCCCACACCGCGGGGCGTTCGTCGTCCGGTGTACGCGTGCCCATCACATCCCTGCCCGCCGCGGTCGCCGTGCCCCCGTGGTCCTCAACGACGCGCGGGCCGGTCGGTTCCGGAGCGCGGCCCGTACAGGACCCGTACCGGCCCGGACGGCGCCCGTACAACTGCGGTCCGTACCGCCGCCCGACCTGTTGCTGCCGGTCCGCACGGCGACACGGTGACGCCCATGGATCAGACCCGGACCCCGCACGCGCACCCGCAGTTCACTCTCCGCCTCAGCGCAACCCCGCGCGGCGCGCACCTCGCCCGTCACCTCGCCGCGCAGCAACTCGCGGCCTGGGGCGTCCCGTACGGCAGCGACGCCTCCGACGCCGTCTGCCTCGTGACGGCGGAGCTCGCGGCGAACGCGGTGACGCACGGGCTGGTGCCCGGCCGGGACTTCCGGCTGTCGCTGCTCCGGCTCCCCGGCCGAGTGCGCGTCGAGGTGACCGACGCACGTCCCGAACGCCTGCCGCAGCCGGCCCGGTCGGCTCCCACGGCGACGGCAGGGCGAGGGCTCCTCCTGGTGGCGGCCTGCGCCGACCGGTGGGGGCACGAGGTGCGCGACGTCTGCAGCAAGACGGTGTGGGCCGAGGTCCCGTGCCCGTGACGCGCCCGGTCGGTCACCGACGTCAGTCGCCGAACATCCCCCGCAGCAGCTCCCGCACGCCCTCGCGCAGGTCGTCCGGGCCGGGCGGATCGGCGTGGTACGCCCCTGCCGCGCAGGAGAACATCACGCCGTCGGCCCAGGCCACCAGCGACAGCGCCTGCCGGGCCGGATCGGACGAGCCGAGGCCCGCCACCAGCGCGGTGGCCATCTCCCGGAACCGCGCGCCGGCCGCGTCGAAGTGGGTGCGCAGCTCCGGCCGACGGGTCGCCTCCAGCGCCAGCTCGTAGCGCGCGAGCAGCAGGTCGCGGTTGCCGGTCAGGGAGCGGTGGACGGCGAGCGCCAGGGCGTCCACCAACTGGTCCCGGCCGCCGCGGGGGTCGGGCATCTCCTCCACGGCGAGGACCTGCGCCTCCCGCTCGGCCAGCCGCAGCACCGCCAGCTCCAGCAGCGCCAGGCGGGTCCGGGCGACGTTCGAGGTGGAGCCGTGCGGCAGTGCGGCCGCCTCGTCGACCGCCCGGTGGGTCAGTCCGCGCATGCCGCGCCCGGCGAGGAGGGCGAGGGCGGTGTCGGCGACGAGGACGGAACGGGACGTCGGTGCGGGCATGCCCCCAACCTACCGCTCGCACTACGGCTGTAGTAGCTTCGGTTCTCACGGTCACTACAGGTGTAGTGGCCAGCTCCGGAGGAGGAGAAGCCATGTCCGTCCTGCCCTCGCCCCGCCCCTCGTGGTCCTCGCAGGTCGTCGTCGTGGGAGGCGGCATCGGGGGCCTGACCGCGGCCGTCGCCCTGCGGCAGGCCGGGCGGGAGGTCGTCGTCCTGGAGCGCGCCCCCTCCCTGGAGCCGGTCGGTGCGGCCATCTCCCTCGCCCCCAACGCCCTGCGCGCGCTCGACGTCCTCGGTGTCGGGGACGAGGTGCGCGGTCTGGCCGCCAAGGTGGGGGAGGGCGGGATGCGCAGCCCGTCCGGGCGGTGGCTGGCGCGGACGGACGCGGCCGGGATCGCCGCGCGCTTCGGCGACCCGCTGCTCCTGCTGCCCCGCTCCACGCTGGTCGACGTCCTCACCGCCCGCCTCCCCGAGGGCGCCGTCCGCACCGGCTGCCGGGCCGCCGTCGCCGACCCGGGGGACGCCGGGCGGCCCGCCAGGGTCACCACCCCGGACGGGGAGCTGGCCGCAGGCCTGGTGGTCGCCGCGGACGGCATCCACTCGCCGGCCCGCGGCGTCCTCTTCCCCGAGCACCCCGGCGTCGTGTACTCCGGCTTCACCACCTGGAGGGTCATGGTCCCGGCGCCCGCCACCGCGGAGATCGTCTCGCACGAGACCTGGGGACCGGGGCGGCTGTGGGGCACGCACCGCCTCACGGACGGAAGGATCTACGGGTACGCCGCCGCCATGACCCCGCAGGGCGGGAGGGCCGCCGACGACGAGAAGGCCGAGCTGCTGCGCCTGTTCGGCGATTGGCACGAGCCGGTCCCTGCCGTCCTCGCCGCCGTCCGGCCGCAGGACGTCCTGCGCCACGACGTCCACCACGTCGCCCCGCCGCTGCCCGCCTACCACCGGGGGAGGGTCGCCCTGGTCGGCGACGCGGCGCACGCCATGCCGCCGACGCTGGGGCAGGGCGGCAACCAGGCGATCGAGGACGCCGTCGTCCTCGCCCACCACGCCGAGGACCTTCCCGCCTACACGGCGGCCCGGCTGCCCCGCACCTCGGCGCTGGTCACCCGATCGGTCCGCACGTCACGGCTCGCCATGACCCGCAACCGACCCGCCGCCGCCCTGCGCGACACCTTGGTCGCCGCCCTCTCGCGCACCGGCCCCGCCCTCTTCCCGCGCGCCCTCGACGGCATCGCCGACTGGCGCCCGCCCCAGCACACGCGCGACGAAGCCTGACGGCTCTTCCCGGCCCCGCGCCCGTGCCCGGGCGTCACCGAACGGCGGCTCCCGTAACCGCCGTAACCGGTGGCGTCGTCACCTCTCCAGTACGTGCAGGGGCTGGTGGAAGGGGTGGCTGTCGCTCGGCGATGAGGGCCGGGAGCTCGCGCATGTCGTGGAAGACCGTGGTGCCGGGGCCTTCGAGGCGTGCGGCCGGGGTCAGGCCGCCGGCGTAACCGAAGGCTCGCATGCCGGCGGCGCGGGCTGCGTGGACGCCGGGCCGGCTGTCCTCGACCACCACGCAGAGCTCGGGATCGACGCCCATCTGCCGAGCGGCGTGCAGGAACAGGTCGGGAGCGGGCTTGCCACGGGAGACCTCGGTGGAGCTGAGGACGCGGCCCGCGAAGCGTTCGTGAAGTCCCGTGCGGCCCAGGGTGTGCCGCATCTTGTCGTGGGAGCCGCTGGAGGCGACGCACATCGGCAGGGTGAGCGCGTCGAGCGCTTCCGGCAGGCCGTCGACAGGGGCGAGGTCGAGGTCGACGGCCTCCCGATGCAGCTGCTCGAACCGCTCCGACCAGACCGCGGCCGTCTCCGGACCGAGTCGCGCGGCGACCTGCTCGCGGATGGCGGCGTGCGAGCGCCCGATGAACCGGTCCACGACCTCGTCCTCGGTCAGGGGCCGGCCCAGCTCGGCCCCGAGGGCGACCTGGACCCGGACGGCGATGCGTTCGCTGTCGACCAGCACGCCGTCGCAGTCGAAGATGACGAGCTCGATGGGCTTGACCATCCCCGCAGCACAGGACCGCGCAGCACAGGCCCGCGGGGCCGCACGCCGCGGCGGCTACGACCGGCTGGCGCTGTGCGCCTCGGACCCCGCCCGGGACGGTCCGGACGCCGCGGCGGGCTCGCCCACGGGCGAGGCGGGGAGCGCGTCGGGCACGGTGGGGGAG
>NZ_JBRIOU010000002.1:855917-863548 GCF_053474865.1 Streptomyces sp. CO7
CGGTGGGGGAGAGGGGGAACAGCGCATCGAGGCCGAGCATGTGCCATATCTGCTGGTAGTGGTCGTTGAAGGCGGCGAGGCGCAGTGCGCCGGAGCAGGCCTCCGCCGTCCGCGACAGCCTGATCAGCATGGTGATGCCCGAGGAGTCGAGGTACTCCATCTCGGAGGCGTCCACGACCAGGGTGGTGAAGCCGCGCTTCACGAGGTCCTCGCACTGCGCGCCGACGGCCGAGGCGTTGTCGTAGTCCACCTGCCGGGGCAGCTTCACGACCGCCGTGTTCTCGCCCTGCGTCCGCACCGTGAGCATCAGGTACCGGGTACTCCCGTCTGGTTCTGGCTTGCCCCGTCGCGTCGTCGCGGGGGCCCGGTGCTCCGTGTTCCCGTCGGTCCACCGGTGTACGTCGGCTCTCCACGTGTGTTCGCGCACAGCCTCACGGCAGTTCGGTGTGGAGACGCACCGTGGTGCCCTCGTGCGGCGAGGAACGGATCTCCACCAGGTCCGTGAGCTGGTGGACGAGCCACAGTCCGCGGCCGCCGATCTGGCGGGCGTTCGGCCGCAGCCGCCCCGTGAGCGGATTCTCCATGTACCCGGTGTCCCGGAACTCGCACACGAGGCGATCGTCCTCGCTCCAGGTGCGCAGCACCCCCTGGCCGCCGCCGTGCCGGATGCTGTTGGTCGCCACCTCGGTCGCGGCCAGGTGCAGCTCACGCAGCCGCCGTCCGCCCAGGCCGTGCTCCTCGGCGCAGGCGGTGATCTTGCCGCGCAAGGCGGGCAGATCACCGCTGGTGTAGGCGAACTCCTCATACGGGTCGCACGGGTGGGTGAGCGGGACGAAGGCGTAGGGCGCCTGGGAGTCGTAGTCCTCGCAGGGCATCGTCCTGCCGTCCCTGCGCATCTCCGGATGGCACCTGGCCATGTCCTGCAGACCGCCCTCGTCGTGGGCGACGTCGTAGGGGCACAGCAGCCACCAGGCCGGGCCCTTCGCGAATGCCTTGTTCAGCAGCCACTCGTGATAACGCAGCTCCGCGGCCTCGGCGGGACTGCGGACCTGGTCCCAGGGGGACTCGCCGATCCCGCGGACCGGCCGTCCCTCCTCGACGTGCTTCTCGATCCATCCCTGCCAGGAGTCGATGAGCCGGCCCGGACGACGCGCCACCCGGCTGGTGTCGACGTAGCGGACGGCGTCGTCCTCGCGGATCTCGGCGCGCAGCATGGACGCCTTGTCCTCCGGGACGGCCACCACGACGGCCTCGCCGCCCTCGAGCGCGTCCTCGATGAACCGCAGGGTGCCCTGGACGAACTCGTCCCCTCCCGCGTACGGGTAGAGCTCGTGCCGGTACCCGCCGCCCGGCGTTGTGGTGGTCTGCTGGAGTGAGGCGGTCATGGCGCCATCACCACCGGAATGTCGGGGACCGCGAAGCCGGACAGCTTCCAGGCTAGTCGCACGGTCTCGTTGGCCCCTTCCAGAACCACCTTGCGGTCCGGAAGGTGCCGGGCCGCGTCGGCCAGGGCGCTCATCCCTGCGGCGTCGAAGAACTCCAGGGCGTGACAGTGCAGGCGCACCGTGGCCGCCCGTGCGAGGAGGGTGCACAGGACGGTGCCGAACAGCAGCGCGCCGTCGCTGTCGACGATCCCGTCCACGGCCCACCCCTTCCGGCCCGCCCGATACACCCGGAATGCCGTTGACGCAGGACGACTGCCCAGATGGTGGGGGTGCACGCACGCGATCTGGTCGAGCGTGGAGGGATCCCAGCCCGCGCCGCTGTAGGCGCAGACCACCATGGCCCCGGTGTCGGCCGCGAACTCCTCGAGCTCCAACTCGCTGCGCAACAGCTCACCTGCCGGCTTCGTGGGGAAGGCGGGCCGCACATGGTGGAGCACCCGGAGCGAGCGGAAGCCCTCGCGGCCGGCGGTGGCCGCCTCGCGGCGCACCGCGGCGAGCAGGGAGACGTCCAGCCGGGCCGGGTCGAGGACGAGCTGGGCGAACTCGCTCCCTCCCTGGAGGCCGGGCCCGACGATCAGCACCTTGTCACCGTGCAGCGCTCCGTCCGCGACGAAGGCCCTGCTGCGGTCGATGACGTCCTCGGTGCGATCCAACACCTGGCAGACGTGGTCACCTGTGTCGACCTCGTCCAGCGTTGTCAGCGTGCGCGGCGCTCTCACTACTCCTCCCTCGTTTCCTGGCATCACTCTACTGATGTCCGCACGTGCCCACGGCAGGCCCGCCCGGAGCGCCTTGCCTGGTCCCCGGCACAGGAGGATCGTGGAAGAGGGGCCGACGGTAGCCGGAACACGGCATCGCGCCGTCGCGTGGCGGACCCGCCAGGACCCACACGATCCCGAGCCTTGCCGCACGAACGGCGCACATCCGCACATCGGACAGCGCACAGAGTGGAGAAGGCGATGAACGGGCCTGTGAGCGGACCCTTCGGAGGACAGCCGGAGCGGGCCGAAGCACGACGGGACGAGCCGACGTACACCGGTCGGTACGTGGTCCTGCTGGACCAGGCCGAGGCGCGGCAGGGCATCGAGGGCCTGCGGTCCGCGGTCGGCGTGCAGAGCGTCGAGACGGTGTCGGGAGCGGACCCCGACGAGGCCAAGGAGGTCCTGGCGGCGACCGACACCTCGGTGCTCTTCGACAACCTCGGCGTCGCGGTCGTCGACACCGATCCCGACCAGCGGCACGCGCTGGTCACCGCCGCCGAGACCAGCCCCTCGGTCGTCGCGGCCGAGCCCGAGCGGTACGTGTACGCCCTGATGATCACCGAGGCGGAACGCACGGTGACCCACTCCTACCCGGCCTACCGCAGCGACGACGACCAGGTCGCCCGCCAGGCCAGGGCGGAGGTGACCGCCCACCGCGGGCCCACCTGGGACGAGATGAACTGCACCTGGGGCCTGCAGGCGATCCGGGCCAACTTCTCCACCCTGACCGGACGCGACGTCAAGGTCTGCGTCCTGGACACCGGCGTGGACACCGACCACCCGGACCTCGCCGACTGCCTGGAGCAGACCGCCTCCTTCATCGAGGGCGAGAGCGTCGAGGACGGCAACGGCCACGGCACGCACTGCATCGGCACCGTCGCCGGTCCGGCCGACCCGGCGAACGCGCCCCGCTACGGCGTCGCAGGCGACGCCCGGGTGCTGGCGGGCAAGGTCCTCAGCAACCGCGGCTCCGGGACCGACGGCCAGATCCTCGCCGGGATGTCCTGGGCCGTGTCGCAGGGCGCCAAGGTGATCTCCATGTCGCTCGGCGCGTCCGTCGAGCCCGGTGAGCTCTTCCCGCAGACCTACGAGCAGGTCGCCCGGCGCGCCCTGCGCCTGGGCACCGTGATGGTCGCCGCCGCCGGGAACGAGAGCCGGCGCCCCGGAGTGGTCAGGCCGGTCGGGCGGCCCGCAAACTGCCCCTCGATCCTGGCCGTCGCCGCGCTCAACAAGGACGTGGCCACCGCGTTCTTCTCCTGCGGCGCGATCAACGGGGAGGGCGGCGAGGTGAACATCGCCGCACCCGGTGTCGGCATCTTCTCGGCCGCCCCCGACGGCTCCTACCAGTCGCTGATGGGCACCAGCATGGCCACGCCGCACGTCGCCGGAGCCCTGGCGCTGTACGCCGAGGCGGACCCCGCGATGGCGGCGGACGCCCTGCGCGACCGGATGCTGGCCGGCGCCTATCCGCTGCCGCAGCCCGCCGAGGACGTCGGCGCCGGGCTGCTCCAGGTCCCGTGAGCGAGCCGGACCCGCCCAGGACGGTCGGGGTCGTCCTCGCGGTCGACCCCGACCGGTTCGAGGAGGTGGTGGAGGCGCTGCGGCGGGCCGGGCTTCGGGTGGCGGCCGAACAGCCGCTGCTCGGCTCGCTGTCGGGGACCGCCGCGGAGGACCGGCTCCCCGCGCTGGCGGCCGTCGACGGCGTGCTGGCGGTCGACCTCGACCGCACCGTCACCCTGCCCGATCCCCGCTCGCCCCTGCAGTGACCACGGCGACGGCGCCCGCCCCCGCTCGGGAGGGGGGCGGGCGCCGTCGTGACGTGCGGGTCGGACCGGTGTCGGACCCTGGTCAGGCCGTGGTCGACGCGGCCGCCGGGGCGGCCTCGCCCGCCCCGGCGGCCTCCGGGGCCTCGGCCTCGTCCAGGGCGACGTCCTTGGTCTCCTTGCCGAGGAGCAGCGCGACCAGCGTCAGCAGGCCCATGACGGACAGGTAGACGCCCACCAGCCACGGCGAGCCGTCACCGGCCTCCCACAGGGCGACGGCGATGAACGGGGCGACCGCCGCGCCGAGGATCGAGCTCACGTTGTACGAGATGCCGGAGCCGGTGTAGCGCACGCTGGTCGGGAACAGCTCGGGCAGCAGCGCGCCCATGGGGCCGAAGGTCATGCCCATCAGCGCGAAGCCCAGCACCAGCCACAGCACCACGCCGACGGTGCCCAGCCCGATCAGCGGCACCCACACCAGGCCGAAGACGATGATGCCGGCCGTCACGGCGATCAGCGTGCGACGCCGTCCGTACCTGTCGGCCAGCGGGCCGGAGACCAGCGTGAAGACGGCGAAGAAGAGCACGCCGAAGATCAGCATCAGCACGAAGGTGGTGTAGCCGTACCCGAGGCCCGGGACGGCGGCGTCCGTCGGGGTGCGGCCGAAGCTCAGCGAGAAGGTCGTCATCAGGTAGAAGAGGACGTACGTCGCCAGCATGAAGAAGGTGCCCAGCACCAGCTGCTTCCAGTGGCCCCGGAAGACGGTGGCCAGCGGCAGCTTGCGGACCAGGCCGGCCTCGCGGGTGCGGGTGAACACCGGGGCCTCGACCAGCCGCATCCGCACCCACAGGCCGATCGCGACCATCACCGCGGAGAACAGGAACGGGATCCGCCAGCCCCAGTCGAGGAAGGCCTCGGAGGGCTGCGAGGGGTCGGCCCCGGCCGCGGACGGCAGCAGCGCGCCGATGAGGAGGAACAGGCCGTTGCCGATGATGAAGCCCAGCGGGGCGCCCAGCTGCGGGAAGGTGCCGAAGAGGGCGCGCTTGCCCTTGGGGGCGTTCTCGGTGGCGATCAGCGCGGCGCCGCTCCACTCGCCGCCCAGCGCGAAGCCCTGGGCCAGCCGCATCACCACGAGGAGCGCGGTGGCGACCCAGCCGGCCTGCGCGTAGGTGGGCAGCACACCGATCAGGAAGGTCGCGATGCCCATGGTGAGCAGCGAGGCCACCAGGGTCCCCTTGCGGCCGAGGCGGTCGCCGAGGTGACCGAAGACCATCGCACCGATCGGACGGGCCACCATCGCGGCGCCGAAGACGGCGAAGGAGGAGAGCAGCGCGGTCGTGGGGTCGTCGCTCGGGAAGAAGAGCGCGGGGAACACCAGGACGGCGGCCGTGGCGTAGATGTAGAAGTCGTAGAACTCGATCGTGGTGCCGATGAGGCTGGCCACGAGGACGCGCGAGCGCGGGTTGGCCGGTGCCGGCGCGGAGCCTGTGGATGCGGGTGCTGGTGTTGCGGACATGTTCGTTCTTTCGCGCGAGGGGGAGGGCCGTCGGCGCCGTGTCGGCGGCCCGCACGACGGAACGCGTCATTCCGGAAGAAGGGCGCGCCCCGTACTGCCCTCCGACCATTTCATGATCGTCTCATAGTTCGGCAAAGCCGTCTCGCTGGATGAGACGTGCGGTGACATTGCGGAAGTCCTCCCGCACCACCCCCGACGGGGCCCTTCGGCCGTCACGCAGGGGGATGGGAGGATGACCCCGTGACTCTCCCGACCTCCGTGGACGTCCTCGTCGTCGGCGCCGGCCCGGCCGGTTCCTCGGCCGCCGCCTGGCTGGCCCGCGCCGGCAAGGACGTGCTGCTCACCGACGCCGCGACCTTCCCCCGTGACAAGACCTGCGGCGACGGCCTCACCCCGCGGGCCGTCGCCGAGCTGGTCCGGCTCGGGCTGGAGGACTGGCTGCGCACCCACACCGTCAACCAGGGCCTGCGCGCGCACGGCTTCGGCCGCACGCTCCACCTGCGCTGGCCGGGCGGCTCGCTGCCCGACTGGGGCTCCGCGGTCCCGCGCACCGAGCTCGACGACCACCTGCGCACCGTGGCCATGAAGAGCGGCGCGGCGGCCCAGGACGGCGTCCGCGCGCTGGACGCCGTGATGGAGGACGGGCGTGTGCGCGGCGTGCGGTTCCGCGTCGGCAAGGGGGACGACGCTCCGGTCGAGACGGTGCTCTGCCGCCGGCTGGTCGTCGCTGACGGCGTGCGCTCGCCGCTGGGCAAGGCCCTCGGCCGCGAGTGGCACCGCGACACCGTGTACGGCGTGGCGGGCCGCTCCTACGTCGCCTCCGACCGCTCCGACGACCCGTGGATCAGCAGCCACCTCGAGCTGCGCGACGAGAAGGGCGCGGCCCTCGCCGGCTACGGGTGGATCTTCCCCCTCGGCAACGGCGAGGTGAACCTGGGCGCCGGCACCCTCGCCACCGCCAAGCGGCCCGCCGACGTCGCCATCAAGCCGCTGATGCGCCACTACGCCGAACAGTGCCGGGAGGACTTCGCCCTGCGCGGCGAGCTGCGCGCCCAGACCTCCGCCCTGCTGCCGATGGGCGGCGCGGTCTCCGGTGTCGCCGGCCCCAACTGGGCGCTGATCGGCGACGCGGCCGGCTGCGTCAACCCGCTCAACGGCGAGGGCATCGACTACGGCCTGGAGACGGGCCGGCTGATCGCCGAGATCCTCGAGGATCACGACGACCTGGCGACGGTCTGGCCCGAGGTCCTGCGCGGTCACTACGGCGAGGCGTTCTCCGTCGCCCGCCGCCTGGCCGGCCTGGTGACCGTGCCCCGCCTGCTCCCCGCCCTCGGCCCGGTCGGCATGCGCTCCCAGCTGCTGATGACGCTCGCGCTGCGGTGGATGGGCAACCTGGTGACCGACGAGGACCGCGACGCCGCGGGCCGCCTCTGGCGCTGGGCGGGCCGCCGCTCGATCTCCCTGGACCACCGCAAGCCGTTCGCTTAGGCCCGCGGCGGCCCGGGGGCACGGCCTGCGCCCGGCCGAAGGCCATGTCGGATTCCTGCCAGCCTCCGGCCCTTCGATGCCGGATGCTGGAGGCATGCGGAACGGAATGCATCTGGACGTGGAGCACTGTGTGCGGGCCGTGCGGTCGAGGGACGCGCGGTTCGACGGGTGGTTCTACACGGCCGTGCTCAGCACCGGAATCTACTGCCGGCCGAGCTGCCCGGCGATGACGCCCAAGCCCGAGAACATGGTGTTCCACCCCAGCGCGGCCGCCTGCCAGCAGGCCGGCTTCCGCGCCTGCAAGCGCTGCCGGCCGGACACCACGCCCGGGTCGCCGGAATGGAACGAGCGGGACGACGTCGTCGCGCGGGCCATGCGGCTGATCGCCGACGGGGTGGTGGACCGGGAGGGGGTGCCGGGGCTGGCGTCCCGGCTCGGGTACAGCACGCGGCAGATCGAGCGGCAGCTGCTGGCCACGCTCGGCGCGGGGCCGCTGGCCCTGGCAAGGGCCCAGCGGGCGCAGACCGCGCGCATGCTGATCGAGACGACCGCGCTGACCATGGCGGACGTCGCCTTCGCCGCCGGCTTCTCCTCGGTGCGCAGCTTCAACGAGACCGTGCGCGAGGTGTACGCGCTCACCCCGGGGCAGCTGCGGGAC
>NZ_JBRIOU010000002.1:863648-869804 GCF_053474865.1 Streptomyces sp. CO7
GGCACGGCGTGGTCTCCCTCGCGCCGATGCCGGACCACGTCGCCTGCCGGCTCACCCTGACCGACCTGCGCGACCTCACCGTCGCCATCAGCCGCTGCCGGCGCCTGCTGGACCTCGACGCCGACCCCGTCGCCGTCGACGACCAGCTGCGCGCCGACCCGGTGCTGCAGCCCTACGTCGACAAGGCGCCCGGGCGGCGGGTGCCGCGCACGGTGGACGAGGCCGAGTTCGCGGTCCGCGCGGTGCTCGGCCAGCAGGTGTCGACCGCGGCGGCCCGTACGCACGCCGCCCGGCTGGTGACCGCGCACGGCGAGCCGGTCGAGGACCCCCAGGGCGGGCTCACCCACCTCTTCCCGTCGCCCGAGGCGCTGGCCGCCCTCGACCCCGAGTCGCTCGCCATGCCACGCAGCCGGCGCGGGACCCTGACCACCCTGGTGGGACGGCTGGCCGACGGGACGCTGAGGCTCGGCGTGGACAGCGACTGGCCCGAGACGCGGGCGAGGCTGCTGGAGCTGCCGGGCTTCGGGCCCTGGACGGTCGACGTCATCGCGATGCGGGCGCTCGGCGACCCCGACGCCTTCCTGCCCACCGACCTCGGCATCCGGCGCGCGGCCCAGGAACTCGGGCTGCCGTCCACCCCCGCCGCGCTCACCGCACGGGCCGAGGCATGGCGGCCGTGGCGGGCGTACGCGGTGCAGTACCTCTGGGCGACCGAGAGTCACCCGATCAACTTCCTTCCTGTGTGAAGGACTTCCTGGGATGAGAGTGATGAAGCAGCACACGGTGGTGGAGAGTCCCTACGGCGTCCTGACGCTGGTCGCCGAGGACGGCGTCCTGTGCGGGCTCTACATGACGGAACAGCGGCACCGGCCGCTCGAGGAGACCTTCGGCGAGCGGGTGACCACCGACGACGGGCCCTTCCCGGCGGTGGTCGAGCAGCTGGAGGCGTACTTCGCGGGCGAGCTGCGGGACTTCGACCTGCCGCTGCGGATGAACGGAACCGCCTTCCAGCGGTCCGTGTGGGAGCGGCTGCGCGCCATCCCGTACGGGGAGACGCGCTCCTACGGGCAACTCGCCGCGGAGCTGGGCAGTCCCGGCGCCTCGCGAGCCGTCGGGCTCGCCAACGGGCGCAACCCGGTCGGCATCATCGTGCCCTGCCACCGGGTGATCGGGGCGGGCGGCTCGCTCACCGGCTACGGCGGCGGCCTGGAGCGCAAGCAGCGGCTGCTCGCGTTCGAGCGGTCCGGGGCCGGCGCCGCCGAGCCGTCCGGCGCGGGTGTTCTGTTCTGACCGGTCCTGCCGGCAGCTGTTGACCTCGTCGCGTGCCGTGCCAGTTTCCGGTGCTCCAGGGGCGGTATGCCAGGGGGAGGGGACGCCCCACGCGTCTCCCGCACCTCTGCTCGCATCTCGACGGCACATCCGTGTCCCCCATCGACGAGAGGCAACCCCATGAGACGTGTGTACGCGATCCTGGCGGCGTTATGCCTGGCGGTGTCCGCGGCGCTCGCGCTGGCCGGACCCGCCCAGGCCGCCCCGCAGACCGTCGCCAACGGCCAGCAGTTCACCGACACCTCCGGCAACCCCCTGCACGCCCACGGCGGCGGGGTCGTGAAGGCCGGCTCGTACTACTACTGGTTCGGCGAGCACCGGGACTCCTCCAACAGGTTCCTGTACGTGGACGCCTACCGCTCCACCGACCTGAGGAACTGGGAGTTCCGCAACCACGTCCTGACCCGTTCCAGCGCGGGCGAGCTGGCGAGCGCCAACATCGAGCGGCCCAAGGTCATGTACAACGCCTCCACCGGCAAGTACGTGATGTGGATGCACAAGGAGAACGGCTCCGACTACGGCGAGGCGCGCGCGGCCGTCGCCGTCTCCGACACCGTCGACGGCACCTACAGCTACCAGGGCAGCTTCCGCCCGCTGGGCCGGCACATGTCGCGGGACATCACCGTCTTCGTCGACACCGACGGGACCGGCTACATGGTGTCCGCCGCCCGCGAGAACTACGACCTGCACATCTACCGGCTCAACTCCGCGTACACGAACGTCGAGAGCCTGGTAGCCAATCCCTGGCCCGGGGGCCACCGCGAGGCGCCCGCGCTGTTCAAGCGGGGCGACGTCTACTTCATGCTGACCTCCGGCGCGACCGGCTGGAGCCCCAACCAGCAGAAGTACGCGACCGCCTCTTCGCCGGCCGGCCCCTGGACGTCCATGCAGAACGTCGGCGACTCCACCGCCTACGGGTCGCAGACCGCGTGGGTGCTGCCGGTGCAGGGCAGCTCCGGGACCTCCCACCTCTACCTGGGCGACCGCTGGGGCAACTCCTTCGGCGGCACGGTCAACGACTCGCGCTACGTGTGGCTGCCGCTGAGCTTCCCGTCCTCGACCAGCATGTCGATGTCCTGGACGCCGGAGCTGACGATCGACGCCGCCGCCGGAACCGTCGCCGGGGTCCAGGCGGGCTACGAGACGCTGACCGCCCGGCACAGCGGCAAGTGCGCGGACGTGCCCGACCAGTCGCTGCAGCGGGGCGTCGCCCTCAAGCAGTACACCTGCAACGGCGGCGCCAACCAGAAGTGGTGGTTCAAGTCCGTCGGCAACGGCTACCACCAGCTGTCGGGCCGGGGCAGCGCGCTCTGCGTGACCGAGAAGTCCTCCGGCGTCACCCAGGAGACCTGCACCGGGGAGAACGCCCAGCAGTGGTCGGTGACCGCCTCCGGCGGTTACGTGCAGCTGAAGTCCCGCGCGACCGGCGAGTGCCTGGACGTCAACGGCGGCTCCACCGCCAACTCCGCGGCGCTGATCACCTACACCTGCAACAACGGCTCCAACCAGCAGTGGACCCGAGGCGGTTGAGTTGCCGAGCCCTGCACCGCCCACAGGCCGGTTCCCGCACCCGGCGGGGCCCGGCCTGTGAGCCCTCGTGGAACCGGCCGGTCGGAAATGCGCGGTCGGTCCGCCTCCTGCGCGGCTACCCTGCACGGGATGCCACTTCGCCAGTACGCCTACTTCGCGCTGTTCAGCCGACACATCTCGGCAGACGCCATGACCTCCCGGTTGGGCGTCACCCCCGACGAGGTGGGGGTACGCGGAAGCCGGCGCGTCGCCGAGCCCACGGTGCTTCCCGTCGACCACAGCTGGATGATCGTCTGCCGAGAGCCGGATCTGTGCGTCGACGAGCAGATCACCCGCATTCTCGACAGGCTCCAGCCGCACAGGGATTCCCTCCGCGACCTCACCCGGCAACTGGCCGGCACGGGTGGGGGAGCAGTACTGCAGATCGTGCGCTACTTCGAAAGTGGCGTCGACCCGGCCCCTCCAGGCACGGCGGATGCCCCCGATCTCTTCGGCTGGCACCTGGACCGCAAGGTCCTGGACTTCCTCGGCGTCATCGGAGCGGAACTCGACGTCGACGAGTACGACATGACCTGACCCGGTGCACACCGGCACACGACGACGGCTGCGACGGCCTGCCGACAGCGTCAGCGAGCCAGGTCCCGCAGGAGGCGGGGCAGGGCGGTGCCGATGGGCTCGCGGACGACCTCGTCCGCGAGCTCGTCGTACGGGGTCTCCTCCGCGTTGACGATCACCAGCCGTGCCCCGTGGTCGGCGGCCACCCCGGCGAAACCGGCGGCGGGGTGCACCTGGAGGCTGGTGCCCACGGCGACGAAGACCTCGCAGGCCTTGGCGATCGCCAGCGCCTGGCTCAGCACCTCGGTGTCCAGGTGCTCGCCGAACATCACGGTCGCCGGCTTCAGGACGCCCCCGCAGGCCAGGCAGCGCGGATCGTCGTCTCCCGCGTCCAGGCGGGCCAGGGCCTCGGACATCGGACCCCGCGCGTGGCAGCTCACGCAGACCACGGAGCGCACCGAGCCGTGGAGCTCGAGGACCTTGCGGTCCGGCATCCCGGCCTTCTGGTGCAGCCCGTCGATGTTCTGGGTGAGCACCCGCACCGGCACACCCGGCCGCTCCAGCTCGGCCACCGCCCGGTGCGCGGCGTTCGGCTCGGCGTCGAGCAGCCCCGTCGTGCGGCGCATCCGCCAGGAACGGCGCCGGATCTCCGGATCGTTGACGTAGTACTCGTAGGTGACCAGCTTCTCGGCGTCCGGGTCCTGCCGCCACACGCCGTTGGGTCCCCGGTAGTCGGGGATGCCCGAGTCGGTGGAGATCCCGGCGCCGCTGAGGACGGCGACCAGCGGCCTGGAGGAACGGCGGGGCGAGGACGGCACGGGCGTGGTCATGCGCCCGAGAGTAGGCGCGGGCGACGGGGCGCCGCGAACGCTTTACGCGGCCACGTGGACGCCGCGGGACCCGCCCACGGGGTCACACCGCCGAGGCCGCCGCCCTCAGGGCGGCCGCGGCGTCGTGCGGGACGGGGTCGCCGTGCCCGAAGGCCGCCGTGTCGACGTCGAGCCCGGCGAGCCGGTGCAGCGACGCGACGGCCCGGGCGCGGTCGGTGTTGAAGACGCCCAGCGTGGTCCGGCCGACGTTGGCGACCGCGTCCCCGGTGAAGAGCACCCTCGGCCCGGGCAGGTGGAGCGCGATCGACCCGTCCGTGTGCCCGGGCACCGCCACCACCACGGCCCCGCCGCCGAACTCCAGCACGTCGCCGTCCTCGACCTCACGGTCCACCCGGCACGGCGGCGCCGGCGGCAGGGGCGGCAGGGACGCGCGGATCGGCAGCTCGAACTCCTCGAGCACCGCCGGCGCCCCGGTCGCCTCGCCGAGGATCACCGGTGCCTCCAGCCGATGGGCCACCACCTCCGCGCCGTGCCGGGCGGCCAGTTCGGCCGCCGAGCCGGTGTGGTCCTCGTGCCAGTGCGTCAGCACGATCCGCCGCAGCTCACCGTCCAGAGCCCTCTCGATCCGCGCGGCGCGGTCCGCCGTCCCGGTGTCGATCAGGGTCAGCTCGTCGCCGTCCCGCCACAGGTAGGCCGCCCCCACGGGGAAGCGGAGCATGCGCAACGACGGCAGCACCTCGATGACGTCCATGCGGCCAGCCTGCACGGCCGCCTCCGGCGGGCGCGCCCGTGTTCGCCGACGGCTCACCCGGGGGTGCGCAAGGCGGTCAGGCGCCCGACACCGGGGCGGAGGACGGCTGGTCGACCCGGTGGCCGTTCTCCAGTTCGGCCGGGCCTGAGCCGTCGGCCAGGACGTCCAGGGCGGCCGTCACCCGGCCCAGGAGGGACCCGAGCAGGTACTCGGGCAGTTCCTCGCGGGGGACGAAGCGCCAGGACAGCAGCTCCTCCTCCTGGAGGCGGATGGCGGCGACGGACTCCCCGCCCAGCACGCCGCCGTCGTACAGGTACGCCACGATCGGCGGGCGGGTGCTGCTCTGCACCCAGTCCACGGCGAGCAGACGCCCCGGGGGCACGTCCAGGCCGATCTCCTCGGCGGTCTCCCGCCGGGCGCCCTGGCGCGGGGTCTCGCCGTCGTCGGACTCCACCGTGCCGCCGGGCAGCACCCAGCCCTCGCGGTAGTTCGGTTCGACCAGCAGGACCCGGCCCTCGGCGTCACGGAACAGGGTGGCGGCGCCGCACAGGATGCGGGGCAGGCCGGCGATGTAGGCGGTGTACGCCTCGGCGGAGGAGGTCACGCGCTCAGCCTAGCGAGAGCGGCACGGGGCCATGGCGGTCGTGGGCGCGCCCGTCCTAAGGTCGCTGCGACGGGTGGCCGGAGAGCGGAGGCGTTGTGGTGGAGAAGGCCCGGCGGGTGCTGGTCGCCGCGGACAAGTTCAAGGGATCGCTGACCGCGGTCGAGGTGGCGGAGAGGGTCGCGGCGGGGCTGCGACGCGTCGCGCCGGACGTCGAGGTGGCCGCGCTGCCGGTCGCCGACGGCGGCGACGGGACGGTGGACGCGGCGGTGGCCGCCGGTTTCGCGCGGCGCGAGGTCAGGGTGACCGGGCCGGTGGGGGAGCCGGTGACGGCCGCGTTCGCGATGCGGGGCGACACCGCCGTGGTGGAGATGGCCGAGGCGAGCGGACTGCAGCGGCTGCCGGGCGGGGTCCTCGCACCGCTCACCGCGACCACCCGCGGCTCGGGGGAGCTGCTGCGGGCCGCGCTGGACGCGGGAGCCCGGACGGTGGTGTTCGGCGTGGGTGGGAGCGCGACCACGGACGGCGGCGCGGGCATGCTGACCGCGCTGGGGGCGCGG
>NZ_JBRIOU010000002.1:869904-871986 GCF_053474865.1 Streptomyces sp. CO7
GGCGGGAGCTGCCGTCCGGGGGAGGGGCCCTCGGGGCACTGGCGTCGGCCGACCTCTCCGGTTTGGACCCCCGGGTGGGCGACGGGACGGTGGAACTCGTCCTCGCGAGCGACGTCGACAACCCGCTGACCGGGCCCTTCGGGGCGGCCGCCGTGTACGGGCCGCAGAAGGGCGCCTCGCCCGAGGACGTCGCGGTGCTCGACGCGGCGCTCGGACGTTACGCGGAGGTCGTGGAGGAGGCCGCGGGACCCCGGGCCAAGGGCCTCGCCCAGGCGCCGGGGGCGGGCGCCGCGGGCGGACTCGGCTACGCGGCGCTGCTGCTGGGGGCGCGCTTCCGGCCCGGCATCGAGGTCCTGATGGAGGTCGTCGGCTTCGCCGCGGAGCTGGAGCGGGCCGACCTGGTGATCACGGGGGAGGGGTCCCTGGACGCGCAGACGCTGCGGGGGAAGGCCCCGGCGGGCGTCGCGGCGGCGGCCGGCGCCACGGGGGTCCCCGTGGTCGCCGTCTGCGGCCGCCTCGCCCTCACCCCCGAGGAGCTCGACGGCGCCGGCATCGCCCGCGCCTACCCCCTGGCGGCGCTGGAACCGGACGTCACCCGCAGCGTCGCGAACGCCGGCCCCCTGCTGGAGCGCGTCGCGGAGTCCCTGGCCCGGGACTGGCTGGTCTGAGACCGTCCCGAGGGCCCGCAGAGCTGCTGCGGGCCCTCGGGACGGTTTTCCGGGGACCGTGGGGCGGCCCGAGAGTCCTTCGCGGCGGTCGAGGACGGCGAACGGCCCCCCGAGCCGTGAGGGCTCGGGGGGCCGTGCGTCGGGCGAGGGGCGGTGCTACTGGAGCTGGGCCGCCCGGGCCTCGCGACGGTTGTCGCGGAAGTTGTTCACGCGGCGGGCCGTGGCGAACAGCGGGATCACCGCGCCCAGCACCAGCTGCAGCGCGCAGCCGGCCTGCAGCAGCAGCTCGCCGGCGGGAGCGCCGACCGCCCAGGCGACCAGCATGCCCATCGAGGCCACGATCCAGATCAGCATCGCCACCGCGGACTTGCCCCGCGGCTTCGGGTACTCGACGCGGCTCACCATCAGCCACGCCGTGCCCAGCACCGCCAGCAGCGTCGCCACGAACGGCAGCTCGAGCAGCACGATGGAGACCACCGTCAGCGCCCCGAACGGGGACGGCATGCCCTGGAACGTGCCGTTGGGCACCGTCACGATGGAGAACCGCGCAAGCCGCAGCACCACCGCCAGCAGGACCACGATCGCGGCCAGCGCCGCCACCCGCTGATGGGCGTCGTCGGCGACCATGCCGTACACCAGCACGAAGTAGGCCGGCGCGAGCCCGAAGCTGATCAGGTCGGACAGGTTGTCCAGCTCCGCGCCCATCGGCGAGGACCGCAGCTTGCGGGCGACCTGGCCGTCGAACAGGTCGAAGATCGCCGCGGCCAGCATCAGGATCACCGCGGTGGCCGCGCTGTGACGGGCCATGCCCGTCTCCTGGCTGCCGGTGAGGTGCGGGATCAGGATGCCGGTGGTGGTGAAGTACACCGCCATGAAGCCGCAGGTCGCGTTGCCGAGGGTGAGCGTGTCGGCTATCGACAGGCGGAGCGACAGAGGCATCTCCTCCTCGTCGCACTCCTCGGCGCGGCCGTCCGCCGAAGGCGACCAGCCGGCACTCGGATCCTGGTCAGTCACGGTCAATTCGAGTCACCCCAGCCACGGTCTTCTGGCCGACCTCGACCGCGACCTCCACCCCGGCCGGGAGGTACAGGTCGACGCGCGAGCCGAACCGGATGAGACCGATCCGCTCGCCCTGCTCGACCTTGGTCCCCTGCGGGATGTAAGGCACGATGCGGCGGGCCACCGCGCCGGCGATCTGGATCATCTCGATGTCGCCGAGCTCGGTGTCGAAGTGCCAGACGACGCGCTCGTTGTTCTCGCTCTCCTTGTTGAAAGCGGGGACGAACCCACCCGGCACGTGCTCGACCGACGTCACGGTGCCGGCCAGCGGCGCGCGGTTGACGTGGACGTTGAGCGGGCTCATGAAGATGGCGACGCGGGTGCGGCCGTCCTTCCAGGGCATGATGCTCTGCAC
>NZ_JBRIOU010000002.1:872086-881134 GCF_053474865.1 Streptomyces sp. CO7
GGTGAGATCACGCGGCCCTGCGTGATCTCACGCTCCGGGTCCCGGAAGAACCACAGCATGCCCGCCGCGAGAGCGGTGGCGGGCACGGCGACGGCCTTGGCCGCGCCGGAACGGCGCGCCCGGAGCAGGCTGAGCGCGGCCGTGGCGACCGTCGGCGCGAGCCACGGCGACGCTCCCCGCGCGAGCCGGGTGCCGGCGATGCTGTCGCGGTGTGCAGAGTCTTGGCTGTGGGGCATGGAAGACCTTCGTAGCGGGATGGTGCCGCGCTGCAGTTCTGGGGACGGCGGCTTTCCGGAATCGTACCGGGCAGGCACTGCAACTGGGCAAGCCAGAAGCCGAGTCGAGCGCCGGGAGCGCTGACGGGGTGTGATCTTCTTCTCGAAGAAAACACCCCGTAGCAGGACAATCGGCCGGGCTGCGACCGGAACTCTCCGGAATCAGCCCTGGAAGCGGTACTCCTCGAGGAGTCTGCGACCAATGATCATCTTCTGGATTTCTGCGGTGCCTTCACCGATGAGCAGCATCGGAGCCTCTCGGTAGAGGCGCTCGATCTCGTACTCCTTGGAGAAGCCGTAGCCGCCGTGGATCCGGAAGGCATCCTCCACGACCTCCTTGCAGTACTCGCTGGCGAGGTATTTCGCCATGCCTGCCTCGAGGTCGTTTCGTTCCCCGGAGTCCTTTTTGCGGGCTGCATTAACCATCATCGCATGAGCGGCTTCGACCTTGGTGGCCATTTCGGCCAATTTGAACTGGATCGCCTGATGCTGGGCGATCGCCTTGCCGAAGGTGTGACGCTGCTGCGCGTACTGCACGCCCAGCTCGAACGCACGCTGTGCGACACCACAGCCACGTGCCGCCACATTCACCCGCCCGACCTCGACACCGTCCATCATCTGGTAGAAGCCGCGGCCGGTTTTGCCACCCAGTACCCGATTGGCCGGAATTCGCAGGCCATCCATGATGAGCTCGGTGGTGTCGACCCCCTTGTAGCCCATCTTGTCGATCTTCCCGGGGATGGTCAGCCCGGGAAGGACCTCGCCGAAGCCGGCCGGCTTCTCGACGAGGAAGGTCGTCATCGACTTGTGCGGCGCGGTGCCCTCGGGGTGTCCTTCGTCACTCTTCACCAGCACGGCCACCAGGGTGGACGTGCCGCCGTTGGTGAGCCACATCTTCTGCCCGGTGAGGACGAAGTCCTCGCCCTCACGGACCGCCTTGGACGTGATGGCCGACACGTCCGAGCCGAGCGCCGGCTCCGACATCGAGAAGGCGCCGCGGATCTCGCCGGCCGCCATCCGCGGAAGGAAGTACTCCTTCTGCTCCTCGGTGCCGTGCTGCTTGAGCATGTAGGCGACGATGAAGTGGGTGTTGATGATGCCGGAGACCGACATCCAGCCCCGGGCGATCTCCTCCACGCACAGCGCGTAGGTCAGGAGCGACTCGCCCAGACCCCCGTACTCCTCGGGGATCATCAGCCCGAACAGGCCGAGTTCCCTCAAGCCGTCGACGATCGCCTGCGGGTACTCGTCGCGGTGCTCCAGCTGCGTGGCGACCGGGATGATCTCCTTGTCCACGAAGTCCCTGACCGTGGACAGGATCTCCTGCTGGACGTCGGTCAGACCGTGGGTCCGGGCGAGGCGGCTCATCCCTTGGGCTCCTTCTCCTTCAGCTCGGGCCGGCCGGGCTGCTCGCCGCCGCGCTCCTTGATGTACGTCTCGGTCGGCACCATCACCTTGCGGCGGAAGACGCAGACCAGGGTGCCGTCCTGCTTGTAGCCCTTGGTCTCCACGTACACGATGCCGCGGTCGTTCTTCGACTTCGAGGGCCACTTGTCCAGCACGGTGGTCTGGCCGTAGATCGTGTCGCCGTGGAAGGTCGGCGCCACGTGCTTGAGCGACTCGATCTCCAGGTTGGCGATCGCCTTGCCCGAGACGTCCGGCACCGACATGCCGAGCAGCAGCGAGTAGATGTAGTTGCCCACCACGACGTTCTTGCCGAAGTCGGTGGTCTGCTCGGCGTAGTTGACGTCCATGTGGAGCGGGTGGTGGTTCATGGTGAGGAGACAGAACAGGTGGTCGTCGTACTCGGTGACCGTCTTGCCCGGCCAGTGCTTGTACGTCGCCCCGACCTCGAACTCCTCGTAGGTGCGCCCGAACTGCACGGCTCAGCCCTCCGGGATCTCGAACTTGCTGGTGCGCTTCAGCCCGGCCGCACGGCCCTTGCCCGCGACGACCAGCGCCATCTTCCGGCTCGCCTCGTCGATCATCTCGTCGCCGAGCATCGCCGAGCCCTTCTTGCCGCCGGCCTCGGACGTGCAGTACTCGTACGCGTCCAGGATCAGCTCGGCGTGGTCGTAGTCCTCCTGCGAGGGGGAGAAGACCTCGTTGGCGGCGTCCACCTGGCCCGGGTGCAGCACCCACTTGCCGTCGAAGCCCAGCGCCGCGGCCCGGCCGGCCACCTCGCGGAAGCCGTCCACGTTGCGGATCTGCAGGTAGGGGCCGTCGATCGCCTGCAGGTCGTTGGCGCGGGCGGCCATCAGGATCTTCATCAGGATGTAGTGGTACGCGTCGGCGCCGTAGCCGGGCGGCTGCTCGCCCACCACCAGGGTCTTCATGTTGATGGAGGCCATGAAGTCGGCGGGGCCGAAGATGATGGTCTCCAGGCGCGGCGAGGCCTGGGCGATCGCGTTGACGTTGTTGAGGCCCTGGGCGTTCTCGATCTGCGCCTCGATGCCGATCCGGCCGACCTCGAAGCCCATCGTCTTCTCGATCTGGGTCAGCAGCAGGTCCAGCGCGACGACCTGCTCGGCGTTCTGCACCTTGGGCAGCATGATGCAGTCAAGGTTCGGGCCGGCGCCCTCGACGACCGTCACCACGTCCCGGTAGGTCCACTCGGTGGTCCAGTCGTTGACCCGCACCACCCGGGTCTTGCCCGTCCAGTCGCCCTCGTTGAGGAACTTGACGATGGTGTGCCGGGCCTCCGGCTTCGCCAGCGGCGCGCAGGCGTCCTCCAGGTCCAGGAACACCTGGTCCGCGGGCAGCCCCTGGGCCTTCTCCAGGAAGCGCGGGTTGGAGCCGGGAACGGCCAGGCAGGAGCGCCGCGGACGCAGGCGGTTCACGGGCTGGGGCGCGGTCATGCGGGGACCTCCAGGGGGTCGAGCTTGTTGGCCTTGCGGATCTCGTCGACGATACGGCCGATGATCGTGGTGATGTCGAAGTCCTTCGGGGTGAACACGGCGGCCACCCCGGCGGACCGGAGCTGCTCGGCGTCCGCGCCCGGGATGATGCCGCCGGCGATCACCGGGATGTCGTCGGCGCCGGCGGTGCGCAACCGGGTCAGGACGTCCGGCACCAGCTGGGCGTGCGAGCCGGACAGGATGGACAGACCGACCGCGTGCACGTCCTCGGCGAGGGCCGCGTCCACGATCTGCTCCGGCGTGAGCCGGATGCCCTGGTAGACCACCTCGAAGCCGGCGTCGCGGGCCCGCACGGCGATCTGCTCGGCGCCGTTGGAGTGCCCGTCCAGGCCCGGCTTGCCGACCAGGAAGCGCAGCTTGCCCGCGCCCAGGTCGCGGGCGGTGGCCTCGACCCGGCGGCGGACCTCGGCCAGCCCGGTGCCGTCCTCGGCCGCCACCGCCACCGGGGCGGACGAGACGCCGGTGGGCGCCCGGTACTCACCGAACACCTCCCGCAGCGCTCCCGCCCACTCCCCGGTGGTCGCCCCCGCACGGGCGCATTCGAGGGTGGCTTCCATGAGGTTGTCCCTGCCGCGCGCCGCCTGCTTCAGCCGCTCCAGCGCCTTGCACGGGCGCGGGTGGTTGAACGGCGGCTGGTAGCGGGTGTCGCGCCAGGCCTGCAGCGAGGCGATCACCCGGGCCTCGACGGCCGGGTCGACCGTCTGGATCGCGGTGTCCAGGTCCGCGGTGAGCGGGCTGGGCTCGGTCGACTCGAAGACGTTCACGCCGACGATCCTGTCGTGCCCCGCCTCGATCCGCGCACGGCGCTCCGCGTGAGAGGCGACCAGCTGCGACTTGAGGTAGCCCGACTCCACGGCGGCCATCGCGCCGCCCATCTCCTGGATCCGGTCCATCTCCGCCCAGGACGCCTCGACCAGCTCGGCGACCTTGGCCTCGACCACCGTCGAGCCCTCGAAGATGTCGCCGTACTCCAGCAGGTCGCTCTCGTAGGCGAGCACCTGCTGGATGCGCAGCGACCACTGCTGGTCCCAGGGCCGGGGCAGGCCCAGCGCCTCGTTCCAGGCCGGCAGCTGCACGGCGCGGGCCCGGGCGTCCTTGGAGAGCGTGACGGCCAGCATCTCCAGCACGATCCGCTGGACGTTGTTCTCCGGCTGCGCCTCGGTCAGGCCGAGCGAGTTGACCTGGACGCCGTACCGGAAGCGGCGCTGCTTGTCGTTCTCGATGCCGTACCGCTCGCGGGTGACGCGGTCCCAGATGCGGGTGAAGGCCCGCATCTTGCACATCTCCTCGACGAAGCGGACGCCGGCGTTCACGAAGAACGAGATCCGGGCGACCACGTCGCCGAACTTCTCCTCGGGCACCTGTCCGCTGTCGCGGACCGCGTCCAGGACGGCGATCGCGGTGGACATCGCGTAGGCGATCTCCTGGACCGGGGTGGCTCCCGCCTCCTGCAGGTGGTAGCTGCAGATGTTGATCGGGTTCCACTTCGGCATGTGGGTGACCGTGTAGGTGATCAGGTCCGTGGTCAGCCGGAGGGAGGGCCCGGGCGGGAAGACGTGCGTCCCCCGGGAGAGGTACTCCTTGACGATGTCGTTCTGGGTGGTGCCCTGGAGGGCCGCGACGTCCGCGCCCTGCTCCTCGGCGACGACCTGGTAGAGCGCCAGCAGCCACATGGCGGTGGCGTTGATGGTCATCGAGGTGTTCATCTTCTCGAGGGGGATGTCCTCGAAGAGACGGCGCATGTCGCCGACGTGGGCCACCGGGACCCCGACCCGGCCGACCTCACCGCGGGCGAGGACGTGGTCGGAGTCGTAGCCCGTCTGGGTGGGCAGGTCGAACGCCACCGACAGGCCGGTCTGCCCCTTGGCGAGGTTGCGCCGGTACAGCTCGTTCGACGCCTCGGCCGTCGAGTGGCCGGCGTACGTCCGCATCAGCCACGGACGGTCCTTCTGACGCTCTGACATCTGTCGTCCGCCGTTCCTCAGACGTTCCGGAAGCGGTTGATCGCGTCGAGGTGCTGGGCGCGCATCTCGTGGTCGCGGACGCCCAGGCCCTCCTCGGGGGCCAGGCACAGCACGCCGACCTTGCCCTGGTGGAGGTTGCGGTGGACGTCGTAGGTGGCCTGGCCGGTCTCCTCCAGGCTGTACGTCTTCGACAGCGTCGGGTGGATCTTGCCCTTGGCGATCAGGCGGTTGGCCTCCCACGCCTCGCGGTAGTTGGCGAAGTGCGAGCCGATGATCCGCTTGAGCGACATCCACAGGTAGCGGTTGTCGTACTGGTGCATGTAGCCGGAGGTGGAGGCGCAGGTGGTGATGGTGCCGCCCTTGCGGGTGACGAAGACCGAGGCGCCGAAGGTCTCCTTGCCGGGGTGCTCGAAGACGATGTCGATGTCCTCGCCGCCGGTGAGCTCGCGGATGCGCTTGCCGAAGCGCTTCCACTCCTTCGGGTCCTGGGTGTTCTCGTCCTTCCAGAACCGGTAGTCCTCGGCCGCGCGGTCGATGATCAGCTCGGCGCCCATGGAGCGGCAGATCTCCGCCTTCTCCGGCGAGGAGACCACGCAGATCGGGGTGGCGCCGCCGGCCAGCGCGAACTGGGTCGCGTAGGAGCCGAGGCCGCCGCTGGCCCCCCAGACCAGGACGTTGTCGCCCTGCTTCATGTTGGCGCCGTTGGCGGAGACCAGCTGCCGGTAGGCGGTGGAGTTGACCAGGCCCGGCGAGGCGGCCTCCTCCCAGGACAGGTGGTCCGGCTTCGGCATCAGCTGGTTCGACTTGACCAGCGCTATCTCGGCGAGGCCGCCGAAGTTGGTCTCGAAGCCCCAGATCCGCTGCTCGGGGTCGAGCATCGTGTCGTTGTGGCCGTCGGAGGACTCCAGCTCGACGCTCAGACAGTGGGCGACGACCTCGTCGCCGGGCCGCCAGGCGTTGACGCCGGGGCCGGTGCGCAGGACGACGCCGGCCAGGTCGGAGCCGATGATGTGGTACGGGAGGTCGTGGCGCTTGGTCAGCTCGCTGACCTTGCCGTAGCGCTCCAGGAAGCCGAAGGTCGACAGCGGCTCGAAGATGGACGTCCACACCGAGTTGTAGTTGACCGAGGAGGCCATCACGGCCACCAGGGCCTCGCCCGGGCCGAGTTCCGGCAGGGGGACGTCGTCCAGGTGCAGGGACTTGCGGGGGTCCTTGTCACGGGTCGCGAGGCCCGCGAACATCTCCGTCTCGTCCTTGTGCACGGTGATCGCACGGTACGACTCGGGGAGCGGGAGGGCGGCGAAGTCCTCCGACGAGGCGTTCTGCGACTGGATCGCGTCCAGGATGTCCTTCACGGTCACGGTGTTGCCTCCGGCGACGGGCGCCCGCCTGAGGGGCGCAGAGGGTACGTCGGTGCTGCGGGTGTGGTGCGGTGCTGAGGGTGTGGTGCCGTCGGTTCGGCGGGTGGTGCGGCAGCGCGTGGTGGCGCGGGGATGCCTGTGACGCAGGCGTCCGGACGCGCGTGGCCGTGGAGCCGTGCGGGGGACACCCGGCGCACGGTTCGTGTGGTGCGCCGGCCGTCCGGACACCCACAACGTATGGCACGGCGTGACGGTTGACAAGGCACTGAGTGCCAGGAGTTCCGCTCAGGTGAAAACTTTGCCGTTCAGGTGAGCGATGATCGATCAGAGGTGGTGGGACTGGGGCTTCCGATCGATGATCGATCAGCTCTCACAAGGGCATTTGCGGTGTGGGGTGGCGAAGACGCGCGGGCGCGGGACGGAGCCGAATCGCTCGATCACGGGGTCCTGCACCACTCCGGAGGGAGTACTGCGGCCTCACCGGCCGCTCCTCGTGACACTCGGTGCCATGCGCTTCGGGAGCCTCGGTGCGGGCTGTGCCCGGTGGGATGGGTCGGAGTGGTGGCTCTGGGCGGATCAGCGATCGTGACCGCACCCACTGACAGCGCCGCCATGATCGTTCGCCGGATGTGCGGATCCTGGAGCGGGCGTTGATCAGGAGAACGCCGGTGAGGCTGGTCTGAAGGGGACTACCTCGCCCGCGTTCGTGGTTCGCCGGCACGACCAGGTGTTTCGTGCAGCGGGATACCGAGTTCGGACGAGGCGGACCGCCCACATCGGCGTGCTGACGGCGCCAGAAGCACGAGGACGAGGAGTGGCGCGGGTGGCAGGCTCAGCGGCGGTCGCTCACGCCTTAGCCCTCGGGCTGCTGTCGCAGCGGCGTGCGCGTCCTCCCGCCTCCCGGTGCGTTGCGTCCGCCCTGGGCTTCGAGGAGCTGGGCTCCCGACTCGGCATCGAGTTCGTGCGAAAGGCAAGCCATCCGCTCCCACCGCGCTGGGCCTGGAGCCGCTCGTGCGCGGGCTCCCGCTCGTCGGCTCCCCCTGCGGCCCGCGCCGTCGGACCGGCGCAGCCGATGCCCGACGTCCGGTCCTCATAGCGGCTCGACCGTTACCGGTGCGGGGTCGAGGGCTGGTGAGCCAGTCCTGTCGGAGTCCCGAAAGTGGCTGGAAAGCCGGTCGGCATGCCGACCGCGCGACGAGGCGGCAGAAGGTACGGAACTCCGGGCCGGGATCGCCCTCCACCAGCAGGGTCTGCCAGTAGCCGGCGTCCCGCGGGGAGCGAGGCGCGACGGCGCCGCGGCCCTCCGCTCCAGGCGGGTGCCGAACGGGTTACTTGCGCTTCCTCGACGCCGCGACGGCAGCCCATGCCAGCCCCAGGACGAGGAGGCCGATCACGACCCACACCGGGGCTCCGCCCAGGCCCTTGTACGCCAGTGCGGTCCAGTCACTGCTCTGTCGCATCGGATCACTCAACTCCTTCAGACGTGTTCGGGTGCGCCTTCCGCCAGTTCGGCGCCCTGCCGTACAAGCACCGTGCCGCCTCGTCGGCTCGTTCCCTTCAGCAGGTGCACGCGCGCCCCCGGAAGACGTCAGCCCCCGTCGCGCCCTGGGCGGCCCAGCCGTCCGAAGGAAGCACGGGCGCGGCTCGGCGCCCGCACGAGGGTGGGGTCAGGGGCGGTCGCGGAGGGCGGCTTCGATGGTGTGCATGATCTCGTCGAGAGGGGCGTCGACGCGGGCGACGGTGACGAGGACCTCGCCGGAGGCGGAGACGGATGCCGCGTCGGGGGAGACCTGCCCCGCGCCGTCCCGCCCCGCACCGATACCGCGCCCGAACGTCCGCCGCACGATCGCGAAGGCGTGGTCCAGCTGCCGCTCCACGTCCCCCTGCCCGTCGGCACGGAGCCACCGCCGCAGCACGTGGTTGTGGGCCGTGACGACCGCGGACGCCGCCACCTCCGCCAGCAGCGGGTCGTCGTTCGCGTCGTCCGCGTGGGCCTTCTCGTCGAAGTGCCCCAGCAGGTAGCGGGTGAACAGCCGCTCGTAGCGGGCGACCGAGGCGATCTCCGCCTCCCGCAGCGTCGGCACCTCGCGGGTCAGCTTGTAGCGGGCCACCGACACCTCGGGGTGGGCCGCGTACATCCGCATGACCTCCTTGATGCCCCGGCACACCGTGTCCAGCGGGTGCTCGTGCGCGGGCGCCGCCTTCAGCACCGCCTCCGCCCGGACCAGCGTGTCGTCGTGGTCCGGGAAGATCGCCTCCTCCTTCGAGCGGAAGTGGCGGAAGAAGGTGCGGCGGGCCACGCCGGCCGCCGCCGCGATCTCGTCGACGGTGGTCGCCTCGTACCCCTTGGTGGCGAACAGCTCCATGGCCGCCGCCGCCAGCTCACGGCGCATCTTGAGCCGCTGGGCCGCGGCCCGGCTGCCCGCGGCGCTCTCCGGGACGTCGGCCGAGGCGGGGGTACGTGTCGACTTGGCGGGGTGGGACATGCCCCGAACGTACTGCATCCGGGCAGCCCGGTGTACGCGCGTCC
>NZ_JBRIOU010000002.1:881234-884799 GCF_053474865.1 Streptomyces sp. CO7
GTGTACGCGCGTCCCGCTTCCCCGGCCGGGGGTGGACGGGGAAGCGGGAGCGGGGCCCGGCGGAACGGGCGGTGCCGCCGGGTCCGACAGGGGGAAGCCGGGCCGCTCCAGCAGGCCTCCCCAGTCCCCGGGGGACCCAGGGTCCCCCGGGGCGCCGCCGGTACGCGGGCGGGGCTCAGCGCCGGGCATATTCGCGGAAGCCGCGGCCCGTCTTCCGGCCCAGGCAGCCCGCGGCCACCAGGTGCTCCAGGAGCGGCGCCGGGGCGAGGCCCGGGTCGCGGAACTCGCGGTGCAGGACCTTCTCGATGGCCAGCGAGACGTCCAGCCCGACCACGTCGAGCAGCTCGAACGGACCCATCGGGTAGCCGCCGCCCAGCTTCATCGCGGCGTCGATGTCGTCCAGCGTCGCGTAGTGCTCCTGGACCATCTTCACCGCGTTGTTGAGGTACGGGAACAGCAGCGCGTTGACGATGAAGCCGGCCCGGTCGCCGCAGTCCACCGGGTGCTTGCGGATCGTGCGGCAGACCTCGAGGACGGTGGCGTGCACGTCGTCGTCGGTGAGCACCGTGCGGACGACCTCGACCAGCTTCATCGCCGGGGCCGGGTTGAAGAAGTGCATGCCGATCACGTCGCGCGGGCGGGAGGTGGCCCGGGCGCAGGCGACCACCGGCAGCGAGGAGGTGGTCGTGGCCAGGACCGCGCCCGGCTTGCAGACCTTGTCCAGCGCGGCGAACAGCTGCCGCTTGACCTCGAGGTCCTCGGCGACGGCCTCGACGGCCAGGTCGACGTCGGCGAAGGCGTCGTAGGAGCCGGCCGGGGTGATCCGGTCCAGCGTCTGCGCCGCCGTCTCGGCCGTCATCCGGCCGCGGTCCACCGAGCGGGCCAGCGACTTGCCGATCCGCGTCTTGGCGGCGGTCGCCTTCTCCTCGCTGCGGGCGGCGAGGACGACGTCGTAGCCGGCCTTGGCGAACACCTCGGCGATACCGGACGCCATGGTGCCGGAGCCCGCGACGCCCACCGAGCGCACCGGACGGCCCGTGCCGGCCTCGGCGTCCTGGCGCGGGGTGAGCGCGTCCGGGACGACGGTGGCGGAGCCGGGCGCCTCGTAGGTGTAGAAACCGCGGCCGGACTTGCGGCCGTTGAGCCCGGCGTCGCTGAGCTGGCGCAGGATCGGCGCGGGGGCGTGCAGCCGGTCGCGGGACTCCTGATACATCGCCTCCAGCACGGTGCGGGCGGTGTCGACGCCGATCAGGTCCAGCAGCGCCAGCGGGCCCATGGGCAGGCCGCAGCCGAAGCGCATCGCCGCGTCGATGTCCTCGCGGGAGGCGTACCGGGACTCGTACATCGCGGCCGCCTGGTTGAGGTAGCCGAACAGCAGGCCGTCGGCGACGAAGCCGGGCCGGTCGCCGACCTTCACCGGCTCCTTGCCCAGCTCGAGGGCCAGGTCGGTCACGGCGGTGACGGCGGCCGGCGCGGTGAGCACCGAGGAGACGATCTCGACCAGCTTCATCGCGGGCGCCGGGTTGAAGAAGTGCAGCCCCAGGACCCGCTCGGGGCGGGCCGAGTCGGCGGCCAGCCGGGTCACCGAGAGGGCGTTGGTGCCGGTCGCCAGGATCGCGTCCGGGCGGACGATGCCGTCCAGGGCGCGGAAGATGCCCTGCTTGACGTCGTAGTCCTCCGGGGCCACCTCGATCACCAGGTCCGCGGGGGCGGCGTCGGCCAGGTCGGCGGAGGTGCGCAGCCGGGCGAGGACCTGCTCGCGCTCGTCCTCGGTGAGCCTGCCCTTGGCGACGGAACGGGCGGTGGAGGTCTCCAGCGCGGCGGTGGCGCGGGCGGCGGCCTGCGGGTCGACGTCGATGCCGACGACCTCGCGGCCGGCCCGGGCCAGGATCTCGGCGATGCCCGAGCCCATGGTGCCGAGGCCCACCACGGCGACGGTCCGCAGGGTGGAGGCGCTGTCGGAGGGGGACAGGGAAGAGGGAGCGGCCATGACGGACTCCAGGAAGGCGTGAGGTGACGGCTGGAACGCGACGCCGGCGGCGAGGAGGGCCGAGGGGCGTGCGGGGATGAGGAGTCGGCGAGGTCGACGGCGACCTGCCGGGTCGTGCGGGCGTGCCTGTGTCCGACCGGTCCTGTCCCGGAACCGGGTCGTGCGGCGTTGCCGCGGTACCGCCGTACGGGAAGTACGCGGGGGTACCGAACCGACTGCGCTCGCGGCGGCTGCGTCACCAGGCCGCTGCGAGGGGGCGCGAGGGTGGCTCGCTCGAATGAGCTTAACCGGCCGGTAGTGAGCGCGCCAGAGTCTGCGGCATGTTCGGGTATGTGATCCGGCTCCCATGGGGCCGGGTGATTTGCGTAGGGTTGGGCCGTGAACGACGACGAGCATCAACTCGCGCTGTTGGAGACCCGGTTGAGGGCCGAGTCCGGGGGAGGGTTCGCCCACCGGCGGCTGGTGTCGGACGCCGGGCCCGAGGAACTCGCCGAGGTGCTGAGCGAGCCGGGACACCCGCTGTGGGCGGTGGAGCTGGCGGCCTTCCGGCTCTCGCTGGCCGGTGACGGCCGGGCGTTCGAGCCGCTGGTGCTGCTGCTGAACCACCGGGACGCGCCGCGCTGCGCCTCGGCGGCCTACGCGCTGGCCCGGCTGGGCGACGCGCGCACCGCGCGGGCGGCGGCCGCGCTCGCCACCAACGAACTGCGCGTCGGCTACGCCCTCCATCCGGTGCGGCTGCTGGTCGCGCTGCGGGCGCCCGAGGCGGTGCCCGCGCTGGTGACCGTGCTGGAGCGGCGGCTGTCCGCGGCGCGCGACCCGCACCGGGAGGTGGCGCTGGCCTGCGTCGAAGGACTCGGCGAACTCGGTGACCCGCGTGGCCGGGCGGTGCTCGAACGGGCCCTTCGGCGGGAGGAGTTGGCGGAGGCCGCCCGCGCCGCCCTTCAGTCGCTGGCGGCCGCCCCGGGCCGGACGTAGCGGACCTCGGGCACGTCCACGCCGTCCACGGTGTAGGGCTCCTCGACACCGTCGGGCGCGAAGCCGTGGCGCTCGTAGAAGGCGCGGGCCGAGGCGTTGTCGCGCACCACCCAGAGGTAGGTGTCTCCCTGGGCGGGCAGGCACGCCCGCAGCAGGGCGGTGCCGAGCCCGGCCCGGTGGTGCGCCGGGTCCACGTAGAGCGTGTACAGCTCCCAGCCCGGTTCGGGGTCGCGGTTCGGGCCGAGGCAGGCCCAGCCGGCGACCTGCCCGTCGCGCTCGGCGACCAGGTTGACGACGCCGGGGCCGGCTCCCTCCAGGAGCGTGCGGTGGTGCTCGGCGGCGGAGACCGGGTCCATCCGGTCCAGGTACGCCTGCGGCATCAGTCCCGTGTAGGCGTGCCGCCATCCGGCTATCCGCACCTCGGCGACGCGCGCGCAGTCGTCGGCCGTCATCTCTCTGATCATCCGGCCATGATGCCCCGCCCGCCGGGCGGCCTGCTTCCGCTTTTCGCCCCGCGCCGGATGCCGCGCGGGCACGGCCGGCCGCCGCGCCCGCGCGCTGCTCATGCCGTCCGGTCAGGGGCGGGGGAGCGGCCAGGGG
>NZ_JBRIOU010000002.1:884899-888831 GCF_053474865.1 Streptomyces sp. CO7
GGTCGGGCAGGGCCGGGCAGGTGGCGTCGGCCTCGCCGGACGGACGGCGCGGGACGGTGCCGTCGGTGAGGTAGGCCGCCAGGTGCCGGTCGAGGCACGTGTTGCCGGAGAGGGTGACGCCGTGGTTGCCGCCGCCCTCCTCGACCACCAGCGAGGAGCCGCGCAGCAGGCGGTGCGTGCGGACCGCCCCGGCGTACGGCGTCGCCGCGTCCCCGGTCGCCTGGAAGATCAGCACCGGCGGGGCCTGGTGGTTGGTGACGTCCATGGGCCGCCGCAGGCCCTGCGTGGGCCAGAAGGCGCACGGCGCGTTGTACCAGGCGTTGCTCCAGGTCATGAAGTGCGCCTTCTCGTGCACCGCCCAGTTGTCGGCGCGCCACCGCCCCCAGTCCCGGGGCCAGCGCGCGTCGCGGCACATCACCGCCGTGTAGACGCTGTAGCCGTTGTCCCCGGCGGCGTCCACCGCGCCGACCGTCCGGTAGGCCTCCACCAGCGGCGCGGCCTGCTTCTTCACCGCGTACGCGGAGAACACCCGGGCCAGCAGCGGCCAGTAGCCGTTGTGGTAGCCGCCCGGGAGGAAGAGGTCCTCCAGCTCTGCCGGGCCGACCACACCCTGGGCGGGCTTCGCGGCGACCGCGGCGCGCATCGCGTACCACTTCGCCTCGACCCGGGCGGCGTCGGCGCCGAGCCCGTACACGGCGTCGTGCCGCGCCACCCAGGTCATGAAGGCGCGGTGCCGGTCCTCGAAGGCGATGTCCTGCTGGAGGTTGTTCTCGTACCAGATCCCGGTGGGGTCGACCACGGAGTCCAGCACCATTCGCCGCACCCGGTCGGGGTGCAGCTTGGCGTACACGGAGCCCAGGTAGGTGCCGTAGGAGTAGCCCAGGTAGTTGATCTTCTTCGCACCGAGCGCGCGCCGGATCACGTCGAGGTCCTTCGCCGCGCTCACCGTGTCGATGTAGGGCAGCAGGTCCCCGTGCTTCTTCCCGCAGGCGGCGGCGAAGGCCCGTGCGCGGTCGAGATTGACCTTCTCCAGCGCGGCGGTGGCCGGCACCGGGTCCGGGCGGACCGGGTCGGAGTAGCCGGGCACGCAGTTGAGCGCGGGCCGTGACTTCCCGACGCCCCGGGGGTCGAAGCCGACGACGTCATAGCGCCCGGCCACGGACGCGGGGAGCCCGGAGGCGACGAAGCGGGCGAGGTCCACCCCGCTGCCACCGGGACCGCCGGGATTGACCAGCAGCGGGCCGAGCGACTTCTTCGCGGTGTGCGGAACGCGGGAGAGGGCCAGGGTGATCTTCCGGCCGCCGGGGTCGGCGTGGTTCAGCGGCACCTTCACGGTGGCGCACTGGAGCCGGGGCGCGTCCTCGGTGGCGCACTTCTTCCAGCTGAGCCCCGGTGGGGCGGGCGCCGGCGCGGCCTGCGCCGGCGGTACGGCGGTCAGGGCCGAGGCCAGCGCGACGGCGGTGCCGCACAGGACGGCGACGCGTTTCTTCATCAGTCTCCCCGGGGTCGGCGGTCCGTGCGTGCCACGGCCCAGGGCGCATCGTGCCGTCGGCAAAGGGGCGGAAGAGCATGTTTCGAGGGAGATTGACCCCTTCGGGTCGCGACCGTGCCGCCGGGCGGGGCACCGGGTGGACGACGCGGAGTCCGGCCCGCGTCCCGCGGCGCGCGGCTGCACGTCCGGCGTGGAGCCCGCGGTCCGGTGTGCGGCTGAGCGACGGGCCCGCGTCCCACGGCGCGGAACCCGCGGCGTGCGTGCGGGCCGGTGACGGCGGGAGCGCGTCCATGGCCAGGCCGGTGCGGCACGGCCGGTGCGACGTGGAGTCCCGTGCGCCGTGGTCGGGTGTCCGGTCCGGAAGCTGCCGAGCGCCAGGCGGATCGGTCCCGGAATCCTCAGGGGGGCGCAGGGCCGTCCGGGCGCGGAGCTCGCCGCGTTCGCGGGCCCCGTGGCGCTTCCGCTCAGAGCAGCGAGAGCTGCACCGGGCCCTCCGCGTCGGCGGTGTCCCCGGCGGCCGGCCGGGCGGGACGGATGCGGCGGCGGGCCGCTCCGCCCTCGGGGCCGATGCCGTACTCGCGGGCCAGCTCGTGCACCTGGCGGGTGATCTGCCGCTGGTACCAGGTCGGCGCGTAGGCCCCGCCCGCGTACATCCGCTCGTAGCGGCCCACCAGCTCCGGGTGGTGCTCGGCCAGCCAGGCCATGTACCACTCGCGCGCCCCGGGCCGCAGGTGCAGCACCAGCGGGGTCACCGAGCTCGCGCCGGCCTCCGCGATCGCCCGCACCGTGGCGCGCAGCTGGTCGGGCCGGTCGCCGAGGAAGGGGATCACCGGGGCCATCAGGACCCCGCAGTCGATGCCGTGGTCGGCGAGCGTGCGGATCACGTCCAGCCGGCGCTCGGGCGCGGGCGTCCCGGGCTCGACGGTGCGCCACAGCTCCCGGTCGACGAAACCGACCGAGACGTTCACGCCCACGTCGGTGACCTCGGCCGCCTGCTCCAGCAGTTCGAGGTCGCGCAGGATGAGCGTGCCCTTGGTCAGGATGGAGAACGGGTTCGCGTGGTCGCGCAGCGCCGCGATGATCCCCGGCATCAGGCGGTAGCGGCCCTCGGCGCGCTGGTAGCAGTCGACGTTGGTGCCCATCGCGATGTGCTCGCCGTGCCAGGACCGGGAGGCCAGCTTGGCGCGCACCAGCTCGGGAGCGTTCAGCTTCACCACGATCTGCGAGTCGAAGCCGAGACCGGTGTCGAGGTCCAGGTAGCTGTGCGTCTTGCGGGCGAAGCAGTAGACGCAGGCGTGGGTGCAGCCGCGGTAGGGGTTCACCGTCCACTCGAACGGCATCCGGGACGCGCCCGGCACCCGGTTCACGATGGAGAGCGCCCTGATCTCGTGGAAGGTGACGCCGCGGAACTCCGGGGTGTCGAAGGTCCGGGTGGTCACCGAGTCCGCCCCGAACAGGGCGGGGTCCGTCTGCCCGGACTCCGGCGTGAGGTTCTCCCAGCGCATGCAGGCCTCGCTTCGGTCGTGTCGAACAGCGATAATAGAACACGTGTTCCCTTGATTGTGCGATCGGCACCTGGCGAGGTGTCCGGAGGGCGGCGTGCCGCCGATTTGGCGGGCGTGCGCGGGGGTGGTTTGCTGGCGCCGGACGTGCTGGATCCCCAGGAGCTGGAGGAAGCGATGGCGCAGGTGGAGGCCACGACCGAGCGGGTCGTCGCGGCGAACGCGCAGGAGGTGTACGCCGCTCTCGCGGACTACGAGGGCACGCGCGCCAAGCTGCTGCCCGAGCAGTACAGCGAGTACGAGGTGCGCGAGGGCGGCAAGGGCGCGGGCACCCTGGTGCACTGGAAGCTGCAGGCGACGAAGAAGCGGGTGCGGGACTGCCTCCTGGAGGTGACCGAGCCGTCCGCCGGGGAGCTCGCCGAGACGGACCGCAACTCCTCCATGGTCACCACCTGGCGGGTCACCCCGGCCGGCGAGGGCAGCTCGCGGGTCGTCGTCAGCACCGTCTGGAACGGGGCCGGCGGGATCGGCGGCTTCTTCGAGAAGACCTTCGCGCCCAAAGGGCTGGCCCGCATCCACGACGCCGTCCTCGCGCGGCTGGCCTCCGAGGTGGAGTGACCTCCGAGGTGGAGTGACCTTCGAGGTGGAGTGACCTCCGCCGAGGCGCGCACCACGGCGCCGTCCTCGGCCCGGCCGGGGTGACCCGGCCGGGCCGAACGGTCAACGGCCGCCCGCGGAAGCCCCGTTGCCCTCACCGTTTCGAGTGACTTGCGTAACCGGAATCCTTCGCTGCCGTTCGCCTGGTGACGTGCGACGAACGGGAGGGCGCAAGTGGGCGTGACGGGCGGGACCGCGCTGCTGCGGGACGAGGCCGGGCGGCGGGGCCGGACCGGGGCGCCGGCGCCGGGCGGCGAGGACACCCTCCCGCTCCCCGTGGC
>NZ_JBRIOU010000002.1:888931-894659 GCF_053474865.1 Streptomyces sp. CO7
GGCGTCCACCGACCCGCCCGCCCGGCTCACCCCGCGCGGCGTGCGGCTGGTGTTCGCCGGACTGATGCTCGCGCTGCTGCTCGCGGCGCTGGAGCAGATGATCGTCGCCACCGCCCTGCCGAGGATCGTCGGCGACCTCCAGGGCATGGACAAGATGTCCTGGGCCATCACGGCCTACCTGCTGACCTCGACCGTGGTGCTCCCGGTCTACGGCAAGCTCGGCGACCTCTTCGGCCGCAAGGGCGTCTTCCTCTTCGCCATCGTCGTCTTCGTCATCGGCTCCGCCGCCTGCGGACGGGCGGAGACCATGGACCAGCTGATCGCCTTCCGCGGGGTCCAGGGGATCGGCGCGGGCGGACTCATGATCGGCGTGCAGGCGATCATCGCGGACATCGTGCCGGCCCGCGAACGCGGGCGCTTCATGGGCCTGATCGGCGCCTCCTTCGGCCTGGCCTCGGTGGCCGGACCGCTGCTCGGCGGCTACTTCACCGACCACCACAGCTGGCGCTGGTGCTTCTACTTCAACGTGCCCTTCGGCCTGGTCACGCTGGTCGTGGTGGCCGCCGTGCTCAAGCTGCCCAAGCCCGCCGTGCGGCCCCGCCTGGACGTCGTGGGGACGATCCTGCTCGTCGCCGCGTCGACCTGCCTGGTCCTGCTGACCAGCTGGGGCGGCACCGAGTACGCCTGGGACTCCCCGGAGATCCTCGGCCTGGCCGGGGGCGCCGTCGCCTCCTCGGCGCTCTTCGTCGTCGCCGAGCGGTTCGCGGCCGAACCCCTCATCCCGCTGCGGCTGTTCCGTGACTCCGTCTTCAACGTCACCGCCCTGGTCGGCCTGGTCGTCGGCATCGCGCTGTTCGGCGCGGCCAGCTACCTGCCCAGCTACCTCCAGATGGTCGACGGGGCCACCGCCACCGAGTCCGGCCTGCTGATGCTGCCCATGATGGGCGGGGTGGTCGGCGCCTCGGTGCTCTCCGGGCAGCTGATCAGCCGCACCGGCCGCTACCGGATCTACCCGATCCTCGGCGGCGCGCTCTCCGCCGTCGGCATGTGGCTGCTGTCGCTCCTGGACACCGGCACCGAGCGCATCACCTACAGCGTCTGGATGTTCGTGCTGGGCGCGGGCATCGGCCTGGTGATGCCGGTCCTGGTGCTCGCCGTCCAGAACTCGGTGCGCCCCGCCGACCTGGGCACCGCCACCAGCGCCAACAACTACTTCCGGCAGATCGGCGGCAGCGTCGGCGCCGCCGTCTTCGGGACCCTCTTCGCCGACCGGTTCACCGACGCCCTCACCGAGCGGCTGCCCCGCCTGCCGGGCGGCGCGGCCGCCGCCCCGCACACCGAGTCCGTCAGCCCGGAGATGGTGCACGCGCTGCCGGCGCCGCAGCGCGACGCGTACATCGCGGCCTACGCCGAGGCCATGCCGCGGATCTTCCTCTACCTGGTGCCGGTCCTCGTGCTCGGCCTGATCATCGCCTTCTTCCTCAAGGAGAAACCGCTGGTGTCCCACAACGTCCCCGCCGCAGACCCCCAGGGCGCCGAGCCGGCGGCCGCGGCCGCCGCAGCCCCCTACGCGGCGGCCTCCGTCCCGCTCACCGTCGAGGTGACCGCCTCGGTGCCCGGCGCCCGGGCCCCCTACGGCGGCGGGATCGCCGTCTGCGGCGCGGTCCGGCACGCCGACGGCACGGTGGTGCCGCGCGCCGCGCTCACCCTGATCGACGGCGCCGGGCAGCAGGTCGGGCGCGGCGCCAGCGGCGAGGACGGCCGCTACGCGCTGGCCACCCCCGGCCCCGGCTCCTACGTGCTGATCGCCGCCGCCGGCGGCCACCAGCCGCAGGCCGTGCAGGTCACGGTGGGGGAGCGGCCGGTCGAGATGGACGTGGTGCTCGGCGGCGCCGGACGCCTCGCCGGGACCGTCACCACGGCCGACGGCACCCCGGTGCGGGACGCCACCGTCACCCTCACCAACGTCCACGGCGAGGTGGTCTCCGCCTCCCGCAGCGGCTTCGACGGCGGCTACGTCATCAGCGACCTGGTGGCCGGCGAGTACACCCTGGCCGCCAGCGCCCACGCCTACCGGCCCACCGCCCTGCCGGTCACCGTGCAGGCGTCCCGGGAGACCCGGCAGGACATCGAGCTGGCCGGCGGGGCGGTGCTGCGCGGCGTGGTCCGGGGCGGCGGCGGGCGGCCCGTGGAGGAGGCCCGGGTCACCCTGCTGGACGCCGCGGGCAACGTCGTCGACACCCTCACCACCGGCTCCGACGGCACCTTCCGCTTCGTCGACCTGTCCTCCGGCGAGTACACCGTGATCGCCGCCGGGTACCCCCCGGTCGCCACCGTCCTGCAGGTGGCGGGCGGCGGCCGCACCGAGCGCGACCTGCAGCTCGGGCACCAGGACTGACCTGCTCCGGTCCGGCGGGGCTTCCCCGCCGGACCGGCACGGGGGAAGATCGCGCCGTGACCCCCTCGGTCTACACTCACGCCCATGCACGCGTGTGACCGGCAGGAACGGAGCGACCGATGAAGATCCTCATCAGCGCCGACATGGAGGGCGCCACCGGCGTCACCTGGCCGGCGGACGTGCTGCCGGGCACCCCCCAGTGGGAACGCTGCCGCCCGATGTTCACCTCGGACGTCCAGGCCGCCGCCCTCGGCTTCTTCGACGGCGGCGCAGACCAGGTGCTCGTCAACGAGGCCCACTGGAGCATGCGCAACCTGCTGCTCGAGCAGCTCGACGACCGGGTCGAGATGCTCACCGGCCGGCACAAGTCGCTCTCCATGGTCGAGGGCGTCCAGCACGGCGACGTCGACGGCATCGCCTTCATCGGCTACCACGGCGGCGCCGGGATGGAGGGCGTCCTCGCCCACACCTACCTCGCCAACCAGCTCACCGGCGTCTGGCTCGACGACGTCCGCGCCAGCGAAGGCCTGCTCAACGCCCATGTGGTGGCCGAATACGGGGTACCGGTCATTCTGGTGACCGGCGACGACGTGGCGTGCGACGACGCCCTCGGGTACGCACCCGAGGCGCGGAAGGTCGCGGTGAAGGACCACGTGTCGCGCTACGCGGCCGTGTGCCGCACGCCCGCCCGGACCCACGCGGACATCCGCGCGGCCGCCCGGGAGGCGGTGTCGCTGGCGGTCCGTCACGAGCCCGTGACGGCCGGCCCGCGTACCGTCGCCGTCGAGTTCGACGCGGAACACCTGGCCGACGCGGCAACCGTCGTGCCGGGCGTGGACCGGACCGGCGAACGCAAGGTCGCCTACACCGAAGCAAACATGTACGACGCAATCCGCACCTTCAAGGCGGTCACCACGATCGTCTCGGCCGCGGTGGAGGAGACGTATGGCTGATCAGCAGGCCCTCGAAGAGGTCGTGACCTTCGCGTCCGACCTGATCCGCATCGACACCACCAACCGGGGCGGCGGCGACTGCCGCGAGCGCCCCGCCGCCGAGTACGCGGCGGCCAGGCTCGCCGAGGCGGGCCTGGAGCCCACCCTCCTGGAGCGCACCGAGGGACGCACCAACGTCGTCGCCCGCATCGAGGGCACCGACCCCTCGGCGGACGCGCTCCTGGTCCACGGCCACCTCGACGTGGTGCCCGCCGACGCCTCCGAGTGGACCGTCCACCCCTTCTCCGGGGAGATCCGCGACGGCGTGCTCTGGGGCCGCGGCGCGGTGGACATGAAGAACATGGACGCGATGATCCTCTCCGTGGTCCGCTCCTGGGCCCGCGAGGGCGTGCGGCCCCGCCGCGACATCGTCATCGCCTTCACCGCCGACGAGGAGGACAGCGCCGTCGACGGCTCCGGCTTCCTCGCCGACCAGCACCCCGAGCTGTTCGAGGGCTGCACCGAGGGCGTCAGCGAGTCCGGGGCCTACACCTTCCACGACGGCTCCGGCGCCCGGATCTACCCCATCGGCGCGGGCGAGCGCGGCACCGGCTGGCTGCGGCTCACCGCGCGCGGACGCGCCGGCCACGGCTCCAAGGTCAACCGCGCCAACGCCGTCACCCGCCTCACCGCGGCGGTCACCCGGCTCGGCGAGCACAGCTGGCCGCTGAACCTCACCCCAACCGTGCGCGCCGCGATCTCCGAACTCGCCGCCGTCTACGGCATCGACGCCACGCGCTACGACCTCGACGACTCCGACCAGGTCGACGAGCTGCTGGTGAAGATCGGCCCCGCCGCCGCCCTGGTGGAGCCCACCCTGCGCAACAGCACCAACCCGACCATGCTGGACGCCGGTTACAAGGTCAACGTGATCCCCGGCGAGGCCGGAGCGCACGTCGACGGGCGCTTCCTGCCGGGCGGCGAGGAGGACTTCGAGCGCACCCTGGACGAGCTGACCGGCCCCGACGTCGACTGGGAGTACTACCACCGCGAAGGCGCCCTCCAGGCCCCGGTGGACTCCCCGACCTTCGCCAAGCTGCGCGCCGCCGTCGAGGAGCACGACCCCGAGGCGCACACCGTGCCGTACTGCATGTCCGGCGGCACCGACGCCAAGCAGTTCGCCCGGCTCGGCATCACCGGTTACGGCTTCGCCCCCGTCTGGCTGCCCGAGGGCTTCGCCTACCAGCAGCTCTTCCACGGCGTGGACGAGCGGGTGCCCGTCGAAGGACTGCACTTCGGCGTCCGTGTGCTCGACCGCTTCCTGCGGACGGCCTGACAGAGATGGGGGACAAGGTGCGGAAACTGGCTCACGGGACATGGCCCTCGCCGATCGGGGCGGGGCTCGCCGCCGACCACGACGGAGCCCCGCAGTACCCGGGCTTCGTCGGCGACGAGGTCTGGTGGACCGAGCCCCGGCCCGCCGAGGCCGGCCGCCGCGCCCTGGTGCGCCGCCGCGCCGACGGCACCGAGGAATCGGTGCTGCCCCCGCCGTGGAACGTGCGCAGCCGGGTGATGGAGTACGGCGGCCGCCCCTGGACCGGGACCGTCCGGGACGGCCGGCCGGTCGTCGTCTTCGTCGACTTCGCCGACCAGCGGCTCTACCGGTACGAGGCGGAGGGCGGCGGCGAACCGCAGCCGCTCACCCCTCTCTCCCCGGTGGGCGGCGGCCTGCGCTGGGCCGAGCCCGAGGTGCGCGAGGGACCGGGCGGCCGGGCCGAGGTCTGGTGCGTGCTGGAGGAGTACACCGGCGACGGTCCCTCCGACGTCCGGCGCGTCCACGTGGCGGTGCCGCTGGACGGCAGCGCCGCCGAGGACCGCGGCGCCCTGCGGGAACTGTCCCGCCCCACCCACCACTTCGTGACCGGCGTCCGCGTCTCCCCGGACGGCGCCCAGGCCGCCTGGCTGGCCTGGGACCACCCCCGGATGCCGTGGGACGGCACCGAACTGGTGCTCGCCGACATCACCGAGGACGGCCTTCTCACCATGCCGCGGGTGATGGCCGGCGGCGAGGAGGAGTCCGTCGCCCAGGTCGAGTGGACCGCCGACGGCCGCCTGATGTGGAGCAGCGACCACTCCGGCTGGTGGAACCTCTACCGCGAGGGCGAGCCCGTCTGCGTCCGCGAGGAGGAGTTCGGCGGACCGGTGTGGACGCCGGGCAGCCGCTGGTTCGCGCCGCTGGAGTGCGGACTGGTCGCCGTGCTGCACGGCAAGGGCGCCCAGGCGCTCGGCGTGCTCGACCCCGAGTCCTGCGAGGTCGTCGACGCGGCCGGCCCCTGGAGCGAGTTCGCCGCCGCGCTCGCGGTGCACGGCGACCGGGTCGTCGCGGTCGGCGCCGGCC
>NZ_JBRIOU010000002.1:894759-901479 GCF_053474865.1 Streptomyces sp. CO7
CCCGAGGAGCGGGTCTTCACCGCCGCCGACGGCCGGGAGGTGCACGCGCACGTCTACCCGCCGCACCACCCCGAGGTCACCGGCCCCGACGGCGAACTGCCGCCGTACGTGGTCTGGGCCCACGGCGGCCCCACCAGCCGGGCGCCCATGGTGCTCGACCTGGAGATCGCCTACTTCACCTCCCGCGGCATCGGCGTCGTCGAGGTCAACTACGGCGGTTCGACCGGCTACGGACGGGAGTACCGAAACCGGCTGCGCGAGCAGTGGGGCGTGGTCGACGTCGAGGACTGCGCGGCCGCCGCCCTCGCCCTCGCCGAGGAGGGCGTCGCCGACCGCGGCCGCCTGGCGGTGCGCGGAGGCAGCGCGGGCGGCTGGACCACCGCCGCCTCGCTGGCCTTCACCGACGTCTACGCCTGCGGCACCGTCATCTACCCGGTGCTCGACCTGACCTCGTGGGCCACCGGGGAGACCCACGACTTCGAGTCGCGCTACCTGGAGTCCCTGGTCGGCCCGCTGGCCGAGGTGCCCGAGCGGTACCTCGAGCGCTCGCCCGGTGAGAGCCCCGAGCGGATCGAGGCGCCGTTCCTGCTGCTCCAGGGGCTGGAGGACCCGATCTGCCCGCCCGCGGCGAGCGAGCGGTTCCTCGAGCGGGTCCGGGCCGGCGGGCGGGGCGTCCCGCACGCCTACATCGCCTTCGAGGGCGAGGGCCACGGGTTCCGGCGCGCCGATACGATGGTCCGCGCGCTGGAGGCGGAACTGTCGCTGTACGCCCAGGTGTTCGGCTTCGAGGCGCCGGACGTGCCGGTGCTGGAACTGCGGAAGTAGGCAAGACGTGCGGGAGTCGACCAGACCGAAGCGGCTGGCGCCGGGCGCGAGGGTGGCGATCGTCGCCACCAGCGGGCCGGTGCCGGACGAGCGGCTGCAGGGCGGGCTCGACCTGCTGCGCGGCTGGGGGCTCGACCCCGTCGTGATGCCCCACGTCCGGGGCCGCCACGCACAGTTCGAGTACCTGGCGGGGACGGACGCGGACCGCGCGGCCGACCTCCAGGCCGCCTGGTGCGACCCGTCCGTCGACGCGGTGATCTGCGCGCGCGGCGGGTACGGCGTGCAGCGCATGGTCGACCTGCTCGACTGGTCCGCGATGCGGGCCGCCGGGCCCAAGGTCTTCGTCGGCTTCAGCGACATCACCGCGCTGCACGAGGCGTTCGCCACCCGCATGGAGCTGGTCACGCTGCACGGGCCGATGGCGGCCGGCGTCGACTTCCTCAAGAACGAGAAGGCCCGCGAGCACCTGCGGGCCACCCTCTTCGAGCCGGAGACCACCCAGGTCATCACCGGGTCCGGCGGCACCCTGGTGCCCGGGCGGGCCCGCGGGGTCACCCTCGGCGGCTGCGTCAGCCTGCTCGCCGCGGACCTGGGCACGCCGCACGCGCGGGCCGGGGCGCGGGGCGGGCTGCTGATGCTCGAGGACGTCGAGGAGGAGCGGTACCGGCTGGACCGGATCCTCACGCAGCTGCTGCGCTCCGGGTGGCTGGACGGGGTCGCCGGCGTGGTGCTCGGATCCTGGCTGGGGTGCGGCCCCTACGAGGAGCTGCGGGCCCTCTTCGCCGACCGGCTCGGCGGCTTGGGCGTCCCCGTGGCCGAGGAGTTCGGCTTCGGCCACGGCGACGGCGCCCTCACCATCCCCTTCGGCGTCACCGCCACCCTGGACACCGAGACCCGCACCCTTACTCTGGACCGGCCGGCCCTGGCCTGATCCCGCCCCGGCCGCGACGAGGCCGGTGCACCGCCGACCGGCGCGCCGCCGACCGGCGCGCCGGTGAGGCAGCCCCCGCGCCGGTCCTTAGCATCGGCGCAGCAGGGCGAATTGTCGGTGGTGTGCTCCGTGTCCGGGAGGCTCGTGGCCGTGGGTTCCTCGAACACAAGAGCGCAGCATCTCGGGCCGAGGGCCGAAGGCGTGGTCGCGGGCCTGCTCGAGGCGCCGGCCGGTGGGCCGCTGGTGGGGCTGCACGTGGTGGACGCGGATCTCGGCGAAGGGGACTTCCGGCCGGGCGGCGCGGGTGGTGACGCACTCGGGGCGACGCGGCGCCGCTGGCGCGAGCACGCGTTGTCGGATCCCCGGGTGCGGCGCCTGCTGCGTGACGTCGCCGCCACCGGGGAGGCCGTCCACGACGTGCGCCACGAGCTGCCGGCCGCACAGGACGGCGACAGCCCGGTCCCCCTCACGCTGACCGTCGTCCCGTTGAGGGAGGCCGACGGATCCGTGCCCGCTCTCGCCCTGGTCGCGGTGGACCGCACGCGCGAGGCGCTGACGGAGCGGCGTGTGCTCGTCGACCGCGCACGGTCCCGGCTGGGCGACTCGCTCGACGTCCTGCGGACCGCGCAGACACTGGCCGAGGTGGCCGTGCCGGTGCTCGCGGACGTCGTGACCGTCGACATCCTCGACTCCGTCCTGCACGGCGAGGCGCCCCCTCCCGGCCCCCTGACGGAGCCCGCCACCGTGCGCAGGGCCGGGTTCGCGTCGAGGGGAACGTCGACGGCACGCCCGACCCACGAGGTCGGCAGTGTGCGGGTGATGCGTCGCGGCACGCCCCATGCCCTCGCCCTCTCCGACCTCGAGCCGCGGATCGTGCCCTTCCTCGACAGCGACGCCGCGTGGCTCACGCGGGACCCGGCCCGCGCGGAGGCGGTACGGAAGGCCGGCGTGCACTCCGCCCTGGTGGTGCCGCTCGCCGCGCGAGGCGTGGTGCTGGGCATCGCGGTCCTCTGCCGGGCGAGCACCCCGGAGGCGTACACCGCCGACGACGCCGAGCTCGTCGCGGAACTGTGCCGGCACGCCGCACTCGGACTCGACAACGCCCGCCTGCACACGCGCGAGCGCACGACGGCCAGGATCGCCCAGCACGCGCTCCTGCCGCGGCGGACGGACACCTCCGTCGCGGTGGAGGCGGTCCACACGCACCTTCCCGGCTCCACCGTGGGCTCCTGGTACGACGTCATCAGGCTGTCCGGGGCGCGGGTGGCCCTCGTCGCCGGCGAGATCCGGGGCGAAGGGCTGCACGCGGCGACAGCCATGGGGCAACTGCGCACGGCGGTGCACGCCTTCTCCGCCCTCGACCTGGACCCGGCGGAACTGCTCGGCAGACTCGACATGCTGGCCACCCGCCTGGCCTTCGAGCAGGCCGACCCCGGCTCCTCCCCGGCACCCGGGGAACCGCCGGAGGACGGTCCGCTGTCCGCCACCTGCCTGTACGTGCTGTACGACGCCGTCGACGGAACCTGCGAGGCCGCTTCGGCGGCACATGCCGCGCCCCTGCTGGCCGAGCCCGGTCGAGCGCCCGTCCCGCTGACCCTCACAGCCGGTCCCGTACTGGGCAGAGGCGCGGGCTCCTACCTCGCGGCACGGCGGGACGTGGCCCCGGGAAGCAGGCTGGCCCTGTACAGCCGGGGCCTGCTGGAGGGCCGTACGGCCGGCGAGGCGGAGCTCGCCCGCCTGCTGGCGGAGCAGAGCGCCCAGCCCCTGCGTTCGGCGTGCGACAACGTCGTCGGCGCTCTCGTGGCGCAGGACCTGACCGCCGACGCCCTGCTGCTCCTCGCCCGCACCCGCCTGCTGGAGCCGGGTGAGGAGACCGTGACCTGGACGCTGCCGAACGATCCTCGCAGCGCCGGGAAGGCCCGCCGGTCGACGAGGGAGCAACTGGCCCGGTGGGATCTGGACGGCCTCGCTCCCACCATGGAGCTGATCGTCACGGAACTGGTCACCAACGCGGTGCGGTACGCCGAAGGGGACCTCACCCTGCGGCTGATCCGTGCGGAGACCCTGATCTGCGAGGTCGAGGACTCCAACGACGCGGCGCCGCGCCTGCGCATGGCCGAGGACACGGACGAGGGCGGACGAGGGCTGTTCATGGTGGGCCGCATCGGCCGGAACTGGGGGGTACGGCAGACGGCGCAGGGCAAGATCCTCTGGGTGGACCTCCCCCTGCCGGAAGCGACGCGGGAGCCGGGGACCTGACCTGACCTGCGGCGGAAGTCCCCGGTCCGGCCACTAGGGTGATCCCCATGCACGAGAGCTCGTACGTGGCCGTCACCGACCGCATCGGCCTGCGCCCCCTCACCCTCGCCGACGAGGCCGAGTTCACCGCTCGGGCCAGGGAGAGCCGGGAGCTGCACCACCCGTGGCTGTTCCCGCCGGACACCCCCGACGCGTTCCGCGCCTACGTGCGGCGGATCGTGGAGAGCGCGGACAAGGAGAGCTTCCTCGTCTGCGACCGCACGCAGGACGGCGCCCTCGCCGGGTACGTGACGATCAACAACATCGTGCACGGCGCCTTCCGCTCCGGCGCCCTCGGCTACGGCGCGTTCGCGCGGGCCGCCGGCCGCGGCCTGATGACCGAGGCGCTGCGGACCCTCGTGCGGTACGCCTTCGCGCCGCCGCTGAACCTGCACCGGCTGGAGATCAACGTCCAGCCCGGCAACACCCGTTCGATCGCGCTCGCCCGCCGTGCCGGCTTCGCCGAGGAGGGGTTCTCCCCGCGCATGCTCTTCGTCGACGGCGCCTGGCGCGACCACGAGCGCTGGGCGATCACCGCGGAGATGATCCAGGACTGACCGACCGGCCTCTGGCGCCGGAGCCGTCCGGCCGCTTCCATGGTCGGGTGACGACCATCCGCCGTGAGGTGCTGACGCTGCCCGCCGCCGAGTTGGGTCCCGACAACCCCCTGCCGCCGCTGAGGCCGCTGGACGAGGTCCACCAGGTCGAGGACCGCGACCGGCAGGGCCTGCCGCCGGACATGGCCCGGCAGATGGGGTACGCCCCGCTGACCGGACTGCTCCCCGAGCGGGTGCGCGACGGCTACGACCGCCGCCGCGAGCCCCGCCCCTTCGAGGCGGTCGTCATGGAGAACGACCGGCTCCGCGTCACCGTGCTGCCGACGCTCGGCGGCAGGATCGCCTCCCTGGTCCACAAGCCCACCGGCCGTGAACTGCTCTACCGCAACCCGGTGTTGCAGCCCGCCTGCTTCGCGCTGAACGGCGCCTGGTTCTCCGGCGGCATCGAGTGGAACATCGGCGCGACCGGGCACACCGCCCTGTCCTGCTCCCCGCTGCACGCCGCCCGGGTCACCGCGCCCGACGGCGGGGTCATGCTGCGGCTGTGGGAGTGGGAGAGGCTGCGGGACCTGCCGTTCCAGGTCGACCTGTGGCTGCCGGACGGCTCCGACTTCCTGTACGTGGGCGTGCGGATCCGCAACCCGCACGAGCGGCCGGTCCCCACCTACTGGTGGTCCAACATCGCCGTGCCCGAGGAGCGCCGGGTGCTCGCCCCCGCGGACGCCGCCTGGCACTTCGGCTACACACGGCGGCTGCGCCGGGTGGAGGTGCCCGCCTACGACGGCGTCGACCGCACCCGGCCGCTGAACAGCGTCTTCCCGGCCGACTACTTCTACGACGTGCCCGAGGGGCGGCGCGGGTGGATAGCCGCCCTCGACGACGCGGGGCAAGGGCTCGTGCAGACCTCCACCGACACGCTGCGCGGACGCAAGCTGTTCGTCTGGGGCAGCGGCCCGGGCGGGCGGCGCTGGCAGGAGTGGCTGACCGAGCCCGGCACGGGCGGCTACTGCGAGATCCAGGCCGGGCTCGCCCGCACCCAGCTGGAGCACGTCAGGCTGGACGCCGAGAGCGAGGTGTCCTGGCTGGAGGCGTACGGCCCGCTGGACGTCGACCCGGCCGCGGCGCACGGCGACGACTGGGGCCGGGCGCTGGGCTCGGCGGAGGAGCGGCTGGAGGCGGTGCTGCCCCGCGCCGCGGTGGAGGCCGCCTACGCCGCCTGGGCGCCGGCCGCGGACACCGAACCGGGTGAGCGGCTCGCCACCGGCTCCGGCTGGGGCGCGCTGGAGGTGCTGCGCGGCGGCTTCAGCCTGCCCGGGACGCCCTTCGCCCCTGAGACGCTGGGGGAGGAGCAGCGCCCCTGGCTGGAGCTGCTGCGCAAGGGCACGCTCCCCGAGGAGGACCCGGAGGCCGGCCCGCCGTACGTGACGCCGGTCGCGCCGCACTGGCGGGACATGCTGGAGACCGCCGCCGCGACCGCCACCGCCGAGTACCACCTGGGCCTGGCCCAGTGGCACGCCGGCGACCGCGCGCAGGCCGTGCGGAGCTGGGAGCGCGGGCTGAAGGCGGAGCCCGGGCACTGGGCCCTGCTGCGCTGCACCGCGGTCGCCGACCAGGAGGAGAACCACCCCGAGCGGGCCGCGGACCGCTACGACGAGGCCTTCGAGGCCCTGTGCCGCGCGACCGAGGGCAGCGATGCGACCGCCACCGACAGGTGGGAGCCCGCCCTGGCGGCGCTGGGCCGCGAGACGGCCGAGGCGCTGCTCGGCGTGGGCCGGACGGCCCGGGCCCGTGAGGTCTGGGAGCGGCTGCCCGCCCGGACGCGGGAACGGGGCCGCTTCCGGCTGCTGGAGGTGGAACTCCTGCTGGCCGAGGGTCGGCCGGCCGCCGCCCGTGCCGTCTTCGAGGAGGACTTCGAGGTGGCGGACCTGCGGGAGGGCTCGGAGACCGTCAGCCGTCTGTGGGCCGCCTGCACGGACGAGCCCCTGCCGGCCCGCCACGACTTCCGGATGCGCCCGTCGGAGTGAGCCCCGGCCGTTTCGGTCACCCGGCCAGGGGGACGCGGATGAGGTTACGGCACCGAATCCGAGGGGACCCATGCACACCGACCAC
>NZ_JBRIOU010000002.1:901579-908951 GCF_053474865.1 Streptomyces sp. CO7
AAGAGACATTCCCCCCCGCCCCCCGAGCCCCCCCCCCCCCCGCCGCCTCCGCCCCCGCCGAAGCCGCCCACCTCGCCGAGCTGGGCCAGCAGCTGCGGGTGGACAGCGTGCGCGCCGCCGCGGCCGCCGGGTCCGGCCACCCGACCTCCTCGATGTCGGCGGCCGACCTGATGGCCGTGCTGCTGGCCCGCCACCTGCGCTACGACTTCGCCAACCCCGGCCACCCCGGCAACGACCGCTTCGTGCTGTCCAAGGGCCACGCCTCGCCGCTGCTGTACGCGGCGTACAAGGCCGCCGGAGCCATCGACGACCAGGAACTGCTCACCTTCCGCCAGCAGGGCAGTCGCCTCGAGGGTCACCCCACGCCGCGCCGGCTGCCCTGGGTGGAGACCGCCACCGGCTCGCTGGGCCAGGGCCTGCCCGTGGGCGTGGGCATCGCCCTGTCCGGCAAGCGGCTGGAGAAGGCCCCGTACCGGGTGTGGGTGCTGTGCGGGGACAGCGAGCTGGCCGAGGGCTCCGTGTGGGAGGCCGCCGAGCAGGCGTCCTTCGAGCACCTCGACAACCTCACCGCCATCGTCGACGTCAACCGGCTCGGCCAGCGCGGCGAGACCCGCCACGGCCACGACCTGGACGCCTACGCGCGCAGGTTCAAGGCCTTCGGCTGGCACACCGTCGAGGTGGACGGCCACGACCCCGAGGCGATCGAGCGGGCGCTGGGCGAGGCGTCCTCCACCGTCGGCCAGCCCGCCGTCGTGCTGGCCCGCACCCTCAAGGGACGCGGCGTGTCCGCGGCCGAGGACAAGGAAGGGCTGCACGGCAAGCCGCTGAAGGACGCCGAGGCGGCCGTCGCCGAACTCGGCGGCGAACGCGACCTGCGGGTCGAGGTCAGGGGACCCCGGGAGGCCCCCGCGAGGCCCGCCCCGCGCACCGGCGCCCCCGAGCTGCCGCGCTGGGACAAGGGCGAGGAGGCGGCCACCCGGGACGCCTACGGGGCGGCCCTCGCCGCCCTCGGCACCGCGCGGGGCGACGTCGTCGCCCTGGACGGCGAGGTGAGCGACTCCACCCGGGCCGAGGCCTTCGCCAAGGAGCACCCGGAGCGGTTCTTCGAGTGCTACATCGCCGAACAGCAGCTCGTCGCCTCCGCCGTGGGACTGGCCGCGCGCGGCTGGGTGCCCTTCGCGTCCTCCTTCGCCGCGTTCCTGAGCCGCGCCTACGACTTCGTGCGGATGGCGGCGGTCAGCGACTCCGGCATCAACGTGGTCGGCTCGCACGCGGGCGTGTCCATCGGCCAGGACGGCCCCTCGCAGATGGGGGTGGAGGACCTGGCGATGTTCCGGGCGGTGCACGGCTCCACCGTGCTCTACCCCTGCGACGCCAACCAGACCGCCAAGCTGGTCGCCGCCATGGCGGACCTCACCGGCATCCGCTACCTGCGCACCTCGCGCGGCAAGGGCGCCGTCCTCTACGGCCCCGACGAGGAGTTCCCGGTCGGCGGCAGCAAGGTGCTGCGCTCCTCGGACGAGGACCGGCTCACCCTGGTCGCGGCCGGCGTGACCGTCCACGAGGCGCTGAAGGCCGCGGACGAACTGGCCGGCGAGGGCATCGCGGTCCGGGTGGTCGACCTGTACTCGGTGAAGCCGGTGGACCGCGAGACGCTGCGCAGGGCCGCCGCGGAGACCGGCTGCCTGCTCACCGTCGAGGACCACCACGAGGAGGGCGGCATCGGCGACGCGGTCGCCTCCGCGTTCGACGACGGGGCCCCGCCGCCGCGGCTGGTGCGGCTCGGCGTGCGGTCCATGCCCGGTTCCGCGAGCCCCGAGGAGCAGCTGCGCGAGGCGGGCATCGACGCGAGCTCCATCGCGGCCTCGGCACGCCTGCTGACCGAGCAGGGCGTCACGGGCTGAGGCCCACCCGCCCCCGTCGGACCGACACGAGGTCGACCCATGTGTGAAGCGGCCCGACGGGGGCTGTCACGGGAAGTCCGCAACGGCGTCCGGTCGGTGTGCATCGGGAGGTTTGCCGTCAGGGTCACCGGTCATCCGCACTCACAGAGGTGGCCATGACGAACAAGCAGGAAACCGAAGACACCGAAAAGGCCGAAGACACCGAGAAGACCGAGAAGGCCGAGAAGACCGAGAAGAAGGAGCCGGAGCAGCGCCGGCCGCGACCCGCGGAAGTGCTCCGTGAGGCGCGGGGTCAGCTCGAGGAGCTGACCGGGATGGCCGCCGAGTCGGTGTCGTCCTTCGAAAGGACCCAGGACGGCTGGTCGTTGCAGGTGGAGGTGCTCGAACTGGAGCGCGTCCCCGACACGATGAGCCTGCTGGGGACCTACCAGGTCGACCTGGACCCGGACGGCATGCTCACCGGCTACAAGCGCATCAGGCGCTACGAACGCGGACGTTCGGACGGCAACCGCCGCTGACCGCGGCGCACCGCGCCCAGGACGTTCGCCCGACTTCCCGTGACAGGGCAGGGGCCCGCATGCCTTGCGGAGCCCTGCCCGGAAACAGTGAGGAGCACTCGTGACGGTTGTACCGGCACAGCAGAGCGGTGGTGGGGGCGGCAGCAGCGGCCTCTACGACGTGCTTGAACTCGTCCTCGACCGGGGCCTCGTCATCGACGCGTTCGTTCGCGTCTCCCTGGTCGGCATCGAAATCCTGAAGATCGACGTACGTGTCGTCGTCGCGAGCGTGGACACGTACCTGCGTTTCGCCGAGGCGTGCAACCGCCTCGACCTCGAATCCGGGCCGCGCAAGAACCCGGGACTGCCGGACCTCGTCGGCGACATGCAGGAGAAGGGCGCCCACGGCAAGACCAAGGGCGCGCTCTCGGGAGCCGCCGACAGCATCTCCGACGCCTTCCGGCAGGGCCGCGAGGGAAGCAAGGAACCCGCGTCGTCCCGACGTAAGGAGGACGAGAAGTGAGCACCTACGTCTACGGGATCGCCTCGGCGTCCCACCCTTCGCTGCCCGAGGGCATGGGCGGCGTCGGCGACCCGCCGAACCCGGTGCGGTTGCTGAAGGAGGGCGACCTGGTCGCCGTGGTCGGCGACGCGCCGGAGGACCTGCGTCCCAAGCGCCGCGACCTCCTGGCCCACCAGACGATCCTCGCCGAGGCCGGCGCCGGCGGCTGCGTGCTGCCGATGCGGTTCGGCAACGTCGCACCCGACGACGAGTCGGTGCTGCGGGTCCTGTCGGAGCGCTCCGCGCACTACGGGGAGCGGCTGCGCGCCCTGGACGGCAAGGCGGAGTACAACGTCAAGGCCAACCACGACGAGGAGGCCGTCCTGCACGTGGTGATGGCCGAGGACGCCGAGGTGCGCTCCCTGGCCGAGGCCAACCGGCAGGCCGGCGGCGGCAGCCACGACGACAAGCTGAAGCTCGGCGAGATGGTCGTCGGCGCCGTCAAGGCCCGTGAGGAGATCGACGCGACCGCGCTGCAGCAGGCGCTGGAGCCCCAGGCCGCCTCGATCGCCACCGGCGCCGACTCCTCCGGCTGGATCACCAACCTGTCCTTCCTGGTGGACACCGCGACCGCCGACCGTTTCATCGCCGCGGTGGAGGAGTTCCGCGAGGCGAACCCGCACGTGCAGCTGCGGGTCAACGGGCCGCTGCCGCCCTACAGTTTCGTGGAACCCGGCCCTGCCGACCACGCGCAGGACGGCGTGCAGACGGCCGGCACGGCTGTGGAGTGACGCCGTGGGACTCCTCTCCCAGGTGCTGCTGCTGCCGTTCGCACCGGTGCGCGGCAGCGCCTGGGTGATCCGCCAGGTGATGCGCGAAGCCGAGCGCATCTACTACGACCCTGCCACTATCCGCGCCGAACTGGCACGTCTGGAGGAGCAGTTGGAATCAGGCGAGATCAGCGACGAGGAGTTCGACCGGCGTGAGGACGAGCTGCTCGAGCGGCTCGAGGCCGCTGCCGGAGTGCAGCAGGGTGGAGGTGGGTTCGGATGAACGCGCATCGCTGGGAGATCGGGCTCGCGGCCACCGCCGGCTACGTCGTGGGACGCACCCGGACGCTGCCGCTCGTGGTGGCCGTCGCCATCGTGCTGGTCGGCCGGGACGAGCCCCGTGCCTACCTGGCGGACCAGGGGCGGCGGCTGCTGATGGAGGGCGTCCGCACCGCCGGTGCCGCGACGGCCTGGTGGGACGACTCGCTCGTCCGCAAGATGTTCACCCGCTCGTCGCACGACGACGGTGAGCTTCGCGCGGAGCCGGACGAGGACGAGCTCTCCGCCGAGGAGGCAGGCCGGCACGAGATAGAGCCGGCCTGAGCGACCCACGGGCCGCCGCCCCGCCGCCGTCCGGGACACGCGTGTCCCGGGCGGGGGAACTGGAGCGGCGGCCCGGGCTCGTGCAGGGTGGGAGTACCGGACCCGCGCCGGCGGAACCCGGGCCGTCTGCTCCGGCGGAACCCGGACCGCCTGCCCCGGCCCCCACGGCGAGAAGGAGAGACCATGAGCGGACTGCGGTACGTCTACGCGGTCTGCCGCCCGTTCGAGGCGGCGCTGCAGGCCCAGCTGGCGGGCGTGGCCGGCTCCCCGCCGACCGCCGTGCACCACGAGGGCCTGGTCGCCGTGGTGAGCACGGTGCCCGCCGCGGAGTTCGCCGAGGAGCCGCTGCGGGGCCGTCTGGAGGACCCCTCGTGGCTGACCGCCACGGCCAGGGCGCACGAGCAGGTGATCGACGCCCTCACCACCGTCACCACTCCGCTGCCCCTTCGGTTCGCCACCGTGCTGCCGGACGACAGCGCCGTGCGGGTCCTGCTGGAGACCCACGCCGCCGAGATCCGCGCCGTGCTCGACCGGCTCGCGGGCCGGGTCGAGTGGAGCGTCCGCGTCTACGCCGGAGCGGAGCGCGACGCCGGGCGGGCCGGACACCTCGCCGCCCGCCTGCACGAGGAACTGCGCGCCGCCGCCGAGGACACCCGGATGCGCCCGACCCGCATCCTCAAGGTCACCGAGGCCGAGGAGAGCGCCTGGGGGCGCAACCTCCTCGACGCCGCCTACCTGGTGCCGCGCCGGCAGTCCGGCGGCTTCGTCGAAATGGTCGACAAGGCCCGCGAGGCCCTGCCCGAGGGCGGGGTGAAGGTCCACCTGACCGGCCCGTGGGCCCCGTACTCCTTCTGCTCCCTCGGCGGAGGCCAGTGACCGGGGCCGACCGGTCCTGGCCGCGAGCCGATCAGCCCGCCACGCGGCACAGGATCTCGCCGTGCGGCACCGTGAAGCGTCCCTCCGGCCGGCCGCCCCACTCGCGCCACGCCTCGCCGATCTCCGCGAGGTTGTGCTCGCCGGCCAGGCCCAGCTCCCGCACCCGGTCCGCGTAGACGGGCGCCAGCGTGCGCTCCGCCCACAACGTCCCCCACCAGGCGCGCTCCTCGGCGCTCGTCCACACCCACTCCGAGGAGGTCACGGCGACCTCCTCGAAGCCCTCCGCCTCCGCGGCCCAGCCGGCCAGGAAACGACCCGCGTCCGGCTCGCCGCCGTTGGCGCGCGCAGTGCGCCGGAAGAGCTCCTGCCAGCGGTCCAGGCCGGGTGAGACGGGCGCCCAGCTCATCGCCCCGTAGTCCGAGTCGCGCGCCGCCACCACCCCACCGGGCCGGGTCACCCGCCGCATCTCCCGAAGAGCCGTCACCGGATCCCCGACGTGCTGGAGCACCTGATGGGCGTGCACCACGTCGAACTCGCCGTCCCGGTAGGGCAGCGCGTGCACGTCGCCCACCGCGAACTCCAGGTTCGTCACCCCCCGTCGCGCCGCCTCGGCGCGCGCGGCCTCCAGCACCCCCTCCGCGTGCTCCAGGCCGACGACCCGGCCGCCGGGGACCAGCTCCGCCAGGTCGGCGGTGATGGTGCCGGGGCCGCACCCGACGTCCAGCACCCGCAGGCCCGGGCCGAGCGAACCCAGCAGGTAAGCGGCCGAGTTGGCGGCCGTCCGCCAGCGGTGCGAGCGGAGCACCGCCTCGCCGTGCCCGTGCGTGTACACCGCGGTCTCCTGTGCCCTGCCCATGCCGTGCCCCCTCCGGTGAAGTACTGCCGACGGACGCCACGCTAACGCCTCTGCCCGCATCATGAGATGTGCGTCTCATGATGCGGGCAGAGGGTGGGTGGTCGACAGTACTGGCGCGGGTCAGGGCATCGGGCGGTACACCGTCAGCACGCGCGGCAGCTTCCGCAACGTCACCGCGCCCTCCACGCGGGTGACTTCACCGTCGTACGCCAGCAGGGTGCCGGGCGAGACCCGCTCGATGTGCAGGTGCGGCACCTGGACGGCGGCGTGCGCGGGGGAGCGGGTCAGCGGGCCGGCCAGCGCCGCGGACAGCAGCCGCAGGGCCGGGCGCCGGCCTCCGTGCACCACCCGGACGTCGAGCTGCCCGTCGGCGAGGTCCAGACGCCGGCCCGACATCACGCCCATCCGGTGATAGGTGCCGTTGCCCGCGAACAGCAGCCACAGCGGGTGCGTCCGGCCCTGGATACGGGCCTCCAGCGGGTGCCGGTCGGCCCGCAGCACCCGCGCCGCCGCCAGCACACCGGCCGGCCAGCCGCCGATCCGCGGCGCCCAGTGCTCCCGTTCCCGCACCAGCTCGGGGTAGATGCCCAGGCTGCAGGTGTTGAGGAAGATGCCCCGCCGCTGCTCGGTGGAGAACATGCCCACGTCCACCTGGACGGCGTCGCCGCGCTCCAGCGCGCGGGCCAGCCCCCGTGCGTCCTCCACACCGAGGTCGTAGGCGAAGTGGTTGAGCGTCCCGCCCGGCAGCACGGCCAGCGGCAGGTCGTGGCGCAGCGCGATCCGGGCCGCCGCGTTGACGGTGCCGTCCCCGCCGCAGACGCCCAGCACCCGGGCCAGCGAGGCGGCGCGCTCCAGCTCGTCCTCCAGCGCCTGCGGCTCGCACTCGACGATCTTGGCCAGCGGGAGCGCGGCGCGGATGGCCTGCGCCCGCTCGGAGCTGCCGGAGGCGCTGTTCACCACCATGATCAGCCCCGCCCCGTGGGTGAGCGAGGGGGCGGCCGCGCGCGGCCGGGCCGGCAGCTTGCCCTGGTCACGGGTCGGCACCAGCGCCCGCGCCGCGCACGCGGCGCCCACGCCCAGAGCGGCCCCGGCCAGCACGTCACCGGGGTAGTGCACGCCGGTGTACACCCGGGACAGGGCCACCGCCCCCGCCAGCGGGGCCACCGCAGCGCCCCAGCCCAGGGACTCCATCGCCACCCCCGTCGCGAAGGCCGCGGCCGAGGCCGAGTGGCCGGAGGGGAACGAGGTGGTGTGCGGCTGCTTGTCCAGCCTCCGCACCAGCGGCACCACGTCCAGCACCGGCCGGGCACGGCGCACCGACCACTTGCCGACCGTGTTGATGGTGGCCGACGCCAGCGCCAGCG
>NZ_JBRIOU010000002.1:909051-924828 GCF_053474865.1 Streptomyces sp. CO7
GGCCAGTCCTGCCTCGCCACCGCCTCGAACACACCGCGATCCGCGTCCAGCATGCGTTGCAGCACCCCCCTGGCCGTTCCGCACGATCCGTGGGCGCCGCCCGCGCCCCCGCCACCACCGAAGTCACGCGTCATCCCCGACGAGTACCCGCACAGGGAGGTTTCCCGTCGCAGACACACCGCACGCGCCCCGAACCGCGGGCGGCGGCGCGCGCACGTGCACGAACCGCCGCGAAAGGGAACCCGGCAGCACACGCGCCCTCGTCGCCGAGCGGAAGGAGGGGAACCGGATGCGCCTGCTGCTCATCCGCCACGGGCAGATCCCGTCCAACGCGCACAACGTGCTGGACACCCGCGTGCCCGGCCCCGCACTGACGGAGCTGGGGGAGCGGCAGGCACGGGCCCTCCCGGACGCCCTGCACGGCGAGGACATCGGCGCCCTGTTCGCCTCCACCCTGCTGCGCACCCAGCAGACCGCCCGCCCGCTCGCCCGCGAACTAGGCCTTCAGGTGCGGGTGCGCGACGGCCTCCGTGAGGTCACCGCCGGGGAGCTGGAGGGCGAGCCGGGGGACGGCGGGCGCGGGCTGCGGTACATGGAGATCGCCTTCTCCTGGGCGGCCGGCCAGGTCGGACGGCGGATGCCGGGCGGCGAGAACGGCGTGGAGATGCTCGGCCGCTACGACGCCGTCGTCGAGGAGGCGGCCGCCCTCGGGGCCGGAACCGTGGCCCTCGTCAGCCACGGCGCGGCCATCCGCACCTGGACCGCCGCCCGCGCCGCCAACGTCGACGTGGAGTTCGCCGCGTCCCACCCGCTTGAGAACACCGGCGTGGTCGTCCTGGAGGGCTCCCCCGAGGACGGCTGGAAGGCCCTGTCCTGGGCCGGGGCCGTGGTCTCCAGCCCCGGCCCGGACTCCGGCAGCGGCCCCACGGGCCGCCCCGTGGAATGACGCCGCTCCGCGGAACGCCGCCCTCGCGAGGAGTGACGCGGGATAACGGTTTGCCCTGGTCGCGGGGGGACCCGGACAATGCCTCCCCATGGGATACCTGGAAGCCGCGCACCTCGAGTACTACCTGCCCGACGGCCGAGCCCTGCTCGGCGACGTCTCCTTCCGGGTGGGCGAGGGCGCGGTCGTCGCGCTGGTCGGCCCCAACGGCGCGGGCAAGACCACCCTGCTGAGACTGATCTCCGGCGAGCTCAAGCCGCACGGCGGCACCGTGACCGTGCAGGGCGGACTCGGCGTGATGCGCCAGTTCGTCGGCTCGGTGCGCGACGAGACCACCGTCCGCGACCTGCTGGTGTCCGTCTCCACGCCGCGGATCAAGGCCGCCGCCGACGCGGTGGACGCGGCCGAGCTGGCGATGATGACGCAGGACGACGAGGCCGCGCAGATGCGCTACGCGCAGGCGCTGGCCGACTGGGGCGAGGCCGGCGGCTACGAGGCCGAGACGCTCTGGGACATCTGCACCACCGCCGCGCTCGGCGTGCCCTACGACAAGGCGCAGTGGCGGCAGGTGCGGACCCTCTCCGGAGGCGAGCAGAAGCGCCTGGTCCTGGAGGCGCTGCTGCGCGGCACCGACGAGGTGCTGCTGCTCGACGAGCCGGACAACTACCTCGACGTGCCCGGCAAGCGGTGGCTCGAGGAGCGCCTGGGCGAGACCCGCAAGACGGTGCTGTTCGTCTCCCACGACCGGGAGCTGCTCTCCCGGGCGGCGCAGAAGATCGTCAGCGTGGAGCCCGGCCCGGCGGGGGCGGACGCCTGGGTGCACGGCGGCGGCTTCGCCACCTACCACGAGGCGCGCCGTGAGCGGTTCGCCCGCTTCGAGGAACTGCGGCGGCGCTGGGACGAGAAGCACGCACAGCTGAAGAAGCTGGTGATCAACCTGCGGCAGGCGGCGGCGGTCAGCCACGAGATGGCCTCCCGTTACGCCGCCGCGCAGACCCGGCTGCGCAAGTTCGAGGAGGCGGGCCCGCCGCCGGAGCCGCCGCGCGAGCAGGAGATCACCATGCGGCTCAAGGGCGGCCGGACCGGCGTGCGGGCGCTGACCTGCGAGTCGCTGGAGCTCACCGGGCTGATGAAGCCGTTCGACCTGGAGGTCTTCTACGGCGAACGGGTCGCCGTCCTCGGCTCCAACGGCTCCGGCAAGTCGCACTTCCTGCGGCTGCTCGCCGGGGAGGACGTCGCGCACACCGGCGCCTGGAAGCTGGGGGCGCGGGTGGTGCCCGGCCACTTCGCCCAGACGCACGCCCATCCCGAGCTGCTGGGGCGCACCCTGCTGGACATCCTGTGGACCGAGCACGCGCAGGACCGCGGGGCGGCGATGTCCCGGCTGCGCCGCTACGAGCTCACCAAGCAGGCCGAGCAGAACTTCGACCGGCTCTCCGGCGGGCAGCAGGCCCGGTTCCAGATCCTGCTGCTGGAACTGCAGGGCGTCACCGCGCTGCTGCTCGACGAGCCGACCGACAACCTCGACCTGGAGTCGGCCGAGGCGCTGCAGGAAGGGCTGGAGGCGTTCGACGGCACGGTCCTCGCGGTGACGCACGACCGGTGGTTCGCCCGGTCCTTCGACCGGTTCCTCGTCTTCGGCAGCGACGGCAACGTCCGCGAGACCCCGGCGCCCGTCTGGGACGAACGCCGCGTGGAGCGCCCTCGCTGACCAGGGGCGCGCAGTGACGCCGGCGGCGGCGGGTGGTACCGTTGTCGCCGGCGCGACGACCGGTTCGCCCGTGGAGATCCGAGGAGGTGTGTTGATGACTGTCGTGGAGACGCCTGCCGTGTGCGGCGCCCGGACCATCCACACTTCCCGGGCCTCGTCCTGACCCTCGCCTGCCTTCCTCCCTCGTAGGAGCGATCCGGCACGCCTGTCGTCCGGCGGGGCCCCTGTTCAAGGGTCTCCACGTTGTCCCATCACCCCGTTCCACACACCTCCGCGCACTCCTCCTCCGCGCACACTCCTTCCGCACGCGTCCTGACGCCGGCCGACTACGGCTGGGACAGTGACCGTGAGCGCTCCTTCGCCCCTTCGCGGGCCGGCGGACTGGTCCCCGGCCGCGTCGTGCGGGCCGAACGCCGCCGGTGCGACGTCGTCGGCGAGACCGGCCCCGTCCGCGTGCTGGTGCCCTCCCGGGGCGCCGGCGACCCGCTGACGCCCTGCACCGGCGACTGGGTGGCCGTCCGGCCCGCCGGCGCGGCCACCTCCGCCACGGTGGTGGAGGTCCTGGAGCGCCGGACCGCCGTGGTCCGCGCCACCACCTCGCGCACCTCACAGGCCCAGGTACTGGCCGCGAACGTCGACACCGTCGCGGTGGCCGTCTCCCTCGCCGACCCGCTCCGGCTCGGGCGGATCGAGCGGATGCTCGCGCTGGCCTGGGAGAGCGGCGCCACCCCCGTCGTCGTGCTCACCAAGGCCGACCGGTGCGAGGACCCGGCCGGGGCCGCCGCCGAGGTGGCCACGGCCGCGCCGGGCGCCGAGGTGCTGGTCACCAGCGCCGCCACCGGCGAGGGCCTGGACGTCCTCACCGCCGTCCTGTCGGGCACGGTCGTCCTGCTCGGCCCCTCGGGCGCGGGCAAGTCCACCCTCGGCAACCGCCTCCTCGGCGAGGATCTCCTGGCCACCGGAGCGGTGCGCGACAGCGACGGCAAGGGCCGGCACACCACCGCCTGGCGTGAGCTGCTGCCGCTGCCCCACGGCGGCGTCCTCATCGACACCCCGGGCCTGCGGGGCGTCGGCCTGCACGACGCCGGAGAGGGTCTGGAGCAGACCTTCGCCGACATCGCCGAGCTGGCCGAGGACTGCCGGTTCGCGGACTGCGCCCACGCCACCGAGCCGGGCTGCGCGGTGCTCGCCGCCGTCGAGGGCGGCCACCTCACCCGGCGTCGCCTCGACAGCTACCACCGCCTGCAGCGCGAGAACGCCCACGCCGCCGCCCGCACCGACGCGAGGCTGCGCGCCGAGCTGGAGCGGCCGATGAAGCAGATCACGCGCCAGGTGCGTGCCCTCAAGCGCTCCCCCCACTTCAAGGCATGACGGAAAGGACTCTGGGCATGGACCTTCCCCGCATCTTCACCGTCCGCGAGAGCGGACACCGCATCCACAACCCGCTGACCGCCGGCAAGCTCGCCGCTCTCGGCACGTCGCTCCGCCTCCCCCCCGGGACACGGGTGCTCGACCTGGCCAGCGGCTCGGGCGAGATGCTGTGCACCTGGGCGCGTGACCTGGGCGTCACCGGCACCGGCGTGGACATCAGCACCGTGTTCACCGCGCAGGCCCGGGCCCGCGCCGCCGAACTCGGCGTCGCCGACCGGGTCGCGTTCGTCCACGGCGACGCCGCCGGCCACGTCGCGGAGGAGCCCGTCGATCTGGCCGCGTGCGTCGGCGCCACCTGGATCGGCGACGGTGTAGCGGGCACGATCGCGCTGCTCGACCGCAGTCTGCGCCCCGGAGGGCTGATGCTGATCGGCGAACCGTTCTGGCTGCGTACCCCTCCGGACGAGGAGACCGCCCGCGCCTGCCAGGCCGGCTCCGTCGCCGACTTCCTGCTCCTGCCGGAGCTGATCGAGCGGTTCCAGGAGCTCGGGTACGACGTCGTGGAGATGACGCTCGCCGACCAGGACAGCTGGGACCGCTACGTCGCGGCCCAGTGGCTCTCCATGCGCCGCTGGCTCGACGCGCACCCGGACGACGAACTCGCCCCCGAGGTGCGGGAGCAGCTCGGCTCGGAGCCCGCGCGGTACGCGCGCCACGGACGTGAGTACCTCGGCTGGGGCGTCTTCGCCCTCATGAAGCGCTGACGCTCCCGTCCCGTGCGGGGCCCGGACGGCGTACCGTCCGGGCCCCGCACGGGGCACTCCGTCACCGCGGACAGGTCAGGTCCAGCGCAGGAGGGCGCCCAGGCCGCCGATGGGGAGCACGGGGGAGTCGTCCTCGAGAGCGGGCTCCACGGAGACGGCCGGCGTCCCCGCGGCGACCGCGGAACGCAGCAACGCGTCGTCCGCCCTCGCCGCCCACGCGTGCTGCTCGCCGAGGATCCGCAGGTCGGAGCGCCGCACCGCGAGCTGGTCCGGCTCCTCGCCGATCCAGATCTGCCGGTGCCCGTCCGGCCCGTCGGGATGGACCAGCAGCTCGTCGATCCGGTGCTCGCGCGCCGCCTCCACCAGCGCGGGCACCCCCTCGACCGCTCCCGCGCCGCCCTGCGGGTCACGGCCCCGCGCGGCCAGGAACCGCCCGAGGTCCGCCTCCGCCCGCTGCCGCTCGTGGGTGGCGCGCAGGTCCTCCACCTCGCCGTCGAGCAGGCGGCTGCCCGCCCCGTGCGAGGCCTCCACCGTGCAGTCCCGCACCGCCTGCGGCAGCGCGTCGCGCACCGTGCGCCGGTCGCGGTCCTCGCCGACCAGGATCAGCAGGTCGGCCCGCGTCTCCTCCAGGCAGGCCGCCGCCTCCCGCGCGACCTCCGCCGCGTTGCGCTCCCAGGTGTTCTCCACCGCCAGCTGGAAGTGCCGCTCCGACCAGTCGGACGAGGAGGTGCGGTGCAGCGGCCACTGGCTGCCGACCACCTCCCCGGCGGGCGAGGAGCCGAGCGCGCTGCGCAGCTCCAGATCGGCGCCGCGGCGGCTCAGGTAGACGACCAGGCAGGTGGGGTCCTCGCCCAGCAGGTTCAGCAGTGGTGAGACGTGCGGCAGCGGCGCCCACACCGCGGTGGTCTCCCGCTGCGGGGGCCGGGCCAGCGACGGGTCCAGGACCACCTCGCCGTCGTGGGCGAAGATCGCCCGGCCGTGCGGTTCGCCGGAGTGCTGGAGTCCGTCGACCGCCGCCCGCACCGCCTCGCAGGTCGCCTCGTCCGCACCCTGCGAGGCCAGCTCACGGGCGACCGCCTGGGCGGTCAGGTGCCTCTCGTGCGGCGTGTCCTGGGTGTGGCGCGAGGTGTCCACGTAGACCGAGGCCCACGGGCCCCGGCGCTCGTACAAGGGCTGAAGAAAAGCGAGATCCATGGTTCCGCGTCCGATGTCGGTCCGAAGTCGGTCGGGTGGTTGTCTTCCTTCGTGCGTCGGATCCGTGTCCCAGGCGGGTACCCGTGGCCCCATGAAGGAACACGAGGAACGGGGTGCCGCCATGGCAGGAGTCGAACCTGACCGGCTGGACGACCAGCAGCTGATGAAGGAACTCGAGACCATCCACCGCACACGTCACGACACGCTGCTGCACGGGTCCGGCGACGCGCTGCGCACCCACAACGAGCGGATGGCCCAGCTCGAGGGCGAGTACCTGCGCCGCCACCCGCGCCGCCCGGTCTCCGCGGGGCGCACCCGTGAGGGCGCCCGGGAACGCGACCCCGAGCAGGCCGCCCGCGACTGAGCGGGACGCCGCCACGGCGACCCGCCGGCACGAGACTCCGTCGGCAGGCGGCCGCGCCGGCAGGCGGCTGCGCCGGCACGGACGCGGTGAGGGGGCCGGCCCATCAGGGCCGGCCCCCTCACCGTTGTGCCGTCGCGCGGCCTCGCCGCGGCGGACGGGGTCTCAGCCCCGGTTCTCCGAGACCTTGGCGAACTCCCGCAGCAGGGCCTCGTCGAAGGCGTCGAGGTCGTCCGGCTTGCGGCTGGTGACCAGGACGTTCGGGCCGTTGGTGTCGACCTTGACCTCCTCGTCCACCCAGGTGCCGCCGGCGTTGGCGATGTCGGTCCGCAGGCTCGGCCAGGAGGCGAGCTCCCGGCCGGAGACCACCCCGGCCTCCACCAGCGTCCACGGGGCGTGACAGATCGCCGCGACCGGGACGCCGCGGTCGAAGAAGTCCTTCACCAGCTCGACGGCCTTCTCGTCCATCCGCAGGGCGTCGGGGTTGGCGACGCCGCCGGGAAGCACCAGGCCGTCGAACTCGTCGGCCGAGACCTCGTCCACGGTCCGGTCGACGGGGAAGGTGTCCGCCTTGTCCAGGTGGTTGAAGCCCTGGACCTCGCCGGACTGCGTGGACACGAGGACCGCCTCGTGTCCCGCGTCGGTCACGGCCTGCCAGGGCTTGGTCAGTTCGATCTGCTCGACGCCCTCGGGGGCGGTCAGAAACGCGATGCGCATGGTCCGTTCCTCATCCTCTCTCTCGTTACTCCGGACGGGTGATCGCCTCGGCGAGTTGCTGGACGTTCGAGTAGCGGGCCTTGTGCGGCAGGTGCTCCAGGGGCTCCACCAGGGCGTCCGGGGCATGGTTGCGGCGCAGGGTGCGCGCCAGCTGCTGCGGGCCGGCCGGGAAGGCCGTGCGGCCCAGGATCCGGGCGAGCTTTAGCCGGACGGTGGCCAGTGGGGCCTCCCGCACCTCCGCCGTGCCGCCCGCCACCGCCGGGTCGTCGTCGGCGACCGGCTCGGGGTCGTGCCATTCCTCCGTACGGGTGGGGTGTCCGGACTGCAGCAGACCCCGCAGCTCGTGCTTCATCTCGTCGTCCCGGTGAACGCTCAACCGGTCGCTGCCACGCTGCATGGCTCCCTCCACATCTTCGGGTGGCCCCCGCGTACCCGAGGAGGCGGAGGCGACACACCGACGGTCCCGGGCCGGAGCGGGCGGAATCCCGTCGGCGCGCGGGAGTCCGAAATGTCCGGCAGGCTGATGGTGACCCGGGGCGTTCCGGCGCCCCCGTTCACCCCTGGGAGGACGGACCCATGGTGGTGCTCGTAGTGATCATTCCGGTCCTGATGCTCTGCATGATGCTGGCGATGGACTGGTACGAGGACTTCGTCTTCCCTCGCCCCGAGGGGGACACGGCCTCGGAAGAGGGGGATGTCGCACTGCCTGCCTCGACACCCCTGCCGGTTCCTCTGGCGCTTCCCGCGCCGCCGGCGGTACGGCCCGCCCTGCCGGGCGGCACGCCCGGAACGGGCGGTCAGCCGGGACGGACGTCCTGAGACGTCGTCCGGGCCAGGCGTCACGGAGGGGGAGGCGGGCCACGAAAGGGGCCCCGGCCTCCCCCGTTCGGCGGTGGGGGTCACGCGGATGGCACCGCGCCGCGCGCGGTGGGCCGGGGACCGGGCTGGGATGGAGTCACCCGTAGTCGTCCGGCTGAAGGAGCTCCGCCCCATGCGCCGCACTCTCCGTGTCCTGTCCGCCGCCGCCCTCGCCGGCGCGGCCGTGACGGTCGCCGCGCCCACCGCCTTCGCGGAACCGGCCTCCTGCGAGGCGGGCACGGCCGGCGCGTCCGCCGAGACCGTGGCGGGCATCGCCACCTCCCAGCAGCGCGCACCACAGCCCGGCGCGGCCGAGGCCTGCCCCGGGCAGGACGGCTCCCGCGGACTGCGCGGGGCGGCGGCCGCGGTCCCCTGCGAGGAGGGCGCGGACCCGGCCGCCTGTGCGGTACCGGAGGACACCGCCCTGCAGGACACCGGCCTCGAGGAGCCGGGGACGGACGAGGCGGTGGCCGGGACGGCGGACGACCTGGCGACGGCGGAGGCGGAGACGCTGACGGGCGACGAGGCCGGGGGCGGCGCGGCGGCCGAGGTGCCGGGTGACCCGGCGCTCGGTTCCGCCACCGGGATCGAGGTCGAGCCGGTCGAGCCGGAGCTCCTCCACGAGCCGGGCGGCGGCCCCGGCGGCCCCGGTGGCGGCCCCGGTGGCGGCCCCGGCGGCGGTCCCGGTGGCGGTCCCGGTGGCCCGGGCGGCTCCGGCGGTGGCCGGGGCGAGGACCCGGGGCACCGTCCGGGACCGGGGGGCTCCGGTGGACAGGGCGGCAAGGAGGGCCACGGCGGCAAGGAGGGCCACGGCGGCAAGGAGGGTCACCACCGCACCGCCCCGCCGGTGCACCGGGGCGTGGAGGCCGGCGCGGGCGGCGCCTTCACCGACTCGGTGCCGCTGCAGGTGGCCGGCGGCCTGCTGATCGCCGGAGCCGCGGTCGCCGCCGGGCACCGGGTCCGGCAGCGTTTCGCCCCCTCGCGCGGCGGCCGCATGCGCTGATCACCGCGCGGCGGGTCATGTCCCGCCCGTCACGGGGTACTCGGGGCCATCGGACACGGCATCCGGTGCGGAAGGTCCGCGACGGCGGATGCCGGTGACCGCGCGGAGGTGCGGATGGCGCGGACGGAGCGGGACGGGGTGGAACCGGCCGTCGGGCACGGCCCGGTGCGGTTCGGGCCGCGCATGCCGGACGACGGCCTGCCGGTGCTCCCGGAACTCACCGCGGTGCTCACCGCCGCCGCCCAGCGGGCCGAGGACGAACCGCCCGGCGGCGGTCCGGCCCTGCTCGAGGCGGCGGCCGGCTACTGGACCCGGCGGGGCCTGCCGGCGGGACCCGACCGCATCGCGGCGGCCCCCGGCGCGCCCGCGCTGCTGCTCGCACTGACCGCCACGCTCGGCGGCGACGTGCTGGTGCCGCGCCCGTGCGCCGCCTGGTGGGCCCCCTACGCGCGCCTGCTGGGCCGCCCCGTCTTCCACGTCCCCACGCCGCCCGAGTCGGGCGGCGTGCCCGACGCCTACGCCCTGCTGGAGACCGTGCGGCGGGTGCGCGCGGAGGGCGGGGACCCGCGCCAGCTGGTGCTCTCGCCCGCCGACGAGCCGACCGGCGTGGTCGCCGCCCCCGACTGCCTGCACGAGACCGTCGAGGCCGCCGAGGCCGAAGGACTCTTCGTGATCAGCGACGAGACCTGGCGCGACACGGTCCACGACCCGCACGCAACCGTGCTGCTCAGCCCCGCCGAGATGCTGCCGGGCCGGGTCGCGGTCGTCTCCGACCTGCGCGGCGGGCTCCTCCCGGCCGGCTGGCCGGCCGCGATCGCCCGCTTCCCGACCGGACCGGGCGACGGCGGAGCGCTGCGCGCCCGGGTGCTCGACGTGCTCACCGCGCTGGGCGCGCAGATCCCCAGGCCCCTCGCCGTCGCCGCCGCCTACGCGCTGAGCGAGCCCGACGAGGTCACCGCCCGCCGCACCGCCTCGGTCCGCCTGCACGCCCGGCTGGCCGCCGCGGTCCACGAACTGGTCGTCTCCATCGGCGGACTGACCCTGCCACCGCAGGCCGGGCGGTGCGTCTACGCGGACCTGTCGCCGCTGGCCGACTCCCTCGCCACCCACGGCGTCGGCGACGCGCAGGAGCTTGAGGAACGGCTCGACGCGCACTACGGCGTCCCCGCGAGCGGAGGCCACCGCTTCGGCGACGACCTCACCGCCCCGCGGGTCCGGTTGTCCACCGGCGACCTGCTCGGCGGCGACGCCACCGAACGCGCCGCCTGCCTGACCGCTCCCGACCCGCTGGAACTGCACCGGGTGAGGGGGGCGCTGACCCGATGGAGAACGGCCTTCGACGGCCTCGGCACACCGGCCGAGCGAGGGGAGAGCTTGCGATGACCCAACCGCGCTACCGGTCACAGCAGTTGCCCGGCCCCGACGACCGGATCGGCCCCGACGACCCGCAGGACCCCGACCACCGGGGCGACCCGGACCACCGCGGCGACGCCGGTCGCCGGTTCGGGGAGCATCCCGGACCGGGGGGAGGACAGGAGGGGAGCCCGGGGCGGCTGCGCACCGCCGCGCCGCCGCCCCGGACCCGCACCCTCCCACCCGACGGCATCACGGCGCCCGGCCAGGGCCGCCGCTGGCCCAAGTCGTTCGAGGACCGGCTGACCGCCCCGCTGCCCGGGCTGCGCTCCTTCGCGCGGTTCGCCCGCGAGGGCGCGGTGCGGCCCAAGCGCGAAGGGCTGGCGGACATCCCCCGCATCCCCTGCCGCCCCGAGCCGCTGCCCCGGGTCGACGCGCGTCAGGTGGCCGTCAGCTGGGCGGGACACGCCAGCTGGGTGATCCGCATCGGCGGCCTGACCGTGCTCGCCGACCCGGTGTGGTCCCGCCGGATCCTCGGCACGCCCGCCCGCGTCACGCCGGTCGGCGTGCCCTGGGACGCGCTGCCCCCGGTGGATGCCGTGGTGATCAGCCACAACCACTACGACCACCTCGACCTGCCGACCCTGCGCCGGCTGCCGTCCGACACCCCGATGTTCGTGCCCGGGGGGCTGGGCCGGTGGTGCACCCGCAAGGGCTTCAAGCGGGTGGTGGAGCTCGACTGGTGGGAGTCGGCCCGGCTGGGCGGCGTACGGCTGGACTTCGTGCCGTCGCACCACTGGTCCAAGCGCACCCTCACCGACACCTGCCGCACCCTGTGGGGCGGCTGGATGCTCACCGCGGACCCCGGCGACGACGCCGGCCCGGGCACCGGCGGCGAGGGGGAGCGGCGGCGCGTGTACTTCGCCGGCGACACCGGCTACGGGCACTGGTTCCGGCGGATCGGCGAGCGCTACCCCGGCATCGACCTGGCGCTGATGCCCATCGGCGCCTACGAACCCCGGTGGTGGCTGCGCGACGTCCACTGCGACCCGGAGGAGGCGGTCCGCGCCACCCTCGACCTCGGAGCCCGGCGGATGGCCCCGATGCACTGGGGCACCTTCCTGCTCTCCTCCGAGCCGGTCATGGAACCCCTGCACCGGGTCCGCGCGGCCTGGGCCGCGGCCGGCCGTGACCGTGAGGACCTGTGGGACCTGCCGATCGGCGGATCGCGGGTGCTCGGCGACTGACCGCCGACAGCCGCGCACGAGGGGGGGCCGGCGACGGCCCCCCTCTCACCGGTCCTTGTAATGACTCCAGGCGGCCGGGGCCGCGCTGATCACCACGGTCAGGAGCACCGCCGCGACCACGCCCTTCCACGGCTCGTCGAAGAGCGACCCGCCGAGCACCCCGATCACCTGGTACGTCGCCGCCCACGCCACACAGGCCGGGGCGTTGCCGCGCACGAAGCGGGCCAGCGGCCAGTGGGACACCAGGCAGGCCAGCATCACTGGCAGCCGCCCTCCGGGAATCAGCCGGGACAGCACCAGCACCGGCACCGCGTGACGACGCAGCCGGTCCTGGGCGTGCTCCATCCGCTCCTGCGGCGCCCGGTCGCGGATGCGCTCCAGCCAGCGGGTGCCGCCCCGGGAGTCCATGCCGCGCCGGCCCAGCGAGTACAGGGCCATGTCCCCGAGGAACGCGGCCGTCGAGGCCACCAGCAGCTCCACACCCAGCGACACCCCCGGCGCGCCGTGGTGGAACGCCACCACCGCGCCCGAGCTGACCAGCGCCCCCGTCGGGATCACGGGCACCAGCGAACCGGCCAGCACCAGCAGGAACAGCATCGGATAGCCGACCGCGCCGTCCGGCGTCATCCGGCGTCCCCGAACCGCGCCGACTCGCCGTGGTCCAGCAGACGCACGTCGACCTCCGGGGCGCTGCGCGCCGCGAGCCGGGCGAACTCGTCGCCCGGCGCGTGGAACTCGTACGGCCGCACGGCGTCCATGCCCACCGGCCAGAACGTCCCGTAGTGCACCGGCACCGCGCAGCTCGGACCCAGCGTCCGCAGCACCTCCGCCGCCCGGGCCGCGTTGAGATGGCCCTCGCCGAGGAACGGACCCCAGCCGCCCACCGGCAGCAGCGCCAGGTCGACCGGACCCACCTCCTCGGCCATGGTCTCGAACAGGCCGGTGTCCCCGGCGAAGTAGGTGCGCTGCTCGCCCTCGACCACGAAGCCCAGTGCGGGGGAGCGCTGCGGGCCGACCGGCAGCCGCCGCCCGTCGTGCAGCGCCGTCACCGCCCGGATGGTCAGGTCGGCGATCCGCACCCGCTCGCCCGGCGCCATCTCCCGCACGTCCAGCTCACGCGACCGGGCCAGCCGGCCCAGCGCCGGCACCGCCCGCCCCGTCCCGTGCGGGACCAGCAGCACGGTGCCCGGGTCCAGCCGGGCCAGCGACGGCAGGTGCAGGTGGTCGGCGTGCAGGTGCGAGACGAGCGCGACCTGCGCACGCCAGGCGTCCGGGGGCGGCGGGGCGCCGCGCCGGCGGCGCAGGTGCGCCAGACGGCGCGTGAACAGGGGGTCGGTCAGGACGCGCACACCGGAGTCCCGCAGCGTGCAGGTGGCGTGTCCCCACCAGGTGATCTCCGCGGGCACCTCGATGCCCTCCTTTCCGCGACTTGCCGACGAGCCTACGGGTAACGGCACGGTGGGCGGGGGCAGGCCGGTCGGGCTGCCCGTACCTGCCGTCTGCCCGGTATGACAGGGTTGAACGGCCCACCCGCCGGACAGGTGGATCACAGGCCGAGAACGCGAGGTGCGAGTGAAGGACCGCTGGCGGCGGGGCGCGGGACAACTGGGGCGGAGCGTCGCCGTGTGGGTGGTCTCCACGCTCACCATGCTCGTCCTGGCCGGGCTGCTGCCCGACTTCCGACTGGAGGCGCCCGACGGCGCCAGCGCGACCCGGCTCGGCGTCACCGCGGCGCTCGGGGCCGGTGTCTTCGGCCTGCTGTCCGCGCTGGTCTGGCCGCTGCTGGTGCGGCTGCTGCTCCTGGTGCCCGCGCTGGTGCTGGGGCTGCTGGTGTTCTTCCTCAACGGCGGTCTGCTCCTGGTCGCTCTGTGGGTCAACCCCGTCCAGCGCGGGGAGGCCGGACCGCAGACCGCGGTGGTGGTCGCCGCGGTGATGTCCGCGGTGGCCTCGGCCACCGGCGGCGCCCTCGCCGTCCGCGACGACGACGCCTACCGCCGCCGCCTCTACCGGCTGTCCGACCGCCGCAACCGACGCGAGGCGCGCGCCGCGATCGAGGGCCCGGTCACCCCCGGCATCGTCTTCGTCCAGCTGGACGGCGTCGGCCACGACGTGCTGATGGACGCCGTCGAGCGAGGGCTGATGCCCACCGTGGCCCGCCGGCTGGGCAAGGACCCCGCTGCGCACGCGCCCACGCACCGGATCGCGCCCTGGCGCACCGACTGGTCCAGCCAGACCGGCGCCAGCCAGCTCGGCATCCTGCACGGTTCCAACGCCGACGTGCCCGCCTTCCGCTGGTACGACAAGGAGCGCCGCGAGGTGATGGTCTGCAACCGTCCCACCAGCGCCGTGGTGCTGGAGCAGCGGGCCGTCAAGCAGTCCGGCCACCCCGGCCTGCTCGCCGTCGACGGCGCCAGCAGGGGCAACCTGTTCAGCGGCGGGGCGGGCGAACAGGCCCTGGTGCTGTCCATCGCGGCGCGCCGCCGCGGCAAGGGCTTCCGGTCACGGTCCGGCTACTTCGCCTACTTCTCCGACCCCGCCAACGCGGTCCGCACCGCCCTGTCCTTCGTCGCCGAGGTGTTCCGGGAGATCGGGCAGTCGCTGCGGGCCCGGGCCGAGCGCCGGCGGCCGCGGGTCAACCGCGGCGGGCTGTACCCGCTGCTGCGCGCCTTCGTGACGGTCGTCCAGCGGGACGTGGTGGCCTACGCGGTCGCCGGCGACATGCTCACCGGCCGCAGCGCCGTCTACGCCGACCTGGTCGCCTACGACGAGGTGGCGCACCACTCCGGGCCCCGCAGCCGGGACGCCGCGCAGGTGCTGCGCCGGCTGGACCGGACCCTGGCGCTGCTGGAGAAGGTCGCCGAGCACTCTCCCCGGCCCTACCGGTTCGTCGTCCTCTCCGACCACGGGCAGAGCCCCGGCGAGACCTTCCGCTCCCGCTACGGCCTCTCGCTGGCCGACATGGTGCGGGCCGGCTGCGGGCTGCCCGTGCCGCGCCGGGCGCGGCGCACCCGCAGCGGCGCGGAGGCCCGGGCCGCGGTGCTGGCCGCGCTGCACCGGCCGGTCGAGGAGGGTGCCGGGGAGCACCTGCTGCCCACGCCGGGCGCCGAGCCCGTCGTGCTGGCCTCCGGCAACCTGGGCCTGGTGTCCTTCCCCGACGTCGAGCACCGGATGAGCCGCGAGGAGATCGACGCCCGCCACCCCGCGCTGCTGTCCACGCTGGCCGGCCACCCCGGGATCGGCTTCCTGCTGGTCCGCAGCGAGCGGCACGGCGCCCTGGTGATGGCGCACGGCGTCGAGGTCCCGCTGGCGGGGCTCAGCGACGACGAGCCCGGCCCGCTCGCGTGCTACGGCCCCGGGGCGGTGGCCGCCGTGCGGCGCACGGACGGCTTCCCGCACGTGGCCGACATCATGATCAACTCTATGTACGACCCGGCCACCGGCGAGATCCACGCCTTCGAGGAGCAGATCGGCTCGCACGGCGGGCTGGGCGGCGAGCAGAGCCGTGCCTTCCTGATGGCGCCGATGACGCTGCCCGCCCCGGAGGAGGACCTGGTGGGCGCCGAGGCCGTCCACCGGGTGCTGCGGCGGTGGCTGGAGGGTTCGCGGGCCGAGACCTTCGGGCGCGCCGCGGGGAATGTGTGATGGCATGGGGGTAGCCGGTCGAGGTGATCCGGGGCGCCGTCCCGGAAGCCGCATCGGCGTCAGAAGTGTTTCCGTAGGAAGGAATCAAACGTGGCCACCACGCGATCCGCCCACACCGTCTGGGAGGGCAACCTCCTCGAGGGCAACGGCGTCGTCACCTTCGACTCGTCCGGCATCGGCGAGCAGCCGGTCTCCTGGCCGTCGCGGGCCGAGAAGGCCAACGGAAAGACCAGCCCGGAGGAGCTGATCGCCGCGGCCCACTCGTCGTGCTTCTCGATGGCGCTCTCGCACGCCCTGGCCGGCGCCGGCACCCCGCCGGAGCGGCTCACCACCTCCGCGGACGTCACCTTCCAGCCCGGCGAGGGCATCACCGGCATCCACCTGACGGTGGAGGGCACGGTGCCGGGCATCGACGACGACGCGTTCGTCGCCGCCGCCGAGGACGCCAAGAAGAACTGCCCGGTCAGCCAGGCGCTCACCGGCACCACCATCACCCTGTCGGCGAAGCTCGCCTGACACCCCGCCGGCGCGGCGGGGAAGCTTCCCCGCCGCGCCGCCCCGGGGGGCGGCCGGTCACGCGTACCGCCCCCGGGACGCGCGCCGCAGGGCGCGG
>NZ_JBRIOU010000002.1:924928-930093 GCF_053474865.1 Streptomyces sp. CO7
GCGCGGCGGGGAAGCTCCCCCGCCGCGCCGCCCCGGGGGCCGTCCGTTCACGCGTACCGCTCCCGGTACGCGCGCAGCAGGGCGCGGGTGCGTTCGGTGGAGGTGGCGCGGGCCGTCATGTGGTCCAGGGCCTCCAGGTGGGCGGCGACCTCGTGACGGGAGTCGAGGTAGAGGGCGCCGGTGAGGTACTCGGTGAAGACCATGTCGGGCAGCTCCGGCTCCGCGAAGCGGAACAGGGAGAACGGCGCGTAGGCCCCCGGGTGCGGTCCGGCCGCGAACTCGGCGACCTGCAGCGTGACGTGCGCCTGCCCCGTGGCCTCGAGCAGCCGGTCGATCTGCTCGCGCATCACCCGGGGGTCGGCGCCGACCGGACGGCGCAGCACCGTCTCCTCCATGATCACCCACAGTTTGGGCGGGGTCTCCCGCTCCAGCAGCCGCTGCCGGGTCATCCGCAGCGCCACGTGCCGCTCGACGATGGCCTCGGCGTCCGCGCCGGTCGCCCCCGCCCGCAGCACCGCGCGGGCGTAGTCCTCGGTCTGCAGCAGCCCGGGCACGAAGTGGGGCTCGTAGGAACGCAGCATCTTCGCCGCGCCCTCCAGGCTGACGTACAGCGAGAACCAGTCGGGCAGCACGTCGTGGAACCGCTGCCACCAGCCCGGCCGGTTGGCGTCCTCGGCGAGCGCCACGAACTCCGCCGCCTCCTGGTCGGGGACCCCGTAGGCGGAGAGCAGCATCTGCACGTACGGGATCTTCAGCGCGACCTCGGCCGTCTCCATGCGCCGCACCGTCGCGGGCGCGACGTGCAGGATCCGGGCGGCCTCCTCGCGCTTGAGCCCGGCCGTCTCACGGAGTTCCTGGAGCCGTTTGCCGAGCACCACCTGACCGACGGTGGGCGCGGTGCGTCGCTCGCTCACGCCGTCCTCCCCAGACCTTCACGCCTTCGCTGCGGGGGGCAGTCTGCCACGCCGCCCCGTGATGCACATGGTTCCGGTCATTTCGTGGCCACGGCTCGCGGGTCGTGCGGGGCCACGGCCCGCGGGTCCGTCCCGGGGCGGCAGGCCTGTGGCAGGCTGGCCGGGACGGATCACCGGTGGTCTCCGGTGGTTTCCGGTGGTCACCGGTGGGAGGAGAACGGGCCATGGCAGTGCAACCGCTGACGGAGCGCGAGATCGAGGACCGGCTGTCCGTGCTGCCGGCGTGGCGGGCGGTGGACGACCACCTGGTGCGCTCCTACCGTCTCGCCTCGCACAAGGCGGCCGCCGCGCTGGTCGCGGACGTCGCCCGGGTCCAGGAGGAGCTGGACCACCACTCCGACCTGACCCTCGGCTACGACACGGTGGACGTGTCGGTGAACACGCACAGCGTGGGCGGGCGGATCACCGCGCTGGACGTCGAGCTGGCCGGCCGGATCGAGGAACTGGCCGCCCGTCACGACGCGCACTGACCGCCGGGCCCGGCGCTCCTAGGGGTTCACGAAGGAGCCGAGCAGGCGGCGGCCCTCCTCGACCGCCGCCCGGGGGCTCTCCAGCGGCCGGACCTCGGCGTCCTTGAAGACCAGGTAGGTCACCCCGGCCTGCGCACCGCCGCCCACCGGGTGGGGGTCGAGGCCCAGCGCCTTCGCTGCGGCGTAGGACGCCTCGCCGATGATGCCGGTGGGGCCGATGTCCCCGACCACCGCGTAGGCGATCCGGTCCCCGTGCAGCAGCACCACCGGGTCCCCGGCGTCCACCCCCGCCGCGGCGTGGTCCCACGCCTTGCCGGGTCCCGGCACCACCACGTACGGCAGCCGGTCGGCGCGCAGCGGCATCCCGTCGGCCTGGTGGAAGGCGGTGTCGGGCCGGAACCAGGGGTCGGTTTGCTCGTTGCAGAGCTTGGTGCGCAGCCCGTCGCAGTCGACGTCGAGGTCGGCGGTCCAGTGGACCACCTCGCCCTGGGCGCAGACCGGCACCTCGGGTCCGCGGCCCTCGTCGGTGCGGTACGTGCCGCGCGAGACGCGGTGACAGGACCTCAGCTTGTCCCGCACCGTCCACGCGGTCACCGGGAGGTCGACGACCCGCACCGTGCGGCCGTCGGCGGGCGGCGCCCCGGGCCGGGCGCCGGGCGCCGCGGCCCGGGAGTCGTAGGCCGCGCCGGCGACGCCGGCCGGGAGGAGCGCGGCGGACAGGAGGGCCACGCCGAGGAACGCCGTACGGGTCGGGCTGCTGATACGCACTGCTGCGGAACCCTCTTTCTCCGGGCCCCTTGCGGGCCGCTCGGGTCAGCGGGAGGAGCAGTCGGGCGGCCGTCCCGGGGCCGGAGCGCGGCCCCGGGCGGCGCGCGCCGTCAGACCATGTCGAAGGTGGCGGGGTCCGCGCCGGTGCGCCGGCCCTCGTCCAGGGCCCTGACCGCGGCCAGGTCCTCCTCGTCCAGGGAGAAGTCGAAGACCTCGAAGTTCTCCTTGATCCGCGACGGCGTGGCCGACTTCGGGATCACGATGTTGCCCGTCTGCAGGTGCCAGCGCAGCACCACCTGGGCGGGGGTGCGGCCGTGCTTGCGGGCGATCGCGGCGATCGCCGGCACCTCCAGGAGGCCCTTGCCGGCGCCCAGCGGCGACCAGGCCTCCGTGGCGATGCCGAGCCCGGCGTGGAACGCGCGCGCCTCGGACTGCTGGAGGCGGGGGTGGAGTTCGATCTGGTTGACCGCCGGGACCACCGAGGTGGCCTCCGTCAGCGTCCGCAGGTGCTCGGGGAGGAAGTTGGAGACCCCGATCGCGCGGATCAGGCCCTCGGCGTGCAGCTTCTCGAACGCCTTGTACGTCTCCACGTAGGTGCCCCGCTTCGGCAGCGGCCAGTGGATCAGGTACAGGTCCACGTACTCCAGGCCGAGCTTCTTCAGCGAGGCGTCGAAGGCGCGCAGGGTGGAGTCGTAACCCTGGTCGCTGTTCCAGAGCTTGGTGGTGACGAAGACTTCCTCACGGGGCAGGCCGGAGGCGGCCACGGCCCTGCCCGTGCCCCGCTCGTTGCCGTAGGCGGCCGCCGTGTCGATGCTGCGGTAGCCGGCCTCGAGGGCGGTGGCCACCGCGCGCTCCGCCTCGTCGTCCGGGATCTGCCAGACCCCGAAGCCCAGCTGGGGCATCTCCACACCGTTGTTCAGGACGACCGGGGGGACCTTGCTGCTCACGCGCTCTCGATCCTTCGTTGGACGGACAATGCATCCCATCCTCAACGATCGGCGGGCGTGCCGCATTCCGGGGGCGGCGGACGGGTCCCGCGAGGGACCCGCGGCCGTCGGCCCGTCAACTCCGGTAGAGGGCCTCCACCTCGGCCTGGTACGCCTTCTCGATGGCCTTGCGCTTGAGTTTCAGGGAGGGCGTCAGCAGCCCCTGCTCCTCGGTGAAGGGCTGGGCGAGGATGCGGAAGGTGCGGATCGACTCGGCCTGCGAGACCAGGCTGTTGGCGGCCTGCACGGCGCGCCGCACCTCCATCTCCAGAGCGGGGTCGCGCACCAGTTCGGAAGCGGCCAGGGCGGGCTTGTCGCGCATCTGGAGCCAGTGTTCGACGGCCTCCTGGTCGAGGGTGACCAGCGCGGCGATGTAGGGACGGTCGTCGCCCACCACCAGGCACTGTGCGACCAGCGGGTGGTCGCGGACCCGCTCCTCCAGCATCACCGGGGAGACGCTCTTGCCGCCGGAGGTCACCAGGATCTCCTTCTTGCGGCCCGTGATCTGCAGGTAGCCGTCCTCGTCCAGCCGGCCGATGTCGCCGGTGGCCAGCCAGCCGCCGCGCAGCACCTCCTCGGTGGCGCGGGGGTCGTTGAGGTAGCCCTGGAAGAGGATGTCACCGGCCAGCCAGATCTCGCCGTCGTCCGCGATGTGCACGGTGACGCCGGGGATCGGGGGGCCCACCGTGCCGGAGCGGACGCGGTCGGGCGGGTTGGCGGTGGCCGCGGCGGTGGTCTCGGTGAGGCCGTACCCCTCGAAGATGCGCACCCCCGCCCCGGCGAAGAACAGGGACAGCCGGCGGTCCATCCCGGAGCCGCCCGTCATGGCGTGCCGCACCCGGCCGCCGAGCGCCTGGCGCACCTTGCCGTAGACCAGCTTGTCGAAGAACTGGTGCTGCATCCGCAGCGCGGCCGACGGGCCCGGGCCCTGCCCCCAGTCCCTCTCCTCCATCGCCTCCGCATACCGCACGGCCACGTCGGCGGCCTTGTCGAAGGCGGCGCCCTTCCCGAAACGCTCCGCCTTGCGGCGCGCGGCCTGGAAGATCTTCTCGAAGATGTACGGCACGGCCAGCACGAAGGAGGGCCGGAAGGAGGCGAAGTCCGCCATCAGCACCGCGGCGTTCAACTCGGGCTGGTGCCCGAGCCGTACCCCGTGGCGGATGCTCGCCACCTCCACCATCCGGCCGAACACGTGGGCCAGCGGGAGGAAGAGGAGGGTGGAGGCCTCGTCGCCCGGGCGGGAGTGGAAGACCGGCTCCCAGCGGCCCACCATGGTGTCCGCCTCGGCCATGAAGTTGCCGTGGGTGAGGACGCAGCCCTTGGGGCGGCCGGTGGTGCCCGAGGTGTAGATGACCGTCGCCACGGTCTCCGGGGTGACCGCGTTGCGGTGCCGGTGGGCCACCTCGTCGTCCAGGTGGGCGCCCGCCGCGGAGAGCTCCGCCACCGCGCCCGCGTCCATCTGCCACAGCCGCCGCAGGCTCGGCGCGCGGTCGATGACGGTGGCCACCGTCATCGCGTGGTCCTCGTGCTCCACGACGGCCGCGGTGACCTCGGCGTCCTGGAACATCCAGGCCACCTGCTCGGCCGAGGAGGTCGGGTAGACCGGCACCACCTGGGCGCCGACCGTCCACAGCGCGAAGTCGAAGAGCGTCCACTCGTAGCGGGTGCGGGACATCACGGCCACCCGGTCGCCGAACCGGACGCCCTCGGCCATCAGGCCCTTGGCGAGGGCCAGCACCTGGTCGCGGAACTCGGCGGCGGTGACGTCCTGCCAGTCGCCGGAGCGGTTCTTGCGGGTGACCACCACGCGGTCCGGCTCCGCCTGGGCACGCCGGAACACGGTGTCGGCCAGGCCGCCGACGGGCGGTGTCCCCGCCAACGGCGGGTTGTAGTACTCACGCAAGGCCGATCCCCGCTTCCGTGCCCTGGTCACGCGCTCTGGTCACGCGCCGTGAACCGATCCCCCC
>NZ_JBRIOU010000002.1:930193-932092 GCF_053474865.1 Streptomyces sp. CO7
TGCCCGTGCAGCAGGACGAAGTCCACCCGGCCGAGCTCCGGCAGCCCCGCGCGGTCCGGCACCCGCACCAGTCCCGGCGGGATCAGGCCCCGGGAGTGCGGCATCACCCCCAGGCCCGCGCGGGCCGCGGCGATCAGGCCGTTGAGGCTTCCGCTGGTGCAGGCGATCCGCCAGGCGCGCCCCTGCTTCTCCAGCGCCTCCAGGGCGAGCGCGCGGGTGATGCCCGGCGGCGGATAGACGATCAGCGGCACCGGGCGTTCCGGGTCCAGCCGCAGCCGCTCCGCGCCGATCCACACCAGCCGGTCCCTGCGCACCAGCTGCCCGCGCGCGTCGTGCGGCCGCCGCTTGGCCAGCACCAGGTCCAGCTTCCCCGCCGCCAGCCGCTCGTGGAGCGTGCCGGAGAGCTCGACGGTCAGCTCCAGGTCCACCTCGGGGTGGTCGTAGCGGAACCCCTCCAGGATCTCCGGCAGCCGGGTCAGCACGAAGTCCTCCGACGCCCCGAACCGGAGCCGGCCGCGCGGGCGCTCGCCGGAGAAGAACGACGTCGCCTGCTCGTGCACCTCCAGGATCCGGCGCGCGAACCCCAGCATCGCCTCGCCGTCCTCGGTCAGCTCCACCGAATGGGTGTCCCGCGCGAACAGCGGCCGGCCGGTGGCGTCCTCCAGACGGCGCACGTGCTGACTGACCGTCGACTGGCGCACCCCGAGCCGGTGCGCGGCCCCGGTGAAACTCAGCGTCTGCGCCACCGCGAGGAAGGTCCGCAGATGGGAGGGGTCGTACATGGGAGGAACCCTAACTGCGGACCGGCCGCCGGTCATCACGAAACGCGATCGCAGTGAGAGCGGTATGCCGGATTCCCGATCACGGGGGGAGGGTGGACGATGGGAAGGGCACGTCATGACCTGGTGCCTTGCCCCTTCCCCCCCTGGAACCCGGAGCACTGAAACACCGTGAAACGCCCGCAGTGGCCGAGCTGGATGCCGGTCGACCCCTACATCGTGCTGTTGCTGGCGACGATGGGGGTGGCGGCGCTGCTCCCCGCGCGGGGGGCGGTCGCCGACGGGGTCTCCTGGCTGGCCACGGCCTCGGTGGCGTTCCTCTTCTTCCTCTACGGCGCGCGGCTGTCCACCCGTGAGGCGCTGGACGGCCTGCGTCACTGGCGGCTCCACCTCACCATCCTGGGCTGCACGTTCGTGCTCTTCCCGCTGCTCGGGCTGGCCTGCCAGGCGCTGGTGCCGGCCCTCCTCGACGACGCCCTCTACCGAGGGCTGCTCTTCCTCACCCTGGTGCCGTCGACCATCCAGTCCTCCATCGCCTTCACCTCCGTCGCCCGCGGCAACGTGCCCGCCGCGATCTGCGCGGGCTCCTTCTCCTCCCTCGCCGGCATCGTCCTCACCCCCCTCCTGGTGGCCCTGCTGCTCGGAGGCGAGCTCGGGGGAGGGGGCGGGTTCTCCACGGACGCGGTGCTGCGGATCGTGCTGCAGCTGCTGGTGCCGTTCCTCGCCGGGCAGCTGCTGCGGCGCTGGATCGGGCACATGGTGACGCGGCATCGGCGGCTGCTGTCCCTGGTCGACCGGGGGGCGATCCTGCTGGTCGTCTACTCGGCCTTCAGCCAGGGCATGGTGCGGGGCGTCTGGGGCCAGGTGAGCGTGGTCCGGCTGCTCGAGCTGATCGGGGTCGAGGCGGTGCTGCTCGCCGTGGTGCTGGCGGTCACCTGGTACGGCTCCAAGGCGCTCCGGTTCGACCGGGGGGACCGGGTGGCGATCCAGTTCGCCGGCTCGACGAAGTCGCTGGCGGCGGGGCTGCCGATGGCGAGCGTCCTGTTCGGGGCGGAGGCGGCCCTGGCGGTGCTCCCGCTGATGCTCTTCCACCAGATGCAGCTGATGGTCGCCGCGGTCG
>NZ_JBRIOU010000002.1:932192-938589 GCF_053474865.1 Streptomyces sp. CO7
GCGTTCCACCGTGGAGACGCGGACGGAGGCGATCGACCGCAGCGGCCCGTTCTCGATCTCGGTGGGGAGCGGCGCCGTGTCCCCCCGCTTCGTCCTCCCCGGCCCCAGCTCGTCCGCCGTCACCCCGGTCGAGCCGAGGACGTCGCCGTCCTCGTCCAGGAACTCGAAGCCGACGAAGTAGTGGGCGTCCTCCTTGCCGCCGTTGGTGACCTCGTACTTCACCACGTACGAGTCCGGGCCCCACGTCGCGTGGTCCTCGAAGCCGGACTCCAGGATCCTCGCGTCCCGCGGGGTAGCGTCGTCCGGGCTCGCAACCGGCTCGGGCCGCGCGTCCACGTTCGCGCGGGCCTTCCCCGCGGTGCCGGTGTCCTCCGTGGCTCCGCAGCCGGCCACCAGGCCCGCGGCCACGACCAGGCCGACGACGGCGGCGGCGACTCTTCCTCTACGCATGGCACCTCTCCTGAACGGACAGTCGGGACGCCCGGAACGTAGCGGCGCACCCCGGCCGACGCGTGGAGGGACATGCCGAGCAGCCCGCACGAGCCACAGCTCGACCACCTGACCGATACCCGGAGCACGGGAAGGAACGGGACGTCAGGTCCGCACGGCCGGGGCCGGCGTGAGGGCGATCCGGTCCTCTCCCGCGTAGACGTTCATCGAGGCCCCCCGCAGGAAGCCCACCAGCGTGAGCCCCGTCTCCGCCGCGAGGTCCACGGCGAGCGAGGACGGCGCGGACACCGCCGCGAGCACCGGTATCCCTGCCATCACCGCCTTCTGCGCGAGCTCGAAGGACGCCCGCCCCGACACCATCAGCACGGTGCGCGACAGCGGCAGCGCGTCGTTCTGCAGGGCCCGCCCGACCAGCTTGTCCACTGCGTTGTGCCGCCCCACGTCCTCCCGGACGTCCAGCAGCTCCCCGGTCTCGGAGAACAGCGCCGCCGCGTGCAGCCCGCCGGTGCGGTCGAACACCCGCTGCGCCTCCCGCAGCCGCTCCGGCAGCACCGACAGCAGCGCCGGCTCCAGCGACATGGCCGGGCCGTCCCCGTCGTCGATCGCCCAGCGCGCCGTCGTGCGGACCGCGTCCAGGCTCGCCTTGCCGCACAGCCCGCACGAGGAGGTGGTGTAGACGTTCCGCTCCAGGGTGATGTCCGGCATCACGACCCCGGGCGCGGTCCGCACGTCCACCACGTTGTACGTGTTGGCCCCGTCGGCCGTCGCCCCCGCGCAGTACACGATGTTGCGCAGCTCAGCGGCCGAGCCCAGCACCCCCTCGCTGACGAGGAACCCGGCGGCGAGCGCGAAGTCGTCGCCGGGCGTGCGCATGGTGATGGCCAGCGGCTTGCCGTTGAGCCGGATCTCCAGAGGTTCCTCGGCGACGAGCGTGTCCGGACGGGCGGAGACCACCCCGTCGCGGATCCGGATCACCCTGCGTCGTTCCGTGACTCGTCCCATAGCCCTGTCAGTCCCGGTTCTGTACGTGCTGGCGGCCGAAGCGGCCCTTGATGCAGAGACTGCCGTGGGTCACCTGGTTGTCGTGCGGCGAGGTGACCTCGACGATCCCATTGTCCTGAACGTGCAGGGTGAGGTTGCACCCTACTCCGCAGTAGGCGCAGACCGTGGTGGTCCGCGCCTGCCGGGACCCGTCCCACGTACCCGCTGCGCGCAGGTCGAACTCGCTCGTGGCGGAGAGTCCCCCCGTCGGGCAGGCCTCGACGCAGTTGCCGCGGTACGCGCAGGCCGGCGCCCCCATGGTGAGCGCCGGCAGGACGTTCACCAGCGTCTCCACGTTGCGGGCGGCGGTGGGCCTCCCGAACAGCCCCTCCTTCACCGGGAAGGGCGGCTTCGGGGCGGCCGGCCTCCTGACAAGGCATGAGGCCGGCCGGTGCGGGAAGAGAGCGGGCAGAGGAGCGGGGGCGTCCGGAGTCTTCCCAAGCAGGTAAGCGGTACCTAAGGTTCCGGATCATGAGTCCACCGGTAGCACCGCCGGGATGGAGCCGCTGGCTCGTGCCCCCGGCCGCCCTCTCCGTCCATCTGTCCATAGGCCAGGCCTACGCCTGGAGCGTCTTCAAGGCGCCCCTGGAATCCTCGCTCGACATCAGTGGCACGCTGAGCGCGCTCCCCTTCCAGCTGGGCATCGTGATGCTGGGCCTGTCCGCGGCCTTCGGCGGCACCCTCGTCGAACGCAACGGCCCGCGCTGGGCGATGACGGTCGCCCTGGTGTGCTTCTCCTCGGGCTTCCTGCTCTCCGCCCTCGGCGCGTACACCGGGCAGTACTGGCTGATCGTGTTCGGCTACGGCTTCGTCGGCGGCATCGGCCTCGGCATCGGCTACATCTCGCCGGTCTCCACGCTGATCAAGTGGTTCCCCGACCGGCCGGGCATGGCCACCGGCATCGCCATCATGGGCTTCGGCGGCGGCGCGCTGATCGCCTCGCCCTGGTCCACCCGGATGCTGGAGTCGTTCGGCTCCGACTCCTCCGGCATCGCCACCGCCTTCCTGGTCCACGGCCTGGTCTACGCGGTGTTCATGTCGCTCGGCGTGCTGCTGATCCGCGTGCCCAGGCCCGCGGAGGGCGACGCCGCCGCCGACGCCACGGCCGGCGTCGGCGGGGTCCAGGTGTCCGCACGCGACGCCGTGCGCACGCCGCAGTTCTGGCTGCTGTGGCTGGTGCTCGTCATGAACGTCACCGCGGGCATCGGCATCCTGGAGAAGGCCGCGCCGATGATCACCGACTTCTTCGCCGACTCCTCGACGCCGGTGTCGGTCTCGGCCGCCGCCGGGTTCGTGGCGCTGCTCTCGGCGGCCAACATGGCGGGCCGGATCGGCTGGTCCTCGACCTCAGACCTGATCGGGCGCAAGAACATCTACCGCGTCTACCTGGGCGTCGGCGCGCTGATGTACCTGCTGATCGCACTGTTCGGGGACACCTCCAAGCCGCTGTTCGTGCTCTGCGCGCTGGTCATCCTGTCCTTCTACGGCGGCGGCTTCGCGACGATCCCCGCCTACCTCAAGGACCTGTTCGGCACCTACCAGGTGGGCGCCATCCACGGACGGCTGCTGACCGCCTGGTCCACGGCGGGCGTCCTCGGTCCGCTGATCGTCAACTGGATCGCCGACCGGCAGGAAGAGGCGGGCAAGCAGGGCCCCGAGCTGTACGGGACCTCGCTGTTCATCATGCTCGGACTGCTGGTCGTCGGGTTCGTGGCCAACGAGCTGGTGCGGCCGGTGCACGCCAAGTACCACGTCAAGGAGGGCGTCCATGTCGCAGAACCCGCCTGAGGACGCCGGGCGCCGCGGGCTGATCGCCTTCTCATGGCTGTGGGTCGGGGCGCCGCTCGCCTACGGCCTGTACGAACTGGTCCGCAAGGCCACCCAGCTCTTCACGGGCTGACTCCGCGACCGTCGTCGCCCACGGTGCGCCCCGTTCCCGCGACAGGGGACGGGGCGCATCGGCGTGTCGTGTCCGACGTCTCCCGCGCCGCAACTCCCCGAGCGGCGTGCGCTGTAGGCGATCGAACCGCGAGGCGCTGCAGCGGCTCGACACCGCGGTCCAGGTCCGGGTGGACCTGCGCCCCGCCCAGGGAGCCTTCGTGCACGAGCCCACCGAGGCGGAGGCGGACCAACTCCTCACCGAGCGCACGCTGCTGGAGGCCGAGGCCGAGGCTGCCCGGCTCGCCGCGGCCGACGCGGGCAGGCCGGGCATCGAGCGGCTCGAGGGGCTGTGCGCGGAGGGCGAGGCGCTGGTCACCGCGGACGACGTCGACGGCGCGGTGCAGGCCGACGCGCGCTTCCACGCCGCGCTGATCGCCGCGATCGCCGCCATCGCCGAGCGGGACGAGGCGGGGGCGACGCGGCTCGTGCGCGAGCACACGGAACACACCCGGCAGCCCCACCACGCGCGTCCCAGGGCTGACCCGGCCGCGGCGGGCGGGCCGTCGCGGTCCCGGCCGCCCACGGGACGGCCGGGCGGCGCCCCTCACACGGCGCGCATGGTGATCGTGAGGTCGACCTTGTCGTCCGGCTCCCCTTCCGCCGCGTTCGTCACGTGGAAGCTCTTGGTGAGGGGCGGCCCTCCCTTGGCGATGGTCGGACCGAGCACGGAGTAGGGAACCCACTGCACCTGCCCGTCCAGGTCACGCGTGGTGTCGCTGGCCCCCTCGTACAACTGCACGTAGGCCGGGCCGGCGACCCATACCGATCCGTCGGCCTGCCCGCTCAGCGAGTAGTGGATCTCGGCCCGGACCTCCCCGCCACATTTGCCGAACCACCAGAAACTCTGGGGGAGCTGCCCCGTTCCCCGGTGGTCGATCGGGATGTTGTAGTTGCAGACCGGGTTCTTCCCGAAGTCCTCGTGATCCATGATCCGCATCTGGACGTTGCCGACCACGTGCCACGGCGTGTCGGGCGCCGCCGAGGCCGTCGAGGCGGACGACACCAGGGCCGTCGCCGCCGCGAAGGCCGCAGGGAGCACCAGGGCCCGCCTGCCCCCTCGAAGTCGCCGGGGAAGCCGTCGCTGGGAGTTCATTGCCCTCACCTCCGCTGATTGGGCCAGGCCGTCCTCACCAGTACACCCCGCTGCGGCCACTTCGGCATCTGGCGCAGCCACCAGGCCCGGCGACGCGTGGCCGGCGCCCCGCGTGCCCCCGGCTTCCGGCTCCCGGTACGGCTGCACGAGTGCCACCCGGTCCTCACATGTCGCTTCCTGCCACTGATCAAGACCCGCCCGCGGCTGCTAGTTTCCCCGTTGCGTATTCCGTGCGAACCGAGGAGGCCGCGTCATGTCCCCGTCCGACTTACCGCCCCGGGTGGGCGTCTGGCTGATCGGGGCCCGGGGCTCCGTCGCCACCACCGCCGTCGCCGGCTGCGCGGCGCTGACCGCCGGACTGCGCCCGCCGACCGGGATGCTCACCGAGACACCCCCCTTCGCCCGCAGCGGGCTGCCCCCGCTCACCGCCCTCGTCTTCGGCGGTCACGACACCGCCGAGTGCCCGCTCACCAAGCGCGCCGAGGCACTCGCCGGGGCGGGCGTCCTGCCCCACGGCCTGCCGGACGCCGTCCGGGCCGAACTCGACGACGCCGACCGCGGGATCAGAGCGGGAGCGGCCGAGGATGCGGACGGCGTCACCGAGCGACTGGCCGACGACATCCGGGAGTTCGCGCAGCGCCGCGGCCTGCAGCGGGTCGTGGTGGTCAACGTCGCCTCCACCGAGCCGCGGACCGACGGCCCCGGACTCCCGCCGAGCGCCCTGTACGCGGCGGCCGCGCTGCTGGCCGGCTGCCCGTACGTCAATTTCACCCCCTCCGCGGGCATCCAGCACCCCGCCCTCGCCCCGCTCGTCGAGGAGACCCGGCTGCCCTACGCCGGGCGGGACGGCAAGACCGGGCAGACCCTGCTGCGGGCCGTGCTGGCGCCGATGTTCGCCCAGCGCGCCCTGGACGTGCGGGCCTGGTCGGGCACCAACCTGCTGGGCGGCGGCGACGGGGCGGCGCTGGCCGACCCGGCGGCCGCCGCCGCCAAGAACGCCGGCAAGGCGCGGGTCCTCGCCGACGCGCTCGGCGCCCTGCCGGAGGGCGGCACGCACATCGACGACGTCCCCGCGCTGGGCGACTGGAAGACGGCCTGGGACCACATCGCCTTCGACGGCTTCCTCGGCACCCGGATGGTGCTGCAGACCACCTGGCAGGGCTGCGACTCCGCGCTGGCCGCGCCGCTGGTGCTCGACCTCGCCCGGATCATGGCCCGGGCGGGGGAGCTGGGCCTGACGGGACCCCTCGGCGAGCTGGGGTTCTACTTCAAGGACCCGGTGGGGGAGGGACCGGTCGCGCTCGGCGAACAGTACGGCCGGCTCCTGCAGTTCGCGCGGCGGCTGGCGGCGGGCCGATGAGCCCGGCCCGGGACTGGGCCGAACTGCTGCGCGTCCCAGCGCTGTTCACGGTGCCCGGCGACGCGCTGGCCGGCGCGGTCGCGGGCGGCGGACGGCTCCGGACCCGCACCCTCGGCGCCGTCACCGCCTCGCTGTGCCTGTACGCGGCGGGCATGGCCCTCAACGACTGGGCCGACCGCGAGGAGGACGCACGGGAACGCCCCGGGCGGCCGCTGCCGTCCGGACGCGTCCGGACGGGGGCCGCGCTGGCCGCCGCCGGAGGCCTCACGGCGGCGGGCCTCGGCTGCGCGGCCCTGGCCGGCCGGCGCACCGCGGCCGTCGCGGTCCCCCTGGCGGCCACCGTGTGGGCCTACGACCTGCACCTCAAGCACACGCCGCTGGGACCGGTCGCCATGGGCGCCGCCCGCGCCCTGGACCTCCTGATGGGCGCGGCGTCCACCGGCGCGCCCGTCCGCGCGCTGCCGTCCGCCCTCGCCGTGGGTGCCCACACCTGCGCGGTCACGCTGGTCTCC
>NZ_JBRIOU010000002.1:938689-947532 GCF_053474865.1 Streptomyces sp. CO7
CACCTGGTCGGCGGGCCCCTCCCCCGCACCCGCCACCTCGAGGTCGAGACGTACACCTGGCAGGCCCTGCCGCCCGCGCTGCGCCCCCGCGACGCCGGCCAACTCGCCGACGGCATCGCCGCCGAACTCGCCATCGCCCGCGACCTGCTGACCGACCTCGGCCTCAAGGAGCTGCCGTGACCCCCTCGGTGAACCCCCTGCTGGTCCTCGACGTCGTCGGCCTCACCCCACGCCTCCTGGACCACATGCCGCACCTGAAGGCCCTGGCGCGCGACGGCTCCCGCGCACCGCTGGGCACCGTGCTGCCCGCCGTCACCTGCGCCGCGCAGTCGACCTTCCTGACCGGCACGCTCCCCTCCGAGCACGGCGTCGTCGGCAACGGCTGGTACTTCCGCGAGCTCGGCGACGTCCTGCTGTGGCGGCAGCACAACGGGCTGGTCGGCGGCGACAAGCTGTGGGACGCCGCCCGCCGGGCCGCCCCCGGCTACACGGTGGCCAACATCTGCTGGTGGTACGCGATGGGCGCCGACACCGACATCACCGTCACCCCGCGCCCCGTCTACCACGCCGACGGCCGCAAGGAACCCGACTGCTACACCCGGCCGCCGGCCCTGCACGACGAACTCACCGGCGCACTGGGCACCTTCCCCCTCTTCAACTTCTGGGGACCCGGCGCCGACCTGGTCTCCAGCCGCTGGATCATCGACGCCACCCGCCACGTCCTGCGCACCCGGCGCCCCGACCTCGCCCTGTGCTACCTGCCCCACCTCGACTACGACCTGCAGCGCTACGGCCCCGACGACCCGCGCTCGCTGCGGGCCGCCACCGACCTCGACGCCGCCGTCGCCCCGCTCCTGGACGAGGCCCGCGCCGAGGGCCGCACCGTCGTCGCGCTCTCCGAGTACGGCATCACCCCGGTGACCCGCCCCGTCGACGTCAACCGCGTGCTGCGCCGCGCCGGACTGCTGGAGGTGCACACCCAGGACGGCATGGAGTACCTCGACCCGACGACCTCCCGCGCCTTCGCCGTCGCCGACCACCAGATCGCCCACGTCTACGTGCGTCGGCAGGAGGACCGGGAGACGGTCCGCGCCCTGCTGGCCGAGGTGCCGGGCGTCGCGGACATCCTCGACGACGCGGGGAAGAAGGCGAACGGCCTCGACCATCCGCGCGCCGGCGAGCTGGTCCTGGTCGCCGAGGCGGACAGCTGGTTCACCTACTACTACTGGCTCGACGACGCCCACGCCCCCGACTTCGCCCAGCTGGTGGAGATCCACCGCAAGCCCGGCTACGACCCCGCCGAGCTCTTCATGGACCCCCTCGACCCGTATGTGAAGGTCAAGGCGGCCGCAGCCCTGGCCCGCAAGAAGCTCGGCCTGCGCTACCGGATGGCCGTCGTCCCGCTGGACCCCTCACCCGTGCGCGGCAGCCACGGCCGGCTGCCCGAACGGGACGAGGACGGCCCGCTGCTGCTGTGCTCCGCCCCGCACGACCTCGGCGAACGCGTCGAGGCCACCGAGGTGAAGAACCTGCTGCTGCGCCTGGCGGGGCTCGCCTGACCGGGCGCGGGTGAAGCCGTCCGGCCCGCGGCGGGACGTCCGTGGAGGACGCCCGCCGCGGGCCGGACGGAACGGGGGAGTGCTCAGTGCCCGGGGCACCCCGGAAGCTGCGCGCAGGCCACGAAGTGGTCCGGCTCGGCCTCGTACAACTCACCCTCGGCACCCGCGTCGTGGAAGACGCAGCTCTCCACCGGCTCGGCGTCGACCCAGTCCACGCCCAGCCGTGGGACGGCGGCCAGCAGGTGCCGGGTGTAGGGGTGCATCGGGTTGCCGAAGACCTTCTCGGTCGCCCCCCGCTCGGTGATCCGCCCGCCGCGCAGCACCACCGTCTGCTCCGCCAGGTAGGTGCCCAGGGCGAGGTCGTGCGTGATGTACAGGACGCCCAGGCCCCGCTCGCGCAGGTCGCCCAGCAGGTTGAGGACGTCGACCCGGGTCGAGGCGTCCAGCATGCTGGTGATCTCGTCGGCGACCAGGAACTCCAGTTGGTCGAGCAGCAGCGCCCGGGCGATCAGCAGGCGCTGCAGCTGGCCGCCGCTGAGCTGGTGCGGGTACTTGTTCAGCACCTGCCCGGGATCGAGCCGCACGTCGCGCACGGCCCGCTCGATCCGGCCGCGCCAGTCGGCGGCGGACAGCTTCGGGTAGTAGGCCTCCTTCACCAGCGCGAAGACCCGGTCCGCCTTGAAGACGGGGTTGAAGCAGCTGAACGGGTCCTGGAAGATCCCCTGCACCCGGCGGTAGTACTCCCGGCCGGAGCGCACCGGCTCGCCGCCCAGCGTCAGCGAGCCCTCGGTCACCGGGGTCAGGCCCAGGATCATGCGCCCCAGGGTCGACTTGCCGCTGCCGCTCTCCCCGAGCAGGGTGACGACCTCTCCCCGCCCGACGGTGAAGGAGACCCGGTCGACGGCGGTGACCGAACTGCCGGAGAAGGTCCCGGTCCGGAACGTCTTGGTGACGCGGTCGAGTGTCAGCATCAGACCTTCCAGCACGCTACGTGGTGACGGGGGGCGACCTCGACAACCGGCGGCTGCTCGGCGCACCGGTCGTCGGCCAGCGGGCACCGGGCACGGAACCGGCACCCGGTGGGCGGGGACAGCAGCGAGGGCGGGCTGCCCTCGATGCCCGACAGGCGGCCCTCGGAGCGGCGCACGCCCGCCTCCGGCAGCGCGGCCAGCAGCCGGCGGGTGTACGGGTGACGCGGCGCACTGGTCAGGACCTTCGACGGCGCCTTCTCGGCGAGCAGACCCGCGTACATCACCATGATCGTGTCGGCGATGTGCGAGGTCAGCGCGAGGTCGTGGGTGATGAACACCATGCTGGTGACCAGGCCCTGGTCGCGCAGCCCCACCAGGGCGTGGGCCACCGCCTTCTGGTTGGAGACGTCCAGGGCGCTGGTCACCTCGTCCGCGATCAGCAGCGACGGGTCGAGCAGCGTGGAGATGACCATCACCGTGCGCTGCTTCATGCCGCCGGACAGCTCGATGGGATAGCGGTCCAGGACCTCCGGCTTCAGGCCCACCAGGGCCAGACGCCGGTGCAGCTCCTCGGTGTCCACCGACGCCCCGCGCGAGGCGAGGAGTTCGCGGACCATCCGGCCGATGCGACGCGTGGGGTTCATCGCGCTCATCGAGTACTGCGGGACCAGCGAGATGCGGCGGAAGCGGAAGGCGTTCATGGCGCGGTCGTCGCCGACGGGGACGTCGTCCCCGTCGAGGGTGACGGTGCCGCCCACGTGGCGCATCCGGCCGTCCATGCGGATCAGCGACTTGCCGAGCGTGGTCTTGCCGCAGCCCGACTCACCGACCAGGCCGAGGATCTCGCCGTCGTCGACGGAGAAGCTGACGCCGTCCAGGGCGCGTACGTCGCCCCGCAGCGTGCGGTAGTGGACCCGGAGGTCGTCGACGGTCAGGGTCATGTGCTTACGACTCCCTCAGCTTGGGGTTGAACACCTCGTCCAGACCCACGTTGGCGACGTACAGCGCGCCGACGACCGCGGTGATGCCCACCCCCGGCGGCACGAACCACCACCACATGCCGAGCTGGAGCGCGCTCCACTGCTGCGCGCTCTGGAGCATCAGGCCCAGCGACACGCTGTCGGTGGGGCCGAGGCCGATGAAGTCGAGCGAGGAGGCGATGAGGATGGAACCGCCGAACAGCAGGATGAACGTCATGAACAGGTAGGAGCTCATGTTCGGCGCGATCTCCCGGAAAATGATCTTCCAGGTACGGCTGCCGCTGAGCCGGGCCAGATCGACGAAGTCACGGGTGCGCAGACTGAACGTCTGGGCGCGGATCGCCCGCGCCGCCCACGGCCACGACGTCAGGCCGATGAACAGGCCCTGCACCGGCACGCTGCGCACGCCGAGGTAGGCGTTGACGATCAGCAGCACCGCCAGCGACGGGATGACCAGCACGATGTTGGTCAGCATCGTGAGCACCTCGTCGAGCACACCGCCCCGGTAGCCGGCGAAGAAGCCGACCAGCATGGCGACGACGGCCGCGATGCCGCCGCCGATCACGCCGACCAGGAAGGTGGCGCGCAGGCCGTGCACGAACTGCGCGAAGACGTCCTGCCCGAAGGTCGTGGTGCCGAACCAGTGCTCGCCGCTGGGCCCCACCCCCTGGGCGCCCGAGTAGGCGTTGGGGTCCTTGCCCTCCAGCAGCAGCGGGCCGAGCAGGCCCGTCAGCAGCAGCACCAGGACGACGGCCAGGCCGATCAGCAGCTTGGGATTGCGGACCGCGTAGTGCAGGGTCTCGCGGGTGGGACTGAGCGGAGCCGACGGCTCGGCCGTCGCGGGGGCCAGGCCCGGAACGGCGTCCGGAGCGGGCTGCGTGGTCGCGACCGGCTCGGAGGCCGGTTCGCCGAGTGGGGGCATCGCGTTCATGACTGGCCTCCCGCCATGCCGGTTCGGGTCCGGGGGTCGACGATCACATAGACGAGGTCGATGACGAAGTTGGCGATGAGCACACCGATCACGATGAAGAGGAAGGTGCCCTGCAGCAGGAAGAAGTCGCGGTTCTGGATCGCCGCGAGGATCAGGCTGCCCAGGCCCGGATAGTTGAAGACGATCTCCGTGACCAGCGCGCCGGCCACCAGGACGCCCAGCTGCAGCGCCAGCCCGGTGATCTGCGGCAGGACGGCGTTGCGGAAGGCGTACCGGCGGATCAGCCGCTGCGGGGCGCCCAGCGCGGCCAGGTACGACGAGTGGTCCGCCTCGAGTTCGTAGATGATCATGTTGCGCATGCCGATGGCCCAGCCGCCCAGCGCCACCAGGAACATGGACAGGAAGGGCAGCACCCAGTGGTGCAGCGCGTCGGTGAAGAAGAGCCAGCTCCACGACGGCTCGATGTCCAGGCTGTAGCCGCCCGAGACCGGGAACCAGCCCGCCCGCGCGCCGAACACCCAGGCCAGCAGGACGGCGATCCACATGTACGGCATGGCCGTGAGCAGGTAGCCGGCCGGCAGCACGGTGTTGTCCAGCAGCTTGCGGCGGGCGGCCAGCGCGCCGAGCCAGTTGCCGACGAACCAGCTGAGCAGGATGGCCGGGATCATCAGGGCGAGCGTGTAGGGCAGCGCACCCAGGATGATCTCGCTCACCGGCTGCGGGAACACCCAGATCGAGATGCCGAAGTCGCCCTGCAGCAACGACGACCAGAAGTGCAGGTACTGCTCCCAGACGGGCCGGTCGAAGCCGAACAGCTCGTTGTAGTAGGCCCGCATGTGCTCCACGGCCTCCGGCTGCGAGACCCGGGCCCGGGAGATCATCGCGGAGACGGGATCACCGGGCATGAACCGGGGGATCAGCCAGTTCACCGTGACGGCGAAGACGAAGGTGAGGACGTAGACGAGGAGCTTGCGGGCGAAGTAGCGGCGCAAGGGTGAACTCCAGGATCAGGAGAGGCAGGAGAGCCGAGGCAGGCGGGGAGGTCGGCGCCGGGCGGCCGCCCGGAGGCGCCCCGCCCCCACCGGTGGGGCCGGCGGGGGGGGGCGGGGGGGGGGCGGCGGGGGGGCCCCCCCCCCCCGCCGGTGCGTCCGGCGGGAGGGGGCGTGCGGCGGCCGCCGCGGTCGCGGGAACTGCTTCCGCGGGACTACTTCTTCGCGGGCTTCAGGCCGGTCAGCGCCTCGAAGCCGCCCAGCTCCAGCCAGTTGCGCCACAGGGTGGGCGCGTGCGGGTTGTCGCCCTTCTCCGAGGGCCAGTTGGTCCAGGTGCCGGTCGTCGACTGGGACCACAGGCCGTTGTACCAGAGCGGGATGACGGGCATCTCCTCGAGCTGGATCTCCTGGATCCTGGAGACCGCCTCCTTCATGCCCGCCTCGTCGTCGGTCTTGACGCCGCCGAGCTCGTTGACGAGCTTCCACGCCTCCTTGTTCTCGTAGCGGCCGAAGTTGACCGTGTTCTGCTGCTCGCGGACCGGCAGCTGGAACATGTACTCGTAGTACGTCCACGGGGTGTTGGACAGCTGGCGCTCGTTGTTGATCACCAGGTCGAACTCACCCTTGCCGCGCATGTCGGTCAGCGCGTTCTGGTCCGGGAAGTCGGTGCTCACGTCGATGCCGGCGGCCTTGGCGCTCTCCGCGATGACCTTCGCCGCCTCCATCCAGTCGGTCCAGCCGGACGGCACGATCAGCTTCAGCTTCAGCTTCTTGCCGTTCTTGTTCTCCACCAGCCCGTCGCCGTCGGTGTCCTTGTAACCCGCGCTCCTCAGCAGGCTCTTCGCCTTGGCGGTGTCGAAGGAGAAACCGCTCTTCGCGGTCAGGCCCTTGTCGATGTAGGCGTCCCACTGCGGCAGCAGACCGGTCGGGTCGGCCGGCCGCACCAGCTCGCCGTAGACGCCCGTGACGATCTTGTCGATGTCGATCGAGTACGCCAGCGCCTTGCGGAAGGCGGCGTCGTCCATCGGCTTGCGCTTGGTGTTGGGCACCAGCCAGGCGGTGTTGGCGGACAGCATGTAGGGCGGTCCGTCGTAGTACGAGACCGCCTTGCCGCCCTTGATCATCTGGGCGGCGCCCGGGAGGAAGTTGTTGCTCAGGTCCAGCTGCCCCTGCCCGATCTGGCCGATCACGACCTCGTTGCTCGGGTTGGAGATGTCGACGATGTACTTGGGGGCCGGCTTCATGCCGAGCGCCTTGACGCCCCACCAGTCGTCACGGCGCTCCCACACCACACGGTCCTGGGAGTGGCTCTTGAGCTTGTAGGCCCCCGAAGCCACCGGCTTGTCGTTGACCCCGTTGAGGATGTCCTCCTCGGAGAGCTCGCTCCACACGTGCTCCGGCACGATCGGCTGCCCGTAGAGGGTGAAGTCCCACTCCTGGTAGCGCGCCTCCTTGAAGGTGAAGCGCACGGTCTGCTCGTCGACGGCCTCCGCCTTGGACAGCCAGTCCCACAGCGTGTGGAACGAGGAGGCCTCCAGCTTGCCGATCTCGTAGGAGAAGACGACGTCCTTGGCGGTCATCGGCTTGCCGTCCGACCAGGTGACGCCCGAACGCAGCTTCACCTCGTAGGTCTTGTCGTCCTTCCACTCCCCGCCCTCGGCCAGCCACGGCTTGAGCTCGCCGGCCTTCGGGTCGAAGTGGAACAGCGTCTCGTACGCCAGGCCCTTGGTGCCGGTGGCGTGGTCCCAGTTGTGCAGGGGGTTGTAGTTGGCCGGCGGCCCCCACTGGGTGCCACTGGTGTAGAGGGTCTCGTTCCTCGGAAGTCCCCCCTGAACTCCTATTCCGTCCGGGGTCGTGGAGGAACCCCCGCCCGTACACGCCGTGACGACCATGCCGCCGACGGCCAACAGAGCGATGAGCCGCGCTCGAGTGCGCATCGGTCAACTCCCTCCCCGCCCGTCCTCGGGCGGAGCCAACTGAACCGGGTAAGTGGCGGAAGTCTCGGCCCGCCGGGCGGCGGTGTCAAGGGGGGACGGGAGCGCTCCCGTGGCTTCGTTACACGGAAGTTGTTTACGTGAAGGTCCGCACCGGGCAGGTCTCGACGTGCGGCGGTGCCGCTACGATGACGGCACCCACATGAAGCGGTTAAGCGAGGTCACATGTCCAGGCGTCGCCCCACCATGGAGGACATCGCGCGGCGAGCGGGCGTCTCCAAGGTCGCGGTCTCGTACGCGCTCAACGACCGGCCCGGCGTCTCGCCGGGGACCCGGGCCGAGATCAAGCGGATCGCCCGGGAGATCGGGTGGCGGCCCAACAGCGCGGCCCGCGCCCTCACCCGGGCCAGGGCCGACGCGGTGGGACTGGTCTCCTCCCGGCCCGCCCAGCTCCTCGGAGCTGAACCGTTCTTCATGGGCCTGATCAGCGGCATGCAGGACGAACTCGCCGCCCAGGGCAAGGCGTTGACGCTGCAGTTCGTCGCCGACGCCGGGCAGGAGATGGAGGTCCACCGCCGCTGGTGGGGCGAGGGCCGCATCGACGGCGTGCTCCTGACCGACCTGTGCACCGACGACCCGAGGATCGCGCTGATCCGCGAACTCGGCCTGCCCGCCGTGGCGATCGGCCACCCGGAGGCGGCGGAAGGGCTGCCCTCGGTGTGGTCCGACGACGCCGCCGCGCTCGGCCAGACCCTGCGCTACCTGCACGCCCTCGGCCACCGCTCGGTCGCCCGGGTCGCCGGACTGCGCGACCTCGACCACACGGCACGCCGCGACCGCGCCCACCGGGCGGTCTGCGCCGAACTGGGCATGGGGGAGCCGGCCATCGTGCACACCGACTACTCCGGGGAGGCGGGTGCCCGAGCGGCCCGCGGCCTGCTCATCCGGCCCGACCGCCCGACCGCCATCGTCTTCGACAACGACATCATGGCCGTCGCCGGCCTGTCGGTCGCCGACGAACTGGGGCTGAGCGTCCCCGGTGAACTGTCCCTGGTCGCCTGGGACGACTCCCAGCTCACCAGGGTCGTCCGCCCGGGCATCACCGCGCTCAACCGGGACATCCCCGCCTACGGGAGGCACGCCGTCCGCACCCTCCTCACCCTGGTCGAGGAAGGCTGGGCCGAGGGCCTGGAGGACGAGCCCGCACGGCTGCTGCCGCGCGGCAGCACCGGGCCGGCGGCGGGGGCCGCCGCGGCCGCTGCGGCCGCACGCTCCGGCTCCGTGACCGCGGAGCCTGCCTGACCGGTGCTCGCGGGGCCGGTGCGGCGGTGCGGCGGTGCCGTGGAGCTGGCCTGGCAGGCCGTGCCGGCCGTGTCGCGGAGCCCGCGCGGCCGTGTCGCGGAGCTGGCCTGGCCATGTCCGCTGGAAGGCGGCACTCGAGGCGGAGGGGGTCCGGGTGGGGGCCGTCCCCACGGAAAC
>NZ_JBRIOU010000002.1:947632-949189 GCF_053474865.1 Streptomyces sp. CO7
GTGCGGGCCTGAGGGGTGGCGTGGCGCGGAATCGAGTCGTGAGGGGCGCGAGCGGCGACGGGCCGTGCCTCCCGTCCCCATTCCCCTCACCCGGGGACCCCGCGTCGGTCATTGTGGGCAGCCCCTCCTCCCGCCCGCTCCACTCCACTGCACCCCACTCGCCTCCGCTCCGGGAACGGGGACCCCACCTCACCCGTTGTCCCTTCCAAGGGGGAACGGATGAAGAAGACACGCCAGAAGGACCGCGACATGCCGGGGCCCGACTCGCCCTGGAACGAGATCCGCCCGGGGCTGTGGATGGGCGGCCACCACTGGACCGACCACACCGGCGACCTGGTCCCCGCCGTCCCGGACCGCGAGTTCGACCTGGTCGTCAGCCTCTTCACCCTGCCGGGCCACGGACCGCACCCCTCCGTCGAGCACGTGATCGCCGAGATCCCGGACGGCCCTCTCACCCCGGACCAGATCCACTCCGTCCAGCAGGCCGCCGACCGCGCCGTACACGCAGTACGGGCCGACCACACGGTCCTGGTCCGCTGCCACTCCGGCTACAACCGCTCCGGCCTGGTCACCGCCCAAGCGCTGATGGACCTCGACGCCCACAGCCCCGCCACCGCCGTCGACCTCGTCCGCGCCAGACGATCACCCTGGGCCTTCAGCAACGAGACCTTCGTCCAGTACCTCACCGCCGGCCTCGACACCGCCCGCCTCCTCACCGGCCTCCAGGCCCCGACCTGATCGACTCACTCTCCGTACCCCTCCCGCTGCACCCCGCCCACCAGCGGATACGCAGGTGAAACCCACCCGGGATCCTTGGTATGGTTATCCACGTCGCCGAGGGCACCGCCCCGAACGCGACGCAACACCTGGTCCGGGTGGCGGAATGGCAGACGCGCTAGCTTGAGGTGCTAGTGCCCTTTATCGGGCGTGGGGGTTCAAGTCCCCCCTCGGACACACAGTTGCCCCACGGGGCCCGGTTCTCGGGCAGGGGTGATCGGCACCCGCATCGGCTCTCGGCCGGAGCGGGTGTTCTGCGTTCCGGCCTTTTCTCCCTGGCGCTCTCCTCCTTCTTTCCGGTGTCTGCCGGCCTCGCCGTTCGTCAGTTGATGGTGATCCTTTCTGCTCGGGGTGTATCCGCAGTCAGAGTCCTGTCCGCGGGGTCGTAGACCAGGGTGATCTCCTGGCCGCGGAGATGGGCGACGGCCTGCTCAACCGTGGGCGGCGCCACCGACCCGCAGGACGGAGCCTCGGGCTTGGCCGTTTCGATACGGCCGGTGAGGCGCAGGTGCAGGGCGGGCAGGTGGGGGAGGACCTGGTCCTCGCGTATGTAGGCGTTCGGCGTGCGGGCCGGGTCGGGTCGGCCGGCGCTGGTGTGTCCGTGGCGGCACCGGTAGCCCGGGTGCTCGTGCACCCAGTGCGATTCCATACGGCGCCCGCAGACGCCGCAGCACAGCAGTCCAGCCAGCGGGTAAGTCCGGCCCGGTGCCGGCTGCGGGCGGGTGCGGATCTGCTGCACAGCGACGAAGTCGGCCTCACTGACGAGCGCCGGGTGGGCAG
>NZ_JBRIOU010000002.1:949289-974527 GCF_053474865.1 Streptomyces sp. CO7
GGCGGGTGGAGATGACCCAGTCGGCGGTGGTGTTCCACCGCGTGACGTCCCGGTGGCCGAGTGAGGTGTTGCCCGGGTCGATCAGGTCATGGTCGGTGCGCTGGCGGTTCCACACCTGGCGGCCGGTGTAGCGGGGGTTGGCGAGTATCGCCCTCACCGAGTGCAGCACCCACCGGCGCCCAGTCCGGTGGGGGTTGCGGGCGGTGTCGGCGGCGGCCGGGCAGGGAATGCTCGCGTCGTTGAGGGCGCGGGTGATGCGGGCCATGCTGTGTCCGGCCAGCCGCTGGGCGAATATCCACGATACGACGGGCCCGCACTCGGGGTGGACGGCCAGGGCTTGCGCGCACACGCCGCGGCGGGCGAGGGCCCGGTTCGGGTGCGGGCCGGCGTCCACCAGCCGGTATCCGTAGGGCGGGCGGCCGCCGAGGTAGCGGCCCTGGTCCCGGGCCTGGACCGTCATCGCGGCCCGGGTGCGGATCCGGGCGCGAGTGATCTCCCGTTTGGAGAGGATGCCCAGGAGGATCATCAATTCCTCCTGCCCGGCCACCTTGGGGTCGACGGCACCGCCCAGTTCCGGCACCCACACCTCGACCCCGTAGTGCTCGAACAGCGGGGCCATGGTGGCGAACTGGTTGCCGTAGAAGGCTCGCTCACTCGAGCCGATCACCACCGCATCGAACTCCCGCTCCGGATCCGCCATCGCCACCAGGAGCGCGGCAGCCTCTGGCCTGCGCGCCCAGGGGATGGTGCGACTGCGACCGGTGTCGAAGAACTCTGTGACGATCCGCCCGTGACCCGACACCAGCGCCTGCGCGCCCATCAGCTGCCAGGCCCTGGACGTTGCCGGGTCCTGGTGGTCCTCCGTGGACATCCGGCCGTAGAACGCGAACCGAAGGCCTGTAGGTGGGGGACCCGCAGACCTGCGGCCGGGATCCTCGCGAGCCCAGTCCGACAGCAGCCCTGAGGAAGTCGAGTACCCGGGTATCGCCCCAACCGCAACCTGTGCCATAACGGGAACCTCCCCGGGCACTCATTGCCTTTCCTGCGAGCTGCCCTGCCACGCAGTTGATTGCACCTAGACGTCGCACAGTTGACCCATACGAGTGAAGGTCGGTTTCTGGTCGTGAGGCTGTGGCTCCTCTGTCCTGACATCGGCAGGGACCAATCGTTGCCTCGCGAGAGTGAGCAGCCTGACCTCCCCGCATATGGGTAATCCGCTCGCACAGGTCGGAGGCCGATGCCAGGATGCCCGGATGAGTACAAGGCTGTCCCCGACTCCTGACAGCTACGAACGGCTCGTCGCTGGCCTGCGCGGACGGACCGTCGTCTCGGTCGACTACTTCGTGCTGATGAGCGGCGATGAAGGCACTGAACCTGACGAGTGGGACTACGGCGCCTGGCACGAGCCCACGATGGGCGTCGAGCTGATCACGGACGACGGCGACACCCACTCGGCTGTGTGGGGTAGCACGTTCGACCACTACGGACTCGAGCTCTACCCCGCGCCCATGCGTGACTTCCTCTCCTACATTGACAAGCCGGGCGGCTCGGCACGTGTCACAGTCGCGGAGCACCCCCGGTGGGCTGGCATCGTCACCGCTCCGATCGAGTCCTGCCGCATCCAGTGGTGCGGCCATGGGCACGGAGCTCGTGTGCCGGTACCGGAGGCCATCCACCTGCGGACCGCCACCGGCCAGGTATGGATCGCCGCCGGCCGCTCGGCTGCCTACGAGCCTGACGGGTCGTTTCACCTGGGCACCGACGATGTGCTCGTCATCTTTGACGTCGGCGTCGCCGAGCGCACCGGTCTGAAGGTCTGATCGCAGGGCGCGGGAATGAGGCGCGTGGGTCCGGATCTGGGCTAATGGGGCCGTGTGGCGGTGTTCCGGGCACGTCGCTTAGATCGGCAGGGGGTCAGCCGTCGAACTCGGTCCAGGGGATTCCGAGCTGCCCCAGTGGGTGGAGAGCGCTGCGGTGCACCGCGCCGACCCAGGCAGGGCATTCTCCGTGCGACAGCTCCGCTGTCTCAGCGATCACGCCGGGTGCGATGTGGAAGCGCTTCGCGTCGTACAGCCAGGGCTCCCACGGCAGCGGAGTCAGCGCGGCCGCCAGCGTGTCGACGTGCTCAGCATCCGCACCGAAGTACACGGCCTTGTACGGGGCGTTCATCAGGGTCTCGTAGAGGGCGAACTGCAGCAGGAAGCAACTCATCGGCTGGTGTTCGCGGCGCAGTTCGTGACCGTCGTCCATCCATACCTCGGGGTCGGGGCTCGCTGGATCGAACAGCCAGGTGAAGACGCCCTGGTTCTCGTCCCCGAAGGCGATCAGGTCTTCGTACTGCACCCACTCGTGCGGAGGCCGCAGCTGGTTATGGACGCCGAGCAGCGCAGGCCGGTGCCGGGCCAGCCTGTAGAAGACGGCAAGGGGTTCGGGAACATTCCATGGGGCCGCGGCGAACGTGCCGAGGTCCTGGTGGGTCTCAGGGATCCAGCCTTCAACGAACTGAGTTAGTGCCTCAAGCGGGGCGACGGTCATGTGGGTGAGCCAGTCGAGGTTCGGCAATTTCTCGGGTTCGGCAGGCGGCCTGGCCCGGTCCAGGAGGTCCCGGGTCAACTCTGGCTCTATCGTCAGTTTCGCGTAGGCCAGATGTCCGTTGTCGTATCTGGCGTGCCGCGGCTTGCCGATTCCCAGGTACACGCAGCCTTCGGGCAGACGGGTCAGTAGGTGGACCGGTCGTGTGTCTGAGGGCTGCCCGGTCCACCTCCATTCGGGAGAGCCAGGGGCATGTCCGAACAGACGGATGCCGATGCCGTCCGCGAACTGCCCGTGAAGGTGGAATTCGCGGCTGTTCCACACGCCGCTCACCTCGAGCCTGTCCTGAGGGTCGGCGATGATCACCGTTACGGTGTCGCCGAGCAGGATGAAGGCGCCGTCGGTCTCGTAGCTGATGACGTTGTCTCCGGCCAGGCGTATCGCCGCTTCCTCAGTGAGGAGATCGTTCGAGTTCACGGGCACGCGACGGACCCTATCCCGGTCGTGGTATTTGGTTGACCGGGGTCTCGTGGCAGGGCCCTTGGCCAGCCCGCCGATGCCGTGCCCGGTCAGCTGCAGTCGGACATGAATCGGCCCTCGAGGTGGTCGGGGCTGAGGAAAACGAAGCCGCTGCCGTAGCCGAAGTTGATGAAGAACGGGTCGCTCGGACACTCGCCCCGATCGGTGAACTGGCACAGGAACTGCCAGCATTCGTCATCAAGTCCCCTGACCCAGTCGTTGTGCAGCACCGGGGTGCCGCCCACGAAGTCACCGGGTCCTCGCCCAGAGGGCAGACCCACTTCCGGGCCCTCACGACGCATGTACCGCGACCATGCGGCGTGATCATCCGCCTCCGCGTCCAGTTCCGGTGACACGGGCGCCAGGTCGACCAGCCACTCGACGGGGATCTCCTCCTCGTCTTCGTCCCAGCGCCACAGCAAGGGCCCTTGGGTGTCCGGGGGCCCGATTACCGCGAAGGAGGGGATCCGCCCACCAGGTTGGACGAGCACGACCGCATCCCCGCGGTTCGGATTCAGCCCGCCCTCCTCCGTGTCCAGGAACAGGTAGGCCAGACGCACTTCTTCCCCGGGCACCCGGAACTGGGCCACGAACATCAGTGGCTCTCCTGTCCGCGGTTCCACAGGCCACGTCGGCTCATCGAGCCACACCGGTTGCCCGCCGAATTTGGTTGCAGGCTCCGTCACCGGCGTTGCGGGCTCTCGGAAGGTCATCTGCAGCCGTGGGAGAAAGGCAGCGTCGTAGAGGCCCACAGCTTGCTCCGTAGGTCGTGGCATCACGGCGTGACCGTACGGCATGACGCCGACAGACACTTCCGAGGACGTTCACATCGCCGATGGCGGCCGTCCAGGAGAACATGCCCTGATCCCGCATCGCAGAAGGCATGGCCTGGAAGGTGGAGCGCAACCGCCTTCCATCACCGTATCGAAGACTCGCGTCCGGTGCCCTGAGCACAAGGCCGCGCCGGTTCCTCTCCGCCGTATGCTGCGCGAAGCTCGATGCCACGCGGTACGCCGCTTACCGGTGTAGGTGAGCGCCTCTGCCAGCCGCGGCGACACCGTAAAAAGGCGGTCGCGGACCTCGGGGTGGTCCGGGTTGTCCTAGGTAGTCGGCGTTGAGCGCGGGGGGACGGAGGCCAGCCAGGGCGTCGTGCCAGGAGGGGAGGACGATGGCTAGGGTCAGGGCCTCGGCGAGGGACTCCGCGATGAAGGAAGCCTGGCCCTCGGAGTCGGTGTAGAGGACGGGGCGGAAGCGGTCGGGGCCGGCCGGGCCGCAGGGGTAGTGGGTGCCTCCCGCGTTGCAGCCGGCCACGGGCTCCACCGGGACACCGGCCGGCAGGGCGATCCACTCGATGGGGTCGGTCCGCGTGAGGTCGAACTCGCCGTCGCAGGCGAGGTACGCCTCGACCTCGAGGTCGGCGGCGATCCGGCGGAGCAGGACCTCATCGGAGAGGGCGGCCGGGTTGAGGCCCTGGGCGGCTTCGAGGGCCAGGGGGTGGCTTGTGAGGCGTGGCGGACGGTGTCGAGGGGGACGGGCCGCCCTTAGTCCTCCTCGAAGTGCGCTTGGACGGCCTCGGGGGAGCGGTCGGTGAGGAGGCGGAAGGGGCGCTCGGAGCCGTCCGGGTCCGGGCTGCCCGAGGGGAACTCGATGCCCGAGCCGATGCGCCAGGCGTTGCCGCCGGTCTCCCACCACAGGCAGGCGGTGACCCGCCGGGCGCCGAGGCCCTCGTCGACGAAGGCCGGGTCGTCCAGGAGCAGACGCAGCGCGGCGGGCACCTAATACTCCAGTCACAATTCGTGTCCTGAGCTGCTGAATGTCGTTGTCCGGGTGTGGACGTGATATCTGAAGTAGGTGCCTGGCAGGCCGAGTTGGAGTCGGTGTTCGCTCGGGTGGCGGGTCGGTTCGCTCGGGCGGATTTGCGGTGGCGGATGCGTGACTATGTGCGGGGTCTGCTGGCGCCGGTCGGGCGGAAGAATGGATGGCAGCTGGCCGAGTGGGCGGGTCATCGGGACCCGGCGGGCCTGCAGCACCTGTTGAACGGGGCTCGCTGGGACGCAGACGCGGTCCGCGACGACGTGCGCGCTTACGTCGCCGACCGGCTCGGCCCGGGCGGAGTGCTGATCATCGACGACACCGGGTTCGTCAAGAAGGGCACCACCTCGGCCGGGGTGGGTCGGCAGTACACCGGCACGTCGGGGAAGATCGACAACTGCCAGATCGGGGTGTTCGCCGCCTACGCCACCGGATCGGGCAGGGCCCTGGTGGACCGGGAGCTCTACCTGCCGAAAGCCTGGACGTCCGACCCTGACCGGTGCCTGGCGGCCAAGATCCCCGACGAGCGAGGCTTCGCCACGAAAGGTGAACTGGCACGGGACATCGTCCGCCGCTGCGTCGCCGCAGGCTTGCCGGCCGCCTGGGTCACCGCGGATGAGGCCTACGGACAGGACTGGAACTTCCGCCGCCTGCTCGAGCAGCTCGGACTCGGCTACGTCGTCGCGGTGCCCAAATCACAGCAGATCAAGTCCCTGGCCGGCATCTGGCGCATCGACCAGCTCGTCGAGGAAGCCCCCGCCGACGCCTGGCGGCGACTGTCCTGCGGCGACGGCGCCAAGGGCCCCCGCGTCTACGACTGGGCCGCGGCGAAACTGTCCGCCAACATCGTCTTCGATCCCGACCCGCCAACCCATCACCGCTGGGTGATGGCCCGCCGCAGCCTCTCCGACCCCTCCGAGGTGGCCTACTACCTGGCCCACGCACCCGTCGGCGTCGAACTACCCGAGCTCGCCCGCATCGCCGGCAGCCGCTGGGCGATCGAGGAATGCTTCCAGGCCGCCAAGAACGAGTGCGGCCTGGACGAGTACGAGGTCCGCCGCTATCCGGGCTGGTACCGGCACATCACCCTCGCGATGCTCGCCCACGCGTTCCTCACCGCCCTGGCCGCCCAGGCATCCCACCAGGAAACCGCAGAAACGAACCGACCAGCACCGTCCCCCTCACCGTGGCAGAAATCCGGCGATTGCTGGACACTCTCCTGCCCCACCCCCGCCCGCCACCGACACGCACTGACCTGGTCCTGGTGGCGACGACGCCACCAAGCCACCGCCCGACGATGCCACTACCGAAGAAGAACCAGCTCAGGACACGAATTCTGACTGGAGTACTAATACTCCAGTGGGACTTCGTTTCCTGAGCTGGTGGTTGTTGTTCTCTGGTATGGAGGCGATAGCTGAAGTCGACTGGTGGCAGGCTGAGTTGCATTCGGTGTTCGCTCGGGTGGCGGGACGGTTTGCTCGGGCGGGTCTACGGCGGCGGATGCGGGACTACGTGCGTGGTTTGCTGGCGCCGGTCGAGCGGAAGAACGGTTGGCAACTGGCCGAATGGGCCGGCCACCGCGACCCGGCGGGCCTGCAGCACCTGCTCAACGTCGCCCGTTGGGACGCCGACGCGGTCAGGGATGTCCGCCACTATGTGGCCAAGCGGCTCGGCCCCGGCGGGGTACTGATCATCGATGACACTGGGTTCATCAAGAAGGGCACCACCTCGGCCGGGGTCGGCGGGCAGTAATACCTTGCCTACACCCCCGTCGGCATTGAGATCGCCGAGCTGGCCCGCATCGCCGGCTCCCGCTGGGTGATCGCGGAGTGCTTCCAGGCCGCGAAGAACGAGCGCGGCCTGGACGAGTACGAGGTCCGCCGCTATCCCGGCTGGTATCGGCACATCACCTTGGCCATGCTCGCCCACGCCGTGCTCACCGCACTCGCCGCCCAGACCGGCGGCGGTGAAAGGGCCGCAGAAACGGATCAGCCCTCGTCCCACTCACCGTGGCGGAATCCGGCACCTGCTGGACGCCCGCCTGCCGCACCCCCAGCCTCACCAGGACAGACGCCTACATGCCTTGAGCTGGTCGCACTGGCGCAGACGCCACCAAGCCACAGCTCGCTGCTGACACTACCGAAGAAGAACCAACGCAGAACACGCAATCTCACTGGAGTACTAACTGCCGCGTTACAAAGTTGACATCTCATTGCTCTACAACTTCACGGCCCGTCGATCGTCTACCTGGGTGAAGCGTTCAACACTATGGGGGAGTTGCTCATGACCAGAAGCCGGATGCGTGCAGTGGCTGGGGCGTGCGCGACGCTCCTCTCGCTCGGCCTCACGGGGGCCGCACAGGCAGCGCCGCAGGCTTCGGGCACCGAGCCGGTGACCACCTACGAAAAGGGGCATGTGGTGGAGTGCACCGCGCAGCTGGAGCGGTACGACACCGTATATGTGTCGCTGTACAGCAACTCCGTGCACGGCAACCACACCCAAGTGGTGATCAGCAGCGCCGAGTCGGAGTACGCGGGCGCTGCCCAGCCCGAGAAGCTCTTCAGTCATGGCGCGATCCGGACCGTGGTGCCCATCTCGCCTGTCGACGGGCGTGTCGAGTCCGCCGGCAGTGCCGTCGTCCACGGCCGCTACGCCCTTGTTGGCGAACCGACGCCGTACAGCGACGAGATGTACGACGCGGGGTATCGCATCGTCACGACAGGGACTCATCAGGACATCAGCACTCGCCTCACCATCAAGGCCTTCGGCGAGAGGGCACCCCTTCAGTGCGACAACGCCCTCGCCTACGACCTGAGGATCACCAAGACTCCCGTCGTCTGACGACCGCCCACCGGTTTCCTGCAGCGGCTGCCACAGCCCTCGTGGCCTGTGATGTGGCGGCTTGCCGTACGCAGGCGTGCCCGCTGTACGGACGGGCGTGGGCACCGTCCGTACGGCGGACACCTCGCGGTCCGTCAAGACCGCCCGTACTGCTTCGAAACCGCTTCACATGGCTTGACCAGGAGCTTTACCGAGTGGTCAGCCTGCCTGGTGTTACTCGTTGATGAGGCCGCCAACGGTCTGTTTGCGCTGGATTCGGGGCGTGGGTAGAGGTATGACGTTGGGGTCGTCGAGCGGTGCGAGCTGGCCGCGGCCTTGGTGGGGTCGGTGTTCGTTGAAGTGCCGGGCATACTCGCGCAGCAGCTTCTCGGCGTGGCCGCGGCCATGGATCAGCAGCCGGTTGGTGCACTCCTGGCGTGCGGAGGGGATGAACCGTTCGGCGTGCGGGTTGCAGTTGGGGCTGCGCGGCGGGATCTTGATCACGGTGATGCCTTCGTCGGCGAAGATGGCGTCGAAGGCGGCCGTGAACCTGGTGTCTCTGTCCCGGATCGGCAGTGGCCTTGACGGTGGCTGGGCTGCGTCGACTAAGGGCCCGGATCCGTCCGGCGGTCACCGTGCCGGGCTGGGTCAACCCACCCAGCGCCGCCGCGCTCGGCCTGGTCATGACCGGCGCGGATCTGCCCAACGCCTTCCCGTACTTCATCGCCATCGAGCGGATCGTCAACGCTGACGTCGGCACCACCCGCTCACGGATGATCGTCGCCGGGTACGCCCTGGTCTACTGCCTGCCCTGCCTGCTGCTCCTCGTCGCCGGTGCCGCCCATGGCGAACGGGTACGCCGTCGGCTCGACACCCTCTACGAACGGCTCGGCTCAGAGAAGAAACAGCCCCGCAGCGTGCCCGTCGCGGTCGGCTACCTCATCGCGGCAGCCGGCGTACTCACCATCGCCGTGCTGCCATGAACCCCAGGACGGCTTGCCGCCCCGCCGATCGACGGCGACTCATACACGGGGAGACGACCAGGCTGAGCCGATCGGCAGCGCGGCCAGCGCCTCGACTCCTTGGGTGACCACTGTCACGGGGCAGCTGGCGGCAAGGGCCTGGGTGGCGGGCACGAACGTGGCCTGCCCGTGAGCAGCACGTGTGCCACCAGAGCGCTGTGGCGGAGACTGCGCCCGTGGACCGCCCGTGGACCGCCCGTGGACTGCCCGTGGACCGCCCGTGGACCGCCCGTGCCGGTCCCGGCGGACCGGCGAAGCCAATGACGTCCAACCGAGAACCGTCCTCGAGAGCTGCCACCAGCTCGCTCGCGTCGAACGGCTGGGCGATCCACCGGTGGGCGGCCGACGCCGAACCCGACGCGGCGGTCGTCCGGACACTGGCACAACCATGGGGCTGGAGACGGCATCCCCTTCCGTCCGAGCAGGTGGGATCGAGCCGTCAAGGCGGCTGGTGGAAGCCGTGCGGCGAGAACCTGCAGACGATCGACCGCAGGGGTCGGTCCTCCGGGGAAAGAGGGCGACCACAGGGCGATCAAAAGCCCTGCCCTCTCTCCGTCGGTGTGCAAGGGCGCGCCGGCGATTGATCGGGGGTGAAGGTCAAGCGCAACAGATGCCCGCTCCCGACGCCGAAGCCCGGGGAAGCGGGAGAGGCGGCCCCGCCGCTGCGTACCACCGCGGCCGCGAGCAATGTGCTGTCACGCCCGATGGCTCCGGCACGGTGAACACCGCCGCTTGGTGGCGACTCTCATGGCCTGGTGGCGTCGGTGGTGGCCAGGTTCGCCGTGCTGGGGAAGGGCGTAGGGAGCGGCACTCGGGACGGTCCTGCAGGGGCAGCGTTGGTCGCGGGACTCCGCGCACTCCCGCCGAGTGAGCGAGCCAAGGACATCGAAGAGGGCTCACCAGCACTGATGCGGCGTCAGGGCCCAGGCCAGGCCGACCGACGGGTCGGCGCGGTGATTCACTTTGTCTTGCTGCGGGAAAAAGTCGTGGGATCCTGTGCGCTTCGGGTTCCGGGGCGGGGCAAAGCCCGCTAGCTTCCTTTGTAATGCACCGGTCACAGAGAGTTGGGCCGGTGGTTGAGGCGCGAAGGCGCGCGCCTGTGCTTCTCGTGGCAGTCCGTCCGGATCTGCCGTCATCCCACCTCCTTGGGGAGAACTCTGTGCGCACGAGACCGCTCAGACATCGACGGGGCCGTCTGCTGTTGACCGCGGCGGCCGGCGTCCTCGCCCACCTGCTGACCCTGTCTCCGGCCGCGGCCCAGCCCGACGACCCTGGCGGGCAGGACCGCCCCCTCGCCACCGCCGGGGCCGCTGCCGAGGATTTCCAACAGGTCACGCTGGCCAAGGGCGTGAACGAGACCGGCGAGCCCATGACGCTCGCGGTGCTGCCGGACCGCTCGGTACTGCACAGCTCGCGCGACGGCACGCTACGGCTGACGAACGCCGCGGGCGCGACCTCCGTCGCGGGCAAGCTGGACGTCTACAGCCACGACGAGGAGGGCTTGCAGGGCGTCGCCGTCGATCCGGGCTTCGCGTCCAACCGGCACGTCTTCCTCTACTACGCCCCCAAGCTCACCACCCCGGCCGGTGACGCGCCGTCCGACGGAACGGCGGCGGACTTCGCTGCCTTCGACGGCGTCAACCGACTGTCCCGGTTCGTCCTCAGGACCGACGGGACGCTCGACCTCGGCAGTGAGAAGAAGATCCTCGACGTACCCGCCTCCCGCGGCACCTGCTGCCACGTCGGTGGCGACATCGACTTCGACGCGCAGGGCAACCTGTACCTGTCGACCGGCGACGACACCAACCCCTTCGCCTCGGACGGCTTCACCCCGATCGACGAGCGTGCCTCCCGCAACCCGGCCTTCGACGCGCAGCGCTCCTCGGGCAACACCAACGATCTGCGCGGCAAGGTCCTGCGCATCAAGGTCGCCGCGGACGGGTCCTACTCGATTCCGAGCGGCAATCTCTTCGCACCCGGCACCGCCAGAACCCGGCCGGAGATCTATGCGATGGGCTTCCGCAACCCGTTCCGGATGAGCGTCGACAAGGCGACGGGCATCGTGCACCTCGGGGACTACGGGCCCGACTCCGGCACCGCGAACCCCGGGCGGGGACCGGAGGGCCAGGTCGAGTTCAACCGCATCACCGAAGCGGGCAACTATGGGTGGCCGTACTGCACGGGCAAGAACGACGCCTACACGGACTACAACTTCGCCACCGGCGCGTCGGGCGCCAAGTTCGACTGCGCGGCGCCGAAGAACAACTCGCCGAGGAACACGGGACTGACCGACCTGCCGCCGGCCAAGCCCGCCTGGATCCCGTACAACGGCGACTCCGTTCCGGAGTTCGGTGGCGGCTCCGAATCGCCCATGGGCGGCCCCGTCTACCGGTACAACGCCGGCTCCACCTCCGAGGTGAAGTTCCCGGAGGAGTACGACGGCGACTTCTTCGCCGGGGAGTTCGGCCGCCGGTGGATCAAGCGCATCGAGACCGGAAGCGGCGGCACCGTGCAGTCCATCAACCCCTTCCCCTGGACCGGCACCCAGGTGATGGACATGGCCTTCGGACCGGACGGCGCCCTGTACGTCCTCGACTACGGCACCGGCTACTTCAGCGGCGACGCCAACTCCGCCCTGTACCGCATCGAGCACGTCACCGGCGGCCGGGCCCCGACCGCGCAGGCGAAGGCGAGCGTCACCTCCGGGAAGGCGCCCCTGGCCGTCTCGTTCTCCTCGGCGGGCAGTGCGGACCCCGACGGCGACGCCCTGAGCTACGCCTGGACCTTCGGCGACGGTGCCACGTCCACGGCGGCCAACCCGTCCCACACCTACGGCGGCAACGGCCAGTACACGGCGACCTTGAAGGTGACGGACGCGACCGGGAAGTCGGGGACGGCGTCCGTGCAGATCACGGTGGGCAACACGGCGCCGAAGGTCACGCTCGACCTTCCCTCGGACGGAAGCATCCACGACTTCGGTGACGCCGTTCCCTTCAAGGTGACGGTGACCGATCCGGAGGACGGGGCGATCGACTGCTCGAAGGTGAAGGTCACCTTCATCGTCGGCCACGACAGCCACGGCCACCCGCAGACCTCGACCACGGGATGCGAAGGCAGGCTCCAGACCCTCGCCGACGGCGAACACGACCCCAACGCCAACATCTTCGGTGTCGTCGACGCCGAGTACACGGACAAGGGCGCCGGCGGTCAGCCTGCGCTGACCACCCACGACCAGCACGTCACCCAGCCCTCCCACCGGCAGGGCGAGCACTACTCCGGTTCCGCGGGGGTGGAGGTCGTCACCCACGCTCCCGCCCACGGGGGCAGGACCGTCGGCCACATCGACAACGGTGACTGGATCTCCTTCAAGCCCTACGCACTCGGCAACGCCACCCGCTTCACCGCACGCGTCTCCTCGGCGGGCCTCGGCGGCACCATCGAGGTACGGGCCGGATCCCCGACCGGCACCCTCCTCGGCACCGCCACCGTGCCGGTGACGGGTGGCTGGGAGACGTTCCAGGACGTCACGACGGCCCTGAGCAACCAGCCCGCCGGCACGACCACGCTCCACCTCGTCTTCAAGGGTGGCAGCGGCTCCCTGTTCGACGTGGACGATTTCTCCTTCACCACCTCCGGCGACCCGGTCCGTTCGGGGGAGGTGAAGGGAGTCAACGGCAAGTGCCTGGACGTCGACGGCGCGCAGACGGCGGACGGCACGAAGGTGCAGATCTGGACGTGCAACGGCACCGGGGCGCAGAGGTGGACGGTGCCCGGTGACGGAACGGTGCGGGCGTTGGGCAAGTGCCTGGACGTGTCCGGCGGTGGCAGTGCCGACGGGACGAAGGTTCAGCTGTGGACGTGCAACGGCACGGGCGCGCAGGTGTGGAACGCCCAGTCCGACGGCACGGTCCGCAATCCCGCTTCGGGCAAGTGTCTCGACGCCTCGGGCGGCACCTGGAACGACGGCACACCGGTCCACCTGTGGACCTGCCACGCCAACGCCAACCAGAAGTGGACCCTGCCCTAGACCTGGCCCGGAAAGGAGGAACCGACCATGCGCAGTACCCCCAAGGCCGCCCTCGGCCTGTTCACCGCCGCCGTGCTCTTCCTGACACCTCAAGCCGCCGCAGCTCCGGCACACGCCGACCGTTCCGCCACAGCGCCCCGTTCCGAGGTCGCGGACACGGCCGCCGATCCCGCGTACGAGATCCTGGTCTTCTCCAGGACGGCGGCCTTCCGGCATTCCTCGATCGACGACGGCATCGCGGCCCTGCGGGAACTCGGTGCCGCCAACAACTTCACCGTGGACGCCACCGAGGACGCGCAGTCCTTCACCAGCGGCAACCTCGCCCAGTACAAGGCGGTCGTCTTCCTGTCGACGACGGGTGACGTGCTGAACGCCACCCAGCAGACGGCATTCGAGAAGTACATCCAGGGCGGCGGTGGATACGTCGGTGTCCACGCCGCGGCCGACACCGAGTACGACTGGCCCTTCTACGAGGGCCTGGCCGGCGCGCTCTTCCATTCGCACCCGGCGATCCAGTCCGCCACCGTCGAGGTTGAGGACCGCGCCCACGACGCCACCGCCCATCTGGGCAGCACCTGGCAGCGCACCGACGAGTGGTACAACTACCGCACCAACCCGCGCACCAACGCCCGCGTCCTGGCCTCCCTCGACGAGTCCAGTTACTCGGGAGGGAACATGTCGGGCGACCATCCGATCGCCTGGTGCAAGGACTACCAGGGCGGCCGGGCCTTCTACACCGGTGGCGGTCACACCGACGAGTCGTACTCCGAGCCCACGTTCCGCAGGCACGTCCTCGGCGGCATCCGCTGGGCGGCCGGGATGACCAACGCCGACTGCCGGCCGGAAACGGGCTACACGTCCCTGTTCGACGGCTCCTCCACCACCGGCTGGCGCCAGGCCGGCCCCGGCGCCTTCACCCTGGCGGACGGCACCCTCACCTCCACCGGGGGAATGGGACTGTACTGGTACTCCGCCAAGGAGTTCAGTGGTGATTACTCAGTCAAACTCGACTGGCGGTTGGCCGGTGATGACAATTCCGGCGTCTTCCTGGGCTTCCCGCCCTCCGACGACCCCTGGACGGCGGTGAACAACGGTTACGAGATCCAGATCGACGCCACCGACGCGGCCGACCGGACCACCGGCGCCGTCTACGGCTTCCGCTCGGCGGACATCGCCGCACGGGACGCCGCGCTGAACCCGCCGGGGGAGTGGAACACCTACGAACTGAGGGTGACGGGCGAGCGCCTGGAGATCTTCCTCAACGGCCGGAAGATCAACGACTTCACCAACACCGACCCGGCGCGGAGCCTGCGGCAGGGGCACATCGGCATCCAGAACCACGGGGCCGGCGACGACGTGTCCTTCCGCAACATCCGCGTCAAGCCCAGCGGCGGAGGTCAGCAACCCGGCCCTCGTTCGGGGGAGGTGAAGGGAGTCAACGGCAAGTGCCTGGACGTCGACGGCGCGCAGACGGCGGACGGCACGAAGGTGCAGATCTGGACGTGCAACGGCACCGGGGCGCAGAGGTGGACGGTGCCCGGTGACGGAACGGTGCGGGCGTTGGGCAAGTGCCTGGACGTGTCCGGCGGTGGCAGTGCCGACGGGACGAAGGTTCAGCTGTGGACGTGCAACGGCACGGGCGCGCAGGTGTGGAACGCCCAGTCCGACGGCACGGTCCGCAATCCCACTTCGGGCAAGTGTCTCGACGCCTCGGGCGGCACCTGGAACGACGGCACACCGGTCCACCTGTGGACCTGCCACGCCAACGCCAACCAGAAGTGGACCCTGCCCTGACGCACCCGAGCAGTGGTGGAACGGCTGTCCACGCCTCGGCGCTTCGTCCCGTTCGCCCCGCTCGCGGTGCGAACGGGACGAAGCGCCCGGTGCTCGATCGAATCTCCGGCCCGCGTCGTCCCCACAGGAACGCTGCGGTGTCACGCACGGTCGAGCTTCGGCGGGACGCGTCGCGGACCTGACGGTCCGGGAGGCATGAGGCGACTTTCGGACGCGGGGCTTCCAGCCCGGGCGCGGCGTCGTTTCACCGGCCGACAGTGCGCAGCGCACCCTGACCACCGGCGGGTACGTCGTATGCGAAGTGGACGTTTCCTGCGCGGGTAATCCTTGTGCAACTCGGCCAGGTCGTCCGTAAGACCGTCGACGGACAAGCAGCGACACCACTGCTGCCACGGCTGGAGGCTCTGTCAGCGCGTGATCCGCAGCAGCCCTTGTGCGACCACGAGCGTATCGTTGGCGGGCGACTTGGACCTCGGACGCACACTCCAACGATAAGCATGCGAGGGCCTCGACCTGACGGTCGCGGTCCTCGTTGCGTTTTCGAAGCGGACGTTGACTCCCAGGACTTCGTAGAGCGTTGCTTTGGCCTTTGCTTCGGCGCTCTGTAGCCGTTGTGCCACGTCTCCGAGGTTCTTCGCGATCTCGATGATCTCTTCTCCGTCAGCGGCTTCTTGACCCTCAGGCCCTTGTGGGCCCCGCCGACTGCGTTCGCCTGCGGTTTTTCGGCTTCTGTCAGTCTCCGGCTTGAGCGACCTCGACGCCCTCGCCGGCGAGCACGGCGTCGAATCCTGCCGGGCAACGCGCGTCGCGGTCCCGGATCAGGTATTTGATCTCCACTCCGGCGTCCTTGAGGTCCATGACGAGATTCCGGGCAACCGGAGTGACCCAGATCGCGGAGGGGCGAGCGGTGACTCCAAGGACGCGGACGCGTCGGGTGGCGTGTTCGATCACTGCCGGCACGGTCTGGGTCGTGCCGGAGAGGTCTTGGTTTCGAAGAAGTTGACGGCCAGGATGGCTTCAGCCTGGGAGCGGCGTAGGACCGGAACGCGAATGGAGCGCACGCTGCGGGACCGTCCCAACCGCTGTTGTTCCCTTTTGCCGCCTGCGTACCGCCCTGGTCGGCCACGACTGTGACACGGGGAGCGTCGGTACAGCGGCGAGGAGCGGGGCTGGGCGGTGTCCCCATGGATGCCGCCCAGCCCTGCGAGGTCACCCGTTCGCTTCGCTTGGCTCAGGGCTCGATGCGCAGGTCTTTGATGAGGCCGTCGCCGAGGCTGAAGCGGAAGTGCAGGTCCACCGCGCCGCCCGGGAAGTCGCCCTCCAGGTGGTGGGTGACGACGTAGTGGTCCGCATTGACCTTCTGTGCGCCGATGAGTTCGCTCGTGTACGTGTACTCGCCGGCAGTGCGGGTCATCCAGGCTTCGATCGCCGGGGCTCCCTGATGGGTCTTGCCCTCGTCGGTCACGGTGGCGTCCGGGCGGAGGTAGCTGAGTGCCGTGGCGACGTCGTGGGCGCGGTGGGCCTTCAGGAAGCCGGTGATGACCTCGGGCAGGGCCTCGGGAGCGATGGTCTGGGGCTGGTCGGTGGGCATGACGACTCCTGGGGGATCAGACGGTGGGGGTGGTGCCGCCGTCGATGACGTGTTCGGCGCCGACGATGGCGGAGGCGCGGTCGGAGACGAGGAAGGCGACGAGTTCAGCAACTTCCTCGGGGTGGGTGGGGCGGCCCAGCGGGATTCCGCCGAGGGAGTCCATGAGCTGCTTCAGTGCCGCTTCGGGGGTGGTGCCGGCGTTCTCCGCGATGCGGGCGACGAGCTGGTCGGCGGCGGTGGTCTGAACGAAGCCGGGGCTGACGGAGTTGACCCGGATGCCGAGCGGAGCGACCTCGTTGGCCAGGCCTTTGCTGTAGGTGGTCAGTGCGGCCTTGGCGGCGGCGTAGGCGAGAGTGCCGTCCCACAGCGGCAGACGCACACACCACCCCGGCGCGCGAGCTGCACCCGCTCGATGCGCCCTTCCCCGGAGGATCCGTGCCCACCGCTGACGAACTGATCAGTCCCGACAGCATCCGCGGTCTGACGGCCGTCCTGCGCGGCACGTCCCCCACCGCCTCCCGATGGGGCACCGTGGCCGACAGCGCGGCCACCCTCGGCCCGCTCTCCCTCAGCCGGCGGGCCCGTGCGGTCGGCGAGGCCCTCCTGGCCGACACCGGCCACAACTACTCCCAGCTCGCCCACGCGACTCGAGCGGCCCTCACCAGCGACGATCTCACCGGCTGGATGGTCTGGCCGCTCACCGAGGCCGTCGCCTCCGCGGCCACCGCATCCTCCTCCGACGAGGACTTCGACGACGGACTCGACCTCCTTGCCCAGCTCACGCCCCGTCTCACCGCAGAATTCGCGCTGCGAACCTTCCTCAACGCCGACCTGTCCAGAACGCTGGCCGCCGCAGCAGCCTGGACCGACTCCCCCGACCCCGCGGTGCGCCGGCTGGCCAGCGAAGGCACCCGCCCCAAACTGCCCTGGGCCCGCCAGGTCCCCGAGTTGACCCGCAACCCCGCCGCCACCCTCCTTCTGCTGGACCGGCTGCACACCGACACCTCCGACACCGTGCGCCGCTCGGTCGCCAACCACCTCAACGACATCTCCCACCTTGACCCCGATCTCGCCACCGCCCAGGCCGACCGCTGGGCGAACGGCGCCGCACCGACCAGCCCCGCGCTGATCCGCCACGCCATGCGCACCCTCGTCAAACAGGGCAACCCCACGGCGCTGAAACTGGTCGGCTTCCACGGCGCCCGCACCGACCTCACGGTCGAGGGCCCCCTCCTGGAGCGAACCGGCATCCTCCTGGGCGGCACCCTCGACTCACCGCCCGCATCACCAACATCTCGGACCAGCCGGTCACCCTGGCCATCGACTACGTCGTCCACCATCTGAAGGCCAACGGCAAGCAGACCCCCAAGGTCTTCAAACTCGCCAAGCGCGCCCTGTCCCCCGGCGCGACGACCGAGCTGGGGCGCAGCCACTCCTTCCGCCCCATCAGCACACGCCGCTACTACCCCGGCGCCCATGCCGTCCAGCTCCAGGTCAACGGACACCCCTACGGCAAGGTGGCCTTCCGACTCGACTCCGCTGGATAGTCCCTGTGTCCAGCAGGGGGCAGGACCCGCAGACCTGCGGCCTGTCCGCATCGGACCAGGAACGCCGTCCTGTCTGCTGCTGAAGGTTGTCCGTCGGCCCTTTCGGGGATCACGACGTCCGGATGCCGCGGCGATGACGGCGTCGGGTCTGCGACGCGGCCGCCCGACGCCGGCCCGGGGCGCTCGCACCGCGTCCAGAACGGCATCGAAGGCGGCAGACTCACCAATTGGATGGCCTGTTGATCAGACGTCCATAAACGTTGTGGGATTCCTTCGGTGACACATGTCCGAGAAGGGCGTGTCTTCTTGATCTTGAAGTGAAGACGGAGCAGCATTGAGATATGAGCTACATTCACTTGGTGCTGACCGAGTACTGGACTCGCGGGTGCTACCCCGCAGAAGACGTCCATGGCACGTCAGAAAATGAAATGCGTGAACGTTTTCTGTACAACCGGAACACGGGCCTCTCGTATCGGGACGTGCAGTGGACCAGCACCGGCTCACCCCGCGACCGAACTTGGCACGAGGCCGAGGACTGCCCCTGGTCCAGCACCGTCTACAAAGGTGACGGGCGAGCGCAGCCGAAGGAACCGCACCTCGTTCTGACCGACCTGATTGGAGTTCGCCACTGCTACGCGACGAAGACGAACAAGGACGGAAGTCTGTATTGCTTCTCCGACAGCAAGAACTACAAGAATGCCCCCGAAGATACTTCTTCGGATCCACGAGTCGGATCCCGGCACGATTTGAAGGACTGCCCTTGGCCAGAGGATGAGGTGAGGGGGATGAATCTCTTTTACCGCATGTTCGTGACAAAGGGGTGAGAGGGTGTTGCCGGTGGCCTGGTCCGGGGCCTTCCGGTCGGCGCCCCGCCCGTCCGCGGAGCGGAAGGACGACCGGGGTTCGCGCTGCGGCGCCGTCGCGACCTCGGGCCGCACGTGGCAGACGAGGGCGTGACTCCGTCACCGGATGCGGACGGCTCGGGGCCCGGAATCAGTCCTTCGGCGGGGGATCCAGGATGACGTCGGAGACGTCCCAGCCGCCTTTGACGACCGGTCCGTTCTGCCCCATCGTGCAGCCGGCCGCCGATGTCGAGTTCGTGGGCGTCCACTGGCCGTACACCCGCACCGGCGGTTTGTCGTTGGAGACCCAGCAGTCGACCCATACCCGGAAGAAGCCAGTGCCGCCCGTGCAGGTCACGACGAAGTTGTAGAAGGACTGGTAGCGCTGAGGGGCACACTCCTTCGGCAGTGCGTGTGCCGGGCTCGCACCGACGCCGACGAGGGTGAGCGCGGCCATGGTGGCCGCGGTGAGTAAGGCGGAGATGCTTCTGCGCATGCGGGGCTCCTTCGTGGGGGCGCTGCCGCCCGGACGGACGGCGGAGCTGAGAGCGCTGTGCAGCAGTGTCGCAGGGGGAGGTGCAGCGGACAACGGGGCGTAACACGGCCCACGTCCCCTCTCCGCCGACGCCGGGTGGTGGAGCTCCGGGCGGGCCGGACCCGCGGGCGCTGGGTGGCGCTGGTCCTCGACCACGGCATGCCTCGGCCGCGGAAGTGCTGTGGGAGTCCGGTCGGGCGGTGCCGGGGGAGTCGTCGTACCGGTGCGGGAGTGGGTTCCGCGGTGTCGCGGAACCCACCCCCGTGGCTCGGGACCGGGGCGTCAGTCGTCCAACGCCTCCCTCACCGACGCCCTCAGCACCCCGACGTACTCGTCGGTCCAGGACTCGACCGTCTCCCGGTTCCAGAGGTCCGAGGAGTACTCCACGGCCCCCTCCAGGACGTCCCCGGCCGGGGTCAGGGCGACGATGAACTCCGTCCGCGCCGCGGCCGGCGCCAGGTCCTCGACGGACGCGGTGATCCCGGGGAGGGACAGCTCGGTGTCCAGCGAGCTCTGGTAGGCGAACCCGAGGGGCAGCCCGGTCGGCATCTCGGCACCGGTGCGCTCGCGCATCACGGGTGCGATGCGGCGGGCCGGCAGGGCGTGGTCCATGCCCCGCAGCGCGGTGAGCGACACCCGGTCCACCAGGTCGGCGAAGGAGCCGGCGGCCGCGTCCCTCACCCGCAGCGTGAACCCGGTGACCGTGCAGGCCACCAGGGCCTCGTCGTCCCTGCTCTGCCGGTTGGCGTAGGAAATGTTCAGCAGGACGTCGGACGCGGCGCCGCCCCTGGCGATCGTGCGGCCCAGCGCTGCCGCCGTCACCGCGAACGGGGTGGTGCCGCGCTGCGCCGCCAGGCGCTGCACGCCGGTGCGGACCTCGGCGGGCACGGTGAACGTCACCGTGTCGCCCCGCCCGCTGAGGACCGTGGGACGCGCCCGGTCCGGTGGCACCGTCGCCGAGAAGTCAGCCCCCTCCAGCTCCCGCAGCCAGTGGTCGAGCCGACGTTCGAGGGTGGCGGCGTCCCGCTCGGCCTGGCGGTGGGCGTACTCGATCTGCTGCGGCGCCGGCGGCAGCCCGTGGTCCGTCCCGTCCACGAAGGCCCGGTACAGCACGGCGAGTTCGCGCAGCAGCATACTCACCGACCACCCGTCGCAGGCGCAGTGGTGCAGTACCAGCAGCAACGTCCGCTCCTGTGCCCCGCTGCGCGACAGCGCGACGGACAGCACCTTGCCGGTGAAGGGGTCGAGCGGTGTCTCGACGGCCCCTTCGGCCGCCCGCCGCAGCGCGGCTTCACGGTCCGGGCCGGACAGGCCGGTCAGGTCCTCCACCGGAAGGTCCACCGGCCGGGGGGCGAGCACCTCCTGCCGCCAGGCGCCGTCCGCGTCGCGTACCAGCCGGGTGCGCAGCGCTTCGTGCCGTTCCACCAGCGCGTCCGTCGCGCGGCGCAGGGCGTCCTCGTCGAGCGTTCCCTGCAGGGTGATCCGCAGGCCGACGTTGAACACCTGGGGCCGGTCGTGGGCGGCGTGCAGTTCGGCGAACCGGGTCTGCGGTTCGGTGGCCGGGCCTTCGCGGAGGGCGAGGGTGGTGCCACTCCCGGTCAGGCGGGCAGCCATCGCGCCGAGGGTGGGCTCCTGGTAGAAGGCGACCATCGGGAAGTCGTCCCCCCACTCCTCGCGGACCCGGTTGACCAGCCGCATGGCGCTGAGCGAGTGGCCGCCGAGGTCGAAGAAGTGGGCGTCCGGGCCGAGTCGTTCGGGTGCGAGACCGAACTCCTCGGCCCACAGCGCCCGCAGTCGCCGCTCGACACCGCCGCCCGCGCCCGCGCCCGCGTCCGCGGGCTCGACACCACTGCCCGGGCCTGCGGGCTCGACGCTGCCCGGGCCTGCGGGCTCGACGGCCCGCACGGGATCCGCGGTGTCCGCGGGCCGGACGGCGGGAGTGACCAGGTCGGGCGCGGGGAGGGCGTCGCGGTCCAGCTTGCCGGTCCCGGTCAACGGGAGGGCCGGGACGATCCGCCAGGCACGCGGGACAAGGTGGTCCGGCAGGCGTGCGGCCAGCTCCGCCGCCAGACGCCCGGCGAACGCCTCCCGCCGCGCACGGTCGTCGCCGGGCGCGTGGTCCGGTTCCACGTACGCGGCGAGGTAGGCCTCACCGTTGCCCCGACGCAGCCCGAGGACCGCGGCGCGGGCGACACCGGCCAGTTCGCCGAGCGTTCGGGCGGTCTCCTCCGGCTCGACCCGGAAGCCCCGGATCTTGACCTGGTCGTCGAGGCGTCCCACGAACTCCAGCCGCCCCTCGGGCGTCCAGCGGACCTGGTCACCCGTGCGGTAGAAGCGGCAGTCAGGGGTGCCCACGCCCGCGGCGCCCCCGCCCGCGGCGCTCACGCCGGGCGGGTCCGTCGTGAAGCGGTCGGCCGTGAGGTCGGGAAGTCCGTGATAGCCGAGGGCCAGTCCCGGGCCGCCCACCAGCAGCTCGCCGACCGTTCCGACCGGGACCGGCTTGTCCGCCTCGTCGACCACCCGCAGGCGCACGTTGTCGACCGGCCGGCCGATCGGCACGGACCCCCCGCCGTCCGCGGTGACCGTGTCGACGGTGCACAGCACGGTCGTCTCGGTGGGGCCGTAGACGTTCACCGTCTCGTAGGGCGCCTCCGGCCGCGGCCGGACGCGCAGGGCCTCGCCTCCCAGCATGAGGACCCGCAGCGGCGGCTGCTCCGCGGCGGGCAGGCGCAGCACCTGTTCACCGAGCGCGGTGGGGAGGAAGGCGACGGTGACCCCTCGCTCGGCGTACCACCGGGCCAGCTCGCGCGGGTCGCGGCGGACCTCGTCGTCGGCCACGGCGACGGACGCCCCGGCAGTCAGCGCGGGCCACAGCTCGAGCAGCGAGCCGTCGAAACTCTGGCTGGAGACCAGCGCCGAGCGGTCGGTCTCCCGGAGGCCGAACCGCCGGTGGTGCCACTGGCAGAGGTCGACCAGGCCCCGGTGGGTGAGCACCACCCCCTTGGGCGCGCCGGTACTGCCCGAGGTGTACAGGACGCAGCAGGGGGACGCGCCGTCGCCGACCCGGGGAACGGCGGACCCGGCGGCGCCGGCCGGTCCCGCGGGCCGCGCGTCGGGCGGTACCACGGCGACGGCGGCGGGCAGACCGAGCCCGGACGCCGCCTCCGGACGGCACACCACCGCCCGGGCCCCGCTCCCGGCGATCACCTGGGCCGCACGCGCCGCACCCAGGGACAAGTCGACCGGAACGTAGGCGCAGCCCGTCCTCAGCACGGCCAGGGCGGCGACGACCAGGTCCGCGGAACGGGGCAGCGCGACGGCGACCACCGCAGCCGGGTCGTCCGCCAGCGGGGCACGCTCCAGGAGCACGGCGGCCAGCCGTTCGGCCCGCTCGTCCAGTTCGCGGTAGGTCAGTACCGCACCGCGGTCGATGACCGCCGGGGCGTCGGGCCGTTCACCGGCCCGGCGCGCCACCCAGGCGTGGAGGGTGGTGGCTTCCACCGGGTGCCGGGGACCGTGCTCCCAGCTCTCCGGCACCGGGTCGCCGTCCGAGGCCGTCCGGAGCGCCGCGGAGAGCGGCGTGTCCGGGGCGTCGACGGCCGCGGTGAGCGCGTCGTCGAGGACCGTGAGGAAGCGGTCGACGGTCTGCGGATCGAACAGGTCGCTGTTGTACTCGACGTGGCAGCGGATGCCGTGCGGCTGGTCGGTGAAGTAGACGGTGAGGTCGGTCAACGCCTTGTCGGGGCCGGCGTCCAGGGGGGAGGCCACGATGCCGGGCAGATCGAAACGGAACGGCTCGGCCGGCTGGAACTCGGCGAGCGCCTGGAACACCGGGGTCCGGTCGGTCCGGCGTTCGGGGGACAGCTCCCGCACCACCGTCTCGAAGGGGACCCCCGCGTGGTCGTAGGCGTCGAGGGCCACGGACCGGACCCGCCGCAGCAGCGTGCGGAAGGACGGGTCGCCGGAGAGGTCGAAGCGCAGGGCCAGGGTGTTGACGAAGAAGCCGACGAGCCCCTCCGCACGCTCCGGCCGGTCCGAGACGGGGGTGCCCACGACGATGTCCTCCTGACCGGTGACCCGGTGCAGCATCGCGGCGTATCCCGCCAGAAGCGTCATGAACAGGGTGCTCCGGTTGGCGCGGCTCAGCTCCCGCAGCCTGCGGGACAGCCCGGCGTCCAGGGTCCGGAAGACGGCACGGCCGTTGGAGGTCATCACCTGCGGGCGCGGACGGTCGGTGGGCAGGTCCAGCGTCGGCAGGGGGCCGCCCAGGACGCTCCGCCAGTGGGCGAGGTCGGCGGCGGCCGAGGATCCCTCCCCGGCGGCCCGCCGCTCGGCCGCGTGTTCGGCATAGCTCCACGTGACGGGCGCGAGGCCGGCCTCCGTCCGGTCGCGAGCGGCCCCGTACAGGGCGGAGAGGTCACCGCTGAGCACCGTCGCCGAGGCGGCGTCCACCACCAGGTGGTGGAAGGAGAGGACCAGGACGTGCCGGTCCGGGCCGGTGCGCACCAGACGGGTGACGAACAGGGGGCCCTCGGCGAGGTCGTGACGGCGCGCGCTCGCCTCCGCCAGGACACGGGCGACGGCGGCGTCCCCGTCGTCCCCGCCGTCCACGACCGCGAAGTCCGGTTCGCCGGCCTCGCGGACCACCTGGCGGGGTTCGCCGCCCGATGCGCGGAAGACCGTGCGCAGGCTCGCGTGCCGGGCGACGAGGGCGCGCAGCGCCTCACGCAGGGCCGCCGTGTCCAGGGGGCCGTCGAGACGGACGGCCTTCACCTCGTTGTAGGCGGTGCTGCCCGGCAGCAGGTTCTCCTGGAACCAGATCCGTTCCTGGCCCGGTGACAGGGGCGCGGTCGGCGCCTCCCGCTGCCGGGTGCGGCGGCGGAGGGCGTCGAGGCGCGGCAGCCCGGACCGCAGCAGACCCGGCGGCACACCGAAGTCGACGAGCGCCACGATCTCGTCGGCGCCCGCCGCGGCGACCGCGTCCACCACGGGCCGCACACTCTCCACGGTGCCGATCAACGACCTCTGGTCGCAGTACCGCGCGTAGGCCTGCCGGAAGAGGGCGTCGAGGTCGTCCTCGCTGAGGGTGGACAGGTCGACCTGGTGCCCGAGGCTGTTGGTCACCCCGCTGAACAGCGACAGGGACGCCCGCATGTACCGGGACATCGGCTCGAACGCCTCGGCGCGCGCGGTGTCGTGGGCCTGCCCGAGATAGGTGTGCAGGAGGACCGCGACCCGGCCCGCGTCGGGGTCGAGCCCGTGCCGCCCGCGGGCCGCGCGGTAGCGGGCGACGTTCTCCGCGAGCTGCTCGACGCTCTGGGTCATCAGGTTCGTGACGATGCCGAGGTCGTGGCGGGCCGCCTGCTCGTAGGAGGCGGGGTTGCCGACCACGGCCGTGTACATGGGCGGTGCGCCCTGCACCGGGCGGGGGAAGAGCCGGACCTCACGCCTGCCGTCCCCGGTGGCGCGCAGCAAGGGCTCACCTCGCCAGAACCGGCGCACCTCGTCCAGCTGGCGGTACATCTCCTCCTTGTGCCGGCCGAACCGCTCGGGGAAGAAGACGAAGTCGTCGGCGTTCCAGCCGCCGGCCACGCCGAGGCCTATGCGGCCGCCGGAGAGGTTGTCGACCATCGACCACTCCTCGGCGACCCGGATCGGGTCGTGCAGCGGGAGCACCACCGAACCGGCGTTGAGGCGGACCCGCCGGGTCTCGCGGGACAGGGCCGCCGCCAGCACGGCGGGGTTCGGGAAGAGCCCGCCGAAGGAGTTGAAGTGGCGTTCGGGCATCCAGACGGCGTGGAAGCCGTGCTCGTCGGCGAACCGGGCAGCCTCCACGAGGAGTTCGTAGCGTCCGTCGTCCTCGTCCTCGCCCTCGCCCTCGTCGTCGGAGGTCCGGGGGTAGTCGCCGAAGAAGTAGAGGCTGAAGTCCGGAGCACCACGCGGAAGGTCTCGTCGACGGGAGGACCCGGACGCGGTCCTTGGCCCCGGTCCGGAGACCGAACCGGACCGCGCCACGGCCACCTCGGTGCCGGCGCCCACACCGGTGCCGGTGTTGCTGGTGCCGGTGCCTGATCCGTCGTCGGTGCCTGATCCGTCGCCGGGCGCCGTGCCGGCCTCGCCCCGCGGGGCGGTCCGGGTCGTGGCACCCGTCGCCGGTTCCGTGCCGGTCGCCGGCACCGGGGCGGGCGCGGTGCGGG
>NZ_JBRIOU010000002.1:974627-978701 GCF_053474865.1 Streptomyces sp. CO7
CCCTTGACCGCGGCACCTCCACCGCCGGTCGCCGCGGTCAGCGCGGCGTCGGGTATCAGACGTCCGAAGCCCTCGTAAGGGTCCTTCATGAAGTCGCTGACCATCTGCTTGCCGGTGCCGACGGGGTCGTTGGCGGCGAGGACCAGGCCGGCGGCGAGGTTGTTGAGGTTGGTGGTGTATTCGGCGGGGTGGGTGATGTTGTAGGGGTCGAGCGGGTTGATGCCGCGGACGAAGTTCACCAGGCCGGCGGTGCCCTTGATGATGCCGCCGCCGACGTGGTCGCCCATGATCTGCATCTCCTGCAGACCGGACAGCGCCTGCTCGGCGTAGGTCGGCTTCTCCGGTGCCGTGTCCCGCGCGGCGCGCACCGCCGAACGCGCGGTCTCAGCGGCGGTGTTCCGCTGCTTGCGGGCGTCGGCGAGGATGTCCTGCGCGTCCTGCATCAGCTTCTTGCCGGGGTCCTCGAACGTCGGCGAAGGGCGCGGCGGCAGCGACGTGAGGTCGTACTTCTCGGGCTGGGCGTTGTAGCGGTCGACGGCCTTGTTGAAGTCGTCGACCTTCTTCCGGTGGGCGTCGGCCGCTTCTTCGGAGGCTTTGACGCCTTCCTTCCACTTGTCGATCGCCGTCTGCGCCTGGCCCTGCGCCCAGGTGACCGTCCCCGCGAACGCCTCCAGCGCGGCGGCGGCCTTCTCGCAGGCGTCCGCCCCGGTGAACCACTTCGGCGGCTGCGTGCTCACCGCCTTGCGCAGCGCCTCGGCCGCCTCGCCCTTCAGCTTCGATGAATCGAGGCCGCGCAGGCCGTCGCCGGCGTTGTCGAACGCGGTCTGGAAGCCGCGGAGTTTCTCGGCGGTGGAGCGGATCTTGTCCGGGCTGCCGTAGATGAGCTTGGTCTTGTCCTCGGTCTGGCCGAGGTCCATCTCGTCGACCTCGGCACCCATCCGGTTCGCCACCGAACGAGACTGCTCGCGCACCCAGTCCGCGCCGGTCTCCCAGCCGACGTCCTCGAGCCGGTCGGCGGTCCAGTTGCCCGCGCCCTCGATCTTGTTGCCGGCCCACTCGACGCCGTCCTCGACCGCGTCCTCCACCGAGTCCGGCGTGATGTCACTGATGAAGTCGCCGATACCCATGCTCAGTTCCCCCCGTTGTCACCGCTCTGCTGCTGTTGCGCCTGCTGGGCGCGTTCCTCCGGTGACGGTCCGAACGTCTCGTCCAGTGCCTGGTTCCACTGGTCGTCGGTGATGCCGAGCGCGTCGTTGAGCATGTCCGCCTGGCGGCCGCCCTGACCCTCGGTCATCACCGTGCGGCCGGTGTCCTTCCAGGTCTGCTCCATCTCCTGACCGGCCCGATCCCAGGACTCCTTGCTCCAGTCCGGGTCCAGGTAGTCGGGCTTCAAGACCTCGCCCCACCCCTGCTGGGCGATCTCCTCCTCGCTGGCGTGCGGATTGCCGCCCGCCAGCGCGTTCACGCCCACCTTGAGCGTGCCCTCGACGTACTGGTCGTGCTCCCACTGCGTGCCCGCCGCCAGGCCCAGGCGGTTGGCGATCGCAGACGCGTCGCCCACCAGGGCGCGCACACCCCACTCCCACCGCTCGCAGAAGTCCTCGAAATCCACCGACAGGCCGTGATGCCCGGCCTCCATGCCGGTCATCGCCAGCGACGAGAAGCCCTTGCCCATCACCGAGCCGGTGGCCCCGCCCAGCTCCCCGAGCTGGTCGATCGTCGCGCCCACGCCCTGCGTGAACTTGACCACCGACGCCTTGTCGAAGTTGAGGTCCATCCCGTCACCGCCCACGACCGGCCCCCTCCACCTCGATGTCCACGGCGGCGGCGTCCGGGACGATGCCGGTCACCGGCGGGAAGAACATCGACCCGTCCTCCGTCGCGATGTCGACCGCCAGGCCGGCCGGCTCACCCAGAGACGGCACGATCTCGTCCACGATCCGCGCACCCAGCAACGCCGCGTACTCCAACGGCCGGTCACCCGCACCACGTTGCACAGCGAACCGCGCCAGCGCCTCCTCGTCGGTGAAGGCGCAGATCCACCGCACACCACCCGAATGGGCCGACCACAGCCCGCCACCGCCGTCGGACGGCACCAGAAGCACCGACCGCCGCATCTCACCCACCAGGGCCCGCGGGTCCCCGGCTCCCGCTCTGCTGTCCGCGATCCGCTCGGCGAGCGCCGTCCTGGCCTGTTCCACCGGTCCCTGCCCTCCCGCGTCATGGGTCACTTCCTGCACCGTAGAACAAGACGCACATTCGGAAGAGACGGTTCGTTTTCCGGGCCGGAGTTGTCTGCGCGACGTCGACGGGCGCATCCTGCGGGTCCACGACTGGATCCACCGGACGTACGTGGCGGTGTAGCGGCTCGCCTGGTCGGCCCCGGTGGGAGACCTGCTCGCCCTCCCTGAGGAGAGGGCGAGGTCAGGCGAAACACCACGGCCCGTCATCCTCGCACCCGGCCGAAGCCGGGTTCAGCGGGTGACCGGTGGGGGTGGGGCCGAGAGCGCTTATTCCCGGGCCTGCTTCGGGTCGATCGGGATCTCGCGTGCCGTGTTCTCGGCGCGCTTCTCGGCGCTCAACTGCCGCGCCGCGGTGCCACAGCAGCGTTCGTACTGGTTCTGCCAGTCCGCCATGAACGCGTCGTAGTTGGACTGGCCGACCAGCTTCAGGTCCGACTCGTCGTTGTGCCAGACGCCGTTGCTCGTCCAGTTCGCGGAGCCGACGAACACCAGTCTGGAGTTGGCCACCCCCGCGTAACCGCCGCTGACCATCATGTACTTGTCGTGCGTGTAGTGCAGAGCGTTGCCGTTCGCGTCGGTGCCGCGGGTGGTGTCGTGCACGTAGATGTTCGGCCGGTCCTTCAGGTAGTTCTGCACGCTGGTGTCGACCTGGCCGGCGGTGAAGAGAATGTGGATCTTGACGCCGGTCTGTGCCAGGCTCACCAGCTTCTTCGGCAGCTCCAGGTAGTTCCGGTCGCCCGGCTGCCCGTGAGAGGTCCACTGGTACATGGCGATGTTGAGCGTGGCCGGCGCCTTGACGTTGTTCAGGAAGTCGACCCAGGTGTCGCTCTTGCTGCGGGCCTTGGGCCACTGGTAGGAGGGCGGGGACAGTGTCGTCCTGGCGGCCTGGCCGCTGGTGGAGTTGTAGTAGTCGGGCATCAGCGGGCCCGGACCGTTGAGCGCCCCCTTGGACATGGCCGTGAAGTAGCGCACGTAGGAGTTGTACAGGTCGACGTTGCCCTTGACGGTGGCGCTGCTGTTCCACGCGGTGTTGGCCTGGGCGGACGTGGGGTTGGCGCTGCTGACGGTCACGGTCCTGTTCGCGTCGCTCCCGCCGCTGAACATGTAGTACTTCGCGTGCAGGGAGGAGCCGGAATAGTGGGTCAGGCAGCCGCCCGGGCACAGCGCGGCGAAGCTGGAGGCTTGCGGGTCGTTGCCCAACTCGGTGACCAGCGACTGCCAAACCGCGTTGTCGCTGTGCACGTCCATCAGCGCCTTGACGATGACGCCGCGCTGGTGAGCGGCGATCAGGGCGTTGGCGAAGTCCGGGCCCGGCTGCGTGCTGCCGATCGAGTACATGGCGACGCGTATGGTCTGCCCGCAACTGGCGCTGTTGATCGATTCGATGATCGGGCCCATGACGTTCATCCGGGCGGCGGCGTCCTCCGGGTCGTTGAAGCGTGGACCCGGTGTCGAGGTGAACGTCCGTGACTCGCAAGTGAGCGGGGTCTTGGCCTTCTTGACCGCAGCGTGAGCCGTTGTCGGAGACAGCGCGGTGACGGCCAGCGCGGTGATCAACGTGAGCGTTCGCTTCATGGACGGGCCTTTCGCTGGGCTGTCGACGATGACGAGCCGGGAGTTGCTGTGCTGAACGGTCAAGGGGTGGTCACCGAGGTCGGTCCGGCAGGCGACGTGCGCCCCGAACGTCGCGTAGCCCTCCCCGTCGGCATCCGCTTCGCGGTGCGTGACGGAGTCGGCCGAGCCGGCCGTGCCGCCGACGCGGCGAGGAGGTCACCGGTCAGGGGCGCTGCCGCGGCGTTGGCGGTGGGGACGTGGAGGGGTGTCGGAAGCG
>NZ_JBRIOU010000002.1:978801-984948 GCF_053474865.1 Streptomyces sp. CO7
CCTGCTGGACGACGATGTTGCCGATCGCCCACGTCGCCCAGAACTGACTGACGAAGGTGGCAGGGTGCGCCGGGTCCAGCATGCTCGAGTACACCGGCAGCGCGACGTTGTGCGAGGAGGAGCCGAGCCCGTCCACCGCCCGCACGGCGATCATCGCCAGGAGCACCGGGCCGACCGTCGCCACCAGCAGCCGTGCCCGCCCGCCGGCCGGTTCCGCGCCGTCCGCGGCCATGTCCTGGCCGTCCGGGGCCTTTTCGCCCACCGGGCCGGAGGCGACCGCCCTGGTGCGGATCGGAAGCAGGAGCAGGACGGTGGCGGAGACCGCGAACGACAGGGCGTCCAGGGCGAACGCCAGGGTGTAGCCGAACTCGGCGACCACCACACCGGCCGACGCGAAGCCGGCGATCATGGCGAGCGAACGGCCGGTGACCAGGAGCCCGTTGGCCCGGGTGCGGTGCTCGGCACCGACGATCTCCGGCACGCTGCTGCGCAGTGCGACCTGGGACAGGGTCGAACAGCAGCCGGTGACCACGGCGAGGCCGTACAGCAGGGCGACCCGGGCGTCGTCCGGAGCCAGCAGCAGCACCACCACGGCGGCGCCCTGGCAGAGGTCGGCGCCGACCATGAGCCGCTTCCGGTCGAACGACGACACCAGGCGGCCGCTCAGGAACCCGGAGGCGACCCCGCAGACCAGCCGGACCGCCATGAACAACCCGGCCGCCAAGGCGCTGCGCGTCACGTCGTAGACGAACACGTTGAGCGCCACCATGTTCAGGTAACTGCCGTAGGCGGATATCGCGTTGCCCGCCACCAGCAGCCGGAAGTACCTCATGCCACTCTCTCTCCGCCGACACGGACCCGCGGTCCCGTCCGTAGTCCGCGTGTCGCGCGAACCTTGCCCACGCGTCACACCCTTCACACCGGCACCACCGAACGGATCGCGGCGCGGCGTGCCGGCCCGGGGCGCGATACCGGTGCCGGAGGGTGAGCAGAGGGTGTGCTGCTCGTCCGTCGAGGGCATACGCGCCCCATGACGCCACCGCCGAGCACACCGTGCGGCTCCCGCCGGGGGCCGGGTCTCCGCCACGGCCGCCGAGCGGCCGGTGCAGGATGCACGTTGCTCGTGCTCCTGACCCTGACGGCGTGTGGGCGCGACGGCGGTGACGCGCCGTGGCCGAGGGCCGCCGGGAGCGCACGAGGTGACCTGTTCGAGAGGGCCTCTCTGGCGGACGGCAGCCGTCTCCTCGTCACCACCGAGGGCGGTGTGCGGATCGTCGGGACGGACGACGAAAGGGTGACGGTCGACGGGGCCACCCCCGCCCGCTGGGACGCGGACGCGGCCACCCCGGTGCTCGACCTGCTCTGCGACCACGGTGACGAGCGGACGAAGGACAACTGCGGAGGCATGCCGCTCGTCCGCGTGCCCGCCGGTGTCACGCTCACAGTGCGGGCCCGCAACGCCGACGTCGAGGTCGACGGGGTGCGCGGCGCGCTCGTCCTGAGCACCGTCAACGGCGACGTCACCGTGCACGACTCGGGCGGCAAGGGCGCCCGCCGACATCTGGTGACCCGCAACGGCTCCGTCCGCGCCGACGGCCTCGCCGCCCGCGACGTGAGCGCCGAGACGGTCAACGGCGACGTCGACCTGCTGTGCGCGACCTCGCCGCGCATGCTCGACGGCGTGACCCGCAACGGCTCCGTGCGCGTGACCCTCCCGGCCGACGGGCCGCCCTACGAGACCGACGCGAGCACCGTCAACGGGCGGACGACCGTGGACGTCCCCGCCCCGGCGCCGGGCTCCGCGGACCACCGGCACCGGCTGACCCTGCGCACCGTGAACGGCGACACCGAGGCACGCCGAGGCTGACGGACGGCGGCTCCGCGGGCCGGACCGGGCGGATCGCGGCCGGTGCCTCGACAGCCGCCGCGAGCCGCCCGTGGCCCTTCCCGCTCCCCGCCTCACGCCGCCGACCGTGAGGTGCCCGCGGAATCGTCGGCTACCGGGCTCCGGCGGCGGCTCAGGCGCAGGTCCGTCAGGGCGATGGTGACGGCCGAGGCGACCACGACCGCGTTGAGGCACAGGGCGAGGCGCGGGCCGAAGCCGACCAGGGTGCCCGCCAACGCGGTGCCGGCCGAGCCCGCGGCCATCTTCAGCCCGGCCATGGTCACGAAGACCTGGGCACGGGCGTTGGGCGGGGAGTGCACCGACCGCACGGCCAGGGTGGCGGTGAACAGGACGGCGCTCGTCGCTCCCGCCAGAGCGAAGGCCGCCAGGGCGAGTCCGTAGCCGGGCGCCAGCGCGCAGAGGCCGATCGCCACGGCGTTCGCGGCGATCAGCCGCAGCACCCAGCGCTCCGGTTCCCCGGTGAGCGGGAACACGCCGGTCAGCAGGGCCCCGCAGAGGTTGCCGACCCCGTAGGCGGCGCCGAGGGCGGCGCCCGCCCCCGCCGACCCCTGCAGATCGCGGCCCAGGACCACCGCGATCACCATCACGCCGCCGGTGCTGACCGACGTGATCATCGTGGCGATCATGACGCGGCGCAGCGGGCCCCGCCGGACGATCACGCGCAGGGTCTCCCGCACGGGCATCGACCGCTGCCTCTCGGCGGCCGACCCGTGCTCCTTCGGCAGCGCGAGCATCAGCAGGCCGGCCACCACCCCGGCCGCGCCCAGCACGACGACCGCGGTCAGGGCCCCGGACAAGGCGGTGATCGCGGCGACCGCGGCCGGGCCGATGATGTTGCTGGTCCCGTAGGTCGCCGAGTCCCACCCCTCGGCCCTGCGTTGAGCGCGGGTGTCCTCCCCGACGATCAGCGCCAGCCGGCTGCTGAGACCCCCTGTCATCAGCGGATCGCACAGACCGCCGACCACGACGAGCAGTCCCACCAGGAGGACGGACACGCGGCCCAGGGTGAGTCCGGTTCCGGCGAGCATCAGTCCGAAGACGGCGAACGCCGTCGCCAGCCGCATCCTCGGATCGCGGGCCTCCTCCAGCCACCGCGCCATCCACGGTCCGGCGATGTTGGGCAGCGTGAGCAGGGCCGCGAGGACGCCGCCCAGTGCGGCCCCGCCGTGGCCGGGCGACGCCAGCGCCAGCGCCACGAGCGCGACGGGGGCCCCACCGCTTGCCGAGCGCACGAGGGTCGCCGCGGTGAGGTACACGGCGAGCGAGAGACCCCGCCGCGGCGGTGGCGCCTCCCGGGCGTCCCGCTCCGGTCCCTTCGGCGTGGTGTCCGGGCCGGACGCCCGCACGGCGCCGGGCGTCCCCTCGCCGTCCTCGGGGCGCGGGCGGTCGGGCATGTCGTCTCCGTCTCCGGAGGTCCGGCCGCGGTGTGCGGACGGGCTGTCGCTGCCGGCTCCCGCGGTGGTCCGCCGACCGTCGTCGCGCCTCACGCGGCCGGGGCCGCGGCAGGTGCGGGTGCGGGGGCGGCGGCCGGTGCAGGGGCCGGTGCAGGAGTCCGGGTCCGCTCGGCCAGCAGCGGGAACCCGAGGACCCCTTCGATGCCCGACGTGACCGCCGCGCAGGCCGCCTCGGCCTCGGCAGGTGTGGGCGCGAGGGCCCGCACCATGCCGAAGGAGTCGAAGTTGGTGCGCATGGGCGGCACCACGTCACCGGCTCCCACCCGCGCGTAGCCGGAGTGGAGCCGGGCGAGGAAGGGGTCGAACCAGTCGTCCGGGAGGCCGGCCGGCAGGGTGCTCGTGCGCGGTGCGGCGAGGAACGAGTGCGAGGCCGAGCCCGCCAGCGGCAGCGGGCCGTCCGGCAGGGGCGCGCCGAGGAACAGGTCGACCAGCAGGGCGAAGACGTCCACCCCGGCGACGCTGCTGATGGTGTCCGGCAGGGAGCCGCCCGTCAGACGCGGGTTGACCTCGATGAGCCGGAAGCCGTCGGGGGTGTGCATCACCTCCACGTGGAAGATGCCGAGGTCCAGCCCGAGGACCCGGCACACCGTGACGGCGTAGCGGCCGAGGGCGTCCTCGTCGGCCGCCGGCAGCCCGGACGGAACGGTGCACCCCAGCTCCAGCACCGGGTTCTCCCGGCTGACCTTGCGGCTGGCGCACACCAGGGGGACCAGCCGGCCTCCGGAGGCGGCGACCTCCACGGAGTACAGGTCACCCGGCACCAGTTCCTCCACCAGGTACCGCTCGTCGAGCTGCCGCGCCATGCCCTCGGTGAGCTCGTCGCGGGCCGGCGTCGCGGCGGCGAAGTGGGCGCGCACGGCCGAGGCGTCGTGGGCGATGGAGGTCACCGCTTTGCCGATGCCGAGGACCGGCTTCACGATCACCGGATAGCCGATCGCCTCGGCGGCCTCCAGCGCCTCGGCGGCGCCGGTGACGACGCGGAAGCCGACGCTCGGCACCCCGTGCTCGCGCAGCAGGCGGCGGCACTCGCCCTTGTCGCGGGCCGCGAGGGTGCCGGTCGGCGAGGTGCCGCGCGCACCGATGCGGGCGGCGAGGTCGGCGGCCGCCTGCGCCCCGTAGCTCAGCGTGGAGAGCACCGCGTCGACGCTCCCGGGGTCGGCGCCGGAGGCGCGCAGCGCCCCGTACACCGCGTCGCCGTCCAGGGGATCGGCGAACGAGGCGGCGTGGTCGGCCAGTTGCACGGCCTCCCGGCGCTGGGCCGGGGTGGCGGTGAAGTCGTAGAGGGGGCAGTGCAGGTAGGTCACGGTGTGACCGCTTCGCTTCGCGTGGGCGAGTGCCTGGACACCCAGCCCTGTGGTCTCCACGAAGAGGAGGTGAGACATTGCGGCCCTTCCTCGCCGCGCGGCGGCGGGAGTTCGATCCGGAACGGATGCGGGATGGCGGCAGGACATGTCAGGTGTTCCCGCTGTGCGGGATTCATGTCCACCCGACGCGGGCCCCGTGACGGCCCGTCGGCTGCCGAGCGGGCGCGCCGGGCGCGGACCCCGCGTGTGACGTGGGCCGATGCGCGAACACGCTGGAGAATCGCGCACTCACACACCGTCGACAAAAGAGATGTAGGTCACACTTAACCCTGGGTGATGTGTGATTCACGGTGCGGTGGTGAACCGGGGGGGCGAAAGCCCGGGAGAAACCGGCGGGCGGCGTGCGACAGACCGCCCCGGAAATCCCCCGGCGTTTCCGTGCTCCACGCGCCATCGGTTCGGGACCGACCGGTCCCGTCCACGAGATCGAGCCAGAGGAAACCTGTGAGCCACAGCGTGAAGTCCGGGGCGACGGCCGCGTCGACCACCCCGCTGCTGTTACCCCTCGGCCGGCGGGCCGGCACCCTGCGCACCGTCGTCTTCCACCCCCTGGGGGGAGGACTCCTTCCCTACCTGGGGCTCGTCGCCCACCTGTCCCGCCACGGACCCGTCCACGGGATCCGGGCACGCGGCCTGGAGGACGGCGAGGAGCCCGACACCCGCATACCGGACATGGCTGACCGCTACGCCGAGGCGGTGAACGCCCTTCCCGCCCCGCCCGACCTGTTCGTCGGCTGGTCCCTCGGCGGACTGCTCGCCTTCGAGACGGCGCGACGGCTCACCGGCGGGCACACACCCGACCTGGTGCTCGTCGACAGCAGTCCGGCACCGGTCGGCGAGGGCGCCGAGGTCTACGACACCGTGCGCCGCCACGTACTGGGCGAGGCCGCGACCCACATGGACGCGGACGCCCTCCTCCGCACGGAGCGCACCGTCGACGCCCACCTCGCCGCCCGCACCCGCTACCGGGCGCAGGGGCGCCACCCCGGCCGCACCCTGCTGGTCACCTGCACCGGCAGCGACGACCCCCAGCAGGCCGCGCGCTGGTCGCCGCATCTCGAGGACCTCTCCGTCCGCTCCCTGGACACCGACCACTTCGGTGTCCTGCGCGCTCCCCACCTGCAACAACTGCGCCTGTACATTCAGGAGTTCGCCGGCGTGCGCGGCGACGCCCGCGCCCGGCGCACCGCGCCCGGCGCGGAGCCCTCCAGACCCTCGGCGGTCCTCGGCCGCTGACCGGTCCCGGTCCTTCCCGAGCCGCCCACGGCGCGCCGCCACGGCGCCCTCGCGGCCGCTGACCGGTCCTGCCGTCGGCCCGGGTCCTTCGGCCCGGTTCCCCCTCGAACCGTCCTGCCGGCCGGCCCCGGCTCCCCGTGAGCCTCCGACGACGTCACGTGCCCCGGTCCGACGACCGGCGGAGTGA
>NZ_JBRIOU010000002.1:985048-996148 GCF_053474865.1 Streptomyces sp. CO7
GCTGCGCACCGAGGTCCCGGCCAACTGGCTGCCCCTGGTCCCCGTCGAACCGCGCCCCGGCTCCTACCGCCTGCGCCTGTCCCACCTCGACGGGGCGCTGCCCCTCGGCCGCCTGCTCGGCCCCGAACTCCCCGGCGCCTACGAGTTGTTCGCCGAGGAGGTGCCCAGGGAGGGCCTCACCGTGACCCGGGCCCACCAGTACGCCCGCGGCTCCGACGGCCGCGGCGTCCTGTGGACCGCCCGCCGCACCCGTCCCGGCCGCGGGGGAGCGTCCTCGGGCCTGCGCTTCGACGTCGTGGAGGAGTGACCGAGGAACCCACCGGCACCGGCCGACCGACCGCGCCGGGGGCGGGCCTGGCACGCCGAAGGGCGGCGCCCCTGGTGGGGGCGCCGCCCTTCGGTTTCGCGTGGTGCCTCTTCGTCGGAGGCGCGGTGTCGCTCGTCCGCTCAGTACGCGCTGTTGACGTTGTCGATCGAGCCGTACTTGTCGGCCGCGTAGTTGGCGGCGGCGGTGATGTTGGAGACCGGGTTCCAGATGTCGTGGGGGGTGCCCTCGACGTGGTAGGCCTCGAAGGTCGGCGGGATCACCTGGAGCAGACCCTTGGACGGGATGCCGTTGATGGCGTTGATGTCCCAGTCGTTGATGGCCTTCGGGTTGCCGGACGACTCACGGATGATGTTCTTGTGCAGCCCGTGGTAGGTGCCCGGGATGCCCTTCTCGTGCATGATGTCGAGCGACTCGCGGATCCACCCGTCGAGGTTGTTCGGGTAGACCTTCTTCGCGGCCTTCTCAGCCTTCTCAGCCTTCTCGGCCTTCGCGGGAACCTTGTACGCCACCGTCCGGACCTCGACCCGGTCCGCGGAGCGGCTCACCGTGTCGGCGGTGCGCTCGCCGACGGCCTTGTCCGTGGCCGCGGACAGGGCGGTGGCGGTGGAGGCGGACACGGGCTTGGCGGCGGCCTGGGCCGGCTGCTGGTCCGCGGTCGCGGCCAGGCCGAAGGTGGTGGACGCGGCGAGCGCGGCGAAACCGCCGACGACGGCGGTCTTCCGGATCATGGCCGTGGTGGGGGCGGTGAAGGTGAAGTTACGCATGGGGCACCTCTTCGACGTGGCGGGGGAGTGGCTTCGCGGGAGTCGCTCCTCGGTCGGTGTCCGCTCGCTGCGGACCAGGGGGTGCCCTCATTGGCACGGGGTGCCGCGGTCGGAAGACGCGGCTTGCTGAGCGACGAGTGCAATTCTTAGCGACGGTGAAATCGCAAAGCAAAGGTGTGGTCTACGACGTCGGGTCGTAGAGCGGTCTTCCGATTCGCCGCAAAGGCGTCATCGGTGCAGTTCAGCGCGATGTGTGGTCGGCTTGAACCCACTAACGCCGTTCGTACGTGACGCGCGCCCCATGCCTGCCCTCACACGCGGGCGGCTTCGTTGTTGCGCTGAGTTGCGGGAGCAATGCTCTGCGTCAGGGTTCGGCGGCGGGGGATCCGGGTGCTCGCCGACACCCGCCGCACGGCATGCGCGGTGCTGGAGGCGCGGCCGAGGGCCTGGCTCGCGTTCGTTAGGATCGGCCCCCTGATGACTGCCACCCTCGTCGCCAAGGAACTCGCCGCCGGACACGGTGACCGCACCCTCTTCACCGGACTCGACCTCGTCGTCGCGCCCGGGGACGTGATCGGTCTCGTGGGAGCCAACGGCGCCGGTAAGTCCTCGCTGCTGCGCCTGCTCGCCGGGCTCGACCGGCCCGAGGACGGCGAGCTCCGGCTCTCCCCGCCCACCGCCACCGTCGGCCACCTCCCACAGGAACCCGAGCGCCGCCCGGGGGAGTCCGTGCGGGGCTTCCTCGCCCGCCGCACGGGGGTCGCCGACGCCCAGGCCGCGATGGACGCCGCGACCCAGGCGCTGGTGGACGGAACGCCCGGCGCCGACGACGCCTACGCGGAGACCCTGGAGCGGTGGCTCGCGCTCGGCGGAGCCGATCTGGACGACAGGGCCGAGGAGGTCGCGGCCGACCTCGGCCTGACCGTCGGCCTCGACCTTCCGATGACCGCCCTCTCCGGCGGACAGGCAGCACGCGCGGGACTGGCCTCGCTGCTCCTCTCGCGCTACGACGTCTTCCTCCTCGACGAGCCCACCAACGACCTCGACCTCGACGGTCTGGAACGCCTGGAGCGCTTCGTCTCCGGGCTGCGGGCCGGCGTCGTGGTGGTCAGCCACGACCGCGAGTTCCTGATGCGTACGGTCACCAAGGTCCTGGAGCTGGATCTCGCCCAGCAGCAGATCAACCTCTACGGCGGTGGGTACGCCTCCTACCTGGAGGAACGCGAACGCGCCCGCTCGCACGCACGCGAGGAGTACGAGGAGTACGCCGACAAGCGCTCCGCGCTCGAAGGCCGTGCCCAGATGCAGCGGGGATGGATGGACAAGGGCGTCAAGAACGCCCGGCGCAAGGCCACCGACAACGACAAGATCGGCCGCAAGTTCCGCAGCGAGGCCAGCGAGAAGCAGGCGGCCAAGGCCAAGCAGACCCAGCGGATGATCGAGCGTCTCGACGTCGTCGAGGAGCCCCGCAAGGAGTGGGAGCTGCGGATGGAGATCGCCTCCGCGCCGCGCTCCGGCTCCGTGGTGGCCACCCTTCGCGACGCCGTCGTCGCCCGGGGTGACTTCACGTTCGGGCCGGCCACCCTGCAGATCGACTGGGCCGACCGGGTCGCCATCACCGGCGCCAACGGTGCGGGCAAGTCCACGCTGCTCGCCGCCCTGCTCGGCAGGCTGCCGCTGGACTCCGGCCATGCCTCGCTCGGATCGGGCGTGGTGGTCGGCGAGGTGGACCAGGCACGCAAGCTCTTCCACGGCACGGAGACCCTGCTGGACGCCTTCTGCGCCGCCGTCCCCGAGACCGAGCCCGCCGACGTGCGCACCCTCCTCGCCAAGTTCGGCCTGCGCGCCGCGCACGTGCTGAGGCCCGCGACCACGCTCTCGCCCGGCGAGCGCACCCGCGCGGGTCTCGCCCTGCTCCAGGGCAAGGGGGTCAATCTGCTGGTCCTGGACGAGCCGACCAACCACCTCGACCTGCCGGCCATCGAGCAGCTGGAGTCGGCGCTGGAGGCCTACACGGGGACGCTGCTCCTGGTGACCCACGACCGGCGGATGCTGGAGGCGGTGCGCACCACGCGCCGGGTCGAGGTCACCGAGGGCCAGGTCACCGAGGCCGGCTGAACACGGACCCCACCCCGGGGCCCGAACGCGCAGGGCCCGAACCGGAATGCACGAACGGGCAGGGCCCGCCCCTCCCGGCGGGGAGGGACGGGCCCTGACGAACGCACCGCCCCTCAGTCGACGTAACTGATCTCCGACGCGGAGTAGATGCAGTGGGTGCCGTCCGCACCCGAGCCGATCTCGCTCGGCTCCCCGCTCGTCGTGCCCCTGTACTTGGTGCAGATCTTCATGTCACGGTCCTCGTCCTCGTAGATCGTGACGTCCGAGATCCGGGCCGTGTCACCGTAGTTGGTGTTGATGCCGACCAGGCTGGTGCCCGGGGCGGTCGCCCAGATGTTCTGCAACTGGATGTGGCGGGCGTTCTGCGTGGAGCAGTTGCCGCAGGAACGGACCAGCTTGCCGAAGTCGTCGACCTGGAAGTTCTTCACGACCAGGGTGCCGACGCCGTTGTGCTGGAACACCTTGTCCTCGGCCAGCCTCGCGCCTCCGCCGTCGATCGTGCGGACCGTCGAGGAGGAGCCGCCGCGGAAGGTGGCGGCGTCCTCGCCCACGTCCTCCCACCAGACGTTCTTGATGGTGCAGGTGCCCGCGCAGTGCACACCGTCGGCGGCCGGAGCGCCGAGGATGACGTTCTGCAGGGTGGCGCCGTCCGCCAGCTTGATGATCGAGGGCTGGTCCTCGTCCTGGCCGCCGCTGCCCAGGTCACCGCTGCCGTACAGACGCTTCATGCCACCGTCGTACGTGCCCGAGACCTCGATGGTCGACGAGACCGCCTGGCTGCCGTTCGCGGTCGGCCATGACGGCCGGTTCGTGGGCGGGTCGGTCGGGTTGGTGGGCGGGTCGGTCGGGTTGGTGGGCGGGTCCGTCGGAGTGGTCGGCGGGTCGGTGGGGACGGTCCCGGACGCCGTGAAGGTCCAGCTCTTGCTCGTCACGGAATCGCAGGAGTTCTGCTGCACCGGAGCACCGGAGGCGGTCGAACTGTCCTTGACGTTCAGGCACTTGCCGCCGTTGCTGTTGACGACCCGGTAGGTGTTGCCGCTGACCGACGTCAGGGTCCACACCTGGGTGGCGGTCCCGGCGCAGTTCTGCTGCTCCACGGCCTTGCCCGCGCTGGTGGAGGCGTCCCGCACGCCGGCGCACTTGGCGCTGTGAGCGGCGGACAGCGTGTAGCCGCTGCCGGAGGCGGTGAGCTTCCACGTCTGGCTCGCGGCTCCGGTGCAGGAGCTCTGGGCGAGCTGGGTGCCCGCGGCCGTGGAGGCGCCCGGCACCCCCAGACACAGACCGCTCGCTAAGTTCTTCAGGGTGTACGAGCCCGCGGCGGGTGCCGCCGAGGCCGAGCCGGTCGCGAAGAGGGCGACCAGGCCCGCGCCGAGGAGTGACACCACGGCGGCCAAGACGGCGGCTGCACGGCCGCCACGCCTTCTGACGTGCATGATCTCAGTGCGCACTGGCTGTTCCTTTCACCGCCTGCGGCGTCCTCCGCAGGCACCTGTGGGGGTTGGTGCGGTGGTGAAGGCCGGTTCCCGAGCGCCGAACGTCATTCGGCAACGTGAACCGTGTTCATGTATGCGAACCAGTGTGACGGTAAGTCACGCACATGGGGCGGTCAATAAGTCGAGCGAAAGTATCGGCCGGGCCGAGTCCGGCACGCACGGCACGCACGGCACGGCGGACCGTGATGCGGCCGAGGCCCAGCCCTCCTGGGGCCTCGGCCGAGGGGCCCCGTCACCGCCCGGGGGCCTCCGGCGCCGTCGGCGGCTCGGCGGGCGTCGGCGGGGGCGGCCCGAAGAGGACGGCTCGGGCCACGGGCGGGGCGAACAGGCTGGTGACCGGTGCGCACAGGCCCAGCACGGAGCGGAAGGCGCGCCCCACCACGGGGTCACCGGGATAGCGCTCCAGGACGCGCCGCAGGTACCAGTTGGCGACGCGGTCCCCCGGCCCGGTCGCCAGCGCGTTGCCCACCGCGCCCGGCATCGACCGGTCGGACCCGGCCGAGATGTCCCATGCCTGCCTGGACGCCGTGAGGAGCGCCTTCTGCACGCGCCGCGTCGTGGAGGGCCGCCGCGGATCGGACAGGACGTCGCGCAGGACGACCGCGCTCATCGCGGCCACGGTCATGCCCTGGCCGTAGATCGGGTTGAACGTGCACAGGGCGTCGCCGACGGCGACGAAACCGGCCGGACGGCGGCCGGGAAGGTCGTAGCGGCGGCGGACGTTCGCGGTCCGCCGGAACGCGAACGGGGGAGTCAGCGGTGCGGCCTCGTCCAGCCACCGGTGCAGGAGCGGATGCGGCAGCCTCTTCCTGACGTAGGTCACGAACTCGTCGCCGTCCGTGGGCGGTTCGTCGCCTCGGAGCCCCGAGACGACGACCAGGTGGGTGCCGTCCTCCAGGGGCAGCGCACCACCGGCGTAGACCTGGGCGGGGCTCGGGTAGACGTAGTAACCGCGGGTGTCGCCGTCCAGGACGCCCTTCCGGCCTCGGTACACGCGGGAGGAGTACGCCAGACCCGTCTCGATGGTCTCCTCGCGCGCGGCCTCGGCGCCGATGGCCGTCAGCCACTGCGGAGCCTTCGTCCCCGCTCCCGAGGCGTCGACGACCAGGTCGGCCTCGAGGACCTGTTGCGTTTTCCGGGCGTCACCGGAGCGCTCCCGGACCAGGACGCCCCGAACCCGCCGGGCGTCACCGTGAAGGCCGAGGACCTCGGTCTTCTCCGCCACGCTGATCATGGGGTTCGCGAGGACGCGCTGTCGCACCAGCTCCTCCAGCTGCGCCCGCGAGCCGGTGTAGATGTGCGTCGTCGCGGCAAGCCTCCTGAACCAGCGCCCGTCCTGCTGCTGCACCAGGTCCGACGGCATGCCCACACGTGGCGCCCCCGCCGCCCGCAGTTCCGCGACGACACCGGGAAGCAGCGACTCCAGGGCCACCTGCCCGCCCTCCAGCAGGACGTGCGGATGCCGGGCCTGGGGCACCCCGGGCCGCGGCCCGGTACCGGCCGGGAGCCGGTCGCGTTCGACGACGGTCACCCGGTCGGCGTACTCGGCGAGGACGTGAGCGGCCAGCAGTCCCGCGAGACTCCCGCCCACCACGACCGCATGCCGCCCGCCGCGGTCCTCGCCCCTGTCCGGACCGCCCGTACTCCGTGCGGATTCCACTGATGCGTCTCCCCTGCTGCGCGACGTCGGAGGGTCCAGTGTCCCCCCTCGTCGCGCTGATTTGGCAGGTTTTCGGGTGGTCGCCCCCGTCTTGGCGGGGCTCCCCACCCCGAGTGCCACGGGCCGCTCCGGAGGCCGGCCCGGGAGGCCCGGGGCTTCCAGGGCGCTCACGAGCGCTGATGCGGGGTCAGGCGTCACGTTGACGGGCCGGCGTGACGATGACGTGACCGCGCCGAGAAGCGCGAGGGCCGCCCGGTGGGGCCGGGCAGCCCTCGCACTTCCATGGAAGGCAGGTCTGCTCAGCGGACGGTGTCGGCGGCCTGTTCGACGATGCGGGTCACGGCACCGGGACGGGAGACGGTCACCGCGTGCGAGGCGTCGACCTCGGTGGTACGGGCGTTGGCGCGGGCGGACATGAAGCGCTGGGCGGCCACAGGGATGTTCAGGTCCTCGGTGGTGACCAGTGACCATGAGGGAATGGTCTTCCAGGCGGCCCCGGTGGACTTCTCCTCAAGTGCGGCAGCGGCGATCGGGCGCTGCTCGGCGGCCATCAGCCGAGCCTGGTCCGCGGGAACGTCCGCGGCGAACTGCTGGCGGAACTCGTCATGCTCGATGTAGACGTCGGCGCCCGAGGTGCCGTCGGGCAGGGTGTAGTTCACCGGGTCGATCACGTTGCCCAGGGTGCTGCCCGGGAACTTGTCGGTCAGCCCCAGCGAGCTCTCACCGGCGTCGGGCAGGAACGCGGCGATGTAGACCAGGGCCTTGACCTTGTGCTCCAGGCCGACCGCGGCCTGGCTGATCACGGTGCCGCCGTAGGAGTGGCCGACCAGCACCACGGGGCCGTCGACGTGCTCGACCACGCTGCGGAGATAGGCGGCGTCGCTCGCCGGGCCGCGCAGCGGGTTGGCCGCGGCCACCACCGGATATCCCTCACGCTGCAGACGCCGCACCACCGCGTCCCAGCTGGAGGCGTCGGCGAACGCCCCGTGCTCCAGCACGATCGTCGGCCGCTCCCGGTCACGTGGCGCCATACTCGCCTCGGCGGGCAGGGTCAGGCCCGTCATGGACAGGCCCACCGCCCCGACACCGAGCAGGGCGAGCAGTCGGGTGGGCCGGGTCAACTGGGTGATACGCATCATGAACAACTTTCGGTAAACGGGTGGTGGCCCTGAGAGCCGCACCGGCAGCGTTGCCTGGCCGGATCGGTCGGCGGTGACCTCCGCGGAACTCGGCGGCCCTGCCGCCCTGCCGGCGCCCCCAACGGCAGCCGGCAGGGTTGGCGCCCAGCAAGGGCTTCTGTGCCACAGGGGGTCACGGCTCACTACGAGCAACACCGCATGGTGGTTCACCGGGCGGTGGCCGCGCCGCGTCCGGTGGTGTGCGCGGAGCCGGGTCCCGGTGCTCGTGCCGCGCGGGGCGGGATGTCCTGTCCGACCGGCGGATACCTGGGGCATGGTGCACCACCCGTCCGCCCGGCGGACCGATCTCTCCGCTGACGGGGCCGCGCGCAGTTCGATGGACCGACTGCCCGCCGGGCCCGGGAGGCGGCGGTGGGCCCTTGCCGAGGTGGGGGACACTGGTCGAGTGATCGTCGAACGCGCGTATGCTCACCTCTCCTCGTACGACGAGGACACCTGGCCGTGGTCGGTCCCTTGCGTCCGCCAGTTGCTCGACGAAGGGATGCGCTTCACGGCACCGGTGACTTTTCTGGTCGGTGAGAACGGGTCGGGGAAGTCGACCCTGGTCGAGGCGCTGGCAGAGGGTTTCGGCCTGGACTCCTACGGTGGCTCCCACGACTGGCGCTACTCCTCCCCACGCGGCCGGTCGGTGCTCGGCGAGCGGATGAGGTTCGAAGCGGCCACGGGACGCGGACGCAAGATGATCACCAGTTGGTCGGCCCGCAAGGGATTCTTCCTGCGGGCCGAGACAGCGCTGGACGCACTGGACAGGGAAGGCTTCTCGCCTGACTCGGTGAGCCATGGTGAAGGCTTTCTCGAGGCGTTCCGCGGAAAGTTCCTTCACGTCGGCCTCTACATTCTCGACGAGCCGGAGGCAGCACTGTCCTTCTCGTCCTGCCTCGAACTGATCGGGCACATCGACCGCTTGGCCAAGGCGGGCGGTCAAGTCATCTGTGCCACGCACTCCCCCTTGCTGACCGCCCTGCCAGGCGCGGACATCCTCGAGGTCGGCGAGCACGGCACGCGAAGAGTCGCCTGGCGGGAGCTCGCACTCGTGGACCACTGGCGCCGTTATCTTGCCGAGCCACAGGCTTATCTCCGGCACATCATCGAGCCGTAGGCGCGGCCGGCCCACCGTCCCCCGAGGGCCGGCGAGAGGGTCCGACAGCGGTGGGGTGCGGCAACCGGTCCGACACCGCACCCACCGCGGGAGCCCCGGGGGCGTGTCGACGCCGCGTGGGCGCCCCGCTGCCGGACGGAGCGCGGTGGACCGTCCGGCAGCGGCGTGGAGCCGACCTACTTGGCGAGGAAGGCGAGAAGGGCGTCGGTGACTTCCTGGGCGTGGGTCCACAGCAGGCCGTGGGGGGCGCCGTCGATGACGACGTAGTCGGCGTCGGGGAGCGCCTTGTGGAAGGGCTCCCCGGTGGCCTCGATGGGCAGGATGCGGTCCGCGGTGCCGTGCAGGATCAGTGCCGGGACGTCGACCTTGTCGATGTCGGCACGGAAGTCGGTGGTCCAGGTCGCCACGCAGGCCAGCGAGGCGTACCAGGAGGAGCCGGCGGCGACGTTCCAGCTGTTGCGGACGGCTTCCTCACTGATACGGGTGCCGAGGTTCTCGTCGAGGTTGTAGAAGTCCTGGTAGAAGGCGCTGAAGTAGGCGTAGCGGTCGGCGGTGACGGCCTCCTTGATGCCTTCGAAGACGCCTCCGTCGACGCCGCCGGGGTTGTCGTCGGTCTTGAGCAGGAAGGGCTCCAGGGAGGCCAGGAACGCGGCCTTGGCGATGCGGGCGGAGCCGTAGGCGCCCAGGTAGCGGCCGACCTCGCCGGTGCCCATGGAGAAGCCGACGAGGACCGCGTCGTCGAGGTCGAGGGTCTCCAGGACGGTGTTCAGGTCGGCGGCGAAGGTGTCGTAGTCGTAGCCGGTGGTGGGCTGGCTGGAGCGCCCGAAACCGCGACGGTCGTAGGTGATGACGCGGTAGCCGGCCTCCAGCAGGGCGGCGGACTGCTTCTCCCAGGAGTGGCCGTCGAGCGGGTAGCCGTGGATCAGCACGACCGGCTGACCGGAACCGTGGTCCTCGTAGTAGACGTCGATCGGAGCGGAATTCTCCTGGCCGACAGTGATGAACGGCATGATGACTGCCTTTCGGTGCGCGGACGGTGGTGTGAGCCGGTGCGGTACAAGGAAGGAAGGCCCGTGGTCCCGGACGCCTGATGCCCGCACTCTGTCATCGGGAGAACGGAGGCGGGGCGCGAGCGGTTCACCAGGTGGACGGGAAAAGGCCGCCCGTCCGGTCGAAAGGCCGAAGCGCGGGACGACTGCGCCCTCCGGGGCCCAGGTCCGCAGCAGGCCAGTTGCCCGGACGGCCCTACGGTTGATCCGAAGCGGCCTCGAGCCGCGGCGCGTCGCTCGCCTCCTCGTCCAGTGCGGCGAGTCGGGCCCTTATGCCCTTCAGGCCCTCGAACGCGTCCTCGTCCGATCCGCCGGTGCCCTCCAGGGCGCGGGCCCAGGCCGCCCGGGCGGCGTCCTTGTTCCCCATCGACAGATGGGTGTCGCCGATGTAGGTCAGCGACCTGATCGCGTGTCTCCGGTCGTGGCCCTCCTCGAACACCGTCAGTGCCCGGTGGTGGCAGGCCAGCGCCTCCTCCTGCCGGCCGACGGCGTCGTAGGCGCGGCCCAGAGTGTCCCAGCACATCGCCTCCCGCCACGGCGCGTGCAGACCTTGGAACACGGTGACGGCTTCCTCGCCGTAGACGATCGCCTGCTCGGGTCGGCCCAGAAGCGCGTAGTGCGATGCCACGGCGTTCAGCGGGTCGGAGATCCACAACGGGTCTCCGGTGAGCCGGGCCAGCTCCAAGGACCGTTTCGCCCGGGCCAGCCCTTCCTCCCGACGGTCGAAGAGACGGAACACGTACGACGCGGTGTACTGGGTGCGGACCTGCTCGACCAGGGTTGCGGGGTCGTCGGCCGGCTCGAAGAACGTCGCGGCACGGTCCAGATGGCTCAGCGCCTCGTCCTGGCGCCCCATCTGCCCGTGGAGGACGCCGAGCATACGCAGAATGCGGCCCTGTTCGTGGCGATCGCACTGACGGCGCGCCGCCTCGAGAGCGGCGGTGAGCACCCTGACGGCCTCGGGCCAACGTTCGTGGCGGTTCAGGTACTCCTTGAGCACCCGGGCCAGGCCCATGACGTGCTGATCCAGGCGCTGGGTGACGGCGGTCCGCAGCAGGCGTGCCATCACCGACTGCTCGGAGACGAACCAGCGCGTCACCCTTTCGGCATCCTCGAGCTGTTCGGGAACGGTGCCGGAGCTGAGAGGGCCGGGGGCAACGGGATTCGGATCGTGGTTCAGCAGCCGGTTGCCCGCGCTGCCGGTGAAGATGTAGTGGTCCAGGACGCGTGTGGTGGCGTCACGGCGCTCGGCGCCGGTGTCCTCCTCGGCGAGCTCGGCAGCGTACTCCCGCAGCAGGTCGTGCACGGTGTAGCGGCCCGGCACGGGCTGTTCGACAAGACGGACCTCCTCGAGTGCGGCGAGCAACCGGCGGGCCCGGGCAAGGGGGAG
>NZ_JBRIOU010000002.1:996248-1002163 GCF_053474865.1 Streptomyces sp. CO7
CCGACCCCCTGGTCGCCGTCGTGGCAGGCCGTCCGGCGTTCGGCTCCGGCGGGGCCGGGCAGGTCGTCGGCATCGCCGGCCCGGTCGTGGCCGAAGAGCTCGGCCTCGCGCACCGGCTGGCGGTGGCGACCGTCCCCGCCGCGGAGGTCTCCGGCCTGTCCGGGGCGGTCCACATCAGCGCCGTCGCCCCGGCCGTCGCGCTCCTGTCCCGGACCGACCTCGCCGCCGCCCTCACCGCGCACCACCGCGCCGCCCACGCCCAGCTCGGCCCCGCCGCGGGAGCCGTCGCCCGCACCGTGCGCGCGTGGCTGGAGGCCGACCGCGACGCGGCGTCCGTCGCCCACGCCCTGTACGTGCACGAGAACACCGTGCGCAACCGCGTCCAGCGCTTCTCCACGGTGACCGGCATCGACCCCCACAGCACCTTCGGCGGCATCACCGCGTGGTGGCTGTGCCACGCCTGGACGGTCGACGGCGGGGCGTAGACACGGAGCGCGTCAGCGCGCCGGCCCGCCCAAGGGGCCCGCCGCCGGCCGGCGTGCGGGTGCGGCCCCCGACGGACGACGCGTCACGCGGTCCGGCGTCGACGGCGGCGGAGGAGCAGATCCGCCGCCAGGAGTGCCGCGCTGCCGCCGGCCACCGCGGCCCACACCTCCGGGCTCGTGCCCGAGTCGATCGTGGCCGGGTGGGTGACGGTCAGGCGAACGGGGGCACTGTCGTCACCGGCGACGGGGTCCTTCAACGCGGCCTCGGGGCGGAGGATCCTCACGCTGCCCGGGCGGTCGTCCCGCGCGACGATGCGCAGGGTGAAGGTGAACGTCTGCGGCTGGTCGACGGTGTCGGACAGCTCGCAGACGTAGGTGCGGCCGTCGTCCGACGTGTCGCGGTGCTACGGGAACTCCGGCGGCCGCCCGGTGGCCGGTCCCAGTGGTTGCCGTCGACCGGGGGTCCCTGACGAGGCGTCCCCCTACCGCGTGTCAGGGATCCGAAGACGGAGGCGGACGGCAACGATCCCTTACGTGTCTGAGTGCTCCGGAAGGGCGAGCCAGTCCGGCCAGGAGATCTCGCGGCCGACGAAGCGGGGCCGCCGGAGCGGCCACTCGGCGGCGATCCACCGCGGCACCAGTGCGTCGAGATCCCGCTCCAGCTCGCTGCCCACGAGTTCGTCCACCACCCACCAGGAGATCTCGGCGTCCGCGCCGACCCTCTCCGGCGGGTCGATGTAGACGCAGCCGAGCAGCGCCGTCTCAGCGGTGTCGAACAGCGCGTAGTTGAAGGACTCGTGTGCGGCGATCTCCTTCTCGTGCCGCAACAGGTCGGCCTGATCGGCCTCGTAGGTCATGGTGGCGGCGGGCCAGCCCCAGGCCGGGCCGTAGATGCTCCACAGCCGCTCGCGCGAACCCATCACCGCCGGATAGTCCAGCGCGGTGTCCGTCTCCCGGATCGGCCGCAGGTGATGACCGCCGTCCGGCAGCGGAACCAGGACGGGATGGACGAAGTCTTCGGGCAGCCAGCTCATGGGGCCCGACCGTAGCAGCGCGCGGCTCTCCGCTCCCCCGAGTTTTTCCCGGGTGGCGGCGGACTCCTCGGGAGGGGGCGGGTGTCACGTTCCGGCGCCCTCGGAATCCTCGGCGCCGCCGCCGAAGAGGCGGTCGTCACTCCACCACTGCGGCGTCTCGTCGACGACCGGGGTGAGCTCGAGCAGCGTCACCTCGTTGCGGCCCAGGACCAGATCCACGTCCGCCCGCCCTCCGGTGACGGGGATGCCCCGGTGCGAGCGGGCGGGTTCGGCCGCCTCGCGGAGCGCGCCGAGCATGCGGTGGTCCGGCGCCAGGGGCCGTCCCATCTCGCACCAGGCCGCCCAGGCGTTGCCGGCGTCCTCGCTCACGGAGAGGCGGCGCGCGTAGGCGGAACCGCGTGCGTCCGGCGCGCCGACGGGCAGGGACAGCCGGACCGTGTGACCGCCGACGGGCTCACCGCCGGCCGGGTCGGCCGGCGCCCAGGCCAGCACGGTGACCCGGCCGTCGTCGTGCCGTGTCACCAGGTGGTCCTCGTCCCGGGCGAGGACGTGCGCGCCCATCTCGGCCATGAACGCGTACAGGTGGTAGGTGGGCTTCTTGATCTGGCGGTGGGTCAGCAGTCCGAAGCCGCCGTGGAAGGGAGCGGTGGGGATGCCGGTCTCCTCGAAGACGTCGCTGAAGGTCCAGTAGGAGAAGGAGTCGGCGTGGTCGCCACCGTTGGCCAGCACCGGGGCGAGGTAGGCCGCGTGGAACGCGGTGTCGTGGATCGGGTTGTCCGGCCGGTAGGAGGAGTTGAATTCGGTGATGTGCACCGGCAGGTCCCCGAGCCCGGTGCCCGCCAACTGCCTGCGGGGAGCGCCGAACTGATCGAGCAGCGCCGAGGCCGGCATGAGGGTCTGGTGCGTGCCGAACGGCACGTGCTGTTCGGGGCCGGACGCATAGGCGTGGCGGCTCACGAAGTCGATCGGCAGGTCACGCCCTTCGACGAAGTCGGCGAAGCGCAGGATCCACTCGTCCTGGTACCCGGGAGCCAACGAAGGCCCGCCGACCTGGAGTTCGGCGTCGACGTCCTTGACGGCCAGTGCGGTCACCTCGTACAGCCGGTGGTACGCGTCCTGGTCGGCGGCCCAGAACGGCGCCAGATTGGGCTCGTTCCACACCTCGATGGGCCAGCGGCGCACCTGGTCCATGCCGTAGCGGTCGGTGAGATGCTGGAGGACGGCGCGGACGAGGTCCGCCCACTCCTTCTCGTCGCGAGGGGGAGTGATGTTCCCCTTCCACCAGAACACGGTGTCCTCGCCGGTGGCGAGCCCGGACGGCATGAAGCCCAGTTCGAGAAAGGGCGCGATGCCCTTCTCCAGGTAGGCGTCCACCACTTGGTCGAGGTAGGTGAAGGCGTGCCGGACGTGCCGCGCCCCGCCGTGCCGGTAAGGCCGGTGGACGCCCATCCCGTCGCTGAGCAGCCCGTGCCCCCGGATGAACCGGAACCCGATCTCCCGCTGCACGAGGTCGAGTGAGTCCTGGTAGTCACGCCGCAGCGCGAGGTCCAGCCGGCCCGTCCCCACGCACTGACGCCAGGCGTCGGAGAGCCGCGCCGTCGGGCGGCCGGGAACGACGATCCGCATGGTGGAGGAGGTCCTTTGCTGCGGGATGCGGGGGAGGTCCTGCGCACCCTAGGGAGCCGCCGAAAAAGGTGTCAAGGCCTTCGACGCCGCCACCACCCGGTCCAGTAACGATTCAGCACTCTGCGCAAACTTTGGGTGGTACCCACCGCGCTCAACGCGGTAGACATTGCGGCTACTTGACGGACGGCCATTAGTTTGCGCAAAAACTGCGGCTTGTGGTCTCCATGGCGACAGAGCAGGGAGTTCCACGATGACGAGGAAGACACGCTGGGAGACGGCCGCCGCGGTGGGCTTGGGCATCGCCCTCGTCGCCACCGGCTGCGCGGGCGGCGGCGACGCCGAGGGCGGGGCTTCGTCCGGAGACAAGATCACGCTGACCTTCTGGGAGAACGCCATGCCCGGACCCGGCGACGACTACTTCAAGGCCGCCGTGAAGGAGTACCACGCGCTGCACCCGAACGTGACGATCAAGCTCCAGGCGATCCAGAACGAGGACTTCGACGGAAAGCTCCAGACCGCCCTCAACTCGGACACCGCGCCCGACATCTTCCTCCAGCGCGGCGGTGGCAAGATGCGGGCCATGGTCGAGGCCGGCCAGGTCCAGGCACTGGAACTCACCGCCGCCGACCGGGCGAACGCGGGCGAGGCGGCCGTCGCGGGCAACACGATCGACGGCAAGGTCTACGCGATGCCGACGGACACGCAGCCCGAGGGCATCTACTACAGCAAGGACCTCTTCGAGAAGGCCGGCATCACCGCGCCCCCGAAGACGATGGCGGAGCTCGAGGACGCCGTCGCGAAGCTCAAGAGGATCGGCGTCGCACCGATCGCGGTCGGGGCCAAGGACGCGTGGCCGGCCGCACACTGGTACTACAACTTCGCCGTGCGCGAGTGCAGCCAGGACAGCATGAACAAGGCCGCCGAGTCGCTCACCTTCGACGACCCGTGCTGGACCAGGGCCGGTGAGGACCTGGAGGACTTCCTCAGGACCGACCCCTTCCAGAAGGGCTTCCTGACGACTCCGTCGCAGCAGGGCGCGGGGTCGTCGGCCGGCATGGTCGCCAACCACAAGGCGGCCATGGAACTCATGGGAACCTGGCAGCCCGGTGTGATCGCCGGCCTGACCCCCGACAAGAAGTCGCTCCCCGACCTGGGGTGGTTCGCCTTCCCCGCGGTCGAAGGCGGCCAGGGTGACCCGACCGCCCTCATGGGCGGCGGTGGCGGCTACTCCCTGTCCAAGGACGCGCCGAAGGAGGCCTTCGGCTTCCTCCAGTTCCTGGTCACGAAGGACCAGCAGAAGGCCTACGCGAAAGCCTTCTTCACGATCCCGGTCAACAAGGACGCCCAGGACGTCGTCACCGAGTCCTACAACGTCTCGGCGCTCGAAGCCTTCAACAAGGCCTCCTACACGATGATGTTCCTGGACACCGTGTACGGCCAGAACGTGGGCAACGCCATGAACACCGCCGTCGTGAACCTGCTGGCCGGCAAGGGCACCGGCGCCGACATCCCCAAGGACACGACCGCCGCCGCCGCCAAGGGCTGAGGCCGGCGCACGACTCCCGCACGGCGGTCACCGGCCGCCGTGCGGCGTGGCCGGGAGCCGGGGCGCGGCCGGCTCGGTGTCCCCGGAGTGTCCTTCCGTCCCGCGCCGTCGGGCGACCGTCCCGCGTCGTCAGGCGAGGGGCGCCGTGGAGGCCGGAGCGCGGCCGCAGGAGGCGCGGACGACCAGCTCGGTGGCGAGTTCCATGCGGACGGGGCGGCGGGCGCCTTCGGCTCCGCTCCTCGAGAGGTCGAGCAGGAGGCCCACCGCCGCAGCACCCAGTTCGGCGCTGGGCTGCCTGACGGTCGTCAGCGCGGGGGTGACACACTGCGCCTCGGGCAGGTCGTCGAAGCCGATGACACCGATGTCCTCGGGCACGCGCAGACCGCGAGCGGTCAGCGCGTCGTAGACACCGAGCGCCATGGTGTCCGAGCACGCGAAGACGCCGGTGATCCCCGGATCCTTGTCCAGCAGCGCGTGGGTGGCGGCGGTCGCCTTGGCCCGGTCCCACCCGCCGTGCGCAACGGACACCGTGGCCCCGTCTCCGGGTGCCGTCTCGGCAGCCGCACGGAACCCGTCGACGCGCGCCCGGCTGTAGAGGTGACGGGCATGGCCCGCCACGACCCCCAGCCGTACGTGGCCGAGCGACAGGAAGTGCTCGGCGGCCATGCGGCCGCCGTCCCAGTTCGCCACGCCGACACTCGCGACGCCGGCCGGCGGCTTGCTCATCGGGTCGATCAGCACCACGGGGGCGCCCGCCGCGTAGAGAGCGTTCAGATGCCGTGAGTTGGGGTCGACCGGCATCGCGACGGTGCCGATGCTGCGCCTCCTCAGGACCCGCGTCGCCCAGTCGGTGTGCGGCTCGGCCAGCGTCAGCACGACGTCCAGTCCGGCCGCCGCCGCCTCGCGCCCGACTCCGGCCGTCACCAGGTTGGCCCAGGAACCCTCGAAGTGGGTGACCACCAGGGTGAGCACGTTGGACAGGCCGCTCTCGTCCCGCTCACTCTCTGTCTTGGCCCCTCCCCGGCGGGTGTAGCCGACCGCCTGCACGGCTTCCATCACCCTCGCCCGTGTCTCGGCCGAGACGTCGGTTCCGCCTCGCAGCACCTTGGACACGGTGGGCACACTCGTACCGGCGGTCTCGGCGACCAGGGACAAGGTCGGACGCGAGCCGACGGGTCGGGGGGACATACGGACAGGCTATCCAGCCAGTGGGCCGTGCGGGGC
>NZ_JBRIOU010000002.1:1002263-1018237 GCF_053474865.1 Streptomyces sp. CO7
GGGCGGGGCCGCACGGGTACGCACGCCGAGGCACAGCCCGTCGAGGAGTGGGACGGCGGGGACCGGGAGCCGCCCGCCCCGGCAGGAAGCCCGCCTCCGTGCCTCAGGCGGAGGGCGGGGTGGCAAGGCCGGTGTCGGGGGCGTACTCGAACCAGTCGAAGGCGACCACGCCCTCCGTGGCGTACATGCCGATCACGCGGCCGGTGAATCCGCAGGCGACCTCCGTGGACAGGTAACGACCGTCCAGCTCGGCGAGCGGCCGGGCGCCCTCGGCGTCGGGATCGCCGACCCGGAAGGCGAGGGTGTCCGGGCCGGTGGTCCCGCCGTCGGTGAGTTCGGGCGACGCCGGTACGAGACCGGACGTCCGGATCGTGACGGTGAGAATCAGCGGCCCGGGCGGGACCGGCCGGGAGGCCACGGTCTGGCGCAGCGGACCGATCCGGGCGACGACCGACGCCTCTCCGTCGCCGACCTCCAGTTCGTAGTGGTGGGCCTCGTCAAGGCGCACGCCGAGTCCGCCACGTCCCGTGCCCGGGTCGATCGACACGCTGACACGGCAGTCGTGGTGCTGCTGACGGCGGCCGACGAAGGTGTAGCCGGGGCGGTCGAGCGTGGGTCCGGTGGCCCGGAGGGTCAGCCGGCCGGGCTTCTCGGTGAGCGACCAGGAACCCTCCGGGCGGGCGAACGGCGAGATCCAGTGCGGAGCCAGAGCGGACCCGTCGAAGTCGTCGAGAGCGGGCGGCTCCGCCACGGGGTGCCAGGCGCCGCCCGGTGCCGCGTGACTCTCGGGAACGGGCGGTACGACGGGCCAGCCCTCGGTGTCCCACTCGACCGGAGTCAGGAACGTCTCACGGCCGAGCACGTGCACGTCGGGCGTGAAGCCGCGGGGCCGGACGCCGAGCAGCACCATCCACCAACTGCCGTCGGGAGCCTGCACCAGGTCGGCGTGACCGGTGTTCTGGATGGAGCGGCCGGTGCCGCTGTGCGACAGCAGCGGGTTGGCGGGAGCGCCTTCCCAGGGGCCGCGCGGCGAACGGCTGCGGGCGACGGACACGCTGTGGCCGCGTTCGGTGCCGCCCTCCGCGATCAGCAGGTACCACCAGTCGCCGATGCGGTAGAGGTGCGGCGCCTCGGGGAACTTGAGACCGCTGCCCGACCAGGTGGGGACCGGCCCCTCGAGCACCTTCCCGGCAACCGGGTCGATCCTGGCCAGGTTGATGCCTCCCGCGGGACCGGAGAAGGCGCACCAGCAGGTGCCGTCCTCCTCCCACGCGAGATCGGGGTCGATCCCGTGCAGATCCAGCCACACCGGATCGCTCCACGGACCCTCGGGCCGCTCGGCCGAGACGACGAAGTTGCCGCCGCCGTCGATGTTGGTGTTGACGACCCAGAAACGACCGTCGTGATGACGGATCGTGGGAGCGTACAGGCCACCGGACGCCTTGGAGCCCGGGAGCGGCAGCGGCAACTGGGCCGGGCGGTCCAGCACGTTGCCGATCTGCTCCCAGTGCACGAGGTCCCTGCTGTGGAAGAGCGGCAGCCCCGGGAAGTACTCGAAACTGGAACACACCAGGTAGTAGTCGTCGCCCACCCGGCACACGCTGGGATCGGGGTGGAATCCGCTGATGACCGGGTTGTCGTAGGTGGGCACGGAGCGCACTTCCCTTCAGGTCGCCTGGCGTCGACGAGTGTGGCCGCCGGGCGAGTCTAGGCCGGGACGTCGCGGGACGGCGGGACACGGCTGTCGGGGCGCAACTCCCGCACGAGGTCGGCGATCAGTTCCGGACGCCCGGCGAACGGGAAGTGGCCGCTCCGCCCCTCTCGCACGTCGGTGCGGCGCGAGGCCAGTTTCCGGACAGCCCCGGTACCCTCCGTCCGCAAACGCACCGGCACCGCGGCGAAGTGCTCAGGGCGGTGACGGAGGCCGTGCACAGGCTCCCCAACGGTCACCTGGCCTCCTCTCCTCACGCCGCGTCGGCGGCGGGCCGGCGACCCTTCCGTTGCGACGAAGTCCTCGGCAGGAAAGCCTCGCTCGTCCTGGCCGAAACGGAACGGGTCCGGCTTTCGAGCACTTCAAGCCGTTGTGGCCGGTCCATGTCGCCGTGGTACCGAAGGGCTACGTCCTCCTCTTCGGCGTGGGCGTTGCTGACGAGGCACTGCTCGTGGAGGTCCTGCAGGTCGTCCACGTTACGCGCGGCGGGGGAGCGCATCCCCGACCCGGCCCGCGGCAGTGGCCGGGAGATGCAAACTCCCTGTTCACCGCTGCTTCTGCAACCAATTTTGTTTGCTCCATTGACATTTCATTCATGTGTCGTAACGCTGGGAGCGCTCCCACAGTGCATCCGATGGAAGGAGTTCCCCCCACATGCGCACACAGCTTCCGTTAGCCGGGCGGTCCCGGTCGGCTCTCCGCCGACCTCTCCAGGCGCTGGTCATGCTGTTCGCCGTGGTCGCCGGCGCGCTGGCCTGGTCGGCCCCCGCCCAGGCTCACGGCACCATTGTCGGTCCTGCCACCCGCGCGTACCAGTGCTGGCAGAAGTGGGGTAGCAACCACACCAACCCCGCCATGCAGACCGAAGACCCCATGTGTTACCAGGCCTTCCAGGCCAACCCTGACACCATGTGGAACTGGATGAGCGCTCTCCGCGATGGCCTCGGCGGCCAGTTCCAGGCGCGGACCCCCGACGGAACGCTCTGCAGCAACAACCTCTCCAGGAACTCGAGCCTGAACAAGCCCGGCGCCTGGAAGACGACCAACCTCGGCAGCAACTTCTCGGTCCAGCTCTACGACCAGGCGTCGCACGGTGCCGACTACTTCAAGGTCTACGTGAGCAAGCAGGGCTTCAACCCCAAGACCCAGACCCTGGGCTGGGGCAACCTCGACTTCATCACGCAGACCGGCCGCTACGCCCCGTCACAGAACATCTCGTTCAACGTGAACACGTCCGGCTACAGCGGCCACCACATCGTGTTCGTGATCTGGCAGGCCTCGCACCTCGACCAGGCCTACATGTGGTGCAGCGACGTCAACTTCACCTGAGCTGAGCTGAGCTGAAGAACGTCGCACGTGGCACCGGTCTGCCGGGCGCCGGTAACCCGCCGCCCGGCAGACCGAGCCCCGTCGGGGCAGGGGACCCATGCGGTCACTCTGCCCCGGCGGGGCTTCCTTGCTCATGGTGTGCACGCGGTTCGCGGCCCGCAGCCAGTGGCCGCACCCCGTGGTCCGTTGCCTGGCTGCCGGCTCTCCGCCGTCCCGACGCGGGCCGCCGGCGCCGCACCGCCGTCGCGACTCCGCGGCCCCGTCAACCCGCTGCAGGCGTCGCGCCCTTCGGCCTGTCCGCCTGGGGCCCTGCCTGCGCCGCCCGCAGGCAGCTCGATCCACCGTCACCACATCGAAACGAGGTCCTGTGAACCTTCACCGCGTGACCGTCGGCGCGGTCGCCGTGGCCCTGCTCGCCGCGGGTGTCGCCACCGGTCCGGCGTTCGCCGCCCCAGCGGAGACGAAGGCGCGCGTCGGCGCCGACTGGGCGAGCCGGTCGATCGTCTTCACCGCCGCTCCGGGCCAGGCCAACAACCTCCAGATCTTCTCCATGTACACCGCCGAGGGGATCCGGCGGATCGGCTTCAGCGACGTGGTCCCGCTCCAACCGGGCGACCACTGTGCGTACTCCAGGGCCGAGGACCTCACCTCCGTGGTCTGTGAACTGCCGGTCGAGGGCCCCCGCCCCGACAGGATCGACGTCTTTCTCGGCGACGGCGACGACACGATCGCTGCCTTCGACCCCGCGGTCGGCACCGTCAGCGGCGGACCCGGCGACGACGAACTGCACGCCCACACCGCGCGTACGGCGCGGGGCGACGCGGGCGACGACATGGTCATGGGGTCGGGCGCCCTGTACGGCGGCGACGGCATGGACGACCTGATGGGCGACCACGCCGACCAGCAGCTCTGGGGCGGCCGGGGTGACGACATGATCGAGGGGTACGGCGGCGACGACGTCGTGTACGCCGGCCAGGGCGACGACCACGCCAAGGGCGGCGACGGCCGCGACGTCGTCCTCGGCGGACCCGGTGACGACACGTTGGACGGCGAGGGCGACGACGACCTGATCCTCGGCGGCTCCGGCAAGGACGTCCTGGCGGGCGGACCCGGCCGCGACATCGTCCTCCCGTAGCGCACGGCACGTCGGTCCGGAGGGTCGCCCGGGTGACCTCCCGGGACGGGCGCCGGGAGGTCACGGCAGTAGCCCGGGTCGGCCGTTGCTCGATGGTCCAACATCTGTACGCGAATCACCGCACCGGTGTACGGTCTCGCCTCGACGGGCACTGGGAGCGCTCCCATCCCCGTTTTTTCCCGCTTCCCCCCACACACGAGGAGATACGCCTTGAAACGCTTGACAGCCTTATTGGCAACCTGCGCGACAGGTCTGGGCCTCATAGCGCTGAGCGCTCCCCAGGTCTCGGCCGCCACCGGCTGCAAGGTCGACTACACGATCACCAGCCAGTGGCAGGGCGGCTTCCAGGCCGGCGTGAAGGTCACCAACCTGGGCGACCCGGTCACCGGCTGGAAGCTCACCTGGGACTGGCCGGACGCGGGACAGAAGTTCGTCCAGGGATGGAACGCCACCCTGTCGCAGTCCGGCTCCACGGTCACCGCCGCCCCGGTCGACTGGAACCGCACGCTGGCCACCGGCGCCGCGGCGGACATCGGCTTCGTCGGCTCGTACACGGGCGCCAACCCGAAGCCCACGTCCTTCAAGCTCAACGGCGTGGCCTGCACGGGCTCCGTGGACCAGTCCCCGACCACGCCGCCGCCCACCGACCCGCCGACCAGCCAGCCTCCCGCGACCGGCACTCCGGTGGGCATCAACGGGCAGCTCCGTGTCTGCGGTGTGAACCTCTGCAACCAGTACAACCGCCCCATCCAGCTGCGGGGCATGAGCACCCACGGCCTGCAGTGGTTCAGCAAGTGCTACAACACCGCGTCCCTGGACGCGCTGGCGAAGGACTGGAAGTCGGACCTGCTGCGTACCGCCATGTACGTGCAGGAGGGCGGCTACGAGACCGACCCGGCGGGCTTCACCAGCAAGGTGAACAACCTCGTCGACCAGGCCGAGGCCCGCGGCATGTACGCGATGATCGACTTCCACACGCTGACTCCCGGTGACCCGACCCACAACCTCGAGCGCGCCAAGACGTTCTTCAAGTCCGTCGCGACCCGCAACGCCGCCAAGAAGAACGTGATCTACGAGATCGCCAACGAGCCCAACGGCGTGAGCTGGGCGACCATCAAGAGCTACGCGGAGCAGGTCATCCCGGTGATCCGCGCCGCCGACCCGGACGCCGTCGTCATCGTCGGCACCCGGGGCTGGTCCTCGCTCGGCGTCTCGGACGGCGCCGACGAGAGCGAGATCGTCAACAACCCGGTGAACGCGACCAACATCATGTACGCGTTCCACTTCTACGCCGCCAGCCACACGGACAACTACCGCACCGTTGTGAACCGGGCGGCCACACGGCTCCCGCTGTTCGTCACGGAGTTCGGCACGGTGACCTACACCGGCGGCGGAGCGGTGGACCGGGCCAGCACCACGGCCTGGCTGGACCTCCTCGACCGGCACAAGATCGGTTACGCGAACTGGACGTACTCCGACGCCGATGAGGGCAGCGCGGCGTTCAAGCCGGGCACCTGCAACGGCAGCGACTACAGCAGCAGCGGCGTGCTGACCGAGTCCGGGGCTCTGCTGAAGAGCCGCATCAGCACCGCGGACTCCTTCCCCACCAGCTGACCGTCGGCGGGGCTCCGGCCGGTCCGGAGCCCCGCCCCGACGGGGACCCACACGCGCGAGCGGGGTTACTTCCGTCGACCGTGCGACATCTCGTGTCTATCGGCATCGTCGATCACGCTCTGTATCAGCTGGCGAAGGCTGGTGCTCGAGACGTGCATCGTGTAGGGAAGGTAGACGACTTCAACTCCCACCCGGGCGAAATCGCGCTCCCACTGTTCGCCGCGGGGCGTCCCCTTCCAGTCCTCGCCCTTGAAGAGCTTGTCGAAGCGGACCTGCCTCCAGGCCTCCATCTTCTCGAGGGTATGGTCGGCGATCGTTTCGTCGACGCACTTGACCGCACTCACGATCTCCATGCGCTCGAGCAGCGGCACCACGGGTGCATGACCCTTGTGGGTGGCGACCTCGTCCGAGAGGACGCCGGCGACCAAGTGGTCGCACTGGGCCTTCGCGTGTCTGAGCAGGTTGAGGTGACCTATGTGGAAGAGGTCGAAGACTCCTGAGGCGTAGCCGATGACCTTGGACAATGGCCTTCACCTTTCACGCACTTGAGGGATCTGCCGCGATGGGCATGTGATGGTGCCAAGGCGTCGGGGCGCCTGGTGAGTGAGGCCCAGGAGGGCGGGGCCGCTCCAGGCAATGTATCCCGATGGGTCCAACTCCTCAGCTTTTTGCACGGGTTCGTCAGTTGGTCGGCCTACGCGGTGGAGGGTCCGGTGGAGACCGGTGCTCCGGGCTCCGGCTCGTCGCTGCGGCACGGTGACGCCGTCCCGGCCGCGTCAGGCGTGCAGGCCCGTGCCGTGGACGCCGAACTCCTCGATCACGGCGAGGTCCTCGTCCGTGAACTCCGGGCCGCTCAGGGCCTGCAGGTTGTGGTCGAGCTGCTCCGTGGAGCTGGCGCCTATCAGCGCCGAGGTCACCGCGGGGTTGCGCAGGACCCACTGCAGGGCGAGCTGGGCCAGCGACTGGCCGCGGTCCCGGGCGAGCTTGTCGAGCCGGGCCGTGCGGTGCCGGTAGGTCTCGTCGATCTGCTCGGGCTTGAGGAACTCGCTGTTGCCGGCGCGGGCGCCGTCCGGAATGGTCTCCAGGTACTTGTCGGTGAGCAGGCCCTGGGCCAGCGGTGAGTAGACGATGAGGCCGAAGCCCTCCTCGACGGCCAGGTCGGCGAGGCCGTTGCGGTCGATGCCGCGGTCGTAGAGGGAGTAGCGCGGCTGGTGGATGAGCAGCGGCACGCCCTCGGCGCGGAGCAGCCGGGCGATCGCTTTGGCACGGTCGGGTTCGTAGTTGGAGATGCCGACGTACAGGGCCTTGCCCGACCTGACGGCCGTGGCGAGCGCGCCGGCGGTCTCCTCCAGCGGCGTCGTCCCGTCCGGCCTGTGGTGGTAGAAGATGTCGACGTAGTCGGTGCCGAGGTCGCGCAGGCTCAGGTCCAGCGAGGTCAGCAGCGCCTTGCGGCCGCCACCGCGGAGGTTGGGGTTGGGCCCGAAGATGCCGCCGGCCTTGCTGGAGAGGACCAGCTCGTGGCGGTAGGGCGCCAGTTCGCGGCGCAGCACACGTCCCAGGGTCTGCTCGGCGGCGCGGTGGGGCGGGCCGTAGCGGTTGGCGTTGTCGATGTGGGAGATCCCCAGGTCGAAGGCGTGCAGGATGATGTCGCGCTGGGTGTCGTAGGAGTGGTCCGTGCCGAACTTCTGCCACAGGCCCAGGGATATGGCGGGCAGGTGGAGCCCGGACCGTCCGGTGCGGCGGTAGGGCAAGGAGTCGTAGCGGGTGTCGGCCGCCTTGAAGACGTCCTCGTAGTGCGGGTACTGCTCGCTCATCACGTGCTCTCTCTCGTCGCTGGTGTTGCTGGTGTTGCTGGTGTCGCTGGGGGCGGGGCCGGCGTGGTGCTCCGGGGATCAGCGGGAGGGCAGACCGCGGCGTTTGAGGATGCCGCGGAGCCTGTCGCGTCCCGCCATGGAGGCGGCCCCGGCGAGCCGGGCCAGGACCCGCTCCGTCCAGGCGCCGGTGAGCCCGTGGGCGCGGTTGTAGGCGGCCAGCCGCTCGTCGTACGCCGGCAGGTCGGCGTCGGCCTCGGGGGCGTTGTAGGTCTCGCGGTGCAGGACGGCGGTCTGGGGGAGGCGCGGCTTGACGCCGGCCTCCTCGGTGGGGTCGGGGTGCCCGACCGCGAGCCCGAAGACGGCCACGGTGTGCGGCGGCAGGGCCAGTTCGTCGGCGAACTCCTGGGCGTGGTTGCGCACCGCGCCCACGAAGACCGATCCCAGGCCGAGCGACTCCAGTGCCACGACCGCGTTCTGGGCGGCCAGCGCGGCATCGATGACACCGAGCAGGGTGGACTCCAGGTAGACCGTGGCGTCGAGCGGCTTGCCGTTGCGTTCCGCCAGACGGTGGTTGCGGTCGAGGTCGGCCACCCACACCAGGAACAACGGCGCCTGGGCGATGAACTCCTGCCGCGCGGCCAGGTCCGACAGCCGGCGCCTGCGCGCCGGGTCGGTCACCGCGATGACGCTCCAGGCCTGGAGGTTCGAGGACGTCGGGGCCGACGACGCCGCGGCCACGACGGCCTGCAGTTCCTCCTCGGTGACGAGGGCCGGCAGGAACGCGCGCACCGAACGGTGGCGCAGCTGCTGCTCGATGACCGGCGAGGTCACGCCGAGGACGAAGTCCGGGTCACCGTAGCGGGCGCCCGCCCGGTTGACCGTCGGGGAATCGGTGAGGGTCATGCACAAGGCTCGCTTTCAGGAGAGGAGAGGAGAGGAGAGGAGAGGAGAGGAGAAGAGAGGAGGGGGATGGGGGTGTGGTTCAGGCGTTGGCCGGCGTGCTCGCGAGAGCGCGCAGCCTGGGCAGGAGTTCGTCGCCGACGCGGATGATCTCCTGCTTGTAGGGAGTGTCCGACAGGACGAAGTGGGAGATGCCGAGCTCCCGGTAGCGCTGCAGCGCCTGGGCCACGTCGTCTGCGGAACCGACCAGCCAGGTGGTCCCCGCTCCACCGCCGCCCACCCTGCCCGGGGCGGTGTACAGGCAGGTGTCGAGCACGTCACCGCGTGCAGCGAGTTCGAGCAGACGCTGCTGGCCCACCGCGGCCCTGCGCTCGCCCCCGACGGCCCAGCCGGGACCGTCCACGCCCCTCTTCGCCATGGCGGCCACCCGGGCCTCGGCCTCCCGCCACGCCTCCTCGGTGGTGTCGCGGACGAGTGTGGTGACGCGCAGACCGAACTCCAGTGGCTGGTGCCGGCGCTCCACCTTGGCCTCCAGGTTCCGCAGGCGTTCGATGCGCTCGGCCAGGCCCTCCAACGGCTCACCCCAGAACAGCTGCACGTCCGCCTCCGCGGCGGCCACCCGTTCGGCGGGCTCGGAGGCCCCGCCGAAGTAGAGGGTGGGGTGCCGGTCGGGGTAGCCGTCGGGGTGCGGCACCACGGTGGAGTTCTCGACGGCGAAGTGCTCGCCCCGGTAGGTGACGTTCTCCTCGGTCCACAGGCGCCGGACCAGGTGGATGAACTCGCGGGTGCGGGCGTAGCGGTTGGCCGGGTCGGTGTGGTGGTCGCCGTACGCCGCGAGGTTGTCGAGGCCGCTGACGATGTTGACCAGCACGCGGCCGCCGGTCAGGTGGTCGAGTGTGGCGGCGGAGCTCGCGAAGTGCGCGGGCTGCCAGTAGCCGGGCCGCACGGCGATCAGCGGCTTGAAGGTGGTGGTCCGTGCGGCCAGGGAGGCGCCCAGGGTGAACGTGTCGGGGCGGCCCCAGCCGGTGCCCAGCAACGCGCCCTCCCAGCCGTGGCTCTCGGCGGTGCGGGCCAGGTCGGTGGAGTGGTCGAGGGTGCCCCAGCCCTGGTCCTCGCCGGTGTCGTCGCCTCGGTGGCCCGGCTCGATCTGGTTGGGGATGTACCAGAGGTAGCTCATGTCGGTGACCTGTTCGGTGTGGGTGCTGGTGGAGTGGATCGAGGAGGTCGAGCGGCTTCGTGCGCGGGCATGCCTCGGTGACGGCGCGAGCCGCCAGGAGGGGCGAGCGGGGATGCGCGGGCAGCGGCGCGCCCCCGAGGGGCGGTGTGGGGGAGGAGTCGTCGCGTACGCGGATCCGCGATTCGCCGGACGACGCGCCGTGCCCTGCGGTGGAGGCGACCGGAACGCGGCATCGCGCCGGGACCATCGATGACGCGGTGGTTCACGCCGCCCCGGCGAGCGTGCGGGAGCACGCGGCGGCAGCGGCGTGAACCGGAGGAAGCGTTACCGAGGTTCGCGGCAGGCAGGCGCCGTTACCCACGGGCCCGGACGGACGCAACGAGCCGGACGACGGGAGGGGTGGGCGAACGCGATGAACGGGTCAGCGGAAGCCGGCGATCGACCGATGAGAACGGTCGACGGGAGGAACCGTCAGCAGCAGCGACACGCGCTGGTGGCGATGAGCATGAAGTCAACCACTCGGCGGCTGGTCAACGGGGTCCACGGCATGAGCGAGAGACTGGCATCCGGGAGCAAGGGGGTCAAGGGCGGCCCGAATGCCGAGACCCGAGGCCGAGTTGCGCCGACGCGAAGACATCCGCGCGCCAAGGCGGTCGCCGACGACCCGACGATTCGACGATTCGACGATTCGACAGCCCCACGCCCCCACGGCGCCTCGGCTACTGGGCGACCTCGGCTGCGACTCCGGCCAGCAGGGAACGCAGGAGCGCGGTGTCGGGTGCGTCGGCGACGGCCGCGTCGAGGGCTTCGTCCATGTCGCGCTCCCACTCCTCGGGCAGGGCCAGGCCCGGGCGGGCGCCCGACCAGGCGAGGTCGGGAGCCGCCTGCCCCTCCCGGACCAGGCGCAGGTGGATCAGGCCGGCGAGGCCGTCGAGGACCAGGGGCCGGACGAAGTTGCGGGCGGAAGCCCCGGTCAGCCACGACGCCTGCTGCGGCTTGGGGATGCGGTCGGCGATCTCCATCCACAGCAGCCCCCGGTCGAAGGCGTCCAGCACGTCCTCCAGGTCGGGCAGCGCGTCGTCCGCGACAGGCCTGGGCGCTCTGCCGCCGCGGTCGTCGGCCGACTCCGCCCGCAGCGCCCTGGCCGTGGCGACCTGCAACGGCCGCGAATCCTCCGCGGCGTCGGCGACCGCGCGGGCCATGACGAGATCGTCCCACCGCACGCGGGGCAGGGCGGAAACCTCCGGTCCCAGCGTGCAGGCCTCCAGCGCCGTGAACACCTCGTCCGCCTCGCGCAGGAGGGTGAGTGCCGGCCTCGCGTCGTCCGGTGCGGCGGTCCTGCCGTCCTCGGGCAACGCCTCGATCAGGGCGATGCGTTCGGCGATCGGAGGGTGCGAGTCGTACTCGTGCGGCCGCGACGGGGTCTGCCCGGCGGACAGTGCGGCGAGGTCGGTGGACGACCGGCCCTCCAACATCCGGCGGAATCCGCCGTACACCTCACCGCGCTGGGGGAGGGCTCCCACCGACTCACCGATCCCGGCGTAGGACGTCAGGTAGTGATCGTAGACGGCGTCGAGCACGGGCAGGGCGCGCAGGGCCGAGGCGGTCGCGTCCCGCCCCGCGTGGCGGGCCGCCGTCCGGTCGGCGGCGAGTTCCTGTTCACGGCCCACGGCCTGCGAGGTGCGCAGGTACAGGTGGGCGTACCTGACGTACAGCATGCCCACCGCCTCGTGGAACCAGGTCTGGCTCCGCCCGAAGACCTCCACCGTGTGCAGCACGGCCGCACGACCGCGCATGATGACGCCCCCGAGCCGGGTGTCGAGGTTGGCGTAGTGGCCGAACTCGTGAGCCAGCACGCCGCGGAGCTGCTGCACGGTCATGCCGACGAGCAACGGCACGCCGATGCGCATCCGGCGCCGTCCGGGCAGCAGGCCCAGCATCCGGCTCTGCTCGGAGACGGCGGCGTTCACCCGTGCGTCCAGGTACAGCTCGTGCGGCGGTCGTTCCCCCGTCGCCTCGGCGGCGGCCCGGACCACTGCCCACAGTTCGGGCTGGGCGTCGGGCGTCACCGCGATCGCGTCCCGTTCCCTGCGAAGGCGCCCGGCCCGCAGGAACGCGAACATGCCCTGCAGGATGGCCACGACGAGCAGTAGGGAGGCGGTGAGGACCGCGCCCTGACCCAACGACGTCGGGGCACCGGCGGCCGCCCTCGTCAGCAGCAGCCAGTCCAGCGCTCCGATGGCGGCCAGCAGGACGAACCCCATCAGGAAGAAGCCGGTCAGCAGCACGAAGGCGCGCATCACACGCAAACGGAACATCATGGCAGCCCTTCCAGCTGAAGCCGTCACCCCGACCGGGCTGCCGTGCTCGCGGGATATTACCCACCGGGCGTACCGCACGGTAGGCCCGTGTGCCGGAGGGCCGGCACGCGCGGGAATGGGGCTCTCACCAGGCGTCGGGCCGCAGGGTGCGGAGCCGGAGTGCCGCTGCTTCCCCGCTCCGGCTCACGCCGGCGCCTGGCCGGCCTGCCGCCCTCGCGACGAGGCCGGCTGCCGTGCCTGCGCGCGGGGCTCAGCCCTCGGACGGGGTGAGCAGGACGAAGTCCGCGTTCGACGGGTCGAGACAGACGGCCATCCGGCCGACGCCCTCCGCGGTCTCGGGCCCCATCTGCACGGTGCCGCCGTTGTCGGTGACCCGGGCGACCGCGGCGTCGCAGTCGGTGACGTTGAAGACCGGGTGCCAGTACGGATGGCCGTGTGCCAGGCCGAGGTTCTCCATGCCGAGTTCCATGAGGCCGCCGTGCATGCGCTCCTCGGGGAGCCCGGCGGGCGTGATCATGGTGTACGTGCCGCCGCCGCCAGGCATGGCCATGTCGCTGAACTGCCAGCCGAAGACGGTGCCGTAGAACTCCTTGGCCGCCGCCGCGTCGGTCGTGTACAGCTCGGTCCAGGACAGCGACCCCGGCTTGTCCACCAGCTCGACGCCCTTGTCGGTGCCCGGCTGCCAGACCGCGAACTGTCCCCCCAGGGGGTCGCTGTACTGCGCCATCCGGCCCCACTCGTCCAGGTCGGTCGGAGCCACCCGCACGGTGCCGCCCGCGCCTTCCACGGTCCGGGTGATGGCGTCCGCGTCGGAGACGCAGTAGTAGATCATCCAGGCCGACCGGGCGCCCTTCTCGGTGAGCTTGCCGAGCCCCGCGACGATCTTGCCGTCCTTGCGGAACATGCCGCCTTCCATGGCCTCGGCGTCCTGGCCGCCTCCGCCGCCCTCGCCTCCGCCCATGGGTTCGTAGTCCCAGCCGAGGACGGCACCGTAGAAGGCCGCGGCGGCGCCCACGTCGGGCGCGCCGAGGTCGAGCCAGCAGGGGGAACCGGGGACGAAGTCGTTCGTGATCATGGCGAGGATTCCCTTCCGCAGATCGTTGACCAAGCCAGCCTGGCACGGGGCGGCGACGGCCGCCCTTCGGCCGCCGCGGGCGGAGTGGCGGCGCGCCCCGAGTGGCCGCCGCCCGCCCCGGCGGGCTCCCGGAGGTCACTCGCCCGGTCCAGGGGCACCCCCGCACGAGTTGCCCGCGCAGCCCGCGGGTTCAGGATGAGAAGGGGCCCACCGGCGGCAGAAGGAGTACCGGCATGACCGCAGTGACGCGGAAGGGCAAGCACACCGGGCAGGTCCTCGAGATCTTCCAGGTCGAGGTGGGTGAAGAGGAACGCGAGGCCCTGATGGCGGACCCGGCGGGCTTCCTCAGGTCGCGTCTGGAGCCCGAGTACAAGGTGAACGGCATCTGCGTCGACGCCAGGAACCTCGCCTCACCCGAGGCGGTCGCCGGAGGCTTCGTCCAACTCGTCCATGTGAGCGGCGGCCCCTTCGACTCGTACTACTTCTGGCCGCCGCACGAGGAGTGAGGGCCACCGGCACCGCCCGGCCGGCCGGCGCTTGGGTGGTGAGTGAGGGACTGGCGGGTGCCGACCCCGCGCGTACCCCGCGGGTACCCTGCGGTGGTGCGCACGGTCGAGCTTCTGTTGGACGAGTCGGCGGACCTGGCGGTCCGTGAGGCCTGGCGGCGGCTCGCGGACGCGGGGCTGCCCAGTCAGGCGCGCCACCGGTCCCCGACCAACAGCCCGCACCTCACCCTGGCCACCTGCCCGGAGCTGACCGCCCCGATCCGCTGGGAACTCGCCGAGGTGGCCGCCGCCCTGCCGCTGCCGGTGCGGTTCACCGGTCTCATCCGCTTCGAACGCCCCACCTCGGTGCTCGCCTGGGCGCTCGACCGCGACGCCGCGCTGGCCGGCCTGCACCGCCGGGTGTGGGAGGCGGTGACCGCGGACAGTCCGCCCCAGGCACTCAACCCCCTGCACGCGCCGGGCCGTTGGTCCCCTCACGTCACCCTGGGCCGCAGCCGGAGGCCCGGCGCGTTCGCCGGCCGGCGGGTCCACGAGCTGCTGCCCACGCCGCCGCTGCCGGTCCGGCTCACCACCCTGCGCAGTTACGACACCGAGACCGGTGCCCTCGAGGTGCTGCGGCCCCGCCCCTGAGGACGGGCAGGGCGCGGTGGCCGGCAACCGGTCCCATGATCGGCCCCGTTGTCAGTCCCCCTTGTCATCATCCGGTCATGCTGCACGAAGCCCTGGCCGCCCAGGCCCGCCGGAACGACCCGCTCGACGACGTGAGGACCGCGGCCCTCGAGCGCGCCCGCGGACTCGTCGACCTTATGGAGCGTCAACGGACGGAGCCCCGGTGGGACGCGTTCGCCGCGTCGCGGGGAGCGGGGGAGTACGACCGCATCCTGGCGGTGCGCGCGGCCAACCAGGACGCGATCGACGGGTGGCTGGCGGCCTGCTCGGACGCGGAGGGCCGGGCCGCGGCCCTGTGCCTGATGCAGGCGTCCGGCCGCGACGCCCCCGGATCACGGACGTACGAGGCCGAGCTCGTCACCGTGATGGCGCGGGTGCGGGGCTGGAGCCCGGAGGAGGTCGCGGTGATGCTGTCCTGCGCCCCCGCGACCGCCGTCAGCTACTGGTCCGCCGGTCCGCTGGGGCCGGCCCTGGACGCGGCCGAGCAGCTCGACGCCGACGGCTGCCGTGCCCTCGCCCCCCAACTGCGGCTCGCCCACACGAGGCTGATGAGCGGTGAGGCGCCCGCGCACCTGCGCGGACCGCTCGGCAGGCGGCTGCGCGCACTGCTGGCGCGCGTCGACAGGGCGCTCATACCCGACGGACTGATCCCGCCGTACGCCCCGTGGGCCGCCGCGCTGCGCGACCGCGCCGAGACGCAGCCCACGCCCGAGCTGGCCGAGTTCGTCCAGCACCTCGTGGTTCCGTCCGGGCCGCGTCCCACACAGCGGTGGCGGCGGACCTGCCGCACCCTCATGGAGGCGGCGTCGGCCGGCGAACTGGCGACCGGGGTCCTGCGGACGCTGGCCGAGGACGAGCCGCTGTGCAGCAGGGCGCGCGGCACGCACAACGGGTGGATGCCCGACGACTACCACTACCACTACCTCGTGCACCAGAACGACGGAGATCTGGCCCGAGGCCTCGTCTGGGCAGGCGCACTGGCGGGTGGACCGGCGGCCGTGCCCCACCTCGGCGCGCTCGCCCTGCGGGCAGGCGGTCCCAGGACCGACGTGACCGAGGACCTCAAGCTCGCGGGCGCGGCGATCAACGCGCTGGCCGAGGTCGACGATCCGGCCGCGCTGGAGACCCTGTGGCGGCTGCGGTCGCAGATCAGGCACCGAGCCCTGCGCAAGCAGATCGGCACGGCCCTGACGACGGCCGCCGCACGGCAGGGAATCACGGCGGCCCAGCTCGTCGAACGGAGCGTGCCCGACCACGGCCTGACGGCGGACGGGTCGCTCGAGCGGACGCTGGGCGGACACCGGGCGCGTGTGGCGGTGGAGGACGCGGCGACGGTGCGGCTCACCTTCACGGCTCCCGACGGCCGGACCTCCCGTACGGTCCCCGCGGCGGTCAAGAACGGTTTCCCGGACGCGCTGCGGGAGGTGAAGGCCCTGGCCAAGGAGGTGCGGGGGACGTTGTCGGCGGAGCGTGCCCGTCTCGAGGCGCTGATGTCGGCCGGGCGTGAATGGCCGTACGACGAGTGGTGCCGCCACTACCGCGACCACCCGGTCACCGGGACGGTCGTCCGCGGGCTGATCTGGGAGTTCCAGGACGTGGACGGCGCGTGGCACGCGGCGGGCCCGGCGGCCGAGCCGCAGGGCGAGCCCGTGCGCGTCCGGTTGTGGCATCCGATCCTGGCGTCGGCGGAGGAGATCAGGGCGTGGCGGGAACTGCTCGTCGG
>NZ_JBRIOU010000002.1:1018337-1024332 GCF_053474865.1 Streptomyces sp. CO7
GAACTGCTCGTCGCCGAACAGGTGCGGCAGCCGTTCAAGCAGGCGTTCCGGGAGATCTACCTGCTCACCCCGGCGGAGGAGGAGACCCGCCTCTACTCCAACCGGTTCGCCGCCCACATCGTCCACTATCCCCAGCTGTACGCGCTGTTCAAGGAGCGCGGCTGGCAGGCCAACTTCCTCGGCCCCTACGACGGCGGTTACGACGGGGAGGCGTGGGGCGAGTTCGGGGACGGCGAGTGGCGGGCCTGCTTCCACCACGAGCCCGCCGGCGACGGCGGCGACCACACGACCGACTACGCCGCGACGGACCAGGTGCGGTTCGAGCGGCGCGAGGGGCGGCGTTGGCGCGAGGTGCCGCCGGCGGAGGTGCCGCCGCTGGTGTTCAGCGAGGCGATGCGGGACGTCGACCTGTTCGTGGGCGTCACCTCGATCGCCGCCGACCCCGACTGGAGCGACCGGGGCGAGGACCGCTGGACCGGCTACTGGCGGACGGCCACCTTCGGCGCCCTGACGGCGAGCGCCGAGGTCCGCCGCGAGACGCTGGAACGCCTCCTGCCGCGCCTGCGGATCGCCGGCCGGTGCTCGATCGACGGGCGCTTCCTGGTGGTCCGGGGAGACCTGCGGACGTACCGGATCCATCTCGGCTCGGCCAACATCCTGATGGAGCCGAACGACGCGTACCTGTGCGTCGTCCCCTCACGCGGCACGGGCGCCGGCAAGGTGTTCCTGCCCTTCGAGGACGAACGGCTCTCCCTGATCCTCAGCAAGGCGTTCCTGCTGGCCGCCGACACGAAGATCACCGACAAGTCCATCCTCACGCAGATCGAGCGAGGCGCCTGATGGCCACCGTGACGTTCCGGGACGAGACCGCGGCGGGCAGGCCGCTCACCGAGTGGGAGGTCACCGGGCTTCCGGGGACGATGACCGTACGGCAGTTGATCAGACTGCGGGTCCGCGAGGAGGTCGCCCGGCACAACGCGCGCCCGACCCACCGCTTCAACGGTCTCGTCCGTCCCCACGACGCGGAGACGGAACTGAACGGCTACCTCCTCCGGGAGCCTCGCCGTATCGACTGGGAGCGCCAGGCCGAGACCGCCGAGCGCGCCTTCCTCGCCAACGGCTTCTTCGTGCTGGCAGGCGACCGCCAGGTCGAGGATCTCGACGAGGTCGTGGACCTCACCACCGACCCCGACCTGGTCTTCATCAAGCTCGTCGCCCTGGTCGGGGGCTGAGTGACGGGCTGCGGGTGCACTCGTTCGCGCTCCGGGGTAGGGACCCGGCTGACGGGGGCGCGGTCATCGACGTCCCGCAGGACGGGAGTTGTGCCCGCCCGGCCGATCGCCACGGTCGCGGTCGGCGGTCCGGTGGCGACGACGCGGTCGAGTGGAGGACGCAGGCATGAGCCGTGACGACATACGAAGAGGCGCACTCCTCCGCGGACGGGTGGCCACGGCGCTCTACTTCCTGCTCTTCGGCGCCACCCTGGGCTGCTGGACGAGCCGCATCCCCGCGATCAAGGCCGAACTCGGCCTGAGCGACGGGGCGCTCAGCCTCGCCCTGCTGGCGTTCGCCGTGGGCGCCATCGCGGGCATGCTGGGTCTGGGACGGCTCGTGGACCGCTGGGGCAGCTTCCGGGTGCTGGTGCCGACGGCATTGCTGGAGGGCGTCCTGCTCGGCCCGACCGCGTTCGTTCCGTCGTTGGCCTCGCTCATGGCGGCACTGTTCGTCTTCGGCCTGGTGCACGGCACGTTGAACATCGCGATGAACGCGAACGCGATGGAGGTCCAGCGCGCCTGGGGCCGTCCCGTCGTGACGTCGTTCCACGCCGTGTACAGCATCGGCGGCTTCCTCGGCGCCGCGGTCGGCGGCGTCTTCGCGCACCAGGACGTGAGCCCCGAAGCGACGTTCGTCGCGGTCGGCGCCGGGGTCCTGGCGCTGGCCCTGTGGGCGATCGCCTGGACCCTGCGAGGAGAAGCCGCCCCGCCGGCCGTCGCGGATCTCACGCCCTCGGCCGAGGGCAGGCGTGGCGGTCCGCAGTTGCCCGGCCTCCTCCTGCTCGGCGGGCTGGCCATGTGCACGCTGGTCGGGGAGGGCACGGCCGCGGACTGGAGCGCCGTCTACCTGCACGAGAGCCTCGGCAGTACGCCGGCCTTCGCCGCCGCGGCCTTCGCGGCGTTCTCGGTCGCGATGACGGTCGGACGGCTGCTCGGCGACGGCCTGGCCGCGCGCTTCGGGCCCATGCGACTCGTCCGCGGGTGCGGGGTGCTGGCCTCGGCCGGCATGATCGCCGCCCTCCTGATCGGGCATCCCGTCGCCGCGGTCGCCGGCTTCGCCTGCCTGGGGGCCGGCATGTCCTGCATAGCCCCGCAGGTCTACATGGCGGCGGCGCAACGCGACCCGGCCCGCACCGGAGCGGCGCTGTCCCTCGTGGTCAGCCTCGGCTACGTGGGGTTCCTCGTCGGACCCCTGGTGATCGGCGCGGTCAGCACCGTCACCGGACTGCCGACCGCCCTCGGCATCCCCGCGGTGCTGATCCTCCTGGTCGTCGTCGGCGCCTCGTCGTTGCGTCCGACGCCCCGGGGGGCCGAAGCCACCGCGTGACGCCACGGCTCCCCCCGGACAGCTCGCAGTTGGCCCGCCCCCGTGCGGTGCCGGCACGCCGCTTCGGCGCCGGCGAAACTCCGTTGCCGCGTGATCGTCCGTGGCCTACGGTCCTGGGCATGCTGCCTGTGGTGGAGACGGACGACGCGTGGGACTCCGTCGTCCGCGACGAGAGTGTCCTGCGCCCCGCGGCGGAAGACCTCTGCGCACGCCTCGGGCTTCCCGGTGCCGCGCTGGTCCGTTTCCCCGAGGGATCGCAGCCGGTGTACGCGGTGGGCGACGACCACGTGCTCAAGCTCTTCCCCACGGCCGCCGCCCGCGATGGCATCGCCGAAGGCCGCGTCCTCACCCACGTCCAGGGACGACTGCCCGTGCCGACGCCCACGGTGCGGGACTTCGGCCCGTACGAGAACGGCTGGCAGTACGTCCTGATGTCCCGGCTCCGCGGCGAGAGCCTCGCCCACTGCTGGGGCGACGTGCCCCGGCAGGACCGTGAACGGCTCGTCGCCGAGATCGGTGAGATGCTCGCGGTGCTGCACTCCCTCGGCACCGATCAGCTGGGGGAAGTCCTCGGCCCGGGGGACTGGGGCGCCTTCCTGGACCGCCAGAGGGCCGGCGCGGTGCGGCGGCAGTTCGCCCGCGGACTGTCCGCGCCCTGGCTCGACCAGATACCGGACTTCCTCGCGTCGGTTCCGCTGCCGCGAGCCCCGCGGCCCTCCCTGCTGCACACCGAGGTCATGCGGCAGCACCTCCTGGTCGACCCCGACGGATGGCGTCTGACCGGACTGTTCGACTTCGAGCCCGCGATGATCGGCGACCGCGCCTATGACTTCGTCGGTGTCGGCCTGTTCGTCACCGGCGGCGACCCCGGCCTGCTGACCCGGCTCACCGGCGCCTACGGCCACGGCTTCGCGCCGCACGCGCTCATGGCCTACACACTGCTGCACGTGTACAGCAACCTGCCCTGGTACCTGCGGGAACTCCCCGCGCCCGCGGAGGAAACCCTGCCCTCGCTCGCGGAGTCCTGGTTCGGCACGGCGTGACCTCGGGTCTGCTCGGCCACCAGGGGGCGACCGGATCCGGGAGGAACCAACGGATCCTGGGGCGGAGTGCCGTGGGGAGAACCAAGCACCGGACGGGGAACGGAACTTCGTCGTCGGTGGCAACGGCAACCGCGACAGACCGCAACAACTGCTGCAGGACCATGGCATCGACGTCGGGTAGCCGCGCCCGGGGACTCCCTGCCGTCCTGCCGACCACCGCGCACCCCCCGTAGGTACCTCCGGAGAGTCCGGAGGGCCTACGGAGGCTCTCGATGTCCAGAACCGTTCGCACACTTCCCGGGCGACTGCGCGTCCCGGACGGCGCCGGGGAGTCGGTGTTCCTCCACGACCTGCGCCACACCCACGCCGCGACGGCCCGGGCCGCGCGCGAAGGCCGTCGCCCCGTCCCCGACAGGATCCTGCGCAAGGTCACCTCCTGGCAGTGGATGGAGCCCGATTCCAGGGACCGCTGCTTCGCGGCCTGGGTGGCCACGGCCGAGGGCCGGGCCCGGCTCCGCTGCCGGCTCGAGGCGCAGCGGATCCGCGGGCTGCACCGTGCCGGCCACGACGTCGACGGGGCGGACATCGTGCCGGTCCGCCACCGTCACGAAGGGCTCTGGCACGCCTGGTAGAAGGGCGGGCCGGCCCCGCGCCTGCCGGGACCCCGGGTTCGCCGGGCCCTCGGGCCTGCCGGGGCCCGGGGCTCACGGGCCAGGGGTCTGCCCAAGTCCGCCGTGTCTGCCAGGCCCCCGGGTCTTGCCGGGCCCTCGGGCCAGGCGGGCCCGGGCAGGCCAGAGATCCGCCGGGCCCGGTGCCACGCCCGGCTCCCGTCGTGCCGGGCAGGGGCCGGCAGCTCCCGGGGTCGTCCCTAGGGGACCGCTCCCTCCAGCACCGTGACGCCGGCGATCGGGGGCCGGTCGAACAGGGCGAGGATCTCGTTGGCCAGTGCGACGGAGTGCAGGGGATTGTCCTGCGGCCGGTGGCCCTGGATGTCCGCGGCGAGGAGCCCGGTGGGCACGGCGCCCGCGTCGAGGAGGACGCGCCAGTCCGCGTGGGGGAGAGCCAGGTATTCCAGACCGGTGAGCGCGGATATCTCCCGGGGATCGGCGAGGGTGCCGGGATACGCGGCGAGGGTCCGCAGGCGCGGGAGACCGAGGACCGGCGCGAGGCTGACGGGCTTCTGCCGCAGGACCCCGATGCTGAGGACCTCCAGGCCGGGATGGGCGGCGGCCTCGACGCTCGGGACGGAGGCGTGGTTGACGTGGGCGACGAGCGGCGGCCGGTCGGCCCTGCGGATCTCCCGGCCGTCGTACCGGCGGTGAACGACCATGTCCGTGAGGGAGTCGGCGACCAGCCCGGCTCCGACGTTCTCCTCGTGGCTGATGATGATCACCTGCCCGACGTGCCCGGCCGGACCCGGCGTCAGGTCGACGGCGATGCGGTCGCCGCCGCCGTTGTCGCCGAAGACGATCCAGCCCGGTGAGCCGACGAGCCCCTGCACGGCGTCCTCGGGCCACGTCTCGACCGCGTCCATGGCGCCGAACCGCCACAGGACGTGCCGGGAGGCCGCGTCGGCGACGTACACCTGGTCGAGGGGCAGGAGTTCGCAGCCGACGACGTCGTACGGATCCCGGTCGTCGTCCCAGTCCTCGTAGCGGCCCCGGAAGGTCCGGTACAGGGTCGCCAACTCGGGGGGCAGCGTAATGCCCAGGCGCGCCTCCGCCGCTGCCACCTCCTGGTCGGTGGCGCCCACCGCGTCCGGGAGCCGTTCGAGAAGGGTGCGCCGCAGCAGTTCCGGATCCGCGGACGGTGCGGGCGCCCTGTCCGGCACCGCCTCGGGCAGGCGGCGCACCGGCTCGGGCAGGGCGCCGTCCGCGAGCAGGAGCGTGCCCGGGTGCGCGGACGCGATCCCCGGCTCGGCCGAGGGGCCCAGATCGATCAGGTGAAGCCGGACACCACCGGGAGCGGAGGAGCCCTCCACGACGAAGGAGACCTCGTCGATCCCGCTCTCCTCGAGCGCTTCGATGACGGTGCCCACGGCGTCGAACTCCTCCTGGTCGTCGGAGACCAGTGCGGCCTGCCCCGGTTCCGGTTCCCGGTACGGCAGCGGCACGCTCCACGCCTCGGGGCTGATCTGCCCCGACACGTGCCCGCCGGGCGTACCCAGCGTTTCCGCGTGGGCGGCGCACATCAGGCGCAGCAAGGGCCGCCAGGTGGCGAAGTCGTGAAGCGCGGGCATGAAGGGTTCTCCTGAACTCGTGGATGCCGACTCCGCATTATGGGTGGGAGCGCCGACATCACGGAGAGGGGCATCGGATGACCGGCCTCGCCACGCTCACACGGCTGTGTCC
>NZ_JBRIOU010000002.1:1024432-1040691 GCF_053474865.1 Streptomyces sp. CO7
GGCCCGCCCATGGGCATCCGCTGGGACGCGGTCGAGGCGAGCCTCGGCATGACGTTGCCGCAGGACTACAAGGACCTCGCCGACCTGTACGGGCCGGGAACCTTCGACGACTACCTCTCTCCGTACCACCCGCACGGGGTGACGGAGTTCGTCAACCTCACCGGGCCCATGCCGGGCCGGATCCGGGAGCAGCTGCGGCGTGACCGGGAACGGGGCAGTCACCCGGTACCGCACCCTCCCGACCGGCTCTTCGCCTGCGGCGTCACCGACAACGGCGAGTACCTGTTCTGGGTGACCGACCCCGCGGGCGCGCCCGACCATTGGCCCGTCACCGTCAACGAGGCACGTGGACCCCGCTGGTTCACCCATGAGGGGACGCTCACGTCCTTCCTGGCCGGTGTGTTCCGGGGGACGGTGTCGGTGCCGCTCTTTCCGCGCGGTCCCGCCGGCGCCCGGCACCGGTTCGTGCCCTCGCGCCCCACGTTGTGGAAGCCCGGGCCGCCTGTGGCCACGTCAACCGTGGACACGGGGCGGATCCGGTCCTGGGCGCGAGCGCGGGGCTACGACGTTCCCCCACGCGGGCGTGTCCCCCGTGAGGTGCGCGAGGCGTGGGAGCGCGCGCACTCCAAGTCGGCTTCGTAGGGCGGGCGGAGGGGCAGTTGGGGCGGCTTCTAGTATCTGCGCATGGCTACGAGACTCGTGCAGATCAACATGAAGGCCCACGACGACTCCGCGCTCGGCCGGTTCTGGGCCGAGGTGCTCGGCTGGGGCATCGACAGCGAGGCGCCCGGCGTGACCAACCTCGAACCCGTGGGATTCACCTACCCCGACCCCACGGCCGTCTGCATCGACATCATCGCCCGCCCGGAACCGAAGACGGTGAAGAACCGGGTGCACATCGATCTGGCCACCACCTCGCCCGCCCACCAGGCGGAGTTGGTCGAGCGACTGCGGGCCCTCGGCGCCACGCTCGCCGACGTGGGCCAGGGTGACGTCCCCTGGACGGTCCTGGCCGACCCGGAGGGCAACGAGTTCTGCGTGCTGGAGCCCCGCCCGGTCTACGGGGACACCGGGCCGATCGCCGCGGTGGTGGTCGACTGCGCCGACCCGGGGGCGATGGCCCGGTTCTGGGGCGAGGCGACGGACTGGACGGTGCACGAGGTCGCCGACGACCACGCGAGCCTGCGTTCCGCCAAGGGCGTCGGTCCCTACCTGGAGTTCGTCCGCACCCCGGACGCCAAGAACGGGTGGAACCGCGTCCACATCGACGTCGCCCCGTACAAGGGTGACGACCTGGCCGCGGAGGAGACCCGGCTGCGGGCACTGGGCGCGGGTGACCCCGGCATCGACCAGTCCGAGATCCACTGGACCGTCCTGACCGACCCCGAGGGCAACGAGTTCTGCCTGCTCACTCCGCGCTGACCGACGGATGCCGCGCTCGCCGGCGCGGGCACCCGCGGGCAGCGCGGAACGCCCGGGGCGCACGTCAGGCGGTGAAGCCTCCGTCCACGTTGATCACCGCACCGGTGACGTACCGGCCGTCGGAGCCCGCCAGGTGGGCGACGGTGGCGGCGATCTCGGACGCCTCCGCGAAACGGCCTAGAGCGGTGAGGCCGGCGATGGCGTCCGCGTGAGGTCCGTCGGCGGGGTTGCTGTCGGTGTCCGTGGGGCCCGGGTGCACCAGGTTGACGGTGATCCCGCGGGGTCCGAGTTCCCGGGCCAGGCCCTTGGTCAGGCCGACGAGGGCGGTCTTGCTCATCGCGTAGAGCGCCATCCCCGGGAAGACGGCACGTTCGGCCATGTTGCTGCCGATGCTGACGATGCGGCCCCCTTCGCCCATGTGACGAACGGCCGCCCGGCACGCCACGAAGGGCGCTTGGACGTTCACCGCCAGGGTGCGGTCGACCTCTGCCGGACCCAGGTCCTCGAGCGGGCCGACCAGGAAGACGGCGGCGTTGTTGACCAGGATGTCCAGCGTGCCGAAGGCCGCGACGGTCTCGTCGACGGCAGCGGTCAGGGCCTCGGGGACCGCGCTGTCGGCCCGGACCGCCAGGGCCCGGCGGCCGGCGGCCTCGATCCGCTCCACGACCTCCGCGGCCCGGTCCGGGCTGCTCTCGTAGGTCAGGGCGACATCGGCGCCCTCCTCGGCGAGACGCAGTGCCACGGCGGCGCCGATGCCGCGGCTCCCACCGGTCACCATGGCCACTTTTCCCTCAAGTCGGTTCATGGCATCGAGCATCGCGGCTTCGGGTTCTGCGGGCTGGCGGGAATCCGACGTCGCGTTGCCCGGTCCTCCCCGGCCGCCCCGGACGATCAGGCCGGCCCTCTGGACGCGCGGGCTCCGCATCCCTAGCCTCGCTAGGCCCTCCGGGCGTACCAACCCCCTGACGTAGGGAGAGAAACGGTGTTGCATCGCAGACGCGTGGCCGGGCTGATATCCGCGGCCCTCGCCTTCGCCTCCGTCGGCCTGGTGATTCCCGGCACCGCCCAGGCGGCGCCCCGTACCTCGGTGACCACGGCCGTGACCGAGAAGCTGCTGGACCAGAACGCCCTCGCCGGCCGCGGCGTGTCGTCCCAGGAGACGCGGGTCAGGATCACCCGGGAGAAGGGCGGCACGTGGGCCTTCGGCACCGCGGTGGTGGTGGCTCCGAAGAAGGAGGGAGCGGCTCCCACCGGGGCCGTCTTCGTGGCCCGGGCCGAGGGCGGCGACTGGACCGTCGCCTTCGACGGCGAACCGGCCTTCGCCGACCTCGCCGCCGCCTCACCCGTGGTGACCGCGCACGAGAAGAAGCTCTTCTCCTCCGCCGATGCCCCTGTCGACGCCTCCGCCGACGCCGAGGTCGCCGGTTCCGAGGTCGCCGGTGCCGACGGCTCCTCCGGGGACCTGGTCCAGCCGCTGGCCAACGGGGACTACCGCACGGGCATGGCGCTGCCCTGGTCCACGGGCGCGTCGTGGACGCTGACCGGCGGCGGCCACCAGTGGGACGGCGCCAGCGGACCCTACAGCTCCGTCGACTTCGCCGGCGGCGACCAGGCGGTCCGTGCGGCGCGGGCAGGCGCCGCGTACACCCTCTGCTCGGGCTTCGTGCGGGTCATCCACGACCGGGGCTACGCCTCCGACTACTACCACCTGACCGGGCACATCAACGCCAACGGGGCAGCCGTCTCACAGGGGACCTTCCTCGGCCACACCGGCACCAACGTCGCCTGCGGCGGCTCCGCCACCGGCCGTCACGTCCACTTCGGCCTGCGCCAGAACAACGCGTACGTGCCGATCGCCGACCACGGCATCGGCGGCTGGGTCTTCTACACCACCGGCTCCTACGCGGGCTACGCGATGCACGGGTCCACCACCCGCGGCGCGGGCAGCGCCCTCACCAACTACGGCGCACTCGGGCTGACCCAGGGCATCGTGGACGCCAACGGCGGCGGCACGGTGAACAAACGGTCCGGGCCCGGCACCGGCTACGCGGTCGTCGGCACGGTCGCCGACGGCGCCGTCGTGACCGTCTCCTGCTCCCGCACCGGCACGAGCCACGAAGGGCGGTTCGGCGTCACCTCGCTGTGGGACAAGCTGAGTGACGGAACCTGGATCTCCGACGCCTACCTGTGGACCGGCTACAACGGTGCGGTCAACGGGACCTGTTGACCTCGGCACCCGCGCGCCGCAGGCCCGCCGCCCTCCGGGTCGGCGGGCCTTCACCGTGCGTCGGCCCACCCGGCCGTGTTGGAGTACGACTCGAACGAGTACCGGGTGCGGCGGTCCCATTCCTCGCCGGTGAGGTGCTCATACGCATCGTCGGGCACGTACAGCAGGGCTTCGGCCCACACCAGGTCGTCGGCGTACGGCGTGAACCGCCGCGGGTCCCGCAGCACGCCCTCGTACTCCGCACGGCCCGCCGCCACGACCGCGGCCCGGGTGTAGAGGAACCCGTCGCCCGACAGGTCCTGGCAGTACTCCCTGCGGTCCAACCGGTACAGGGCCCAGGACAGCTGCTCGGCGAAGCCGACCACGGCGTGCACCGGCCCCTTCCTGAGCCGGTCCGTCAGGGCGGCGACCAGCCCCTGGCCGTCCGGGTCGGGGCCGGTGGGGCGGCACGCTTCGATGAGCTGCCAGAAGGCGTTCTCGTCCATGGCTGGAGTCTGGCGGACGCGTCCGACAGGCCGAGGTGTCAGAAAATGAGCGGTCCACCGGGACAGTGCGAGCCGTGCGGGCCAGGCTATGTCCGCGAGAGACCGAAGGTGATCGACGGTGGCCTTCGATGTCTGAATTCCTATGGGGTTGCCGAGGGTTGTGTGCAGGTAACGTGATCCCACCATGAAGATCGGGGAGAGTCATGTCTCGCAGTGCTGTGGTCGTCGGGGCGAGCCTGGGCGGGCTCCTTGCCGCCGCTGCCCTGGCCGACCAGGTCGACCGGGTAACCGTCGTGGAGCGGGACAGGCTGCCCGACCAGCCGGCATTCCGTAAGGGCTTACCTCAGAGCCGGCACGCGCACATCCTGCTGCCGAGCGGACGTCAAGCGATCGAAGACCTGGTTCCCGGCCTGCGACTGCGGGAGAGCATCCTCGAAGCGGGTGGCCGGGACATATCCATGACGGCCGACGCGCTCATGACCGGACCCGCGGGGTGGTTCCGCCGCTGGCCGCAGAGGAGCCATTGCCTCCTCACGTGCAGTCGTGAGCTGCTGGACCACTTGGTCCGCAGAGCCGTTCTGTCCCATCCGGGCATCGCTGTGCTCAAGGCGGAGGCCACCGGCCTCACGGGTACGGCCGAGCAGGTCACCGGCGTCCGCCTGGCGGGTGCGGACCCTCTCACGGCCGACGTGGTCGTCGATGCCGGTGGGCGCGGTTCCCGAGCGGTGCCCTGGCTCGAACAGCTGGGCACGAGCGGCATACCCGAGGCAGTGGTCGACGCCGGGCTCGTGTATGCCAGTCGGCTCTTCCGCATACCCGCAGGAGCCGAGGGCCTGCCGCTCATCATGCTCCAGTCCGTACCGGACCCGACCAGGCCGAGCCGGTCCGCCGTTCTGGTGCCCATCGAGGGCGACCGCTGGCTCGTCAGCGTCAGCGGCAGTCGGGGCGGAGAGCCTTCCTCGCGCGCCGAGGACTTCGTCCCCTACGCCCTGAGTCTCCGTGACCCGCTCGTGGGCCGGCTGATCTCGGGCGCTGAGCCTCTGTCCGACGTCATGCTGACCCGGAGCACGGGCAACAGGCGCCGTCACTTCGAGAAGGTGAGGCTGCCTGACGGGTTCGTCGCACTGGGCGACGCCGTCGCCTCCTTCAATCCCGTCTACGGCCAGGGCATCACCGTTGCCGCGCTCAGTGCCAAGGCGTTGAAGCAGGAGGCGCAGAAGGGGCGGCTGGACGCAACGGGTGCGTCCAGCCGCGTGCAGCGCGAGATCGGCAAGCGGGTGGACGCGGCCTGGGCGCTCAGTGCCTCCCTGGACCGGTGGGTTCCCGGTGTCGAGGGTGACAGCCCGTCCCTGCTGGACCGCGCACTGTCCCGCTACACCGGCCGCATGGCCCGGGTTGCCACCACGTCCTACAAGGTCTCGGCGGCCATGTGTGATGTGACCACCTTGCAGGTGAGCGGCGCTCACCTGCTCAAGCCCGCCTTGGTGGCCGCCACGGTCGCAGGCCCGCGGCTCCCCTTGCTCGACGGTCCGCCGCTGACTTCGGAGGAACGAGCGATCCTCGGCCGCCTGGACCGGACGGGCGATCAGGAGGACGCGGATCCGCCTGGGGGAGGCGGCACGGCGCCGCACCTCAGTGAGGAGGGTGTGTGACCGGATCGCCGGAGGAGCAGTGCTCAGCGCGGATTCCTGCCTCAGAAGGCTGAGGGCACGTCGCCGCCGTGGTGCGCCCGCACCACGGCGGCGACTTCGGGTGTCTCCACGGCTCGGGAGAGCCGTACCAAAGAGGCCTCCGCCATGGGTATCTCCGCCCTGTGCGCGTCCGGCACGGCGGGGCCGGGGCGAGCGGCCACCGCCACCACGGCCGCCAGTGCCACATCGGCGGCCTGCACCGGATCGCGTCCCGCCCTTCGCAGGTCGTCGTAGACCTGCTCCTGGACACGGGCGTCCAGGCGGGAATCCAGGCGATGGATGCCGTCACGGATGGCGCTGACCCTCCGCATGAGGTGCAGATGTGCGTCCAGTCCGGAGACGCCCGGCAGGCGCACGGTGAAGCGGCCGTCGGCCGGCACGACGAGACGGTGCAGCGGTCGAAGACGGACGAAGGCCAGCGTGCTCTCGACGCGTCTGCCGAGCGTTGGGAGCGCGTAACCCGCCATCACGAAGACGGTGCCGAGGGCGACCAGGGACGGAGCCACGTGCGTGCTGAGCTCGTCCCAGTCCTGGCCGGCCCAGCGGGCGCCCACTGCTGTCAACTTGCAGACGCTGTAGGTCGTGACGCTGATCCAGCCGGTGCACAGCAGGATGAGGGACCGGCGAATCCAGCCGTGGGCATGGCGCGACCAGCGACCGCACAGGACGGCGGTGGTCAGCGCTGCAACGAAGTGGGCCACCAGGTAGAGGGCGATCATCTCCCGGATGAACGGAGCCGTCGCGTAGTAGGTGTCCAGGTCGGCCGTGCGTTCCACGGGGGCGTCCCCCGCGGCGAAGAGCGCGAACAAGGAGACGGCTACGCAGGTGTACGCGACGGTACAGGCTCGCGTCGCACGTCGTGCACCGTCCGAACTGCCGCCGCGCCACTGGATCATGAGAGAGAGCGAGGCCGCACTGAAGGCCATCACCGTGGCGTAGGTCACCGGGGCCGCGGCGTTCGGCACACTGATCGCGTTGATGGCGGTGACGGTGGAAGGCGCTCCCAGAGCGAAGCAGCCGGCGCCGAGGACGGCCACGACGGCGACCGCGCGTTTGAGGGGGTCGTGGCGCAGAGCGCGTAGACCAGGCCATTGGGCCAGCGCTCCCAGCAGGAGAGCCCCGGCCGCGATGTAGTAGATCCACGCCTCCATGTCAGGCCCACGACCCAGGTAGGAGCGTCTCGACGTGCCGGGCGACCTCGTCCTCAGGACAGAGTCCCCGGGAGCGCGGTGACCGCGTCCGAGCCGGTGGGATGGTCGGCTTCCTCATCTCGCGCGCCGCGCGGCTGTTCACGTGATGCCCTTCCTGGTCCAGTGGTGTCACGGTCTTCGACCTCAAGGCTCCATGCCTTCGAAAGCCGCACACGGCTGCAGTGGTTGTCCCATTCTGGTGCAGTGCCGTGCCCTCGCACAGTCTGCTCCTCAGGGAATCGGTGGGCATGAACGTGGACATCACGGTGCGGGCCACGATGGTGGCTGCGCGAGGTCGCCGGTGCACCCCGGCATCGTCCCCTCCGGACCTGCGCAAGGTGGCCGACGGGCCACTTGTGGGGTGACGAGTGCTGCACGACTTTGGTGGTGGGGCACACCGAAGCGACGATCGGAGAGGTATGAGAAAGCGACTTGGGGTGCTTCTTGCCGCGGGAGTGATGGCGACCGCGGGATCCGTGGTCCCGGCCGCCGCGGCCGGTGCGGGCTCGTCGGGGGCGTCGGGCGGCGGCGCGGCCGCGCTGTCGAGCCTGACCATCACCAAGAGCGGGCCGAGTTGGAGCGGTCAGCCGGCCCGGCAGGTCACGCTCCAGTGCGAGCCCTCCGGCGGGACCCACCCCGCCGCCGCGGACGCCTGCGCCAAACTGCTGGCCGTCGGCGGGCAGTTCGACAAGCTTCAGCCCGTCGGGAACCTCGCCTGCCCGCCCGTCTGGATGCCGACGACGGTCACGGTGACGGGTACCTGGCGGCTGCAGCCGGTGTACTGGACCAAGACGTACAGCAGCGACTGCGATGCCGGGGTCCGCAGTGACTACGTGTTCCGGTTCTGACCCGGCCGTCCCTGACATCCGCAGGCGACGGCACCCGTGTACGAGGATCGGAGACGTATGAAGATCAGTGAGAGGCTGGGAGTGCTGCTGACCGCGGGGGTCCTGGCGACCGCGGGGTCCGTCGTCCCGGCCGCTGCGGCCGGGACCGCCTCCGCGGTGTCCGGTGCGGCGCCGGCGTCCGAGAGGGCGGTGGCCGGTGCCGCAGCGCTGTCGAGCCTGACCATGACCAGGAGCGGCTCGAGTTGGGGCGGCTCGCTGAACAAGCAGGTGACCCTCCTGTGCGAGCCCGCCGGCGGGACGCATCCCAGGCCGGAGGACGCCTGCGCCAAGATCGCCGCCGTCAACGGGAAGCTGGACCAGCTCCCGCGTGCCTCCGGTATGGGCTGCCCCGGGGTCTGGCTGCCCGTCACCATCACGGTGACGGGGACCTGGCGGCTGCAGCCGGTGTCCTTCACCAGGACGTACGGCAACGACTGCGAGGCCGCGGTCGGCAGCAACCTCGTGTTCCAGTTCTGACGGGCGCCCGCGCCCAAGGCCTCGGTCCGGCCCGACCCGGTCGGCTCCGTACCCGGCCTGCCGCGGCAACGGAGGGGCCGGGTCCTTCACCTGGGTGAAGGACCCGGCCCCGCGCGCCGCACGGCGGTCGTCAGTCCGTGCGGTCGTCAGTCCGTCTTGATGGCGTCCAGCACGTTCAGCCGTGCCGCGCTGCGGGCCGGCCACAGCGAGGCGAGGACGCCGACGAGGCCCGCGGCCACCAGGAAGAGCGCGATCCGGTCCCAGGGCAGGACCAGCTCGTAACCCGGGATCGACGACTTGATGGTCTGGCCGATCGCCCAGCCCAGGAAGACTCCGAGGCCGACGCCGATCAGCGCTCCGAACAGGGAGATGACCACGGCCTCCAGCCGGACCATCCGCTTGACCCGCCGCCGGTCGAGGCCGATCGCGCGGAGCATGCCGATCTCCTGCTGCCGCTCGAAGACCGACATCGCCAGGGTGTTGACCACTCCGAGGACGGCGATGAGGAGGGCCATCGCGAGCAGGCCGTAGAGGATGTTGAGCAGCAGGTTGATCATGCCGCCGAACTGGTCGCGGATGTCCTGGTGATCCATCATCGTGATGGCCGGGTTGTCGCCGAGGGCGTGGGCCAGGGCCTTCTCGTTCGCCGCGGACTCGCCGCCGTCCATCGTGACGAAGATCTGCGGGATGTACGGCTTCGCCTCGTGGGCGTCCGCGACGTCGGTGCCGACGACGACGGGGGAGAGGAACTCGCTGTCCTTGTAGACCGCGCCGACCGTCAGGGTGCCGTGCTCACGGTCGGCGAAGGTGACGGGGACGTCCGTGCCGACCTTCCAGCCCTTCGCGGTGGCCGTCTTCTCGGCGACCGCGATGCGCCCCTCGGCGAGCGAGCCGAGGTCGCCCCGCACGACGTCGATGCGCAGGACCTGCTCGACGGCGCCCGGGGTCACCGCCGACGCGGAGAGGTAGTCGCCCCGGCGGGGCTTCCCGTCCGCCGGGTCCTCGTCCTTGCCGCCGCTCCCGAGCTGGAGGGAGACGGCCTGCTGCGGCGAGACCGCGGACACGCCGTCCGCCTTCTCCAGGGCGGTCAGCGCCGACCGGTCGAGGGGACCGCCGTTCGCCATCACCACCATGTAGTCGGCCTTGATGTTGTCCGTGGTCATCCGGTCCAGGGCCTGGCCGACGGTCACGCCGAGCACGGTCAGGCCGGTCACCAGCGTCAGACCGATGGTCAGGGCGGACGCGGTGGCGCCGGTGCGGCGCGGATTGCGGACCGCGTTCTGCCCGGCGAGCTTGCCGGAGACGCCGAACGGGCCGGTGAGCAGAGGGCGGATGAGCGCGATGACGGGACGCGACAGCAGCGGGATCAGCACGATGATGCCGATCAGCGCGAAGAACGCGCCGCCCGCGATCCGGAGCCGGCCGTCGTCGCCGCCGATCCCCGCACCCCACACGATGGCGGCCGCACCGAGCGCGGTGACGACCGCGCCGATCGTGTTGCGGACGACCAGGGACCGGGTGGTGGCGACCGCGTGGACGCTGCTCATCGCCGCCACCGGCGGGATCTTCGCGGCCCGGCGGCCCGGCAGCCAGGCGGCCAGCATGGTGATCAGCACGCCGACGGCGAGTGCGGCGGCCACCGGGGTGGGGGTGACGACCAGCGGTCCCGGCGGGACGGTCATGCCGAACGCGGACATGCCGGACCGCAGCCCGAGTGCCAGGACGACGCCGACGGCGAAGCCGACCGCCGAGGCGATCGCGCCCACCACCGCCGCCTCGACGAGGACCGAGCGGGTGATCTGCTTGCGCGTGGCGCCGACGGCGCGCATCAGCGCGAGTTCCTTGGTGCGCTGGGCGACCAGCATCGAGAAGGTGTTGGAGATCAGGAAGACGCCGACGAAGAGGGCGATGCCGGCGAAGCCCAGCAGGACCTGCTTGAGGGCGCCGAGACCCGACTCGATCTCCTTCGCCTGCTTCTCGGCGAGTTCCTGGCCGGTGCCGGCCTCGGCCGACTCGGGCAGCAGCGGCTCGATCGCGTCGAGGAGTTCCTCGTCGTCGGCGCCCGGGGCGGCGACGACGGTGACGTCGCTGAACCAGCCCTTCTCGAGGTACTGCTTCTGGGCGACCGCCGTCTCGAAGAGGACGAGGCTGCCGCCGGCCTTCACCTCGCCGTCGTCGGTGGTGAAGACGCCGCTGAGGGTGAACGTCCTGACCGGCCCGTTGGTGGCCACGCGCACACGGTCGCCCACCTCGTAGCCGCCCTTGCGGGCGGTGCCCTCGTCGAGCGCGATCTGTCCGGCCTTCGACGGGCCGGAGCCCTGGACGAAGGTGTAGGAGGGGTCCCGCCCGTCCTCGCCGGGGGTGAAGTTGGAGCCCTTCGGGCTGCCGAAGGCGCCGTCGATGAGCTTGCCGTCGCGGTCGGCCACGCCGGCGAAGCCGCGGACGCGGCCGTACGCGGCGGCCACGCCGTCCAGCGCCCGGATCCGGTCGAGGGTTTTGCGGGAGACGCCGGGGTCGGCCTCGGGGTCGTCGGGGTCGCCGTAGGAGGTGACGGCCACCGCCACGTCGTCGTAGCTCTTGGCGGACTGGCTCCGGAAGGCGTGGGAGAGGGTGTCGGTGAAGACCAGGGTGCCGGAGACGAAGGCCACGCCGAGCATCACGGCGAGCACGGTCATCAGCAGTCTGATCCGGTGCGCGAGGACGGTGCGCACGGCGGTACGGAACATGTGGGTGTCCAGGTGGTGGGGCGTCCGGGGCCGCGGTCGACGCGGGCCGGACGGGGTGACGGGAGCGGGCCGGGTACGGGGCACGGCCCTCGGGCTTCGCTGCGGGCTTCGCCGCGGGACCTCGTCCGGGGCTGGGCCTACGCCGGGGGGAACAACCCCGGCTTCGGCATCGGTGAGAGAGCCCCGGGAGGGCTCAGCTCGTGCGGCCCTTGGCGTCGAACGCCTTCATGCGGTCCAGCACGCCGTCCGCGGTCGGGGCGAGCATCTCGTCGACGATCCGCCCGTCCGCGAGGAAGACGACGCGGTCCGCGTACGAGGCCGCCACCGGGTCGTGCGTCACCATCACGACGGTCTGGCCCAGCTCCCGCACGGAATGGCGCAGGAAGCCCAGCACCTCGGCGCCGGAACGCGAGTCCAGGTTGCCGGTCGGCTCGTCGCCGAAGACGATCTCGGGCCGGGAGGCGAGCGCGCGGGCGACGGCGACGCGCTGCTGCTGGCCGCCGGACAGCTGGGCGGGGCGGTGGTGGAGCCGGCCGGAGAGTCCGACCATGTCGATGACCCGCTCCACCCACTCCTTGTCGGGCCGGCGGCCGGCGATGTCCATCGGCAGGGTGATGTTCTCCATCGCGGTCAGCGTCGGCAGCAGGTTGAACGCCTGGAAGATGAAGCCGACCTTGTCGCGGCGCAGCTTGGTGAGCTGCTTGTCCTTGAGAGCGCCGAGTTCGGTCTCGCCCAGCCGCACGGAGCCGCCGCTGAAGGTGTCGAGGCCGGCGACGCAGTGCATGAGCGTGGACTTGCCGGAGCCGGACGGGCCCATGATGGCGGTGAACTCACCCTGCCGGAACTCCACGGTGACCCGGTCGAGCGCGACCACCTGGGTCTCACCCTGTCCGTAGACCTTGGACAGCTCCGTGGCGCGGGCGGCCACTGCGGTGGTTCGGTGGGCGGTGGTGGTCACGTGACTGCACTCCTGAGGGCTGTTGCTGAGGGACGTGACCATCCTGACGCCCGCCGGGGCCGCGGACCGTCCCTCCAGGTGCCCGTTCCCGATGCCCTCCGGAGGCTGACGGCGGGACTGTCCTCTCCTCCTGCGGTATGACGGCGGGCGGGCGACGGTGAGGGTTGTGCCGTACGGGGGTGTGATCACCGGGACCCTTACGGCACGGCCGTGACCAGGCGTTCCAGCGCGGGGAGCACCGCGCGCAGGTCGTCGCCGTCCACCGCCACGGTGGCGGCCGCCCGCGCCGCGCCCGAGGCGTTGAACGCCACGCTCACCCCGGCGGAGGCGAACAGGGGCAGGTCGGACCGGCTGTCCCCGACGGCCCCGCACGAGGCGGCGGAGAGCCCCAGGTCCCGCGCCTGGGCCAGGGCGAGGTCCCGTTTGTCGTACTCGTCGAAGTGGTGGGCGACCCGGCCGGTGAACCGGCCGTCCACGGCCTCCAGCCGGGGGCCGCCGAAGGCGTGAAAGCCGAAGCGGCCGGTGAGGTGGCTGCCGACCGGCCACCAGGCAAGGGTCGCCAGTACCGGGGCGAGCCGGTTCCTCCGGCACCAGCCCACGGTCTCCGCGATACCCGCCACCAGGGGCAGCGTGTCGAGCCGACGGGAGACCTGCTCCTCGGTCACCCCCGCCCAGGCCTTCGCGTCCAGCTCGGACACCTGCCGGTTGTCCAGCTCGCCCGCGGCGTAGGCGTCCTCCGCCGCGGCCAGCTCGTCGTGGTGACCGAGGAAGCCGGCCAGGAAGACCGAGGAACTGGTGCCGGCGACCAGCGTGCCGTCGACGTCGAAGAACACGGCACCCGCGTAAGAGGAGGAGGACACCCGTCGAGGATGGCACCGTCTCGGCCGATCGGTCGTCGCGGGGTGAACGCTCGCAGTCCCCTCGGCGTGCCGGGTCGACGAACCGCCGGCGGCGTGAACGATCGGAGTCCTGCGACGGTCGTGGCCGGGAGTGACCCCGTGCCGGCCGACGTGGGCGGCGCAGGGGTCCGGCGGACCGGGTCAGGAACCCGCTGGTTCGGCCCCTCGCCCCTCGCCCTCCGACGAAAGGACCCCGTCCGATGACTTCCGAAGGCCATTCCCGTCGCCGCGTGCTCGGCGGACTGATCGGGGCGGGCGGTGCCCTCACGTTCGGCGCCGCCGCGCACGCCTCCGACGGCGCCGGCACCGGTGCAAGGCCCGGCACCACGACCCGCGCCGACGCCGACGAGGCGACCGGCCGGGCCACCGGCGCGACCGTCGTCCTCGTCCACGGTGTCTTCGCCGACGCCTCCGGCTGGAACGCCGTGACCGCCCGGCTGCTGGAGGCGGGACACCAGGTCCTCGCCCCGGCCAACCCCCTGCGGGACCTCGCCGGTGACTCGGCGTACCTTGCCGGCGTCCTCGCGACGCTGCCCGGCCCCGTGATCCTGGTGGGCCACTCCTACGGCGGCGAGGTGATCACCAACGCAGCCCGGGGCCACGACCACGTGAAGGCCCTCGTCTATGCCGCCGCCTTCGCGCCCGACGAGGGCGAGAACGCGCTGCAGCTGGCGCGCAGGTTCCCCGGCAGCCGACTGGAGGGCGCGCTGGTGACCCGGCCCCTGCCCGGCGGGACCGACGCCGACGGGTACATCGACCCGGCGAAGTTCCACGAGGTGTTCGCCGCGGACCTGCCGCGCTCCACCACCCGGGTGATGGCCGTCTCCCAGCGTCCGGGCAGCCTGAACGGACTGTCGGGGCCCAGTGGGGTCCCGGCCTGGAAGACCCTGCCGTCCTGGTACGTCGTCGCGGGCTCCGACCGGGTCATCCCGCCGGCCCTGCAGCGGTTCATGGCCGAACGCGCCCGGAGCAGGACCGTCGAGGTCAAGGGCGCCTCCCACGTCGTGATGATGTCCCACCCGGACGTCGTGGTGCGGCAGATCACGGCCGCGTACCGCGCCACGCGCTGACCCGCCCGTACCCCTGACGAGGAGCGTGCGGGCCGGGCCCGCACGCCCCCGCGTCAGACCGCCGCCGTGCGCCGGCGTTCCTTCAGGGTCTCCACCCCGAGGAGGTCGTCCGGGACTGCGTCCGGCATCTCGGTGTCGAAGTGGCGCAACCGGGGGATCCGCAGTGCGCCGGCGACCACGAGGACCATCGCCGCGGAGCAGAGCACGAACATCAGGGCGATGCCGCGGCCCGGACCCGTGCCGACCAGCAGCCCCGCCGTCGAGGCGAGGGCGCCGTCGTCGGTGAGGAGACGGTCGAAGAGGCCGGAGCCGAGCGGAGCGATCAGGCCCATCCCGATCGGCAGCGTGGACCAGGCCACCAGCGTGTTCAGGGCGAACACCCGGCCGTGGTACCGGAACGGCACCTTGAGCTGGACGATCGTCGTGTAGACGGAGTTCATCAGGGTGAGGAAGAAGGTCAGGGCGAAGGCCCCGACGCCCACCGTCACCAGGGACGGCCGCAGGCCCACCAGCAGGCCGCCCGCGGACATGCAGACCGTGGTCACCAGCACCACCCGGAAGCGGTTGCCGCTCGGGCCGCCCCACACCGCCATGGTGGCGCCGCCCAGCAGCACCCCGAGGCCGGAGACGACCGAGATGGTCCCCACCTCGGTCAGACTCGCGAAGGAGAGCACCAGCGGGGAGACCAGCAGCATCAGCGGGGAGAGGAAGAGGTTGAGGACGGCGAAGAAGCCGAGCATCGACCGCAGACCCCGGTCCCGCCAGGTGTAGGAGAACCCCTTGGCCATCTCGGTGGCGAGCGGCTCCCGGGGACGCCACGGCAGCGTGTTCGGGAAGCGGACCAGGGCGACCGTGGCGATGGCGAAGGCGTAGCTGGCCACGTCGATCAGCACGATGCCGCCCAGGTCGATCAGGCTGAGCAGCCCGGCCGCCACCAGCGGCACGACCAGCTGCGCCACGCCGTTGGTCAGCTGCGTCACCCCGATCGCGTGCCCCAGGAAGTGCTTGGGGACCAGCTGCGGCACCGCCGAGCCGAAGGCGAGCCGCTGGAAGGTGCTGGTCACGGACAGGCCGGCGACCAGCACGTAGGTGTGCCACTGCTGCAGACCGCCACTCAGCACCAGCACCGCGAGCACCGCCGTCACCACCATGGAGGCGACGTCGGCGAGCAGGATCACCTTCCGCCGGCTGCCCCGGTCCACGATCGCCCCGGCCAGCGGGGAGAGCAGCAGGCCCGCGAGGTTCAGCACGGCCAGGGTGGAGAACTGGGCGATCGACCCGGAGTCCATCAGCACGGTGATCGGCAGCGCCCAGCCCGTCAGCGCCGAGCCGATCAGCGAGAGCTGCTGGCCCGCCGCGATCGTCAGGAAGCGGCCCATGCCGGGCCTGACGGTGTCGGCCGGCGCGGTGTCCTCGTTCGCGGCGGCGACCTCGTGGACCCACCAGGTGTCGTCCTCGGCACGCGGCGGGGGATCGTCCAGCCGGGTGTGGACGCGGAGCACGTCGGCCAGCTCCTCGGCCCGGTAGCGCAGGAAGAAGTGACCGCCCTCGTCCAGCACCACCAGGGCGGCGGTGTCGGTGAGGAAGTGCCACTCCCGGAAGCGTTCCTCGTACATCTGGGTCGCCGGGTCGCGTTCGCCGATCACCGAGACGACCGGGGCCCGCAGCCGCTCACGGTCGGGGGTGTCGAAGAGCCGGGTGAAGTAGCGCTCGGCGGCCCGCGAGTCGTGCCGCATGGTGCGGACGATCCGGTCGGCGACCCCCGGCTCCAGCTCGTCCAGGTCGACGCCACGCGCCTTGAGCGAGTCGAGGTCACGGCGGCTGCCCCGCAGCCGGTCGAGGACGTCGGGCCGGACGAGCCTGCTCCACAGACCGCCGGGACGGGCGAAGGGGAAGATCGCGCCGATGTAGACCGCCTCGACCTCCCGTCCGGCGGCCTCCACCCGGCGGGCCAGCTCCACGGCGAGCGCGGCGCCGACCCCGCAGTGGCCGTAGACCACCAGCGGGCCCTCGATCGCCAGGATCTCCTGGGTGGTCCGCTCGGCCAGCTCGTCGAAGTCCATCGGTTCCTCGTCGAGACCGATGTCGTTGCCGGGGATGGACAGCGCGTACAGCGCCTCGTCACCGGGGAGCGCCTCGGCGAGCGGCTGGTACACGATGGCGCTGCCCGAGCCGTAGGGCACGCAGACGTAACTGATCCGGGCGGCGGGGCGTGGCGGGGTGAGCC
>NZ_JBRIOU010000002.1:1040791-1044791 GCF_053474865.1 Streptomyces sp. CO7
GAGCAGCGGCCGGGGCCCCTCGGGGGCCGCCTCCGAGGCGAGGGCGGCCAGGTCGGCGACCGTGCGGCAGGAGAAGACGTCGACCACGCCGACCTGCCGGCCGCCCGGGGGGAGCGCCTTGCGCAGCTTGGCCACGGCCTGGATGGCGAGCAGCGAGTGCCCGCCGAGGTCGAAGAAGTCGTCGTCCAGGCCGACCCGTTCCAGCTCCAGCACCTCCGCCCATACGGCGGCGACCGTCCGCTCCGTCCCGGTCACCGGCTCGCGGTACTCGGCGGTGGTGACCGCGGGGGCGGGCAGGGCCCTGCGGTCCAGCTTGCCGTTGGGGGTCAGCGGCAGGGCGTCCAGCGCGACGTAGGCGGAGGGCAGCATGTACTCCGGCAGCACCCCGCGGACGGCCTCACGGGCCTGCGCGGGGTCCTCCGGTCCGCCGACCAGGTAGGCGATCAGCCGCTGGTCCTCGCTGACCACGACCGCGGCCTCCCGGGCGCCGGCCCGCTCGCGCAGCGCCGCCGCGATCTCACCGAGCTCGATCCGCAGGCCGCGCAGCTTGACCTGGTCGTCGAGCCGGCCCAGGAACTCCACGCTGCCGTCGGGCAGCCGGCGCGCGGCGTCGCCGGTGCGGTACAGCCCGTCGACGAAGCGTTCCGCGGTCAGCTCCGGGCGGTTGTGGTAGCCGGCCGCCACCGGCACCCCGCCCAGGTGCAGTTCACCCGGCACCCCGACGGGCGCCGGCTCGCCGTGGGCGTCCAGGACGTGCAGCTCGGCGTTCTGGACGGGCAGGCCGATCGGCACCCGGGCCCGGTCGCGCAGGTTCTCCTCGGTGCAGTGCCAGGCGGAGACGTCGATGGCGGCCTCGGTGGGGCCGTACAGGTTGTGCAGCTCGGCGCCGGGCAGGGCGTCCAGGCACCGCAGGGCCAGGTCGACGGGGAGTTCCTCGCCGCTACAGACGATCCGGCGCAGCGAGGAGCAGCGCGCCACGTCGTCCTCGGCGAGGAAGAGGCTCAGCATCGAGGGGACGAAGTGGACGGTGGATACCGCCTCGGTCTCGATCAGCTGCCGCAGGTACGCGGGGTCGCGGTGGCCGCCGGGCGAGGCCAGCAGCAGCCGGGCGCCGGTCATGAGCGGCCAGAAGAACTCCCAGACCGAGACGTCGAAGCCGGCCGGGGTCTTCTGCAGCACGGTGTCCCTGGCGGTGAGCCGGAACCGCTTCTGCATCCAGTCCAGCCGGTTGACGATCGACCGGTGCCGGTTGGGCACGCCCTTGGGCCGTCCGGTGGAGCCCGAGGTGTAGATCAGGTAGGCCGCCGTGCCTGGTTCGCCCGCGGGCTCGGGCGCCGTCGTGGGGAGGCCGTCCCATTCCGCGGCCCGGTCCAGCAGGAGGACGGCCGCGCCGGTCGCGCCGAGAGCCGTGCCCAGCTCGCCGTCGGCGACGGTGCTCTGGGTGAGCACCACCGGGGCGTCGGCGTCGGTCAGCATGAACGCGACGCGGTCCGCCGGGTATTCGGGGTCCAGCGGCACGTAGGCGGCGCCGGTCTTCAGGACGCCGAGCAGCCCGCACACCAGCTCCAGGGAGCGTTCGGCGCAGACGCCGACCAGTGAGCCGGGGCCGACGCCCAGTGCGCGCAGCCGGTGGGCGACCTGGTTGGCCCGGGCGTCCAGCGCGGCGTAGTCGAGCGAGGCGCCGTCGAAGGTGACCGCGGTGGCCTTGGGGGTGCGCCGGACCTGGTCCTCGATCAGGCCGTGCAGCGTCCGGTCGGCGGGGAAGTCCGCCTCCGTGGCGTTCCACTCCGCCAGGAGGGCGCGTTCGGCGCCGTCGAGCAGGGGGAGCCGGCTGACGGGGGTGTCCGGGTGGGCCGTGGCGGCGCGCAGCAGGGTCTCCAGGTGCCCGGCCATGCGGGCGACGGTGTCCGCCTCGAAGAGGGTGGTCTTGTAGACGAAGGTGCAGTTCAGCCCGGCGTCCGGGGACGGGGTGAGGTAGAGCTCCAGGTCGTGGCGGGCGGAGCCGGGCGGCAGGGGGAAGTCGTCGGCCGCCAGGGCCATCGCGTCCTTCCCGGCCGTGGCCCCGTCGCCGGTGGCGCCCGTGCCGGTGGTGGGGCCGGTGCCGCCCGGGCTGCCGGAGGTCAGGTCGTGCAGGGAGAAGAGGACGTCCACCAGCGGCTGACGGCTGGGATCGCGGGGGACGTTGAGCTCCTCGACCAGCCGGGCGAAGGGCAGTTCCTGGTGGTCGAGCGCGTCGATCACCGTGTCCCGGGTGCGGGACAGCAGGTCGGCGAAGGTCGGGTCGTCGTCCAACCGGGCCCGCAGCACGAGGGTGTTGACGAACATGCCGACGACGTCCTCGAACTCCGGCCGGGTCCGCCCGGCCACCGGCGTGCCGACGCCGAAGTCGTCCCGGCCGGTGCACCGCGCCAGCAGCGCGGTGAAGGCGGCCAGCACGGTCATGAAGGGGGTCGCGCCATGCGCACGCCCCAGTTCGCCGACCGCGGCGGTGAGTTCGGGGTCGAGCGTGCGGGTGACCGAGGCGCCGTCGAAGCGCTGGAGAGCCGAGCGGGGCCGGTCGGTGGTGAGGTCGAGGCGGGGCAGGCCGTCCAACTGCTCGCGCCAGAAGGCGCTGTCCCGGTCGTGGGCGCGCTCGCGCTGCCAGGCCGCGATGTCGGAGAACCGGGTGGCGGGGGCGGCCGCCGCCTCGCCCCGGTACAGGGCGAGCAGCTCGGCCATCAGCAGCTGCGCGGACCGGCCGTCGGCCACCAGATGGTGCACCAGCAGCGTCAGGACGTGGTCCTCGGGGCCGCGCCGCACCAGCAGGGAACGCAGCAGGGGACCCTCGGCGGGGTCGAGCGGGAACGCGCTCTCGGCGTCGATCGCCGCTGCGGTCTCCTCGTCGTCGGCGGCCTCGGTGCACGCCAGCGGCACCTCGCACTCCGCCAGCTCCCGGACCATCGGACGGCCGTCCTGGTCGGCGGGGAAGCGGTGACGCAGGGCGTCGTGCCGCCGGGGCAGCTCGGCCAGGGCCTCCGCCAGGCGTGCCGCGTCGAGCGGGCCGCGCAGCCGCACGGACAGCACGACGCTGTAGGTGGAGGTCCCGGGGACGAACTGCTCCATGAACCACAGGGGTTCCTGGGCGGGGGCGAGTACCGGAGCGCTGCCCTCCTCGCGCCGCGGTATCCCCTGGACCTGGACGTCGCGGCGGGCCAGACGGCGGCGCAGCAGTTCTCTCTTGGCTTCGGACATCTCGACGGCCGACATCAGACGAGCCCTTCCACGGAGTTCTTCAAGGCCTTGAGGAACAGCGCGGCGTCCCGGCCGTTGATCAGGCGGTGGTCGTAGGCGAGCCCGATGTGGGCCTGGGAGCCGTCCGACGGGGCGGTCACCGCCAGCGCGCAGGCGGTGCCGGGGGAGACGAAGGGGATGGCGAGCACCACGTCCCCGTCGGTGTGCAGGGTGATCACGAAGTTGGCGCCGGTCAGGTCGCGTTCGTCGAACCCGCCCTTGGTGGCGGCGATCCGGTAGGCGGTCAGCCGGGTGGCGATCTCGCGCAGCGTGAGGTTCGCGGCGTCGTGGAGGCACGGGACGTACAGCCCCTCGCCGAGGTCGACGGTGACGCCGATGTGCGGGGCCTCGGCCGGGATCGCGGTGGTGCCGTCGATCGCGGAGAAGAACCGCGGGAAGTCGGCGTGCAGGGCGGCGACCCGCTGGACGAACAGCTCCGCCAGGCCGACCGGCCTGCGGACCTCACGGGTCAGTTCCCTGGCCCGGGTCAGGGCGGGACCGAGGTCCATCCGGACCACCGTGTACGCGGCGGGGACGGTGCGGTGGGAGAGCTCCACCGCCCGCGCCACGGCCTGCTGCACCCGGGTGAGCGGCACGCCCCGCCGCGCATCGGCCGCCGGGGCCGGGGCGGGCACGTCCGGCGCGGGACCCGGGGACCCGGCCCGTGCGTCGGCGAGTGCCTGGACGTCCTCGGTGCGGACCACCGCCACGTCCAGCGCGGCCAGTTGGC
>NZ_JBRIOU010000002.1:1044891-1050328 GCF_053474865.1 Streptomyces sp. CO7
AGGGAGGGCTGCGCGCCCTCGGCCACCAGCTCCGCGATCACCTCGCCGGGCAGGCAGCGCGCGCCCTCCCGGACCAGCCGGCGGAACGTCCCGGCGGACCCGGCCTCCACCTCCTGGCTCGCCTTGGAGGTCTCGACCTCCGCGACCGGCTGGCCCTCGGTGACCGCCTCGCCGTCCTCGACCAGCCACGCGGTCAGCACGTAGTCGGTGTCGTTGTTGTTGAGCTTGGGCATCGACAGCTCAGCCACGCAGGGTCTCCCGGATGACACGGTGGACGGCCGAGGCGCCGACGAGCACCTCGCGCTCCAGATGGGGGGCGGTGGGGATGACCGAGTCCGCGGAGTGGATCAGGGTCACCGGCCGTGCGAGGTCCTGCCAGTGGCGCTCGTGGACCACCCGGGCCACCTCGGCGCCCCAGGTGCCTCCGGCGGTGCCCTCCTCGACCACGAAGACGTGCCGGGCCGGGGGAAGGTCGAGCTCGACGGGGTAGAGCCGGGAGGGCACCAGCAGGGTGCAGACGATCTCCTCCTCGAGCAGCAGGTCGCGCATCGCCTCCAGCACGCGGTGGGCCACGCCGCCGCCGGCCACGATCACGCAGTCCGGGTCGTCGGTGAGCCCGATCCGGGCGACGGGGCCGTCCTGCTGGAGCGTGAACGGCGGCTCGACCTCGCCCATCGGACGGGTGTAGAGCACCTTGTCCTCGAACAGGACGCAGGGCTCCTCGCGGGCCAGCATCTCGGCGAACACCTCGGCGTTGTCCCGGAACGGCGAGACCTCGTAGAGGGAGAGATGGGGCACGCCGATGAAGTGCTTCTGCGGGCTCTGGCTGTGCGTCGGGCCGTAGCCGCGGCCGCCGCCGACGGGACAGCGCACCACCATGCGCATCGGTACCCGACTGCCGTACATGGAGACCGACTTGGCGGCGAAGTTGACCAGCTGGTCGAAGGCGAGCGTGACGAAGTCGCCGAACATGATCTCCACCACCGCGCCGTCCCCGGCCAGCGCCAGCCCGGCCGCCACACCGGTGACGGCGTTCTCGCTGATGGGCGTGGTGAGGACCCGGTCCGGGAAGCGGGTGGAGAGCCCGCGGGTGACGCCGAAGGCCCCGCCGTACGGGTCGAGGACGTCCTCACCCAGCAGATGCATCCCCGCGTCCCGCTCCAGCACCGTGTGCAGCGCGGCGTTCAGGTTCTCGGAGACCCTCATGACGGCTCCCGACCGGCCACGTCACGGGCCACCTCGTCGATGTGCGCCCGGGCCCGGGCGTCCAGGCGCGCGAACCGCTCCGGGCAGAGGGCCGCGTACCGGCCGTACCAGTCCGCCGCCCGCGCCCGCTCGACGACCTCGGCGGGCCGGGTGTCGTCGCCCTTGCTGTGCGGACCGAGCCGGTGCGTGGCGAACTCCACCACCAGCGGCCGGCCTTCGCGCACCCGGTCGATCCGGGGGGCCAGCATGCGGCGGATCACGCCGAGGTCCACCGCGTCCGTGCGGACGTGGTCGATGCCGAACGCGGCGGCGCGCCCCGCGACGGTGCCGGCCATGTTGGCGGAGACCGGCGTGGTCTGGGCGATGCCGTTGTTCTCCACCACCACGAGCAGCGGCAGCCGCCACAGCGCGGCCAGGTTCAGCGCCTCGTAGACGGCGCCCTCGCCGAAGGTGCCGTCCCCGATGTGGACGCAGGCCAGCGCACCGGGCTCGGCGCGCCTCAGGTGCAGCGCGACCCCGCACGCCACCGGCAGGCTCTCGCCCTGGACCCCGGTGGACAGGAAGCGGTCCCGTCGGATGTGCTGGCTGCCGCCCACCCCGCCGCACACCGCGCCGCGCCGGCCCATGATCTCCGCGAGCAGGCCCTCGTAGTCCTCGAAGCGCGCCAGGTAGTGGCCGTGGCCGCGGTGGTTGCTGAAGACGTGGTCCTCCGGCCGCAGCAGCGGTCGCAGGGCCACCGGGATGTACTCCTGCCCCAGGCAGGTGTGGGTGGTGCCGTTGAGCATGCCCCGGCCGAACAGCTCCAGCAGCTTGAGTTCGAAGGCCCGGACGGAGAGGAGCAGCGAGAGGTCCTCGTCGGCCGGCTCCTCCAGGGGCGGCGCGTGCCCGCGCTCGGAGGTGGTGACGGTCATCCGCGGACCACCGCCACCACGCCCGCGACGGTCGGGTTGTCGAAGAAGTCGTCCAGCGAGATCTCCACGCCGAGCTGCTGCTCCATCCGGGAAATGATCTGGGTGATCGTCAGCGAGTGGCCGCCCAGGTCGAAGATGTCGTCGTGCGGTTCGATCGGCGACAGCTCGAGCACGGCCTCCCAGATGGCCGTGACCTGAGCGGTCATCGGATCGTCGGCGGTGGACGCGGCGTCCGGGGTGGTCGCTTCGGGCAGGGCGGCCGCGGTGGAGGGGGCGATCGCGGCGTCCGGGGAGGACGCGGCGGCCTCGGCGGCGGGCGGCGTCGTGGCCCCCGTGGCCGGCACGGCGGTGAAGGGCGTCAGCTCACCCAGCGACCGGTCCGGCCCCTCCGCGACGGCGGCGAGCAGCCGGGTGAGGTCGTCGGCGAACCGCGCCGGGTCGGTGAGCTCGCGCGGATCGTGGCGCAGCGAGACCCAGGCACCGGTGGCGCCCTGGACGACCTGCAGCTGCAGGGCGCCGCGGACACCGTGGTTGAAGGCGAGCCACTCCACCTCGCCCAGCGCCGGACGCTCCTCGGCGAGCCGGCGGTAGCTGAGCGAGACGGGGGCGAGCGCCGCGTGCGGCCGGAGGCCCGGGACGGCCCGGGCCAGCGGGACCTCGCGGTGCCGGTAGATGCCGCGCAGCTCGGCGCGCAGGGAGGCGGCGAAACCACGGAAGGGCGTGCCGGAGGTCGGGCGGGAGGCGAGCGGCAGCTCGTTGACCCAGCAGCCGATCTCGCCGCCCAGCTCCTCGGGCCGGGTGGACAGGTCCAGGGCGGTGACCACCTCGCCGTTGCCGTAGGAGGCGAGCAGGGTGTGCAGCGCGGCCGTCAGCACCTCGAAGCGGCTCAGTCCGTCGAGCCGGGGGACGTCGAGGGGGAACTCGAGCACGGCCCCCTCCGAGGTGGCGCGGGAGCGCAGCACCTCGCCGGCCACGACGGTCCGCTCGGCCTGGTGCGGGCGCCCGGCCCAGAAGGCGGCAGCCTCCGCCGGGTCCGGCGACGCCGCGTCTCCCTCGGCCCGCGCGGTGCCGGGAGGGTCCAGGACGCCGCCGGCCACCAGCGTGTCCAGGTCGGCGACCAGCACGTCCTTGGAGCCGCCGTCGAATACCAGGTGGTGGGCGACGACGACCAGGGTGTCCGCGCCGACCAGGGCGAAGCGCACCAGGGGGCCGACGGCCAGGTCGAACGGCCGGCCGACCACCTCGTCGACCGTGGCGGCCCTCCGCAGAACCGGCAGTTCGGCGGCGGGGACCAGACGCGGAACCCCGTCGCTCTCCGCCACGGCGCTGCCGAGCACCGGGTGCCGCTGCACCAGGGCGTGGCAGGCCTTGGCGAGGGTGTCCGGATCCGGCTGTCGGGAGAGGCGGATCACGACGGGCATGTGGTAAGCGGTGCCGGCTCCCTTCCGGGCGGCGATCCACATGCCGTGCTGGGCGGGGGAGAGCTGGCTCATCGGACGGCCTCTCGGAGCGTGCGCTTGTCGACCTTGCCGCCGTGGTTGCGGGGCAGGGAGTCCAGGGTGACCAGGCGGTACGGCTGCTCGTGCGGGGCCAGCCGCCCGGTGAGGAAGGCCCGTAGTTCGGTGTGGTCGACGCTGCCGACCACCGCGATCGCCACCGCCTTGCCGAGGGCGGGGTGCGCCACCCCGAAGGCCGCGGCCTCGACCACGTCCGGGTGCTGGTACACCGCCTCCTCGACGTGCAGCGTGGAGACCTTGTACGCCCCGGACTTGATGACGTCGCTCTCCCGGTCGACCAGGTAGAGGTAGCCGTCGTCGTCGATCCGGCCGAGGTCGCCCATCCGGACCCAGCCGTCGCGGAAGACCTCATCGGTGGCGCCGGAGTCGCCGAAGTAGGCGCGGCTCGCGGTGGGGGAGCGCATCCACACCTCGCCGGTCTCCCCGGCGGGCACCGGTTGGCCGTCCGGCCCGGCGATCCTGACCGCTCCGCCGGAGGCGGGCCGGCCGACGCTCGAGGGGCGTCCGGCGTCGTAGAGCATCACGGTCTGCGCGGGCGCGGCCTCGGTGGAGGTGTAGTAGTTGGCGATGGTCGCCCTGGGGAAGGCGACGGTGAGCTCGGCGGCCACCTTGGCGGGCAGCGGAGCGGCCGCGGACCCCAGCAGCAGCACACCGGACAGGTCGTGCCGGGTGTGCGCGCCCGCGGCCAGCATCTCGATCGCCATGGTGGGGACCAGGAAGACGGTGCCCGCCCGGTACTGCTCGATCAGCCGGGCGAAGCGCCCCGGGGTGAAGCGGCCGAGGGTGACCACGGTGGGGTGGGCGCCGATGGCGTTGGCGAGCATCCACTGGCCGGCGTTGGTGCCGATGGGGAAGGCGTGGGCCAGGTGCTGCGAGTGGGCGAAGGGCCTGCGCCGCCCGCCCCAGCCGTGCGCCAGGTTCGCGTGGGTGGCCAGCACGCCCTTCGGACGCCCGGTGGTGCCCGAGGTGTACAGGATCTGCGCCGGGTCGCCGGGGTGGGGGAGCTCCGGCGTGCCCTCGGCGGACGGGAGCTGCCCGGGGCGCAGCACCCTGGTCGCACCGCAGTGCCGGAGCATCGACTCGACGTCGGCCTCGGCCAGTTGGTCGGAGAGCGGGACGGCGACCGCCCGCGCCTTGAGCACGCCGAGGAAGGCGACGGCGTATTCCAGCCAGTCGCCGTTGCCGAAGACCAGGCCGATCCGTTCGCCCGGGGTCACTCCCTGGCCGAGCAGTCCGGCGGCCACGGCGTCGGAACGTTTCTCCCATAGATCGAACGGGAGCGCTCCCACGCCACTGAGAGCCATGGCCTCCCGTTCCGGCTCGGTGGAGGCTCGTGCTCGAAGCAGATGGCAGAGCGTCACGCTCATGGTGCTCCTACGCAACCGTAGTGGTATGGACCAATGTGGGGGTCGCGAGGCAGCAGCTTGTCAGCGTGCTGGTGGAACGTCAACCCTCAGTTTTCGCAAGGGGTTTGACTATTCCGACGGGCGAAACGTCCGGATGTCGCGTCACGCTCGGTGAATGCGGAAGGGGTGGAACCGCCTCCTCCGTGACCGTTCCGGACAGCCCTTGACTGCCGGACCGGCGACTGTTCATAGTGGCGCGAATCCAAGCGCACTCCTCCCCCCACACGAGTGGCGAAATCTGGACGGCCGGTCCTCCGGCGCGTCCGTGGACGGGTGGGACGCAGCCGACATGACACAGGGCTTACGGGGGCCCGGCAGCTCCCGGGGCGGGGCCGGCACGCCGGCCGGACCGGATCCGCTGCGGCCCGCCGGACGATCCGTGACCACACCTTCCGCC
>NZ_JBRIOU010000002.1:1050428-1054208 GCF_053474865.1 Streptomyces sp. CO7
CGTGGCCGGGCGTCCGGTGGCCGGGCGCCCCCCGCCACCGGACGCCCGGCCACCGGACGCCCGGCCACGGGACCGCCCGCCGCCGGACCGCCCGCCACCGGGCCGCTCCCGGCCCCATCCAGGCCGCCCCATGACCCCGGAGAGTCAACGAGTGAAGACCGGACCGCTCTCGATCGGCCAGCAGCGCCTGTGGTTCCTCCACCGGTTCGACCCGGACGACCCGTCCAACAACCTGTCGTACGCCTTCCGGCTGCGCGGCAGACCGGACGTGGCGGCCCTGGAGAAGGCCCTCACCGCGGTCGTGGAGCGGCACGACGCCCTGCGTACCCGCTTCACCGAGTCGGACGGCGTGCCGACGGCGGTCGTGGAGGACCCGGCCCCGGTCGTGGTCGAACTGGTCGACGCCGCCTCCGTCGAGGAGGCCGGGCGGATCGTCGCCGACCGGACCAACACGCGGTTCGACCTCGCGGCGCAGCCGCCGTTCCGGGTCACCCTCGTGCGGCTGGCGCCGGACGACCACGTCCTGTGCGCCGTGCTGCACCACATCAACGGCGACAGCTGGTCGTTCAACGTCCTGTGGGACGAGGTCGCGGCCCACTACGCCGGCCGGGAGCTGCCGCCCCCGCCGCTCCAGTACAGCGAAATCGCCGCGGCGCCGCACGAGCCCGCCGACCTCGACTGGTGGGTCGGTCAGCTCTCCGGCGCCCCCGACCTGGACCTGCCGACCGACCGTCCGCGCCCCGCCGAACGCGGACCCGCGGGCGGGCAGACCGAGTTCAGGATCCCCGCCGAACTGGCCTCCGGAGTGCGCGAGGTGGCCAGAGGGGCCCGCTGCACCCAGTACATGGTGCTGCTCGCCGCCTACCAGGTGCTGCTCGCCCGGCACAGCGGGCAGCGGGACTTCTGCGTCGGCACGCCCGCCGCCGGCCGCGGACGTCCCGAACTCGAGCGGGTCGTCGGCTTCCTGTCGACCAACCTGGTGCTGCGCTGCGACCTCACCGGCGATCCCGCCTTCGGCGACCTGCTGCGCGCCACCCGCAGGACGGTGCTCGGCGCCCTCTCGCACCCCGACGCCCCGTTCGAGCGCCTGGTCGGCGCGCTGGTGCGGGAACGCGACCTCAGCCGGACGCCGCTGTACCAGGCGATGTTCGCCCTGCACAGCGAGGGGGACGCCACCGATCCGCTGCCCGGCCTGGACGCCGAGCCCTTCCCGCTCGGCTGGCACCCCGCCCGCTGCGACCTCTCCCTGGACCTCTTCGAGGAGCCCGACGGCTCCCTGAAGGCCTACCTGATCCACAGCAGCGAGCTGTTCGACGACGCGACCGCCCTGCGGATCTGCGACCGCTACCGGCAGCTGCTCACCTCCGTCGTCGCCGACCCGCAGCAGCCGGTCTCCCGCCTCGACCTGCTGCCGCCCGCCGAGCGCGCCCTCCTCGCAGCGTGGAACGACACCGCCGCCGCCCTCCCGGAGCAGACGCTCGTCGACCTGCTGCTGGAGCGGGCGCGGGCCACGCCGGACGCCGTCGCCGTCGTCTCGGGCAGGACCAGGGCGACCTACCGGGAGCTGGCCGGCGCGGCCGCCGGACTCGCCGTGCGACTGGGGGAGCGCGGCGTGGGCCCCGGCGCGCGGGTGGCCGTGCAGAGCTCGCGCCGCGCGGAGATGATCGTCGCACTGCTCGGCGTGGTCATGGCCGGCGCCGCCTACGTGCCGGTCGACCCCGACTACCCGGCGTCCCGCGTCGCCTACGTCACCGAGGACTGCGGCGCCGCCCTCGTCCTCACCGACGCCGACCTCGACCACGTCCTCGACCCGGCGGAGGCCGCCGCCCCGGCCGCCGCCCGCCGCCCCGCGCCCTCCGACACCGCGTACGTGCTCTACACGTCCGGCTCCACCGGCAATCCCAAGGGCGTCGTCGTCCCGCACCGGGCGCTGACCAACTTCCTGCTCGCGCTGCGCGCCCTGGTCGGCTCCACGCCCGAGGACCGCTGGCTGGCGCTGACCTCCCTCTCCTTCGACATCAGCGCCCTCGAGCTCTACCTGCCACTGGTCACCGGCGGCCGGGTCGTCGTCGCCGACGCCGACACCGCCCGCGACGGCGCCGCCCTGAGCCGCCTCGTCCGCGCCGAACAGGTCACCCACGTCCAGGCCACCCCCTCCGGCTGGCGGGTCCTGCTCACCGGCGACCTCCCCCCGCTCACCGCGCTCACCGGCGGCGAGCCGCTCCCGCCGAGGCTCGCCGTCGAGCTCCGCTCCCGGGTGCGCCGGCTGGTCAACATGTACGGGCCCACCGAGACCACCATCTGGTCCACCGCCTGGGAGGTCCCGCACCACCCCGAACGGGTGAGCATCGGCGCCCCCCTCGCCAACACCACCTGCCACGTCGTCGACGAGGCGGGCGCCCCGGTGCCCCTCGGCGTCCCCGGGGAACTGCTGATCGGAGGTGCGGGGGTCGCCGACGGCTACCTCGGCCGCCCCGAACTCACCGCCGCGCGCTTCACCGACCTCGACGGCGAACGGGTCTACCGCACGGGCGACCTGGTCCGGCGCCTGCCCGACGGGACCCTGGAGTTCCTCGGCCGCACCGACGACCAGGTCAAACTGCGCGGCCACCGCATCGAACTCGGCGAGATCGCCGCCGCCCTGGAGACCCACCCCCAGGTGCGGCAGGCGGTGGTCGGCGTCGCCGACGAGCAGCTGGTCGCCTTCCACGTCCCCGCCCCAGGGACCTCCGCCGAGGACGCCGGCCGGCTCGCCGACCGGCTGCGCGACCACCTCTCCGACCGGCTGCCCGGCTACATGGTGCCGACCCGCTGGGTCCCCCTGACGGAGCTTCCGCTCACCCCCAACGGCAAGGTCGACCGCAAGGCCCTGCCCTACCCGTCCGCCGCCGAACGGGACGCCACCGGCAGAGCGCCCGAAAGCGCGAGCGAGAAGCTGGTCGCCGCCGTCTTCGGCGAGATCCTGGAGGTGGCGGACGTCCGGGCGGACGACGACTTCTTCGCCCTGGGCGGCCACTCGCTGCGCGCCGCCATGGTCACCGCGCGGCTCACCGCGCGCACCGGCGTACCGGTCGCCGTCAGCGAGCTGTTCCGCCGCCCCACCGTGGCCTCGCTCGCCGCCCTGCTCGACACCGCGCAGCCCGACGCCGACACCGACCCGGGCCCGCGTCCCCGGCCCGCCGGAAGCCCCGCCCCGCTCTCCCACAGCCAGGAGCGGCTGTGGTTCCTCCACCGGCTCGACCCGCACGACGCCGCCTACAACATGTGGATCGTCCACCGGCTGCGCGGCCCCCTCGACCCGGCCGCCCTCCAGCGGGCCCTGGACGACCTCACCGCACGTCACGACATCCTTCGCACCCGCTTCCCCGAGGTCGACGGGGCGCCCACCGCGGTCGTCGAACCGGCCGGCCCCGTCCCGCTGGAGCAACTGGCCGTCGCCGACGACCGGCAGGCCCTAGAGGCGGTGGCCGCCCGCACCAACGCGCCGGTCGACCTCGCCGCAGCACCGCCGCTGCGGGCCGCGCTGATCCGCGTCGGCCCGGATGGTGGCCCGGAAGGCGGCCCGGACGACGGCGCCGACGACCACGTCCTGGGCCTGGTCCTGCACCACATCCTCGGCGACGGCTGGTCGCTCGACCTGCTCCCCGACGAACTCGCCGCGCTCTACTCCGGACGCCGACTGCCCGACGTGGCGCTGCAGTTCGGCGACGTGGCCGCCTGGCGGCGCGAGCGCGACCCCACCGCCGCACTCGCCCACTGGCGCGACCACCTCGCCGGCCC
>NZ_JBRIOU010000002.1:1054308-1068687 GCF_053474865.1 Streptomyces sp. CO7
CCGCACCCCCGCGCCCGCCCGCCGCGGCGCCGTGGTGCCCATCCGCCTCGACGCCCGCGAGGCCGACGCCCTCACCCGACTCGGCCGCGCCCACGGCTGCACCCTGTTCATGGTGCTGCTCGCCGCCTACCAGACCCTGCTCGCCCGGCACACCGGCCACCACGACATCCTCGTCGGCACCGCCACCGCCGGCCGCGAACGCCTGGAACTGGAGGACGTCGTCGGCTACCTCACCGACGTCCTCGTCCTGCGCGGCGACCTCTCCGAGGACCCCGACGTCGCCGAACTGCTGCGCCGCACCCGCGACGACGTCCTCGGGGCCTTCGCCCACCAGGACGTCCCGTTCGAGCAACTGGTCGCCGAACTGCGGGTGGAACGCGACCTGTCGAGCACCCCGCTGTTCCAGACCATGGCAATCCTGCACAACCAGCAGACCCACCGCCCCGCCGACGCCTTCGCCGGACTGCGCAGCACCCCCTTCGACCACGGCTTCCAGCAGGCCAAGTTCGAACTGATGCTGGAGGCCTGGCACGACGACCGGGAACTCGTCGTCACCCTCGTCTACGACGCGGGGCTGTTCGAGGAATCCACCATGACCCGGTTCGCCGAGCGGTTCGGGCAGCTCCTGCGCGCCCTGCCCGACCACGAGGCCACCCCGCTCTCCGCCCTCCCCCTGCTCACCTCGCAGGACACCCCGGTCCTCGAAGGACCGCCCCTCGCGGAAGCCCTCCCCACCGTCCCCGAACTCCTCGCCCGCGCCGTACGCGAGCACCCCGACCGGGTGGCCGTCGCCTGCGGGGAGCTGAGCCTGACCTACGCCCAACTCGACGCCCGCGCCACCGAACTCGCCGCCGCACTGCCCCACGGCGCGGTGGTCGGCATCCGCCTCGGCCGGCACCCCGACGCCGTCGCCGCGATGCTCGCCGCCTGGCGCGCCGGCAGCGCCTACCTCCCCCTCGACCCGGACTACCCCGAGCAGCGCCTCGCCCACATGGCCGAGGACAGCGGCGCCCGCGTCGTCCTCACCCCGGACGGACCGCAGCCGCTGCCCGGCACCACCGCGACCGACGCCGCCTACGTCATCTACACCTCCGGCTCCACCGGCGTCCCCAAGGGCGTCGTGGTCGGCCACGCCGCGCTCGCCGCCCGCGTCGCCTGGATGCGGGAGGCATACGAGCTGCGCCCCGAGGACCGCGTCGTGCAGTTCGCCGCGCTCAGCTTCGACACCCACGTCGAGGAGATCTTCCCCGCGCTCGCCTCCGGGGCCCGCCTCGAGCTGCTCCCCGAGGGCGCCGTCACCCTGCCCGAACACCTCGACGGCGTCACCGTCCTCGACCTGCCGACCGCCTACTGGCACCACCTGGTCGAGGTGATCGACGACATCCCCTGGCCGGACACCCTGCGCCTGGTCGTCCTCGGCGGCGAACAGGTCCACGAGAGCGCCGTCACCCGGTGGCGCGAACGGTTCGGCGACCGCGTCCGGCTCGTCAACACCTACGGCCCCACCGAGGCCACCGTCATCTGCACCGCCGACGAACTCACCGGCGAGCCCAGCGAAGGACGGCCCCCCATCGGACGCCCGGTCGGCGGCGCCCGCGTCGTCCTGCTCGGCCCGCACGGCGAGAAGGCGCCGCCCGGCGCCCCCGGCGAACTGTGCGTCGGCGGCGCAGGCCTCGCCGACGGCTACCTCGGCCGGCCCGACCTCACCGCCGAACGCTTCCCGCTGCTCGACGGGGAGCGGTACTACCGCACCGGCGACCGCGCCCGGCTGCGGCCCGACGGCCGCCTGGAATTCCTCGGCCGCCTCGACGACCAGGTCAAGCTCCGCGGCTTCCGGATCGAACCCGGCGAGATCGAGGCCCACCTCGGCGGCCGCGGCGCCGTCGCCGTCCACGGCCAGACCCTGGTCGGCTACACCGTCGGCGACCCGGGGACCCTCCCGGACGAGCTGCGCGCCACCCTCCCCCCGCACCTGGTGCCCGCCGCCTGGGTGGAACTGGACGCACTGCCGCTCACCCCCAGCGGCAAGCTCGACCGGGCCGCGCTCCCCGCGCCGGTCCGCACCCAGGAGTGGACCGCCCCGCGCACCGACGCCGAACTGCTGGTCGCCGAGGTATACGCCGAAGTCCTCGACACCCCCCGCATCGGCGCGCTGGACGACTTCTTCGCCCTCGGCGGCCACTCCCTGCTCGCCGTCCGGGTGATCGCCCGGCTGCGCGCCGCCACCGACGTCGACCTGCCCATCCGCACCCTCTTCGACCAGGGCACCGTCGAGGGCGTCGCCCGGGCGCTGGAGGACCGGCTGCTCGCCGAGCTCGAACAGCTCACCGACGAGGAGGCAGCCCTGCTGCTCGCCCAGGAACCGTCCTGACCGGACCGGCGCACCGCCGGCGCGCGAGGACACCGCACCACCGCACCACCGCACCACACCGTCGCAGGAAGGAAGCACATGACCAGAGACGAGATCACGCAACGGCTCGCGGAACTCGTCGCCGAGGCCTCGGACGGCGACATCCCCGCCGAGCAGGCCCGCGACGCGGGCGTCCCGCTCTCCGTGCTCGGGCTCACCTCGCTGTCCCGGATGCGGCTGATCGACGCGGTGGAGAGCGAGTTCGACGTCGAACTCGACCTCGGCGAGCGGGACTGGACGATGCTGGACGACCTCGGCGCCCTCGCCGACCACCTGGAGCACCGGTGATCATCCCCTTCGCCGGGCCGTCCGGCGGCACCGGCCCCCTCACCTGGGGCCAGCTGGCGATCTGGGACGCCATCGAACGGACCGCGCCGGACGACCACTACTTCAACTTCGGCCGCGTCCTGAAGGTCCCCGGCGTCCGCTCCCTCGACGAGACGACCGCCGCGCTCGCCGCGCTGCTCGGCACCCACGACTCGCTGCGCACCCGGCTCGACCTGCCCGGCGGCGGCGACCTCCCGCGCCAGCGGCTCGCGGAGGGCGGGGAGCTGCCGGTGCTGCTCTCCACCGACGACCCGGAGAAACTGCTCACCCAGCTGTGCTCCACCCGGTTCGACTACGAGCGTGAATGGCCGCTGAGGGTCGCCCTGGTCACCGACGGGCCCCGGGTCACCCACGTCGTGCTCGCCTTCTGCCACCTCGCCGCCGACGGGCTCGGCGCGGACATAGCCGTCCGCGACCTGAGGATGCTGCTGCTGCGGGGCGCCGACGCCGGCCGGCCCCCCGCGGCCAGCCCGCTCGACCTCGCCCGCTGGCAGGCGGGGCCCGAGGGCCGCCGGGTCGCCAGGCGGGCCGCCGCCGTCTGGGAGGCCGTCCCCCACCAGGTGATGTTCGCCCGGGAGACCCCGGAGGCCGACCGCATCGACCGGCCCCGGGTCTGGCGCGCCCAGCTCTTCTCCCCGGCGCTCGGCCTGGCCGCGCGGGCCGTCGCCGCCCGCCACCACACCTCCACCTCCACCGTGCTGCTCACCGCCACCGCCGCGCTGGTGAACCGTTACACGGGGCAGGACCGGAGCGTGGTGCTGCCGATCGTGCACAACCGCTTCCGGCCGGACACCGCAAAAATCGTCAGCATGGTGTCCCAGGAGGGCGTCTTCGTCCTCGACGGGGCCGACCGCGGCCTGGACGACCTGCTGGGCGCCGCCGGCTCCGCCTCCCTGCGGGCCTACCGCAGCGCCTTCCACGACCCGCTGGACCGGATGCGGGGCGACTGGGTGCAGCCCCTGTGCTGCTTCAACGACCAGCGTTTCGCCGAACCCGGCCCGGCGCCGCGCACACCGGAGGAGATCCGGGCCGCCCTCCCGGCCACCACCCTGTCCTGGCCGCTCAGCCAGGACCGGCTCAACTGCCGCTTCTGCGTGCACGTCGGCGGCGACCTGGAGGTCTCGCTGACCGCCGACACCCACTTCCTGCCGCGCCGGCGCATGGAGCAGTTCCTGCTCGACCTGGAGTCCCTGCTGGTCGCCGAGGCCGGCGCATGACCGTCACCGCCTGGGCCACCGCCACCTCCTGTCCGCAGGGCGGGACGCTCGGGTTCCGGCTGGAGGCGCCCGGAGCGGTGCCGGTGACGGTCACCGACGCCGCCGACGGGCGCGCCGTCCTGCGGGGCCGGGCCGCCGGCCCCTGGTGGGAGCTGGAGATCCCCGAGGACTGGCCCAGCTCCCTCTACCGCGCCCGGTTCGGCGACGTGCCCGACGAGGACCGCCCCCGGACGCTGCCCGGCACGGCCGCCCCGGCGGACCACGAGGTCTGGTTCGTCGTCCGGGAGGCCGTCCCCACCGCGCCCGTCCTGGTCAGCGTCCCGTTCACCACCTGGCAGGCGTACAACCGCGCCGGCGAACCCGGAGAGGGCCTCTACTGGACGGAGTCGCCCACCCGCGCCCGCAGGGTGAGCTTCGACCGCCCCGGCGGAGGGCCACCGCCCGAGCGGTGGGAGGAAGGACTGCTGCGCTGGCTGCGGCCGGCCGGCTACCAGGTGGCCTACTGCTCCAACCTCGACCTCCACGACGGCCGCGACCTGCTCTCCGGACACCGGCTGCTGGTCGTCAACGGCCACGACGAGTACTGGTCGGCCGGGATGCGCGACTGCGTCGAGGAGTTCGTCCGGCAGGGCGGCAACGCGGCCTTCTTCTCCGGCAACACCGCCTGGTGGCAGATCAGGCTGGAGGACGACGGGCGCACCATGGTCTGCCACCGCGACGCCCTCGACGACCCGTGTGCCGACCCCGCCCTGGCCACCGTCGAGTGGTCCGCCACCGGCCGGCCCGAGAACGGCCTCACCGGCGTCAGCTTCCGCGCCGGCGCGGGCATCTGGGGCCCGCACATGGCACGGATGCTCGAGGAGTCGTACACCGCGCGCTTCGCCGGACACTGGGTCTTCGAGGGCACCGGGCTCGGCGACGGCGACAAGTTCGGCCAGGGCTGTCTCGGCTACGAGACCGACGCCGCCGAGTACCGGGAGGTCCACGGCGTCCCCCGGGTCACCTGCCACGACGGCACCCCGCCCACCTTCGTGGTGCTGGCCACCGCCGACCTGCGGCACTGGAGCGCCCACGGCCAGGGCGGCGCCGCCACCATGGGGGTCTTCACCAGCGGCGCCGGCACCGTCTTCAACGCGGCGACCGTCAACTGGGGCCACGCCCTGGACGACCCCGTGGTGGACCGGATCACCCGCAACGTCCTGGACCGGCTCTCCACCGCCCTCCCCGACTGGGAGGTCGTCGGCGACGCCGCCGGGCTGCGGGCCCTCGCGGTCCAGGGCCGCACCCTGTACGGCATCGGCCCCGACGGCCGGCTCCTCGGCCGCGAACTGTGCGGCCAGAACCTGCCCTGGCAGCCGGTGGGACCGGGCGGGGGAGTGGTGGCGCTGGCCGCACCCCGCGAGGCGGCCGGCCAGGTGGGCTGCGGCCTCTACGGCGTCACCGCCGACGGCAGGCTGCTCCGGCGCGAGCGCGACGGCTGGCTCGACCTGTGCCCCGCGCCGCGGGACGCGGTCGGCCTCGCCGTCGCCGACTGCGCCTTCCACCTCCTGACCGCGGACGGCGACCTGTGGAGGAGTTCCTTCGCCACGCCGGACCAGTGGGAGCGCGACACCGTCTCCCCCGGGGAGCGGCCCCTGCGCCGCCTCACCGCCGCCAACGGCAGATTGTTCGCCCTGGACGCCGCCGGCGCGCTGCTCGCCCGCCTGCCCACCGACCCGCACTGGACGCCGCTCGCCGGGACCTCCGGAGTCCGCGCCCTCACCGCGCACGCCGGCTGGCTGGTGACGGCGGGCGACGACGAACTCCTGCGCCGCGGGAAGGTCGCCTCGTTCGCACGCGCCGGCCGTGCCACAGTGGAGGCATGTGCGGCCGTTACGTCTCCACCCGTAGTCCTCAGGAACTGACCCGGATCTTCGACGTGGTGGAATGGCGCCCCGAGGAGACCCTGGAACAGAACTGGAACGTCGCCCCCACGGACGAGGTCTACGCCGTCCTCGAACGCGCCCCGCGCGGCGCGGACGAGGGGGCGCCGGTGCGCAGGGAACTGCGGACGCCGCGCTGGGGCCTGGTGCCCTCCTGGGCCAAGGACCCGAAGATCGGCTCCCGGATGATCAACGCCCGGGTGGAGACGGTGCACGACAAGCCGGCCTTCCGCCGCGCCTTCGCCCGCCGCCGCTGCCTGCTGCCGGCGGACGGCTTCTACGAGTGGGAGCAGGTGAAGGACGAGGCCACCGGCAAGGTGCGCAAGCAGCCGTACTTCATCCACCCCGCCGACGGCGAGGTCATGGCCCTCGCGGGCCTCTACGAGTTCTGGCGCAACCCGGAGGTCAAGGACGGGGACGACCCCGCCGCCTGGCTGCTGACCTGCACCGTCATCACGACCGAGGCCACCGACGAGGCCGGCCGCGTCCACCCCCGCATGCCGCTCGCCCTCGCCGCCGACCACTACGAGGACTGGCTCGACCCGCGCCATGAGGACCCCGACCACCTCCGCGCCCTGCTCACCCGCCCCGCGGACGGCAACCTCGACGCCCGGCCCGTCTCCCCGGCCGTCAACAACACGCGCAGCAACGGGCCGCAGCTCCTCGACGCGGTGGGCTGAAGGCGGTACGTGCGGCACCTGTTCCTATTGACAAACGATAGGTACCCGTCGATATTCGATATCTGGCCTGGCCTGACCTGGCCTGACGTGATCGACGGAGAGGTGGCGGGATGAGGACGGCGGTACCGGTGGCGATCGGCCTGATCGGGCTGGCGCTGATGATGTTCATGATTGTCACGGAGGGCGAGCCGGGGGCGCTGCCCCTCGCCCTGGTCGTCCTGGGCGGAGCCTGGTTCGTCCTGACGCGCCTGAAGGGCCGCCCTTCCGCGGGTGGCTGACCGCTCGGTGGCGCGTCACCGGCGTCCCGCCAGGCGGGAGCCCTCGGGGGTGCGGCGGTAGAGGACGGAGCGGCCGGACCGGGCGCGGGCGACCAGGCCGGCCCGGTGCAGGATGCCGAGGTGGTAGGAGACCGTGGAGACGCGAAGGAAGTGACGGAGCGCCAGCTCGGTGGTGGACGCCGGCCGGACCAGGGCGGCCAGCAGTCCGGCGCGGGTGGGCCCGAGCAGCCGGGCCATCTCGGCGGTGGCGGCCGTCGATGTGAGCGTGTGGGGCGCCGCCTCGGCGCGCACCGGGTAGACCAGGACCGGGGGCCGTCCGCCGTCGCGCGTCGGGTCCACGGCCACCATCGGTCCGGCCGCCACGAGTGAGGGGACGACCACCACCAGGGGTACGGGGAGGGCGATCCGGAACCGGCTCTCGACCCGCAGCGTGCCGTCGGCCCAGTCGATGGCGGGATGGAGCGAGTCGAAGAGCCTGGCGGCCCCCCGGCGGGCGAGCACCCCGGCGCACCGGTCGATCTCCGCGTCGAGCGCGGCCCTGGCGGCGTCCCAGTGCGGGGCGAAGGCCGTCTCCCAGTAACGCCGCAGCTCGTCCGCGGCCTGGCGGGCCACCTGGGCGCCGCCGCGTGCCATGGCCCGCCGCACGCCCGTCGGTGAGCCGCAGCCGTCGAGGCCGTTCCCGGGGCGCCCCTCGAGGAGGGCCTCCAGTTCGCGCAGGACGCGCCGGGGCGGGGTGTGCCGGACCTGTGCCAGCTGTTCCTCCACCGTGGGCGACGGCCCCGACGGGTGGGGACTGAGGAAGTCGGGCACGTATCCGCCCTCGTCCAGGGCCAGTTCCGACAGCAGCGGCAACCGCGCACGGCGCAGCGCGCACCGGGCACGGGCGACCCACGGGTCGGGGTCGGGAACCGGCCGTGCCTCCGGGGGCAGCAGGGTCAGGGCCATCTCGTGCAGCGGCGAGACGGCGAAGCGGGACCGGGCGAGCCCCGCCGCGTCCACGGTGAGTTCGATCACGGCCCCTCCGAGTCCCTGCTTCCGCCGGCGCCGGCGCCGGGTCCGCGCGGCCGTCGCTTCGAATCTGATCGAATCATTGATGAACCGATCGCGGTAGAAGGCGTGATCGCCGCAGTCTGGTGGAGCTGCGTCGATGGCATGTACGTGCCAGTTCTGTCGGCCGGTCGGCCGTCGGCAGCGTCCCGCCGGACCCCTACGCGAGAGAAGAGACGACCTTGCGCAGAACCTTCGCCATGGCCCTGACCGCCGCCACGCTGACGGCCGTCACCGTCACCGCCCCCTCCGCCTTCGCGGGCACCGCCTCCGCCCAGGCGTACACCTGCCGCTACTCGGTCTCGGGAGGCAACGCGTACGCCGGCTACTACAGCGGCAACACGGTCGTGCCGAGCCGTACCACGGTGACGTCGGCGGGCATCGAGGCCCAGTGCCTGCTCAAGCGCGCGAAGTTCGACCCCGGCACGATCGACGGCGTCTTCGGCCCGAACTCCCAGGCCGCGACCAAGAAGTTCCAGACGCTGATGAACAACGCCTTCGGCTACAACACCGCCATCGACGGCATCGTCGGCAGTGAGACGTGGCCCGCGCTGCGGTGGTACGCCGAGTACAACGCCTGAGCTGCCGCGACCTGTGTCCGGGCGCCCCGTGCGGGCGCCCGCCCCCAGTGACCGCCGAGCGACGGCGACATCGCCGCGCCGACACCAGAGACGGGACGACATGCGCAGAAACCTCGCGACCGCCCTCACGGCCGCCGTGCTGATCACCGGCACCCTCACCGCACCGGCGGCCTTCGCCGGCACCACCTCCGCCCAGGCGTACACCTGCAGCTTTGAGATCCAGGAGCCCTACGCCTACGCCGGACGCTACTACGGGATGTCGGTCGTCCCGAGCTCCACCGGGGTGTCCAGCTCGGGCATCGAGGCCCAGTGCCTGCTCAAGTGGGCCGGGTTCGACCCCGGCACGATCGACGGCGTCTTCGGCACCAACTCCCGGGCCGCGGCCAAGCGCTTCCAGTCCACCATGAACAGCGCGTACGGCTACAGCCTGGCCACCGACGGCATCGTCGGCAGCCAGACCTGGCCCGTCCTCCGCACCTACGTGTACGCCCGCTCCTGATCCCCGGGCGCGAGGGCGCCCGCGCGGTGTCGAGCACGGCTCGAGGAGGTCTGTGGGGGCGGGCGCGACGCTGGTGCGCGTCCGGACGGCCGGTTCTGTCGCTCGACGAAGGGCTCCCCATGCGCACCTCGGAGATACGACCGATCGCGAGCCGCGGCGCGCTGGCCGTGCGGGCCGCCCACGCGCTGGCCGCGTCCGCCGACATCGGCACGCTGCAGCGGATCCTCGGGCTCGACCCCGACGAGCCCGGCACCGTGGCTCCGCGGCGCGGGCCGGCGCCCGCCGGACCGGCGGAGGCGGACGACCGCGCCGCGTGACAGGACCTGCCGGGCCTCGCCTCAGCCCAGACCGTCCCTGAGGAGCCGCTCCAGCTCGGGCGGCAGCGCCTCTTCACAGAGGCGTTCGGGGTGGCCGGGGGGAGGACCGGTGAGGCCGCCGGGCGACCCGGGCCGCCCGGACGGCTCGGGCCGGCCAGGTGGTTCGGGAGGCGGCGGAGGGCACCAGAGGAGCCCGAAGCGGATGACCGCCTGCCCCAGGGCGACCAGGCGGCGGACGAGCAGCAGACGCATGCACCGACCATGGGGCCCTGCGCCAAAGCCCGTCCAAAGCCGGGCGGCCCGGGCCGTCGCTGCCCCCGGGGGCGGCCCCGCCCGGAGCCTGCCGCGCCCTCTCCGCCGGCCCTCGCCGCGCCCCCTTCGGAGGCCCCGGCGGCACGCGTTTCCGTGGCGGCCGGGCCTACGTACGTACTTCCTCCGATGCGTGGACACCTGTGCGAACTGCAGAGTTGATGCAGATCGAAGCGAAAGTTTGTTCCCGCTATCGCGCGAGGTGTCGATGCGCTACGAGTTGCTCGGCCCGCTCCGGGTCACGAACGGCGGGGAGACCTTCTCCCTCAGCGCCCCCAAGATGGAGATGACGCTTGCCACCCTGCTCCTCGGGGCCGGCCGGGTCACCACCAAGGACCAGCTGGCCACCGAACTGTGGGGGTCGCGCCCGCCGCGGCGGGCCTCCGCGGCGGTGCACGTCTACCTCTCCCAGTTACGGAAGTTCCTCGTGTCCGCCGGGGACGCCGACGGCCGGGCCATCAGCACCAAGCCGTCCGGATACGTGCTGCACCTGGACGGCGCCGCCTACGACGTCGCCGAGTTCCAGGAACTCACGCGGGACGGCCGCCACCACCAGGACGCGGGCCGTCACGAGGCCGCCCTTGAAGCCTTCGAGCTGGCGCTCCTGCTGCTGCGCGGACCAGTCCTGGACGGTCTGGCCGAGGGCCCGGCGCTGTCCGCCTTCACGACCTGGGCGGAGGCGGAGCGGCTGGACTGCCTGGAGCTGTCCGTCGAGGCCCGCACCGCGCTCGGCCGGCACCGGGAGGTGATCAGCCTGCTCGACGGGCTGATCGCGCAGTACCCGCTGCGCGAGTCCTTCTACCGGCAGCTCATGCTGGTGCTGTACCGGGCCGAGCGCCAGGCGGAGGCGCTGCGGGTGTACCGCAAGGCGCAGCAGGTGCTGCGGGCGGAGCTCGGACTGGAACCCTGCCGCTCCCTCAGACGGCTGCACCACGCGATCCTGACCTCCGACCGGGTCCTCGACCTGCCACTGGCGAGCTGATGGCGGCGGACCCGCGGGACCTGTGGCTGCGGCGCTTCCACCCGGCCCACGCCCACGCCCCCGAACTCGTCTGCTTCCCCCACGCCGGCGGCTCGGCGGCCTACTGGCACCGGCTGTCGTCCGTCCTCGCCCCGGAGGCCGAGGTCTCGGCCGTGCAGTACCCGGGGCGGCACGACCGCCACCGTGAGCCGCCGGCCACCGACCTGCACACGCTCGCCGACCACGTCGCCGGGGCACTGGGCCGCGCCGACCGGCCCAGGGTCCTGCTGGGACACAGCATGGGCGCCTCACTGGCCTACGAGGTGGCGGTGCGGCTCGCCGCGCGGGGGCAGGGCGAGCCGTCCGCACTGATCGTCTCGGGGCGGCGGGCGCCCGCCTGCGCGGAGCCGGGGCAGGATCGGCTCTCCGACGACGCGGCACTGGTGGCCAAGGTGCGCAGTCTGGGCGGCACCGGGGCCGAGGTGCTGCGCGACCCGGACATGCTGGAGCTGATGCTGCCCGTGCTGCGCGGGGACTACCGGGCGCTGGCGGCGTACACCCCCAGCAGCGGGCCCGTCCTGCGCTGCCCGGTGCTGGCCCTGTCCGGCGACCGGGACGGCGAGGCGTCCGTCGAGGAGGTCCGGGCGTGGCGGCGCCGGACGTCGGGGGAGTTCCGGCTGCGGGTGTTCCCCGGAGGCCACTTCTTCCTGACCGAGCACCTGGACGTCGTGGCCGGCCTGGTCCGCGGGACGCTGCGTGAGACGGTCGGGCCGGCCCCCGCCGGGAGGGCGCCGACCGGCCGCTCAGCCGGCCAGGGCCAGCAACCGCGCCAGTTCCGCACGTGAGTTGACGCCCAGCTTGCTGTATATACGGGTGAGATGGGCGTCGACCGTGCGAGGGCTCACCCGCAACTCCTCGGCGATCTCACGGGATTTGCGCCCCTCACCCGCCAGCGCCGCCACCTCCCGCTCCCGCAGTGTCAGTTCGGTCAGAGCCTGCTCGGGACGGCCGCCCGCCGCGCGGTGCGCGGCGCGTGCCAGCTCCTTGGCCCGCGCCCCCGACGGGCTGTTGACCACGAACAGTTCGAGGGCGTCGCGGTAGCACCGCGCTGCGTCCTCCCGCAGACCGCGCGCCAGCAGCGCGTGACCGCACGCCAGCAGGGCGTGCCCCTGCTGCTCCGGGAGGCCCACCGCCGAGGCGGCCTCGGCCGCGTGGTCCGCCCACTCCTCGACACTGTCGGCGCCGACGCCGCTCTGCACCCCGGCGGCGGCCAGCAGTTCGTACCCGCGGGCGGCGAGCACGGCCACCGGCTCGGAGACCCGCCAGGCCTCCCGGCGGGGCAGCAGCAGCGCCAGCGCGGCGGCCCCGTCGCCCGCCGCCAGCAGGGACTCCGCGATCAGCAGCGCGCTGAGCGGGGTGCGTGGCGCCGGCGACGGCTCCCCGTCGGCCGGGCGGCCGCGGGGCACGGCCGGCGTCTGCCCCAGCTGGGCCCAGGCGGCCGCCGCGATCGCGTCGGAGAGACCGACGTGGTCGGTGCGACCGGCGGCCTCGGCCACCGCCCGGCCCTCCTGTGCGGTGCTCAGCGCGTCCGCCAGGTGACCGGCCTGGTGGTGGACGTAGGCCAGGGTGTCGAGCAGAGGCGGGAGCAGATGCGCGTCGCCCCGCTCCCGCACGGCCGACAGGGCGCGCTCGCCGTGTCCGCATGCCGGTCCGTACCAGCCCATCAGCGCCTCGGCCCAGCTCAGCATGAGCAGGTACACCGACTCCTGCTCGTCGGCCGGCTGCCCGTCGTCGAGGTCGTCGAGCGTCTGGGCGGCCGAGTAGAGCGCCATCTCCGCGGTGCGGGTGTCGCCGGTGAGGACCGCGCACATGCCGCGCAGAACCAGCGCGCCCGCGGCGGTCATCGGGTCGGCCTCCGCGGTCTGCCGCACCAGCGCTTCCGCGTCGGCCCGCACAGGCACCTGACCCGCCAGCACCTTCACCACGCGCTGCTGGACGTGCAGCAGCGCCAGCGCTCCGGAGTCCGGCGCCGGCGTCGAGTCGAGCTCCGCGCCGATCAAGGACTGCGCCTCCTCGTCCAGGCCGAGCGAGGCCAGGACGGCCGACAGCAGCACCGCCGACGACACCCGGTCGGGGGTGCCGGCCCGGCCGGTGAGGACGGGCGCCGCGAGCAGCTCACGGACCAGGACCCGCACCGCGTCCGCATCGCCGGACGCGGTGAGCGCCTGGACGACCGGACGCCACAGCTCGGCCCCGAGGAGCACCTCGCCGGGCGCCTGCGGAACGGCGCGCTGCATCCGGATCGCCGCGCTGAGCCAGCGCGCGGCCTCGGCGGGCCGCCCCGCGTGCAGTTCGGCCCGGGCCGCTGAGGCCAGCACCCGCAGGTCCGACGGATCCGGGGCGCTCCCGGCACCGGCGACGTGCGGGGCGAGCTCGGTGGCCGACGCGCCGGCCTCGGCGAACCACCGCAGGGCCCGGCGATGGGCGCCGGCCCGCCAGCAGGCGTCCGTCGCCGCGTACACGCACTGACGCAGCAGCGAATGGCGGAACGTCAGCCGGCCAGGGGCGGCGGGACGCACCAGGTCACGGCGGCGCAGTTCACCCAGTGCCGCGCAGGCCCGGTCCCGGTCGAGACCGGCGACTTCGGCGACCGAGTCGACGTCGAAGGCGTCGCCCAGCACGGCCGCCGCGTCGGCCGCGGTGCGCACCGGCTCCTCCAGGTACGTCGTCTCCGCCAGCAGCCGGGCGGCGGAGCCGCCCGGGGCGAAGACGTCCGGGGCGTCGTCCGCCCGCTCAGCGGACGCCAGCATCGTCAGGTACAGCGGGACGCCGCGGCCCGCCTCGTGCAGCCGGACGGTGGCGGGGGCGGTGACCGGCGCGCCCAGCAGGCGCCCGGTCTGTTCCAGGGACAGCGCGGTCAGCTCCACGGCGTCCGCCGTGCCCTGCTCGACGCCGTGCCGCAGGACGGCGGAGAGCTCGACCGGCGACTGCCGGGGCCGGTGCGCGACGACGAGGGCGAGCCCTCCGTCGACGGGCCACCGGACCAGCATGTCGAGCAGGGCCACCGATGCCGGATCGGCCCAGTGGCAGTCGTCGAGCATCAGCAGCAGGCCTCCCGGCGCGCCGGACAGGCACGCGCCGATCCGGTGGCGCAGCTCGGTGTAGTGGAGGCAGCGCTGCGTGAAGTCGGCCGTGCCGCCCGCGGAGGGGTCCTCGGCCAGCGCCCGGACCAGGGACGCGGCCGGCGGGACGCGCGCACCGGACCCGTCCGGCGCCGGCCAGGCCGTCAGGGCCTGGGTGAAGGGGTGGAAGCGGATCGCCCTCCCCGCCTCGGTGCAGTGCCCCCGCAGGACCGTCAGCCCTTGGCGGCGGGCCCGGTGCGCAAGGGCGGAGAGCAGCCTGGTCTTGCCCGTTCCCGGGTCGCCCGCGAGCTCGACGGCTCGGCCTCCTCCCGCGGCGGCCGCTTCCACGGCCCGCAGCAGCCGGTCCAGTTCCTCGGTACGGACGGTGCCGGGTTCGACGGTTTCCACCGCGGCGACGCTCATCGTTCACGTTCCTTCCCCGTGGTGCGTAGCTCCTCCGTGCCGTTCCCTTCGGCCGCCCGCGGACGGCGGCCGGGCCTCAGCCTAGAAGAGCCGCGGACGGGTCGTCGGGTGTGTAACACAAGCTTCATGACGGCGACGGGCGGCGTTCTGACGCGGGCCTGTCCGCCGGACAGGCCCGCACGGCCGCAGGAGCCTTAGGCGTGCTTTAGAGGTCCGCCCGAGCCTGGTGCTCCGCCGACGGCGTCCGCCTGCCCGGGACGCCGGCGATCGCGACCCGACGAGGAGC
>NZ_JBRIOU010000002.1:1068787-1069613 GCF_053474865.1 Streptomyces sp. CO7
CTCCCCGGCGGCGTGGCTCCCCACCGTGCTGCGGATCCCCCTCGGCGACCTCACGGAGATCGAGGTCGACCTCGTCGAGGGGGAGCTGACGGTACGGCAGCTGGACCTGGTCGTGGCCGGAGGGGAGCGCCCGTTGCGGCTGGTGCGCGAGCACCGCGGTCTGCGCCGCAGTGACGGGGAGGGATTCGGCCACGGGTGGACCTTCACCGCCGGGCGGGGCGTGCGGCAGGAGCACAGCGACCGGGCCGTGCGGCTCGTCGACGCCCGGGGCCGCGCTGCCGTGCTGCACCGCGACGGGGACGGGCGGATCGTGCGGCTGACCGACCCGCTCGGCCAGGACATCGCCTCGTACCACTACGACTCCGCCGGGTCCCTGGTGCGCCTGCGTCACCGGGCGGGACCCGTCACCGACTTCGTACGGGACGCCGAGGACCGGCTGGTGCGCCTCACCGCGGACGAGGAGACACTGCGCTTCTCCTACGACGGCGGTTACGCGGTCGGCGAGATCGACTGGAGCGGGCCGGACCGTTCGGCGCGGATCGAACTCGCCTACGACGAGGGCCGCACCACCGTCCGCGGCCCGGGCCCCCGGCACAGCGTGCACACCTTCGACGCACTCGGCAGACCGGTGGCACTGACCGGTCCGCTCGGCGACGAGACGCGCCAGGACTGGGACGACGGCGGACGCCCCGTCAGCTACACCGACCCGCTCGGAGCCGCCCTCACCCGCACCTACGACGAGCAGGGCCGCCCGACCGGCCTGGTCCTGCCGACCTCCGGCCGCTCCCACATCGGCTACGGCGACCCGGCCCACCCCGCACTGCCC
>NZ_JBRIOU010000002.1:1069713-1076935 GCF_053474865.1 Streptomyces sp. CO7
CGCACCTACCATCCCGGGCACGGCGCGATCGCCACCCGGACCGACGGGAACGGCGCCGTCACCGCCTACGAGCACGACGCACACGGCGACCTGGTGGCGGTGGCGCCGCCCGCCCCGCTCGGGCGCACCGAGTACCGCCGCGACGCGCTGTCCCGGATCACCGGCGTGCGGGCCGGCAACGGCAGGAGCACCGGCTACCGGCACGACGCGGCGGGCAGACTGACCGAGGTCGTCGACGAGGACTCCGGGCAGTCCCTGCTCACCCTCACCCGCGACGGGTTCGGCCGCGTGGTCCGCAAGGCAGGCCCCGGCTGGGCGTACGACTTCCGGTGGGCGGCCACGCCCGCCGGCAGCCGGCTCCTGGCGACGGTGCGCACGGCGGGCGACGAACGCGAGGAGGCCGCCGCCGCCTACGACGCGGCGGGCTCCCTCACCTCGGTGACCTGGGCCGGCGGCACCACCCGTTACGTCCTCGACGCGGCGGGGCGCCCGGAGGCAGTCGTCACCCCCTCCGGCAGGACGGCCCGGCTCCGCCGCGACGCCGCGGGACGTCCGACCGGCGTGGACTTCGGGCGCGGATCCCAGACGATCCGGTACGACGGCGCGGGGCGCAGGACCGCCCTCACGGTCTCCGACGCATCCGGACGCACCGTGCTGAGCGAGGAGTACGGCTACGACTCCGGCAGCGGCGCCGACAGCGACGTGCTGCGGTGCACCGTCTCCGACGGCGAGTTCACCAGCTACGCCTACGACGGACTCAAGCGGCTGGCGCGCGCCGGCGACACCGAGTACGGCTACGACGCCGCCCACCACCTGGTGCGCCTCGGCGACGTCCGCTTCACGCTCAACCCGGCCGGGCAGGTCATCCGCTTCGGCGAGACGGAGTTCGCGTACGACGGCGCGGGCAACTTCACCGAGGAGACCAACCCGACCGGTGCCTTCACCTACAGCCCCACCCACCAGACGCTGACCGGGGTCTTCGGCGGCCGGCAGGTGGTGGACATCTCCTACGACGGACTGGGCCAGGAGACGCCCCGCCGGATCACCGAGACCACCGTCGAGGGCGACACCGTCACCCACGTGCTGACGCACAGCCCGCTGGGCGTCCTGCGCGTCACCGACGACGGCGTCCCCACGGACTTCGTGCGGACGCCCGACGGCGCCCTCCTCGCGGTGGTGACCGCCGACGGACGTCACTACTGGGCCGTCACCGACCAGCGGGGATCGGTGCTGGCGCTGCTGGACGAGGAGGGCGCGCTCGCCGCCCGGTACCGCTACACCCCGCACGGCGCCGTCACCGCGGTCGGCCCGGCCGCGGCCGTCAACCCGTTCCGCTACCGGGGCGCCTACCAGCTGCTGCGCAGCGCCCACGTGCTCGACCACCACCTCTACAACGGGTACTGGGGCCGGTTCACCCAGCCCGACCCGACCGGCCGGCAGTACGCGCCGTACACCTTCAGCGACAACGACCCCCTGAACAGCGGGACATGGACCCGGCACGACTTCTGGTCCGTCCTCGCCCGCCCCCACGAGCCGGCCGCGGAGGTCTTCCTGCCCGGACCGCCGGGCCCCGGCGAGGACGCCGCGGCCGTGCTCACCGGAGCCGGGGCGGTCCCCGACGCGACGCCGCCCGTCGCCGGCCCCGCTGCGTCCCCGACCCTCCACCGCCCCTGAGCCCTTCCACCGGCGCACCCGAAGCTCCATCACCCCCGAGAGGACCGACATGGCTGACCAGATCGTGCTGCGCGTGCCCAAGGAGATCGTCGTGAAGGTGGTCGACGACGTGGACGTCGCCGACCCGCAGACCGGGCAGACCGGCACCTTCGACGACGAGCTGTACGACGAGACGGGCCGGCAGATCGGCACCTCGCACGGCTCGTTCCGCATCACCTACGTACGCCCCGGCGACGGCGGCCTGATGACGTACTACACCGAGGACATCACCCTCGAGGACGGCACCATCCACGCCGAGGGCTGGGCCGACTTCAACGACGTCCGCACCAGCGAGTGGGTGTACTACCCCGCCACCGGCACCTCGGGCCGCTACGCCGGGCTGACCGGCTTCCGCACCTGGCGCATGACCGGGGTACGGGCCTCCGCCGAGGCCCGGATCCTGCTGTCCGACTGATCCCGCCGTCCGACCGAGCGACGGACGCGACGACCACGCACAGAGAGGTCCCACGATGACCGGTCGGGACGTGTACATCCGTTCGGCGGCCTCGGCGCTGCCGGGCCCGCCCGTCGACAACGCCGCCCTGGCCCGGCGCCTGGGCATGGACGCGCTGTGGGAGCAGTGGGTCGACGTGTTCATCGGCACCGCCTCCCGCCATCTGGCCCTCGACCTGGAGTCCGGCGAGGTCACCGGCACGCTGGCCGACCTCGCCACCCGGGCCGGCCGGTCCGCGCTGGCCGCCGCCGGGACCGGGCCCGACGAGGTGGACGCGGTGGTGCTGGCCACCGCGACACCGGACCGGCTCATGCCGGCCACCGTCAACATCGCCGCCGACCTGCTCGGCATCGACGGGGTGCGCACCTTCCAGCTCCAGTCCGGCTGTTCCGGCGCCGTGCAGGCACTGGACCTCGCCCGACAACTGCTGGTCAGCGGGTCCGCCGAGACGGTCCTGGTGCTGGGCGGGGACGTGATCGCCCGGTTCTTCGACGTCGAACGCGACCTGCGCACGGCGGCCCCGGCCGAGCTCGTGAACTACGTCCTGTTCGGCGACGCGGCCGGAGCCGCGGTCCTGAGCATCCGGCCGGCGCCCGGCGCCGCCCTGCTGCGCCAGGTGTTCACCCGCCTCGTGGGGCTGGGCCGCGAACCGGGAGCGGTCCTCGAGTGGTTCGGCCCCGCCGACCGCGACACGGAGAGGCCCGCGGCCACCGAGGACTACAAGGCGATCGAGAAGCACGTGCCGGAGATGACCGAGGAGGTGCTGGCGGAGCTGCTCGACGCGGCCGGCTGGACCTCGGAGGACGTCGACGTCCTGCTGCCGCCCCAGCTGTCGGGCCGCATGACCGGCCTGATCACCGAACGGCTCGGCCTGCCCAGGGCCCAGGCCGTCACCTGCGTCGACCAGGTCGGCAACTGCGGCAACGCCATCGTCTTCCTCCAGCTGGAGCGCGCCCTGGCCGGAGCGCTCGGACCGGGCCGGCGGGCGGTGGGCGTGTCCATCGAGTCCAGCAAGTGGATCAAGGCCGGTTTCGCCCTGGAAGGACGCTGACGACGTGAGCGACGACCTGAGCGAACTCACCCGTCTCCACCGGGACGGCAGCCTGGCCGCCCACTACCCGCGGGTGCGCGGGCTGCTGGCGGAGCTCACCGGGGACCCTCTCGCCAGGGCGGGACGGCTGCTCGCCCGGCTCGATCCCGACGACGTCCTGGCCGCGCACCCCGGCACCCCGGCTCCGCTCCTGGCGCTGACCGGGCACGGCACCCTGACCGGCGCGGTGCCGGCCCTCACCGCGGAGCTGGCCCGGCACGGGCTGCCGGCCCGGATCCGCCTCTCCCCGTTCGACAGCTGGGTCTTCGACCTGGTCGACCCGGCGAGCGAGCTGTACGCCGCACGACCCGACCTGGTGCTGTGCCTCCTGGACCCGGCGACCGTCACCGACGACCTGCCGACACCGTGGGGCGCCGACGACGTCGGACGCGTGCTGGAGGAGAAGCTGGGCCTGCTGGAACGGGCGGCAGAGGTGTGCGCCACAGCGGCCCCCGGCGCCACCCTGGTGCTCAACACCCTGCCGCTGCTCCAGGAGACGCAGGCCCAGCTGCTCGACCTGCGGGCGCGGGCACGGCTGGGCGCGCTGTGGCGGCGGGCCGAGGCGCGGCTGCTGGACCTGGCCGACCGCCACCCGCACGTGGTGGTCGTCGACCTGCTGCCCCTGCTCGGCCGAGGGGTGCCGGTGAGGGACGTGCGGCAGAGCGTCTACGCGCGCGCCCACCTCTCCGACGCACTGCTCGCCGCCTACGCCCGCGAGGTGGGGCACCTGGCGCGCCTGTCCACGGGCGGCGCGAAGAAGGTGCTCGCCCTCGACCTGGACAACACGGTCTGGGGAGGTGTCCTCGGCGAGGTCGGCCCGGACGGCATCGAGACCGACGGCGGCTACCGCGGCGAGGCCTTCCGGCGCTTCCAGCTGGTGGTGCGGCAACTGGCGGCCCAGGGCGTCCTGGTCACCGCGGTCAGCAAGAACGACCTCGAACCGGTGGAGAAGACGCTCAGGGAACACCCCCGGCTGGCACTGCGCGAGGAGGACTTCGTGCGGATCAGGGCCAACTGGCGTCCCAAGCACGAGAACATCGCCGAACTGGCCGCCGAACTCAACCTGGGCGCCGACAGCTTCGTCTTCGTCGACGACAGCTCCTTCGAACGCGGCCTGGTGCGGCGGGAACTACCGGGCGTCGCGGTGGTGGCGGTCGACGAGGAGCCGGCGCTGCACCCGCAACGACTTCTCGAGGACGGCTGGTTCACGGCCAGGGAACTGACCGAGGAGGACCTGGTACGGCCCGCCCGCTACCGCGAGGAGCGCAGCCGGCAGGACTTCCTGCACCTTCGACTCCCTCGACGGCTACCTGCGCGAGCTGGACACCACGGTGACCGTGGCCCCTGCCGCACCCGAGGAATACGCCAGGATCTCCCAGATCACCTTGCGCACCAACCAGTTCAACCTCACCACCCGGCGGCTCCAGCCCGCCGACGTGCGCGCCCTGGCCACCGACCCGGCGGCCCTGGTGCTCGGCGTCCGCGCCGCGGACCGCTTCGGCGACCACGGACTGGTCGGCGCCGTGCTGCTGCGGCAGGACGGCGAGGCGCTGACCGTCGACAACTTCCTGCTCAGCTGCCGGGTCTTCTCCCGCGGCATCGAACAGACGGTGCTGCACGCGGTCCTGCGGCACGCCCGCGACAACGGGCTGCGGGAGGTGCGCGCCGCCTACCGCCGTACCCCGAGGAACGGCAAGGTCGCCGACTTCCTCCCGCGCGGCGGATTCACGGCCACCACGGCCACGGACGAGGAGACCCTCCTCCGCCACGACCTGGCCGAACTGCCCGAGGCCGCGCCACACATCCGTCTCACCGCGCGCTTCGACCGCGCAACCGGCGAAGGGGACACTCCGTGAAGACCGTCGAGGACTACGTCGAGCTGCTGCGCGACGAACTCGCCCTGCCCGTGACGGCCGACGACATCGGCCGCCCACTGGACGAGGTGACGGCCTGGGACTCGGTGCACCTGCTCACCCTGTGCACCCTGCTGGAACGGGAGACCGGGCGGCCCCTGTCGCTGGCCGACGTCCTGGAGGCGCCCAGCCTGGAGGCCGTCTACCGGCTGGCGGTGGCGCCGTGAGCGGACCGCCCCCCGAGGTGCGGGAGGAGGCGCCGCCCCGGCAGCGGCGCCACACGCTGTTCTTCCTGGAGGTGATCCGCGACTTCTCGCCCGTCTTCCTCGACACCGAGGTGGACATGACCGGCGTCCTCGCCCACCGCGCGGCGGTCGCGCGCGACGAGGGCCGGCGGTACGGCACCGTCACCTACGTGCTGCACGCGGCCGGTCGGGTCCTGGCCCGGCACCCGGACGCGAACGCCGCGGTCCGCGGCGGGCACCGCAGGGGGCTGCCGCGCGTCGCCCACTACCCCTTCGTCAACGGCAAGGTGGCGCTCGACAGCACCCTGGAGGGCCGTCGGGTGGTGCTCGGCGCCGTCGTCCCCGACGTGCACGAGGCCGGACTGGACGAGATCCAGAACCACCTGGACCGGGTGCGGAAGGGCGATCCGGAGCGGCTGCCGGAGTTCGAGGGGATCCGGCGGCTGCACCGGCTGCCCTGGGCGGAGGCCCGCAAGCAGTTCCGGCGGGCCGCCGACTCGCTGGCGTTGCGCCCCCACGTGAACGGCACCTTCGCGGTGACCTCGCTGGGGCACCGCGCGGTGGACGCCTTCCACTCGGTGGGCGGCACCACCACCACGTTCGGGGTGGGCCGGATCCTGGACCGCCCGGTGGTGCGGGAGGGCGGCGTCGCGGTGGCCCCCGTGATGCGGCTGAGCCTGTCCTTCGACCACCGGGTCATCGACGGGGCCGAGGCGGCGGACGTGCTGACCGAGGTCAAGGAGGCGCTGGAGGGCGTATGAACGACATCGCCGAGCTGAAGAACTTCGTGGTGGCGCACACCCGTTCGCAAGGGCTCCCTGCCGCCTACTACGACCCGCTGCTGGCCCGGATCCGCGACGACGGCGACGGCGTCCCCGGGTCCTGGGCGGGGGAGTGGTCGGCGGAGGCGGCGCGGCTGGAGGCGGAGGGCAAGCTCCTCGAGGCCAGCGTGCACTGGAACATGGCGCGCTTCCCCTTCGTGGACGGGCCGGCCCGGCAGGCGGCGCTCGACCGGTGCGTGGCCGCCTTCGACGCCTGGCGCGGGCAGTTCCCCGCGATCCAACGGCTCGACGTCGAGCTCCCCGAGGGGCGCGTCCGCTGCTGGACCACCGGACTGGACGCGGCCGATCCCAAGCCGCTGCTGGTCATGACCGGCGGCATCGTGTCCGTGAAGGAGCAGTGGGCGCCGGTGCTGCTCCAGCTCGGCGCCCTCGGCTTCGCCGGGGTGGTCACCGAGATGCCCGGCGTCGGGGAGAACACGCTGCCCTACCGGGGGGACAGCTGGCGCATGTACCCGGCGCTGCTCGACGCCGTCGGCGGACGCGCCGAGGTCTCCCGCACCTACGCGCTGGCGCTCAGCTTCAGCGGCCACCTGGCGCTGCGGGCCGCCCTGCACGACGCGCGGATCCGGGGAGTGGTGGGCGCCGGAATGCCGGTGCACGACTTCTTCACCGACGCCGACTGGCAGCGCACCGTGCCCCGGGTGACGACGGACACCCTGGCCCACCTGACGGGCTCCCCGCCCGAGGAGGTGTACGCAGTGATCAAGGACTGGGCGCTGGCTCCGCGGGAGCTGGGCGCGCTGCGCGTCCCCGTCGCCCACGTCACCAGCCTGCGGGACGAGATCGTCCCGCCCGGCGACGCGGCGCTGCTGCGCGACCGGGTGCCCGGGGTCCGGCTGCTGGCCCACGACGACGTGCACGGCTCGCCGCGCTTCTTCGCCCAGACACGGCTGTGGACGCTGCTGTCGGTGCTGCGGATGCGCGGCGGACACGCCGAGCAACGCCTGGCGCTCACCCGCGAGTTCGCCCGGCTGCGCTACGGCGGGGGACGGGGGTGAGCGCCAGGCGTTGCTCGGCGTGTCCGC
>NZ_JBRIOU010000002.1:1077035-1080043 GCF_053474865.1 Streptomyces sp. CO7
GTCCTGGGACGGTTCGCCACCGGCGTCGTGGCGGTCGCCGGCCGGGACCCGGCGACCGGCCGGCACGCGGCGCTGGTGGCCAACTCCTTCTGCTCGGTGTCGCTGGAGCCGCCCCTGGTGTCCTTCTGCGTCGCGCACACCAGCACCAGCTGGCCGCACATCAGGTCCGCGGGGCTGGTGGCCGTCAGCATCCTGGGAGCCGGGCAGCGGGAGGCGGCGACGCGGCTCGCGACGCCCGGCGGCGACAAGTTCACCGGGCTGCCGTGGCGGGCCTCACCGGGCGGCGCTCCGGTCCTCGACGGCGCGCTGGCCTGGCTGGAGTGCGTGGTGGAGGCCGAGCACCCGGCGGGCGACCACACCATCGTGGTGGCCCGCGTCGGCGCCCTGGACGCCCCGCACGACGGCGAGCCCCTGCTGTTCTTCCGCGGCGCCTTCGAACGCCTCGGGAGCTGACCCGCCGTGCGCGGTTCCCGCTCAGCCCGAGGCGGCGGGCGCCGCCGGGCCCGGGGCGCCGAAGGCGCGCAGGAAGGTGTCCACGCCGGCGGAGACGATCTTCTCCACCTGTTCGGGGTCCAGCGGGCGGGTTCCCAGCGCGCTCAGCTCGGGCAGCCCGTCGTAGACCAGGGCGATGAACTGGTTGGCGGCCCGCTCGGGGTCCTCCACGCGCAGGTGCCCCGCGTTGGCCAGCCGGGCCAGGCGTCCGGCGAGGGCGTCGGTGAACTGGTCGGGGCCGCTGGCCCGCACCTCGTCGAACAGGTCGGGGAAGCGCACCGCCTCGGCGTACAGCAGCCGGCGCACCGCCTCGGACTGCTCGTCGCAGTAGCAGTCGACGAGCTTGTGGGCCACCTCCCGCAGCCCCGGCCGCAGCCGGTCGGGGTCGTTCGGGAAGGCCTCGAGGACTTGCAGCGTCTTGGCGTTCGACCGGGCGGCGGTCTCCGTCATCACATACCGGAACAGGTTCTCCTTGGACCCCAGGTGGTTGTAGATCGTCGGCTTCGCGACCCCCGCCTCGGTGGCGATCATGTCGAGGCTCGCCTGGGTGTAACCGACCTGCGAGAAGACCCGCAGGGCCGCCTCCACGATCGCGCGCCGCTTGTCCATGCGACCGCGGTCCGCCGGGGCCGAACGGGTCTTCGGGTTCTTGGGGGCCTCGCCAACGCTCATGACGCCATGCTACCGTCCCAGCCATGAAATTGAACTACCCAGTTAAATTCGATGGTAAATGCGGTTCAAAGGAGTTGCCGTGTCTGTAACGAACGCGGAAGGCGGGCCCGCGCGGCTCGACCGCGCCCTGCTCACGGTCGTCGGCGTCATGGTGCTCGGCGGGATGATGTCCTACCTGGACGCGACGATCGTCAACGTCGGTATCAGCACCCTGGGCGGCGAGTTCCGGGCCTCGCTGGCCACCATCGAATGGGTCACCACCGGCTACCTGCTGGCCGTCGCCCTGGCCATCCCGCTCGCCGGCTGGGCCGTGGTGCGCTTCGGCGCCAAGCGGATGTGGCTGCTGGGGCTGAGCGTCTTCCTCGCCGGATCCGTGCTCTGCGCCTTCGCCTGGAACGCGGAGTCCCTGATCGCCTTCCGGATCGTGCAGGGATTCGGCGGCGGCATGGTCGACCCGATCATGATGACCGTGGTCGCCACCGCCGCCGGACCGCAACGCATGGGCCGCGTCATGGGCCTGATCTCCGTCCCCATCACCCTCGGCCCGGTCGTCGGCCCGATCATCGGCGGACTCCTCCTGGACAACCTCTCCTGGGAGTGGATGTTCCTGGTGAACATCCCCTTCGCCCTCGCCGCCATCGTGCTCGCGATCCGCGTCCTGCCCGCCGACCCGCCCCGCGCGGAGGCGTCCGCCCCGCTGGACTTCGTCGGCGTGTTCCTGCTGCCGCCCGGCTTCGCCGCGCTCGTGTACGCCCTGTCCCAGGCGGGCGCGGACGGCTTCGGCAGCGCCAAGGTGATCGCCGGACTCGTCGTCGGCGTCGCGCTGTTCCTCGCCTACGGCGTGCATGCCCTGCGCACCAGGGGCACCCCGCTGCTGGACCTGAGGCTCTTCGCGAGCAAGGGCTTCTCGGCGAGCGTGACCACGATGTTCCTGCTCGGCGGCGGCCTGTTCGCCCTGCTGTTCCTGCTGCCGCTGTACTACCAGCAGGTCCACGACCACAGCGTGCTGCGCTCGGGCCTGCTGCTCGCACCGCTCGGCCTGGGCACCCTGATCGGCATGCCCGTCGCGGGCAACCTGGCCGACAAGTACGGCGCCCGGCGGCTCGTCCCGGCCGGTGCCGCGCTCATCGGGGCCGGAGCACTCGTCTTCACCCAGGCCGACGCGGGCACCTCACAGATCCTGCTCACCGCGGCCCAGCTCGCGGCGGGCTTCGGCATGGGCCTGGTCGGAGCGCCCACCATGGGCTCGGTGTACCGCACCGTGCCCGGCGAGGCGGTGGCCGGCGCCACCGGCGCGGTGTTCATCCTCAACCAGATCGGCGCCTCGCTCGGCATCGCCGTCGTGGCCCTCATCCTCCAGGGCGGCGGCGCGCACGGCACGCCGACGGCCGACTCGTTCGCCGACGCGTTCTGGTGGCCGGTCGCCGCGGCGGTCGTCGTGTTCGCCGCCGGCCTGCTGCTGCCCGGCCGGCCCGCGAGGATGCCGGGGGCGGAGGTGGCGAGGCTGGGCGTGTTGTGGTGTTCGGCGACCCAGTAGCGCAGGTAGCCGAGTGCCTCCACGCGCGGGGCCAGCGCCACGGTGTCGTGCAGCGCGGCGGTCGCGGAGCCGTCCTCGAAGACGGGCACCACGTCGAGGACGGACAGGGGTATGCCGGGAGCAGTGGTCATGGCCGGTCCTTGGGAGGGTGACGGTGGAAGGAGGGGTGTGCGCCGCCGTCGGGGAGGACGGGCGGCGCACACCCCTGGAAGGGGGCACGCCCGGGAGGGTCCGGCGTGCGGCCCGGTGGGGTGCCGCCGGGTCAGGCCGGGTCGGCGACGGATCCGGCCGGTGCGGGGTCCTCCGC
>NZ_JBRIOU010000002.1:1080143-1083028 GCF_053474865.1 Streptomyces sp. CO7
GTTCCTGGACGATCTGGTGGAGCCCCAGCTGATCGGCTCCCCGCACACCGTGCGCACCAAGCTGGCCGCGCTGGTGGAACGCACCGGCGCCGACGAGGTGATGGCGCTGACCGTCGTGCACGGACAGGACGAACGCCTGCGCTCCTTCGAACTGCTCGCCGAGGCGGCCGCGGACGTCCCGGCGGGCACCGTCGGGAACGCCACGATCCGGCGGTGACCCCAGGGCCGCGAGGGACGCGTCCCGGCCAACGGGACGCGCCCGGCGTCGCCTTCAGGCCGACTTTAGACGCATGCCGAGAGTGGATACCGTCCCGCACCCCCGGCTTCCCGGAGTACCCATGCAATCGCGCCGCACCGTCCACAGAGCCGCCCTGCTGTCCGCCTTCGTGCTCGCCGCGGTGACGGCCTGTTCCACCGACGGCGCCTCGGACACCTCGGCGGCGGGCGCGCCGCGCTCCGGAGGATCCCTCGTCTACGCCGGCGAGCAGGAACCCGACTGCTGGGACCCGCACACCAGCGCCCAGGACGTCACCGCCTTCGTCCAGCGCCCCGTCTTCGACTCGCTGGTGTACCAGACGCCCGACGGCGAACTGGAACCCTGGCTCGCGGAGAAGTGGACCGTCGGCGACGGCGGGAAGAGCTACCTCTTCACCCTGCGCGAGGGCGTGACCTTCACCGACGGCACCGCGCTGGACGCCGCCGCCGTGAAGGCCAACTTCGACCACATCACCGCGAAGAAGACCCAGTCCCAGTACGCCGCCGGCCTCCTCGGCCCGTACAAGGGCGTCACCGTGCGCGACGAGCGGACCGTCGAGATCCGCTTCAGCCGCCCCTACGCGCCCTTCCTCCAGGCGGTCAGCACCACCTACCTCGGCATCCAGTCCCCGAAGGCGCTCAAGAAGGGCGCCGACCAACTGTGCGCCGGCACCGCCTCGGTGGGCTCCGGACCCTTCAAGGCGAAGTCCTACGTCCGAGGCCAGCAGCGCGGCTACACCCGCAACCCGGACTACCGGTGGGCGCCCGCGGGAGCCGGGCACAGCGGCCCCGCCCGGCTGTCCTCCTTCACCATCCGCTTCATGACCGAGGACGCCACCCGCGTCGGCGCCCTCACCTCCGGTCAGGTCGACGCGGCCGCCGCCCTTCCGGCCCAGCAGATCGCCACCGTGCGGCGCGACGACCGGCTCGACGTCGTCACCCAGGCCGTACCGGGCGCGGTCGACGCCTTCTACCTCAACACCAAGGGTGACCTGTTCTCCGACGTCCGGGTGCGCCGCGCGTTCCGCCACGCCATCGACCTGGACACCGTGGTCGACTCCGTCTTCCAGGGCACGGCGACCCGCGCCCACAGCACCCTCTCGCCCACCACGCCGCACAGCTACGACGCCACCCTGGAGAAGCAGGACTCCTACGACCCCGACCGCGCCGCCCGGCTCCTCGACGAGGCGGGCTGGACCGGCCGGAACGCCCAGGGGTACCGGACGAAGAACGGCCGCACCCTCACCGTCGTCGCCCCCGTCTACGGCAAGCCGAGCGTCTTCTCGCAGGCCGTACAGGGCGACCTGAAGAAGGCCGGCATCAAGCTCGACCTCGCCGCCTCCACGGACGCCACCGAGGTCTCCTCCCGCCTCGACGAGGGCCGCTACGACGTCGTCGAGATGTCCTGGGCACGCTCCGACGGCGACATCCTCAGCCACTTCTTCCGTTCCACCGAGTCCTCCGCGGGCGGCGGCCACAACTTCTCCCGCCTCGACGACCCCCAGGTCGACGAGTGGCTGGACGAGGCCCAGCGCGCCCAGGACCCCGAGGTGCGCGCCGCCGCCTACGCCAAGGTGCAGCGCCGCACCCTCGACCAGGCGGTCGTCGTCCCGGCGTACGTCGAGCAGTCCACGGTGGGAGTCGCCGAACGCGTCCACGGGCTGCGCCTGAGCACCTCCGCCTGGCCCGAGTTCTACCCCGCCTGGGTGGAGGACGGCCGATGATCCTCCTGCGCCGCGCCGGCGCCCGGCTGGGCGCCGCGGTGCTGGTCGTGTGGGGCGCAGCCACCTGCGCCTTCCTCGTCCTGCAACTGGTGCCCGGCGACCCCGTGCACGCCGTCGTCGGCTCCAACGCCCTGGTCTCCCCCGAGCAGCGGGAGGAGATCCGGCACCACTACGGACTGGACCGCCCGCTGCCGGTCCAGTACCTCGCCTACCTCGGGCGGCTGCTCGGCGGCGACCTGGGCGACTCCTACCAGCTGCAGCAGCCGGTCGCCCAGGCGCTGGCGCAGCAGCTGCGGCCGACCGTGGAACTCGCCGTGGGCGCCACGCTGGTCGCCGCCGTCCTCGCCCTCGCGGTGACCGTGGCCACCTCGGGCCGGGCCCACTGGCCGCGCCGCCTGTCGGGTGCGGCGGAACTGGTCCTCGTCTCCACCCCGTCCTTCTGGCTGGGCATCGTCCTGCTGACCTTCTTCTCGTTCCGGCTCGGCTGGCTGCCGGTGTCCGACGGCGGAAGCCTCCGGTCGCTCGTCCTGCCGGTCCTCACACTGGCGCTGCCCATCGCCGCCGTCCTGATCCAGGTGATGCGTGAAGGCCTCCTCGACGCGCTGCGCGGGCCGTTCGTCCTGACCGCCCGGGCCCGTGGGCTCACCGAGTCCGCCGTGCGCTCCCGCCACGCCCTGCGGCACGCGGCGCTCCCCGCGCTGACCCTCACCGGCTGGTTCACCGGAACCCTGCTGGGCGGGGCGGTCGTGGTGGAGAACGTCTTCGCCCGTCCCGGCATCGGACGGATCACCCTCCAGGCCGTCAGCGGCCGCGACCTGCCGCTGGTCCAGGGCGTGGTGACCCTGTCCGCCGTGGTGTTCGTCGCCGTCAGCGCCCTGGTGGAACTGCTCGCGGCGGCCGTGGACC
>NZ_JBRIOU010000002.1:1083128-1086850 GCF_053474865.1 Streptomyces sp. CO7
CTCCCGCCCGCGCCGCGCGCCGCGCGCCGGACCCGCCGGGGCGCCGCCCGCGTGTCGGCGCTGCCGCCGCCGACGGTCCTGCTCAGCGCCGCCGTCCTCACGCTGTTCCTGGCCGCCGCGTTCGCACCCGGCCTGTTCGCCACCGCCGGCGCCACCGACACCGACCCGCTGCACGCGCTCCAGGCCCCCGGCTCCGCCCACTGGTTCGGCACCGACCAGCTGGGGCGCGACGTCTTCTCCCGGGTCGTCCACGGCACCCGCCACTCGCTGGCCATCGGCGCCGCGGCCACCGGCGCGGGCGCCGCGCTCGCCGTCGTCTGGGGTCTGGCCGCCGCCCTGTCGGGCCGGCTCGGCGACGCCCTGCTCATGCGGACGGCCGACGCCCTGCTCGCGCTGCCCGGCCTGCTGCTGGCGCTGCTCGTCATGCTCGTCACCGGCAAGGGGGTCACCGGCGCCACCGTCGCCGTCGCGGTCGGCACCGCGCCCGGCCTCGCCCAGGTCGTCCGCACCCAGGCCCTCGTCGTGCGTCGCTCCGGCTACGTCGAGGCGGCGGTCGGGCTCGGCGTGCCGCGCCCGCTGGTGGTGCTGCGGCACGTCCTGCCGAACACCCTCGGCCCGCTGCTGGTGCTCGCCACCGTCACCCTCGGCGCGTCCATCTCCACCGGCGCCGCGCTGAGCTACCTCGGCCTCGGCGCCCAGCCGCCCACCCCGGAATGGGGCGCCATGCTCACCGAGGGCCAGGGCTTCCTCGAACAGGCCTGGTGGATCGCCCTGTTCCCCGGACTGATGCTCGTCGCCACCGTCCTCACGGTCACCGTCCTGGGCCGCTGGGCCCAGGACCGCACGGAACGGCGTGCCGCCTCATGACACTGCTCACCACGCGGGAGACCACGCCCGCCCCGTTGATCGACGTGGCGGACCTCGACGTCCGCTTCGGCAGCGGGCCCCGCCAGGTGCACGCCGTGCGCGGGGCGCACCTCACCCTGTCCGCGGGCCGCTGCCTTGCCCTGGTCGGCGAGTCCGGATCGGGCAAGAGCGCTCTCGCCCGCGCCCTGCTCGGGCTGGCCGGCCCCACCGCCGAGGTCGACGCCGGGCGGCTGCGGCTGTTCGGGCAGGACGCGACGGCGTTCGGACCCCGCGAGTGGCGGGCGGTGCGCGGCCGGCGCATCGGTCTGGTCGCCCAGGACGCCCTCGTGGCGCTCGACCCGCTGCGCCCCGTCGGCAAGGAGATCGCCGAGCCGCTGCTCACCCACCGGATCGTGCCGCGCCGCGCCGTCCCCCGAAGAGTCGAGGGACTGCTGGAGCGGGTCGGGGTGCCCGAACCGGCGGAGCGGGCCCGCGCCTACGTCCACCAGCTGTCCGGCGGACTGCGCCAGCGCGCGCTCATCGCCTCCGCGCTGGCGGCGGAGCCCGGCGTGCTGATCGCCGACGAGCCCACCACCGCGCTCGACGCGGCCGTGCAGGCCCGCGTCCTCGACCTGCTGGGCGAACTCACCCGGTCCGGAACCGGCCTGCTGCTCATCAGCCACGACCTGGCCGTGGTCGAGGCGCTCGCCGACGACGTGGCCGTGATGCGGGCCGGCCGGATCGTGGAGCACGGACCCGCCCGCGAGGTGCTGGAGCACCCTCGGCACGCGTACACCAGGGCCCTGCTCGACGCCGTCCCCGGCAGCAGGCCCCGCACCCAGGCCCCGTCGCCTCCCGACGGGCCGCCGCTGCTCGAGGCCGACCGCCTGGTCAAGCGGTTCAGGGGGCCGCGCGGCGCCCGGCGCACCGCCGTCGGCGGCGTCTCCTTCACCCTGCGTCCGGGGGAGACGCTCGGCCTGGTCGGCGAGTCCGGCTCCGGCAAGTCGACGCTGGCCCGGATGGTGCTGGGACTGACCGAGCCCGACGAGGGCACGGTACGCCTGGACGGCGCCGCCTGGAGCTCGGTGCCCGAGCGGCGACGGAGGCCCGGCCGCCGCACGCTCCAACTGGTGCCCCAGGACCCGCTGAGCGCCTTCGACCCCCGCTGGGACGTCGCCCGCGTGGTCGGCGAGGCGCTGGCCGTCGCCGGAGTGCCCCGTGAGGAACGGCGCCGGCGGACCGTGGGGCTCCTCGAACAGGTCGGGCTCGGCGAACAGCACCTGGAGCGCCGGCCGGCCGCCCTGTCCGGCGGCCAGCGGCAGCGGGTCGCCCTCGCCCGGGCCCTCGCCCCGCGGCCCCGGCTGCTGGTCTGCGACGAGCCGGTGTCCGCCCTCGACGTCTCCGTGCAGGCCCAGGTGCTCGACCTGCTGCGCGAGCTGCAGGCCTCGCTGGACCTCGCGGTCCTGTTCATCTCCCACGACCTGGCGGTGGTCCGCGAGATCTGCTCCCGCGTCATGGTCATGAAGGACGGTCAGGTGGTCGAGTCCGGTCCGGTCGAGGACGTCTTCTCGGCGCCACGGCACGACTACACCCGCGTCCTGCTGGAAGCCGTGCCGCGTCGCGCCCGCGCCGCCCAAGAGCGGCTTTAGATCCGGCCAATCGGCGACTGCGAGCCTCGACGGGCCAGTTTTCGGACAAGCCGGAGGTCACCTTCCATGCCAGGCGCCCCAGGACACCCCCAGGTGTCGAGACTGCCGTCGCTCACCGGGATGCGGTTCGTCGCCGCGCTGCTCGTCTTCGCCTTCCACACCACCTGGCAGACCGCCTACGTCGCCGGGACGGGCGGCGACGTCCTGGGCGACGTCTTCGCCAACGCCGGCTTCTACGGCGTCAGCTTCTTCTTCGTCCTCAGCGGGTTCGTGCTGACCTGGTCGGCCCGGCCCGAGGACACCAAGGCCTCCTTCTGGCGGCGCCGGCTGGTGAAGATCTACCCCAACCACCTGGTGACGTTCCTGCTGGCGGCCGTGCTCATGCTGATCGCCGCCGACGCGTTCACCACCGAGGGCACCCTCGCCAACCTGTTCCTCGTGCAGGCGTGGATCCCCGAGATCCAGGTCCCCAACACGATGAACGCCGTCAGCTGGTCGCTCTCCGTCGAACTGTTCTTCTACCTGAGCTTCCCGCTGCTGCTGCGCCTGCTGAACCGGGTGCCCGTGCGGCGGCTGTGGGCGCTCGCCGGCGTCCTCGGCGCCCTGACCGTGCTGGTACCGGCGATCGCGCAGTACGGCATCGGCGGCGTCCCGCTGCCGTTCATCGCCGACGGCACCCTGTCCTTCGAGCAGATCTGGTTCGTCTACTTCTTCCCGCCCGTGCGCGCCCTCGAGTTCGTCCTCGGCATGGTCGCCGCCCGCCTGGTGCAGGCCGGTTCCTGGCCGCGGCTCGGCCTGCTGCCCGCCACGGCGATCGCCGTCGGCGGTTACGCCGTCAACTCGCTGGTGCCCTACCTCTACGGCGTCGCCGGCACCGCGGCCCTGTGGCTCGCCCCGCTCGTCGCCGCCGCCGCGACGGCCGACCACCGCGGCGACGGATCGCCGCTGCGCGGCCGGATCCTCGTCCGCCTGGGCGAACTGTCCTTCGCCTTCTACATGGTGCACGGACTGGTCACCTCCTACGGACACCGGTGGCTCGTCGCCGGCAACGACCTGCCGCCCCTGGCCGGCGCCGCCGTGCTGCTCGGCGCGCTGCTCGTCAGCCTGGCCCTGGCCCTCGCCCTGTACAGCTGGGTGGAGGAGCCGCTCATGCGGCGGTTCGGGAGGCCGCCGCGCCGCCGGACCCCGTCGGAGCCGCCGGCATCCGCCACCCCCACGACATCCGCC
>NZ_JBRIOU010000002.1:1086950-1091039 GCF_053474865.1 Streptomyces sp. CO7
GGCCCGAGAATGACCGACCTCACCACCGCCCCGGCCGACGACCGGGAGGTCCCCGCCTACCCGCAGGCCCGCGGCTGCCCCTTCGAACCACCGCGGGGATACGAGCGGTACGTCGCGGACGGACCCGTCACGCCCGTCCGGCTGTACGACGGGCGCCGCGTGTGGGCCGTCAGCGGCCACGCCGAGGCCCGCCAGGTGCTGCTGGACGCGGCGACCTTCTCCTCCGACCGCGTCCATCCGCACTACCCCGCGACCGCGCCGCGCTTCGAATCGGCGCGCAAGGTGCGCAACTTCATCGGCATGGACCCGCCGGAGCACACGGTGCAGCGGCGCATGCTGCTGTCCCAGTTCACCGTGAAGAAGGTGCAGGCGCTGCGCCCCGGCATCCAGCGCCTCGTCGACGGGCTGATCGACACGATCGAGGCGAAGGGACCGGTCGTCGACCTGGTGCCGGAGTTCGCGCTGCCGGTCCCCTCCATCGTCATCTGCGAACTGCTCGGCGTCCCCTACGCCGACCACGCCTTCTTCGAGCAGCAGTCACGGCGCGTGGTGACCGGGACGACCTCGCTGGAGGACAGCGCCGACGCCTTCGCCCAGCTCAGCGGCTACCTCGACGGACTGATCGGCCGCAAGCAGCAGGAGCCGGGCGACGGCCTGCTCGACACACTGGTCGAGGAACAGGTCTCGACCGGAGCGCTGACCCGGCGCGACCTGGTCGACATCGCCCTGCTGCTGCTCGTCGCCGGTCACGAGACCACGGCCAGCGCGATCGCCCTCGGCGTGCTGACCCTGCTGGAGCACCCGGACCAGTTGGCCGCGCTGCGCTCGGACGCCACCCTGCTGCCCTCGGCGGTGGAGGAACTTCTGCGGTACATGGCGATCGCCGACGGCGTCGCCCGGTTCGCCACCACCGACACCGACCTGGGCGGCCACCGGGTACGCGCCGGCGACGGCGTGGTCGTGGTCATCTCCACGGCCAACCGGGACGAGGACGCCTTCCCCGGCGCCGCGTCCTTCGACGTGACGCGCGGGGCCCGGCACCACGTGTCGTTCGGTCACGGGGTGCACCAGTGCATCGGGCAGAACCTCGCGCGGGCGGAGATGGAGATCGCCCTGTCCACGCTCTTCCGCCGGCTGCCGGGACTGCGGCTCGCCGTCCCGGCGGAGCGGCTGGCGGCGAAGGAACCGGGCGGCGTCCAGGGCGTCTGGGAACTGCCCGTCACATGGTGAGAACTGCTGAGAGGAACTGACGACCATGCGGATCACGGCCGACACCCAACGGTGTCTTGGCGCGGGACAGTGCGTCCTGTCCGCCCCCGACCGTTTCGACCAGTCGGACGAGGGGACGGTGCTCGTGCTCGACGCCCGGGTGGCGGACGCCGCCGAGGAACGGCGCTTCCGGGACGTCGTGGCGCTCTGTCCCTCCCAGGCGATCACCCTGGAGGACTGAGATGCCCGTGACCGGAAGTCTCGCCGAGGCCGTCGCGGAGCACCGGGGAACGCTGCTGCCCGTCGGTGCCCTGCCCGCCGTGCCGGGCGTCTCGGTGCGTGAGGTCACCGTGCCCGGGCCGCCCGGCGCGCCCGAGGTGCTGCTGCGGGTGTACCGGCCCGACGGCACCGGCGCCGCGCTGCCGAGCGTGCTGTGGATCCACGGCGGCGGTTTCTGCCTGGGCAACGTGGACTCCGTCCACACAGGGGCGGCGCAGGCCGCGCTGGCGGCGCGGGCGGTGGTCGTCGCCGTCGCCTACCGGCTCGCCCCCGAACACCCCTTCCCGGCGGGACTCGACGACTGCTGGGCGGCCTTGGAGTGGGTCGCCGGGCACCCGGGCGAACTGGGCGCCGACCCCGCGCGGCTCGCCGTCGCGGGGGCCAGTTCCGGCGGCTGTCTGGCCGCCGCCCTCACGCTGCTCGCCCGCGAGCGCGGCGGGCCGGCGCTGTGCTTCCAGCACCTGAGCACACCGGTCCTCGACGACCGGCTGGTCACCGGCTCCATGACGGCGTTCACGGACACCCCGATCTGGAACCGCCGGCTCGCCGAGGAGAGCTGGTCGCTGTACCTGGGCCCGTGGAGCGGACCGGTCCCCGCACACGCGGCGCCGGCCCGCGCCGAGGACCTGACCGGCCTGCCGCCCGCGTTCCTCTCCACGGCGGGCCTGGACCCGCTGCGCGACGAGGGCCTGGAGTACGGGCTGCGCCTCGCCCGCGCCGGCGTCCCGGTCGAGGTGCACAACTTCCCCGGCGCCCACCACGCCTTCGGCGGGCCCGCGACGCCCCACGAGCAGCGACGGATCGCGCTGGAGCACCTGGACGCCTTGCGGCGCGGCCTGAACCCCGCGCCGGGGCCGTACCCCGCGCCGCGGTCCGACGCCGCGCCGCGGCCCGACGCCGCGCCGCGGTCCGACGCCGGGGGGCGGTCCGACGCCGGGCCGTCCGCGGCGACGGCGGTTTAGAAGCGCGCAAGACCGCCGTTAGACGGCGTGGCGAGCCTCGGTCGTGCCAGGTAGTCCTCACCGAGGGAGTACGTGACACACCATGCGCAACGACCGCCCCGCGCCGATCGCCGTCGTCGGACTCGCCTGCCGCCTCCCCAAGGCCCCGGACCCCGACTCCTTCTGGGAGCTCCTCAGCAAGGGTGAGGACGCCGTCGGGGAGGCCCCCGCGGACCGCTGGTCCCCGACGGCTCCCGCGCGGGGCGCCTTCCTCGACGAGGTGGACCGCTTCGACGCCGCCTTCTTCGGCATCTCCCCGCGCGAGGCGGCGGCCACGGACCCGCAGCAGCGTCTGCTGCTCGAACTGGGCTGGGAGGCGCTGGAGGAGGCGGGCATCGTCCCCGGGTCGCTCACCGGCAGCCGTACGGCCGTGCTCGCGGCGGCGATCTGGGACGACTACGCCGCCCTCCACCACCGGCGCGGTGAGGGCGCGGCGGACCGTCACTCGGTCACCGGCCTGCACCGGGGCATCCTCGCCAACCGGCTCTCCTACGTCCTCGGACTGACCGGGCCCAGTCTGACCGTCGACTCGGCCCAGTCGTCGTCCCTGGTCGCGGTGCACCTGGCGTGCGAGAGCCTGCGCTCGGGGGAGTCCGACCTGGCGGTCGTCGGCGGCGTCAACCTCGTGCTGTCCCCGCACAGCAGCGCGGACAGCACACGCTTCGGCGCGCTGTCGCCCGACGGCCGGTGCTTCACCTTCGACGAACGCGCCAACGGCTACGTGCGGGGCGAGGGCGGTGTCGCGGTCGTCCTCAAGCCGCTGGACCGGGCGCGGGCGGACGGCGACCGCGTCCACTGCGTGATCCTCGGCAGCGCGGTCAACAACGACGGCGCCTCCCGCGGCCTCACGGTGCCCGACCAGGCGGCGCAGGAGGCCGTGATCCGCGAGGCGCACCGGCGGGCGGGCACGGACCCGGCCTCCGTCGGATACGTCGAGCTCCACGGCTCCGGCACACCGGTGGGCGACCCGGTCGAGGCCGCCGCCCTCGGAGCCGCGCTCGGGGCCGGGCGGCCCGCCGGCTCCCCGCTGCGGGTCGGCTCCGCCAAGACGAACGTGGGCCACCTGGAGGGCGCCGCCGGTCTCGTCGGCCTGCTCAAGACGGCCCTGGCCGTCTCCCGGCGCCGGCTGCCGGCGAGCCTCAACTTCCGCACCCCCAACCCGCGTATCCCGCTCGCCGAGCTGGGTCTCGCCGTGCAGACCGCACTCGGCGACTGGTCGGGTGACGGGCGGCCGCTGGTCGCGGGCGTGAGCTCCTTCGGCATGGGCGGCACCAACTGCCACGTGGTGGTGGGCGACACGGCAGCCGCCGGCCTCGCGCCGGACGCCCGGGACGACCACCCGGCGCCGCACACCGCGGGCCCGTTGCCCTGGCTCGTGTCGGGACGGGACGAGGCGGCGCTGCGTGCCCAGGCCGGGCGGCTGGCCGAGCACGTCGGCGGTCCGGGCGCCACGGTGCGCCCCGAGGACACCGCCTTCGCGCTGGCCGCCACCCGGACGCGCTTCGCCGAACGCGCCGTGGTCCTGGGGGAGGGGCGCGAGGAGCTGCTGCGCGGCGTCCAGGCACTCGCGGCGGGTGAGGAGCACCCGTCCGTGGTCCGT
>NZ_JBRIOU010000002.1:1091139-1102468 GCF_053474865.1 Streptomyces sp. CO7
GCCGACGACCGACCGGCCCGCACCGCCGTGCTCTTCACGGGGCAGGGGAGTCAATACGCGGGGATGGGTCGGGAGCTGTACGCGGCGGAGCCGGTGTTCGCCCAGGCGTTCGACGAGGCGTGTGCGGCGTTGGACGTGCATCTGGAACGGCCGTTGCGGGACGTGGTGTTCGGCGATGCCGAAGGGCTGGACGAGACGCGGTGGACTCAGCCGGCGCTGTTCGCGCTGGAGACCGCGCTGTTCCGGTTCGCCGAGCACCAAGGGCTTGAGCCGGACTCCCTTGCCGGGCACTCGATCGGTGAGGTGACGGCCGCGCACGTGGCCGGGGTGCTGTCGCTGGAGGACGCGGCGTCGCTGGTGGCGGCGCGGGGGCGGTTGATGCAGCAGGCCCCGGCCGGGGGTGCGATGACGGCCGTGGAGGCCACGGAGGAGGAGGTGCTGCCGCTGCTCACGCCGGGGACTTCCCTGGCGGCGGTGAACGGGCCGCGGTCGGTGGTCCTCTCGGGTGACGAGAGCGAAGTGGAGCGCCTCGCCCAGCACTTCGCGGGACTGGGGCGGCGGACACGGCGCCTGACGGTGAGCCACGCCTTCCACTCGGCGCACATGGACGACGTGCTGGACGAGTTCCGGGAGGTCGCCGCGGGGCTCAGCTTCCACGCTCCCCGCGTTCCGCTCGTGTCGACCGTCACGGGGGAGTTCGCGTCGGCCGAGGAGCTGGCCTCGCCGGACTACTGGACCCGCCAGATCCGAGGAACGGTCCGCTTCCACGACGCCGTACGGGCGATCGTGCGCGACGGCCGCACCGTGTTCCTCGAACTCGGCCCGGACGCCGTCCTCACCGGCATGGGCCGCGAGTCCCTGCGGGGCGCGGAGCACGTCCTGCTCCCCGGGCTGCGCCGCGGCAGGCCCGAGCGGTTCGCCCTGCTGACCGCGCTGGCGGGGGCGCACGTCCACGGAGCCACCGTCGGCTGGGAGTCGGCGCTCGCCGCGCACGGCGGTCGCGCAGTGCCACTGCCGACGTACGCCTTCCAGCGGGAACGCCACTGGATCGCCGGGGAGTCCCACCCGCTGCCCGTGACGGTGGCGGCTGCGGACGGCACGGACGCGGACGCCGCGCCGAGCACGGAGCAGCCCGTGGCCGGCGACCAGGCGGGCACGGCGTCCCCGCTCAAGGGGCCACGGCCCGTGTCGTCACGTCCGGAGCTGCTGGAACTCGTCCGCACGCACGCGTCGATCGTCCTCGGACACGTCACGGCCGAAGCCGTGGACCCCGGACGCACTTTCAAGGAGCTGGGCTTCGACTCGCTGTCCGGCGTCGACCTGCGGGACCGGCTGGCCGCCGCCACCGGGCTGACCCTGCCTTCCGGGCTCGTCTACAACCACCCCACGCCCGACGCCGTGGTGGAGCTGCTGCACGATCTGCTCGGCCACCCGACGGACGGGACGCCGGAACCGGTGTCGCGCGTGGTCTCCGACGAGCCGGTCGCGATCGTCGGCATGGCCTGCCGGTACCCGGGAGGCATCGCCTCGCCGGAGGACCTGTGGGAGCTCGTCAGTTCCGGCTCCGACGCCATCGGCCCGTTCCCCGACGACCGGGGCTGGGACCTGTCGGCGCTGTACGACCCCGACCCGGCGACGCCCGGGACGACCTACGTGCGGCACGGCGGATTCCTGGACGGCGCCGGTGACTTCGACCCGGCGCTGTTCGGCATCAGCCCGCGCGAGGCCGAGGCGATGGACCCGCAACAGCGGCTGCTGCTGGAGACGGCGTGGGAGACCTTCGAGCGGGCCGGCATCGCTCCCGAACGGCTGCGTGGCACCGACGCCGGGGTGTTCGTCGGCGCCACCGGCCAGGACTACGGACCGCGCCTCCACGAAGCCGCCGACGGCCACGACGGTCACCTGCTGACCGGCAGCACCATGAGCGTCGCCTCGGGCCGCCTCGCGTACACCTTCGGGCTGCAGGGCCCGGCCGTCACGGTGGACACCGCGTGCTCGTCCTCGCTGGTCGCGCTGCACCTCGCGGTCCAGGCCCTGCGACAGGGGGAGTGCGAACTCGCGCTGGCCGGCGGCGTCACCGTGATGCCGACTCCCGGCATGTTCCTGGAGTTCAGCCGTCAGCAGGGGCTCGCGCCGGACGGCCGCTGCAAGCCGTTCGCGCAGGCCGCCGACGGCACCGCCTGGTCGGAGGGCGTGGGCCTGCTTCTGGTGGAGCGGCTGTCCGACGCCCGCCGCAACGGCCACCGCGTCCTCGCGGTCGTGCGCGGCTCGGCGGTGAACCAGGACGGTGCCAGCAACGGGCTGACCGCCCCCAGCGGCCTCGCGCAGGAACGCGTCGTCCGGCAGGCGCTGGCGGCGGCCGGGTGCGGGCCCGCGGAGATCGACGTGATGGAGGCCCACGGCACCGGCACCCGGCTGGGGGACCCGATCGAGGCGCAGGCGTTGATCTCGGTGTACGGGCAGGGGCGGGTCGCCGGACAGCCGTTGTTGTTGGGGTCGTTGAAGTCGAACATCGGGCATGCGCAGGCGGCCGCCGGTGTCGGCGGGGTCATCAAGATGGTCGAGGCGATGCGGCACGGGGTGGTGCCGGGGACGCTGCACGTGGACGCGCCGTCGCCTCATGTGGACTGGTCGGCGGGTTCGGTCGAGCTGGTGACGGATGCGGTGGAGTGGCCGGAGCGGGAGCGTCCGCGGCGGGCGGCCGTCTCCTCGTTCGGGATCAGCGGGACCAACGCCCACGTCATCCTCGAACAGGCACCGGAAGTCTCCCTCCCCGAGGCCGGGAGCCCGGAACCGGGAGGCCCGCGCCCTGCTGCCGTGCCGCTGGCCCTGTCGGCGCACACGCCGGAGGCGTTGAAGGGCCAGGCCGCCCGGCTCGCCGCGTACCTGGAGGCCCGCCCGAGCGCGGACCTGGCCGCGACGGCCGTCGGGCTGACGACGGGACGCGCCCACCTGGAGCACCGGGCCGTCGTCGTCGCGGACGACCGGGACCGTGCCCTTTCCGCCCTCACCGCCCTGGCCTCCGGCGCGGACTCCGCCGACCTGCTGCGCGGTCGTGCCGCGGGTCCGGTGCGGTCGGCGTTCGTGTTCACCGGGCAGGGGAGTCAGTACGCGGGAATGGGGCGTGAGTTGTACGCGGCGGAGTCGGTGTTCGCTCAGGCCTTCGACGAGGTGTGTGCGGCGTTGGACGTGCATCTGGATCGGCCGTTGCGGGACGTGGTGTTCGGCGATGCCGAAGGGCTGGACGAGACGCGGTGGACGCAGCCGGCGTTGTTCGCGCTGGAGACCGCGTTGTTCCGGCTGGCTGCGCATTACGGGCTGGAGCCGCGGTGGGTGGCGGGGCACTCGATCGGTGAGGTGACGGCCGCGCACGTGGCCGGGGTGCTGTCGCTGGAGGATGCGGCGTCGCTGGTGGCGGCGCGGGGGCGGTTGATGCAGCGGGCCCCGGCCGGGGGTGCGATGACGGCGGTGGAGGCGACGGAGGAGGAGGTGCTGCCGCTGCTGACGCCGGGGGTTTCGTTGGCGGCGGTGAACGGACCGCGGTCGGTGGTCGTCTCCGGTGAAGAGGCCGAAGTCGCGGGTGTGGCTGCGCACTTCGCGGAGCTGGGACGCCGGACGCGACGCCTGACCGTCAGCCACGCGTTCCACTCCGCGCACATGGAACCGGTGCTGGAGGAGTTCCGTGAGGTCGCGGCGGGGCTGCCCTTCCACGCTCCCCGCATCCCGCTCGTCTCGACCGTCACGGGGGAGCTCGCGACGGCCGAGGAGCTGGCTTCGCCGGAGTACTGGACCCGCCAGATCCGCGGCACCGTCCGCTACCACCACGCCGTCCGGACCCTCGAGGACCAGGGCGCCACCCTGGTGCTGGAACTCGGGCCGGACGCGGTGCTGAGCGCGGTGACCCCCGACGCCGTGCCCCTTCTGCGCAAGGGACGCGACGAGCGGCGGACCCTGCGCACCGCGCTGGCCACCGCGTACGCGAGAGGCGTGGCCCTGGACTGGACGGCCCTGCTGCCGGAGCGAACGCCGGCCGAGGACCTGCCGACCTACGCCTTCCAGCACCGGCGTTACTGGATGCTGCCCCCGGCTCCCGCCCCCCGCACCGAGGACCTGGGACTCGAGTCGTCCGGCCACCCCCTGCTGGGAGCCTCCGTGCAGCGCGCCGACGACGGGAGCCTGTTGCTGACCGGGCTGCTGAGCGTGGACGGGCAGCCCTGGCTCGCGGACCACCGGGTGCTCGACCGCATCCTGCTGCCCGCCACGGCCTTCGTCGATCTCGCGCTGGCCGCCGGTGAGCGCGCCGAGACCCCCCGCATCGAGGAGCTCACCCTCCAGGCACCGCTGGTCCTGCCGGAGGCCGGTCAGGGCGCGGTACAGGTACAGCTGACGGTCGCCGCCTTCGACGAGCACGGGACGCGCGGCCTGGCCGTGCACTCCCGTCCCACCGAGGGCGGGTCCTGGACCAGGCACGCGACCGGGCTGCTGTCCGTCTCCCGATCCGGTGGCGACGGCACGCCGGAGTCGCCCGCCGCTTGGCCCCCGGCCCACGCCGAGCCGGTGGACGTCGACGCCCTCTACGACCGCCTCGACGTCCTCGGCCTGGTGTACGGGCCGGCATTCCGCGGTGTACGGGCGGCATGGCGTCACGGGGACGACCTGTACGCCGAGCTGGTACTCCCGGACACCGGCCAGGACGCGGCCGTCGGCTTCGGCGTGCACCCCGCCCTCCTCGACGCCGCCCTGCATCCTCTCGTCGGCCGCCCGGACGCGCCGGGCGACCGGCCCGAGCTGCCGTTCTCCTGGACCGGAGTCGAACTGCACGCCACCGGCGCCACGACCCTGCGCGCCCACTGGTCCGGGCGGCGGCTGACCGCCGTCGACCCCGGTGGCCGCACGGTCCTGTCGGCCGAGGAACTGGCGCTGCGGCCCGCCGACGCACAGCCGGCCACCGGTGCCGGACGGCCGACGACGCCGTACCGCGTCGACTGGGTTCCGGTCGTGGTCCCGGCCGCCGGGGAGGGCCGGCCCGCCGACACGAGCGGAGTCACGTCCGTCCACGCACTCGCCGCACTGCCCGGCGAAGACCCCGTCCCCGCAGTGGTGGCGCTGTCGCTGCCCGAGGGACGCGAGGCCGTCGGACGGGCGCTCGAGGCCGTGCGCGCCTGGATCGCCGACGAGCGGTACTCCGAGGCCCGCCTGCTGTTCCTGACCCACGGTGCTCGCGGCGCCGACCCCTGGGCCGGCGCGGTGTGGGGCCTGGTCCGCTCGGCGCAGTCCGAGCACCCCGGACGCTTTCTCCTCGCCGACCTTCCCCCGGGCAGCGGGACGGGTGACGCCGACGCGCCGGACCCCAGCCTGGTGGCCTCCTTGGCCGCTGCCGGACGGCAGGAGCCGCAGCTCGCCGTCGGTGACGACGGCGTCCTGCTGGCGCCGCGCCTGGTGCGGGCGGTCGGTGACGCACCGATCGGGGGCGGCGCCACCCCCGCCCTGGCCGGGCGCACCGTGCTGGTGACCGGCGGGACCGGCGGCCTGGGGCGTCTGCTGGCACGGCACCTCGTCACCCGGCACGGCGCCCGGCACCTGCTGCTGCTCAGCCGACGCGGCGACGCGGCCCCCGGAGCGCACGAGCTGGCCGCCGAGCTGACCGGGGCGGGCGCCACCGTGGAGTTCGCGGCCTGCGACACGACGGACCGTGCGGACCTCACCCGGATTGTCGCCGCCATTCCGGCTGACCGGCCGCTCGGCGCCGTGTTCCACCTGGCCGGGGTGCTGGACGACGGTGTCGTCGAGGAGCTGACGCCGCGGCGGCTGGAGGCGGTGCTTCGGCCGAAGGCCGACGCGGCGCTGCTGCTGCACGAGCTGACCACCGATCTGGAGCTGGACGCGTTCGTGCTGTTCTCGTCGGTCACCGGAGTCCTGGGGACGGCGGGTCAGGCGAACTACGCGGCGGCCAACGCCTTCCTGGACGCCGTGGCTCAGCACCGGAAGGCGCGGGGCCTGCCCGCGACCTCGCTCGCGTGGGGACTGTGGGACACCGGCGACGGCATGGCCGGACACCTGACGTCCGCCGACCGTGCTCGCCTGGCGCGCGGCGGGCTCGCCCCGCTCACCGTCGAGCGGGCCCTGCGGCTGTTCGACGCGGCACTGGCGACGCCCTCCCCGCTGCTGGTCGCCACCCGCTTCGCCCTGGCGGCCCTCGAGGCGCCGGACGCCGTGGTGCCGGCGCCCCTGCGCTCCCTGGTCCGCCCGGCACCACGCCGTGCGGCCGCCACGAGCGCCGCCACCGCGCACGGCTCACCGGCCGCCCGCCTGGCTGCGCTGCCGCCTGCCGAGGCGGAACGCGAGGTGCTGGAACTGGTGCGCACGGCGGTGTCCACCGTCCTCGGGCACACCGACGGCAGGGCCGTGGCCCGCGACCGGGCCTTCGGCGACCTGGGCTTCGACTCGCTCACCGCCGTCGAACTGCGCAACCGGCTGCGCACCGCCACCGGGCTGCGACTGCCCACCACCCTGGTCTTCGACCACCCCACGCCGGGGGCGCTGAGCGAATGGCTGCTGACGGAGCTGCGCGGGCCGCGGGCCGCGGCCGAGGCGCCTGCGGCTCCGCCCGCGGTGACCACCGCCGACGACCCGATCGCGGTCGTCGCCATGGCCTGCCGCTATCCCGGAGGGGTGGCCTCACCGGAGGACCTGTGGGAGCTCGTCAGCTCCGGAGCGGACGCCATCGGCCCCTTCCCCGCGGACCGGGGCTGGGACCTGGCCGCGCTGTACGACCCCGACCCGGACACCGTCGGCAGCTCCTACGCCCGTGAGGGGGGCTTCCTGTACGACGCGGGCGACTTCGACGCGGAGTTCTTCGGGATGAGCCCCCGTGAGGCCCTGACCACCGATCCGCAGCAGCGGCTGCTGCTGGAGACCGCGTGGGAGGCCTTCGAGCGGGCGGGGATCGCCCCCGCCTCGCTGCGCGGCTCGCGCACCGGCGTCTTCGCCGGCGTCATGTACGGCGACTACGGCGCCCGGCTGCACCAGGCGCCGCAGGCCCCGAAGGAGGCCGAGGGGTACCTGGTCAGCGGCAGCGCGGGCAGCGTGGCGTCCGGTCGGGTGGCGTACACGTTCGGTCTGGAGGGGCCGGCGGTGACGGTGGACACGGCGTGCTCGTCGTCGCTGGTCGCGTTGCACCTGGCGGCGCAGGCGCTGCGGAGCGGTGAGTGCGATCTGGCGCTGGCCGGTGGGGTCACGGTGATGGCGAGTCCGGCGACGTTCGTGGAGTTCAGCCGTCAGCGGGGACTCGCGCCGGACGGGCGGTGCAAGTCGTTCGCCGCCGGGGCCGACGGGACCGGCTGGTCGGAGGGCGTGGGGCTGCTGCTGGTGGAGCGGTTGTCCGACGCCCGCCGCAACGGCCACCAGGTGCTGGCGGTGCTGCGCGGCTCCGCGGTCAACCAGGACGGCGCCAGCAACGGGCTGACCGCGCCCAACGGCCCCGCCCAGGAACGCGTCATCCGCCAGGCCCTCGCCAACGCACGCCTCGCACCTGCCGACGTCGACGCCGTCGAGGCCCACGGCACCGGCACCCGGCTGGGGGACCCGATCGAGGCGCAGGCGCTGCTGGCGGCCTACGGTCAGGAGCGCCCCGAGGACAGCCCTCTGTTCCTGGGGTCCGTGAAGACCAACATCGGGCACACCCAGGCCGCGGCGGGGGTCGCCGGAGTCATCAAGATGGTGATGGCGATGCGGAACGGAACACTGCCGCGCAGCCTCCACGCCGACGAACCCACCCCGCACGTGGACTGGACCGCCGGCGCCGTCGAGCTGCTGGCCCGGGAACGCCCCTGGCCCGCGGAGCACCGCCCCCGCCGGGCGGCCGTCTCCTCCTTCGGGATCAGCGGCACCAACGCGCACGTCATCCTCGAACAGGCCCAGCCGACGGAGCCGAGCGAACCGACCGCGCCGGCGGAACCGACCGGACCCGGGGCGGGGACGGGCGACGGCCACCACGGCCCCGTCGTCCTCCCGCTCTCCGCCCGGACCCCGCGGGCACTGCGTGAACAGGCCGCGCGCCTCGGCCGGTTCCTCGCCACGCGCCCCCCTGCCGACCTGCGGCCGACGGCCCACGCCCTGGCAACCGGACGGGCCGCCCTGGACCACCGGGCCGCGCTCGTGGCCGGCGACCCGGAAGAGGCGGTGGCGGCGCTGGCCGCCCTGGCGGCCGGGGACACCGCGGGGGCGGCCGTCCCGGCGGGGGAGCCGCGCACGGCGTTCCTGTTCACCGGGCAGGGCAGCCAGCGGGCCACCATGGGACGTGAACTCCACGCCGCCCAACCGGTCTTCGCGGCGGCGTTCGACGAGGCGTGCGCCGCCCTGGACCTCCATCTCGACCGCCCGCTGAAGGACGTCGTGTTCGCCGACGACCCGACCCTCCTGCACCGCACCGGCTACACTCAGCCCGCCCTTTTCGCGCTGCAGACCGCCCTCCACCGGCTCCTCGAGAGCCGGGGTGTCCGCCCCGACGTCCTGCTCGGGCACTCCGTCGGCTCGGTGGCGGCCGCCCACGTGGCCGGGGTGCTCTCCCTGGCGGACGCGGCGACGCTGATCACCGCACGCGGCCGGCTGATGCAGGACCTGCCGTCCGGCGGCGCGATGGCGGCCGTGTCGCTGTCCGAGGTAGGGACGCGGGCCCTCCTGGACGGCCTCGGCCCCGACATCGGCATCGCCGCGCTGAACGGGCCGCGGGCCACCGTGGTCTCCGGTGCCGAGGAGGCGGTGACGCGCCTGCTCGAGCGGGCCCAACAGGACGGCGCACGCGCCAAGCGGCTGACGGTCCACCACGCCTTCCACTCGCCGCTGATGGAACCGATGCTGGCCGACTTCCGCGAGGTCGTGGCCGGCCTGGAGTTCCGTCCGCCGCGCGTCCCGGTCGTCTCGGACCTGACCGGGCGCACGGCGACCGCTGAGGAGCTCGCCTCGCCCGACCACTGGGTCCGGCACGTCCGCGAGACCGTCCGCTTCGCCGACGGCCTGCACACCCTCGCCCAGGACGGCGTCACCGTGTGCGTGGAACTGGGACCGGACGCCGTGCTGACCACCCTGGCCGCCGACGCCCTGCCCGACGCCGTCACCGTGCCCCTGCTGCGACGCGACCGCCCGGAGGGGCGCACGGTGCCGGAGGCACTGGGCGCCCTGTGGAGCGCCGGGCTCCCCGTCGACCTGGCCACCCGGCCCGGGCAGGCGGCCGGGGCCTTCGCCGGGCAGCTGCCCACCTACCCGTTCCAGCGCGAACGCCACTGGCTCGACGCGCCGGACCGCGGCGCCCTACGACCCGTCGGCGGCCCCGACCATCCGCTCCTCGACGCGGCGGTGGAACTGGCCGACGGCACCGCCACGGTGTACACCGGCCGGATCTCCCTCGCGGCCCAGCCGTGGCTGGCCGGGCACGCGCTGCTCGGCACGTCCGTGCTGCCCGGAACGGCGCTGCTGGAGCTCGCCCTGTACGCGGGACGCGAGGCCGGCTCGCCCGAGGTGGAGGAACTCACCCTCCAGGCGCCGCTGCCGGTGCCCGACGAGGGAGAGGTGCGGCTGCAGCTGGTGGTCTCCGAGGCGGACGGCGAGGGCCGCAGAAGCCTGTCCGTGCACTCCGCCGCCGAGGGGGCCGGCTGGACGCGCCACGCCACCGGCGTCCTGGCCCCCGCCTCGGAGGTCTCCGGTGCACAGGACCTCGGCGCGTGGCCGCCGCCGGGCGGTGAGCCCGTGGACCTCACCGCGGCCTACGACACGCTCGACGCCCTCGGCTACCGGTACGGACCGCCGTTCCGCGGGCTGCGCAAGGCTTGGCGCCGGGACGACGCGTGGTTCGCCGAGATCACCCTCGACGAAGATCCCTCCGGCACGGCCGACGGTTTCACGCCGCACCCCGCCCTGCTGGACGCGGCCCTGCACCCGCTGGCACTGGACGGCCCCGGCCCTTCGGGCGGCCTGCGCGTGCCCTTCTCGTGGACCGGCGTCCGCGCCCACGGCGCCGGAGGACGCTCCCTGCGGGTACGGCTGACGCCGGACGGTGCCGACCGGACCGCCCTGACCCTCGCCGACGGGACCGGTGCGCCCGTGCTGACGGCACGGTCGCTGCTGGTGAGGGAGGCCGACCCGGCGGTGCTGGCCGCGGCCCGGCCGTCGGCCCGGGTGCCCTACCGCGTGGACTGGGCGCCGCCCGCCCCGTCAGGACCGGCCGTGGACCTGCAGCCGTACGACCCGGCGGCCGCCCCGGCGGTACCCGAGGACGGCCCCGCCCACAGTGTGCTGGTCGCGGACGACGACCTGACTCCCGTCCGGCTGCTGGCCCACCTGCGCGCCTGGACCGCCGCCGGGGATCCCGACCGGCGCCTGGTCGTGGTGACCCGCGAGGCCACCGCCGTGACGGAGGGCGAGAGGGTGGCCGGGCTCGCCCAGGCCCCGCTGTGGGGCCTGGTCCGCACCGCGCAGACGGAGCACCCACGGCGCTTCGTGCTCGTCGACACGGACGGCACCGCGCCCTCCGAGGCGGCCCTGGCAGCCGCCCTGGCGACCGGCGAGCCCCAACTCGCCCTGCGGCAGGGCGTGTCGTCCGTGCCCCGGCTGGCGCCGTGCCCGCCGGGCAGCAGGGAGGCGTCCATCAGGCCCGGGACGGTCCTGCTCACGGGAGCCACCGGAGCGCTGGGCGGCCTCGTCGCCGAACACCTGGTCACCCGGTACGGAGTCCGTCGCCTGCTGCTGGCCGGCCGGCGCGGCCCGGACGCCCCCGGCGCCCCGGCCCTGGTGGAACGGCTCACCTCGCTCGGCGCCGAGGTCTCCCTCGTCGCCTGCGACATCGCCGACCGCGCCGCCCTCACCGCACTGCTCGCCTCCGTCCCGGCGGAGCACCCGCTGCGCGCGGTGGTGCACGCGGCAGGCGTCACCGCCGACGGCACCCTGGAGTCGCTGACCGACACGGCCTTCACCGAGGTCAGCAGGCCCAAGTCCGAGGCGGCGCTGCTGCTGCACGAACTGACCGCGGACCTGGACCTGGACGCGTTCGTCCTGTTCTCCTCGATCGCCGGGCTCGTCGGCAGCGCGGGCCAGGCCAACTACGCGGCCGCCAACGCCCACCTGGACGCCCTCGCCCAGCACCGGCGGGCCCTCGGACTGCCGGCCGTCTCGCTGGCCTGGGGCCTGTGGGAGACCGGTGCGGGCATGGCCGGGCAACTGGGCGCCGCCGACCTCGCGCGGATCGCCCGGACCGGCGTCGCCCCGCTCGCGGCGGCCGAGGGACAGGCCCTGTTCGACACCGCCCTCGCCGCCGGCCGGGCCGTCAGGTCGAGGC
>NZ_JBRIOU010000002.1:1102568-1116216 GCF_053474865.1 Streptomyces sp. CO7
AGCGGGACCAACGCCCACGTCATCCTCGAGCAGGTCGAGCCGGCCGAACCTACGGAGGAGGACGGCGACGGCCACCGCGGCCCCCTGATCCTTCCGCTCTCCGCCCGGACCCCGCAGGCGCTGCGCCAACAAGCCGCGCGGTTCGCCGAGTTCGTCGCCGAGCGTCCTGATCGCCTGCCGGCGACGGCGGGCGCGCTGGCGCACGGACGCGCGGCCCTGGAGGAGCGCGCGGCCGTGGTCGTCGACGGCCCCGACGCGGATGCGGAGGCCGTACAGGCGCTGCGAGCGCTCGCCGACGGAGCGGAACACCCGGCGGTGCGGCTGGGCACTGCTGCCGGTCCGGTGCGGTCGGCGTTCGTGTTCACCGGGCAGGGGAGTCAATACGCGGGGATGGGTCGGGAGCTGTACGCGGCGGAGCCGGTGTTCGCCCAGGCCTTCGACGAGGTGTGTGCGGCGTTGGACGTGCATCTGGATCGGCCGTTGCGGGACGTGGTGTTCGGCGATGCCGAAGGGCTGGACGAGACGCGGTGGACCCAGCCGGCGCTGTTCGCGCTGGAGACCGCGCTGTTCCGGCTGGCTGCGCATTACGGGCTGGAGCCGCGGTGGGTGGCGGGGCATTCGATCGGTGAGGTGACGGCCGCGCACGTGGCGGGGGTGCTGTCTCTGCCGGATGCGGCGTCGCTGGTGGCGGCGCGGGGGCGGTTGATGCAGCGGGCCCCGGCCGGGGGTGCGATGACGGCGGTGGAGGCGACGGAGGAGGAGGTGCTGCCGCTGCTGACGCCGGGGGCTTCCCTGGCGGCGGTGAACGGGCCGCGGTCGGTGGTCGTCTCCGGTGAAGAGACCGAAGTAGTGCGTGTGGCTGCGCACTTCGCGGAGCTGGGACGCCGGACACGACGCCTGACGGTCAGCCATGCGTTCCACTCCGCGCACATGGAACCGGTGCTGGAGGAGTTCCGTGAGGTCGCCGCCGGGCTCACTTTCCACGCCCCCCGCATCCCGCTCGTCTCGACCCTCACGGGGGAGCTCGCGACGGCCGAGGAGCTGGCCTCGCCGGACTACTGGGCCCGCCAGATCCGCGGCACCGTCCGCTACCACCACGCCGTCCGGACCCTCCGCAGCGAAGGCGCCACCCAGTTCGTGGAGGTCGGGCCCGATGCCGTCCTGACCCCGCTCACGGACGAGGCGGTGCCTCTCCTGCGCAAGGGACGGAACGAGGGACGCTCGGTACGCACCGCGCTCGCCGCCCTGCACACCCGGGGCGCGGCCCTCGACTGGGCGGCCCTGCTGCCGGAGCGGGCGTCCGCCGCCGACCTGCCGACCTACGCCTTCCAGCACCGGCGCTACTGGATGGAGGCCGACGACCGGCCGTCCGGGGCCGCCCTCCTGCTCGGTCCGCCGGTCGAACGCGCTGCCGACGGCAGCCTCCAGTTCACCGGCGAGATCGGGACCGCCACGCTGCCCTGGCTGGCCGACCACGCGGTCGACGGAACCGCCCTTGCCCCGGCGAGCCTCTTCGCCGACCTGGCGCTGCGCGCCGGTGAGCAGGCGGGTTTCCCGGTGGTGGACGAGCTGACGCTGGAGGCGCCGCTGGTCCTGCCCGCCGGGGGAACGGTGCCGGTCCAGCTGACCGTGGAGGCGGAGGCGGACGGTCTGCGAGCCTTCGCGGTGCACGGCCGCCCCGACGCCGACGCGCCGTGGGTGCGGTACGCCTCCGGCGCGCTCGCCGCTGACGACGCGTCCGCCGGCCCCGCGCCGGACGACGAGTGGCCCTCGGCCGGAGCCGTGAACACGGACGTCGGCGAGGTGTACGACGGGCTCGCCGCGCTCGGCTACGGCTACGGTCCGCAGTTCCGCAACGTGCGGGCGGCCTGGCACCGTGGTGCGGCACTCCTCGCAGAGGTCGAGCTGCCGGAACACCTGCACGACGAGACGTCCGGCTTCGCCCTGCACCCGGCATTGCTGGACGCGGCGCTGCACCTGCTGCCCGTGCGCCCCGACGGCGGCGGGGCGACGGTGCTGCCGTTCTCCTGGTCGGGCGTGCGGCTGCACGCCACCGGGGCGCGCAGCCTGCGGGTGCGGCTGGAGCCGGTGGGGGCCGAAGCCTTCTCGCTGGAGTGCCGCGACCCGGCGGGCGACCCGGTGCTGTCCGTGGCATCCGTGGTCCTGCGCGCGCTGCCCGCGACGACGCTGACGGCGGCGGCCGATCCGCTGTACGCCGTGGAGTGGACGCCCGCGCCCACCGGGGCCGCGGCGCCCACCGGGTCCGCCGGGCCCGTGCGGGACGCCTCCGCGGAGCGCGTCGCCGTGGCACGCGTCGAGGACGTGACCGACGTCCACGAGGCGGCCGGACGCGCCCTCGCCCTGGTCCAGGAGCGGCTGGCCTCCGGCGCCGCGGAGGAAGGACCGCTCGCCCTGGTGACGACCGGCGCGCTCGCCGCCGTGGCGCAGGACACCGTGCCGGGCCTCGCGTCCGCGGCGGTGTGGGGGCTGGTGCGGGCCGCGCAGAGCGAACACCCGGGCCGGTTCGTGCTGGTCGACACCGACGGCACCGCGGAGTCGGAGCGGGCGCTGGACACCGCTCTGGCCACCGGCGAACCGCAGGTCGCCGTGCGCCGCGGCCAGGTGCTGGTGCCGCGGCTGGCGTCCGCCGGGCCCGAGGAGGGCGTCGCGCTGCCCGCGGACGGCTCCGCCTGGCGGCTGGAGACGCCCGGCGGATCCCCGGACGACCTGCGGGCCGTACCGCACCCCGAGGCCCGAGAGCCCCTCGCCGCGGGACAGGTGCGCGTCGCGGTGCGGGCGGCCGGGCTCAACTTCCGCGACGTCCTGCGCGTTCTGGGCATGGTGCCGGGGGAGGAGCCGCTGGGCACCGAGGCGGCCGGAACCGTGCTCGAGACCGGTCCCGGCGTCGAGGGACTGACCGTCGGCGACCGGGTGTTCGGCCTGGTGCAGGGCGCGGCCGGCCCCGTGGCCGTGGCGGACCGGCGGCTGCTCGCGCGGATCCCCGACGGCTGGTCCTACGCGACCGCGGCAGCGGTGCCCGCCGTCTTCACCACCGCCCACCACGGCCTCGTCGAACTCGCCCGGCTCGCCCCCGGCGGACGGGTGCTGATCCACTCCGCGGCCGGAGGCGTGGGCCTCGCGGCGCTGCAGATCGCCCGGCACCTGGGCGCCGAGGTGTTCGGCACCGCGAGCCCCGCCAAGTGGGGCGCGCTGCGCGCGCTCGGGCTGGACGACGCCCACCTGGCGTCCTCGCGCACGACCGAGTTCGAGGACCGGGTGCGCGCCGCCACCGACGGCCGTGGTGTCGACGTGGTGCTCAACTCCCTGACCGGCGAGTTCGTCGACGCCTCGCTGCGGCTGCTGTCGGACGGCGGACGCTTCGTGGAGATGGGCATCGCCGATCTGCGCGACCAGGCCGCCGTCGACGCCGTCCGGCCGGGCGTCGCCTACCAGCCGTTCGAGCTGCTGGACATGGACCCGGCGGCGGTCGGCGCCTCACTCGCCGCCGTGCTCGCCCTCTTCGAGCGGGGCGAACTGACGCCGCTGCCGGTGACGAGCTGGGACGTCCGCCGGGCGCCCGCCGCCTTCCGGTACTTCTCCCAGGCCCGGCAGGTGGGCAAGGTCGTCCTGACCCTCCCGCCTGCGGCCGGCGCCCCGCAGGACGCGGGGACGGTGCTCGTCACCGGAGGCACCGGCACCCTGGGCGCGGCGCTCGCCCGGCACCTGGTGCGCGAGCACGGGGTGCGCAGCCTGCTGCTGACCGGCCGGCGCGGGCCCGAAGCGCCCGGGGCGGCCGAACTCGCCGCCGAACTCACCGAGGCGGGCGCCCAGGTGCGGATCGAGGCCTGCGATGCAGCCGACCGGGACGCGCTGGCCCGGCTGCTGGCCTCGGTGGATCCCGACCGGCCGCTGACCGGCGTCGTCCACGCCGCGGGCGTCCTCGACGACGGCGTCCTGTCGTCCCTGACCCCCCAGAAGGTCGCCGCGGTGCTGCGGCCCAAGGTCGACGCGGCCTGGAACCTCCACGAACTGACGGGGGAGGCGGACCTGTCGTGGTTCGTCCTCTTCTCGTCGGCCTCCGGCCTCCTCGGCGGGGCGGGTCAGGCCAACTACGCGGCCGCCAACGTGTTCCTGGACGCGCTGGCCGAGCACCGGCGCCGCCGGGGCCTGCCGGCCCAGTCGCTGGCCTGGGGCATGTGGGAGGCGGCGAGCGGGATGACCGGACACCTCGCGGAGGCCGACCGGGCCAGGATCGCCCGCGGCGGGCTCGTCCCGATGACGGTCGAGGACGGCATGGCCCTGTTCGACGCCGCGCTGGAGGACGGCCGTCCGCTGCTCGTCCCCGCGCCGCTGGACGGGGCGGGACTGCGGTCGGGCGCCGTCGCGGGCGGCGTGCCGGCCGTGCTGCGGTCGCTGGTCCGCGCGCCCGCGGTGCGGAGGGCGGCCCAGGCCGCCCCCGCCTCGTCGGCCGGTCTCGCCGAGCGGCTGGCGGCCCTGCGCGGCCCGGAGCGGGAGCGGGCGGTGCTCGCCCTGGTGCGGGAACAGGTCTCGGCGACCCTCGGCCACACGACGGCGGACGGCATCGAGGCCGACCGGGCGTTCAAGGAGATCGGCTTCGACTCCCTCACCTCCGTGGAGCTGCGCAACCGGATCGGCGCGGCCACCGGCCTGCGGCTGCCCACGACGCTGGTCTTCGAGCACCCGACGCCTGCGGCGCTCGCCGGGCACCTGGTCGGCCTGCTCGCGCCGGAGGACCCGGTGGCGGACCTGGACCGGCTGCTCGCCTCCGTCACCGTCCAGGGCCCCGACTTCCCCAGGCTCCGGGAGCGGCTGCGGGCGGCCCTGTGGCTCTGGGACGAGGAGGCCGGGCGGCAGGACGCACCGCCCGCCGGCCCGGCGGGAGCGGCCGCCGACGGCGACCTGTCCGACGCCGACGACGAGGAGCTGTTCCGCGCACTGGACGAGGAGTTCGACGCCAGCTGACGCCGACGGCAGCGCGCGCCCCGGCACCCGCGGGGCGCGCGGCCGCGGACGACCGAGAAGAGAGTGCTACTGCGATGAGCGACACCGCCACCGGCAACGAGGAGAAGCTGCGGGACTACCTGCGGCGGGCGACGGCCGATCTGAGGCAGGCCCGCCGCAGGGTGAGGGAACTGGAGGAGAAGGAGCACGAAACGGTCGCGATCGTCGGCATGGCCTGCCGGTTCCCCGGCGGCGTCCGCTCGCCCGAGGACCTGTGGGACCTGGTGTCGAAGGAGCGGGACGCCGTGTCCGCGCTCCCCGAGGACCGCGGCTGGGACACCGAGGCGCTCTACGACCCCGACCCGGACCGGGCCGGGACCGCCTACACCCGTGAGGGCGGCTTCCTGCACGACGCCGCCGGGTTCGACGCCGCGTTCTTCGGCATGGGACCGCGTGAGGCCGTCGCCACCGACCCCCAGCAGCGGCTGCTGCTGGAAGTGGCCTGGGAGACCTTCGAACGCGCAGGCATCGCGCCGGACTCGCTGCGCGGCAGCCGCACCGGCGTGTACGCGGGCGTGGTCTCCCAGGCATACGTGCCGCCGGCCGGCCGGGTGCCGGCCGGGTACGAGGGACACCTGATGACCGGCAACGCGACCAGCGTCGCGTCCGGGCGGGTCGCCTACCACCTGGGACTGGAGGGGCCCGCGGTCACCCTCGACACGGCGTGCTCGTCGTCGCTGGTGGCGATGCACCTGGCGGCCCAGGCGCTGCGCCGCGGCGAGTGCGACCTGGCGCTGGCGGGCGGCGTCACGGTGATGGCGACACCGCTCCTGCTGGTGGAGTTCAGCCGGCAGCGGGGCCTGTCGCCGGACGCCCGTTGCAAGGCGTTCGCCGCGGCCGCCGACGGCACGGGCTTCGCCGAGGGCGTCGGTACGGTCCTGCTGGAACGGCTGTCCGACGCGCGTCGGCGCGGTCACCGCGTCCTCGCCGTGCTGCGCGGCTCCGCGGTCAACCAGGACGGCGCGAGCAACGGGCTCACCGCACCCAACGGCCCCACCCAGGAACGGGTCGTCGCACAGGCGCTGGCCGACGCCCGGCTGTCGCCGCAGCAGGTCGACCTGGTCGAGGCGCACGGCACGGGCACCCGGCTCGGCGACCCCATCGAGGCGCGGGCGCTCATCGCCGCCTACGGGCAGGGACGGCCGGCGGACCGGCCGCTGTACGTCGGCTCCCTCAAGTCGAACATCGGGCACACCCAGGCCGCGGCGGGCGTCGCCGGCGTGATCAAGGCCGTGCTGTCGATCCAGCACGAGGTCATGCCCCGCAGTCTCCACATCGACGAACCCACCCCGCACGTCGACTGGTCGGCCGGCGCGGTCGAGCCGCTGACCGCGACGATCCCCTGGCCGGACCGGGGCCGCCCGCGCCGGGCCGGGGTGTCGTCCTTCGGCATCAGCGGGACCAACGCCCACGTCATCCTGGAACAGGCCCCGGCGGAGGAACCTGCGGCGCAGGAGACCCCGCCCGGCGACGGCGCGCAACCGCTGCCCGGAGAGCCCGCCGCCGTGCCGTGGGTGCTGTCGGCGAGGACCGGGACCGCCCTGCGGGCGCAGGCGGAGCGGCTGGCGGCGCACCTGGCCCGCACACCGGACGCCGACGCCGCCGACGTGGGACGGACGCTGGCGCTGGGGCGGGCCTCGCTGCGACACCGCGCCGTCGTCCTGCCGGGCACGGCGGGGGAGCGCCTCGCGGCGCTGCGGGCGGTGGCGGAAGGCCGCCACGATCCCAGGGCCGTGTCGGGAACCGCCGCCGAACGGCTGCCCACCGCCTTCCTGTTCACCGGTCAGGGCAGCCAGAGACCCGGCATGGGGCGCGAACTGTACGCGACGCGACCGGTGTTCCGGCAGGCGGTGGACGAGCTGTGCGAGGCCTTCGTCCCGCACCTGGACCGACCGCTGCTGCCGCTGCTCCTGGCAGGCCCGGACGACCCCGCGGCGGCGCTGCTGGAGCGCACCGAGTACGCCCAGCCGGCCCTGTTCACCCTTGAGCTGGCGCTGTTCCGGCTGCTGCGGCGGCTGTTGCCGGAACCCGACTTCCTCGCCGGCCACTCCCTCGGCGGGATCACCGCCGTCGCCGCCTCGGGCGCCCTGTCCCTCGAGGACGCCTGCGCCCTGGTCGCCGCCCGCGGCCGGCTGATGGGCGCGGGCCCGGAGGGCGGAGCGATGGCGGCGTGCGAGGCGTCCGAGGAGGAGGTGCGCGAGGTACTGGCCGGCCACCCCGGGACGGCCGACCTCGCCGCGGTCAACGGCCCGAGGGCGACCGTGGTCTCGGGTGACGCCGAGGCGGTGGAGGAGATCGCACGGACGTTCGCCGGACGCGGCCGCCGCACCCGCCGGCTGGGGGTCGGCCGTGCCTTCCACTCGGCGCACATGGACGCCGCCGTGGAACCGCTGCGCGAGGTGGCGGCCACCCTGCGGGTGGGCGACCCCGCCGTCCCGGTGATCTCCGACCTGACCGGACGGCCGCTCACCGGCGAGGAGTTGCGCGACTCCGGTCACTGGGGGCGACAGGTGCGCTCACCCGTGCGGTTCGCCGAGGCCGTCGCCGCCCTGCACGACGCCGGCGTGAGCGCCTTCGTCGAGGTGGGACCCGACGCGGTGCTCTCGGCGCTCGTCGAGCCCTGCCTGCCGCCCGGAGCCGCACCGCTCGTCGTCCCGGCGATGGTGCGGGACCGGTCCGAGGAGGCCGCCCTCGCCGCGGCGCTGTCCCGGCTGCACGCCGCCGGCGCTCGCGTCGACTGGGAGCACTGGCTGGGCGATGCGCCCCGGCCCGCGGCCGACCTGCCGACGTATCCGTTCGAGCACCGTCGCTACTGGTGGCCGGCGGAGGTGTTCGGCGCCGCCCGCGCGGACGGGCCGGACGGACCGCGCGCGGTGTCCGCCGCGCCCGCGGCGGTGACGGCTCCGGACGGCGCCCCGGGCCCGGCCGCGGAGGGCGTCGCGGCCACCGCCGGGGACGGTGCCGCGGACGGAGCGGCGGTGCGGGACGGGGCAGGGGCGAGCGCGTCGCCGCCGGCCGGCGAACGGCGCCCGGTGTCGATGCTCGACCTCGTCCTCGCCCACACCGCCGACGTGCTCGGCCACGACGCTCCCGAGCGGATCGGGCCGGAGGAGAAGTTCCTCGACATCGGCCTGTCGTCCTTCACGGCACTGGAAGTGCGCAACCGGCTCTGCGAGGTGACGGGACTGCAGCTGCCGCCCGTCCTGCTGTTCGACCACCCGACGCCGGCCGAGGTCGCCCGCTTCCTCGAGGAGACCGCGTCCGCGCCGTGACGTGACGGGGGCTCACCACTCGACGGGCAGCCGTCGCACCCCCTGCACCGATCCGCCGGCCTTCGTGCCCAGCTCCTCCACCGTCGCGGCCAGCCGCAGGGTCGGTATCCGGGTGATCAACTGCCCGAGCGCGATCTCCACCTCCGCGCGGGCCAGGTTCTGGCCGATGCACTGGTGGACGCCGTATCCGAACGCCAGATGCCGGCGGGCGTCGCGGCCGACGTCCAGGACGTCGGGATCGGGGAACACCTCGGCGGAACGGTTGGCCGCGGCGTTCGGCAGGTACACGCCCTCGCCCTCCCGGATCAGCACGCCACCGACCTCGATGTCCGCGGCGGCCACCCGCTGCAGCTCGTCCGCGACCGACAGGAAACGCAGCAACTCCTCGACCGCGCCCGGCAGCAGGCCCGGGTCCTCGCGCAGCCGGGCCAGTTCCGCGGGGTGCTCCAGCAGGGTCAGGATGCTCAGGCCGATCATGTTCGCGGTGGTCTCGTGCCCGGCGACCAGCAGGAACATGGCGATGGCGGAGGCGTCGGCGCGGCTCAGCTCACCGGTGCGCACCCGGTCCTCGGCCAGCTCGTCGAGCAGCCCGCCCTTCCGCGCCCGGCCCTCGCCCCCGCTCAGCTTCTCCTCGGTCAACCGGTCGAAGTAGTCCACCAGGGCGGCGCTCGCGGCGGCCGCCTGGTCGGCGGTGCCGGTCGCCAGGAGCATCCGCCGGGTCTGCTCCTCGAAGAACTCGTGGTCCTCGTAGGGCACTCCGAGCAGCTCGCAGATGACGGTGGACGGCACCGGCAGCGCGAACTCCGGCACGAGGTCCACGGGGCCGCTACCGGACTTCGCCAGGACGGCGTCGATCCGCTCGTCCACGATCCGGCGGATGGAAGGCCGCAGGCCGTTCACCCGGCGCACGGTGAAACTGCCGATCAGCATGCGTCGCTGGACGTCGTGCTCGGGCGGGTCCATGCCCACCAGCGCGGTGAGCCGCGCCGCCGCCATCCGCGGGACGAGGACTGGGAAGTCCGGGCGCGACCGGTCCGAGGAGAGCCTCGGGTCGACCAGCAGGCCGCGCGTCTCGGCGTGACCGGTCACCACCCACACCTCCCGACCGTCGTAGAGACGCACCCGGGACAGCGGCCCCTGCTCCGCGAGCCGGCTGTACCCGGCCGGAGGGTGATAGGGACAGTCCCTCGACATCGGGAACGCCGGCAGGTCGCCGCGCCCCCCGGCCAGTTCGTCGCCGCTCAATTCCGCTCCCCGAGAATACTCCGCGTCCAGCAGGGACGCGCGGTCGAAGGCCCGGATTGTCCCGGCCGTGGGTTAAGCGGCGCTAAAGGCGCTGACACCGGGCGCGGCACGGTCCACCGGCCGCCGCGCCCCTGCGGAACGCCGTCGCGGGGGAGCGACCGCGCCCCTCGCGAGGCCTGCCCACATGCCGTCAGGAGCCCCTTGTCCGCGCCCGTTCACATGTGTTCTCGTGGTGCCCTTCGCCGACGACGGGGGGGCACGGAACGTGGCATCGACGGCCGGAGGAACGGGGCGGCTGCTGGCCGTCAGCGACCTCCACATCGGTTACGAGGAGAACCGCGCCCTGGTCGAGCGGATGCGGCCCGGATCCGACGACGACTGGCTGCTGGTGGCCGGTGACGTCGCCGAGGCCGTGGCCGACGTCCGCTGGGCCCTCGGGACGCTGGCCGGCCGCTTCCGCAAAGTGGTCTGGGCGCCGGGCAACCACGAGCTGTGGACCCATCCCGACGACGCCGTCACCCTGCGCGGCGCCGACCGCTACGCGCACCTGGTCGAGCTGTGCCGGGAGCTCGGCGTCACCACCCCCGAGGACCCCTGGCCGGTCTGGGAGGGCCCGGGCGGACCGGCCGTCGTGGCGCCGTTGTTCCTGCTCTACGACTACAGCTTCCTGCCCACCGGGTGCGCCACCAAGGACGAGGGACTGGCCTACGCGTACCGGACCGGCGTCGTCTGCAACGACGAGTTCCTCCTGCACCCCGATCCGTACCCGAGCCGCGAGGCGTGGTGCCACGCCCGGGTGACCGAGACGGAGCGCCGCCTCGCCGAGATCCCGGACGACCTGCCCACCGTCCTGGTCAACCACTATCCGCTCGACCGGCACCCCACGGACATCCTGCGGTACCCGGAGTTCGCGATGTGGTGCGGCACCCGGCTGACCGCCGACTGGCACCGCCGCTTCCGTGTCGCCGCCATGGTCTACGGCCATCTGCACATCCCGAGGACCACCCACCACGAGGGCGTCCGCTTCGAGGAGGTGTCCGTCGGCTACCCGCGCGAGTGGCGGGCGCGCCCCGGCCCGCCCGGGACCCTGCGCCGCATCCTCCCCGCGGAGGGCGGCACCGGTGATCGTTGACCTGCTCCCCGGCACGGTGGCGGCCGTGGAGACCTTCCGCGACGATCCGGCCGAGGAGATACCGCTGTACCCCGAGGAGGAGGCGGTGGTCGCACGGGCGGTGGCGAAGAGGCGCCGGGAGTTCGCCGCGGTGCGTGGCTGCGCCCGCGTCGCCATGCGGCAGCTCGGCGTCCCGCCCCGCCCCGTTCCGACCGGACCACGGGGCGCCCCCCGGTGGCCGGAGGGCCTGACCGGCAGCATGACCCACTGCGACGGCTACCGCGCGGCCGCCCTCGCCCGGACCTCCGACCTCGCCTCCCTCGGCATCGACGCCGAGCCGCACCGCCCGCTCCCGGACGACGTCCTGGCCTCCGTATCCCTGCCCGCCGAGCGCGAACGGCTGGAACGGCTGGCCGACCGGTGGCCCGACGTCCACTGGGACAGGCTGCTGTTCAGCGCGAAGGAGTCCGTCTACAAGGCGTGGTTCCCCCTGACCGGCGCCTGGCTGGACTTCGAGGAGGCGGACGTCGACATCGCCCCGCCTTCCGGGGCACGGGCGGAGGGCGGCTTCCGCGCCGCACTGCTGGTGCCCGGACCGCTGGTGGGTGGCCACCGGATCGGGCACTTCGAGGGACGGTGGACCGTCCGCGAGGGTCTGGCGGCCACCGCGGTCGTGGTGCCGCACGCCTGACGCCGGGGCCGCTGCCCCGCCCGCTGCGTGGCACTGTCGGACGCGGACCTATAGTGAGCCGCATGAGCCGTTGGAACGACCTGACCGGTGGGACGTCCGGAGAGGACTACGCCGCACGGTTCGCGGCACTGGCGCGCAGCGGGAAGGACATGCACGGCGAGGCGCGGTTCTGCGCCGCGCTGGTGCCGGCCGGGGCCCGGGTGCTGGACGCGGGGTGCGGCACCGGACGCGTCATGATCCGGCTCGCGGAGCTCGGGTACGACTGCGTCGGCGTGGACCTCGACGCCTCGATGCTGGCGGTGGCGCGCCGGCAGGCCCCGGAACTGCCCTGGTTCCAGGCCGACCTGGCCGAGTTCGACCCCGAGGGCCTCGGCATCGCCGCGGACTTCGACCTCGTGGTCGTCGCGGGCAACGTCTTCCAACTGGTCGCCGAGGGCACCGCCGCGACGGTGATCCGGCGTCTGACCGCGGCGCTGCGGCCGGGCGGCCTGCTGGTCTCCGGCTTCGGCCTGGACGAGGCCCACCTGCCGGTATCGCCCACCCTCACCCTGGGCCGGTACGACGGCCACTGCGAGTCCGCGGGCCTCACCCTCGTCGACCACTTCGCCACCTGGGACGCCGACCCGTACGACGGCGGCGGCTACGCGGTCTCCGTCCACCGCCGCTGAGGCCGCAGGCGGCCGGTGACATGGTGCTCACCGTGACGAAGGGCTGCTCCGCCGTTCCCGCAGGACCGTCACGGCGCGCTCGCACCAGTCGCGGTTGCCCTCCTCGAAGGCGAGGCCGCGCAGACAGGTCAGGTACGGGCCGATCCGGTCGCCGTGGCGCAGGAACTCCTCCTCGGTGCGGTCGCCGCGCATGGCGCGCAGCAGCTTCCCGAAGAGGTCGACCTTGGCGCGGGCGAACGCGGCCCGCTCCTCGAGCCGCGTGATCAGTGCGGAGGTGTCGACCCGGTCCGCCGCCTGGACCTGGACGAGCAGGTCGTCGCGGATGAAGGAGGGCTTCGTGGATGCGGCCGTGAACGCCTCGAGTTCCGTCAGCCCGGCCTCCGTCACTTCGAACAGGCGCTTGTTGGGGCGGCTCTCCTGCACCACCTCCCGGCCCCGGACCAGACCGTCCCGCTCCAGTCGGCCCAACTCGGCGTAGAGCTGCTGGGGCTGGGCGTACCAGAAGTTGGCGACGCCCAGGTCGAAGGCCTTGGCCAGCTGGTAGCCGCTGAGCTCCCCGTCGAGCAGTGCCGCCAGCACCGCGTGCCGAAGCGCCATCTCCCCGCCTCCTCGTCTTCTCGCCGCCTCTGCCACCGTGGCAGATCCTATGGTAGTCATGAAACTGACTAGTCACTTTCATGATTATGGAGAGTGGGGCACACACCATGAACACCGCCGATCGTTTCCGCGCCGCCGTGGACAGCCGTGACCTCGCGGCCATCGAGGAGCTCTTCACCGAGGACATCCGCCTGTACAGCCCGGTGAAGTTCACCCCGTTCGAGGGCAGGCCGATGGTCATGGGCCTCTTCGGGGTCCTGCTGCGCACCTTCGAGAACTTCCGCTACGTCGGTGACACGGCCGGCACCGTGCGGACCGCCGACGGGTCCACCGCCGACTCCCAGGTGCTGGTCTTCCGCGCCGAGGTCGGCGGCAAGGAGATCCACGGCATCGACCTGCTGCACTTCGACGACGACGGCCGGATCAAGGAGTTCACCGTCATGGTCCGCCCGCACTCCGCGGTGCAGGCCCTCGGCGAGGCGGTCCTCGCCGGCCTGGTCGCCGACGGCCTCGTCCAGGGGTGAGCTGCACTCACGCCGCGCCGCCGACCGGGCGGCGCGGCCCGCGACGGCCCGCCCTCTCGACCGACGGTGCGCGGCCTGGTTGAATCGGGCGCATGAACCAGCGCAAGGACCTCACGCGGCGACGCCACGTCGACCTCGTGCGTGTCTCCAGCGCCCTGTGTTCCCTTCGCGCCGCCGCCCGCTGACGCGGCTTCCGGCGCATCCGCTCCCGCCACGGCCCCTCGGGCCGTGCCCGCGTGTGTCCGCTCCCGGGTGAGCGCCGCCGACGACCGTCGGTGAACGGCGTCGTCCGCATGCCTTGCTCCCGCCGCCCTCCCCACCCCGGAACGGCGGCCGAGGGTGGTCCTCGACCGTCCGGGCGCCGTCGCGCGGTGGGGACGTGCGCCGTTCGCCGCCCCGGAGCCCGCACGCACCTGGTCCAGGACCGCGCCGCTCGCGGTCCGCCGTCGTCATGCACGCGCCCGACCCCGGTCAAGGAGCTGACCCGTCATGCCCGAATCCCTCGGCGGGCCCACCCC
>NZ_JBRIOU010000002.1:1116316-1125723 GCF_053474865.1 Streptomyces sp. CO7
CCCCGTCCCCACGGCAGGGGACCGCCGACCCCGGTGAACGCCGCCGCCTGCGCACGGTGGTGGCCGCCAGTCTGCTCGGTACCACCATGGAGTGGTACGACTTCTTCCTCTACAGCACCGCCGCCGGCCTGGTGTTCAACAAGCTGTTCTTCCCCACCGGTGACGACACCGTCGGCACCATGCTCTCCTTCGCGACCTTCGCCGTCGGCTTCCTGGCCCGGCCGGTCGGCGGCCTCCTGTTCGGCCACATCGGGGACCGGATCGGCCGGCGCCGGACGCTGGCCGTCACCATGGGCCTGATGGGCGGGGCCACCGCGCTCATCGGCGTGCTGCCGACCTACGAGCAGGCCGGCCTGTGGGCGCCCGTCCTCCTGCTGGTTCTCCGCGTGCTGCAGGGCGTGGCGCTGGGCGGTGAATGGGCCGGGGCCGTGCTGCTGTCGATCGAGCACGGTCCGGACGGCCGCAAGGGCCGCTTCGGCAGCTTCCCGCAGGTCGGCCTCGCCCTCGGACTGGCCCTCGGCACCGGCCTGTTCGCCCTGCTGAGCGTGTGGCTCAGCGACGCGGCCTTCCTCGACCACGGCTGGCGGGTGGCCTTCCTGGTCAGCCTGATCCTGGTCGGTGTCGGCATCGCCGTGCGGCTGAGGGTGGACGAGACGCCGGCCTTCCGTGACGTGGAGCGGCGTCGCACGACCTCCCGCGTCCCGGTCGTCACCCTCTTCAAGGATCCCACGAGCAGGCGGCACACCTTCCTCGGGATGCTCGCCCGCTGGGGCGAGGGCGCCGCGTTCAACACCTGGGGCGTCTTCGCCATCGCGTACGCCACCACGGAGCTCGAACTGCCGCGTACTGCCGTGCTGCTCGCGGTCACCGTCGCGGCGCTGGTGATGGCGGTGCTGATACCGCTGTCCGGCGTCCTGGTGGACCGGCAGGGGGCGCTCAGGACGTACAAGGTCGGCATGGTGGCCTTCGGCGTCAGCGTGTTCCCCGCCTTCTGGCTGTTCCAGACCGGCGGCACCTGGGCGTTCGGCGCGGCGCTGGTCCTCACGCTCGGGGTGATCCACGCGTACTTCTACGGAGCCCAGGGCACGCTGTTCGCCGCGCTCTTCCCGGCCGAGGTCCGCTACACCGGCATGTCGTTCGTCTACCAGGTGTCCGGGATCGTCTCCTCCGGGATCACGCCGCTGCTGCTGACGACCTTCCTCGCGGTGGGCGGCGGCACGCCGTGGCTCGCGTGCGGGTACCTGGTGTTCACCTCGGTGGTGAGCGTGCTGGCGACCTGGCGCATCCGCGGCGCGGACCTGCACCTGACCACCGGGGCGGAGCCGGCCGCGGCGGGCGGGCCGACGGCGGGCGGTCCGGAGGCAGGCGGATCGGCGGCGGGCGGTCAGGGCGGGCGCGTCCGGCTCGTTGCGGGCTCGTGAAGCCGTCCCGGGATTCCTTGACCGGCCCCGGCCGCCTGAGCATGCTCGAACCATGACCGCGACGACCTTCCTCGTGACGCGGCGCCACGTCGACCTGGGGCGCCTCGCCTCGGCGGCGTGTCCGGAGAGCTGACGCCGACCTTCCCGCGCACGCACGCCGCCCGCGCGGCCTGCGTCCCCGCGCGGCCTGCGTCCCCGCGCGGCCCGCGCCGCCGTGCGCGTGCGCCTCTCCCCTTGCTCTCGGCCTCCGTCAGGCCGGTGCCCCCCTGCGGGGGCGGCACCCCCCTGTCCGCATGCCCTGTCCGCCCCGCTCGGCGGCGGGCCGGGCCGGCCGGCTTCCCGTGAAAGGAACACCATGACCTCCACCACCGACGTCGCCCCCGTCACCGGCGCCGCCCGGGCTCCCGCCACCGGGGCCGAGGCGGACGCCGCCGTCACCGTCACCGTCGAGAAGGTCGGCGGCCGCATCGGCGCCGTGATCTCCGGGGTCCGCCTCGGCGGCGACCTCGACGGGGCGACCGTGGCCGCGATCCGCGCCGCCGTCCTCGAGCACAAGGTCGTCTTCCTCCGCGACCAGCACCACCTCGACGCCGCCGGTCACGAGGCGTTCGGGAGGCTGCTCGGCGAGCTCGTCGCGCACCCCACCGTGCCCTCGGTGGACGGCCGTTACGCCCTCGGCATCGACAACGACCACGGCGGCCGGGCGAACCAGTGGCACACCGACGTGACCTTCGTGCCCGCCTACCCCGCCTTCTCCATCCTCCGCGCCGAGGTGATCCCGCCCTACGGTGGCAACACCCTCTGGGCGAACACGGCGACCGCCTACGCCGAACTCCCGGAGCCCCTGCGGCTGCTGGCGGACAACCTGCGCGGTCTGCACACCAACGACTACGACTACGCCGCCGTGCGGCCCGGCGCCGTCTCCGCCGAACTGCTGCAGCACCGCGAGGTGTTCACCTCGGTGGCCTTCCGCACCGAGCACCCGGTGGTGCGCCTGCACCCCGAGACCGGCGAACGCACGCTGATCCTGGGCAACTTCCTGCAGCGGTTCGCCGGGCTCGACGGCCGTGACTCGCGCGCCCTGTTCACCGTCCTCCAGTCGCACGTCGAGCGCCCGGAGAACACCGTGCGCTGGCAGTGGCGCGCGGGCGACGTCGCCATCTGGGACAACCGGGCCACCCAGCACTACGGCGTGGACGACTCCGACGACCACGAGCGCACCCTGCGCCGGGTCACGGTGGACGGGGACGTGCCGATCGGGGTGGACGGCCGCCGCTCGGTGCTGCTCGCCCCGGAGTCCGTGCCCGAGCCCGAGTACGGCATCGCGTCCGGCGCCTCCACCGACGGGGTGCTCGCCGAGGCCTGACACCCACGTCCCGAGGGCCGACGCCCGTCGTCCCGCCCTTGATGCGGGACAGCGGGCGTCGGCACCCCGACCCGGCCGGCCGGCCGGCGGAGGACGCGGGCATGCTGATGATCGTGAACGGCGACTCCTCCGCTGCCCGACGCGTCCTCGTGGTGGACCCCGCACCCGGCGACCAGGCGCTCACCGAGCTGACCGCCCTGGCCGGTCTCGGCCTCGTGCCGACGGTCAACCTCCGCAGGGTGCACGACGCGGCACTTCGCGGCCGCATCGCCGCCCAGTGGGACACCGTGGACTTCGACGGCTTCGACGAGGGGGAACTGGGCCGGCGCCTGGAGGACGGGGGCGAGGGCTACGAGGTGCTGAAGTGCCGGGCCGGCGTCCCGCTCACGCGGGCCGTGCTGGAGAGGGCCACGAAGCAGGGCCTGCGGCGGCGCCTCGTGCTGGCCGGCCGCGCCGCGTCGGGCTCCGACACCTTCGACCACCGGGCGGCCCGTGACCTCGGAGTCGCGATCCGCACCACCCCCGGCGCCAACGCCCCGGCGGTGGCCGAACTGACCGTGGCGCTCATGCTCGACGCGCTGCGCGAGGTCTCCCGGCGCGACCGCGAGCTCCGCGCCGGTGCGTGGGACGACGCCACGGCGGGGCTGCCGGCCGCCGGCCTGTCCGACGCCCGGGTCGGGCTGGTGGGGACCGGCGCCGTCTCCCGCCGGGTGGCCGACCTGGTGCGTGCCTTCGGCGCCGAGGTCCTGGTCCTGGGATCGCGGCGCTTCACCCCGGACCGGGCCGCGGGGTGGCCCGGCCGCCGGGTGGAGTCCCTGGCCGAACTGCTGGCCGCCTGCGACGTGGTCTCGGTGCACGTTCCGGCGACCCCGCAGACCGCCGGACTCGTCGGGGAGGCCGAACTGCGGGCCATGCGGCCCGGCTCCGTCCTGGTCAACACCAGCAGGGCCGCCGTGGTCGACGAGGACGCCCTCGACCGCGTGCTGCGGGACCCAGCCGTCGGTCCCGCCCGGGCCGCGGTCGACGTCTTCGCGCGCGAGGGCGCCCGCTTCTCCTCGGCGCTGACGGGCAATCCGCACTGCACCCTCTCGCCCCACGCGGCCGGCATGACCCGGTCCGCGATGAGGGAAGCCTCGGCCCGCCTGGTCGAGGAGTTCGCCCGCTTCCTGACCGGCGACGCGGAACGGGAGACCACGGGGGAAAACGGCCCGGCGGGGTAACGGGAGGTCCATGGGTGACATCCTCGTGGGCACATGCTCCTGGACCGACCGGGCGCTGGTCGGCAGCGGCTGGTATCCGGCGGGACGACGGGACGCCGAGGGGAGACTGCGGCACTACGCCGAGCGGTTCCCGGTCGTGGAGGTCGATTCGGCCTACTACGCCCTGCCGAGCGAGCGCAACAGCCGGCTCTGGGCGGAGCGGACGCCCGACGGCTTCGTGTTCGACGTGAAGGCGTTCTCCCTGCTGACCGGACACCCCACACGTGGCGCCGTGATGCCGCCCGGGCTGCCGGCGGACGCCCGCGACCCGGACGTCCTGGACGAGGTGTGGGCACGCTTCACCGCGGGCGTCGCCCCGCTGCGGGAGGCCGGGCGGCTGGGCAGCGTGCTCTTCCAGTTCCCGCCGTGGTTCCGGCCCGGCACACAGGCCGAGACCTTCCTGGCGGACACCGCCCGGCGCACGCACGGCTGGACCGTCGCCGTGGAGTTCCGCCACCCGCGGTGGTGGCGCGAGGACCAGGCCGACCGGACCCGCGCGCTGCTCGCCCGGCACGGCATGGCGGCGGTGGCCGTCGACATGACGCAGACGCTGCCGTCCTCGATGCCCCCGGTCACCCCCGTGACCTCGCCGCGCCTGTCCGTCGTGCGGTTCCACGGCCGCAGTCCCGCCTGGGGCTCCGGCAGCAAGGAGGACCGCTTCCGGCACACCTACGACGAAGCCGAACTCGCCGAGTGGACACCCCGGTTGCACGAGCTGGCCGGGCAGGTGGAGCAGCTGCACGTGCTGTTCAACAACTGCTGCGCCGACGCGGCCGTACGGGCCGCCGAAAGCATGACCCGCCTCCTCGGCACGGCGGCGACCGGTCCTGCGGCCGCACGTTCCGTGGGCGCCCGGACCGAGGACCGGACCGGTGACCGGGCGGGCCGGTAAACCGGGCGGGCCGGTGACAGGGCGGTCAGGCGAGAAGGGTCATGACGAAGCTGTCCGGCCCCCGCGCAGTTCGTCCAGCAGGGCCGGGTTGACGATCGTGACCACCGCCTCGACGTCGGCCCGGTCCGCCGCCGCCCACAGGACCTCGCGTGCCGCCCGGTACTTCGCGGCCAGGCGGGCGCGCGCCTCCTCCGGGAGCGCGGCCGCGCGGTCGGCGCGGCTGTTGTGCGCGTTGTCGGAGATCTTCACCAGCGTGGCCTCCCGGTTCCCCGCGATGCGGCGGATCTTCTCCTCGTACGGGACGCCCGGCTGATTCGTCACCGCCTCGACGAGCACGACCACGTCGTCCGGGACGCCCGCGGCCCGCAGCCCTTCCGTCGTCCAGGAGGTGTCCTCCACCACGTCGTGCAGCAGCCCCGCCATCACCAGCCGGTCCCCGAACGGCACGAGCCCGGCCGCGACCGCCCGGACGTGCTCGATGTACGGCACGCCGACCTTGTCGACCTGCCCGGCGTGCGCGGCGGACGCCAGCGCCTCGACCTCTTCGACGGTCCTCATCGGGCTTCCTTCCTGACGGGCCGGGCGGAGCCGACCGACGCTGAACGGGCCGGGCCTGGCCACCGACCCTGAAAGGGCCGCGCGGAGGCGACCGGACGGGCCGGTGCGGGGTTCCGATTGTCGCGGACGCCACCGCGTCGCCACCGGACGGGGCGTGCGCGCACCCCGTCGTGACCGCAACGGCCACCCGTGGCTCGCGCCGTGTGCCGCGTCGGGTGAGGCTGGGGGCGGGAGGTGATCCGCATGGGTGCGGAAGACAGCGGACCGGCCGAGGCGCCCGCCTCCGCCGTCGAGGCCCTCCGGGGTGTCCTGCGGGGCGAGCTGCTCCAACCGGACGACCCCGGGTACGCGGCGGCCACCCGGCTGTGGAACGGCACGATCCAACGGCGGCCGGCCCTGGTCGCGCGCTGCGCCGGCGAGGAGGACGTCGCCGCGGCGGTCGGCTTCGCCCGCGACCACCGCCTCCCGCTCTCGGTGCGCGGCGGCGGCCACGGCGTGGCGGGGTACGCCCTCTGCGACGGCGGCCTGGTCGTCGACCTGTCCCGGATGACCGCCGTCGAGGTCGACCCCGACGCCCGGTTCGTGCGCGCGCAGGGCGGCTGCACCCTGGGTGACGTGGACCGCGCGACCCAGCGCCACGGCCTCGCCGTGCCGCTCGGCGTGGTGTCGCAGACCGGTGTCGCGGGCCTGACGCTGTCCGGCGGCATGGGATGGCTGCGCCGCGCCCACGGCCTCAGCTGCGACGCCCTGATGTCCGCGACGGTGGTCACCGCCGACGGCGAGGTCCGCGAGGCCGACGCGGAGCGCCATCCGGACCTGTACTGGGCGATCCGCGGCGGCGGCGGCAACTTCGGCGTCGTCACCTCGTTCACGTACCGGCTGTACCCGGTCGGGCCGGAGGTGTACTTCTGCAACGTGTACTACCCGGCACGGCACGCCCGGGAGGTGCTGCGCCACGTCGAGAGCCTGGTGTCCGCCCCCGAGGAGAGGACGGCCCCGCTCGCCGTGTTCGGCCGGGTCCCGCCTGACGATGCGCTTCCCGCGCAGCTCCACGGGGAGCCGTTCGTCGCCGTGCTGGCGCTCTTCCCCGGCGGACCGGAGGAGGGGGAGAGGGCGCTGCGGCCGCTGCGGGAGATCGCCGAACCACTGTTCGACCTGAGCGGCGTCACGACCTACCTCGACGTCCAGTCCTTGCTGGACGAGGAGTATCCGGACGGGAACCGCTACTACTGGAAGTCGGTGAGCCTGCCCGGTCTCACCGACGAGGTCATCGACCGGATCGCCGAGCACGCCGAGCGGGCGCCGTCGCCGATGTCGACGGTGGACCTCTGGTTCCAGGGCGGCGCGATGGCGCGCGCCCCGCAGGAGGGGACCGCCTTCACCGGGCGCCAGGACGCCTATCTCGTCGGCATCGAGGGCAACTGGTCGGACGAGGCCGACTCGGAGCGGAACATCGGCTGGGTGCGGGAGACCTTCGCCGCCCTGCGGGCCTTCTCCTCCGGCGGCATCTACCTCAACTTCCCCGGTTTCCTCGAGGAGGGCGAGCAACTGGTCCAGGAGAGCTTCGGGCCGCAGTACGAACGGCTGACGGCGGTCAAGGCGGCCTACGACCCCGACAACCTCTTCCGGCTCAACGCCAACATCACGCCCCGGCAGGGATGAGCGGCCGGAACGGGACGGGCGGCGTCGAAGCCGCGCGGAGATGAAGCCTGCCGCGGGCTCCGCCCCATGGCAGGAGCCCGCGGCAGGAGTCGTCGGCGCGCAGGACCGGTCAGGAAGTGGCCCGCACCGGTGGCGCCGGCTCGCTCGCCCCGGCGGCCGGCGTGCCACGGCGCAGGACGCTCTCGAGTGCGAAGGCGCCGGGGCCGATGAAGGCGATCAGCAGGAACGCCCAGCAGAACATGGCGGAGGCCTCACCGCCGTTCACAAGTGGGAACAGTCCGTTCGACTGATGGACGCTGAAGTAGGCGTAGGCCATGGAGCCGGAGGAGATCACGGCTGCCGTGCGGGTGAACAGGCCCAGAGCGACCAGGGATCCGCCGACCAGCTGGATGACTGCGGCCCACCAGCCGGGCCATGCCAGCGTGGGAACGGTGCCGCCGCCGTGGGCGCCACCGAGAACACCGAAGAGGGAGGCCGCTCCGTGGCAGGCGAAGAAGAAGCCGGTCACGGCACGGAATGCGCCATGTACCACAGGGGTCGCGGTGCGTAACAGCTCCGGGGAATCGTTCGGCGGCACGCTCATGACTTGCTCCTCGTGGGGGATTTGGAGAAGTTTACATTTTGATGATCTTGAATCGATCGTTCGTTCAACCCTCGAACGCAGAATAGCGATTCGACTCGGCCGCGCCCACGTTCCCCGCCCGCCATTCCTTCCGGCACTCCTTGGGTACGGGCGGGGCCCGCGAGTCGGTGAAGTCACCCGGTGCTCAGCGTCCAGATGAAATCGACGTATCGGCGTGGTGAAGGTACGTCATCCGCCCTACGGAAGCCTGAGCGTGCGGGCGCAGGCGTGGCGGTCAGGCGTGTTGTGCCGCTGGTCACGGCGCGATCCTCGCCCCGCCGACGCGGAGATCCGCCGCCGTGTCCCGCGCGCCGCGCCCGTCAGGCGCGTCCGGATAGCGGTACTGCCTTCGCGCCGCCGCGAGCGGCATTCCGGCCCCGGGGACGAGACGGGCCGAACGTCCTGCTCGAATCCGGTTCCCGGCGGTCTCGACTCCCCGCCTTCCGTGCCCCGGCTTCCCCGGGAACACGGTTGCATCCGCCGTCCTCTCGCGGACATGGTGAGGTGGAGGCCGGAAAGGATCCGGCCGCTTGGAGGAGTTGGTCGTGCGGCCTTCCGATGCCGGAACCGTCAGGGAGATCGCCGTCGCGGACGAGCGGGCCGGGCCCTACGGCATCACCTGCGGACCTGACGGCGCGTTGTGGCTCACCCTGGTGCACGGCGGCCGCATCGCGCGTCTCACCCTCGGCGGCGCACTCGACGCATTCCCGCTGGACTCCTCCACCTGCCGCCCCATGGTCATCGCCCCCGGGCCCGACGGGGCACTGTGGTTCACCCGGTCCGGGGACCACCGGATCGGTCGCGTCACCCCGGACGGCGACACGCGGTCCTTCCCCGTACCGACAGCGGGAAGCGGCCCCTTCGGCATCACCGCCGGCCCGGACGGCGCGATGTGGTTCACCGAGATGAACTCCGACCGGATCGGCCGCGTCACCGTCGAGGGACGGGTCACCGAGTTCGCGCTTCCCCGTGCGGGCGGCTTCCCCTCCGGCATCACCGCGGGCCCCGACGGAGCACTGTGGTTCACCCTCAACCAGGCCGACGCGATCGGCCGCATCACCGTCGACGGGGACGTCCGGACGTATCCGCTTCCCACCACAGGTGCCGCACCCGTGGGCATCACCAGTGACGGCGCGGCCCTGTGGTTCGTCGAGATCGGGGCCGGCCGGATCGGCAGGGTCACGGTGGACGGCGTCGTCCAGGAGTTCCCGCTCCCCGACCCGACGGCCAGGCCCCACGCCATCGTCGCGGCCGCCACCGGGGATTGCTGGTTCACCGAGTGGGGAGCCAACCGCATCGGCCGCATCACCCTCAGCGGGGAGATCACCGAGTACGCCCTGCCCTCGCCGGCGTCCGAGCCGCACGGGATCACCCTGGGCCCTGACGGCGCGGTGTGGGCGGCCCTGGAGACGGGAGCGGTCGCGCGGGTGCAACCGTAGCCGCCGAGGGCGGATCGTCCGCGCGGGGGCGGCGGCCCGGCGTGCCCAACCACGCTGCCACGGGCCCGCGTTGACGCGCGCCCCCAAGTCCGGAACCCTCCATGTCGCTGCGCCTGCGACCGGTCGGAGGCGCAGCCGTGACCCAGCCGCCCCCGGACCACCTTGGACCGCCCATGAGCACCCACCCG
>NZ_JBRIOU010000002.1:1125823-1130178 GCF_053474865.1 Streptomyces sp. CO7
GGTCCGCCTCCGGAGATGCTCGGCAACCAGGGCGCGCGGCTCGCCGCACGGTTCCTGGACGGGGTGTTCATGCTTCTCGCGGGGCTGCTGGTGGCCGGCGTCGTCACCGTCCTGCAGAACGTGCTGGAGGCTCCTGAGTCGGTCGAGGTGCTCATCGGCTTCGTGGGCTACGGACTGCTCGGCCTGGCCCTCCTGTGCTACGAGCCCGTCATGATCTGGGAGAGGGGCGCCACCTACGGGAAGCGGATCTGCGGCCTGCGCGTCGCCCGGGTCGGCGACGGGGAGGACCTGTCCTTCGGGCGTGCGTGGCTGCGCTGGTTCATGAGCTTCTTCATGGGGTTCGTCCCCTTCCTGGGCCTCCTCGACGGGCTGTGGTGCCTGTGGGACAAGCCGTTCCAGCAGTGCCTGCACGACAAGGCGGCGGACAGCGTCGTCTTGACCACCAAGCTCGCGGGTGAGTGAACCGGTCAAGAAGACGGCTGGTGCGTGACGGCCCCTCCAGGTCCGCGCAGTGAGTGATCCATGGGTGCGGCGGACTCGACGCCAGTTCAGTCGGTGTGAGGAGGTGTTCCGGAGCAAGCGGGAGTCGGTGGAAATCTGGGCCTAGACCGGTTCACTCACGGGCGTTAGGTTGAGCGCGCTGCCCAAGTGCCAGGCACGCACGCCCTGCCGAAGGAGTCCGCCCATGATGGAACTCGTCCAGCTCGCCGAAGGCTGGAGCCTCGACCACGACGGGAAGCCGCTGCCCGCCCAGGTGCCCGGCTGCGTCCACACCGACCTGCTCGCCGCCGGGCTGATCCCGGACCCCTACCTCGGCCTCGGCGAGCACGAGGTGGCCTGGGTGGGCCGCCGGGCGTGGACGTACACCCGGGAACTGGCGCCGGCAGACACGGCCTCGGACCCGTCGTACGAGCGCACCGACCTGGTCTTCGACGGCCTGGACACCGCTGCCGTGATCACCCTGGACGGCCAGGAGCTCGGCCGTACCCGGAACATGCACCGGCGCCACCGGTTCGACGTCACGGGCCGCGACGGCCTGCTGCGGGTGGAGTTCGCCTCCGCCTACGACGAGGCCGCCGCCGTCCGCGCGGTGACGGGGGAGCGGCCGAACGTCTACCCGGAGCCTTTCCAGTACATCCGCAAGATGGCCTGCAGCTTCGGCTGGGACTGGGGCCCGACCCTGGTCACCGCCGGGATCTGGCGCCCGGTCCGGCTGGAGCGGTGGTCGACGGCCCGCCTGGCACGCGTGCGGCCACTGGTCACGGTCCGCGACGGGGCGGGCAGGGTGGAGCTGCACGTCGACGTGGAACGTACCGAGCGGGGCGCGCACCGCCGCCTCGAGGTACGGGCCGAGGCCGGCGGCGTCAGGGCGAGCTCCACCGTGGAGGGAAACACCGCCGTGCTCACCCTCGAGCTGCCGGACGTCGAGCTCTGGTGGCCGCGCGGATACGGCGAGCAGCCCCTGTACGACCTGGACGTGACCCTCGTGGACCAGGACGCCGCCGAGCCTCTGGGAACCCCTGCCGCTGAACCCTCCGGGACCCCCGCGGCCGAGGGCGGGCGGCTCGACGCCTGGTCGCGCCGGATCGGCTTCCGCGGCGTCGTGCTGGACCGGGCGCCCGACGAGCACGGCACCCGCTTCACCTTCGTCGTCAACGGCGTCCCCCTCTTCGTCCGCGGCGTCAACTGGATCCCCGACGACGCCTTCCCCTCCCGGGTCACCCCCGAGCGCTACCGCGCCAGACTGCGGCAGGCGGCGGACGCCAACATCGACCTGGTGCGCATCTGGGGCGGCGGCATCTACGAGGACGACGCCTTCTACGAGGCATGCGACGAGATGGGCCTGATGGTCTGGCAGGACTTCCTCTTCGCCTGCGCCGCCTACCCGGAGGAGCAGCCGCTGCGCGGGGAGGTGGAGGCCGAGGCCCGCGACAACGTCGTGCGGCTGATGTCCCACCCGAGCCTGGTGCTGTGGAACGGCAACAACGAGAACCTGTGGGGCTTCCGCGACTGGGGCTGGGAGCCCGAGCTCGACGGCGACTCCTGGGGCGGCGGGTACTACCTCGACCTGCTGCCGCGGATCGTCGCCGAACTGGACCCGACCCGCGCCTACTCGGCCGGCAGCCCCTGGTCCGGCTCCTGGGACCACCACCCCAACGAGCCCGCGCACGGCACCCACCACTCCTGGGAGGTGTGGAACCGCCGGGACTACGCCGAGTACCGCGACTCGGTGCCGCGCTTCGTGGCCGAGTTCGGCTGGCAGGCGCCGCCCACGCTGGCGACGCTGCGGCGCGCGCTGCCGGGGGAGACCCTCGCGCCCGACTCGCCGGGGATGCTGCACCACCAGAAGGCCGAGGACGGCAACGGGAAGCTGGAACGGGGCCTGGCGCACCACTTCGCCCCGCCCAAGGGGGACTTCGACCGCTGGCACTACCTCACGCAGGTCGTCCAGGCCCGCGCGGTCTCGGCCGGCATCGAGCACTGGCGGTCGCACTGGCCGGTGTGCGCCGGCGCCGTGGTGTGGCAGCTCAACGACTGCTGGCCGGTGACCTCGTGGGCCGCGGTCGACGGCGACGGCCGCCTCAAGCCGCTCCACCACGAGCTGCGCCGGGTCTACGCCGACCGCCTGCTGACCCTCCAGCCGGGGCAGCCGGGGCAGCCGGGGCAGCCGGACGGATCGGACGGGCCCGACGGACCGGGCGGTCGCGAGGTCCCCGTGCTCGCCGTGGTCAACCAGGGCGCCGACCCGTGGAACGCCGCGGTGACCCTGCGCCGGATGCGGGCGGACGGCACGACGGTGGCGGAACGGACCCTCGACCTGGCCGTCGCCCCGCGCGAGGCCGTCCGGCTGCCCGTGCCCCAGGACCTGGCCCCCGACCCCGCGTCCACCGAGGAACTGCTCGTCGCCGACGCGGCCGCGGGCGGCGAGGCCGGCGCGGAGATCCTGCGCGCCGTCCACCTCCCCGTCCCGGACAAGGATTTCGCCTACCCCGCGCCCCGCTTCGACATCGCGGTGGAGGAGGCGCCGGACGGTGGCGGTAATGTCGAGGTCGTGGTGACTGCACACACTCTGGTACGAGACCTTCTCCTGCAGGCCGACCGGCTCGGACCGGACGCGGTCTGCGACACCGGGCTGCGCACCCTGCTCCCCGGCGAGCACGTCCGGCTCCGGGTGGACTCCGCCGCCGGGACCGGCCTCGACGCCGTGCGCGCGGCCCTCTTCTGCGTGGAACCCGCGTGAGCACACCGGCGCCACCAGGACGCGTCACCATCAAGGACGTCGCCGCGGCCGCCGGCGTGTCCAAGGGCGCCGTCTCGCTGGCGTTCAACAACAAGCCGGGCGTGTCCGAGGCGACCCGGGAGCGCATCTTCGCGGCCGCGCGGCGCCTGGGCTGGGCGCCCAACTCGGCCGCCCGCAGCCTGTCGCGGCAGTCGGTCGACACCGTCGGGCTGGCCCTGTGCCGGCCGGCCCGGCTGCTCGGCCTCGAACCGTTCTACATGGAGTTCATCTCCGGCATCGAGAGCGTGCTCGCCGAGCACGACTGCTCCCTGCTCCTGCGACTGGTCGGCTCCCTGGAGGAGGAGATCACGCTCCAGGAGCGCTGGTGGCGGGAGCGCCAGGTGGACGGGTCGATCCTGGTCGACTTCCACCAGGACGACCCGCGCATCGGCCCGCTGCGCCGGCTCGGCCTGCCGGCCGTGGGCGTGGGGCACCCGAGCCTCACCGGAGGGTTCCCGTCGGTGTGGACGGACGACGCCACCGCCGTCGCCGAGGCCGTGCGCTACCTGGCGGCCCTCGGCCACCGGCGCATCGCCCGCGTCGGCGGGCCCGCCGACCTGGGCCACAGCGGCATCCGCGCGCAGGCCTTCGAGCGGACCATGGACGAACTGGGCCTGAGCGGCGGCCGGCACGTGGAGACGGCCTTCTCCGGCGAGGAGGGCGCCCGGGCGACCCGGATGCTGCTCCTCGGGGCCGACCGCCCCACGGCCATCGTCTACGACAACGACATCATGGCCGTGGCCGGTCTCGGCGTCGCCGCGGAGATGGGCGTCTCCGTGCCGGACGACCTGTCCCTGCTCGCCTGGGACGACTCCCAGCTGTGCCGGCTGACGCATCCGACCCTGTCGGCCATGAGTCACGACGTGCACGGGTTCGGGGCGGAGGTGGCCCGGGTCCTGTTCGACGTGCTCGCCGGGCAGGAGGTGCCCTCCCGTCCGGTGGCGACGCCCTCGCTCATGCCGCGCGGCTCGACAGCGCCTCCCCGTCCCTGAGGCACGGAAGAGGACGAGGCCGGTGAGGGGCGTGGCGGGCGTACCGCCACGCCCCTCAGGCGTGGTCGTGCCCGCAGCAGCAC
>NZ_JBRIOU010000002.1:1130278-1137733 GCF_053474865.1 Streptomyces sp. CO7
CTTCAGAACCCCGCCGGGACCCACCCGCGCGCCGCGGCGGCCGCCCCGACGAGCCCGGCGTCCCGGGCCAGCGCGGCGGGCCGTACCTCCAGGTCACGGGTGAAGCCCAGCGCCGCGTAGCGCCGCAGGTGACGCCGCAGCGGCCCGAACAACGTGTCGCCGGCCTGCGCGACGCCTCCGCCGACGACCACCACCTCGATCTCCAGCAGGGTCGCGCTGCCGGCGATCCCGGCGGCCAGCGCCCGGGCGGAGCGGTCGAAGGCCGCCAGGGCGCGCTCGTCGCCGTGACGCGCCGCCGCGGCGACGTCCGCGGCCGTCGGCTCCGCGCCGTCCAGCGGTCTCCACCCCGCCGCCACCGCGTGGCGGGCGATCGCCGGACCGCTGGCGTACACCTCGACGCACCCCCGCGAACCGCACGGGCAGGGCGGGCCGTCCAGGTCGACCGTGACATGGCCGATGTGGCCGGCGTTCCCGGAGGGGCCCGGGTGCAGGCGGCCGTCGAGGACGAACCCGCCGCCCACACCGGTCGACACCACCATGCACAACGCGTCGGCGACTCCACGGGCGGCCCCGTGCCAGTGCTCGGCCGCCGCCATCGCCACGGCGTCGCCCAGCAGGACCGGCTCGACGCCGTCGGGCAGCGAGGGGTGCGCCCGGATCGTCCGCACCAGCGGGAAGCCCCGCCAGCCCGGGATGTTGACCGGACTCACGGTGCCCGCCGCGGTGTCGACCGGGCCGGCGCTGGCGATGCCGAGTCCGCGCACCGCGCCCCAGGCGGGGTGCGCGGTCAGCGCGTCGACGACGGTGTCGACGGCCCGTACCAGCCGGGCCGCCGACTCACGGGCCGGGGTCGGGGTCTCTGCGCGGTGCAGGACGGCGCCCTCGTCGTCGACCAGGGCGCCCGCGATCTTCGTGCCGCCGATGTCCAGGGCCGCGTACACCCGTGAGCTCTTCCCTTCCGCGGGGGCCGGGACCGGGGCCTGGCGCGGTCGGTCGGTGGCCGGGTCGGGGGTCGTGACGGACAACGTTGTCTTCCTTCGCTGGATCGGTCCGACGACATGTCCGCAGGAGGACATGACGGCAGGACGGGCCGGGGTGTGGAGGTCGGTCAGGAGGGTCCGGCCGTCCCGACGACGGGCTCGGGCCCGGGAGCGGCCACGAAGAGAGTGCCGTCCCCCTCGGCCGTGACCCCTTCGTCGGCGTCGGAGAGGAAGCACGACGCACCCGGGCCGAGCGGGAGTTCCTCGCCGTCGAGCCCGCGCAACAGGGCCTTGCCCTCCGTGCACAGGACGATGCGGGGACCCGCCCCGGGGACGACGCGTTCCGGCGGCGCGCCCAACTCCGTGCGGTACAGGACGAACTCCTCGGCGGGACAGGTGAACGCCTGCGTGCGGCCGGACCCCGGAACGGCGACGGGACGCACCACCGGAACCCGCACCGCCGGGTCGGTGATCCGGAGCAGCTCCGGCACGTTCACCTCCTTCGCGGTCAGCCCGGCGCGCAGCACGTTGTCGGAGCTCGCCATCAGCTCCACACCGACCCCGCGGACATAGGCGTGCAGTCCGCCGGCCGGCAGGAACAGGACCGTTCCCGGCGCGAGCACCCGGTGACACATCAACAGGGAGGCCACCAGACCGAGATCGGCGGGATGGTGGGCGGACATGCGGACCACCGCGTCGTAGGCCGCCGCATAGGGTCCCGGCACGCGGGCCCGCCTGCGGCACGCCTCCACGACGGCGTTCACCAGCGCGGCGCGGTCGTGGCGGGGCCACATGAGCACCGTGCGCAGGGCCTCGGTGAGCGCGGGGGCGCCGTCGCCGGTGCGCAGGACGTCCACCACCGGGCGCAGTCGCGCGAGACCGAGTTCCTCGATCGCGGCGGCCGCCTCGCCGCAGTCGCGGAAACCCGCGAGCACCTCGAAGGCGGTGAGCGCGTACAGGAGTTCCGGCTTGGGCCAGTCGTCCGCGTAGGTCCCCTGCCCCGCAGCCCCGTTCAGCCGGGCGTCGAACCCGGCACGGGCCTGGCGGCGGTCGGGGTGCACCTGGATGGACAGCGGCCGCTCGGCGGCCAGCACCTTCAGCAGGAACGGCAGCCGTCCGCCGAACCGGCGGGCGCACGCCGTGCCCAGTTCCCGCTCCGGTGCGGCGGCGACGACGGCCTGCAGGGTGGTCGCGACGCCGTCCCGGGTCAGGCCCGTGGGTCCTGCGGGGTGGGCGCCCATCCACAGTTCCGCCTCCGGTCCGGCGGACGGCCGCTCGCGGCCCTGGAGTCCGGCCAGTGCGTGACGGGAGCCCCACGCATAGGGCTTGATGACGGGTCGTAGTGCATCCACGGTCGGTACCGTAGCCGCCATTCAGGGGCGACCGGAAGACAGATGACCGGGTTAATGACTAAACCGGTATAACTGCCGACCGGCTGACGGTTGTACCAACCGAATAGGGCGAAAGTGGCCTTGGTGCAGCGGTTCCCCGCGGAGTTCGACTGAGGTGTCGCCGTCGTCGCACGGCCGGACGGGACCTTAGGGCAGGGTGGGTAGGTCGACAACAGGTCCGGCAGGCCGGGTGTTGTTTAGCGACCGGTTTAGCTGGTCGCGACTGCTTTCGGTGCCCGTGGTTCCCGCGAATCGCGACGCCGCTGTTGACACCACTGAAACAACAGGTGCTGTCATAGGTGTCGGCCGACGGTCGACAACGTTGCCGTCGACCGCGCGTCCGTGCCGGACGTCCCCGACCGGCCGACGCACCCCCACCGAGTTCTCCGACCCCCGAAGGAGCACCATGGCACCGAAGAGCAGAGGCTTACTGCGCACCGTCGCCGGCACGGCGTTCGCCGCCGCCGTCGGTCTGATGATCTCCGTCCTCGGCCCCGCCACCGGCGAGGCCGAGGCGGCGCCCAACGGCCTCAGGGTGAGCAACGGGCGCATCCACGAGGCCAACGGCAACCAGTTCGTGATGCGCGGCGTCAACCACGCGCACGCCTGGTATCCGGACCGGACCAGTTCCCTCGCCGACATCGCGGCCAAGGGAGCCAACACCGTCCGCGTGGTGCTCAGCAGCGGCGACCGGTGGACGAAGACCCCCGCCTCCCAGGTGACGTCCATCATCGGCCAGTGCAGGGCGAGCAAGGTCATCTGCGTCCTGGAGGTGCACGACACCACCGGGTACGGCGAGGACGGCGCGGCCACCACCCTCGACCGCGCGGCGGACTACTGGATCGGCATCAAGAGCGCGCTGGACGGCCAGGAGAACTACGTCGTCGTCAACATCGGCAACGAGCCGTGGGGCAACAACAACTACACCGGCTGGACGGACGCCACGAAGCGGGCGATCGCCAAGCTCCGCGGCGCCGGCTTCCGGCACGCGCTGATGGTGGACGCGCCCAACTGGGGCCAGGACTGGTCGAACACGATGCGCGACAACGCCGCCTCGGTCTTCGCCTCCGACCCGGACCGCAACACCGTCTTCTCGGTCCACATGTACGGCGTGTACGACACGGCGGCCGAGGTGCAGAGCTACCTGAACACCTTCGTCGCCAACAAGCTGCCCATCGTGGTGGGCGAGTTCGGCAACCAGCACAGTGACGGCAACCCGGACGAGGACGCCATCATGGCGACCGCGCAGTCCCTCGGCATCGGTTACATCGGCTGGTCGTGGAGCGGCAACGGCGGCGGGGTCGAGTACCTCGACATGGTGAGCGGCTTCAACGCCGGCTCGCTCACCAGCTGGGGCAACCGGTTCTTCAACGGCGCCAACGGCGTGGCCGCCACCTCCCGGCGCGCCACCGTCTACGGCTCCGGCTCCGGCACCGGAACGGGCGGCGGCACGGCGCCCAACGGCTACCCCTACTGCGTGAACGGCAGTGCCACCGACCCGGACGGCGACGGCTGGGGCTGGGAGAACTCCCGGTCCTGCGTCGTCCGCGGCGGCCGCGCCGACCGCTGAGACCGCAGACCGCCGCAACCGACGCGGCGCCGGCCCCCGCGCCCCCTTCCCCCACGGGAGCCGACGCCGCGTCACCCCGACGAGGACTCCCACCTCTCGTCCACGCACAGCGCGCACCACCCCGGCTGCTGCGGACGGCCCGTCAGCACGCGGTGCCTCACGCAGCAGGCGCTCAGGGCCTCCGCCTCGGACGGGAACCAGGAGGCGCCCTCCCCGGGCGGCCCGACACGGGCCCCGTGCACGACGAGGGACCGCAACTCGCGCAGCTGCGCCGCTGCCAGGGCGGGCTCGTAGTCCAGTTCCCACCACCGGTGTCCGGCCGCGGCCAGGTCCGTCACCGTCGTGGCGAACACCGTGTTGCGCCTCCGCTCGGCCGCCGAGTCCCCCCAGGGGATGCCGGCCAGGTCGAACCCGACCGTTCCGAGACCCACCATCCCCTGGTCCTGGAGCGCCCACAGCGCCGCGTACCGGTGGTCCCACGGCGTCTCCGCCAGGTCGCTGACCGCGAGCATCAGCACCTGGACCAGGACGTCCGTCGACATGTTGGTCAGCCGTAACGTCCGGTCGCCCGCCCTGAACGTGTTCATGCCCCACATCCTGTCGCGTCGCGGTCCCACGGGGCCTGGGGTCGCCGGCAGGGACTCTGAGGCGGGCCGACCGACAGCGCCGACGCCGCCCGCACACCGTCCTGCCGGAGCCCCGCCGACCGCCCGAGGGGCGGTCGGCGGGGCATGGCATCCTTCCCCGCAGCGACGCACCCGGCAGGCGGCGCGGTCGTGAGGAGAGAGGGGCGGGGCGCATGACGGCGGGGCGCATGACGGGGAGCGGGCAGGTGGCGGGCGGCAGGGCCGAGCGGCGGCGGATCGGGGTGCTCGTGCTGGGCAACCTGCTCGGCGGCGTCGGCGTCGCCTCGGGCATCACGGTGACCACGCTGCTGGTCGAGCGCCTCGGGGCCGTCGAACTGGCCGGACTCGGCCAGGCCGTAGGCGTCCTGGGCTCGGCACTGGCGGCGGTGCCGTTGGCCCGGCTGGCGGCACGCCGCGGACGCCGTTGGTCGCTGGGCGTCGGGTACGCGATCGCGGCCCTGGGCGCCGCACTCGTCGTCGCGGCCGCCACGGCCGGTCACCTCGCCCTCGTGATGGCCGGGTTCTGTCTCTTCGGCGTGGCCTCCGCGTGCAACCTGCAGACCCGCTACGCGGCGGCGGACGGAGTCGCGCCCGCGGTCCGCGCCCGCACCATGGCCGTGGTGGTGTGGGCGACGACCGTGGGATCGGTCGCCGGCCCCAACCTCACCGCCCTCGGCCGGACGGCCGGCGAGTCGGTCGGCGTGCTGGGGCTCTCCGGGCCGTACCTGCTGTCCGGCACGGCCTTCGCCGGGGCGTGCGCGCTGATCACCCTGCTCTACCGGGGCGACGACGCGCGGACCGGCACGGGGGACACGGGCGCCGGACCGAGGCCCGCCACGGTGGGTGCGCTGGCCGCCCTCCGGTGGGCGGCACGGCGCCCCTCCGCCCTGTTCGCCGTCGTGCTGCTCGCCACCGCGCACTCCACGATGATCATGGTGATGGTCATGACGCCGCTGCACATGCAGCACCACGGCATGTCCCTGCGGGTCGTCGGCGTGGTCATCAGCGTCCACATCGCCGCCATGTACGGGCTCAGCCCGCTGTTCGGGCGCCTCACGGACCGCTGGGGCCCGGTGCGCACCGCCCTCCTCGGGATAGGCGTCCTGTGGGCCGCCGTCACCCTGGGCTACGCGGCCGCGTCCGGGAACAGCGAAGTCCTGACCGCCACGGCCCTGGTGGTGCTGGGCCTCGGCTGGTCGCTCTCCACCCTCTCCGCGTCCGCGCTGCTCGCCTCGGTCGACGACGACCAGGTGCGGGTCCCGCTGCAGGGAGCCGCCGACGCGGGCATGAGCTACGCCGGAGCCGCCGTCGCCGCGCTGGCCGGCCCGGTCCTGGCCGCGGGCGGCTTCCGCGCCGTCAACCTCGTGGGCGCGGCCCTGTTGCTGCCGGCGCTGGCACTGGCCGTCACCCTCGCGCGGCGACCGGTGCTACCGGCGAGCTGAACCAGGGGCCCGGGGCGATGTGGGCCTTGAGCTCCGGCGGCGGGACAGGGCGGTGGCGCGACGGCAGTGGCCACGACAGGCGGGGACCGCGAGCGCTACCAGTGCGCGGGCCTGCGAAGGGCCGGTGGCAGCCTGGTGGCCGCGTCGCCCTTCGCGGCGTCGAGCTGGGCCTGGGTGAGGAACAGCGCGCCGGTCAGGTCCGCGCCGCGCAGGTCGGCGTCGCGCAGGTCCGCCCCGATCAGGTCCGCCTCGCGCAGATCGGCCCCACTGAGGTCGGCGGCGACGAGCAGGGCGCCGCGCAGGCTCGCGCCCCTGAGGTCGGCGGCGGCCAGCCCGACGCCCATCAGGTCCGCGCCGCGATGGTCGCGCGGGCGCCCCGGGACGCCCGCGCGGACCAGCTCGCTCGCCCGCAGCAGCAGCGGGTTCACCTCGCCGCGCAGCGCGTTGACGTCCAGGGCGGTGATCGACTCGGAGGTGCCGCGGGTCAGGCCGTCGACCCGGGACAGAGCCTTCCGCAACTCCTTGTGCACCGGACGGGCGGCCGCGAGACCGAGGGCCTCCGTGAGGTGACGCAGGAGCTCCTGCAGCTGCCGCATCACCGGGAAGACCGCGAACATCGACCGGGCGGTCTCCGGCGCCTGCCGCCAGTCCACGCCGCCGAAGGTGACCTGGGAGACCTTCTGCCCGGCCCCGAAGCAGTCGAAGACGGTGCATCCCTGGTACCCCGATTCGCGCAGCCGCGCGTGGATGCCGCAGCGGAAGTCGCGCCGGAGGTGGGAGCACGGCTGTCCGGCCGGCTTGTCCACGGCGAAGTCGGCGGACCGGGCGAAGGGCAGGGCCGCACAGCACAGACCGAAGCAGTTGGCGCAGTCGGCCCGGAGGTCCTGGCCGACCGCGTGGGCCGAGTGGTCCGCCTGCTCCGGGACGACCGCGTGGGCGGGGCGGTCCTGGTGCTCCTGGCCGACCGCGTGGGCCGAGTGGGCGGCGGGGGCCGGGCGGTTCGTCACCGTGCCTTCGCGCGAGGGCGCGAGGTCCCCCCGTCCGGCTCGCTCCGCGCGCGGCACGCGCGACCGCGGCTTCCGGCGCTGTTTCGGCTCCGGCCGCGGCTTCCGGGCCGCCCGTCCCGTGCTTGTGCCGGGCCTCTGGCTGTGGCTGTGCCTGGCGTCGGGCCGGGGTTCCTGGGCCTGTTCGGTGCTCGGCCCCAGTTTCCGGCTGGGCCTGGTGCCGGACTGGGGCTTCTGGACCCGTCCGGTGTCGGCCCGTGCTTTCCGGTGCGGTCCGGTGCCGGTCGGTGGTTTCCGGCTCTGTCCGGTGTCGGCCCGGGGCTTCTGGCGCGGTCCGGTGTCCGGCTGCGGCTTCCGGTTCTGTCCGGTGTCGGCCCGGGGCTTCTGGCGCGGTCCGGTGTCCGGCTGCGGCTTCTGGCTCTGTCCGGTGTCGGCTTGGGGC
>NZ_JBRIOU010000002.1:1137833-1142899 GCF_053474865.1 Streptomyces sp. CO7
GTCCGTGGTTCCTGGCTCTGCCCGGTGTCCGCCCGCCGCTCCTGGCGCCGTCCCGAGTCCGTCCGCCGCCTACCGCCCGCTCCCGCGTCCCCGCTGCTCCGTGGCCCTCTCGTGCCCGCCTGCGGGCGCGTGCCCTCGACGGCGCTCCCGCGCGGCCCGTCGCCCCGGCCCGCGCCCTGCGACGACGCGGCCCCGTCACGCCCCCGCGGCGCGGGGGCGGCCGGCCTGCCGGAGCCTCCCGGCCGACCGGGACGCGTCTGCCCGTCACCGCCGTCGAGGGGCGCCCGTTCGCGTCCACCCCCGGACGAGTACCTACCGTGCTGTGCGGACACCGCTCACCCCTGTCGATCGACGAACACCTCCCGCGTGCGCGGCGGTGGCGCCGGGGAGTGGTCGTCATCCTCCCAGACCGGTCCCGCACCCACCGGCCGCGTCGCACCGTGCCTGAGCGGTGGTCAGAAACGCACGGTGCGGCCCGTCCCATGGACCGGACACCAGGTTGACGCGTCCACCACCCCCTGGCATCGTCCCTGCCCATGAGGTCCAAGGCTGCTGATCCACAGGCGATCGTCGCGCTCGTAGCGCGCCGTCACGTCGACCTGTGCCGCCAGTCCAGCGCCATCTGTCGCTGACCCTCCGGGGCCCGTCTCCCGGTTCTCCAGCCGCCCCCCGCAGGGGTCCGGTCCGCATGCCGTCTCCGGCGCGGTGACCGACCTCCACGTCTGCCAGGACCGCCCGTCCCGGCGTAGGCGATGAGACCGCTCCCGCAACGAGCCTTCGCGTCCCTCTGACCCGCTGCGCTCCGAGGTCTGTGGCTCCGCGTCTCCCGGGCCGGAATCCACCACGCCTCTCGTACTCCTTCCTTCACCCTTCCCCCTGTCGCGCCCTCTTCCAGGGCGCGCCGTCCTGAGGAATCGGCATGCCTGAAATATCCCGTCGTCTCTTCGGTGGCCTGGTCGGCGCGGGCGCGGTCGGCGCCGTCGCCGGCACCACCGTCACCGCCGAGGCCGGCACCGTCGCCCCCGCAGCGGATGCACCCGCCGAGCGGCCGTTCCGGGCACGTCCCGGACACGGCTCGGGCAGACGGCCCAACATCCTGTTCATCCTCGGGGACGACCTCGGCTGGGCCGATCTGTCCGTGTACGGGGCCCCGCACATCAGGACGCCCCACCTGGACCGGCTCGCCGCGCAGGGGGTGCGCTTCACCAACGCCTACTCCGGCTCGGCCACCTGCTCGCCGACCCGCTTCAGCCTCTACACCGGCCGCTACCCCGGCCGCACCAAGGGCGGCCTGGCCGAGCCGATCGGCAACCGGTCCCAGGGCCTGGACCCCAACCACCCCACCCTGGCGTCCCTGCTGAAGAAGGCCGGCTACGCCACCGCGCTGATCGGCAAGTGGCACTGCGGCTGGCTGCCGGACCACAGCCCCACCCGGTCGGGCTGGGACGAGTTCTTCGGCAACTTCGGCGGCGCGCTGGAGTACTTCTCCAAGCTGGGCCAGCTCGGCGACTACGACCTCTACGAGGGCGACGCCACCTACAAGGACCTCCGCTACTACACCACCGTCCTCACCGAGCGCGCCGTCGACTACGTTCGCCGCGACCACGACAGCCCCTGGCTGCTGAACCTCAACTTCACCACCCCGCACTGGCCCTGGATCGGCGAGGACGACGAGGAGGCCGCCGCGGAGATCGCCGACCGGATCCGCGCCGGAGACGTCCTCGGGGGACTCCGTCACGACGACGGCGGCTCCGTGGAGAAGTACCGGGAGATGGTCGAGAACCTCGACGCCTCCGTGGGCAAGGTGCTCGACGCGCTGCGCCGCTCCGGCCAGGAGAAGAACACCGTCGTCGTCTTCGCCAGCGACAACGGCGGCGAGCGCTTCTCCTACCAATGGCCGCTGAGCGGCGCCAAGTCGGAGCTGCTCGAGGGCGGCATCCGGGTGCCGACCATCCTGCGCTGGCCGGACCGGATCGACGCACGCCAGGTCAGCCACGAGCCGGTCTACTCCCCGGACTGGACGGCGACCCTGCTGGAGCTCGGCGGCGCCCGGCCCGACCCGGCCCACCCCCTGGACGGTCACAGCTTCGCCGGGTACCTGCTGCGCGGCGAGCAGCTGCCTGAACGCGACCTGTTCTGGCGGGTCCGCGGCAACCGGGCGCTGCGCCGGGGCGACTGGAAGTACTACCGGGACGCGGCGGGCAAGGACCACCTGTTCGACCTGGCCGCCGACCAGCGTGAGCAGGCGGACCTCGCCAGGCAACGACCGGAACTGCTCGCGGAGTTGCGGGCCGCCTGGGAGAGGACCGACGCGGAGCTGCTGCCCTACCCCTCCTGAGCCCAGCGGGTCCTCCCGCCACCGCGGGAGGACCCGCCCCCGGCGCGCCGCGTCAGCGGGGCGTCGCCCGGCGCGGCAGGTCGCGGGCCCAGCGGAGCAGCCCGGGGTCGTCGAGGGCCGCGCCACGCCAGTCGCGGGGGAGGGCGGTGCCGGGCAGGGACGGGACGAAGGCGACGAACAGCCCGGCGGCGCGTGCCGCCCGGGCGCCGGTGGCCGAGTCCTCGAAGGCGACACAGGCCTCGGGGGCGGCCCCGAGCGCCTCGCACGCCGCGAGGTAGAGGTCCGGGGCCGGCTTGGGGGAGGGCACCTCGTCGGCCGCGAAGGAATGCTCGAAGTACCGCGCCAGGCCGGCGGATTCCAGCGCGGCGTCCACCAACTCCCGCGGACTGTTGCTCGCCACGGCGACGGGCACGGCCGCCCGGCAGGCCCGCACCAGTTCCGCCGCCCCCGGGAGAGCGGCGGCGCCCCGCGCCAGTTCCACCCGCACGCGCGACAGGAGTTCGGCGGCCAGGTGCGGACCGGCGCCGGGCCGGCCGAAGTACGTGGCCATGACCTCCGCCGCGGCCTCCACGGTCCGGCCGACGACCAGCGCCTTCTGCTCGGGCCCGAACGGGTGCCCGTGCTCGGCGAAGACGGCCGACTCCACGACGCTCCAGCAGCTCTCCGTGTCGACGAGCAGGCCGTCGCAGTCGAAGACCACTGCCTCGGGGGCGAGGGGCAGGGGGCCAGGGCGCACGGGATGTCCTCTCGAGGCGGCTGCCGGTCCCGTCGACGACAGAACCGGCACCGGGAAGGGGGAAGGGGTGAAGGAAGGGACGGACGACCTTCGTCCGCGCGTCAGTCCTGCAGCGCCAGCCGCACACCGAAGACGGCGACGACCGCACCGGTGACGCGGTCGAGCCGACGACGCACCACGGGCCGCTGCAACTGGTGCCGGACCGTGTGGGCGAGGGCGATCAGCGCACACGCCCACAGCACCCCCAGCAGGATGTGCACGCCGGTGAGCAACACCCCCGCGGCCAGGTGCGGAGCGTCGGCGGGGATGAACTGCGGAAGCAGCGCCACGTAGAAGGCGCCGACCTTCGGGTTCAGGAGGTTGGTCGCCGCGCCCTGACGCCAGCCGCCGGAGAACGTGTCCCGCTCGCCCGCCCCGGCGCCGGCCGACGTGCCGGTCTCGTGGCCGGTCTCCCGCCCGGTCTGCGTCCCGGTGCGGGCGGCCGTCGCGCCTCCGGGCCGTCGGGTGGCCCACAGCATCCTGGCCCCCGTCCACACCAGGTACGCGGCCCCGGCCCAGCGGAGGGTCCGGTAGGCGACCTCGGACGCCGTCAGCAACGCGGTGACCCCGAGCGAGGTGAGCACGCCCCAGGCGAGCGTGCCGCTCTGGATACCGAGGACCACACCCCAGGCGCGGCGACGGTGACCGACCGCGGCGGTCCGCAGGACGAGCGCGGTGTCCAGGCCGGGGGTGAGGGTGAGCAGCCCCACCATCACCGTGAAGGTCCACAGGGCGTCTACAGCGATCATGAGCGCTCACCCTAGAGGTGAGGCGCTCGCACCTCCAGTTTCCTGCCCGATATCGGGCAGGATTCGCGAGTTCGGTCGCGCCTCGAGGTCGCCGCCGCCGGTGGGCGGCGGTGCGGTGCCGCAGCCGAAGACGGGGCGGCGCTTTCGCGGCGCGGTATGACATTTGTTCATGCCTTTTTCTGTCGCACAGTGCCATTCTTCGGTCGCATTGTCCAGACCTTTTGTGCTCGCCCCGATGGCCCGTACGGACGCCCCGGCAATTCGAGCCATCGCACTGCCCGGGCGCTCCTTCTGGCGCCCGCCCTGAACTGCGGACCAAGGCTTTCGTGCCGGACCGGAACACAAAGATCGCGTCATGCCGTCAGGCGCCCCTTGCCATTCAGGAGAGCGATTGAAAGGGTTTGCGTCGCGGCGAGTAAATGCACGGAGTTTCGCCACGCCGCTCAGGAAATCGCCTCTTTGTCGAAAGGTCATGACGATGGAGCTCGCAGCCTCGCCGCCACGGCAGTGCTCGCCGCCGTCCTCGCCGTCGGCGCGACGGTGACGGCCGGACCCGAATCCGTCGCACCGGCCGGCGCCGTCGCTCCTGCCGAGGCCGCCGGCTGGGAGTGCGGCTACGACCACCGCGCCACACCCCCCACCGTCTCCTACGGATCCGACGGCCGGACCGTCCGCGAGGCGCAGTGCCTGCTGGTCTCCTTGGGTTACGGCGTGGGCTCCTCCGGCATAGACGGCCGGTTCGGCCCGGCCACCCGGTCGGCGGTCCGCGCCTTCCAGTCCGACCACGGGCTGGCCGTCGACGGCATCGTCGGCCCTCGCACCTGGCACGGGCTGAGAAACTACTGAGGTCCGCGGTCAGGAAGGCAGGAGACCACCACATCTTCGGGTGGCATCGGGTCTCCGCGGGACATTCTCCTTCGCTCGCGCGAAAACCACCTGGGGGAGCGCCGTACAGGCATCGGCATCCAGTCGAAGGCGCCGACTTCAGGTGACTCGCCGGAGTGCGGGAGGATAGCCGTCCCACGCGTTGCGGTGACGAACCACGATCGCGCCGACGACACGGGGGATCCCGGGGAATCGCCGCACCATTCCGTCCGCCGTGAAGGCGGAACGGAATTCTCCCGTCGCTCGGCCGGCAATGACGGGGAACGGCAACTCGTCCGGTCCGCATCGAACATCTCCGACCGGAGGAGACCTCCCGATC
>NZ_JBRIOU010000002.1:1142999-1144352 GCF_053474865.1 Streptomyces sp. CO7
CGGCCGACCGCTCCGTACGCCCGCCGCCGCGGCGGCGGGCGTACGGAGCGGTCGGCCGAGGGCCCGCGCAGGCCATAACCTGAATCCAGCAGGGCAGTTGATCTGACGGAGTCCGAGCCAGCACAGCCTCCGGTGAAGGGAGCCAGCGCCATGCCCGCCAGCGACCCAGCAGGCCCCGGCGTCCATCTGTCGTCGCTCAAGGTGAGCACCCCCCAGCGCATCCAGCCGGGCTCGACCTACCGGATCGTCCGGTTCCCGTTCGGGTCCGCCGAGTCCACCGACCCCCACGGGATGCACCAGGCCGCGCAGCCCGACGGCCGCACGGTGACCGACTGGGCGTCCGACGACCGGTCGGGGCTGATCTGGCCGTCGGTGCGCGGCTGGGGTCAGCTGTACGCCATGCTCCAGTGGGCGGAGAGTACCGGCGCCACCGAGTACCGCGACCAGTTCGCCCGTGACCCGCTGGAGTTGGCCGGACCGGTCGACACCACGGCGACCGAGCACCGCGCGCCCACCATCGGCGGCGAGTACTGGGTCAAGGTGTGGGGCATCGTCTGCAATCCCGGCGTCCCGCTCGCCGTGCGGGTCACCCACAACGCCCCCCACCCGATCAACCTCACCTTCGCCGAGTTCAAGCTCGTCATCCAGCCGCTGGCCGAGTGAGACGGCGCCGCCCGGCCGGCTCGCCGCGCGGCTCCGGGCAGCCGGCCGTTCCGCCGGAGCGGCGTCGCGCGACGGGAAGGCGTCACCGGGAATCTTGACGAGAAGATGCCCGGCGCATGCGTTGACAGGGCAGGTGCGGAGTCGCTGAGATGTGATGGGAGCGCTCCCATCACTCCTGCACCCCCACACCCGCACCCCCACGGAGGAACACGTGCGCACTCACCCCACCCGATTACGCCAACGCCCCCTGGCCTCGGCGTTCCTGGCGGCCTTCGCCGCCGTCGGCCTTCTCCTCGTGGCCCTGGTCACCGCCCCCAGCAGCAACGCCGCGGACTCCGGCTGCCGGGTCGACTACACGGTGAACCAGTGGACCGGCGGATACACCGCCGCCGTCAAGGTCACCAACCTCGGCTCCGCCATCTCCGGTTGGCGTCTGACCTGGACGTACGGCGGCGACCAGAAGGTGACCTCCGCCTGGAACGCCACGGTGACCCAGAGCGGGCAGAACGTCACCGCCGTGGGCTCCGGCTGGAACGGCAACCTGGCCACCGGCGGCTCCGCCGAATTCGGCCTGCAGGGCAGCTACCAGTCCTCCAACCCCACGCCCAGCAGCTTCGCGCTCAACGGCGTCGCCTGCAACGGCACCGTGACGCCGACCGACCCCGGCACCCCGACCACGACGCCCCCCAC
>NZ_JBRIOU010000002.1:1144452-1146054 GCF_053474865.1 Streptomyces sp. CO7
CCACCACCTCCCAGCCCCCGACGAACCCGCCGGGCGGCGGCTGCGGCGGCGCGGTGCTCTGCGACGGGTTCGAGGACCAGAGCGGTTCGACCCCGTCCGGGAACTGGAAGCTCGAGGCCCCGGACTGCCAGGGCACCGGCAAGGTCAGCGTCGACAGCTCGGTCGCGCACAGCGGCAGCAAGTCGGTCCGCGTCGACGGCAAGGCCGGCTACTGCAACCACGCCTTCCTCGCCACCACCAAGGACATCGCCTCGGTGGGCCCCGTGATGTGGGTCAAGATGTGGGTACGGCACACCACCGCGCTGCCCGCCGCCCACGTCTCCTTCGTCTCCATGCCCGACAGCTCCCAGGGCGGCAAGACCCTGCGCGTCGGCGGCCAGAACAGCGCCCTGCAGTGGAACCGTGAGATCGACGACGCGACCCTGCCCGCCCAGAGCCCCAACGGCGTCGCCCAGAGCCGGGCCCTGCCGACCGGCAGCTGGCAGTGCCTGCGGTTCAAGATCGACACCTCCAACGGCAACCTCGACACCTGGCTGGGCAGCGAGCAGGTGCCGGGTCTGCACGCCGACGGCGTCCCCACCGGTGACATCGACCAGCAGTGGCTGTCCCGTACCACCGCCCCGCGGCCGACCGGCCTGCGGCTCGGCTGGGAGAGCTACGGCGTCGGCGACGACACCCTGTGGTTCGACGACGTGGCCGTCAGCCGCTCCGAGGTCACCTGCTGACACCCTGTCGGCAGGGGCCCGCAGGCCCCTGCCGTCCTGCCACCCGGACGGCGCGGAACCGCTGACCCGCGCCGCCCGGGCCCCAGGCCCTCCGGCGGCAACCGCGCCGGAGGGCCTGGGGCCTTCCCTGCCACGGTCGCCCTCCCGCCGGAGGCGGACGCGAGCCCTCTCCGTGGGCGGCGGCACCCCTGCCGCGTCCTCTGCTCTGCCGCGTCCTCCGCTCTGACGCTCGGCCGCCCTTCCGGTCGGGGCCGGCGACGGCGTCGCGGCGGCCGGCATTAGTCTGCGCGTCATGGCGCGCCCCTGGATCCTGCCGATACTGTTCCTGCTCACCGGCGCTGCCGCGGCTGCCTCACGGGTGGCCGGAGGGGAACCCGTCGAAGCCGCCGTGTTCCTCCTGGTGTTCGTCCTTTTCGCCGGGGTGTGCTCGCCCCTGGTCTTCCCGCGGTCGCTCGACGCGGCCGAGGCGCAGCGCCGGAGCGCGGCCGACGGACGGCCCATCGTCTACTGGCGCCCGGGCTGCACCTACTGCCTGCGGCTGAGGATCAGACTCGGCCGCAGCGCCGGCCGTCTGCACTGGGTCGACATCTGGCGCGACCCGGCCGCCGCGGCGGCGGTGCGGGAGGCCAACGGCGGTGACGAGACGGTTCCGACCGTAGTGGTGGCGGGCCGGCCGCACACCAACCCCGATCCGGCCTGGGTGCGCGCACAGCTCTCCCGCTCCTCCTGAGCTCCTCCCGAACGCCCCCGCACGCGCGGCCGCCCCGCCCCCGGCGATGCGGATGCCGGAGGCGGGGCGGCGGGCGGGTCGTGGGGAGAGGCGGTCAGGAAGCGGTGCAGGTCAGGTTGGACGGAGCCGTGGTGCCGCCGCCGGCCG
>NZ_JBRIOU010000002.1:1146154-1163311 GCF_053474865.1 Streptomyces sp. CO7
ACCGAGGGTCATGCCGACCGACCAGCCGCTCACCGAGGTGGTGCCGCTGTTCCGGACGGTCACCTCACCCTGGTAACCGCCGTTCCACGAGCTGACCGTTCGGTGCGTGGCCGAGCAGCCCGCGCCCGGGGTGCCGCCGGTGCTTCCGGTACTCCCCGTGGTGCCCGAGGTGGTCCCGGCCGTCGTGCCCGAGGAGGTGCCGGACGTGGTGCCCGACGTGGTTCCGGTGGTCGTCCCGCCGGTCGTGCCGCCCGTCGTCGTCCCCGACGTGGTGCCGGAGGTCGTCCCCGAGGTCGTGCCGGAGGTCGTCCCGCTGGTGGTGCCCGTGCTGGTCCCTCCGGACGTGCCGCCGTCGGCGAGCGTCGGAGTCGTCCAGTCCCGCCAGCCCGACAGGCTGCCGGCCTTGGACCCGGCGATGCGGAAGACCCCCGGCCCGGACCCCGAGTTCTTCAGGAAGGCGTTGATGCTCTGCGTCATCGGCGTGCGCCACTCGGACCGGGTGGCGCAGTGGGTGCCGTCCTGCACGTCGGACCAGTAGGAGATCGAACTCTGGGCGCCGAGCGCCCGGTAGACCTCCGCGCCGCCCAGCGCGGCGACGCTGCCGGACTTGGCGGACAGCCAGTCGACGTGCGGGTTCTCCATGACGAACAGGCCGCGCGGAGCGATCATGCCGATCATCTCGTGGGTGTCCACCGGCAGGTTGTTCGGGCTCGAGGTGTACGAGCTGAACGCGTCGCCCAGCCAGGGCTGTTCCCCGTACGCGCTGCTCAACGACTGGGCCCCGCTCTCCCCGTTGACCCCGCGCAGGATCGGTGCGCCGCCGGTACCCGACTCGACGGGCATGGTGAGCGCGATCCGCTGGTCGAACGCGCCCGCCACGAAGGCGCCCTTGCCGTACCGGGAACAGCCGGTGACTCCCAGCGAGTCGCCCTTCAGCACACCGGCGCCCGACTGCTGGACGACGTCGATGATCCGGCTGACACCCCACGACCAGGCCATCAGCAGCCCCGTGGAACTGGTGTTGCCGTAGAGGGTGTAGAAGGCGCCCTGCTTGTTGTTCCGGGCGGTGCCCTCACGGCCGACCGCGAGCGGGTCGTAGCTGATGACGGCCGCGCCCGCGGCCTTGATCGTGGCGGTGTCCGCGCCGAGCCCGCCGACGACGATCACGGCGGGGAACGGGCCGCTGCCGCTGGGCAGTTCGACCTTCGCCGAGAAGCCGGCGCTGCGGCCTTGGTCCGACACGTTCACCGTGATGCTGCTGGAGGAGACCGTGCCGGAGACGGTCGGCTTCGCCGGCTTCTGGCCGTAGACGGTGCGCTCGGCCAGCTCCCTGATCTCCGCCCGGCGGCAGCGCCAGTCGGCCTTGCTGGTGATGCGGGTGCCGTCGATCCGCTTGAACGGGTCGGGCAGCTTGGCGTCCGAACCGGACGGCGTGCTCCCGACAGTGCAGTCCGCGCCCTCGTCCTCGACGGCGGAGGCGGCCGCGGCCCGGGCGGCAGTGGTGTCGGCCCGGACCGCGGCGTCGGCCCGCGGATCGAGGGCGGTCAGCACCAGGATGACGGTCGCGGCGAGCGCGGCCACGGCCCACGCCCAGGGTCGTTGCAGGTGTAAGCGCATAGGACCTCCAAAGGAGGGCGCGCGGCCGGGCAGGGGTGTCCCGGGGGCGCGCCAGGTGGGGGGACGGTGCGGCTCCGGCCCGGTGGAGCTCCTCGGCGCCGGAGAGACACCTCCTGGCCGGCGAAGCGCGCGGACTGCTGGGGCGCCCGGCCGGGGAGGAAGCGCTTTCAGGCTAGGAACGGAGCCGGGGTGTGACAACGCCCCGGTGTCACCCGTCTCAGGTTGGCCGTTCTGCCCCTCCTACCGCCGGTATCGCAGGCCGCCCCAGTCGGGCGGATCGGCGGAAACCGGCCTCCCGGGACCCCTTCGCCCCCTCGTGCGATGGGCGCATTCGGCCACATCCAGGACAAGCCCGAAACTTTCCGAATGTTTCGGGCGCGTTCCCGGTCGGCCGGCTACTCGCCTACGGGTAGTTCCCGGGCCCTGCGCCTGGCCGCGGCCCTGAGGTCCTTCAGGACGGCGTGGAACTCGTTCCGGCGGTTCTGGTCAAGGTTGAGCGGCAGGTCCAACTGGGCGATGAGCTGCGACTCGAGCGCCGTGGGCGTCTCGTGCTCCACCCAGCAGACCCGGGCGTGTGCCGTCATCCACCGGCTGAGCTCCGCCTCTCCGGCCCGCCCGAAGGTCATGCGCGTGCCGCTGCCCACCCGGCGCAGTTCCAGGCCGAGCAGGCAGCCGAGCGAGAGCCGGAGGGTGGAGCCCTCCGCGTTGCCGCGGCAGTGGTACCGCACGCGGGTCCGCAGGTTCTGCCTGCTGACGCGGCTCGTTATGGAGCGCGGCGCCATGCCGACGTAGAGCAACCCCCGCCCCTCCAGGGCCGGATGGGGCGCCTCGTCGAAGTGCCAGCCGTACACCCCGGCCGCCGCCGGTACCGGGCCCGGGCTCGACATCACCTCGTCCACCGACCACAACCTGTCCGGACGCGTGAGCACGGTGGCTTCCATGTCGGTTCCCCCCACAGGAACAGGTCGCTCCGCGGCCCGGCGCGACAAGAGCGACACCGTACATCGGTGTGCCGTACATCGGTGAGCGGGCGAGGCAATCCGGAAAGCCGCCGGAAGGCGGTGACGGGTACGGTGGCGGGTCAGATGTCGTGTGATCGCCGGCAGGGGGCGTGGTGGGGGAACTCGTGGGTGCGGCCGGACCGGGACGCATGACGCGCGAGGAGCTGACGCGCCGTCTCTCCGTGCTGCGGCGCGCCCGGATCGGCGGCCGTCGGGCGCCGCACAAGCCGTTGCTCGTGCTCTGGCTGCTCGGCCGGTTCGCGGAGACGGGAAGCACCGCGGTGTCGTACGACGTGGCGGAGGAGCCGGTCAGCAGGCTGATCAACGACTTCGGCCCGGTGGTGAGGAGCCCGGCGGCCGCCCGGCAGCGGGCCGCGATGCCGTTCGTCCACCTCGAGCGGGAGCTGTGGGACCTGAGGGACAGGGACGGTGAGGAGATCGGGCCCGGCGCCCCCGAGCGGCGCGGGTGGCTACGGGACCGAGGGGCCCACGGCCGGCTGCGGCCCGAGGTCGAACTGCTGCTGGCCGAGCCCGGGATGCTCGGCCAAGCCGTGCGGCTGCTGATGGAGCAGCACTTCACCACCGCCCTCGAGACGGTGATCTGCGACGCGATCGGCCTCGACCCGGCAGGCCTCGCCGATCCCGGCGAGCGGCCCGCCGCGCACCGCAGGCGACGGCGGACCGGCTTCACGGAGGAGGTGCTGCAGGCCTACGCCTACGCCTGCGCGTTCTGCGGATTCGACGGCGCGCTCGGCCGGAACCCCGTCGGGCTGGAGGCCGCCCACGTGCGCTGGCACAGCCAGGACGGACCGGACGAGGTCGGCAACGGACTCGCCCTCTGCTCGCTGCACCACACCCTCTTCGACGTCGGCGTCCTGGGAATCCTGCCCGACCTGCGCATCCAGGTCTCGCCCCTGTACGTGGCCCGGAGCGCGGCGGGGAAGGCGACGGACATGCTCCACGGGCAGCCGGTGGCCCTCCCTCGGCCGGGCAGGCCGCGCCCGGAGCCGGAGCACGTCGACTGGCACGCGCGGCAGGTCTTCAAGGGCGTCGGCGCGGCCGCTGCGTAGGCGCCGGGCGGACGCGGCACAGGCAGCGGCGTCGCTGGGCGTGGGCGCCGGCCTCGCCGCGGCGGAGGGCGGCGTCATGCCTCGTGACGGGGCTGTCGTAATGTCCGGGGCATGACGACGCTGATGACGTACGCAGGACCCGGGGAGCCGAACGCGCTGGTCACCCGCACCGGAGGCCTGCCGCTGGCGCCCGCCGGGACGGCCTGGCCGACCTGCGCCGAGTGCGAGGGGCCCATGCAGTTCCTGGCGCAGTTTCTGCTCGACGGGCAGGCGCGGCCGGTGCGGGGCGACGGCGGCCGGGCGGAGATGGTCATGGCGGTGTTCATGTGCCAGACCGACCCCGGGATGTGCGACGCGTGGAGCCCCACCGGCGGGGCGAACGCCTCCTTCCTGTTCCCGGTGGAAGGCCTCACCCCGATGACGGTCCCGGAGGTGGACGACCCGGAGACGGTCCTCCTCGGCGCCTGTCACGCCGTGCGGCCGGTGGAGTCACCGAAGGAGACGTACGGCGACGCCCACGAGGCGTGGGTGCGAGCAGACGGCGGGGAACCGGGGCACGTCCTCGGACAGCTGGGCGGCCGCCCCGACTGGCTGCAGGCCGACGAGACCCCGTCCTGCCCGGGGTGCGGCCGGGGGATGGAGCTGGCGGCACAGCTCGAGGAGGGCCCGGACCACGCCACGAACATGAACTTCGGCGGCTGCGGGGCGGCCTACGCCTTCGTGTGCGGGCCGTGCCGGGGGAGCGCGTTCCTCTGGCAGTGCTGAGAGCCGCCCACCCTCCCGGCAAGGGGCCGGTTCGCCCCGGTTCACCTGCCGTTCGGCGCACAACCATCGGCCGTTTCCGTGTGTCTTCCTGGTGAGGCACATCCGCGCGCACCGCGCCCCGCCCTCGTCCGCTTCCCCAGGAGGAACACCATGGCGCTCCGCCGACCCGCCATATCGACCGCGGTGGCCGCCGCACTGATCGGATCGCTCGGCGTCCCGGTCCTCGCGGGCACCGCCGCCGCGGAGGCAGCCGCCCCCACCGTGCGCGAGGACTTCGACGGGGACGGGTACCAGGACGTCGCCGTCGCCGCTGCCGGCGCGCAGGTCGGCGGCCACCCGCTGGCCGGCTACGTCACGATCAGCTACGGCTCGGCGCACGGCATCGACCCCGCGCGGACGACCACCATCAGCCAGGACACTGCCGGCGTCCCCGGCGCGTCCGGCGAGAACAAGGTCTTCGGCTACGCGCTGGAGGCCCGCGACCTGGACGGCGACGGACTCACCGACCTGGCCGTCGCCACCCGCGACTACCAGGAGGAGACCAACGTCAGCGGTGCCGTCGTCGTGCTGTGGGGCCGGACGACCGGCATCTCCGGCCAGGGTGCCGTCCGGATCGCGGCACCGGCGAACTCCGAGGTCGGCGAGGACCTCGCGGTCGGCGACTTCGACCACGACGGTCACGCCGACCTGTTCATGCGCCACGGCGACGAGTACGACTACCACGACGTGCTCTACGGCCCCATCGGCCGCGACGGCGTGCCCGCCCGCGAGCAGCAGCTGCTGGTGTACAGCACCGACAACAGCATCAACTCGACCGCTGTGGGCGACTTCAACGGCGACGGCACCGAGGACCTCGCCACCTTCTACGTCTACGAGAACCACGCCGAGGGCGGAAAGCTGTGGCTCGGCAGCGCGGACGGCCTGTCCACGGTCCCCTCGCGGCTGTCCTCCGCGTCGACCACCGCCGTCGCCGACTTCGACCGCGACGGCTACGCCGACCTCGCCACCCGGGTCTTCCCCAACGGCATCACCGAGAACCTCGAGGACGACCCCGGCACCGTCAAGATCTTTTACGGCTCGGCCTCCGGTCCGAGCTCGACGCGCACCCGGACGATCACGCAGAACACGTCGGGCGTGCCGGGAGTCAGCGAGAAGGGCGACGAGTTCGGCGGGCGGCTGAGCGCGGGCGACGTCAACGCGGACGGCTACCCCGACCTGGCGGTGGGAGTTCCGGGTGAGGCGATCGGCTCCAAGGCGAGGGCCGGCGCCGTGGTGGTGCTCAAGGGCGGCAAGGGCGGGCTCACCGGCACGGGCGCCCAGGCCTTCCACCAGGACACCACGAGCGTCCCGGGTGTCGCGGAGTCCGGCGACGTGTTCGGCGGCTCGGTGCGGCTGCTCGACGTGACGGGTGACGGCAAGGCCGACCTGGTCGCCGGTGCGCCCGGCGAGAACCTGGGCTCCGTCGTGAACGGCGGCGCGGTCTGGCAGCTGCGCGGCGCGACCTCCGGCGTGACGGCCTCCAAGTCGGTCGCCGTGAACCCGGTCGACATCGGGGCGCCGGCGGCGAAGGCGTGGTTCGGCTGGAACCTGAGCGGCGACAACGGCCCGGGCGTGATCATCCCCTAGGCGGTGGGGCGAACGGCCAACATGCCGTGGGCTTGCGGCGGTTGACGTGAGCCGCGCCTCGATCGCCCGACGAGGCGCGGCTGATCGGCAATGGCACAATGCCCGCATGGATCATGCTGCGGCACGCTTGTGGACCGACTCATGGGTGACGGCCTGGAACGCGCACGACCTGGACGCGCTGCTGGCGCACTTCACCGAGGACGTGACGTTCCGGTCGCCCGTGGCCGCGCAACTGCTCGGCGGCGACGGGGTCATCCACGGCAAGGAGGCCCTGCGCGCCTACTGGACCGAGGGCCTCCGGCGCATCCCCGACCTGCGGTTCGAGGTGGTCGCCAGCTACGTCGGCGTGGACTGCTTGGTCATCAACTACCGCAACCAGAAGGGCGGCCTCGTGAACGAGGTCCTGATCTTCGACGGCCCGCTGGTCCGCGAGGGATACGGCACCTACCTCAGCGAGGACGCCAACCCGGCCGGGGCGCGGTAGACCCGAGCGGGCCCACCGCGTGACCTCCGGGCTGTGCCGGAGCCCGGCTTCGCTTGTCGATCGTGGGACGACTGACTACATGCGACCTGACCATTGTGTAACCAGGAACCACATCGAGGTGCACGGACGCGTTCTGCCGTCGGGGCCGGAACGGATCACCTTCTGGACGGTGCTGCGCGGCTCCCTCCTGCCGATCCTGGCCTGGACGTGCGTCGGGGGCTTCGTGTACTTCCTCTACCACCCCGTCGTGACGATGCTTCTCGGTGGGCTCTTCGCGTTGTCGCTCATCGTGGGATTCGGACTCCGCCGCAGGGCAGGGCACTCGGTTCGCTGCAGCGTCTACGGGGCGCTGGGCGGAGTCCTCGACAAGTCCATGGCGGGGTTTTGAGTCGTTGTCCCGTCGAGCGGCGCTTTCAGCCCCGCCATCGGTCGCGGACCAACCATCGCAATCGCCGGCCGGCGTGGTATCGGCGAAGCCACCACGGCAACGACCGGTGATCCACGAAGGACCACAGGTCGTCGTCAGCTTCGTTGCCACGAGGGAAGCCGCGCAGCAGATCGACACATCGCTGGTCCACCGTGCGGTGCAGCCGTGCGACGTGCGCCAGGGCGACAACGCCCTGGCGGCGGATCTCCGGATCGTCAGCCGTCATCGCCCGAGCGACCTGGGGCAAGATCGCGTCGGCGTCGTGGTGGTTCAAGGCCAGGGCGATCACAGCCACCCCGACTAGCGGCTCACCCCGGTCGAATGCGATCTTGACGTCGACGGGCCGCGTGACCCATCGCAGCGTTGACGCGTCCTGCCAGTTCACGGCGGGTGCGCGTCCCGCGGAGTCCCCCTGGCCGGTGTCCACGGTCTGACCCTATCGAGTGGTGGCTCCCCCCTCTCGGGTGTGGCGGCTATGGGGGGCCTGCTCGATCGCGCGGAGGTGCATCGGTGCGCCGGACCAGGTGGTGGCCTACCGCCCGGTCCGGGGCGGCGGAGGTAGTTGTGTTCTGTACTCCGCCGCATGGTCTGGTGGATGCGGAGCGGATGATGGTTTGGTGACACACATCAGTGACGACCACGTGAAAGTCCATTTCCGCATGGAGACAGAAGACGGATGGCCGCCGGTGAGCGTCGAAAGTCTGTGGGCTGTAGACCTCGGCCACGGCACCGTGCGGCTGGACAATACGCCCTTCTTCGTCCGCGGGGTCGCCGGCGGAGACATTGTCAGGGTGCAGCAGGGTGACGACGGAGTTCTGTGGGCCGGGGAAACTGTGCAGGCTTCGCAGAACTGCACCATCCGGCTCATCGTGTTGAAGGACGAGGGGTCTGCCACCGCCCGGCAGAGTGTGCTGGAGGTCTTTCACCGCCTCGGCACGACGGGTGAAGGCATTGAACGGTTCCGGATGGTTGCCTTGGATGTCCCGCCGCAGGCGGACCTGCCGCGAATTCGCGAGCTGTTGGAGCACGGCGAGACGGAGGGGTGGTGGCACTGGGAAGAAGGGTGTGTCACCGCCGCCTGGGAAGCCGCTGCGCGAACATGAGAACAACGTTGCCCGGTGTGCCAGCAGGCCGTGTGCTCAGGAGCCGAGCCACACCAAGGGCAGTGCGGAGTTGACGGTCGTAGGTAGCGAGACCCGGCCCGGGCGGCACGCCGGGGGAAATGGGCTCGCCCGTGCCCGGGTCGTTGGCTACGCTGCGCGACTGTTCACCCCGCTGGAACCCGGTGGAGTATGAGGACGGGCACTCCGGCGGTCCCCGGCTGAGAGTAGGTCGCGTTCATGGCGTGTCGTATCGGCGAGCTGGTTCTCGACTGTCGCGAGCCGGAGGTGCTGGCGCGGTTCTGGTGCGCGGTCCTGGACTTCGTCGTCCTGGGGCGTGAGGACGACGGGTCGGTGGAGATCGGGCCGCGTGACGGGTTCGGCGGTCCGCAACCGACGCTGATCCTTGGCCGCAGCGACGAGCCGAAGCAGGGGAAGCTCCGCCTGCACATCGACGTCAATCCCACCGACCGCGACCAGGACGCCGAGCTCGAGCGTCTGCTGGCCCTCGGTGCCCGCCGGGCCGACATCGGCCAGACGGGTGACGAGCAGTGGCACGTCCTGGCCGACCCGGAGGGCAACGAGTTCTGCCTGCTGAGGGCCCGCATCGACCCGGTGTGACGGGTGGAGGTCGCACGCCGGCTCCTTGCCTCCGCGTTCCTGCTGCTCGATGAGCACGAGGTGACGACATGTCGCTTCGTCGACAAGGAGGCCGGAACCTGCAGCGGTGGAACACCGTCGCTCGTCGGGTGAACCGCGGCCCCACCCCGTCGACGGGCACTCGCGGCCTTCCAGCGCGTGGCGAGGTACGGCTGACCCGGACGGGGGCGATGTGCTCGGGCCGGCTCCCGGCTCGGACGGGACTCTTTCCAACAAGGGGTCAGGTCGGGACAATGAGGCCCTAATCGGCGCCGCCGGTCCTTGCCGCGGCCCGTCTCCGGACGGGGCGGTGGCCGGTCCGGCGCGTGCCCCTGTTGACGCCGGCGTCCCTCGCGGCGTCCTGGCGGAAGGACGAGCGGCGTGGCGTACGAGGAGTACGGCGACGGGCCGCACGCGGTGATCGCGTTGCACGGCTGGTTCGGTTCGGCGGCGGCCTGGCGGCCGCTGCGTCCGCACCTGGACGGCACCCGGTTCCGGTACGTGTTCCCCGACTACCGCGGCTACGGGTCGCGCCTCGAGGAGTTGGGCGACTACACGCTCAAGGAGGCCGCGGCGGACGTCCTCGGGCTGGCCGACCGCCTCGGGCTGGAGCGGTTCTCGCTGGTGGGGCACTCGATGGGAGGCGCGGTCATGCAGCGGGTGCTGGCCGACGCGCCGCACCGGGTCCGCGCCATGGTGGGCATCTCACCGGTACCGGCCAGCGGGGTGCCGTTCGACGACCAGGGCTGGGCGCTGTTCTCCGGAGCGGCCGAGGAGCGCGCCAACCGGCGCGCCATCATCGACCTGACCACCGGCAACCGCCTGAGTGGTGTCTGGCTGGACGCCGTCGTCGCCCAGTCGTGGCGCCACTCCACCCCGGCAGCCGTGGCCGGCTATCTCCAGGCCTGGGCGAAGACCGACTTCCACGCCGAGATCAAGGGCAGCACGGTCGAGGTGAAGGTGATCGTCGGCGAGCACGATCCCGCCCTGGGAGCCGATGTCATGGAGGCCACCTTCCGCCAGTGGTACCCGCGCTGCGAGGTGGAGGTGCTGTCCAACGCCGGGCACTACGCGATCGACGAGACGCCCATCGCCCTCGCCACATCCGTGGAGGGGTTCCTGGCGCACCGGTGACCCGTACGGACGGCAGCGCCGCGCGAGGCGTTGCCGTCGGGCCGCCGTGCGACGCCTGCGGTGGCTGGTCCCATCGGGCGTCGCCGGTGTTCGCCCCGGTGCGGCGCCGACCGCGACCTCGGTGGACTCGGCCCCGCTCCGGGACCACCAGGGCATCGTCGTGACGGCCGCGCTGTGCGTGGCCGTCCAGCCGCCCCGCATCCCGCACCGATCCCGCGCCGCCGCACCGACCGGTCGGGCAGCGGGTGCCGGTGCCGCGCATCCGCCGCGTTGACGGCCAGGCCGCCGCGGCGCAGCACCCCGACCGGGTGGACAGGGCCGGTTCCGCCTGCCAGGATCCACCCCGCGGCTCACGGCCGCTGACGTCCGCCGGCTTCGTCCCGTACCGGCCGGCAGGCCGACGACGCGCCGGTTCGACCAAGGTCCTGGCGCGAAGCTCTCGGCACGCTCGTCCCGCCGCCCCGCCCATCCCGCCGTCGGGGCAGGCCCAGCGCCCACGCGGCCGGGCGTGATCCGGACGGCCACGCCTGCCCGTCACCCGTGATCCACGGGCACCTGCGCAGCCGTCTTCTCCGGGCGGTCGTCCCGGCTCCGGGCGGACCGGAGCATCCACCGGCGCGGTGAGGAGCCGAGGCGCCCGGCATTCCCCTCCGCCGTGACGCGGACACGCCGGATCAACGCACTCCCGGGCCAGGCCTACCCAGGGCCTCGCCGCCGTGCCGTCGGCTGCCGCCCGGTCACCCCGGCCACCCCGGTCATCCCGATCCGATCCATGAGAGGTGTCCTCGCGATGCGTCCCACCCTGTTCACCGTCGACCTGCCCGGCCCCGGCCGGCTGAGCACCATGGCGAAGCCTCGTGGCGCCGACTGGCTCGAGGACGAGATGCACGCCCTGCGCCGGGCGGGTGTCGACGTGCTGGTGTGCGCGCTGACGTCGCCCGAGCTCGCGGAGCTGGGCCTCGACGGGGAGGCGGAGGCCGCCGCGGCCGCCGGGCTGCGGTTCGTCGCCGTGCCCATACCGGATCGCACGGTGCCTGACGCCGCCGACGTCCTGCCGGTGCTGGAGGACCTCGCCGGGCGGCTGCGCGCGGGTGCGCACGTCGCGACCCACTGCCGGTTCGGCATCGGCCGGGCGTCGCTCCTCGCCGCCGCGCTGCTCGTGCTGAACGGGGTGGACCCGGAGATCGCCTGGACCCGCATCGAGGAGGCGCGGGGCCTCGCCGTCCCCGACACCCCCGAGCAGCGCAGGTGGGCCGCGAGGCTGAACGAAGGCGCGGACCGTGCCGGGCGATTCTCACCGTGATTGCGGGTACTCGGTGGCCCGAGGATCTCCCAGCGACGTCGCCGGGGAGGAGACGCCGGAAGGGAAAGCCCGCTGTGACCGACGCAGCAAGACTGGGCAAGGCCCTCACCGCTCTCGTGGTGGCGAGCCACATCGCCAGGCTCGAGGACCTGCCGGGCATGGTGCGCGAGCACGCCGAGGCCGCGGAGCTGCACGACGTCGTCATCCATGTGTCCGACCTGCAGGAGAAGGTGCTGCGCGAGGTCACCGGCCGGGGATCCGACGCGGGCGCGGGCGGGGCGGAGTACTCCGTCGCGGGGACGTTGCCCGGGCTCGCCTACCGGCGGGTGGACCTGATCGCCGAGCCCGACCCCTCGGGGGCCGGTGGCCTGCGCCGCTGGTGGATGCCGGTCACCGACGGTGTCGTACGACTGGGCGTGATCAGGGCGGACACCGGCCTCGACGTCGCGGGCGAGGAAGTGCGGGACGCCCTGTACGCCCTGGCCTCGGTGGTCGCGCTGCTGCTGCTCAGCAAGAAGGCCTTCAGCGACTCCTACGCCCGCCTCATCAGGACCGAGCCGATGAGCGTCTCCGCGGAGATGCAGTGGCACCTCACGCCGCCCCCGGCGTTCGCGGGCGCCGGCACCACGGTCGCCGCGGTGTCGGAGCCCGCCTATGCCGTCGGCGGCGACGCCTTCGACTACGCGGTGGCCGACAGCACGCTCCACCTGGCCGTGTTCGACGCGATGGGACACGACGCCACCGCCGGACTCACCGCCAACATGGCGATCGGCACCTGCCGCAACGCCCGCCGCCAGGGCGCCGGGCTCGTCGAGACCTCGCAGGCGATCGAGAGCGCCCTGATCGAGCAGTTCGGGCACAGCCGCTACGTCACCGGCATCCTCGCGGACCTCGATCTGCGCACCGGCCGGCTGACCTGGATCAACCGCGGCCACCACCTGCCCGTCCTGCTGCGCGCCGGGCGCTGGTCCCAGGAGCTGTACTGTCCGCCGGCCGGGCCGATGGGGGTGGCCCTCGGACTGCCGGTGACCGTCCGGCAGGAGCAGCTGGAGCCCGGTGACCGGGTCGTGCTGTACACGGACGGCATCGTCGAGGCGCGGGACGAGAAAGGCGAGGAGTTCGGGCTCGAGCGCTTCGTCGACTACATCGTGCGGCACAACGCCGACCACCTGACCGTCCACGAGACGCTGCGGCAGCTCGTGCACGCCGTCGTCGACCAGCACGCGGGGCAGCTGGTCGACGATGCGACCGTCCTGCTCGCCGAGTGGCTGGACCCGGACCAGGACTGCCTGCTGCCCTGAGCGGGAGGGAGCGGCGGGCGGACCCCTGGACGGGCCGGCCGCGCGGGCCGCCGCCCCGCGGCAGGGTGCGGGGTGCGGGGTGCGGCGCATCTGCGTCTCAGAGCAGGACCAGCAGCTTGGTGCCCGGGATCAGCTTGCGGTTGACCGAGGTGGACTGGACGAAGACGGTGTACGCCTCGTTGCTTCCCGGCGTGACGGTGACCTCGCTCTCCGGGAGGCCGAGGAGCTGACGGGCGGTGGGACCGGTGAAGACCTTGCCCGTCATCCGGCCGGTCCTCGGGTCCTTCTCCGCGACCGCGATCTTCTTCCGGGGCTGGATCTTCTCGCGCTTGGAGAGCTCGTAGAAGGCGCAGCCCGTCGTGTACGGGTGGCCCGCGCTGGTGACGAAGTCGCGGATCGCCGACTGCTCGTCCACGGGTATGAGCACGTACTTGCCGGCGTCCAGCGCCTGGAGGCTGCCCTTGACGGCCGTGCTGCTGAGGTCCTGGCCCATCGCGAACAGGTTCCTGGTGCCGCGGACGCCCTGCTCACGGTCGCGCAGGAACCGGGTGGCCGCCGACTTCACCGCCCCGATCGCCTCCTCGACGCCCTGCGCCGAGTCCGCGTCCCAGATGGAGATGTTGCCGGTCGGGAAGCCGTACTGCTGGGCGGTGCGCTTGGCCAGGGAGTTCGGCACCATGATGGCCGAGGTCCAGTGATCGGGCAGGCCGTTGAGCTTCTCGGCGATCCTGGTCCGCCACTCGTCCAGCAGCGCGCGGCCGTTGGGCAGGTGGTCGTGGCGCGAGCCGGTCTCGTCGGCGCCGGAGGCGTTCTCCTCGCCGTCGGTCACGACGACCTGGAGGAAGCTGTGCTCGCCGTACTCCTCCCAGATGTGCTCGAGGTCGTCGAGCGCCTTCACCGAGGCCTGGATCAGCGCCGTCGCGCCGTTCTCGACGGTGTACAGGCCGCGCATGGAGGGCAGGTGCTTGACGTCCATGTCCCAGACAAGGTTCTCCACCAGGTGGTCGAAGGCGTAGAGGCTGATGCGGGTCTCGTGGCCGAGGCGGTCCGACTCCTCCGCGAGGCCCTTCACGAACTCGTCGACGACGCGGATGAGTTGCTCGGAATGCCCCTGCATCGAGCCGGACTTGTCGATGACCAGGGCGACATGGTTGACCAGGTGCTTCTTGAGGCGGGCCTTCACCGTCGTGCTCATCGCGTCGATTCCCTTCGATTCGTCTCCCCGCGACGGCCGTGGGACGGCGTGCGGGGAGACGGCTTCTTGGATGAAAGGCTTGGCCAGTTGCCCTCAGCGGACGCCGGGACCGCGAACCCCGGCGCCTGGACGGTGATCCGTCCGGCTGATGTCTCCAACTCTAGGGAGGGGCACTGACAACGCGTGAGCGCGGCGGTGGGGCCCGACCGTGGACCCCGAGGGCGAGGTGCGCAGGTCAGTCGCGGGCCGTCGGCCGGCCGAGATACCAGACCGGGCCGTCGTCCTCGACGGTGAGCTCCTGGAAGCCCATGCGGTCGTAGAACGCGCGGGCGCGGGTGTTGGACTTCGACATGCACAGGTGGACGGCCTCGACCCCCGACGCGTGGAGGGCGTCGAGGAAGGTCTCCATCAGCGCGCGTCCGAGGCCGTGGCCCTGGCACGCCGGGAGGATGTCGATGTGCAGGTGGGCCGGATACCGCGGCAGTTCGGGGCGGACCATGCGCTCCGGGTTGTGCAGGAGGCCGGCCATCACCTCGTCCATGGTGGGCTCCGCGCCCTGCGGACCGGGGGCCGGGTAGGCGCCGGCGGCCGGGGGAAGCCAGTGGTCGCGGAACCAGGCGGCGAAGGCGGGGGTGTCGGCGGTACCGAGGATGTAGCCGACCGCCTCGCCGTTTCCGTCGTCCACGACGAAGGCCAGCTCGGGCTCCCGGTCGACGTAGGGGTACGCGAAGAGGAGGGGGAGGATCTCCGGGTCGGCGTAGTGCGGGGTGGCGTCGCCGCCGTCGTAGGCGGTGAGGACGCAGACCTGGCCGACCGCGGGGCGGTCGGAGGGGCGGTAGGGGCGGACGAAGGGCGCGGCAGTCATGGCCCGATCATGACACCGGGTCCCCGCCCGGGGAACGGGGTTCCGCCCACGGGGCGGTGAGCTGGAAAGCGGAACGGCTCCGGCCGACCCGCTGCGGTCACCAGGGGGTGGGTCTCCCGCAGCGGCCGGAGGGGAGCCACTGCTGGTCGGTCCGCAGCGACGCGTGCCGCGACGGGCATGACGGGGCCGGGGCCGCGCACCGGACCACAGGCCGAGGTGCGCGGCGGTGCGGCCCCAAGCCTCCCGCCGGCCCGTCCAGGGCAGGCACCACACCCGGCTGCGGCCAGGTGAGGAGTGCGGACCACGCGGTCAGTCCTCCGGCCGAAGACGCTGACGAGCGGCCTCGAGCCGCTGCTCGTAGTCAGGCGCGAACAGTTCCGGAAGCGCCTTGTCCAGAGTTCCGGAGATCCGATGGATCGGGGCCCAGACCGCCGGATCGTCGACGACGCGGCCGAGGTCGGTCATCTGGAGCCTCTCCAGCCAGTGCGAGAGCACCAAGGCCTCGTCACCGGTGAGCTTGATCACGACCTGGCCGTCACTCATGCACCCTCATTCCGCTCACCCCTCCTCCGACCTCCCGCCCGGCAGCGTCCCATGGGTGGCGACGAAGGCGGAAGGGTCCCAGCTGCCGCCCAGGCGGGGGGAGAGCCAGTCCGGTGCGGCCCGGCGGAAGGCCCGGGGGGAGAGGGCGCCCACGCCCTCCGGCACCGCGCCCAGCAGCGGGGCGCCCGCCACCCGGGGCAGGTCCGCCAGGTTGCAGCGGGCGGCGAGGTCCGGGCGCCGGGGCCAGCTGCCGATCACCACGCCCAGCTGCTCGAGCCCGCGGGCGTGCAGCGCCTCCGCGGTCAGCGCCGTGCTGTTGAGCGTGCCCAGGCCCGCCGGAGCCACCACCAGTACCGGCGCCCGGAGCAGTTTCGCGGCGTCCGCCAGTGTGGCGTCGCGGTCGTCGAGACGGACGAGCAGACCGCCCGCCCCCTCGACGAGCACGAGGTCGTGCTCCTGGGCCAGGTCCTCGGCCGCCTCCGCCACCCGGTGCGCCCGCACGGGCGGAAGCCCCGCCCGCTGGGCGGCGGTCGCCGGCGCCAACGGGTCGGGATAGCGAGCCAGTTCGACCGCGGTGACGACCCCCGACTCCCCGGCCAGACGCGCGGCCTCGGCCGCGTCCCCGTGCTCGCCCGCCGCGAGCCCGGTCTGGGCCGGCTTCAGCACCGCCACCGAACGGCCGGCCGCCACCGCCAGCGCGGCCACCGCCGCGGTGACCATGGTCTTGCCGATCTCGGTGCCCGTACCCGATACGACGATCACTGACATGTCCGCTCCTCGCGCTCCTGTCCACTCGTTCAGCCGGCCGAGGCCGCGGCGCACACCGCGCGGCAGATCCGGGCCAGGTCCTCGTCCTCGGTGACGTACGGCGGCATCACGTACACCAGGTCACGGAAAGGGCGCAGCCAGACCCCCTCGCGGACCGCCGCCGCCGTGGCCGCGGCCAGGTCGACCGCGTGGTCCAGCTGGACGACGCCGATGGCGCCCAGCACGCGGACGTCGGCCACGCCCGGGAGCTCCCGGGCCTCCGCCAGGCCCTCGCGCAGGCCCGCCTCCAGCCGCTTGACCTCCTGCCGCCAGTCCTGCCCGAGCAGCAGGTCGACGGATGCGCCGGCGACCGCGGCCGCCAGGGGGTTGCCCATGAACGTCGGGCCGTGGGCCAGGACCGGCACCTCACCCCGCGAGATCCCGTCCGCGACCCGCGAGGTGCACAGGGTGGCCGCCATCGTGAGGTAGCCCCCGGTCAGGGCCTTGCCCAGGCACATCACGTCCGGGGAGACCCCGGCGTGGTCGGCCGCGAAGAGTTCGCCGGTCCGCCCGAAGCCGGTCGCGATCTCGTCGAACACGAGAAGCACGTCATGCGCGTCGCACGCCTCGCGCAGCACCCGCAGGTAGGCGGGGGAGTGGAAGGTCATGCCGCCCGCCCCCTGTACGACGGGCTCCACGACCACCGCGGCGGTCTCGTCGGCGTGCGCGGCGATCAGGTCGGCCAGAGTCCGCGCGTACGCCTCGTCCCACTCGGCGGGCGGCGCGTCCGCGAAGACCTGGCGGGGGAGCACGCCCTGCCACAGCTCGTGCATCCCGCCCTCCGGGTCGCACACCGACATCGGCTGCCAGGTGTCGCCGTGGTAGCCGCCGCGCCAGGTCAGCAGACGCCGCTTGCCGGGCCGGCCCAGCGAACGCCAGTACTGCAGGCACATCTTGAACGCCACCTCGACCGAGACCGAGCCGGAGTCGGCGAGGAAGACGTGCCGCAGCGGCTCCGGCGTGATCTCCACCAGCCGCGCCGCCAGCCGCACCGCGGGTTCGTGGGTGAGGCCGCCGAACATCACGTGGCTCATCCGGCCCAACTGCGCGGTCGCCGCCGCGTTGAGCACGGGGTGGTTGTAGCCGTGCACCGCGGACCACCAGGACGCCATCCCGTCGATCAACTCCCGCTGCCCGTGCACCTCCTGGGCCAGGCGCAGGCGCACCCCGGAGGCGGACTCGACGAGCAGCGGGTCGGTGCGGCCCGGCATCGGGCCGTAGGGGTGCCAGACGTGCGCCCGGTCCAGGGCGAGCAGGGCGTCCGGGCCGAGCTCAGGCAT
>NZ_JBRIOU010000002.1:1163411-1175980 GCF_053474865.1 Streptomyces sp. CO7
TCCCACGGCCGCCCTCGGCGGCGACCACGGCCTCGGCCCCCGCCTCCGCGTGACCGCACGACCCGCCACAGCCGGCCACCGCGGCCTCGCCGCCGATCGACGCGGCCTCGCCACGGTCGGCGTTCGCGTCCCCGCCGCAGCCGGTCGCCGCTCCCTCGCCGGACACGTCGGCCGCCGCGTCCCCGCCGCACACCGACCCGCAGCCGCCACCGGCCGACCGGTGCCGCGGCAGCGTGGGCGTCCCCGCCCCCTCCACCTCGAACCCGGCGTCGGCGATCATCTCCAGGTCGGCCCGGCCGGCCTGGCCCTCGCTGGTCAGGTAGTCGCCCAGGAAGATCGAGTTGGCCAGATGCAGCGCCAGCGGCTGCAGTGTCCGCAGGTGGACCTCACGCCCGCCCGCCAGGCGGACCTCCACGTCCGGGCAGACGAACCGCACCATCGCCAGGATCCGCAGCGCGCGCTGCGGGGTCAGGTTCCACTCCTCGGCCAGCGGCGTGCCCTCGAAGGGGATCAGGAAGTTGACCGGCACCGAGTCGGGGTCCAGGGCGCGCAGGGCGAACACCACGTCCACCAGGTCCTCGTCGCTCTCGCCCATGCCGGCGATCAGGCCGGAGCAGGCGGAGAGCCCCGCGGCGTGCGCCTTCCCGACGGTGTCGACGCGGTCGGCGTAGGTGTGCGTCGTGGTGATCTCGCCGTAGGTGCTCTCGGAGGTGTTCAGGTTGTGGTTGTAGGCGTCGGCGCCCGCGTCCCGCAGCCGCTCGGCCTGCCCGTCGGACAGCAGGCCCAGGCAGGCGCACACCTCCACGCCCTCGTTCTGCTCCTTTACGGCCTCGATGGTGCGCGACACCCGGTCGAGGTCCCGGTCGGTGGGACCGCGGCCGCTGGCCACCAGGCAGACCCGCTTCGCACCGCCGGCCACCCCGGCCGCGGCCGCCTCGGCGGCCTCCTCCGGCTTCAGCCACGTGTACTTGAGGATCTCGGCCTTCGAGCCGAGCCTCTGCGAGCAGTACGAGCAGTCCTCGGGACACAGGCCCGACTTGAGATTGACGAGGTAGTTGAGCTTCACCCGGCGGCCGAACCAGTGGCGGCGCACCCGGCCCGCCGCGGCCACCACATCGAGCAGATCGTCGTCGGAGGTCGCCAGCACGGCGAGGGCTTCTTCACGGGAGGGCGACTCACGTCGGAGCCCCTTCTCCACCAGAGCGGCAAGCAGATCCATGGCCTTGATCCTTGCTCACGCGGCGGACCAGGCAAAGGAGGAAACGGACAACAAGGCGAGGGATGGCGTGTGTGGATGACCACACTTCGTGACCGGCCGACTGCGGCTAGGGTCGGTTCGTCGCGCCCGCACCACCGAGACGAGGACCGGACCGCCATGCCGCTGGCCTGCCAGGACGCCTTCGACTGGATCGACGAGGAGGCCCGCCGTCGCGAACGGGCGGGCCTGGTGCGGGCCCTGCGCCCCCGCGAGGCGCAGGAGGCGGCCGGTGAGGACGCGCCGCTGGATCTGGCCGGAAACGACTACCTCGGCCTCACCCGTCACCCCGAGGTCACGGCCGCCGCGGGCGCAGCGGCCGCCCGTTGGGGCGCCGGGGCGACCGGCTCCCGGCTGGTCACCGGCACGACCGCGCTGCACACCGAACTCGAGGCGGCGCTCGCCCGGTTCTGCGGATTCGAGGCGGCCCTGGTGTTCTCCTCCGGGTACGCCGCCAACCTCGCCGCGCTCACCGCGCTCGGCGGCCACCGGGACGCCCTGATCGTCTCGGACGCGAGCAACCACGCCTCCATCGTGGACGGTTGCCGCCTCGGGCGGGGTGAGACGGCGGTGGTGCCGCACGCCGATCCCGAGGCCGTGCGCAAGACCCTGGCCGCCCACCCGGGCCGCCGGTCCCTGGTCGTCACCGACTCCGTCTTCTCCGTCGACGGCGACGCCGCGCCACTCGGCGCCCTGGCGGACGTCTGCCGCACGGCGGGCGCCGCGCTGCTGGTCGACGACGCCCACGGCCTGGGCGTGCTGGGGGACGGCGGCCGCGGGGCGGTGCACGCCGCCGGGCTCGCGGGGGCGCCCGACACGGTGGCGACGGTGACCCTCTCCAAGTCCCTCGGCAGCCAGGGCGGCGCCGTGCTCGGCCCGGCCAGGGTGGTCGAGCACCTGGTCAACACCGCGCGGACGTTCATCTTCGACACCGGTCTCGTCCCGGCCGCGGCCGGAGCGGCCCTGGCCGCGCTGGGCCTCCTGGAGCGCGAACCGGACCGCGCGGCGCGCGTCCGGGAGGTGGCGACCGCCCTGCACGAGCGGCTCACGGCGGCGGGCCTCACCGCTGCCCGGCCGGACGCGGCGGTGGTCTCCGTGCGGGCGCCGTCGCCGGAGGCGGCCCTGCGCTGGGCCGCCGACTGCCGGGCGGCCGGCCTGCTGGTCGGGTGCTTCCGGCCCCCGTCCGTGCCCGACGGCGTCTCACGGCTGCGGCTGACCGCCCGCGCGGACCTCACCGACCGGCAGATCCGCACGGCGGTGCGGACCGTCCTCACGACCGCGCCCCCGGAGGCCCGACGCACGACGCCACCCGCACCGTAGCTTCCCCGCGAGCCCGCTCCCCGCACTACCGCGCGCCGGAAATAACAGCGCGCACAGGGAAGTTGACGCGGTGCACAGCATGGACCGCGACCCCGGGAGTACCTGTGGACCGTTCGTTCCTCTTCCTCCTCGGCAGCGCCCGGCAGGGCGGCAACACCGAGACACTGGCCCGCGCCGCGGCCGAGCAGCTTCCCGACGGGGTCGAGCAGCGGTGGCTGGACCTGTCGCGGCTGCCGCTGGCCGGCTACGTCGACGCGCGGCACTCCGGCGAGCCCTGGCCCGAGTCGGGCGGGCCGGAGGCGGAGAACGAGGCGCTGCTGCGGGAGGCCACCCTCGCGGCCACGGACATCGTGATCGCCTCGCCGCTGTACTGGTACTCGGTCTCCTCCTGGACCAAGGCGTACCTGGACCACTGGTCGAAGTGGCTGACCGTACCCGGGCTGGACTTCCGGGACCGGATGGCCGGGCGCACCCTGTGGGGCGTCACGGCGATGGGGGACTTCGACGAAGGGGTCGCCGCACCGCTGGATCTCATGCTCGGCAACGCCGCCGCGTACCTGCGGATGCGCTACGGAGGCGTGCTGCTGGGCAACGGCTCGGCGCCCGGGCAGGTCCTGGACGACGCGCGGGCACTGGTCCGCGCCAAGACCTTCTTCGCGCAGGAGGCTCCCCTCGCCCGCTCCACCGGAGAGTAGGCGGCGCCCTCGCCGCCTACTCGGGCGGCGTTCAGCCCTGCCCCAGCCGCCGCTGCCGCCGGTAGCGGTCGAGGACGTCCTGGCGCAGCAGGTTGCCGAAGCCGGCGTTCTCCAGGCGCAGCGCCAGGGCCGCCTCCGTGATGCCGAAGTCCGCTGCCGTGTCCGCCAGATGCCAGTCGTGGGCGGCGAGCCGGTCGAGCAGGTGCCCGCGGCGGATCTGGCTCTCGGAGAGGCGGAACGTCTTGAGGTAGGCGATCCGGCCCCGCTCGTCGGTGATCGCCTCGCCGATGTGGTTCTCCGCGTGAGGGCGGAAGGCGGGCAGGAAACGCGAGAGGGTGAAACGCCCGAGGCGGTACACCCGCTGCCAGGCGTACGCCTCCTGGAGCAGGCCCGCGGCCATCGTCGAGCCGTGGAACTGGGCCCACTCGGCCTCCTGCCGGGACGCGGCGGCGCGCAGGTCGGCCAGGGAACGGATCCGCGCCCCGCGGAGGTCGGCCCGGAACTCCGGCACCGGTGGCATCAGCATGGCGTAGTGGTACACCAGGTCGCCGTACAGGTCCTGCAGCAGCGTCGCGTGCAGCGCGCGGTAGTCGTCGGGACGGGGGACCACGAAGGCCGCGGCCAAGGCGTCGGCGGCGTACAGCAGGACCCCGCACTGGCCGGGGTGGATCTCGAACACCTGCAGGGCCTCGGCGAGTCCCTCCACGGCCGCCCCCGCGTAGGCCTGCTCCGCACGAGGGGACAGGCCGTTGCGGATCGCCCGCTGCGACCACTCCTCCCAGGCGATCGACGGGCCGTTGAAGTGCAGCGCCAGATAGCCCTCCAGCGCCAGGTGCAGCGGCAGGAAGCGGAGCCGGTCCTTGGCCTCGCGGCGGGCCAGCCGGCGGTGGATGCGCAACGGCATCACCTCGGCCGGGGCGAGGTCACTGTCGGCGGACAGCCGGGTGCCGTAGGCGGCGGCCGGGGAGCCGTCCTTCGTCCAGGTGGCGACGAAGCCGTGCGGCACGTACGAGAAGTAGGCCTCGCCCGGTCCGGTCTCCACCAGGCCGGCCGCCGTGTCGTAGGCCCGCGCGCCGAGCCGCAGGTCCTCCACCGGCACGTCGCGGACGAGCGGGACCAGGCGTACGGCGCCCCACACCTGGGCGGGCAGGGTGCGCAGACCCGTCAGGTCGAGTGCGGACGGCGCGGCGGCGCTCATCGGGTCCTCCCGCGGTCGGCGGTGGGGTCGTCGATGGCGTGGTCGTCGGTGGTGCGGTCCAGCAGCCGGGCCGCGCGCTCCTCCAGGTACGCGGTCAGCTCGGCCAGGCCGGTGCGGCCCTCCGCGAACTGGGCGAGCTCCACCAGGGCGGCCATGTCCTCCGCGTCACGGATGCCCGCGGTGGGCACCGCGGGGGAGAGGCGGCGCACGTCGAAGCCGCCGGAGTCGTACACCGGGTTGAGGTGCACGACGCTGGTGCGACGCGCCGGGTCGAGCCGGGTCCGCCACACGCGCAGCACCTCGGCGGCCAGTCCGGGCGGCGCGTTGTCCCAGCCGTCCGAGACGATCACCAGCCGCGACGGGGCGGTGTCCAGGGCGTCGATGATCCGCCGGCCGAGCGGCGTCGGCCCGTGCGGGAAGGCGAGCAGGGCGTCGTCACGGCCGGACGTCCACAGCGCGGTGTAGTCCTCGGCCAGCGCCCCCAGCAGGTGGTGGCAGGCCAGGGCGACGGCCAGCGGACGGCGCCGCTTCACGCCCGAACCGTAGGCGGAGAAGCTGTCGTCGAGGACGGCGGTGACCTTGCCCCAGCGCCCCCGCAGCGGCCCGGCGACCCGGCGGGCCGCGGACTCCAGGGCGCCGGTGAGCTCCGCGCGCCGGCGGACGCGGTCCGCGACGGGCAGCGAGAGCACGTACGAGGCGAGCCGGGTCAGCGGCATCCGCGTCAGGTCGGCCCGCACGTCGGCGGCGCCGTGCCGCAGGGCGGACTCCTGCAGCCGCAGCGTCTCCAGCCGGGTCATCCGTGGGGCGATGCGCTCCAGGAACACGGCCCGGGGGACGCCCTGCCGGGCGGCGAACCCCTCGGCCACCGTGTACGGGAGGTCGTACAGGGCCGCCTTCTCGTGGTGGGCGCGGCGCCAGGTCTCCAGGAGCGGCGCGGCGTAGCGGGCACGCGCGCCGGGGGCGAACAGGAAGTCGGACAACTCGGCCGCGGCGGGCCGCAGATGGGCGTGGCGCAGTGCCGCCTTGAAGGCGCCCCGGTACTTGACCGCGTCGAGCGCCGGATCCGGGCGGGCGGCCAGCCAGTCGCGCATGATCGCCCGGGTACGGCGGTTGTTCACCCGGGCCCGGCGCAGCGTGCCGAACAGGCCGTACACCCGCTGCGGAGGCAGCGACGCCAGCCGTGCCGCGATCAGGCGGCCCTCACGGCGGCGCTGCTCGGCGGTGGCCTCGCCGGAGGTCTCCAGCAGGCGGCGCACGATCAGCACCACGTTGTGGTCGTTGATGTCGAGCGCCAGGACACCCGCGTACAGGTCGCGGTAGTTGCCCAGCATGTAGGCGTGCAGGAAGTCCAGCGACAGGCTCTGCTCGCCCGCCGAGGCGTGGAACTCCCGCTGCCCGGTCGCGGTGATCGCCGCGTTGACGAAGAGCAGCACGTCGTCGGCGGCGGCGAGGTCGCCGAAGGTCTCCATGGACCGTCCCCCCGGGATGCGCGACCGGATGTGCGAAGGCCGGCCGGGGAAGGGGGGCACGAGCTGCGAATCATTGCTTCAAAGGCAGGTTCCGGAAGTCGCACCGGAGTCCCGCGGCCGGCACGGGGACGCTAACAGAGCCCGCCGCACGTCCTCCACCGGATATCCGCCGAGGTCAGCCGCCCGCGCACTCCTCGACGACCGCGGCGACCTGGTCGACGGCCGCCGGGTCGCGCCGGGCACGGCGCGCCAGGAGCAGGTCGACCGACTCTCCGCCGGTGAGCGGCACATAGGTCACCCCCTCGACGTGCAGGCTCTGGACCGAGGCCGGGACCAGGGCCACGCCGTGCCCGGCGGCGACCAGTACCACCAGGGTCGCCGTCTCGCCGACCTCGAGGACCTGTGCCGGCTCGAAGCCCGCCCGCCGGCAGGCCGCCAGCACCAGGTCGTACATCGACGACCGGTGCTGCGAGGGATGGATGACGAAGGGCTCCGCGGCCAGGTCCGCCAGCGGCACGCTGCGCCGGCCGGCCAGCCGGTGGTGGGCGGGCAGCACCGCCACCAGCGGCTCCGAGCGCAGGGGAAGAGTGCTGATGTCCTCCGCGTCGACGGCGCCCCGCAGGACGGCCAGGTCGAACGCACCCGAACGCAGCCCCTCGACCAGCTGCGGGGTGAGGGTCTCGCCCCGCAGCTCCAGGGTGATCCGGGGCAGCCGGGCCCGGACCGTCCGGGCGACCCGGGGCAGCACGTCGTAGGTGGCAGTGCCGATGAAGCCGACCGAGACCCGCCCGGCGTGGCCGGTGGCCAGCTCCCGCATGTGGGCCAGCGCCCGTTCCTCCTCGGCCACCAGCGCCCGGGCGTGACCGACCAGGTGGTGGCCGGCCTCCGTCAGCTCCACGTGCCGCGTGGAGCGGTGGAAGAGGGAGAGGCCCAGCTCCCGCTCCAGCTGCTTGACCAGCTGGGACAGGGCGGGCTGCGCCACGTGCAGGCGGGCCGCCGCCCTGCCGAAATGGCACTCCTCGGCCAGGGCGAGGAAGTGGCGGAGCTGGCGGAGTTCCATGCCTCCACTGTAACGCCACTGATAAGAGCAGCTTATCAATCCATGCACACTGGGTCTTGGACGCGAACAAGTGGCGACTCGTACGGTGAGTAGGTGACCGAGAGCTATCTGTACGCAGCAGCCCGCACGCCCTTCGGGAAGTTCTCCGGGGCCCTCGCCGACGTCCGGCCCGACGACCTCGCCGCCACGGCCGTCAAGGGCGTCCTGGCCAAGGTCCCCGACCTCGACCCCGGCGAGATCGGCGACGTCGTGTGGGGCAACGCCAACGGCGCGGGCGAGGACAACCGCAACGTCGGCAGGATGGCCGTCCTGCTGGCCGGCCTGCCCACGTCGGTGCCCGCCACCACGGTCAACCGGCTCTGCGGCTCCTCGCTGGACGCCGCGATCATGGGCTCCCGCGCCATCGAGACGGGCGACGCGGACATCGTGCTCACCGGCGGCGTGGAGTCCATGACCCGTGCCCCCTGGGTCATGCCCAAGCCCGGCCGCGCCTTCCCGGCCGACAACGTCACCGCGGTCTCCACCACCCTCGGCTGGCGGCTGGTCAACGAGCGCATGCCGAAGGAATGGACCATCTCCCTCGGCGAGTCCAACGAGCAGCTGGCCGACCGCTTCTCGATCTCCCGCGAGCGGCAGGACGAGTTCGCCGCCCGCTCCCACCTCCTCGCCGACGCGGCGTGGAACGAGGGCTTCTACGACGACCAGGTGATCCCCGTCGTCGTCGACCGCAAGGGCGGCGAGCTCACCCGGGACGAGGGCATCCGCCCCGGCTCCTCGGCCGAGAAGCTCGCCGGCCTCAAGCCCTCCTTCCGCCCCGACGGCGCCATCACCGCCGGCAACGCCTCGCCGCTCAGCGACGGCGCCTCCGCGGTGCTGCTCGGCTCCGGCGAGGCAGCCGGTCGCATCGGCGCCGACCCCCTCGCCCGGGTCGCCGGACGCGGCGTCTTCGCCCTGGACCCGCAGGAGTTCGGCTTCGCCCCCGTCGAGGCCGCGAACCGTGCGCTCCGGCGCGCGGGCATCTCCTGGTCGGACGTTGCCGCCGTCGAGCTCAACGAGGCCTTCGCCGTGCAGTCGCTGGCCTGCGTGGACGCCTGGGGGATCGACCCCGGGACCGTCAACACCAAGGGCGGCGCGATCGCCCTCGGCCACCCGCTCGGCGCGTCCGGCGGCCGCATCCTCGGCACCCTGGCCCGCAGGCTCGAGGAGTCGGGCGAGCGCTGGGGCGTCGCCGCCATCTGCATCGGCGTCGGCCAGGCGCTCGCCGTCGTCCTCGAGAACGTCGCCGGAGGCACTCGATGAGCGTCCAGCTGTGCGAGCACGCCGACGAGGCGGTCGCCGGGATCGAGGACGGCTCCACCGTGCTCGTCGGAGGCTTCGGCATGGCCGGCATGCCGGTCGAGCTGATCGACGCCCTGATACGCCAGGGCGCCAAGGACCTCACCGTGGTCTCCAACAACGCCGGCAACGGCGACACCGGACTCGCGGCGCTGCTCGCCAAGGGCCGCGTCCGCAAGGTGATCTGCTCCTTCCCGCGCCAGGCCGACTCCTGGGTCTTCGACGACCTCTACCGGTCCGGGCGGATCGAGCTCGAGGTCGTCCCGCAGGGCAGCCTCGCCGAGCGGATGCGGGCCGCCGGAGCGGGCATCGGCGCGTTCTACTGCCCCACCGGCGCCGGAACCCTCCTCGCCGAGGGCAAGGAGACCCGGGAGATCGACGGCCGCACCTACGTCCTGGAGTACCCGATCAAGGGCGACGTCGCGCTGATCGGCGCGTACCGCGCCGACCGCATGGGCAACCTGGTCTACCGGAAGACCGCCCGCAACTTCGGGCCGGTGATGGCCACGGCCGCCACCACGGTGATCGCGCAGGTCCGCGAGATCGTCGGGACCGGCAGCCTCGACCCCGAGGCCGTCGTCACCCCGAGCATCTACGTCGACCGCGTGGTGCAGGGGGCTCAGCGCGCATGAACGCCAACGTCACGAACGACGGGAACGACAGGGCCGACAGGAACACGAAGGCGGCCGGCCACGGCGGCCCGCTCGGCAAGCACGAGATGGCGGCCCTGGTGGCCCGCGACATCCCGCCGGGCGCCTTCGTCAACCTCGGCATCGGTCAGCCGACCCTGGTCGCCGACCACCTGCCCACCGACTCCGGGGTGGTCCTGCACACCGAGAACGGCATGCTCAACATGGGGCCGGCCGCCCAGGAGGGCGGGATCGACCCCGACCTGACCAACGCCGGCAAGGTGCCGGTCACCGAGCTGCCCGGCGCCGCCTACTTCCACCACGCGGACTCCTTCGCCATGATGCGCGGCGGACACCTGGACATCTGCGTCCTCGGCGCCTTCCAGGTCTCCGGCCGGGGCGACCTGGCCAACTGGCACACCGGTGCGCCCGACGCCATCCCCGCCGTCGGCGGGGCGATGGATCTCGCCATCGGCGCCAAGAAGGTGTTCGTGATGATGACGCTCTTCGCCAAGGACGGCTCGGCGAAGCTGGTGCCCGAGTGCACCTACCCGCTCACCGGGCTGGGCTGCGTCGACCGCGTCTACACCGACCTCGCGGTCTTCGACATCACCCCCGAGGGGGTGAGGGTCACCGCGACCTTCGGTATCACCGTCGAGGAGCTCGCCGAGCGCCTCGACGTACGGCTGCTCACCGCCTGAGACCTGCATCCCCCGGAGCCGTTCCACCAGGCCGTCGTGCCTTGCGGAACGGCTCCGTCCGGATAGCGGGCAGATGATCGCCATAACCGCCCTTTCGTGTGACACTCCGGTCATGTTCTCGTCGTTCGGTGTCGTCAATCTCCCGACCTACCTGGCGGGCGTCCTGCTGATCGTCCTGCTGCCGGGTCCCAACTCCCTCTACGTGCTCTCCGTCGCCGCCAGGCGCGGCGTACGCGCCGGCTATGCCGGGGCGGCCGGCGTGTTCTGCGGCGACACGGTGCTGATGACGCTGTCGGCGGCGGGTGTGGCCTCGCTGTTCCAGACCAACGCCATGCTCTTCGGCGTCGTGAAGTACGTGGGCGCGGCCTACCTGGCGTGGGTGGCGATCGGCATGCTGCGGTCGGGCTGGGAGATGTGGCGCACCCGGCACGAGGCGGGCGGCACGGCCGAGACGGTCGCGGCCGCGGCGGCGGGGGAGTCGGGCGGCAAGGTCGAGCGCCCCTTCCGGCGCGCCTTCGTGGTCAGCCTGCTCAACCCCAAGGCGATCCTGTTCTTCATCTCCTTCTTCGTGCAGTTCGTCGACCCGAACTACGCCTACCCGGCGCTCTCCTTCCTGGTCCTGGGCGCCTTCGCGCAGATCGGCAGCGTCCTGTACCTGAGCGCGCTGATCTTCGGCGGCACCCGGCTCGCCGCGGCCTTCCGGCGCCGCAGGCGGCTGTCGGCCGGCGCCTCCTCGGCGGCAGGCGCCCTGTTCCTCGGCTTCGCCGCGAAGCTCTCGCTCGCGAGCGCGTAACGCACACCGGTGGCGGCCTGCGCGCCCCGTCCGGTCGCGCGCAGGCCGCCGCCGCGCTGTCCGGACGGGCCGTCTTCGCTCCGCCGCGGTCAAGGTGACGGGGACGAGAAAAGGGCACCATGGATCCCCGCATACCCCGGCTGCGTCGCAAGCTGGCCGCGATCCCCTTCCAGCCGCTCCGCAGCCACTCCTTCGGGGAGGAGAAGCACGAGCTCCGCCTCGGTCCGAAGCTGACGGAAGCACGCGTCGCGGCGTTCGAGACCGAGCGCGGCATTCTCCTGCCCGACGCCTACCGGCAGTTCCTCACGCACCTCGGCGGCTCGGGCGCGGGGCCGTTCTACGGCCTCACGTCGCTGGAGCGGTGTGCCGTGATGGTCATGAATCCGCGCGGAGAACCGGGTGCGCCCCGCGGTTTCCGCGGAGCGGACTCCAGGGCCCGCGCAGGCGATCTCTTCCTCCGCATCATCGAGATGGGCTGCAGCGACGTATGCGTCGTCGCGGTGACCGGCCCCCTCACCGGCCGCGTGCTCACCGGGAACGCCGACGGTTTCTGGGGCCCCAACGTCTCCTCCGCCACCGACTTCCTCGACTGGTACGAACGCTGGCTCAACCACATGGCCGCCGGCCGTGACAACCGGGCTCTGCACCTCACCTCGCCGCGGCTCCGTGCCCTTCCGCACAGCCGTGGCGTGGCGCGGAAGGCCTGATCCCCCGTGGCAGCCGCACGGAACGCCAGCCGGAGTGGACCGGCATGCCTGACCGGCGACACAGACCCGGCCGTCCCATCGGTGGCCGTGCATCCACTCGGCGTCCCCACGCCCCGCGCGGAGCCGCGCGAGGACCCGACCTGGACCAGAACGTCTCCGGCTCCTCCCGCGGGGAGGCCCTGCGGAGAAGCCGGGGACGCCTGATCCGGAAGGACGCGGCCGGTCAGCCGCGGAACTCCGGCGTGCGCTCCCGGGACGCTTCCGCCAGCGCCTTGGTCACGCTGTCCACGCCCTCGCGCAGCCCGTACACCGGCGTGGCCGGCTGCTGGCGCCAGCTGTCGTCGATGCCGCCCGCGTCGACCGTGTCGAAGCCCAGCTCGTCGATGAGCGCCCGCACCTTGGCCTTGGCGGCCTCGTCGTCGCCGGCGACCGGCAGGGCGATCCGGTCCGGGTTGCCGGCCGGACGGGGACGGTCGAGGATGTCCTGGGCGTAGGTGCCGTTGAAGACCTTGATCACCGGGTGGCCGATGCGGCGCTCGGTCCAGCGGCTCTCGGTGATGCCCCCGTCCTCGATCTCCGCGATCCGGCCGTCGCGCTCGCGCGGGTAGTAGTTTCCGGTGTCGATCACCGCGACCCCCTCGGCGGCCCCCTCCAGCAGCCCGGCGGGCAGCTCCGGGACCGCCTTGAGCGGGACGGCGACGACGACGATCTCCGCGCCCCGCGCCGCCTCTTCGACCCGGACCGGCGTCGCGCCGGTCTCCTCTGCCAGCGCGGTCAGGGTCTCGGGACCGCGCGAGTTGGAGACGGAGACGTCGTGCCCGAGGGCGGTGAGCCGCCGGGTGAGGTTGCCGCCGATGTTGCCCGCGCCGATGATGCCGATCTTCATGTCCGACCCTTCGTCGAATGCGCATGCATGCGTCTGTCAGGGAGAGACAACCCTGGCAGCGCAGCCCGCTATTCCGTGCCGCGGCCCGCTGTGCCCCGCGAGCGACGGCGGGCCGTGCGGGTGCGCGGGTCAGGCCCCGGTCAGGCCGTCCCGGATCGCCTTGGCGGTCACGGCCGGGTCGTACCCCTCGGGCACGCCCTCGACGAGGATGATGTCGCCGTCGATGTGGCGCGAGCGCAACGGGGCGATCTCCCGGTAGGCGGGGGAGTCCCACCAGGCCCGCGCCTCCTCGATCCCCGGGAAACCGACCACCACCACACCCCCGGGCCAGCTCCCCTCCTTCACCTCGTGCGGGGTGGCGTGCACCAGGAAGCGGCCGCCGAACGGCTCGAAGGTGGCCGAGACGCGCTCGATGTACTCGGCGATCTCGGGGTGGGGCGCGGCGTCCTGCAGGTGCGCGATGGCATAGGCGGGCATCGGTCTCTCCAGTCCTCGGGCTCCGAACATCCCGATCCTGGCAC
>NZ_JBRIOU010000002.1:1176080-1180890 GCF_053474865.1 Streptomyces sp. CO7
CGGTGTGCTCGCGCGGCTCGTCCCGGGCGCCCTCTCGCCCCCCGCTCTCACCCACCCCCGGGTCTCACCCTTCGGCCGGAACCGCCGACCGGCTTCCCGCAGCCCTCGACGCGACCTCGTGAGCCGTGTCCCGGGGCGCCGAGGGAGCCGGGAAAACGGGCCCTGCCACGCCCTCCGGCCCACCCCGTCGCTCCGGCAGCGGGTCCGTGAACCCCCAGCCCTCCGCGAGCAGTTCCTCCACCGCTGCCACCGCCTCCCGCAGGCGGTGGGCCGGGGAGCCGCGCAGGACGCGGAAGGGGCGCCCCGTGCGCGTCAGTTCGGCCTCGAAGCGGGAGGTCATCCACGGGCGCAGGTGCTCGCCGTCACGCAGGCCGTCGTCCTCGAAGGGGACGTCGGTGTGGTCCGTGAGCAGCCACAGGTGCTGGCGGCGGCCCTCCTCCGCGACCCGGGCCACCGCCGGGTTCGCGGACCCCATGTACCGCTCGTGCCAGATCGTCGTCGCGAACGCGTCCGTGTCGCAGAACACCACGGGCGAGCCCTCCCGCGCCGCCCTGTCCTCACGGGCCAGCTGCTCGGCGGCGATCAGCGGGAACTCCTCGGAGGCGAACGAGACGTCGGCCCAACTCCCGCCGGGGCCCAGCTCCTCCAGTTTGCGCTCGCTGAACTCCCGGCCGTACTCCGGAACCCAGCGGGTGTCCGCCCACACCCCGCCGCGTTCGCGGTAGTGCGCGGCGAGCGCCCGTGCCAGCGTCGTCGTGCCCGTCGACTCCGCGCCGAGGACGACGACGCGCCGGGCGAGCGCGCCCCGCACCGCCGGCGCGAGGAACTGCCAGCAGCCGACCGGATCCTCGCGGACGGCGGTGCCGGAGACGGGGTACGCCGTGCGGTCAGGGTCCACCAGGACGGAGGCGGCGCCCATCCGGCGGCCCAGCTCCTCGCCGTAGGACTCGGAGGTGAAGACCGCGTCGATCCGCCCGGGGACGGCGGCGCGGAAGATCTCCACGTGCGCCGCCCAGACGTCCGGATCCGTGAGGTCGACCGGGACCTCGTCCATCGTGCCCACGACCTCGCACTCCGGATGCTCCTGACGCATCCACGCCACGCGGTCCGCGAGGGGCACCGACTCCACCGAGGAGGCGCACACCAGCACCGTCAGCCGGTCGCACTGCTCGGCGGCGGTCCGCACCAGGTGGTGGTGCCCGGCGTGCGGGGGATAGAACTTGCCGAGCACCAGGCCGTGTCCGTACGTCATGCCGCCGCCACCACCTCGTGGCGCAGTGCGCGACGCCAGGAGCGCAGACCCTGCACGCACAGCACCAGGAAACCGGCGTACAGCAGGGACGTCAGGTAGAGGTCCTTGTGGGCGTACAGCGGGATGTAGACGAGGTCCGCCGTGATCCAGATCCACCACGACTCCACGCGCTTGCGGCACTGCCCGTAGGTCGCCATCAACGACAGGGCGGTGGTCAGCGCGTCCCACTGCGGCACCGTCGAGTCGGTGCCGTGGTCCAGCAGCAGCCAGAGCGCGACGAAACCGACCGCGCCGGCGGACAGCAACCAGGCCCACTCACGGCTGCCGGTGCGCCGCACCCGCAGCCGCTCACCGCCGCCGCCGTTGATCCAGGCCCACCAGCCGTAACAGGCCAGGGCGATGAAGACCGCCTGCAGCGCGGCGTCCGCGTACAGGCCGGAGTCGGTGAACAGGAGGATGAACAGCAGGTTGTTGGCGATGCCGATGGGCCAGTTGGCGATGTGCTGCCGGGCGACGAGCCAGACGCACAGGGCGCCGCTGCCGAAGCCGAGCAGCTCCGTCCAGCTGACGGGGGTCCCCAGCCAGGTGAAGAGTGGTTCGCGTAGCGCGTTCAGCAGGTCCATGAAGCCTCTTTTCGTCTTAGCGACGATAAGCGGCGACCTGCCGTGGACGCAAAGGAAATTTCCGTGACGCGCACGACAGGCGTGTCACGGGCGCGATGCGGGCGCCCGTGCGGTGGGCCGGGCGCGGAAGGAGGTCCGGGACCGGGGCCGGGGCCCCGGTCCCGGACCGTGACCGCACCTACCGGTAGCGGATGTGCAGGTGGTTGTCGTGGTTGGCGTAGCTCGTCGTCAGGCCCTCGGCGATGAGCTGGGGGTCGTTGAAGAAGATGAGCTCGACCCGGCCGGGGGCCTTGGCGCGGATCTCCTGGACCAGGCGGCGGGTGGCCGCGCGGTCGTAGGTGGAGGACTGCCAGGTGATGCGGCCGGCGGTGCACTGGGCGGAGTCGGTGCGGGCCGGCCACACGTCGATGTCCATGCCCACCTCGTGGCTGGCGTGGCCCGCGATGTCGCCGCCGTGCTCGAAGCCCGCGTCGCCGACCGGCAGCTTGCCGTTGCCGGTGGCGGCGAACGCGGCGGCGGCCGCCTCCAGTTGGGCGACGGCGCCGGCGGTGGCCCAGTGCGCGTTGGCGTTGCCGTCCGGGCTCTGGGCGCACATCGTGCCGGGGCCGAAGTCGATCTTCTCGTAGTGCCAGAGCAGGTTCTTCCAGGTGGCCGGGCCGACGATGCCGTCGGCGCCCAGCCCGGCGTGCGACTGGAAGGTGCGCACCGCGGAGGCGGTGGCCGGGCCGAAGTCCCCGTCCACCGTGAGCCCGGCGCCCCGCTTGGCGTTCAGCGCGGCCTGCAGGGCCTTCACCGCGGGGCCGTTGTCGCCCTCGCGGACGGTGAGGACCAGCGCGCCCCAGGTGGCGGCGCCGACCATGCCGTCCGCGGCCAGGCCCTTGGACTGCTGGAAGGCGACGACGGCGCTCTGGGTGCCCGAGCCGAAGACGCCGTCGGTGGCCACCGAACGCCCGTGCGCGGTCAGCAAGTGCTGCAGCGCGAGGACGTCGGTGCCCCGGCTGCCGCTCGCGGCCAGCGGGAAGGCGGCCTGGCCGAACGCCTGGGCCGGGACGCCCGCACCGAGCAGCAGCCCGGTGAGGGCGGCGGACAGGACGACGAGGTGACGCAGTCGCCTCATGGATTCCCCTCTTCTGTGAATCATGGCTCTCCTGTGTCTCATGGGTTCACGTCACCGCCCCGCCTGGAGCGCGCCCCAGGTGCCGGAGCCGACGATGCCGTCGACGGCCAGCCCGCGCGAGGACTGGTAGTCGCGCACCGCCTGGTCGGTGGCCGGGCCGAAGCTGCCGTCGATGCCGACCGTTCGGCCCAGCGCCGCGGTCAGCGCCCGCTGCAGCCGGGTCACCGGCTCACCCGTCGAACCGCTCTTCACGACGGTGGCGGCGCCGCGGGCGAGCAGCGCCGTCCACGTCTTCGGGCCGACCACGCCGTCGGCGGTGAGGCCCTTGGCGCTCTGGAAGTTGCGGGCCGCGGTCGCCGTGGCCGTGCCGAAGACGCCGTCGGGGGTGCCCGCGCTGTAACCCGCGGCGGTCAGCAGGCACTGGGCCGCCTTGACCAGTTCACCGCTCGAGCCGCTCTGCACCGTGGCGTAGGCGGAGAAGTTCAGGTTGGCCCCGGAGCAGGTGGGCGTCGGCGAGGTGCCGCCGGCGCCGACGTCGAGGTAGTCGCGGTCGATGTTGATCGAGTAGCCGCCGTAGGACTCGGTGACCTCGCCGACGTACTGGTGGATCCGCTGGTGGTTCGCCCAGTACGTGGACGGCACGTAGGTGCCGGTGTTGGTGTCGGCCGCGCTGTTCCACCAGGCGTAGAAGAGGTGGTCGACGCGGGTGTAGGCGGAGTTGTTGTACTCCGAGGCGGCGTCCTTGATGCCGGAGGCGGCGCTCGAGTAGAAGCCCGAGAGGTAGCCGCCGCTGTGCAGGCGCTCGGTCCAGCCGGAGAGGTAGGACAGCACCGCCGCCTTGCAGGAGGCTGTCGAGGTGTAGGCCTCGATGTCGCTGTAGATGGTGCTGCCCGCCGGGATACCCAGGTTGGAGGCCGCGGTGATCGCGGTGGCCGCCGCGCTGACGCCCTGCGACTTGGCGGTGGCCGGGTCCGCGGACATCTTCAGCGAGAAACTGGTGCACGGGGCCTGGCGGCCGACGTCGATGGGGAAGAGGCGCCAGCCGTTGGCGGTCTGGGAGGTCACCCAGCTCGCGGTCAGGTTGGGCTGCGAACAGCCGCGGAAGGAACCGCTGATGTACACGCCGACGGCGCTGTACGGGGAGCTCGTCTGCCAGGCGTTCATGGCGGCCGTCGAGGGCGCGGTGCAGGCGTCGAAACCCTTGCCGAGGTAGGAGCCCGGCTGCGGGCCGGCCGCCGCGAGGGGCGCCACCGTGGCCGGCTGCCCCGCGGTGCGCGGAAGTTCGGTGCGCCGGGCGGCGGAGGTGAGTTCCGCCGTGGCGAGGACCTCGCGCACCAGGTCCTCGGTGTCCGGGGTGTGGGCCGCGGTCACCAGCACGCCCGCGTCCTCCACGGCGACCCTGACGGTGTCGTCGCTGGAGACCGCCGACGGCACGGTGGCCCTGCCGCGCTGGGCGCGGGCCGTCGCGGCGGTGACCTGCCCGGCCGAGCGGGCGGTGATCGGCTCCACCACGATGCCGGCGGTGCGGCCGACCAGATGGGCCGGGCAGTCGTTCTGCTCGCCCGGGGCGCCCAGGTACACGGCGGGACGGTCGAAGCGGACGCAGGCGCGCGGGTTCTCTGTCAGGTCGACGACCTGCCAGTCGGCGGGCACGTCCAGCCGGTAGCCGTGGTAGGCGACGGTCCGGGAGCCGGCCGCGGCGTCCCGGACCTCGGAGGCCTGCGCCGGGCCGGTCAGGAAGGAGGCGCCGAGACCGCCGAGCACCGCCAGCAGCGCGGTGGCCGAGCGGAGTCTTCGGCGGGGAGAACGGTGGTGGGG
>NZ_JBRIOU010000002.1:1180990-1189445 GCF_053474865.1 Streptomyces sp. CO7
CATGACAAGACGGAGCGGCGTGCTGTACGTGTCGGACGACGAACCGTGGGCGTGGGCGTCGTGCGGTGGGTGTCGTGCGGTGGGCGACGTGCTGCGGGTGTCGGGCGGCGTGCTATGCGCGTTGAACGGCCGGGCAGGGAGAGACTGACGGCCGGGTGAGGGCCTGTCAACACCCCGCCGCGGCGGCAGAGGAGAGCACGGCCGGGCGCTGCGAACCGACAGAGGTCTAGGCCGCTGAAGGGGGCGCCGCCATCTCGCCGAGGGCGAGCAGGAGGCGGTCCCGGGGGTCGCGCAGGCTCCGGCCGGTGAGCTGCTCGATCTGCCGCATCCGGTAGATGACGGTGTTGCGGTGGCAGAACAGCTGCTTGGCGGCGTGGGTCGGCGACCCGTCGTGCGCCAGCAGCGCGCGCAGCGTGTCGAGCAGGACGGCCGCCTGGTGGGGCGGCTGGGCGAGCAGCGGGCTCACGGTCTGTTCCACCAGGACGGCGGTCGCCTCCGGGCAGGCGCGCAGCAGCACCTCCGGCAGACGGTCGGTCACCGGGACCACCCCGGTCGTGCCCCGCGGCACCGTGTCGGCCGCCTGCGCGGCGAGCCGGTAGGCGGTGGCGAAGCCGGCCAGGCCGTCGGGCGAGGCGGCCACCCCGGCGCGGCCGACGACCACCGGCTCCAGCGCGCGCACCAGGGCGCCCAGGTCGGTGCCGCCGGTACCGCCGGCGGCCACCAGCGCGAAGCAGATGTCGCCGCGGACGTGCCAGCAGGAGGTCACCCCGAGGCGCTCCAAGCGGTCCTCCGCGCCGCGCACCGGGCCGTCGGGCAGCCCGTCGAAGGGGGCGACCACGCAGGCCACCGGCTCGCGCGTGCCCAGGCCCAGCACCTCACGGGCCTCCGCGGCGAAGACCGGGTCCGCGCCGCGCCCCTCCACCAGGCCGTCCAGCAGGCGCTGGCGGCGTTGCAGGTCCCGGTTGTGGAGCCGGGCCTCCTCGCGGCGGTAGGACTCCACCAGCGTGGCGTTCTGCACGTCGAGCGCCGCCCAGATCTGCCGGCCGGCCAGCACCAGGACCCGGTCGTCCACCTGCTCGCCGGGCCGGCCGTGCCGCTCCAGCAACGCCTCCCAGAGCACCCGTGAGCCCAGGCTGTAGGCGTTCAGCACATGTTCCATGCGCACACCCTGGCGGGCCCGGCGCCGGCCGGTCTCCCGCCACAGGTACACGGTGCTCTCCCCGGTGCGGGCCAGACCCGCCATGGTGCGGATGCCGCGGTGGATGTGCGCGCGGACGCTCGAGCGGATGTCCGCCCGGAGCTCGGCGCCCGGGTCCCCGTGCCAGTCCTTGGCCAGCAGCGTGAGGGTGATGTCGTCGGCGATCGCGTCCGCGCGGGGCAGCAGGGAGGCCCAGGCGCTCTCGACGGCGTGACGCAGGTCCTCGTCGTGCCCGTCGCCCTCGGGGAACCCCGACGTCTCCGTCGACCGGCCGGTCGTCAGGCCCATGCCATCGCCCATGCCCCCGGAGGATGGCACGCGGCGCACAGCCACGCCAGAGGGACGCCGTCCCCAGGGCGCTGCGCACCAGCAGCTTTGTGCGCTCCGCCCATGTCGGAATCTGTGCACAGCGCCCACGGTAGGGGATCGCCGCAGCCGAACAGCCGGGTGCGCCGCCCCCGGGCGGCCGGCCCGGCAGGGGCAGACAGGGAGCGCGCTTTGAGCCCACCCACGACCGCGTCCACCACCGCCACGGACCGCCCCGGCGGGCCCTGCGCCCTCTTCTCCGTCACCGACGTGTCGGTCCGGTTCGGCGGCGTCCGGGCGCTGTCGGAGGTGTCGCTCGACGTGGCGCCCCGCCAGGTGCTCGGCGTCATCGGGCCCAACGGCGCGGGCAAGACCACCCTGTTCAACGTGGCCTGCGGCTTCGTGCGCCCCGACAGCGGCCGGCTGCTCTGGAAGGGCGAGGAGCTCACCGGGCTGCGCCCGCACCGGCTCGCCTCCCTGGGCATCGGCCGCACCCTGCAGGGCCTCGGCCTCTTCGACCGGATGACCGTGCTGGAGAACGTCATGGTCGGCGCCGACCGGCACGCCCGGTCCGGCTTCGCCTCCGCCCTGTTCGGCCTGCGCCGCGGCGCCCGGGACGACGCCGCCCTGGCCGGCCGGGCCCGCGAGACGCTGGCCCGGCTCGGCGTGGAGCGCTACGCCGACCGCCTCCCCGGCAGCCTGCCGTACCCGGTCCGCAAACGGGTCGCCCTCGCGCGCGCCCTGGTCGGCGAACCGGAGCTCCTGCTGCTGGACGAACCGGCCGCCGGTCTCGGCGGCGACGAGATGGCCGAACTCGGGGAGCTCATCCGCGGACTGACCGACCGGATGGCCGTGATGCTGGTCGAGCACCACATGGACCTGGTGATGAGTGTGTGCGACGACATCACCGTCCTGGACTTCGGCCGCGTCATCGCCCGCGGCGGACCCGAGGAGGTGCGCCGCGACCCCGCCGTCGTCGCCGCCTACCTCGGCGAAGAGGTCGGCGACGAGGCCGGCGACCGGCAGCCCGGGACGGGGGAGTGACATGTTCGAAGTACGCGACCTGACGGCCGGCTACGGACCCGTCCGCGCCCTGGACGGGGTGTCCTTCACCGCCCCCGAGGGAAAGGTCACCGCCGTGCTCGGCGCCAACGGGGCCGGCAAGACCACCCTGCTGCGCACCGTCTCCGGCCTGGTGCGGGCCGAGCGCGGACAGGTCCTGCTGGCCGGCCGCGACATCACCCGCACGCCCGCCGAGGACATGGCCCGGCTCGGCCTGGCCCACGTCCCCGAAGGCCGGGGCGTGATCACCGAGCTCACCGTGGAGGAGAACCTCCGGCTGGGCGGCCTGCACCGCCCGGTCCGCTCCCGCGCCGCCGACGTCGAACGGATCTGCCGCCTCTTCCCGGTGCTCGGCGAACGCTACGACGCCACCGCCCACGTCCTGTCCGGGGGCGAGCGGCAGATGCTGGTCATCGGCCGCGCGCTGATGGCCGCGCCCAAGGTCCTGCTCCTCGACGAGCCCTCGCTGGGCCTCGCCCCGCGCATCGTGGCGCAGATCTTCGACCTGCTGCGCTCCCTGGTGGCGAGCGAGGGCCTGACCGTGGTGCTGGTCGAACAGAACGCCCGCAGCGCCCTGTCCATCGCGGACGCCGGGGTGGTGCTCAACCTCGGCAAGGTCGTCGTCGAGGCCGAGGCCGCGGTCCTGGCCGCCGACGAGAAGCTCCGCCATGCCTACCTCGGTTTCTGACCCACGGGAGACCTCGTGCAGCAGCTCCTGACCACCGCGCTCGGCGGACTCACCCTCGGAGCGGTCTACGCGGCGTTCGCGCTGGCGCTCTGCCTGATCTGGCGGTCCACCCGGATCGTCAACTTCGCCCAGGCCCCGATGGCCATGATCAGCACCTACGTCGCCCTGGTGATCATCGACGCGGGCCACTCCTACTGGATCGGCTTCGCCGCGGCCCTGCTCGCCGGCCTGCTGCTCGGCGCGGTCGTCGAACGGGTGGTGGTGCGGCCCGTCGAGGGCAAGGCGGAGATCAACGCCGTGATCCTCACCCTCGGCCTGTTCATCCTGCTCCACGCCCTCGCCGGAATCCTCTTCGGTTCCCGCTACCGCTCCTTCCCCGCTCCGTTCGGGGTCCGCGGTCTCACCGTCGGGGACACCTCCATCGCGCTCACCGGGTTCGGCGTCTTCACCGTCGTCGCCGTCATGGTGGTGATGGCGCTGCTGGTGCTGCTCTTCCGGTACACCGAGGTGGGCCTGCGGATGCGGGCCGCCGCCTTCAACCAGGAGGTCGCCCGGATCCTGGGCGTCAAGGTCGGCCGGATGCTCACCCTCGGCTGGGCGCTCGCCGCGCTCGTCGGCTCGCTCTCCGGGCTGCTGATCGCCGGCGGCAGCCTGGTCCACCCCGGCTACATGGACTCGGTGGTGGTCTACGGCTTCGTCGCCGCCGTGCTGGGCGGCCTCGACAGTCCCGTCGGCTCGGTGATCGGAGGCATGCTGCTCGGCCTGTCGCTCAGCGCCGTCAGCGGCTACCTCGGCTCCGAACTCGTGCCGCTCGCCGCCCTCCTGATCCTGATGGCCGTGCTGCTGCTGCGGCCCGGCGGCCTCTTCTCGCACCACGCGGAACGGAGGGTCTGACGACCATGCCCACCACCACCGACACCGCGGCGAAGGCCCCCGCCGCCAGGGACGCGGGTGCGCTCAGGCGCCGCTGGGAGCACTCCGCGCTCCTGCGCCACCTGACGTTCGCCCTGCTGGGCCTGCTCGCCGTCACCCTGCTGATGGAGACGACCGGCTCCTTCGTCAACTCCCAGCTGGCGTCGATGGCCTACCTCGGCATCGCGGCCGGCGGCCTGACCGTCCTCACCGGCCTCAACGGGCAGCTCTCGCTGGGGCACGGCGCGTTCATGGCCGTCGGCGCCTACACCACCGCGCTGTTCCTGGACGGGCAGACGCCCGCGCTCCCGCTCCCGGTCGTCCTGGCGGCGGCCACCCTGGTGACCCTGGCCGTCGGCGCGGCGGTCGGCGTCGCGGCGGCCCGGCTGCACGGCCCCTACATCGCCGGCGCCACCCTGGCGCTCGCCGTCGCGGTCCCCGGCGTGGTCCTGCACTTCGAGAGCCTCGGCGGCGAGCAGGGACTGGGCGTGCGGATGCCCGAGATCCCCGCCTGGGTGCTCGACGCCGCCTACTTCGTGACCGGCAGCGAACTCCACCCCACCAAGTACGTGGCCTACATCGGCTGGAGTGCGCTGGTCGTCACCTACGTCCTGCTCGCCAACCTGATGCGCAGCCGGGTCGGCCGCACCTGGCGGGCCGTGCGCGACGACGAGGTGGCCGCAGAGATCGCCGGCATCCACCTGGGCCGGGCCCGGGTGCTCGCGTTCGTGGTCAGCACCGCCTGCGCCGGACTGGCGGGCGGCGTGATGGCGATGGCCGTGCGGATCACCGCCCCCAGCGGCTTCTCGCTCACCCTCTCCCTGACCCTGCTCAGCGCCGTGGTCCTGGGCGGACTGGGCAGCCTGACCGGGGCGCTGATCGGCTCGGCCCTGCTGACCTTCCTGCCGCACCTGGTCACCGACCTCGGCGTGGACGCCGGACTCACCGACGTCCGGGCGGCCGAACTCGCCCCCGCGGTCTACGGGCTGACGATGATCGCGGTGATCCTCGTCGCCCCCGCCGGCATCACCGGCACCGTCCGCGGCCTCCTGCGCCGGCGCCGGGGCGCCGCGTGAGGCCCGCCGGCGCACCCACGCGGCGGCACCCCGGGCCGCATCCCACCGAAGGAGGCACCACCGTGCAACGAACGCGAAGGTACCGTCGGGCGACGGAACTCGTCGGCCTGCTCACCGCGGCCGCCCTGCTCGCCGCCTGCGGCGCCGGCGGACGGCCCGACGACGGCGAGGGGAGGACCACGCCCGACGTCGGGATCACCGAGGACACCATCAAGATCGGCGCGCACTTCCCGCTGACCGGTGTCGCCGCCCCGGGCTACAGCGAGATCCCCAGCGGCCACAAGGCCTACTACGACTACGTCAACGCCAACGGCGGAATTGACGGCCGCAGGATCGAGTACGTGGTCAAGGACGACGCCTACAACCCGACCAACACCAGCAGCGTCACCAACGAACTCGTGCTGAAGGAGGAGATCTTCGGCATGGTGGCCGGCCTCGGCACGCCCACCCACACCGCCGTGGTCGACTTCCTGAACGCGGAGAAGGTGCCGGACCTGATGGTCTCCAGCGGCTCGCTGATGTGGGGCGACGACCCCGCGAAGCGGCCGTGGACCTTCGGCTGGCAGCCGGACTACATGATCGAGGGCAAGATCATCGGTCAGTGGGTCAAGGAGAACATGCCCGACGCGAAGGTCGGCCTGTTCCTCCAGGACGACGACTTCGGCCGTGACGGCGAGGCGGGCGTCCGCAAGTACCTCGACGAGCAGATCGTCGAGACGGTCAGGTACACCCCGGGCAACACCGACGTCGCCCCGCAACTGGCCAAGCTCCAGGCCGCGAAGGTGGACCTGGTCCTCGGCTTCAACGTGCCCTCGTACACGGCGCTGAGCCAGCTCACCGCCATGAAGATCAATTTCAAGCCGAAGTGGTTCTACAGCAACGTCGGCTCCGACCCGTCCCTGGTCGGCTCACTGCTCGCCCGCTTCTCCGAGGGCAAGGTCAAGGGCAGTGCGGGCCTGCTGGACGGGGTGATGACCACCGAGTACATCCCCGGCACGGACGCCGCCGACAGCGAATGGCTCAAGCTGTGGCAGAAGGTGTGGGACGAGCACGGCGGTGAGGGCGAGCTCACCAACTACAAGATCTACGGCATGTCCCAGGCCTACACCTTCGTGCAGGCGCTCCAGGCCGCCGGGGACGACCCCAGCCGCGAGGGCGTGGTCAAGGCGCTGGAGAAGGTCGGCGGCAGCCTGGAAGGACCCGGACTGGCGCCGTTCCGGTACTCGAAGGACAGCCACCTCGGCATCTCCGGCATGGAGGTGGTCCGCCTCAAGGACGGCAAGGGCGAGTCCCTGACCCCCGTCCTGGTCACCGACATCGGCGACGCGCCGATCAAGGAGGACGACTCGGCGGCGAAGGACGCGCCGCCGGCCAACGGCATCCCGGACGTCCAGCCGGCGTCCTGACCGGCCCCGGCCGGGACCGACAGGGGGGTGGTGACGGCGGGCCCTCGCCCGCCGTCACCACCCCTCGTCGTCGATGTGCCGCAGGACGGCGTCCTCCGGGATCCAGGGAAACCTGACCCCGGGGAATCGCGCCTCCCAGGATCCGTACGGGTCGAAGGCGAGGACCGCGTCGACGAACGGCCGCGGGGGCCGGTAGCCGTGGCCGGTGACGTAATGGCCGACGAGCCGCGGAGCCGCGAAGACGACCCCCGGAGGGCCGGGGACACGGATCTCGCCGGTCCCCTGGCCCGGGTGCAGGTCCCCTGGCCCGGGTGCAGGTGCCCTGGCCCGGGGACGTACCAGGGCTCCGAGCCGGGAAGCGGCTCCGGGCAGAGGTCGCACTCATGGAGCCCCGTCATCTGGTTGACGCCCTGCGCCTCGACGACCGCCCGCAGCCGACGGCCGAAGGCGCCGGGGACCGGCCCGGCGGGCCAGGGCCGGCTCCCGTCCAGCCGGCCGACGTTGAGCCGCCGGTAGGCCGGGCGTAGGCGAACGAACCGCATGCCGTCGGTGACGTCCTGGAAGACGTCCTCGTCCGGTCTCCCGCTCGCGTCCGTCAGGTAGGTGTACGGGCTCAGGTCCTCGTAGAACATCCGTCAGCCGGCGAAGGGTCCGTCGGGGCCGAAGGCCTGACGGGCGAAGTTCTCGGCGATGCGGCGGTGCCCCTCGGGGGAGGGGTGGATGCCGTCCGGGAGAGGGAGCTCGGCCTGCTCCTGCTCGCCGAACAGCGCGAGGCCGTCGAGCAGGTGCAGGTTCTCGTCCTCCGCCGCGCGCTCCTTCACGATCCGTGCCAGGACCTCACGGATCATGGTCAGCGTCAGCCGGCCGGCCGGCACCTCGGCCGGGTCGCCGGTGGCCCTGAACCGCACCGACCCGTCGGCGAAGTCCGGCATCAGCGGGCCGGGGGTGTCCTCGTGCGTGGGGCACAGGATCGGCGACACGACCAGCAGCGGGGTGTCGGGGTGCCCCTCGCGGACGGTGTCCAGGAATCCGTGCACCGCGGGGCCGAAGGCCCGCAGCCGCATGGCGTCCGCGTTGACGATGTTGATGCCGACCTTGACGCTGATCAGGTCCGCCGGGGTGTCCCGCATCGCGCGCGCGGTGAACGGGTCCAGCATGGCACCGCCGCCGAAGCCGAGGTTCACCAGCTCCACGCCGCCCGCCGCGGCGGCCAGGGCCGGCCAGATCTCCGTCGGGTGCGTCGCGTGGGAGCCGTGGCTGATGGAGCTGCCGTGGTGCAGCCACACACGGCGGCCGCTGTCGGGGGCCGGCTCCACCGGGGCGTCGGTGCGCAGGGCGATCAGCTCGGTGACCTCGTTGTGCGGCAGCCAGATCTCGACGTCCTTGTCCCGCGCCGGCAGGCCGTCGAAGACCGCGGTGCCCGGGGCGCCCTCACGCATCTCGACGGACCCGTCGGTGAGGTCCACGGTGCGCACCCGGCCGCCCGGGACCACGCTCCGGCCGGCGAGGACGCCGTCGACCAGCAGGTCGTAGGACCCGTCCGCCGGTGCCGGCGCGCCCCGGTAGGCGCGCCGGGTGGGCAGGGCGTCCAGCTCCACCCGGGTCGCCCGGGTACGGAAGGCCAGCCGCACGCCCGAGGGCTGGGCCTCGGCCTGCGCCAGATTGTCGTCGGGTATCTGCCGCCGCGCGCGGGCCGGCAGCCGGTGCGGCAGCAGGCCGTGCCCGGTGCGCTCCACATCCAGGGCGCCACGCAGCAGCTCGGCGGTGACCGCAGTGGTGACCGTGGCGGGGGCCGTGGTGGTGGGGG
>NZ_JBRIOU010000002.1:1189545-1191289 GCF_053474865.1 Streptomyces sp. CO7
GGGCCGGGGACGCGGGGCGGGTGCGCAGGAGGGCGTCGAGGGAGTCGACGATCCAGCTCCACGACTCCTCCGGGTCGACGGGGGTGTGCGCGAAGCCGCCGCCGAGCTCCAGCTCGACGTAGCCGTGGAAGACCCCGCCGAGCATTCGCACGGCGTGGGTCTGGTCCGGCTCCGCCAGGTCGTAGCCGCGCAGGACGGCCCGCATCATCCGCGCGTGGCGCACCCCGGCGCTCGCCGCCGCGGTCTCCGGGTCCAGCCGGTACCGGGCGGCCGCGTAGCGGCCGGGGTGGGCGCGGGCGTAGGTGCGGTGGGAGTCCGCGAAGGCGGCCAGGGCCTCCCTGCCGGAACGGCCGGCGAGCGCCTCGGCCGCCCCGTCGGCCATCTCCTCCAGGGCGAGCAGGGCGATGCGGGTCTTCAGATCGTGCGAGCTCCTGACGTGCGAGTAGAGACTGGCGACCTTCACGCCGAAACGACGGGCGAGCTCCGAGACGGTGACCTGGTCGAACCCCACCTCGTCGGCGAGCTCCGCACCGGCCTCGGTCAGGCGCTGCGGGGTCACTCCGGCACGTCCCATCCCCGGCTCCTCCTGTACGTCGGCCACGACTGGCGACATCCATTATGCAGAAAACTAAAGGGTTTAGGTAGCGAGGTGTGACGTGCGGGACGTGAGGGTCTGGAGCCGCAAGGGTCCGCGCAGGTCACCGGCCGAGGCGGCCTGGACGACCGGCGGGCACGTCTGCCACGCTGACGAACAGGTCGACCGGACGATCACTCTGCGGAGGACACGTGGGCAAGGTCTGGTTCATCACCGGGGCGTCACGCGGATTCGGACGTTGCTGGGCGCAGGCCGCGGTGGCCCGCGGCGACCGGGTCGCCGTGGCCGCCCGGAGCGAAGCGGCACTGCGGGCGTTCGCGGAGGAGAGCGGCGACGCCGTGCTCCCCATCCCGCTGGACATCACCGACCGGGCCGCGGTGTTCGCCGCCGTCCAACACGCCCACACCCACTTCGGACGCCTCGACGTCGTCGTCAACAACGCGGGTGTCGGCCTCATCGGCTGCGTGGAGGAGGTCACGGAGCACGAGGCCCGAGCCGTCGTCGAAGCCAACATCCTCGGCACCCTGTCCGTCACCCAGGCCGCGCTCCCGCTGCTGCGCGGTCAGGGAGGCGGCCACCTGATCCAGGTGTCGAGCAGCGGCGGGATCGAGGCGTACCCGGGCATGGGCCTGTACTGCGCCACGAAGTGGGCCGTGGAGGGCATGTCGGAAGCGCTGGCCGACGAGGTCGCGCCGTTCGGCATCAAGGTCACCGTGCTCGAACCGGGCGGATACGCGACCGACTGGTTCTCCGCCGCGCCGCGCTCCGCCCGGCTCCCCGCCTACGACCCCCTCCACGACCTGCTCGATCCGACCCTGACCCCGGAGACCCTGCCGCCTCCCGAAGCGACGGTGCCCGCCGTCCTCGCCCTGGTGGACAGCGCGGACCCGCCCCGACGGCTCCCGCTGGGCAGCTTCGCCCTGCGCGCGGCAGCGGAGGCCGGGGGGCGGCGGCTGGACGGTCTGTCCGCATGGGAGGGCGTCATCCGGGCCGCCGACGGCGTCCTGGCCACGCACGCGACTCCGCCGTCGCAGGAGGAGTCACTGGCGTAGGGCGCACCGCGGCGCGGAGAGCCCGCCGGCCGTGGCGAGGCCGAGCGGCGGGTCCCCGCACCGCGCCCCGCGCCCCCCCCCCCTCCCCCCGCCCGGC
>NZ_JBRIOU010000002.1:1191389-1200396 GCF_053474865.1 Streptomyces sp. CO7
GGGCCGGGGGGCGGGTCAGCGCAGCGCGCTGCGGGCCCGCCACTCGTCCCACGGCACGTTCCACGCGCCGAAGCCGTTGCCCGGTGCGACGACGCCCTTGGTGTCCTTGCCCTTGATCTCGAACGGGTCACCCGGACGGACCTGGTCGTAGAACCAGGCGGCGTTCGCGTCGCTCATGCCGATGCAGCCGGAGCTCATGTTCGCCCTGCCGAACCACCTGTCGTTCCACGGCGCGGCATGGGCGTACATACCGGACCAGGTCAGCCGCATCGACTTGTCGACCATCTTGTCGTAGGCGTCGGCGAGCCCGACCGTCTCGGAGTTCATGTTGATCGTGCCCTCCTTCGCCATCAGCACCGCGGTGCCGCGCCAGGAGCGCTTGTCGCCGCCCGGGGTCCCGCCGGAGACCGGGATCGTGCGGACCGCCTTCCCGTCCCGCTCCAGGGTGAGCTGCTTGCTGTCGAGGTCGACCTTGACGACCTGGCCCGTCCCGACGGTGAAGCGGGTGGTGTAGTACCGGACGAACCAGCCGCCCTCCCCGGAGTCGGTGATGCTCAGTTCGGCCTCGAGAGTGACCTTCGTGCCGGGCTCCCAGTACCGCCTGGGGCGCCAGTCGATCCGGTCGCGTCCGGAGTGGTCCTCCAGCCAGGCCCAGGAGCCGTCGGTGCCGTTCGAGGTGGTGAGCCTCAACTGCCGCTCGACGGCGGCCTTGTCGGTGACCGGGTTGTCGAAGACGAGGGAGACCGGCTGGGCGATGCCGACGGTGGTGTCCGCGCCGGGCCGCCAGTCCACCTTGTTGACCTTGTCGGCCCCGGCCGTGGCGAACCCGGACGTGGTGGTCCTCGTCGTGCCGGCCTTCGTCCTGGTCACGGCGGTGACCGTGTACGAGGTGCCGGGGACGGCCTTGCGCTCCGAGGCCCACCGCGTGCCGTCGACGGTGATCTCACCGACGAGTTCGCGGCCCTCGTCGTCGGTCACCCTGACCGAGGTGAGCGTGCCGCCCGCCGAGGTGACCCGCACCGTGCCGCCGGGCCGTACACCGTCGCCCTTCGGCGTCACCGTCACCGCCGCCGGACGGTCCTCCGCGGCCCGGGTGCCGCCGTTCTTCGCGTCCTCCGCCGTCCTGCTCGGCCCCGCTCCGGCGGAGCAGGCGGCGAGCGGCGCCAACAGCACCGCCACCGCCGCGATGCGCACACGTATCTGGCTCAACGGAGCCTCCGTCCATGGTGGTTCGGGTGGGTCACGGCGACTGTAGGGCCGAGGACACGCAGGTGAGCGGGGGTGCGGGCCATGTGACGGCGATTGCGGAGCAACGGTCATGGTCCGGTCACATTCACCGCGCGCGGCGGTCACGGGCGGCTGTGAGCATCCTCCGCATCCCACAGAAAGGCTCACGCCGTGTCAGCGTCACTCATGACGGCCGCCCGCGGCCAGGAAACCCCGCTGCGGCCCATCACCGCCGAGACCTACCGCTCGTTCCTCTCCTCCGACGCCGGCTCGGAACTGGGCGCCGGCTTCCTGCAGTGCCCGTCCTGGGCGCAGGTCAAGGACGGCTGGCGTGCCCGGACGGTCGGCTGGGGCCCCGATCCGGCGGCCGGCCGGCTCAACGGGGTCGCGCTGGTCCTGCTGCGTCAACTGCCGGGCACGCGCAAGTACTTCGCCTACCTCCCTGAAGGGCCGGTCGCCGACTGGGCCGACCCGGGCATCGACGGCTGGCTCGGACCGCTGCTGAGGCACCTGCGCGCGGCGGGGGCGTTCGCGGTGCGGATCGGTCCCTCGCCCGCGTACCGTCGCTGGAGCGCGGAGCGTCTCAAGTCGGCGACCGGGCCGGGCCGCAGGCTCTCCGACGTGCTCGCGAGCGAGGTGGACCCGCTGGGCACCGCCGTCGCCGAGCGGCTGCGGGCCCGCGGCTGGAACCGGTGCGGCGGCGAGGACGACGGGGACGCGCAGCCGCGCCACGTCTTCCGCATACCGCTCGCCGGGCGCACCCGGGACGACCTGTGGTCCTCACTCAACCAGGAGTGGCGGCGCAACGTCCGCCGGGCGCGGAAGTCGGGCGTCGAGGTGGTCGTCGGCAGCGCCGCCGACCTGCCGGAGTTCCACCGGTTGCTGCGTATCACCGAGGAGCGCGACGGGTTCCGCCTGGGGCGGTCCCTGCGGTACTACGAGCGGCAGTACGCGGCCCTCAACGGTGAGGAGCCGGGCCGCATGCGGCTCTACCTGGCGCGGCACGAAGGCGAGGTCCTCGCCGCCCACACCATGATCCGCGTCGGCCGTCGGGTCTGGTACCAGACCGGCGCCTCCGCCGACCACCGCCGCGAGGTCCGGCCCTCCAACCTGCTGCAGTGGCGCATGCTGCTCGATGCCCACGCCCAGGGAGCCGACGTCTACGACATGCGCGGGGTACCCCCCACCCTCGACCCCGACGACCGTCCGTACGGGCTCCTGCGCTGGAAGCTCGGCACCGGCGGCGAGGTCGTCGAAACTCTGGGGGAGTGGGACAGACCGACGGACGGCGCGGCCAACCACGCGCTGTACCGCGCCTTCCAGGCCTGCCTGGCGCGCCGGTGACAGGTCACGGGAACCGTGGAACCCCCGGCGGACGTGAAGCTTCCAGAACCCGCCCGCCTCCGACTGTCAGGGATACCCCGCACATGCCCCGCGTGCTGCTGATCGAAGACGACCCCTCCGTGCGGGAGGGCGTCGAACTGGGCCTGCGCCGCCGCGGCCACGAGGTCCGCACGGCCGCCACCGGGGAGGCCGGCCTGGCCGCACTGCGTGAGTTCCGGCCCGACCTGCTCCTGCTGGACCTGATGCTGCCCGGCATGAACGGGGTCCAGGTATGCCACCGGGTACGGGAGGACAGCCAGCTGCCCATCATCGTGCTCACCGCCCGCGGCGACGACTTCGACGTCGTCGTCGGCCTCGAGGCCGGCGCCGACGACTACATCGTCAAACCGGCCCGCACCGAGGTGATCGACGCCCGCATCCGGGCCGTGCTGCGCAGGATCGACCCCCCGGGCAGCGGCCGGCCGGCCGTCGAGTTCCACGGAGACCTCGCCGTGGACCGGGCCGGCCTCACCGTGGCCAAGTCCGGGGCACGTCTCGCACTCGCCCCCTCCGAGATGAAGCTGCTGCTCCACCTCACCGCCGCGCCGGAGCAGGTGTTCAGCCGCCAGCAACTGCTCGAGCACGTCTGGGAGCACAGCTACCACGGCGACGCCCGCCTCGTCGACGCGTGCGTCCGCAGGCTGCGCAACAAGATCGAGGACACCCCCGGCAGCCCTCGCTACATACAGACCCTTCGGGGCTTCGGCTACCGCTTCGGACCCCTGTGACCGCCGCTCGCACGCGCCTGCGCCGGATCGCCCGCTTCGGACTGCGCACCCGGCTCGTCCTGGCGTTCCTGCTGGTCGCCGCCGTCAGCGCGGGGACGACCGCCGCCCTCACCTACCGCGAGGCGCGCAACGCCGTCCTCGTCAGCGCCCAGGACACCGCGGTCGCCTCCTTCCGCGAACAGGTGGGAACGCTCGCGCCCGCGCTGCCCGTCGATCCGGAGACGCTGCGCGAACAGCTGTACGTCATCGCGAGCAAGGCGAAGCCGCACCCATGGATCGTGTTCGCCGAGTACGGCTCGCTGCGGGTCTCCTCCAGCACCCGTCCCACCTCCTCCGTCATCACCTCCGGCCTGCGCCGCGCCGCCCTGACGACGTCGCACAGCAGCTTCGAGAGGGTGGTCAAGGGCGGTGTCCCCTACCTCACGATCGCCGTTCCCGTCCTGACGAGGACCGGCGCGGGCGGGAGCATGCCGACCGGGCTGGTCCTCTTCGCCGTGATGCCGATGCACGACGAGCAGGCCGGTGTCGAGGCACTGGTCGGCGCCGCCCGTGACGGCGCCCTGCCCGGTCTCGTCATCGCCCTCGTCCCCGCGCTGATCGCCGCGCGCGGAGTGCTGCGCCCGGTCCGGGAGCTGCGCGAAGCCGCCCGCTCGATGGGCAGCGGGCGGCTCGACGCGCGGATCAAGGTCTCCGGGAGGGACGAACTGGCGGATCTGGCGCGCACCTTCAACGAGTCGGCGGCAGAACTGGAGAGGTCGGTCGACGAACTGCGACAGGCCGAGGCGCGCGCCCGCCGTTTCGCCTCCGACGTCTCGCACGAACTGCGCACCCCGCTCGCCGGGATGCTCGCCGTCACCGAGGTTCTCGACGAGGACGCGGAAGGCCTCGACCCGGACACCGCCCGGGCCGTACGGCTGGTCAGCGCGGAGACGGGCAAGCTGGCCGTACTGGTGGAGGATCTGATGGAGATCTCCCGCTTCGACGCCCGCGCGGCCGAGCTGAACGCCGACGAGGTCGACGCCGGGGAGACGATCCGCAGAACCCTCCTGCACCGGCACTGGGCCGACCGCGTGCGCACCGAACTGCCCGAGGGGATCCGGGCCCGTCTGGACCCGCGCCGGTTCGACGTGGTGGTCGCCAACCTCGTCGGCAACGCCCTGCGGCACGGCTCCGAACCGGTCACCGTGCGCCTGGACACCCGGAGGGCCGCCGACGGGGCGGACATGCTGGTCGTCGAGGTCGCCGACAGCGGGCCCGGCATCCGGCCGGACGTGCTGCCGCACATCTTCGACCGGTTCTACAAGGCCGAGGCGGCCCGTACCCGGTCGGCGGGCAGCGGCCTCGGTCTCGCGATCACGCAGGAGAACGCCCGGCTGCACGGCGGGACGGTGCGCGCCGGGAACGGACCGGCCGGTGGCGCCGTCCTCACGGTGGAGATCCCGCTCGGCGGGCCCGCCGGCACGGACGGATCCGGCGCGTCCGGATCCGGCGCGGACGACGGCGGGCAGGCGCCTGGCGCGGGCGGGGCGACGGCGCGAGCGGGTCGGGCGCCCGGCGGCACGAAGGGGGCCACGGCATGAGGGCGCGCCTGCGCGCGGCCGCCGCGCTCGCGGCGCTGCTCCCGCTCACCGCGTGCGGCATCCAGGAGACGGACGTCATCGAGGCGGGCGGCGGCGCGACGATCGACGTGCTTCCCGCTCGTCAGGTCAGGATGCTTCTCTTCTTCCTGTCCCCGGACGGTCAGCTGGTCCCCTCGCCCCGGATCGTCGACGACGGTGCACCCGATGGCGACGACGCGTACGCAGCGGGGCAGCAGATGCCGGACGGCGCCGCGGAGGTCGCGCCACCCTCCGTCGAGGACACGGTCGCCGCGCTGCTGAGCGGGCCGGCCCCGCCGGAGAGCGGCGCGGGCCTGGGCAACGACCCGTCGCTGCCCGGACCGAGGACCCTCACGACCGTCACGGTGTCCGACGGCAGCCTGGAGCTCGGCCTGTCGGCGTCCGTCGACGATCTCACCGCACGCGCGGAACGGCAGCTCGTCTGCACGGCGGCGTACGCGCAGAGCGCCGCGGGCAGCGTGCCGGTGACGCTCCGAGGCACGGACGGCGCCCGTCCACCCGCCCGGTGCGACCTCCGGCCGGGACCGGGACCGGCCACCACCGGGACGGCCCCGCGCTGAAGCCGCACGCGGCACGGGCGTCGACCCGCGCCGCGTGGGTCTTCCCGGCCGGCCCGGTGCCTCTACCCCGGGCCGTGCAGGAGTACGGGCAGGCGCTCGTGCCCGTTGCTGATGAGGGAGGGCACCGGACGCAGCTCCTCCTCCGGGACGGCCAGCGTCATGTCCGGGAACCGTGCGAACAACAGCCTCAGCGCGGTGGCGACCTCCAGCCGGGCCAGGGGAGCGCCCAGGCAGAAGTGCACGCCGTGACCGAAGGCCAGGTGCTCCTTGGCGGTCCGGGTGACGTCGAACGCGTCCGGATCGGGATGCCAGGAGGGGTGCCGGTTGGCAGCGGCGTAGGAGGCGAGGACCGGGTCCCCCTTGGGGATCACCCGCCCGTCGGGGAGGGGGACGTCGACGACGGCGTAACGGAGCGGCAGGTGCTTCACCGCCGGCTCGAGACGCAGGGACTCCTCGACCACGTCCGCCCAGCCGACGTGGCCCTCACGGACGTGGGCCAGCTGGTCGGGGTGGGTGAGCAGCAGGGTGACCGCCCGGTCGACGGCGTTGCCGGTGGTCTCGTACCCGGCGCTGATCATCAGCAGGAGCGTGTCGCGCAGTTCCACGTCGCTGAGGCCGCGGTCGTCGCCCTCCTCGTCGCGGGCGGCGATCAGGAAGGAGGTCATGTCGTCGGCCGGTGCGACGCGCTTCCTCGCGATCAGCTCGTCGAGCGCCTGGTAGAGCGAGACGGCGTTCGCGGTGGCCTCCTCGCGGCTGAGCGTGGTGGTGAACACGCCGTCGACGAGGCTGCGGAAACCGGCACGCTGATCCTCGGGGACGCCCATGAGCTGGGCGATCACCGCGATCGGCAGCGGGAAGGCCAGCTTCTCCCGCAGGTCGACGACCTCGTCACCGCTGTCCGCGACGTCGTCCAGCAGACGCGTGACGAGGTGCTCCACGGTCGGGGCGAGCGCGCCGACGGGCCGGGCGCCGAAGGCGGAGGAGACCAGCCGGCGCAGGCGCCGGTGATCGCCGCCGTAGGCCGTGAACATGTTCCGCACCGAGACCCACAGGGCCAGCGGCCAGGTCGGCGTGACAGCGGCGAAGTCGGGCCAGTGGGCGCGGGCGTCCTTGGAGAGGTCCTTGCCCACCAGAAGCCTCTTCAGCAGGTGGGGGTCGGAGACCGACCAGGCCCGCACGCCGAGGACGTCGACGGGTGTGGCCGGGCCCCGGGCGTGCAGCGCCCGGTGTTCGGCGTGCGCGTCCGAGCCGGTGGGATCCAGGACGAGTAAGGAGTCGTCGGGCTGCATGCGGTCCCTTTCGGAGGGCGGGTGGCGGAAAGAACACAGGGAGGCTTTCCAGCGCGTGGCCGAACGGACCCGGCCGGCGGCGCCTTTTTCGCGGGACCGGGTGACCCCTCAGTGCGGGAAGCGGCGGGGCGGCCGCGCGATCACCGTGTCCCGGAACTCCGCGATGCGTGAGTGGACCTGCCGCATCAGATGGGTCTCCTCGATGCGGTCCAGGTACAGGCACCGGGCCGCCAGGGCGGGCAGATCGACGACGAAGCACAGGGACATCAGCGGGTTCACGAAGAGCTCGCTGCCCTTGGTCCGCTCGGTGAACCGGACGTCACCGAAGTCCCCGCGCACCGCGGCGGCGATCGACCCGTTGACGATGCTCGGGTGGTCCGGCGTGTGCCGCCGGGCGTGCTCCACCGCGTCGAGGTAGAGGGCGCCCTCCCGGGACGCGCGCGGGATCGAGAACGCGCCCAGGTACCCGCCGTCGCGCTCCAGCGCCGCGATGTTCTCCAGCACCTGCACGTGGTTGACGCCGTGGTACGCGTCCACGCCGAAGCCGACCGAGACCACCAGCCGCACGGGCACCTCCTCCAGCGCGGCGAGCGCCGCCACGGAGGCCATGTCCTCCTCCGGGGTGCCCAGTCCGGCCTCGTCGCCGCGCATCAGGATGTCGGTGCCGCCGTCGACCAGCACCACCGCGTCGATGTCGTGCCGGTCGATCAGCGCCCGGTAGGCGTCCCGCAGCGGGCGCACCCCCGTCCTGGGGAAGGCGTACACCGTGGACGGACGGCGGTGCAGGTCCAGCCAGCGGGCCAGCGTCCGCTCGGGAAAGTAGTCGCCCGGCAGGACGCAGTCCGGAGTGACCGCGGCCAGGTTCTCGGCCACCCAGTCGTCGGCGGGCAGCGCGGTGAGCTCGGTGAACGAGAGGTTCGCGAGATGCACCTCCTTGCCCTGGTGCTGGAGGGACAGCGCGACGGGCAGCCCCGCGTAGACGTCGAAGCCGCCGCCCGCGCCCGCGACGAGGATCCGCTCCGCGCCGTCGAGCCTGCCGAAAAGTGGATTGGTGTGCAGGAACGTCATGGGGCGCAGTGTGGACGGCCACGGCGCCCGGACGCCACGGGGTATCGGATCCGCCTCCCGGTCCTCCTCCCGCCGCCTCAGCGTTCCCGCTTCCGGGCGTCGGCCCGCTCCTCCTCCCAGGCCCTGCTGCGCAGGAAATGGGTGTCGTAGCGCTCCTGGACGTCGAGCAGGCTCTCCGGGGGAGCCTCGCCGACGGCGATGCGCTGCAGATGGCGGAAGTAGTCGAAGCGTTCCACCCCGGGCGTGATGACGACGAGGATGTCCGCGTCGTGCCCCGGCGGCGCGGCGAAGGCGTGCGGCATGCCGGGCGGGACGACCACGAGGTCGCCGGGCCCGGCGGTGACCACCTCGTCGCCGGACAGCAGCCGGGCCGTCCCGGACACCATGAAGAACATCTCCGCCGAGTTGTCGTGACGGTGCGGCCGGGCGCCGTCGGCCCCGCCGGTCAGGGTGGCGCGCACGACGGACAGCGCTCCGCCGGTCGCGCTGCTGTCGGCCAGCAGCGCGATGGCCGTGGGCAGGCGGCCGGTGACCTCGGCGTCCGCCGCGCGGACCACCACGGACGAGGAGAAGTCGGGCAGGATCAGCGACATCCGGGTCTCCCAGTGCTCGTACTCGCTCGGCCACGACGCCGGAGCCGTAGCCGGCCCGGTCCTGGCCGAGTATGCCGAAGACGCCGGGTCAGCGCCGGACGAGCGCCAGCACACTCAGGCCGAACATGGCGACGCCCAGGGGGAGATGGACGGACGGCACGTGGGCGACGCCGAGCACCACCTGGACCGAGGCGAGGACCAGGAAGCCCGTCGCGTGCCACACCGGGCGGAGCGGACCGCCCCCCGGCTTCCACGCCAGCACCGCCGCGAGCAGGTACAGCATCGACGCCCCGTACATCACCCGCGCCCCCACGCCGTGCAGCGTCTCCCCGTACGGCTCGGTCAGCAGCAGCCCGGCGGACACCGCCTGCAGGAAGATCGTCGCCGTCTGCAGCGCTATCGCGATCCGCAGGAACGAGGAGCCGCGCCCCGCGGTCGCCGTCACCTCAGTGGCCATGTCACAGTCCCCTTTTCCGCCCTCGGGCAGCGCGTCGATATGGTCTCGACAGCTCGACGACACGGGCCTGCGAAAGGTAAGGG
>NZ_JBRIOU010000002.1:1200496-1201517 GCF_053474865.1 Streptomyces sp. CO7
GGACAGCGGGGGCGGAGACGGACGGGGTGACCGGCGAGCGGCGCGGACTGATCAACGTCGCCTACCGGCTGCTCGGTTCGGTGGCCGAGGCCGAGGACGCGGTGCAGGAGGCGTACGCGCGCTGGTTCGCGCTGCCGCCGGGCAGGCGGCAGGAGATCCGCGTCCCCGGCGCGTGGCTGACGACGGTGACGGGCCGGATCTGTCTGGACCTGCTCGGCTCCGCGCGGGCCCGCCGTGAGCGCTACGTCGGCGCGTGGCTGCCCGAGCCGCTGCCCGACCGGACCGAGTGGGAGCGGGCGGGCGGCGCCGGTGCACCCTTCCCCGCTGATCCCGCCGACCAGATCGTCCTGGACGAGTCGGTGTCCATGGCCTTCCTGGTCGTGCTGGAGGCGATGACGCCGGCCGAGCGGGTGGCGTTCGTCCTGCACGACGTCTTCCGGTACCCGTTCGCCGAGGTCGCCGGAGTGCTCGGCCGGACCCCGGCCGCCTGCAAGCAGCTGGCCTCGTCCGCCCGGCGGCGGCTGGGCGGCGGGGACGCTCCGGAGACGGGCGGCAGGGCGGACGTGGTGCGGCGCGTCAAGGAGGCGTGGGAGAGCAAGGACATCGAGGCGCTGATCGCCCTGCTCGACCCGGCCGCCGTGATGACCGCGGACGGTGGCGGCCTGGTCGGCACCGTGCCGCACCCGGTGGAGGGCGGCGCGCGCATCGCCCGGTACATGGCGGCGATCGCCGACCGGGCCCCGGGGCTCGAGCTCGTCGAGCGGTCCGTCGGCGGTCTGCCCGGCCTGGTGGCCCGGCGGGCCGGGGTCGTCGAGACCGTCGCCTCGTTCGACGTCTCCGGCGGCCGTGTCACCCGTGTGTGGGTGGTCCGCAACCCGGAGAAACTGCGCCCATGGCTCCGCGACGGCTGAGCCTCGGCCGTCACGGAGCCACCGGGCCGGTGGGCTGCCGGAGCCGGCACCGTCGCGGGACCACGGAGCCGCGGCGTGAGCCCCGCGGTCCGCGCGGGCGGGGCCGGAAG
>NZ_JBRIOU010000002.1:1201617-1207558 GCF_053474865.1 Streptomyces sp. CO7
GGTGCCCAGCAGGCACACCAACGACAGCCCCGGCATCAGCGTCCCGGCCGCGACGGCGACGAAACTGCCCTGCCCGACCAGCCGGAAGGACGGGGCGGAGAGCACCGGGAAGCCGTCCGACCCGCCGGTCTCCACGTCTGTCGCGCATCCTCGGAAGGGTGACGCAGGCCGCGCCGACCGATGAGTCCCCGCTCCCGCGGAAGTCATCACTGGTGCGCGCGCCCCGACCGCCCGAGGCCGCGGCCCACCACCGAGAGGAAGGTCCTCATGACCCACCCGACAGCCGCCCCGGCCGTGGAGACGGCCGGCCTGGTGAAGACGTTCGGCGCGACGCGCGCCGTCGACGGGGTCGACCTGACCGTCCCCACCGGCACGGTCTACGGGGTGCTCGGCCCGAACGGCGCGGGCAAGACCACCGTGGTCAAGATGCTCGCCACCCTCCTGCGCCCCGACGCGGGCCAGGCACGCGTCTTCGGGCACGACGTCGTCCGGGACGCCGACCGGGTCCGCAGCCGGGTCAGCCTCACCGGCCAGTACGCCTCCGTGGACGAGGACCTGACCGGCACGGAGAACCTCCTCCTGCTCGGCCGCCTCCTCGGTCACGGCCGGCGGGCCGCCCGGGAACGGGCGGCCCAGCTGCTGGACGCCTTCGGACTGGCCGAGGCGGCCGGAAAGCAGGTCAAGCAGTACTCCGGCGGCATGCGCCGCCGCATCGACATCGCGGCGTCCCTCCTCAACACGCCCGACCTGCTCTTCCTCGACGAGCCCACCACCGGCCTCGACCCGCGCAGCCGCAACCAGGTCTGGGACATCGTGCGCGCCGTGGTCACCCGGGGCACCACCGTGCTGCTCACCACCCAGTACCTGGACGAGGCCGACCAGCTCGCCTCCCGCATCGCCGTGATCGACCGCGGAAAGGTGATCGCCGAAGGCGCCAAGGGGGAGCTGAAGGCATCGGTGGGCGCGGGCTCCGTCCTGCTGCGGCTGCGCGATCCCGGGCAGCGCCCCGAGGCCGCCGAGGTCCTGCGCCGCGCCCTGGACGCACAGGTCCAGTTCGAGCACGACCCCGTCGCGCTCACCGCCCGGATCGGCGCGTCCAGCACCTCCACGGCCGCCGAACAGGCCGCCGGAGCGCTGGCGGAGCTGGCCCGGCTCGGCATCACCGTGGACAACTTCGCCCTCGGCCAGCCCAGTCTGGACGAGGTCTTCCTCGCGCTCACCGGGCACGGCACGGACGACCCCGGAGCGCCGGGCGACCCGACCACGCCGGGCGACGACACCCTCCGCACGACCGGCATGGAGAAGACGGCATGACCACCGACACCCGCCCGGACACCGCCACCGGCGGGGCCGGCGAGCTGCGCCCGCTGAGCCCCGAGTCCGTCGCCTCCGTGCTCGTCCAGGCCGAGCGGCCGCCCCGGCCCAGCGCCCTCACCGCCTCGCTCGCCTTCGGATGGCGGGCCGTCCTGAAGATCAAGCACGTGCCGGACCAGCTCTTCGACGTCACGGCGTTCCCGATCATGAACCTGCTGATGTTCACGTACCTCTTCGGAGGCGCGCTGGCGGGTTCGCCGGACGACTACATCCAGTTCGTGCTGCCCGGGATCCTGGTGATGTCGGTCGTGATGATCACCATGTACACCGGCGTCTCGGTCAACACCGACATCGACAAGGGCGTCTTCGACCGCTTCCGCACGCTCTCGCTGTGGCGGCCGTCCATCATGGTCGGCTACCTGCTGGGCGACGCCCTGCGCTACACCATCGCCTCGGCGGTCATGCTCGCCCTCGGCCTGGTCCTCGGCTACCGCCCTGCCGGAGGGGTGCAGGGCGTGCTGGCGGGCGTACTGCTCCTCCTGGTGTTCTCCTTCGCCTTCTCCTGGATCTGGACCATGTTCGGTCTGCTGCTGCGCACGGAGAAGTCGGTGATGGGGGTCGCCATGATGGTGATCTTCCCGCTGACCTTCCTCTCCAACGTCTTCGTCGACCCGCGCACCATGCCGGGCTGGCTCCAGGCCTTCGTCAACAACAACCCGATCACCCATCTGGCCTCGGCGGTCCGCGGACTGATGGCCGGGAGGTGGCCCGGCATGGAGATCGTCTGGACCCTCGGCTGGGCGGGGCTGCTCCTGCTGGTCTTCGGGCCGGTGACGATGCGGCTCTACAACCGGAAGTGAGCCGACGCGAGAGGCCGGCCCGGAGTGCTCCGGGCCGGCCTCTCGCGTCGTGCGTGCGTCCGCGACGGGTCAGTCGGTGCCGGCCTCCATGGCCGCGCGGTCGAGCAGCTCGTCGTCCTCGCTGACCTCGCCGCGGGAGGCGATGGCCTCCGCGCCGCCCTCGGGCATGGTGCCGATCAGGCCGGTGACCTGGGCCGCGCCCAGCACCGGGCTCGCGCCGGTGCCGAGCAGGCCGAGGCCGGCGTACTGCTCCAGCTTGGAGCGGGAGTCGGCGATGTCCAGGTTGCGCATGGTCAGCTGGCCGATGCGGTCCACCGGGCCGAACGCCGAGTCCTCGGTGCGCTCCATGGAGAGCTTGTCCGGGTGGTAGCTGAACGCCGGGCCCGTGGTGTCGAGGACCGAGTAGTCCTCGCCCCGGCGCAGGCGCAGGGTGACCTCGCCGGTGACCGCCGCGCCGACCCAGCGCTGCAGCGACTCGCGGATCATCAGCGCCTGCGGGTCCAGCCAGCGGCCCTCGTACATCAGGCGGCCCAGACGACGGCCCTCGCTGTGGTACTGGGCGAGGGTGTCCTCGTTGTGGATCGCGTTGACCAGGCGCTCGTAGGCCGCGTGCAGCAGGGCCATGCCCGGGGCCTCGTAGATGCCCCGGCTCTTGGCCTCGATGATCCGGTTCTCGATCTGGTCGGACATGCCCAGGCCGTGGCGGCCGCCGATGGCGTTGGCCTCCATCACCAGGTCGACGGCGGACGCGAAGTCCTTGCCGTTGATCGTCACCGGGCGGCCCTGCTCGAAGCCGATGGTGACGTCCTCGGCGGCGATCTCGATCGTGGGGTCCCAGAACTTGACGCCCATGATCGGCTCGACCGTCTCGATGCCGTTGTCGAGGTGCTCGAGAGTCTTCGCCTCGTGCGTGGCGCCCCAGATGTTGGCGTCGGTGGAGTACGCCTTCTCCGTGCTGTCCCGGTACGGCAGGCCGTGCGCGACCAGCCACTCCGACATCTCCTTGCGGCCGCCGAGCTCGGTCACGAAGTCCGCGTCCAGCCAGGGCTTGTAGATCCGCAGGTTCGGGTTGGCGAGCAGGCCGTAGCGGTAGAACCGCTCGATGTCGTTGCCCTTGTACGTCGAGCCGTCGCCCCAGATCTGGACGTCGTCCTCGAGCATGGCCCGCACCAGCAGGGTGCCGGTGACCGCGCGGCCCAGTGGCGTGGTGTTGAAGTACGCCCGCCCGCCGGAGCGGATGTGGAACGCGCCGCAGGTGAGCGCGGCCAGGCCCTCCTCGACGAGTGCGGCACGGCAGTCGACCAGACGCGCGATCTCGGCGCCGTAGGCCGTGGCGCGGCCGGGCACCGAGGCGATGTCGGGTTCGTCGTACTGACCGATGTCGGCGGTGTAGGTGCACGGGACGGCGCCCTTGTCGCGCATCCACGCGACCGCGACGGAGGTGTCGAGGCCGCCCGAGAAGGCGATGCCGACGCGTTCGCCGACGGGGAGGGAGGTGAGGACCTTGGACATAGGAAGATTATGCATCATCCCGTATGGTCATGCAAAGCGGGTTCCGTGAGGGGTTCTGGCGCGGGCTCGATCGCGCGCAGTGCGGCGAGGCCCGCGGCGATCCCGGCCTCGTGTGCCGTGCCGTGCCGGACGGCGGTCTCGATCGTGCGGGTGAGGGTGCTGTCGGTGACCGGCCGTGCGGTCAGCGACGGCGGGAGATCGGCCGCGGCCATGCGCGGGACGAGGGCGGTGTGACCGCCGCTCGCGGCCAGGGCGATCATGGAGTGGAAGTCGGTGCAGGTGTGCCGCACCCGGGGGGTGAAGCCGGCGGACCGGCAGGCCTGGAGGACGGCTTCCCCGCAGGCCGATCGCGGCGGGGCGGTGATCCACTGGGCGCCCGCCAGCTCCCGCAGGTCGATCGGGTGGCGCTCGAGGCCGGCGGCCGGGTGGTCGCCGCGCAGGATCGCGACCAGCGGATCGGTCCGCAGGGTTCGGGTTTCCACCCCGGGGTGCGGGGGTGTGGCGAGGTTGGCGTAGCGGTAGAGCAGGGCGATGTCGGCGCGGCGCTGGAGCAGCAGCCGTACGGCGACCTCCGGTTCGGCCTCGGTGATGTGCAGGTCCAGGTTCCGGTAGGCGTCCTCCAGCACTTCGCCGAGAGGAGCCGCCAAGGGGGCGAGGGCGCTGGGGAAGCAGGCGAGGCGGAGCGGGCCGGTCGGCTCCCCGGTGCGGGCCTGCAGCCGTCTCTGCGCCTGTTCCAGAGCGGCGAGCACCTGCTCGGTGTCGTCGGCCAGTTGCTGCCCGGCGGGGGTGAGGTGGACGGAGCGGCTGGTGCGTTCCAGCAGGCGGGTTCCGGCCTCGTCCTCCAGCAGCCGCAGCTGCTGCGAGACCGCGGAGGGCGTGACGCCGTGGAATTCGGCCACCGCGGTCACCGTGCCATGGGTGGCGAGGTCGCGGAGGAGGGTGAGTCGTCGCACGTCGAGCATTAGTGCATCTTAAACAAGGGGTGTAGGAAATGTAGCTGGACAAGAACAAGCGTGTGGGCGACCCTTGGCTGCTCCAGCCAGGCCCCGAGCAGTGCCAGGAGAGTTCCGTGCGTGCCACCGTGATCCACAGCCCCCGCGACATCCGGATCGAGGAGGTGCCCGACCCGGTGGTCCGGCAGCCCACCGACGCGGTCGTCCGGGTGGTGAACGCCTGCATCTGCGGCAGCGACCTGTGGGCGTACCGCGGCGTGGCCTCCCGGGTCCCCGGCCAGCGGATCGGCCACGAGTTCCTGGGCATCGTCGAGGCGGTCGGCTCCGAGGTGCGCGGCTTCCGCCCCGGCGACTTCGTGGTCGCCCCCTTCGTCTGGTCGGACGGCACCTGCGACTTCTGCCGTGAGGGACTGCACACCTCGTGCCCCGAGGGCGGCTTCTGGGGCGAGGTGGGCTCCGACGGCGGCCAGGGCGAGGCGGTGCGGGTGCCGTTCGCCGACGGCACCCTGGTGGGGCTGCCCGAGGAGGCGGCCGGCGAGGAGAAGCTGCTGCCCGGTCTGCTGGCCCTCTCCGACGTGATGAGCACCGGCCACCACGCGGCCGTGTCGGCCGGTGTCCGCCCCGGCACCACGGTCGCGGTGGTCGGCGACGGCGCGGTCGGCCTGTGCGGCGTGCTGGCCGCGCGGCGACTCGGCGCCGACCGGATCATCGCCCTGGGCCGCCACGGGGCGCGCACCGCGATCGCCCGCTCCTTCGGCGCCACCGACGTGGTCGCCGAGCGCGGCGAGGACGCGATCGAGGCGGTCAGGGAGCTGACCGGCGGACAGGGCGCGCACGCCGTGCTGGAGGCCGTCGGCACAGAGCAGTCCATGCGCACCGCGCTCTCGATCACCCGGGACGGCGGCGCGGTCGGCTACGTCGGCGTGCCGCACGGCGGCAGCGCCGGCGTCGACATCAGCCAGATGTTCAACCGCAACGTCACGCTGGCCGGCGGCGTCGCCCCGGCCCGTGCCTACATCCCCGAGCTGCTGCCGGACGTCCTGTCCGGCGCGATCGACCCCGGCCTGGTCTTCGACCGCACCGTCGGTCTCGACGGCGTGCCCGAGGGGTACCGGGCGATGGACGACCGCACCGCGCTGAAGGTCCGCATCGCCTTCTGACACACGGCCCGTTGCCGCGGCGCCGGGCCGAAGGCCCGGGGCGTCAGGGCCGCGGTGGCCGGCGCGCGGGCCCGGGGACGGCGTCCCGTCGCGGCCGGACGGAGGCGTCGGCGGGGACGGAGGCGTCGGCGGGGACGGAGGG
>NZ_JBRIOU010000002.1:1207658-1212644 GCF_053474865.1 Streptomyces sp. CO7
GCCGCGGCCGCCGTCAGGATGACCGCGGCGATGACCGCCCACCCCACGGCGCCCCAGGACATGGCCAGGTAGGTGTACGCGGCCGGCGCCCAGACCGACCCCAGGTTGTAGCCGAGCCCCACCACGCCCTCGTACTCGCCGCGCCGATCCGGGTCGGCGAGCTCGGCGACCAGCCCCCACTGCCCGGCCGACTGGTACAGCTCGGCGCCGGTCACCGTGACGTGGCCGACCCACATCAGCACGATCGTCGCCCAGCCGACCGTGTCGTGGGTGACGGCGATGATGCCGCAGGAGACCAGGAAGCAGAGGGCGCCACGGCGCTGGGCGCGCAGCGAGTCGGTCACCGTGGCGACCCCCCGCGCTGCGGCCACCTGCAGGGCCACCGCCATCACGGTGTTGGTCCCGTACAGCCAGGCCAGCACCACCTTCGGCGCGTCGGTCTCGGCCACCAGCCAGAGCGGGATCACCGTCATCAGCAGCACCTGGTGGGTGCCCAGCACGCCGTTCAGGAAGGTCATCAGCACGAAGGGGCGGTTGCGGAGCGCGGCGCGCGGATCGCGACGGCGGCCCGGGCGGGCCGCTTCCTCCGCCACGGCCACGGCGGGCACCACCGGCTCGGGCCGGGGAGGCTCGGGAAGCCGGGTCACCCAGTAGGCGTTGGCCAGCAGCACCACCGAGGTGAACAGGGGCACGGCGTGGACCAGGGTGAGGCTGTCCAGGGCGAGCGCCAGACCGCCGGCCAGGGCGCCCATGGAGTACCCCGCGTTGCGGGCGGCGCGCAGGAACGCCCGCGCGTGCACCCGCTTCTCCTGGGGGAAGACCTGCATCTGGTAGGCGCTGCGCCCGGTGCGCACCCAGGTGTTCGCCAGACTGAGCGGGATCAGGACGGCCAGCGCCGTGACGAAGGAGCCGGCGAGGAACCAGGAGGCGAAGAACACCGCCTCCAGGGCGGAGCCCACGATCCAGCTGCGCCGGGTTCCCACCCGGTCGGCCAGGCGGCCCAGCGGCACCGAGAACACGAACGCGGCCGCGAGGGACAGGGTCAGCATCAGGCCGACCTGGGCCGGGCTCAGTCCGACGACCTGGGTGAAGTACACCGCCTCGCCGGTGATGAAGGCGCCCTCGGCGAACGCCGAGAGGACCGACTGGTACGACATCGCCCGGATCAGGCGGTCTTCCGGGAGAAGGCGGGACAGCAGAGAGGGCATGCGACGGCTCCTGTGGTTCGACCAGGGGCAGTCTTCGCCGCGTAATTCTTGACGTCAAGATATTTATGGGGCCGTCACGCGCGGCGGCGTGACGGCCCCTCGGGCGCGGTCCGCGTCAGGACGGGCACCCCGCGTCGGAGATCACGAAGTACCCGGCCGAGGTCTCCTCGAGCGTGTGGCTGTAGAAGGTGTTGTAGAGCCCCATGTTCTGGCCGGATCCCAGGGCGTAGGCGTAGCCGCCGCTCTGGCGGGCCCGGCCGGCCTGCACGTGCGCGTAGTTGGAGGCCGTGAAGCAACGGTGCTCGAAGCCTCCGTCACCGCCGCTCGTCGTGGCGGTCACGGACGCGGAGCGGGCGCCGGCCGTGCCGGAGGCGTCCACGGCGGCCACCGCGTAGGTGTACGCCGTGCCGGGGGACAGGGCGGTGTCGGTGTACGAGGTGCCGGTGGCGGTGCCGACCCGGGAGCCGCCTCGGTAGATCTCGTACGACGCCGCCCCGCTCACCGCGTTCCACGACAGCGTGACGCCCCTGTCGGTGACGGCGCCGGCCGTGAGGCCGGTGGGCGCGGGCAGGGCGCCGGGTTCGCCCGGGTCGACGGAGCCGCCGTCCAGGCCCCAGAACAGGGCGGTGTAGTAGCTGGAGCAGATGGTGTCCAGGTAGTACGCGCCCGCGGTGCCGCACTGCGAGGTCCCGCTGCCGGGGTCCACGGCCGTTCCGTGGCCCATTGCGGAGACGGTGAACGTGGTGACCGCCGGGACGCCCCGCGCGTCGGTGTAAACCGCCTGGGTGGTGTTGCCGGGGAGCGAGGCGGTGGAGGCGGGGGTCTGGCCCAGGCCCCAGACGTTCGTCCACTGGTCGCGTGACTGGGTGGCGTTGGCGGGCACCACGGTGGTGTCCGACGTGCCGTGCCAGATCGCGACCCGCGGCCAGGGGCCGGTCCAGCCGCCGGACGCCGAACGCACCGCGTCACCCCATTGCTTGGGGGTCCTGGACGTCGCGTTGTACATGCAGGTGTAGGCGTTGGCGACGCTCGTGGCGCAGCCGACGGGGATGCCGGAGGCGATGGAGCCGCCCGCGAAGACGTCCGGGTAGGCGGCGAGCATCGCGGCGGTCATCGCCCCGCCGGCCGACAGCCCGGTGACGAACACCCGGTCGCGGTCGCTGCCGTAGCGGCTGATCGCGGAGTCGACCATCTGCTTGACGGAGAGCGCCTCCCCCTGGCCCCGGGCCGTGTCGGAGGACTGGAACCAGTTGAAGCAGGAGTTGGCGTTGTTGGCGCTCGAGGTGTGCGGGTACACCACGGCGAACCGGTACAGGTCCGCGTACTTGGCCCACCCCGCGTGGGAGTGGTAGTCCGGGGCGCTCTGCGTGCAGCCGTGCAGGGCGACGACCAGCGGGGCGCCGGCCGGGAGGCCGTCGGGCACGTAGGCGTACATCTGGAGGTTGCCCGGATTGGTGCCGAACCCGGTGACCTGGGTCAGCGAGGCGGCGGAGGCGGGCGTCGGGGCGGCGAACAGGGCCAGCAGCAGGGCGAGTACGGCGGTCAGGCCGAACCCGCGGGCTCGTGCCCCGGGTCGGGAGTGGTAGGGAACCGGCATGGGGTCCTCCCGGAGGGGATCGGTGCGGGGGCGCGTGTGGGGGTCACGCGCTCCGACCGTACGAACGGGCCGGACCCCTGCCAGTGGAGCGGCAGCACATAGGTGCGGGGCGCGCCTATGTGGGAGCGCGCCCAGGGGTCAGGCCTCCCGGGCGACCCGTTCCAGGCGCTCGCGATGCGCCTGCCACCAGGCCGCGTCCGCCTGCGCCATCGCCGTGTTGTCCTCGCGCATGCCCACCGCCCCGTCGATCAGCTCGCGGACGATGTCCGCGTGCCCCGCGTGTCGCTGGGCGTCGGCGATCACCCGCACCACGGCGTGGTGCAGCGTGATCGCCCCGCGCTCCGCCGGCCACCAGGGCACCGTGCCCACCGTCTCCAGGGGCAGCGCCTCGAGGGTCGCGTCCGCGTGCGCCCAGGCCCGCCGGTACAGGCCGACCACGAACTCGCGCGACTCCTCGGCGGTCGCCCACATGTCCGCGTTCGTCTCGGCGCCCTCCGCCACCCACGGCAGAGGGATGTCCGACGGACGGCCGAACACCTCGCCCAGGTAGCCGAGTTCGACGGCCGCCAGGTGCTTCACCAGCCCCAGCAGATTGGTCCCGGTCGGGGTGAGCGGCCGGCGGACGTCGTACTCGGAGAGGCCGTCCAGCTTCCACAGCAGGGCGTCGCGCGCGTCCTGCAGGTAGCGGTGGAGGTCGGCCCTGGGATCGGTGGGGGTCGTCGTCATGCGGACAGTCTGGCAGCCACCAGGGACAACGAAACTTTCAACTGAGAGCGCTCTCAGACTACTTGACGTTCCAAAAGCAACAGGATTTCATCGGAACCGCACACGCCACTCCGGGGCGGGTCCGCACACGGTCACGAGGTCGTGCGGGCCCCGCCCACCTGCCTGATCACCCCCCACCTTCCCGGACGCGTGCCGTCGTGGCGCGTCGCACCGGGACGATCTCAGGAGGAACACGTGGTTTCCCGACGATCCTTCATGGTCGCGGGCGCGGCCGCCACGCTCGGAGCGCCCGCCTGGTTCCTCGCCAGGCCGGAGCGCGCCAAGGCCGGCGAGTCCTCGACCGCGTCGGCGTCGCTGCCGATCACCCTGCGCAACACCTCCGGCAGCGGCACCGTGTACGCCTACATCAGCGGCGCCGACGAATCCGGATGGCCCGGTTTCGTCACCGCCGACGGAACCTTCCGGCGGCTGCCCAGTCCCTCCTCGGTGCTCACGCCCGTGGCCGACCACTCCATCGCCCTGGGCCCCTCGGGCTCCTCCGGGGTACGGGTGCCGCTGAACCAGTACGTCATCAGCGGCCGGGTCTGGTTCTCGGTCGGCGCGAAGCTCCAGTTCTTCGTGAACCCGGCGAACGGCGGGGGAGCACCGGGCATGGTCCAGCCGGCGCTCACCGCGAGCGACCCCAACTGGCGCACCAACTGGACCTTCTGCGAGTTCACGTACAACAGCGCCAACCTGTACGCCAACATCAGCTATGTGGACATGGTGGCGCTCCCCGTCGCGATGTCCAGCACCGGGCAGGCCGGGCAGCAGTCGGTCCCGCCCCTGCCCGCCGGAGCGCTCGGCCGGATCGCGGAGGGCCTGCGGGCCCAGCACGCCGCCGACGGCGCGCCCTGGGACCGGCTGGTCGCCACGGACGACGCCGGCAAGGTCGTCCGGGTGATGGCGCCGGCCCACTCACCCACCGGGTTCGGCGACTACTGGCAGCCCTACCTGGACGAGGTCTGGCGCCGCTACGAGACCACCGACCTGACCGTGAACGGGCAGGGCTCCGTCGGGAAGTACACCGGACGGGTGTCCGGCGGGGTGCTGACCTTCGCCGGGCTGAACGACAACGGCGTGCCCTTCACCAAGCCCAGCGCCGTGGACATCTTCGGCTGCGCGAGCGGCCCGCTCTACAACTCCGGCGGCGACGCCCGCGGCGCGGTGGCCGCCCGGCTGGCGGCGGCCCTCAACCGCAGCTCGCTGCTGGTGTCCGGCGGCGACAACCAGCCCGACGGTGTGCCGGCCGACCGGTACTACCGGCACGCGATCACCAACCACTACGCCCGGCTGGTCCACGAACACGCCACCATCGGCTACGCCTTCCCCTACGACGACGTCGGCCCCACGGGTGCGCCCGCGGTCGACGGCCACCTCCAGGACGGTGCTCCGACGTCCTGGACGATCGAGGTC
>NZ_JBRIOU010000002.1:1212744-1217705 GCF_053474865.1 Streptomyces sp. CO7
ACCCTCTCTCCCTCCCCTTCCGTTCCGCACCCTCCCGTCTCCCTGCCTGCCGCGGGCCCGTCGGCCGGCCGGGAGAGCGCTCTCAGAGACCCCTGGTTCCACCGACCCCCTACCGGAACGAACCGAAAGGCACCCCCCATGAGACGCAAAGCCCTCACCCGCGGCGCACTCGCCGCCCTGTTCGTCGTCGGAACATGGGCCACCGCGGCCGCCCCCACCGCCTCGGCCGACGACGGCCGGTCCTCCGCCGCCTCGCAGGCACCCGCCTCCGACGGGCTGCTGCGGGCCATGCGGCACGACCTCGGCCTCACCGCCGCACAGGCCGAGGAACGTCTCGCCGCCGAGAAGAGCGCGACCGCGCTCGAGCCCACGGCACGCCGCGCGGCGGGCGACTCCTACGGCGGCTCCTGGTTCGACGCGAAGACCGGCCGGCTCACCGTCGCCGTCACCGCGGACGCCCCCGACCGTACCCGCCGTGCGGTGAAGGCCACCGGCGCGGAGGTCCGCACGGTCCGGCACGACGCGCGGGAACTGGCCGCCGCGCAGCGGCGCGTCGACCGGCTCGACGCCCCTGAGGGGGTCACCGGCTGGCACGTCGACCCGCAGGCCAACACCGTCGTGGTGAACGTCGCCGAAGGCAGCCGCTCCGACGACGCCGTCGAGCGGTTCCTGGACCGGGCCCGCGCGGCCGGTCCGGTGACCGTCGAGAGCGTTCCGGGCGCGCCGCGCACCCTGGCGGCGGGCACCGTCGGCGGTGACCCCTTCTACACGGGCAACGTCCGCTGCTCCATAGGCTTCTCCGTGGTCGGAGGCTTCGTCACGGCCGGGCACTGCGGCGGGGCCGGCCAGTCGGTCAGCGGCTGGGACCGCACCTACATCGGCAACATCCAGGGCTCGTCGTTCCCCGAGAACGACTACGCCTGGGTGAACGTCGGCAGCGGCTGGTGGACCGTGCCGGTGGTGCTGGGCTGGGGCACCGTCTCCGACCAGCTGGTGCGCGGCTCCAACGAGGCGCCGGTCGGGGCGTCGATCTGCCGCTCCGGCTCCACCACCCACTGGCACTGCGGCACCGTGCTGGCCAAGAACGAGACGGTCAACTACAGCCAGGGCGCGGTGCGTCAGATGACCAAGACCAGCGTGTGCGCCGAAGGCGGCGACTCCGGCGGCTCGTTCATCAGCGGCGACCAGGCCCAGGGCGTCACCTCGGGCGGCTGGGGCAACTGCTCGAGCGGCGGCCAGACCTGGTTCCAGCCGGTGAACGAGATCCTCGGGCGGTACGGACTCACCCTCGTCACGGCCTGAGCCGCCGGCGGACCGGGGGTGTGAGCACCGCGGGTCCCACGGCACCGCACCACGGGTGGCCCCGGGGACCGTTCCCCGGGGCCACCCGCGCGGTCAGCGCAGCTCGAGCAGCTCGGCCAGGCGGCGCCAGCCCTCGCGGGGGTGCCGGTCGGGGGAGCCGTCGAGGACCTGGACCGCGACGTGGTCGGCGCCCGCGTCGTGGAACTCCGCGAGACGCGCGCGGACCGTGTCGTCGTCGCCCCAGATCACCACCGAGTCGATCAGCCGGTCGCTGCCGCCGTCCTCGAAGTCCTTCTCCTCGAAGCCCATCCGGAGCCAGTTGTCGGTGTAGTTGGGGAGCCGGGTGTACATGTCGACCGTCTCCCGGCCGATCCGGCGCGCCTCGGCCGCGTCCGCGCTCAGCACCACCTTCACCTCCGGCGCCAGCAGCGGACCCGCGCCGAGCGTCTCCCGGGCCCGCGCCACGAACTGCGCGTCCACCAGGTAGGGGTGGGCGCCCGCGGTGCGCTCGGCGGCCAGCCGCAGCATCCGGGGACCCAGCGCTGCCAGGGCCCGCGACTCCTTCGGCAACGGCGCGGAGGCCGAGTCCAGCGCGTCGAGGTAGTCGACCATCGCCGAGTACGGCTTGCGGTAGTCCTTGGCCAGCGGCGCGTGGCTGACGCCGAGCCCCAGCAGCAGACGCCCCGGGTGCCGGTCCTCCACGGCCGCCGCCTGCTCGGCGACCATCGCCGCGTCGTACTGCCAGATGCTCAGGATGCCGGTCGCCACCGCGATGCGCGAGGACGCCGCCAGCAGTTCGCCCGCCGCCGGCACCGAGGCCATGCCGAACCACACGGCTCCGAAACCCAGCCGGTCCAGCTCGGCGACGGCCTCCACCGCCTCGTCCCCGCCCTCCCGGAGCTTGCCGCTCCAGATGCCGAAGCGTCCGACGTCCACCATGGGGTACATCCTTTCCGGGCAGCTGCACGCCATCGTCGCCAAGGTCCAGCGACCGAGGCACTGCATGCATTCCCCATTCACCCGTTCGGAGTCGGCGCGGGCGGCCCCGTGACCGAAAGTCGGTTGAACGCCGGGCGGTCACGCCGACAGAATCGGCGGCACCACGACGTGTAGCTCAGTCAGCCAGAGCGCCAGGCTCGGGACCTGGAGGGCGCGGGGGCGGAACCCGCCACGTCGGCCATGAACGAGAACGCTGAGCAGCAGCGCACCACGACCGGATCCGCGACGACCGTCGGCACCGGCTACCCGCTCGGGCAGCTCGCCAAGGCGCTCACCACCGCACGCACCCACCACGACCCCGAGGTCCGCGCACGAGCGGGTCGCAAGGGGGAGCGGTGGCGCGCCGTGCTGAGCGCCATGACGGACGGACGGCTGACCGTCGGCTCCCGCACGCCGGTGGCCGGCCTGCCCGCATGGGTGACCCTCGAGGTCGCCCACGGCGGTTTCGCCACCGGCGCCCCGAGCGCGGGCGGCCCGCTGCGGCCCCACGAGAGGGAAGCGGCCCGACGGGCCGGACTGCGCGAGGACCGCCGGGCGCTCTTCGAGCACTTCCTCACCGAGGAGGGCCTGTCCCAGCTCTGCGAGCTGCTCGACAGCGGCGCCTACGAGGTGGCCGTGCCCGAGGAGGCCGCCCTGCTCACCGTGGCCTGGCTGGGCCGTGCGGGCGAGACGGACGCGGCCGTCGACCTGGTCGGCGAACTCGAGCCGTTCGCGGGCCGGCTGCGCTTCCTCCCGCGCCCCGCCGAGCGGCCCGCCCCCGGGCCGGACGCCGTGCACCGCGTCACCGTCGGCCGGGCGCGCGCCGCGCTGAGCGGCCGCGGTCCCCACCGCGGCGTCGAGGCCCAGCGGGAGGCCCTCGCCGTCTGGCACCCGTTCGGCGACGCCCTGCTGAGCCACTGGCTGGAGACGGCCGAGGACGGCGTGGTGCTCGCCCGTGTCCCCGACGCCGCCTGGCGTGAGCGCGGCGCGTCGCTGCTGCGCCGCTACCAGGACCTCGCCGCCCGCCACACCTACTGCACCAAGCACCGCGACCCGCGGCAGAACCTCGGCGTCCTGCGCGCCGCCCTGGAGGAGGCGGTGGCCGGTCGCACCCCGGACGCGCGCCTGCTCGGACTGCTGCGGGCCGCCGTCACCGGCATGGTGCGCAAGCGGGGCGTGCCCGGCTCGCCGCGCCACGCCGAACTGCGCCGCGCCCAGGCCGTTCAGGCGGCGCTCCCCTCGCACCACCGGATGGCCCGGCTGGTGGCGGACCGTCTCGCCGAGCTTCCCCAGGACACCGGCCTCACCGACGTCGCCGGCCCGACCGGACCGGTCACCGCGCGTGAGGCGGCCGCCGGCGGGCCGCCCGAGGGCACGATCGTTCCGCCCGCGGTGCGCAAGCCGGTCGAGGCGGCGCTCAGCGCGCCGGTCGCCACCCTGGTCGAGCGCGGCGTCGTCCCCTCGGCGGAGGTGCTGGCCCAGCTCACGCCCCAACTGGTGGGGGCCGTCTGGGCGCGAGGCTGGCAGGACGCCTCGCTGTGCACCCTCACGGCAGCCGTCTACCGGGCGTTCCGCGGCAGGCGCTCGCTGCTCCTGCTGAACCTGGCCTCTCAGGTCAGGGTGGAGGAGCTGCCCTGGATCCGTGCCGTCGTCCCGCTGCGCCGTCCCGAGGACGGCGGCGAGGGCCCGGCCGCGGTGCTGCGCGAACTGGGGGAACTGGCCCTCACGGCCTTCCCCGGCACCCTCCTGCCCAACCCGCTGGTCCGTGAACTCGGGACACTGGCACGACAGTCGGGGCTGGACGCGCCGATGGTGGAGGAGCTGGCGGCGGACATCTTCATGGGCTCCTTCAGCCCCAAGTTCGCCCACGCCGCCCGGATCGCGGGCGAACTCCTGGCCGGCACGCCGTACGAGCGGTACTACGGACTCGACGAGGGCGCCCCGGACGGGGCGGACTTCGCCGCCCGGTGTTCCCGGCGGGCACGGGACGCATCGCGTGGGGCGGTCCGCGGGTCCGGATCGGTGGCGGCCGACGGGATGGTGATCGAACAGGCCCAGATCCTCACCACCCACAACCTCGCCACCCTGGTGGCCCGGGCAGGGGTCGCGCCCCGCGACGGCTGGGAAGGCCCCGCACGTGAGGCGTTCCTGACGGTGTGGCGACTGGTCGAGCGGCTCGAGAACAACCCGAGGCCGCTCGGCACCGTCAAGGACGCGGCCTACGCCTGGCGGCAGGCGGTGTTCTTCCTGTCGCTGTGCTCCCCGACGGAGCGGGAGGGCGTCCTCGCCCGGCTCACGGGTGAGGCGGACGGCCCCGGTCGCCGGTCCGCCCGGGTCACCGCCCGGCTCGCCCCCGCGGTCCGCGGGCTGCTGAACGCGGTGGCCGGGGAGGCGGTCGAGGCGCACGGGGGACGCCGGTTCCTCGGCTGGACGGTGGGTCCCCACTGGCTGCTGGAGGGCATCCCGCGTCCGGCACGGCGCTGACCTGGGGCGCGCGGGCGTCCTGGGCGGGGCGGCCCCGGTGACCGGGGCCGCCGGGGGCCCGGGTTAGGCTGCGGCGGACGATCGGGCCGACGGGCCGAGAGACGCCGCGTCGGCCTTTCCCGAGCCCTCATGGAGATCCGACGCCCATGTCCGCACGGCCTTCCTCCAGGACCCTGTCCCTCCGCACGCGCACCCTC
>NZ_JBRIOU010000002.1:1217805-1219435 GCF_053474865.1 Streptomyces sp. CO7
AGCGGGGAACCGTGCACGTCCCGGCTCCCCGCCTCGTCCCACAGCAGGACGCCGTCCGCGCCCAGGAACGGGTGCAGGTCCCGCACGCCGCCGCCGTGATGGAGCGCCTCCGCCACCGCGTGCAGCAGCGCGCCCAGGCCGGGCCAGGAGTCGACGAAGTCCCCGCCGCCGCCGTGTCCGGCCCAGCCGAGCCTGCCCGTGTCCGGGCCGGGCCGGGTGTCGATCACCTGCGCGTCGCCACCTGCTCCCTCCGCCCAGGGAACCCACCGCGGATGCCACCAGGGCTCGTCGTCCCCGTGCCGGGGCCTGAGCCCGTCGTTCTCGGCCGCGATGCCGCCGTACATGTGCCAGTGCCGCGCCACCCCGACCGCCGACAGCGGCGACTGCTCGGGGAGCACGGTCGTCCAGCGGGTCGCCCCGTCGTGGCGGCGCAGCGACTCGGCCAGCTCGGCGGGCAGCTCCCGCCCCAGAACCCGGGCGGCCTCCCGCAGCTCCTCCTCCGTCGCCGGCGGCGCGAGGACGTCCAGGCCGTCCGGAGAGTGGACCGCCAGCCACCTGTCGATGCGGTCCCAGGAGACGGAGACGGGCGCGATGCGAGGTGTCATGGGCCGATCTTCCCCCGGCCGCCGCCGGGCCATGATGCTCCGGTGAGCGTCATCGTGGACTTCTTCGTCGCGTCCGACGACCCGGCAGCCGCCTCGGTCCTCGACGGCGGCCCCGAACCCGGCCCGGAGACCTTCTCCTGCGGGAACTTCGACCCGGAGGAGGCGGTGCTGCACTGGGAGGCGCTGCTGACGGGTGGAAGGTGGGACGACCTGGCTGACGCGGGCGAACCGCGGAGCGTCGCCGAGGCCCGGCACGGGGAGTCCTGGGTCTTCGCCTCCTCTCCCCGTCTCGTCCGGGCGCTGGCAGTCGCGGAGCCGGACCGGCTGCGGGACACGGCCCGCGACTGGGCCCGGCTGTCGGTGGAGGGAGGTGCGGCACTGGAGGCGGAGATCGCGACGGAGATCCTGCACGGGGTCGCCGCACTCGCCACGGCTGTCGCGGAGCGCGGGGGCGGCCTGTACTGCCGTGTGGGGTAGGGAAGGTGCGGCCGTTAGGGGTGTTACGGGCGGGTGAGAGCGGCTCGCCCGGTTTGAGTAGGTGTACTCAGGCAGTGGGGGGCGGCGCGCGCCGAGCATGGGGGAAGGCCCGGTGCGCGGGCCGCGACCAAGGAGGTCACCATGGACAGCCCGGACGAGGCGCCCGGTCCCGCCGCCCCGGCGGGGGAGCGGGAGACCCGCGTCCACCGCCCCGCGGCCCTGCCGCTGCCCGAACCCGAGCACGTGCCCTGGCGGTGGGCGGAGGAGTTCCACGCCAACGCGTGCGCCGGACCCGGCGCCCGGCTGCGCCTGCGGACCCGGCTGACCGCCGCGTCCTGGTTCGGCGACGTCGAGACCGCGAGCCAGGCGCTGGACGCCCTGGTCCGCGGGACCATCCGCGAGGCCCGGCTGACCCGTGACCAGCGGTTCACCGTGCGGGCGTTCATCCTGCCCACCAACGAACTGGTCCTGGAGACCGAGTCCCGCGACGACGCGCGGGCCGCCCCGGTGCGGCGGCAGCTGGTCCTGCCCCCGCTGCGTTCCAGTCC
>NZ_JBRIOU010000002.1:1219535-1230780 GCF_053474865.1 Streptomyces sp. CO7
TCTGACGCCCGCCCGCCCGACGGAACCGTGGCCTACCAGCGGCCCGGACGCCGTCGCAGCCATCGCAACGCCGCCTCCCCCTGCGCCCGCTGGAAGGCCCGCAGGGTCGGCAGCCCGGGCGGCGGGGCCTGCAGGCAGGCGTGCAGGAAGTAGCCGGCGACCGCGACCAGCACGGTGGTGACGTCCTCCGGATCGGCGCCCCGGCCGGCCAGATGCCGGTCGAGGCGGACCACGGCGGCGTCCGGATCCTCCGACTGCATGACGACGCTCGGCCCCATGGCCACCACGTCGAACCACGGGGCGCCGATCGCAGCCCAGGGCCAGTCGACGAACACCACGCGGTCGGCGGTCAGCAGGACGTTGTCCGCCCGCAGGTCGCCGTGGACCAGGGCGGTGCCGGCCGCGGCCGCCGCCCACTCCGCCTCACGACCGGCGAGGTGCTCCAGACGCCGGCGGACCCACGGATCGAGCCGCGCCCGGAGGTCCTCTCCCTCGTCCCCGGAGGCCCCGGCGAGTGTGCGGAACCCCCGGAACTGGCCGTCGCTGGCCTGCTCCAGGGAGGGCGCCGGCAGGGGAGAGGGGTCGAGGAGCGCCGACAGCGCATCCGCCGCCGAGAGGACCCGGGCGAGTTCGTCCGGCCGCCACGGCTGGGCGGGGGTCTGGCCGTCGACGTCCTCCAGGACCAGGACGACCCAGCCGGCGACGTCCAGGCTCAGGAACAGCTCCGGCACGGGAGCCTCGGCCGGGAGGGCGGCGGTGATCCGGGCCTCCGCCCGGTGCAGCTCGGGGGCGTCGGGGTTCGGGTCGGGGCCCACCGCCTTGACGAAGAACCGCCTGCCGTCCGCGAGGCGGACCCGCGCCGCCACGCCGGGGGAGAAGCCGCCCGCCTGGGTCACCGCGTCCTCCACCGGGGATCCGAGCCCGGCCTCCACCTGCTCGAGCACACCCCGCGGAACGTCCCACCACGAACACCGCACCCCCGCTGCGGGCGGGGGTGCGGTGGCGGTGCTGTCCGGTCGGCTCCCCATGGCGCCATGCTTCAACGGGCGTCGCCAGGGGAGCAACCGGTTTCTCAGGCGGCGCCGTCGCCCTCCGCCGCGGCGCCCGTCAAAACCTCGGCCCCGTCGCGTGCGCGTGCCTCCAGACGCACGACGATGCCCTTGGACGTCGGGGTGTTGCTGATGTCGGCCACGCTGTCCAGCGGGACCAGCACGTTGGTCTCCGGGTAGTAGGCCGCGGCGCACCCGCGCGAGGTGGGATAGGGGACGACGCGGAAGTTCTCGGCGCGGCGCTCGACCCCGTCGCGCCAGACGCCGACCAGGTCGACGGCCGTCCCCTCCTCCAGCCCCAGGTCGCGCACGTCCGCGGGGTTGACGAAGACGACCCGGCGCGAGCCGTGGATGCCGCGGTACCGGTCGTTGTTCGTGTACGGGATCGTGTTCCACTGGTCGTGGGAGCGTAGCGTCTGGAGGACCAGGTGGCCCTCCGGGGCGCTCAGCGCCTCGAACTCGTTGCGGCTGAACACCGCCTTGCCGCTCGTGGTCGGGAAGTGGCCGTGGTTCACGGGGTTGGGCAGGTTGAAGCCGCCGGGCCGCGAGACACGGGTGTTGAAGTCCGCGAAACCGGGGACCACCCGCGAGATGTGGTCGCGGATACAGCCGTAGTCCGCCTCGAACCGCTCCCAGCGCGCGCCCGGCACCTTGTCGCCCAGCGTGTTGCGGGCCAGCCGGCTCAGGATGGCGACCTCGCTCAGCAGGTGCTTCGACGCCGGCTCCAGCACGCCCCGCGAGGCGTGGACCTGGCTCATCGAGTCCTCGACGGTGACGAACTGCTCCCCGCCGGCCTGCGTGTCGCGCTCGGTGCGGCCCAGCGTCGGAAGGATCAGCGCGGTCTCGCCGCACACGGCGTGCGAGCGGTTCAGCTTCGTGGAGATGTGCGCCGTCAGACGGCAGCGCCGCATCGCGGCCTCGGTGACCTCGCTGTCCGGGGTGGCGCGCACGAAGTTGCCCGCCAGACCGAGGAAGACCTTGACCTTCCCGTCCCGCATCGCGCGGATGGAGTTCACCGAGTCCAGGCCGTGCTCGCGCGGCGGCTCGAAGCCGAACTCCTCGCGCAGGGCGTCGAGGAAGGCGTCCGGCATGCGCTCCCAGATGCCCATCGTGCGGTCGCCCTGCACGTTGGAGTGGCCGCGCACCGGGCAGGCGCCGGCGCCGGGACGGCCGACGTTCCCGCGCAGGAGGAGGAAGTTGACCACCTCGCGGATGGTGGGAACGCCGTGCTTCTGCTGGGTGATGCCCATCGCCCAGCAGACGATGACCCGCCGGCTCTCCAGCACCATGTCGCGCACCTCCTCGATCTCCGCGCGGGTGAGGCCGGTGGCCTCCTCGACGCGCGGCCAGGAGAAGGAGGAGCGCAGGTCCTCGGCGAACTCGTCGAAGCCGGTGGTGTGGGACTCGATGAACTCGTGCGCCAGCACGGTGCCGGGGGCGGCCTCCTCCGCCTCCAGCAGCAGCATGTTGAGCGCCTGGAACAGCGCCAGGTCGCCGCCGACCTTGATGTGCAGGAAGCGGTCGGCGATCTGCGTGCCGCGTCCCACCACGCCGCGCGGCTTCTGCGGATTCTTGAAGCGGGCCAGCCCGGCCTCCGGCAGCGGGTTGACCGCGACGATGCGACCGCCCCGCCGCTTGGTCTCCTCCAGCGCCGTGAGCATCCGGGGATGGTTGGTGCCCGGGTTCTGGCCGACGGTGAGGATGAGGTCCGCGTGGTGGATGTCGGAGAGGCTGACGGTGCCCTTGCCGGTGCCCAGGGTCTCGCTCAGGGCCGAACCGCTCGACTCGTGGCACATGTTGGAGCAGTCGGGCAGGTTGTTGGTGCCGAAGGCGCGGGCGAACAGCTGCAGCACGAAGGCGGCCTCGTTGCTCGCGCGGCCCGAGGTGTAGAAGACGGCCTCGTCGGGGGAGTCCAGCGCCTTCAGCTCGTCGGCGAGCAGTTCCAGGGCGGAGCTCCAGCTGATCGGCTCGTAGTGGCTCGCGCCGGGCCGCTTCACCATGGGCTGGGTCAGCCGGCCCTGCTGGTTGAGCCATCGGTCCGACTTCGCGGCCAGCTCGTCGACGGAGTACCGGGCGAAGAACTCGGGCGTCACCCGCGCCGAGGTGGCCTCGTCGTTGGTGTGCTTGGCGCCGTTCTCGCAGTACTCGTTCATCGCGCGCTTCCCCGGCGCGGGGTCGGGCCACGCGCAGCCGGGGCAGTCGAAGCCCGGCTCCTGGTTCAGGTTGAGCAGGGTGAGGCCGGTCCGGCGGGGCGACGTCTGGGAGAGGGAGTACTCCATCGCGTGGACCACCGCCGGGACGCCCGCGGCCCAGGTCTTGGGGGGCGTCACCTCGAGGCGGTCGTCGCTGCTCTCCTCGCTCGACGGCTTCTGCACGTGTTCTCTCCTCGGTCGGGTGGTGTCAGCCGATCGGCCAGGTCGGCACCTGGGGCTTGTGGTGGTGGGTGCCCGGGCGCACGTGACTCCCGCTGATCTCGCCGCGCCAGTGGCCGGTCTCGCGGCCCTGCCCCTCGACGAACTCCTTGAAGCAGCGCAGCGAGCCCTCGGCCCAACGGGTCACCAGGCCGAGCGCCGCGCCCAGCCGGTCCCTCAGCCGGGGCGTGCCCTCGGCCTCCAGCCGCAGCGTCACCCGGCACCGGTCCTCACCCAGCGACTCGAAGGACACGGTGCCGGTGTGACGCGGCGGATCCAGGGCCTCCCAGCGCAGCAGCCGGTCGGGCACCTGCTCGACGATCTCCGCGTCGAACTCGACGGTCCGCCCGCCGTAGCGCATCACCCAGTGGGTCAGCGCCGCCTGCGTCTGTTCGACGCGCTTCACTCCGTCCATGAAGCGCGGGAAGGTCTTGAACTGGGTCCACTGGTTGTACGCCACGTGGACCGGGACCTCGACATCGATCGACTGTTCGACAGTGTTCATGGCCTCGCCGTCTTCTCCGCTGAGCCGGAGGATCCGGGTCCCCCGAGAACGCGGTCCCATGCCCGGCCGGGTTTGGGGCCCTCCGCCCTGGTCACCCGCGCGCGGGGAGGCGCCGGGTGACGGAGCGGGCGCGGCCCCCGGCGCCGCGCGTGGTCCGGGAGCGGACGCGGGCGTTGCGTCCGGGCGGGCGCGCGTCGGGGCGCGGGCGAGGCGCGCGGTGGAAGCCGTCGGGCGGACGGGAGGCCCTGCGGGACGGGAGGCCCTGCGAGAAGCGAACCTGTCAGAGGAAGCGGCGGATCGGGGTGACCGAGGCCTCCTTCAGCCGCTGCACCGCCGCCCGGCGACGCCACCGCTTGCGGTCGATGGCGACGCTGCGCTCCAGGTCGGCGTCGTAGTCCGCGTCGAGGGTCGCCGTGAAGTCCCGGTCCAGGACCGCCAGCATGACCTCCTCGTCGTGCTCCAGCGAACGGCGGTTGAAGTTGGTGGAGCCCACCAGCGACGCCACCCCGTCCACGGTCACGATCTTGGTGTGCAGCATGGTCGGCTGGTACTGGTGGATCGAGACGCCGCAGTCCAGCAGCCGCGTGTAGAAGCCCTGGCCGGCGAGCTGGCAGGCCCGCTGGTCGGTGTACGGGCCCGGCAGCAGTACCTCCACCTGCACGCCGCGCCGGGCGGTCGCGCAGAGCAGTTCCACGAAGTACGCGTCCGGGGCGAAGTACGCGGTGGCCAGCCGGAAGCGGTGCTGGGCGGAGGTGAGCATCACCCGCAGCAGCGTCTGCATGTCCTGCCAGCCGATGGACGCCGACCCCCGGACCACCTGCACCACCGCGGTGCCGTGCTGGGCGTGGGCCGGGAAGCGGTCCCGGTCGTCGAAGAGCTCGTCGTGCGCCTCGGCCCAGTTCTGGGCGAACGCGGCCGCCAGCCCGTCCACCGCGGGCCCGCGGAGCCGGACGTGGGTGTCGCGCCACTCCTTGGGACCGCGCGCGTCGCCGGCCCACTCCTCGGCTATGCCGACGCCGCCGCTGAACGCGACGGTCTCGTCGACCAGCAGCACCTTGCGGTGGCAGCGGTGGTTCTGTTTGAACGGCGACAGCCACAGCGGCTTGCGGAACCAGGCCACCTCGACGCCCGCGTCGTCCATGGTGTCCAGCAGGTCCTTCTCGATCCGGTTGGCGCCGAACCCGTCCAGCAGGAGCCGCACGCGCAGACCCTCGCGGGCCCGCTCGCTGAGCGCGGCGGCGAAGTCGCGGGCGATCTGTCCCCGCCAGTAGACGAAGGTCATCATGTCGATGGTGTGCTCGGCCGTGCGGATGGCGTCGAGCATCGCGGGGAAGATCTCGTCGCCGTTGCGCAGGGCGACCAGTTCGTTCCCCTCTGTCGCAGCCACGCCGAGCAGCCGTTCCAGTCGGCGCCGCAGGCGCACGATCTGCGGGTCGTCGGCCACGTCGGTGGCTCCGGCAGGGAACTGGGGTATCGGGGCGGGGCTCACCGACGGACCTCCGTGATGCAGGGACGGCCGCACGGCGCAGGGCGTCGCGGGGGACCCGGGAGGACGGGAGGTCCCGGGTCCGGAAGCCACAGTTGCCCCTGCGTCCCTTCACCAAACCTGACGACTTCCGGCCGCCGGGCCATCCCGCCCGGTGGCGAAAGATCCGCAGGTCCCACAGGTCCTCCGATCCCCTGCACGCGCCGGCCGCCCCGCGCGGGTCGCGCGGGGCGGCCGGTCCCCGGCGGCGGGCCGGAGTGGTGCGTGCGGCTCAGCCGAACTGGCCCACCTGGTAGTCGCCGGCCGGCATGCGCACCATCACGTTCAGCCGGTTGTAGGCGTTGATCAGGGCGATCAGCGACACCAGCGCGGCGAGCTGCTCCTCGTCGAAGTGCTTCGCGGCGTCGGCCCACACCTCGTCCGGGACGCCCCCGGCCGCGTCGGCGACGCGGGTGCCCTCCTCGGCGAGCGCCAGGGCGGCCCGCTCGGCCTCGGTGAACACCGTCGCCTCCCGCCAGGTCGCCACCAGGTGCAGCCGCGAGTGGCTCTCCCCGGCCGCGACGGCCTCCTTGGTGTGCATGTCGGCACAGAACCCGCACCCGTTGATCTGGCTGGCGCGGATCTTCACCAGCTCCTGCGTGAGGACCGGCACCGACGAGTCGGTCACCACCTTGCCGGCCGCGCCGAGGCGCTTGACGAAGCTGCTCGCCACCGGGCTGGTGAAGGGGTTCATACGCGGTTCCATCTCGGTCTCCTCCGGATCGTGTGGACGCTTCACCACACCGACGGACGGAGGACGGCGAGATGTGACATCAGGCGGATGTGACCTGTGCCACCTCAGTACTGGTTCTGGTTCTCGCTCTGGATCCGCTTCATCTCCTGGACCTGCTGGGACTGGGTGTCGACGATCGACCGGGCCGCGTCCTTGGCCGGCTGGTACTCGCCCTGCTCGGTCTCGGTGCGGGCGAGTTCGAGCGAGCCCTCGTGGTGCTCGATCATCAGGGTGAGGAACTGCTGGTCGAAGTCGGCGCCGGTGGCGTCGCGGAGCGAGTCCAGCTCCTCCTGGGTGGCCATCCCGGGCATGTTCCCGCCGGTGGGGCTGGGGCTGCCGGTGGGACTCTCCGTCCCGGTGGGGCTCTCCGTGCCGGTGGGGCTCTCCGTGCCGGTGGGGCTCCCTGTCCCGGTGGGGCTTTCGGTGCCCGTGGGACTTTCCGTGCCGGTGGGGCTCTCCGTGTCCGTCGGGCTCTCGGTGCCGGTGGGGCTCGCCGTGCCGGTCGGGCTGGCCTCGGGCACCGGCTCGCCCCAGGAGGTGAGCCACTGGCTCATCTGCTCGATCTGGGTCTGGTTCTCCTGCTTGATGTTCTGCGCCACGGTCTTGACGTCCTGGGACTCGGCCCGCGTCTCGGCGAGGTCCGCCATCTCGATCGCCTGGCGGTGGTACTGGATCATGCCCTGCGAGAACGACACGTCCTGGGCGTCGTGCGCCTGGCCGGTGCCCGTGGGCGAGGGGGAGGCGGTCGGGCTGCCGGTCGGCGTGGGACCCGAGGACGAGACGTTGTCGGTGCCGCAGGACGCCAGCGACAGGGCGGCGACGACGGCGACGGCCACGGCGCCGGACGCGCGGGCCGGGGAACGGTGCGTGCTCATGGTGGTGCGGCTCCTTGGACGGCCCCGGTTCGGGGCGCGGGACGGGGCGGCCGGCCGGGCGGCATCAGCGTACGCAGCGGCCTTCCACCCCGGCCTGTCCTGGTACGCCACCCGTGTCCCGCGCCCCGGCCGGGTCAGCCGCGGGCCGCCTCCAGTTCGTAGGCGACCTCCAGCAGCGTGCGCTCCTCGCCGTCACGGCCGGAGAGCATCACGCCCACCGGAAGCCCGTCCGGCGTCCGGGACGGACTCGGAAGCGATATCGCCGGGCTGCCGCACACGTTGTTGATCGGTGTGAACGCCACGTACGTCCGCAGCCGCGTGATCAGCTCCGGGAACGGCACGGACGGCGACAGGTGCCCCAGCCGCGGCGTGGTGTGCGCCAGGACGGGGGAGAGGATCACGTCGTACCGGGCGGCGGAGTCCTGGTAGGCGTCCCGTGCCGAGCGGCGCAGGCGCCGCAGCACGGCCGGCGTCGCGTGCCACTGCCGCAGGTACCGCTCCCGCAGACCGCGGCTGAGTCCGTCCATCCGGCGGCGGTCGAAGCGCCGGTCCATCAGCAGCTTCCCCGTCGCGCCCGCGAGGAAGGCCAGCAGACCCCAGTAGGTGACGAAGTCCTCCTCGAAACGGGCGTCCAGCGGCATCCGGTACTCCTCCACCCGGTGTCCGAGACCCTCGAGCACCGTGGCGGTCGCGGTGACCGCGGCCCGGGTCGCGTCGTCGGTGACCGTGCCGGTGGGGGAGTCCAGGAGCAGACCCACGCTAAGCCGCCGCTCCCCGGGGCCCTCGACCCGGCCGACGGGCGGCAGTTTCGCCGCGGGCCGTGCCTGCTCGGCGGCGGCGAGGAAGGCGGCGGTGTCGCGCACGGTGCGGGTGACCGCCCCGTCCACGACCACGTCGATCGGCAGGCTGCGGCCCGTCTCGTTGGCGGCCATGCGGCCCCGGGTCGGCTTCAGTCCGACGAGGCCGCAGCATGCCGCCGGGATGCGGATCGAGCCGCCGCCGTCGTTGGCGTGCGCGATCGGCACCGCGCCGGCCGCGACCAGGGCCGCGCTGCCGCCGGAGGAACCGCCCGCGGAGAACGCGGTGTTCCACGGGTTGCGGACCGGTTCGGCGTCCTCGAACTCGGTGCTGGCGTTGAACCCGAACTCCGGCAGCCGCGTCTTGCCCAGCACGGTCATCCCGGTGGCCGTGAACTGGCGGGTGAACGGGGCGTGCCGGGTGGCCGGGCCGGGGACGGCGGCTGCCGTGCCGTTGCCGGTGGGCAGTCCCGCGTAGGTGGTGTTGTCCTTCACCAGTGTGGGAATGCCGGCCAACGGCCCCCGCGTGCCCGCCCGCGCGGAGACGATCCCGGCCTCGAAGATCGCCGTCTGCACCGCGTTGAGCCGGCCGTCCACGGCGCGTATCCGCTCCGCCGCGGCCCGCGCCAGTTCCTCCGCGCTCACCTCGCCGCCCTTCAGCCGGGCGAGCAGTCCGACCATGTCGTCGGCGCCGAGCGCGTCGTCGCGGAAGGCGAGCACGGGGGCCGGCGCGCCGTCCTCCGCCGGGTCGACTGACGTGTCCGCTGTGGTCATCGGGCTCTCCATCGGTCGGCGCGGGACCCCTGCCTGTGGGGCAGGGCGAGCGTACTCGGATCATGAGAAGGCCCGGAAGTGCCTGGCAGGGACGCCTTCTGCGGGGACCGGGAACTACCGGCACGGTTCCGGCCCTCTGGACCGGCATGCGTGTGACGATGATCCTCCCGGCACTGACCGAGGCGACCAGCCCGCTGTTCCGGCCCGTCAAGTACTCGCTCTTCCCGCCCCTGGGGCTCGCCACCCTGGCCGGCTATCTGGACCCTGACGACGAGGTCACCCTGCTCGACGAGCACGTCGAACGGATCGACCTGGAGGCCCTGGAGAGTCCGGACCTCCTGGTGGTCCAGCCCTACATCACCTCCGCGCGGCGCGCCTACGAGATCGCCGACCACTTCAGGGCGCGCGGCGTCCACGTCGCCATGGGCGGCCTGCACGTCACCTCGCTGCCCGAGGAGGCGGCCGCGCACGCGGACACCGTGTTCACCGGACCCGGGGAGGACACCTGGCCGGTCTTCCTCGCGGACTTCCGCGAAGGCACGCCCGCGCGCCGCTACGACTCACGGCTGCGAACCCTCGAAGGGCTGCCTCCTGTCCGCCGGGACCTCATCAAGCGCCACCTGTACCTGGTCCCCAACTCCCTGGTGGTCACCCGGGGATGCCCGCACCACTGCGACTTCTGCTACAAGGACGCCTTCTTCGAGGGCGGCAGATCCTTCTACACGCAGGCGGTGGACGACGCCCTGGCGGAGATCGACCGGCTGCCCGGCCGCCACCTCTACTTCCTCGACGACCACCTCTTCGGCAACCGGCGCTTCGCCGAGGCCCTGTTCGACGGGATGGCCGGGACCGGGCGGCTGTGGCAGGCCGCCGCCACCGTCAACTCGGTCCTCAAGCCGGGGCTGTTGGAGAAGGCCGTGGACGCCGGGCTGCGCTCGCTGTTCGTCGGCTTCGAGACGGTCAACGAGGCGAACCTCGCCGAGCGGCGCAAGAACCAGAACATCGGAGCCGACTATGCGGCGGCGGTCCGTCGGCTGCACGACGTCGGCGTGATGGTGAACGCGAGCTTCGTCTTCGGCCTCGACCAGGACGGTCCGGACGTCTTCGACCGCACGGTCGCCTGGGCCGTCGAGCAGGGGATCGAGACGGCCACCTTCCACATCATGACTCCCTACCCGTCCACCGGGCTATGGCGGCAGCTGGAGGGCGAGGGGCGCATCCTGCACCGGGACTGGGACCTGTACGACACCCGGCACGTGGTCCACGAGCCGCGGGGCATGACCGCCCGACAGCTCGAGGACGGGTACTGGAGGGCCTACCGGGACTTCTACCGTTGGTCGAACATCTGGCGCGGCGCCGCCGCGCAGCCGGGTCGCCCGGAGCGGCTCCGGCACCTGGCCTACGCGGGCGGCTGGAAGAAGTTCGAGCCCGCCTGGGACCTGCTGATCCGCTCCCGCCAGGTGGTCCGCGCGCTTCCCGCGCTGGAACGCACGCTGAGCGCCTTCGGCGGGAGACCGCCCGTCGAAGGCGGTTGCGGGACGACCGGGTGACGGCGCGGGGAGGCGGAAGGCACGTCCACCCGGCCGCGCCGGGCGGAACGGGCGGACGGTAGGTTCCGAGCACCCGGCACCGGCCGGGCGAACCGAGGAAGGGGCGCGGATGACGAAGGTCGACCTGGTCGAGGACGAGGGCCGCTGGACGCTGACACTGGACGACCCGGACCGCCGGAACTGTCTCGACGAGACCATGTGCCGGGAACTCGGGGAGGCCGTCGCCACGGTGGCCGGCGACCCACGCGCCCGGACCCTGGTGGTCACCGGAGCCGGATCCGCCTTCTGCGCCGGGGCCGACCTGCCCGCGCTGTTCGGGGACGCCGGCCGGCCGGTCGCCGAGGTGCGCGAGCACCTGCACCGGGTGTACGAGAGCTTCCTCAGCCTGCGGGCGCTGCGCATTCCGACCGTCGCCGCGGTGCAGGGGCCCGCCGTGGGCGCCGGCTTCAACCTGGCGATGGCCTGCGACGTCCGGGTGGCCGGCCCGGACGCCCGGTTCGCGGCGACGTTCACCCGGATCGGACTCCACCCGGGCGGCGGCTGCACCTGGTTCCTGGTCGACGCGCTGGGGGCGCAGAAGGCCCTCGCCCTGCTGCTGGACGGCGGCACGCTCGACGCGGAGACCGCGGTGCGGGAAGGGGTGGCGCTGCGCGTCGCCGAGGACCCGGTCGCGGCCGCGCACGACATGGCCGGGCGATGGGCCGCCGTGGACCCGGCGCTGGTGCGGGACATCAAGCGGGCGGTGGGCATCGCCAGGACCGGTGACTTCGGCGCGACGCTGGAGTTCGAGTCCTGGGCCCAGGCGTCCACCGCCACCGGGGAGGAGATCCAGCGGGCGGTCGAGCGGTTCCGCAAGAACTGAAACGGTGCCTGCGGGGCACGACGGGCTGTGCCCCCGTCGTGCCGGGGGCGGCGGTGCTGGGCGACGGCACAGTTCTCCCGGGGGCGCCCTTGCCCCCGTTCCCCGGGGCTCGGGACGGTGGCGGACGAACGCATTCCCCGCACCCCGCACGAGAGGTGGAGCAC
>NZ_JBRIOU010000002.1:1230880-1233159 GCF_053474865.1 Streptomyces sp. CO7
GGCACCGGCACCCTCCGGCCGGTGATCTTCGTGCACGGCTCGAGCGGTTCCGGCGGACAGTTCGAGACCCAGGCCCGGCGGCTGACCGGCAACGGCTTCCCGGCCCAGCTGATCGAGACCCACGAGTACGACTCGACCTTCGCCACCACCACCCCTGACGCCGTTTACGCCGCCCTGGACCGGCGGATCGACGGGCTGCTGGAGCGCAGCGGCGCCGACCGGGTCGACCTGCTCGCCCACTCGCTGGGCACCCTGCTGATGCAGGCCTACCTGCGCAGTTCGCCGGAGCGCGCCGCCAAGGTCGCCCACTACGTCAACCTCGACGGACGGACCTCGCCCGACCTGCCCGGCGGCGTTCCCACCCTCGCGATCTGGGGCGAGGGCGACCCGGCCCGCGCCGTCGGCGGAGCGCGCAACGTGTACCTCCCCGGCCAGGCCCACACCGAGACGGTCACCTCCGAGGAGACCTTCGCCGAGTTCTACCGGTTCTTCCACGGCCGGGAGCCGCGCACCACCCGGATCGTGCCGGAGCTGTCCATCACCCTCGCGGGCCGGGCCCAGCTCTTCCCCTCCAACATGCCGGTCGAGGGCGTGCGGCTGGAGATCCACCGGGTCGACCCGCTCACCGGGGCGCGGATCGGCAGCAGGCCCGAGGCGGTGCAGGTCCTGGGGGCGGACGGCGCCTGGGGACCTGTGAAGGCGTGGGGACAGGCCCACTACGAGTTCGCGCTGGTGTGGGACGAGAAGCACACCCACCACCTGTACTTCCCGCCGTTCCAGCGCTCCGACCACCTCGTGCGGCTGCTCACCAGCCGGCCGGGGGAGGGCATCTCCGGGCAGGTGGAGACCGGCGACGGCCACTCGGCGCTCACCGTCACCCGCCAGAAGGAGTGGTGGGGCGACCAGGGCGAGGCGGGGGACACCCTCTCCGTCGAAGGCGTCCAGGTGCTGAACGCGGCGAACGCGCCGCGCACCAGGCGGACGATCGGGATGTTCGTCTTCGACGCGGGCTCGGACAAGGTCACCGATCTCTCCGCGCCGCTGCAGCCGTTCTTCGGGACGCCGTTCCTCACCGGGATGGACGTCTACCTTCCGGCGACCGCGCGGCGGGACAGGCCCCTCACGCTGGTGTCCCGCCCGCGCGGCGAGGGCGGCCGCGTCGACGTGCTGAGGGTGCCGGCCTGGCCGTCGAGCACCGACCGCGTCTCGGTCCAGTTCGACGACCACTGACCCGACGCCTCGTGCGGCCCCGACCCGGTCCCGCCCCGGCGGAACACCCGATCGTGCGGGGCCGCACGGGGGCGAGGGCACCGCGCCCCTGACCCGCCGGGCGCGCCGGGGTGCCCGACGTGGGGACCAGCCGGGAACCGCGCCGCATCACGGCACCGGCACCGGCCCCCCGGGGGCGGCCCGGCGCGCCGGTTCACCCGGCCGCGCGCCGTCGTGCGTCCAGTGCTCGGCGAGCGGGCCGACCGACAGGCGTGCGGCGCGGCACGCGGAGACGATCTCGGGCAGCGCGGCGAGCGTCGCCCGCCAGCAGCCGGGGGCGGCCGTCCGGTCGGTGTCGTGCAGGAGTACGGTCCCGCCGCCCCGCAGGTCCGCCGCGACCTGGGCGGACACCGACGCACCCGTGGCCGTGGGCGTCCAGTCGCGGCCCCAGGCCGTCCACAGCACGGTCCTGAGACCGGCCGTGCGGGCGGCGGCCAGGCGCCCGGAGGTCAGGATGCCGTAGGGCGGCCGGTACCAGCGCGGGCGACGGCCCGTCAGGGCCTGGATCGCGTCGGCCGTACGGAGCAGACCACGCCGGTCGGCCGCCGGGGCGGGCAGCCAGGGGCGCTCGTGCCCCCAGCCGTGCACCCCCAGTTCGTGTCCCCGGCCCACCGTCTCGGCCACCAGGGAGGGATGCCGTACGACGCCGTCCCCCAGGACGAAGAAGGTCGCCCTCACCCCGAGCTCGTCCAGGGCGTCGAGGAACAGGGGGGTGGACAGCGGGTCCGGTCCGTCGTCGAAGGTGAGGGCCACGTGGTCGGGGCGGCCGATACCGGCCACACGGGGGAAACAGGTACGGCGTACGGCCGGCAGCCAGGTGGCGGCCGGGCCGATGTGCGCCGCGGCGCAGGCGAGCGCGGGAACCAGCACCGCCGCCGTGGTCCGGACGGCCGACGAGCCCGGGGACGCGTTCACAGGTCGTGCTCCTCACGGTCGGGGGCGCCGCCGGTTGTCCGGACCGCCCCGGTGACGAGGGCCGGCTGCCGGGGAAGCCGGTCCTTCCTGCCCAC
>NZ_JBRIOU010000002.1:1233259-1234576 GCF_053474865.1 Streptomyces sp. CO7
CACCCGCCCCCGTGTCCCAGCCTCCGGCCGCCGGGAGGGCCCGCGCCAGCCCGACACTGCCGGCGCCCATGAGCAGCACGCCCACCAGCGCGGGCGCCACACGGGCCCCGAGCGCGATCCGCTCACCGAACAGCACCCACCCCAGGGCCACGCTGGTCAGCGCGTCGCCCAGGGTCAGCGCGGGCTGGGAGGCGGCCAACGTCCCGGCCCGCAGCGCGTACTGGAGCACCAGGAAGGCGACGGTCCCGACGACGAGCGTCGCGTACGGGGACCAGGTGGACATCAGGGCGCCGAGCCCGTCTCCGAGCTTTCCGGTCGTCTCCTTGAGGAGCGCAGCGGTAGCGGCGAAGCACACCGCCGACGCCAGTCCCAGCAGGGCGGCGCGCGGCGCCCCGCGTACCGTGCGGGCGGTCAGCGCCAGACCGGCCGTGACCACCGTGACCGCCAGTGCGGTCGGCAGCCACCGTCCCTCGTGGGCCGTGGTCCGTCCGGCGGTGGGAGAGGCCGCCGTCAGGAACAGTGCGAGCCCGGCGGCCAGGGCGAGGAACGCCAGGCAGGTCCTGGACGCAGGCCGCCGCCGGAAGACGACGGCGCCGACCGCCAGCGTGAAGAGCAACTCGGTGGCCAGCAGCGGCTGGACGAGGGCGAGGCCGCCCAGGCTCAGGGCCCAGGCCTGGAACAGGGTGGACAGGGCGAGCAGGCCGGCGCCGGCCACCCAGGCGGGCCGCCGCAGCACGCGGAGCAGCCACCGCGCGTCCTGCCGCGGCCCGGTGTCGCCCTCCGGCTCGTCCGCCGCCGCCCGCCGCTGGAGCACCGAGGCCGAAGCGTTCGACAGCGCGGCGAGCAGGGCGAGGACGACCGTGAGCACCCCGGACCGCCGTCACCCGAACACGGACGACAGGCGCCGGAACAGGGCCGGTGCGGCTCCGTGCACGCGGGCCGGAAGACGCAGCCACCCCGGGACGTAGATCTCGTCCCGCCCCCGGGAGACCGCGGTCCACACGGCGTCCGCGACGCGTTCGGGCGGAACCGGCCGGGGCGTCGACCGGCGGTAGGGGGCCCCGCGCCGTTCGAAGAAGGGCGTGTCGACGACGCCCGGCACCACATGGCTGAGCCCCACCCCGGTGCCGCGCAGTTCGTACCGCAGGGCTTCGGAGAAGGCTCCCAGCGCCGCCTTCGCCGCCGAGTACACGGCCTCCGCCCGAACCCCGACCACTCCCGCCAGGGATCCGACGAGGACGACGCGCCCACGGCCCTCCCGCACCATGTGGGGCACGACCTGCCGCACCAGCCGCAGCGTGGCCAGGAGATCCGTCT
>NZ_JBRIOU010000002.1:1234676-1236416 GCF_053474865.1 Streptomyces sp. CO7
CCACCAGCACGTCCACACGCCCCACCCGTTCCAGGGCGAAGCCGGTCAGCCGCTCCTCCGACCCGGGCGTGGTGAGGTCGGCCGGGAAGTACGACGCACGGGTCGGCCGTGCGACCTCCCGCAGGCGCTCCGCGTCCCTCCCGTTGAGGACGAGGTCCCACCCTTCGGCCGACAGACGACGCGCCACCGCGGCGCCGATCCCGGAGGAGGCGCCGGTCACCACCGCCGTGGGCGTCCGCCTGCCGGGGGCGGGACGCTGCGCCGAGGGGCGCGGCCACGACCCGCGTACGGGGGTGGCCGCGACGTTGCCGGTGCCTGCCTGGGGAGCGTGGGACATGGCTGGACCTCTGTGGTGGGAAGGATGCCCGAGGGGTGCCGGGACGCATCGGCGATCGGACGCAGGGCGATCTCCGAACGACCTGGATCTTCTCCGCCAAACGTAGACCAAGTGTCGCTTGTGTGGGAATCCGGGCATTCTGCTTCCCGTGCGTACCCCACATCTTTCGCGGCACCGCCGTCCCGCTCCGGAGCACGAGGCGCTGCGGATGCTGATCCTCAGCGCGGGCATGGGAGCCGGCCACGACACCGTGGCCCACGAGCTCGCCCGCCGTGCCCGCGAGCAGGGGCACCAGGTCCAGGTCCTCGACCTGCTGCGGTTGTTGCCTCTCGGGACGGGGGCCGCGCTCCGCGTCTTCTACCAGGCGGTGGTGCGGCACGTCCCCTGGGTCTACGCCGCCCTCTACCGCGTGTTCCTGCGCCCCGGACCGGGGCGCCGCCCCAGCGGCGTCCCCCTCGCCCGTCTGGCCGCCACCCGGCTGACCGGCATCGCGCGGCGGACGGGCGCCGACGTGGTCGTCCCCGTCTTCCATCTGGCCGCACAGCTGACGGGTCACCTCAGGGAGCGCGGCGTCCTGCCCTGCCCCAGCGTGGTCCTGCTCGTCGACTTCGCCGTCCACCGGCAGTGGCTGCATCCCGGCAACGACCTGTACCTCTGCCTCACCGAACGGGCCGCGCGGGAGGTACGCGCGAGCGTCGAGGTGCCCGTCCGGGTGACCGGACCCGTCGTGGCGCCCGTCTTCCGCGAACCCGCCGCGGGTACCCCGCTCTGGCGCCGGCGCTTCGACGACCACGCCCCCGGTCGCCCACCCGTCCTGCTCTCGGCCGGCGCCTGGGGCGCCGCCGAGGGCATGGAGACGACCGCACGGCGGCTGGCCGGCGCCGGCTTCCTGCCGGTCGTCCTGTGCGGGCGCAACGAGCGTCTGCGGGAGCGCGTGGCGCGCGTGCCCGGCGTGATGGTCCTCGACTGGGTCACCGACATGGCCGGACTGCTGGGCGCGGTCCGCGTGCTGGTCGACAACGCGGCCGGCCAGACCGCCGTGCAGGCCCTGGCCGCCGGACTTCCGGTGGTGGCGCACCGCCCCCTGCCCGGTCACGGCGAGGCGGGCGTACGGCGCATGGCCCAGCTCGGCGTGTCGGTCCACACATCAGACGCCGCGGCCCTGCTGCGCGCTGTCGAGCGGCTCTCGCGGGACGGCGCCGAGCGGGACCGCCTCGTCGCGCGGGGCCGTGCGCTGTTCCGGGAGGACGCCCTGGCGCGGGTGGTGTCCGCGGCCCGCGCCGTCACCGCCTGAACGGCCCCGCCGCGTATACCCGCTGCTCAGCCGTCAGCGAAGCCCCGGCTGTCGACCGGCCGGGCGGCAGGGCGGCCGGGTCCGACGGGCCCGCCCCCTGGCGGTCTCC
>NZ_JBRIOU010000002.1:1236516-1244723 GCF_053474865.1 Streptomyces sp. CO7
GGTCAGCCGCGCTTGCGGCGGACGACCATCCAGACGAGGGCGACACCGGCACCGGCCATGACGGCGGTGCGGTAGCGGCCCACGAGCATCGCGGTGCGCACCGCGGTGACGGCCTGGGTGGCACCCGTGCGCACCGGGGCGGGCACGGACTGGCCCACCTTGCCGGTGACGCCGGCCGCACGGGTCTTCAGCTCGCCCGCGCGGGCGGAGACCTGCGGGGCGAGCTCGGCGGCCTTCTCCCGCGCCTTGGCCGTGGTGCCCGAGAGGGCGGCCGTGGCGCGCGCGGTCGACGCCTGGGCCGTGCGGCCCAGCTTCTTCCCGCCCTCACCGGCCTGCCCGCCCAGGCCCTTGAGCCCGGAGGTGAACCGTTCCTTCTGCTGCAACCTGCTCACGAGCGGCACTCCGATCACTGTGGGTGGATGATCCGGGGAGGCCCGCCGGCCTGGACCGAGGGCACCCCCTTCATCCCCTGATGGCCGCAATCACCGCGCTCACACCCTCAGGACCGGACACATCTGCTCAGTACTGCGGCAGCGCGGGCGCCCTGCGGTGGGCGAGCACGTCCGCGCGGGCCGCCATCAGGTGCCCGCCGAACTCGTCGTTCAGCAGGTAGAACTCGCCCTTGGCGGACTGCTCGAAGAAGATCCGGGCCGCCTCCAGCGGGTCCATGGCGGTGTCGTTCAGCTGCAGCATCTGGGCCCGGTGGCCCTCCGCCGCCGCGACGTCGCCACTGTCCTCGGCGCCGCCCGCCGCCCGGAAGATGTTGGACGCGACGGCCCCGGGCAGCACCGCCTGGACGTGGACGTGGTCCCCGTGGCCCGCCGCCTGGACCTCCAGGCTCAGGCACTCGGTCAGCGCCAGCACCGCGTGCTTGCTGACGATGTACGGCGCCTGCAGCGGCGCGGCGCCCACACCGCCGACCGAGGAGAGGTTCCAGACCCACGACTGCCCGGGCTCGGCCATCAGGTGGGGCAGGAAGGCGCGGACGCCGTGGAAGACCCCGTCGACGTTGACGGACATGACGCGGCGCCAGTTCTCGACCGGGGTGTCCCACAGGTAGCCGAACTGCTCCACGCCCGCGTTGTTGACCAGCAGCCGCACCGGACCCGCCTCCGCCAGCGTCCGCTCCGCCAGCCGGGCGACCGCCTCGGCGTCCCGGACGTCGCACTCGACGTCGATCGCCCGGGCCCCGGCCGCCTCCAGCTCCTCGCGCAGCGCGGCCACGGCCCCCGCGTCCACGTCGGCCAGCACCACGGTCATCCCCAGCTCGGTCGCGGCGTGGCGGGCCAGCCCCGCGCCGATCCCCGAACCGGCCCCCGTGATCACGGCGACCCCGCCGCCGAACAGCTCCTGAGCGCTCATGCTTCCTCCCCTTCTCCGGTGTCCGCTTCCCGCGCCCGAACTGTAGATCATGGAAATGACCATCCGCCGGACGGGTGAACCGAGGGTGCGGCCGGGCTGTTCGGGGCGCTGCCGGGTAGTCGGCACCGCGTGCAGACCTTCCTCCCGTACCGGGACTTCCGGCGGTCCGCGCTGGCACTCGACCGGCGCCGGCTCGGCAAGCAGCGGGTTGAGGCCCTTCAGGTCTTCCGGGCCCTCACGGTGCCGGGCTACGGCTGGCAGCACCACCCGGCGGTGCGCATGTGGGTGGGCTACGAGGAGGCCCTGGTCCGCTACGGGCTCGAGGTCTGCCGGGTGTGGCAGGAACAGGGCAGGCCCGACACCTGCGCCGACTCGCTGACCGCCGAGTACGCCGCGTTCCGCCCGGACGCCCCGCGGGCGCGGGCGCAGAAGGCGCTCGCCGAGGCGGCCGAACTCCCGCCCTGGCTGGGGGACAAGGCCTTCCACCGCAGTCACCGCTCGGCGCTGCTGCGCAAGGACCCGCAGGAGTACGCCGAGCGCTTTCCCGGTGTCCCCGACGACATCCCGTACCTGTGGCCGGGATCCGACCGCGACCCGAAGCGGAATGGATCAACAGGCGCATGACAAGCGGGGGATGACGGCACGGCGGGCCCAACTGCGGTCCGTTGCGATCTTGTTGTGATGTGCGCGACGCGGCTGCTACGTCCGCGTATGCCCCGAGGTGAGGCGCCTTGTGGAGATAGTTGGTAGCTCCATCTACTGCTAGGGTGACAGCTCCCTCAGGGGTTGACGGTGCGTCAAACGGAATGCGCCGTGCGGCCGCAGGACCGCTGTCAGGAACGCGACGTGAAGAGAGTCCGATGACGTCTTTGCTCCGGGATCCACTTCTGTGGATCCTGCTGGTGGTGCTCGCGGTCGCCGCAGTCGCGGTCACCCGGGCGCGGCGGACCAACATGGCGCTGCGCGTCCAGGAGGACGCCCTCCGGCGGGAGCTCGGTGCGGAGAAGGCCGAACGGGCGCTGCTACGCAGTGAGGCGACCGCGCTCGAGCACCGTCACCGCGAGGCGCTCGCCGAGGTCCGGCAGGAGGCCGAGGAGGAGACCAAGTCGGTCCTCAAGGCCGCGATGCGCACCCTCCAGGTGCTGGCCGACGAGCAGCAGCTGATCATCGACCGCACCCAGAAGAACTACGGCGACGACCCCGGCGTGGTGGCCGACCTGATGGAGATCGACCACGCCAACAGCCAGTTCAACCGCCGCGCCCAAGGCATCGCGGTGCTCTGCGGCGGCTGGCTGGGACGCCGCGAGCATCCGGCCTCGGTCTTCGACGTGGTGCGCAGCGCCCAGGGCCGGGTCCGCCACTTCGACCGGGTGGAGATCAACGCCCAGGTGAACGTGACGGTCGTCAGCAAGGCCGTGGAGCCGCTGGCGGTGGTGCTCGCCGAGCTGCTGGCCAACGCCACCAACTACAGCGCCCCCGAGACGCCGGTCGTGGTCGGCATCCAGGCGGTGCCCAACGGGGTCTGCCTGATCGTCGACGACTACGGCGTCGGCATGAGCCAGGAGGAGAAGGACCGTGCCGCCGCTCTGCTCTCCCCGCACGGGCCGGTGGACCTGCTCGCGCTGGGCAACCCGCCCAAGTTCGGCTTCGCCGTCTCCGGCGTCCTCGCCGTCCGTTACGGCTTCCGGGTCTCCGTCGACACGCCCTCCCCGTACGGCGGGGTGCGTGCGGTCGTCCTGCTGCCGGGGGACCTCCTGACCTCCGACGACGTCGCCCCCGCCACGGCCGGCGGAGCGCGCGGGGAGACCCCGGCGGTCGCCGGCCGGCGGACCCGCGACCTCGCTCCCGCCGCCCCGGCCGTCGTCCCGACCGCGGCCACCCGCCCGGTGGGCACCACCGCCGGAGGCCTGCCCAAGCGGCGCCGCGTCGCGGCGGAGCGGACGACGGCGCGCACACCCCTGACCGACGCCGGCCGGCCCGGGCCGCCGGAACAGCCGCGGCACGACGATCCGGCCGGCGACAGCAGCGAGACCACCGCCTCACGGCTCGGGGCCTTCGCCCGGGGCACCGCGCGCGGACGGGACACGACCAACTCGGAAGGATCGGAAGAGCAGTGAACGACCAGCTTTCCTGGGTGCTGGACGACGTCCTGACGGTGCGCGGGGCCCGGCACGCGATCCTCGTCTCCGCCGACGGACTCCTGATGGAGCGGTCGGGCGGCATCGAGCGGGACGACGCGGAGAAGAACGCGGCCGCCATGAGCAGCATGCAGTCCCTCAGCCGCGCCGTCGCGCCCTTCGTCGGCGGCGGCGACGGGACGTGGAAACAGACGCTGATCGAGTACGACGGCGGCTGGATCTTCCTCATCGCGGCCGGCAGCGGCGCCTACCTCGCCGCCTCCGCCGCACTCGACGTGGACATGGAGACCATGTCGTTCCGGATGCAGAAGCAGGTCGCCGCCCTGGGGAAGGCCATGACCTCGCCGGCGCGCCAGGACGCCGGTGCCGAGGCATGACGAGGCCCCCCGAGGACGACCTGGTGACCGGCGACTTCGTCCGGTCCTACGTCATCACCGGTGGGCGGCGGCTGCCGTCCTCGACGGACCTGTCGCTCCACACCCTGGTCACGCTGGCGCCGGACCGGGAGCCGCCCAGGCGGGCGAGCCCCGAGGTCCGCGCCATCTGGGACATCTGCGCCGGCGGCTACCTCTCGGTGGCGGAGGTGGCCGCCCACCTGGGCCTGCCGACCGCCGTCGCCCGGCTGCTGCTGACCGATCTCGCCGAACAAGGGCATCTGCTGCGCCGTGCCGCACCGCCGCCGGCCCAAGCCGTTGACCGAGGGACCCTCGAAGAGGTGCTGCATGGACTCCACGCGCTGTTCGGCTGACCGGCCGGCCGCCACGTACCTCCCGGCCGGCGTCCGCAGGGCCGTCAAGATCGTCGTCGTGGGGCACTTCGGCGTCGGCAAGACGACCTTCATCGGCAGCCTGTCCGAGATCGAGCCGCTGCGCACGGAGGAGCGGATGACCGCAGCCTCGGCCCCGGTCGACGACCTCAGCGGGGCGGGCGCCAAGCAGACCACCACCGTCGCCCTGGACTTCGGCCGCATCACCCTCAGCGAGGAACTGGTCCTCTACCTGTTCGGCACCCCCGGGCAGCAGCGGTTCGTCCAGCTGTGGGAGGACATGACGGTCGGAGCCCTCGGGGCGCTCCTGCTGGTCGACCCGGCGCGCCTGGAGGCCACCTTCCCGGTCATCGACCTGGTGGAGAGCTTCGGTCTGGAGTACGCGGTCGCGGTCAACAGCTTCGACCCGTCGGTCCGCCACGAGGCGAGCGAGATCAGGGAGGCGCTCGACCTGCTCCCCGACACGCCCGTCGTCCACTGCGACGCCCGGGACGTCGCCTCCTCCGCCGAGGCGCTCATGGAACTCGTCCGACACCTGCTCAGCCGCACGGGCTGAGCGGGAGCACCCGTTCTTCCCCGCCCCGTCCCAGGCCCGGTCCGCGAGGACGCCGGGCCGCCGAAGGAACGCACCATGGACTTCACGCCCGCCGCCGACGGCGGCACCACCGCCCGCTGCCCCATGCACGGCGCGGACTTCGCGGCCGCCCCGCACGACGTCTACGACCGGCTGCGCGCCGAGGGCCCGGCCGGGCCGGTGGAACTCGCCCCCGGGGTGGAGGCCACCCTGGTCGTCGGCCACGAGGCCGCGCTGCGGGTGCTGCAGAACGACGCCCTCTTCGCCCGCGACTCCCGCCGCTGGGGCGCGCTGCGCGAGGGCCGGATCGCCGCGGACAGCCCCGTGCTGCCGATGATGATGTTCCGGCCCAACTGCCTGTTCACCGACGGGGCGGAGCACCTGCGGCTGCGCAAGGCGGTCACCGACAGCCTCGACGCGATCGACGTGCGGCAACTGGCGCGCGACGTGCGGCAGATGGGCGACTTCCTGATCGACCGCTTCAGCGAGCGCGGCCGCGCCGACCTGATCGACGAGTACGCCAAGGTGCTGCCGCTGCTGGTCTTCAACAAGCTGTTCGGCTGCTCCGCGGACATCGGTGACCGGCTCACCACGTCGATGGCGGCCATCTTCGAGGGCCGGGACGCCATCCGCGCCGACCAGGAGCTGACGGCCTGTCTGATGGAGCTGGTGGCCCTCAAGCGTCGCGAGCCGGGCGACGACCTCACCAGCCGCCTGGTGCGGCACCCGGCCGGGCTCACCGACACCGAGCTCAAGGACCAGCTGGTGATGCTGATGGGCGCCGGGGTCGAACCCGAGCGCAACCTCATCGGCAACACCGTGCTGCTGATGCTCTCCCCGCAGGGCGCCGGTCTGCTCATCGAGGAGGCGATGGAACACGTCCTGTGGGACAACCCGCCCATCGCCAACTACGCCACCCACTTCCCCAAGCAGGACGTCGACCTGGCGGGCATCCGTCTCGCGGCGGACAGCCCGGTGGTGATCAGCTTCGCCGGGGCGAACGCGGACCCCTCGCTGCACAACGCTCGCCGCTCCCGCAGCCAGGGCGCCCACCTGTCCTGGGGCGCGGGTCCGCACAAGTGCCCGGCCTCCTCGCCGGCCCAGGTGATCGCCCTCACCGCGGTCGAGAAGCTCTTCAACGAACTGGACGACCTCGCCCTGGAACTGCCCGCCGAGCGGCTCGCCTGGCGGCAGGGGCCCTTCCACCGCGCCCTCGCGGCGCTCCCGGTGCGCTTCGCCCCCTCGCCGGCCGGACGGGTGGCCGCCGCCACCGGACGCCACCCGCTGCCGGCCGCCGTCCCCGAGCAGACGCCCCAGACCGTCGGCGAACCGGCCGGGCAGCCCGCCGCACCGGCCCGCAGGAAGGGGTTCTGGGGCACCTTCCTCGACGTCTTCCGTCTCTGAGGCCGTCGGCTGCGAGGCCGCCGGCTCCGCCCGTGAGCAGCAGCAGCGAGTGAGGAGAGAAGGTTGAGCACAGTCGCCGGTCGTCCCGTTGCCGGCAGCCCGGCGGGCTGCCCGGCCCACCCGGAAGCGTCCGGACCACGCCCGGGCGCGCCTTCGCCCCCGCCCGCACCGGGGGTTCCCCGCCAGGACGGCGTGCGGCCGGCCGCCGGGCCGCGCCGGGCGGCCGGGCGGCGCGAGGTGATCGCCCTGGTCCGCCGCCTGCGCTCGCCCGATGGCCAGCGCGACCCGCTCCCCGTCTACCGGGCCTTCCAGGAACTCGGGGACGTGGTCCCCGCGCCCTGGGGCGGACACTTCGTCACCGGGTTCGACGTGGCCGACGAGGTGCTGCGCGGCCGCGGCTGGCTCGCCCCGGACATCGCGTGGCAGGAACGGCAGCCGGACCCCGCACGCTGGCACGCGCCCGCCACCCGGGAGATGAGCCGGACCCTCTCGCGGCTCAACGCGCCCGAGCACACGCTCCGGCGCCGGGCCCTCGGCAACCCCTTCGGCCGCGGCGCCCTGGAGGCCGTGCGGCCCGTCGTCGAGGAGCACCTCGAGGCGCTGCTCGACGACCTGGAGCAGGAATCGCGGGCGCACGGCCGGGCCGACTTCGCCACGGTCGTCGCCGACCGCCTGCCGATCCGGACCGTCGGCGGATGGCTCGGCCTCCCGGAGCGGGACCACGACCGCGTCCTCGGCTTCACCCACCGTCAGGTCTTCGCCCAGGAACTGCTGCCCACCCGCAGCGAGCTCGCCGTCTCCGAGGCCGCCACCCTGGAGATGCGGGCGTACTTCACCGCCCTGCTCGAGCGCCGTCGCGCCCACCTCGGCGAGGACGTGCTCTCCGACTGGATCCGGTTCTGGGACGAGACCTGCGCGGGGGACCGTGCCGCAGCCGACCAGGTGCTCTACCCCCTGACGATGTTCGTCACCATCGCCTCCCTGGAGACCACCGCGACGCTCCTGTCCACCGTGGTCTCCCTGCTGCTCGCCGAGCCCGCACGGTGGCGATGGCTGCGCGAACACCCCGAACACGTCGACGACGCCGTCGAGGAGGCCCTGCGGTACGACCCGCCGATCTGGCTGAACAGCCGGATCGCCCCCGAGGACACCGTCCTCGGGGGAGTACCCGTCGCCAAGGACGGCCTGGTGCACGTGCTGTTCGGCGCCGCCCACCACGACCCGCGCCGCAACCCCGACCCGGGCGCCTTCGACGTCCGGCGCCGCGGCGCGCATCTCGCCTTCGGCGGCGGCGTGCACTACTGCCTCGGCGCGGGGCTGGCCCGGCTGGAGGCGAGCGTGCTGCTCACCGCGCTGCTGAAACGTTTCCCCACCTTGCGGTCGGCCGCCGACGGGCCCGTGTACGCGCCCCGGCTGGTCTTCCGCCGCATCACCTCCCTGGAAGTGACCACATGACGGCCGTCGACCGGTACAAGACCCTGCGCGTGCGGCGCGACGGGGACGTCCTGCACGTCGAACTCCACCTGCCGGAGCGCGGCAACGCGGTCTGCGAGGCGATGCTGGACGACCTGCTGGAGGTGCTGCACCGGCAGGAACCCTCCGTGCGGGTGCTCGTGCTCTCCGGCGCCGGCGAGGACTTCTGTCTCGGCGGCGACCGCGCGGAGTTCGAGGAGCAGCTGCGACAGGACCCCGACGGGGCAGGGATACGCGTTTCCGGGGACAAGGCGCGCCGGGTGTGCGCGGCCCTGTCCCGCAACCCGGCGGTGACGGTCGCCAAGGTGCGGGGACGGGCGGTCGGCGCGGGATTCGCCCTCGCCCTCGCCTGCGACCTGCGGATCGGGGCGGAGAACGCCACCTTCCGGCTGCCGGAGGCGGCGCTGGGACTGCCGGTCGCCTGGGGCGGGCTGCTGCCGCGGCTGCTCGACGAGGGCGGGAAGGCCCGGGTGCGCGACATGGGGCTGAC
>NZ_JBRIOU010000002.1:1244823-1254790 GCF_053474865.1 Streptomyces sp. CO7
CGGCGGGCGGTGACGGCGACCGCCGCGCCCTCGCCCCGGTGCCGCCGTGCCCTTGCCGCAGGGCTGCGCGGCCTCGCTCGCTGCGGGCGCCGGCGCCTTTGCCGCGTGGCTGCCCGGCCCGTGGCGCGTGGCTGCGCGGCCTTGCCGCGGGGCTGCGCGCTGCCCGCCGCCGTGGGGTCTGCCCGGGGCTCCCGGGCCGAACCCGGTCCGGCAGCGATCGGCGGCTTCGCCCCGTCAGCGGTTGCGGCGGGCGATGGAGGAGCTGAGGGCGGTGGCGAAGAGGCACCAGCCCGCGTACGGGAGCAGCGCCGCGGCGGCCCTGCGGTCGCTGCGCGCCACCCGACGGATCAGCTGGAGGTTGCTCGCGTCCAGCAGCAGTGCCCCCCACACGCCGCCGGCCGGGCTGCGCCGGCCGAAGAACAACCAGGTCCAGGCCGCGTTCAGTGCCAGGTTGGCGCCGAACCGGGCGGCCAGGGCCCGCCGTTCGCGCCCCCGCGCGCGGTTCAGCGCACGCCCGGCGCTCCACGCGATCGTGCCGTACAGCGGGGTCCACACCGCCGGGAAGGCCGCCGCAGGCGGCTGCCACGACGGTTTGTCCAGCCCGGCGTACCAGTCGTCGGAGGGGCCGGCGGCCCGCGCCCCCACCCAGGCGCTCAGGCCCACGGCGGTGCTCGCGGCCAGGTAGGGCCACCGGTCGGTCGTGGCGCTCCGGGCGCCCTCGGGTGCGTCGCTCATCCGCGCCGGGTACCCCTTCGGGGCGGAAGCGACCGGACGCGCCACGGACGGCGTACCCGGCCGCGCCGTGACGCCCGTCGCGCAGGAGGGGGCGCACGGCCAGGTGTGTGCCGGGGCGGACCGGTAACGCGTAGGGAATGAACGAGGAACAGACCAGACTTCCCGCCCCTCGGGCGACCGGCTCCCCGGGTGCTTCGGAGCGCTGGGCTGGCTCCTTCGGGTCGCCCGCGCCCCGTACCGTCGCCAACGCCCGGGCCCTGGAGCCGCGGCGGGACGGCGAGGGCAGCCTCGCCCACGTCGTCGAGACCCTGCTCGACAAGGGCCTCGTCCTCAACGCCGACATCATGGTCTCGGTCGCCGGCGTCGAACTCCTCGGCATCCGGCTCCGTGCCGCTCTGGCGTCGTTCGAGACTGCCTCCCGCTACGGCCTGGAGTTCCCCGCGGGGACGGACACCGACACGGCGGCCTGGCGTGAGGCCAAGGAGGAGAAGGAAGCCTGCCCGCAGTGCGACAAGAAGGTGCCCACCAAGCAGCTGCTGGACGAGTGGTGCCCCTGGTGCGGCTGGCGCAGCGCGCAGGCGCTGTCCCGCGCGGCCACCGACACGGGTGAGGGCGGCGGGGAGCCCGGGGAGCTGGAACAGCAGCGACCGGCCCGGGTGAGCGAGGAACGCGCCCGGAGGACCCCCGCGCGCAAGGCCGCCGCCCGGAAGACCGGCACGGCCCGCAGGCGGACCTCGGCTCCACGGAAGGCCGCCGCTCGCAAGGAGGCGCCCCGCAAGACCGCCGAAGCGCGCAAGGAGACCACGGAGACCAAGGAGGAGGAGAGCGAGTGACCGAGTCGCGGCCCGCGATGAAGCCCACCCGCGACCCCAGGGTCACCCTCGACGACCTGGTCGAGGTGCTGCTGAACAAGGGCGCCGTGCTCCACCTCGACCTCATCGTCGCGGTCGCGGACATCCCGCTCATCGGCGTCAGCCTGCGCGCCGCCATCGCCGGCATGGAGACCATGCTGGAGTACGGCATGCTCCGGCAGTGGGACGAGTCCACCCGCGCCTGGGCGGAACGTTCCGTCCGGCGTGATCTCGACCTGCGCGCGGGGGAAAGCCTGGTGACCCGGATGCCCGGCGGCCACCTGCTGGAGGAGGGCGTGTACACCGGATGGCGCCCCGGCGGCGTCCACCTCACCGACCAGCGGCTGGTGGTGCTGCGCCGCGACCCACGGGAGGTCCTCTACGAGGCCGGGGTCCGCGACCTGCGCACCGTCCAGCTCGAGACGGAGACCACCGTCGGCGGTGAGCAGCGCACCCGGCTGCGGGTGGCCACCCTCGACGGCCGCACCGCCCTGCTCTCGGCCGCCGACCCGCACGGTCTGCACGAGGCGCTGAGGGGCCTCAACCCCGGCCTGACCGCCCTGCCCGCCGCCCCCGAGGCCGCGCCCGCGGACGAGGTGGAGGAGCATCTCTGGTACCAGGAGCCGCGCCGCAGCGGTCCGCTGTGGCGGGGCGGCAAGGGCAGGCTCGGCCCCACCGGACTGATGTGGAAGTCGCCGCTGGACGCCCGCCCTGCCCTGGTCGTGGCGCCCGGCGAGATCCTCGGCGCGCACATCGAGCCCGGCCGCAGCCCCGCCGGCGACGGACTGGTCATCGTGCTGGAGACGGTGTCCCAGGGGAGGGTCACCCTCGCCGCCGAACAGCCCCGGCGGTGGGCCGAGGCCCTGGCCGCGACGGCCGCCCCCGACATGCCGCTCGCCCCCGAGAGGCCGGACACCCCGGCCCCCGTGGCGTGACGGCGAGCACCGCAGGACAAGGAGACGACAACCCATGGCTCTCACGGTCGACGAGAAGAGTCTCAAGCACGGCGTCCTCGCCCTGGTGCTCACCCTGGTCGAGGTGATCCAGGAGGCGCTGGAACGCCAGGCGCTGCGCCGGATGGAGGGCGGGGACCTCACCGAGGAGGAGCTCGAACGCCTCGGCGACGCCCTGCTCGAACTGGACGAGGCGCTGGAGGAGATCAAGGAGGACCACGGCATCACCACCTCCGTGGCCGATCTCCACCGCGGCCTCGACGAGGTGGTGGACGACGTGGTGGACAAGCTGGTCAACCCGGCGCGCTGGGCGGAGGAGGCCGGCCGATGAGCGACTCCGCCCTCTACGTCTACGCACTCCTGCCCGACGTCCCCGGCGACCCGGCCGACGGCGTGACCGGTCTCGACGACCGCCCGCTGCGCGTCCTGCGCGCCCCCGGCACGGGCCTCGCCGCCCTGGTGCACGACGGTCCGGCCGAGCCCTTCGAGGGCGCCGACGAGACGGTGCGCCGCTGGGTGGTCGAACAGGACCGCGCCGTCGTCGCCGTCTGGGAGAGGAGCGGCGCCGTCCTGCCGATGACCTTCAACGTGCTGGTCGCGCCGGGCGCGGAGGCCGGCGCGGAGGAGCGGCTGTGCGCCTGGCTCGGCGAGCGTGCCGAGGAACTCGGCGCCCGCCTGCGGGAACTGGACGGCCGCGCCGAACTGCGCGTCGAGCTCACGGTGGACCGCGAGGCGGCCACCGGCGAGGACGAGCGGGCCCGCGCGCTGGAGGCCGAGATGGCCGACCGCTCGCCCGGCATGCGCCGGCTGCTCGCCAAGAAGCTGGAAGGGCTGCGCAAGGAGGCGTCCGAGCGGCTGGCGGACAGCATCCACGCCGATGTCCGCCGCCGCCTCGCCGCGGTGGTGGAGGACATCCGGGACCGCACCCGCAGCGTCCGCGACCCCCGCGAGGCGGAGGTGATGTCGGCGGCCCTGCTGGTGCCCGCGAACGAGATCGAGACCGTCGGCACGGTGCTGGCCGACGTCCAGGACAGCCACCCCGCGGTGCGGGTCCGCTTCCTGGGCCCCTGGCCGCCGTACTCCTTCACCGAACTGCCCGCCGGTCCCGGCGCCGCGGAGGAGCCGATGCCGGCGGGATAGCGTGCCGGGCATGAGCGACGCGCTGCCCCCCCGCCCCTTCCCGTCCGCCCGCCCCTCCCCGCCGGGCCCTGCCCGCGCCCGCGAACTCGGCCTCTCCAGTGGGCCGTTCCCCGCCGGCCCGCACAACGCGATCACCGACGTGGCCGGGGTGCGGGTGGGGCACACCACCCTGTGGGAGCCGCCCCGGGTGCACAGCGGCGTCACGGCGATCGTGCCCGGCGGCGTCGGACCGGAGAGTCCGCTGCCCGCCGGGCTGTTCGCGGGCAACGGCTACGGCAAGCTGATCGGCGCGACGCAGATCGCCGAACTGGGGGCGATCGAGACCCCGGTGCTGCTCACCTCGACGCTCTCCGCCTTCCGGGTCGCCGACGCGCTGGTCGGGTGGGTGCTGGAGCAGCCCGGTCGCGAACAGGTGCGCAGCCTCAACCCCGTGGTGGGGGAGTGCAACGACGGGCTGCTCTCGGACATCCGCTCCCGCCCGGTGCGCGAGGAGCACGTACGGGCCGCGCTGGACGGGGCGGCCGGCGGGCCGGTGGCCGAGGGATGCGTCGGCGCGGGCACCGGGACCACGGCACTGGGTTTCAAGGCGGGCGTCGGGACGTCCTCCCGCGTGGTGCCCGTGGCCGGGCAGGACGCCGTGGTGGGCGTCCTGGTGCAGGCGAACTTCGGGGGAACGTTGCGGGTGCTGGGTCGTGAGGTGACGCCCGCCGACGTCGGGGTGCCGGCCCGGCCCCCGGAGCCGGACACGGGCTCGTGCATGGTGGTGACCGCCACCGACGCGCCGCTGGACGCCCGCCAACTGGCCCGCGTGGCGCGCCGGTCGGTGTACGCCCTGGGGCGGGTCGGCGCGTCGTTCAGTCACGGCAGCGGGGACTACGGCCTTGCGTTCGGGACGCGGACGCCGCGCGGGCCGGTGCCGGACACCGCACTCGACCCCCTGTTCCGGGCGGTGCTCGACGCAGTGGAGGAGGCGGTGCTCAACTCGCTGCTGGCGGCGCGGACCACCCTCGGCGTCCGCGGCGACCTGCTGCACCCCTTGCCCGGGCAGGCGCTGCGGGAACACCTGGACGGGCCTCGAACAAAGGCGGAGTGACTCCTTCGGGGCATTGCGGGCGCGGAGCCGGTCGGCTTGACTGGGCGGCGCGCGGCCCGACCCGCCGCGCGGCCGGGGGAGGGCACCCATGGAGAACACCACAGTACGGCGCCACGCCTTACCGGGCCGGAGCCGCCGCCGGGCCGGAGTCGCTGCCCTGATCGGCATCCTGCTCCTGGTCGGCGCGGGCACCGGGCTCGGCTTCGGCGCCGGAGGCGACCGCGACACCCCCACCGCCGCCGCGGCGCGCGACCCGCTGCCCTTCGACCTGCCCTCCACCGAGCGGCTGCGCTCGAGCGACCGGCTGGTCTTCGCGCACTACTTCACGCCCTACCCGCTCTCCCTGGACAACCGCCCCGCCGACGAGGACTACTACGCGCGCAACTACCTCGCCGCCGACGGCGAGAGCGGCAAGCACGCCGCGTACGGCGGCCTGCTCCGCGACCGGCCGCTCCCGGTCGAACCGGCCTCGGGCGACTGGCGTTCGGCGCACTACCGCCAGGAAGTCCGCACCGCCGTGGCCGCCGGGATCGACGGCTTCAGCGTCGACCTGCTCTCCCTGGAAGGGCCCAACTGGGAGCGCGTCCAGCTGCTGATGCGGGCCGCCCGCGAGGAGGACCCGGGCTTCCGCATCATGCTGATGCCCGACATGAAGTCCCTCGACGCCGACCCGGCCACCCTCGCCCGCGCCCTCGCCGAGCTGGGCGCCGCGCCCAACGCGCACCGGCTCGACGACGGCCGGCTCGTGGTGTCCCCGTTCAAGGCCGAGGAGAAGCCGGCCGGCTGGTGGCGCGAGGTGCTGGACACCCTGCGCACCCGGCACGGCGTCCGCACCGCCTTCGTCCCCGTCTTCCTCGACCTGACCTCGCACGCCGACGAGTTCGCCCCCCTCGCGCACGGCTTCTCCACCTGGGGCAGCCGCAGCCACACCACCCTCGGCCACTACTCCGAGCACGCGGAACTGGCCCGCAGGCACGGCAAGCTCTGGATGCAGCCCGTGGCGGTGCAGGACGCCCGGCCCAACCAGGGCGTGTACGACGAGGCGGGCAACACCGAGACCCTGCGCGGGAGCTGGAACCACGCCATCGAGGACGGCGCCGACTGGGTGCAGCTGACCACCTGGAACGACTACTCGGAGAGCACCCAGTTCGCGCCCTCGTCGCACAACGGGCACACCTACCTCGACGTGAGCTCCTACTACCTCGCCCGGTTCAAGACCGGCTCCTGGCCGCGCGTCGTCCGCGACACGGTCTACCTCACGCACCGCGTCCAGCCCCACGACGCCCGGGCCGCCGGCCAGCCGGAACCCATGCGGCCGCGCCCCGGATCGGCCCCCGCCCGGGACACCGTGGAGGTGCTCACCTTCCTGGCCCGCCCCGGGGCGGTGGACGTCACGGTCGGCGACCTGCACGAGCGGTTCACCATGGAGGCGGGGGTGCGGGCGGAGCTGCTGCCGCTGCGGCCGGGGCGCACCGCCGCGGAGGTCACCCGCGGCGGGAGGACCACCACCGAGGCCGTCACCCGGTTCGCCGTCACCACCTCTCCCGAGGTCCAGGACCTGCAGTACTACGGGGTCACCGGAGGGCGCCCGGCCGAGCGGCCGTGAGCGGGACCCGGGTGGCCAGGAAGGTGACCGCTCTCACCTAGAGAAATAATCATTTTGCCTAAAGGTATTAGGCGTCCTAGCCTCGATGGCGTGCGAGAGATATCCGAGACCGACATCCGCAACAGCTTCGTGAACTGTTCCAAGGGCGAGGCCAAGCGCCTCGGCCTTCCCCGGGACCTGGCGGAGCGGCCCTGGGAGGACCTGGACTTCCTCGGCTGGCGGGATCCGGGCGCCCCCGACCGCGCCTACCTGGTCGCCGAACGGGAGGACGGCGGGCTGCTCGGCCTGTCCCTGCGGGCGGTCTCCGCGGGCGCCGCGCGCGGCTTCACCGCCAGGTCCCTGTGCTCGCTCTGCCTGACCACCCACGTCCGCGGGGACGTGGTGCTGATGTCCGCCCGCCGTACCGGTGAGGCCGGGCGGCAGGGCAACACCGTCGGCCAGTACCTCTGCGCCGACCTGGCCTGTTCGCTGTATCTGCGCGGCGTGAAGGAGAGCGCGGCCGGGCGCGGCTTCGAGGAGAGCCTGGGGCTGGAGGGCAAGGTCGCCCGCATGCGGGACAACCTCGACGCCTTCCTCCGCATGGTCACCGCCTGACCGCGGGCCTCGACGAGGAATCGGCCGCGGCCGACAGGGACTCGGCAGGACAGCCTCGTCGGGGAGAGCGGAAAGCGGCGATTGCGGTTCCCCGAAGCACCTCCTAGGCTGCCGCTGTTCGCCCCTACTCCCGGAAGTGTGACGCCTGTTGGGCTCGACCGGGCGTTGCTTCCGGAGGAGACGGCACTGAGAAGACACACCGTGCGGCGGTCGACGGCGGTCGTCGCGTTCGCCCTGACGGCCCAACTGCTGAGTGGCTGCGCCATCGACAAGGGTGACGCCCTCGCCGAGGAGTTCGAAGAGGACTGGCGCGGAACCTCCGACGTCGCGCGGGTCGACACCCACGGGCAGAACACCCTCCCCTTCCTGGGGGACGCGCGGGGCACACTCGTGCTGGAGGACCACGCACCGGCGGACCGCGTGTCCGAACTGACCGGCGAGCTGCGGGACTACCTCGCCGCGAACGGCAGCTACACCGGAAGCATCCAGGCCGACGACATCACCTTCTCCGTGGTCGAGGACAAGGGCGTCGACATCACGGTCGTGGCCCTCTGGAAGTCGCTGGCGGCCGACGACCGTGTCGTCGCGGGTGAGATCACCGACTCGCCCCGGATCAGCGGCCACGAATGGGGCGCCTACGTCGAGACGGCCGAACCCGCCGACGCCGTGAGGGTCGCCGACGCACTGGTCTCCCAGGGCAGCAGCTACCGGGCCTCCCCCGTGACCTATCTGACGGTGTACACGACGCTCGGAGTGACACCTGAGGTCCGCGTCTCTCCGGGGGAGGAACCCGGCGACCTCGACGAGGCACTGGCCGCCTACGAGGCCGTGGCCGCCGAGCACTCCGTCGTGCGCGCGACGCTGGGCCCCGGGGGCGTGTACCTCTCCATGGCGGCCGGGACGGACCTGGAGGCCGCCCGGGACCTGGCCCGCGAGGCGGCGCCGTCCCTGCGGAGCGTCGAGGTCGCCCCCGGCATCGGTACGGCCACGGCCACGGGCACTGCCACCGGGGAGGCTCCGCCTCCATGAACCGTAGCTGAGTCGAACACCTCGACCACGTCCTGGGCGCGGCCGTCCAGCGAGCTGTGGCGCTCGCCCGTCCGTCCGGCCTTCCGACCGCCCGACCCTTGGGTCAGCTGGGAGGTCCGTCCGCGGTCGGCGGTGTCTGCCGGGCCGGTCGTCCCGCGTGACGGACACTGAGAGGCATGTCCGACATCGTCCCGAAGCATCCCCTTTCCCGCCGGTTCGCCCCCCGCCCCGAGAGCGTGGGGGAGGCCCGGAGGTTCGTGCGGAAGGTCCTCGGCCAGGACGCCGGGGAGACGTGCGAGGTCGCCGAGCTGCTGGTGGACGAGCTGGTGAGTAACGCGGTGCTGCACGCCAGGAGCGCGGTCGAGGTGACGATCCGGCCGCGGGAGGACCACACCGAGGTCAGGGTGAGCGACGAGCGGCCGGGCCTGGGCCTGATGCCGCAGCAGGAGTTCCACCCCTTCGCGGCCACCGGGCAGGGACTGTCCCTGGTCCAGCGGCTGGCCACCCGCTACGGGGTGGAGTCCGGCGGGGGCCGCAAGACGGTGTGGTTCGAGGTCGGCCCCGCGCGTACGCCGCCGGTCCCCTCCAGTTGGGGGACCACCGCCCAGGACCCGGGACCGCGCAGGACCGTCACCCTGATCGACCTGCCGGGCTCCCTCTACACGGCGTCCCACCGCAACCGGCACGAGCTGCTGCGGGAACTGGCGCTGGCCGCCTTCGGCGGCGACACCCTCGGCGTCCGCCCCGAGGACCTGGCCGTCGCCAACGACGCCAACCACCTGATCAGCGTCTGGGTGACCGCGGCGCTCGACCGACAGCCGCCCTCCGAGGTCGGCACCAGCACCCTCACCCTGTCGGTGCCGGCCGACGCCTCACCGTCGGTGCTGGTCCTGCGCCAGGTGCTCGACCAGGCCGAGGCGGCGGCCCGCGACGGACGGATGCTGGCCCGCCCCGCCGTTCCGGCGGTCCGTGCCCTGCGGAGCTGGCTCTTCGGCCAGATCGCCGGGCAGCTCGCCGGCGGTCACCCGACCGCCTGGACCGTCATCCCGCGCGACCCGAAGCCGGGCCCGCTGGAGACCGTGCCGTTCGACCCGGTCCAGGTGCGCGACAGCAGGACCCCGACGGTCGCCGCCGACGAGGAGAACCGGATCGTCGCGGTGAACGCGGCGGCCGCCGGGATGCTGGGCTGGGAGCCGGGCGAACTGGTCGGGCGCAGACTGCTCACGATCATCCCCGAGCACCTGCGGCAGCGGCACAAGGAGGCGTTCACCTCGCTGCTGTTCACCGGGCGGGCCCGGATCCTGGGCCGGTCCGTCCCGCTGCCCGCGCTGCACCGGGACGGCCGGCAGGTGCCCATCCGCCTGGTCGTCCAGACGCAGCACACCGCGGACGGCCGCACCCTGTTCGTGGCCCACCTGATCCCGAGGGCCGGAGAGGCCGCCTCCGCGGCGCGCGAGAGGACCGGGGAGGAGACGGAGGCCCTGCAGCCGCACCCCGAGGCCCGCCCCGTCGTCACCCCCGAGGTCCAGCCGGAGGACGGCCGGCCACAGGACCCGCGGGCCGCCGCCCCCGTGGGCAGCGAGGCGATGGCGCGCCTGGCGATGATCGTCGACACCGGGCGGGCCGTCACCGACTCCTCCGACCCCGACGGCGGGCTGCGCGAGGTGTGCCGGATCCTCACCGGACGCTTCGCCGACTGGTGCGTGATCGACCTGTTCGGCGTGGACGGAACCGGGGAGCGGGTCGGCGTGGTGCGCCGGGACCGCCGCGGACGCCCGGCGGCGGGTTTCGAGGGCGCCCTGCCGCCGCTGTCCGAGAGCGCGCGCGGGCCACTGGCCCGGGTGCTGCGCGGCGCGGGCCCCCTGCTGCTCCCGGGAAGCGGGGCCGACGAGCCGCCGGGCCAGGTCGGCAGTCCGCTGGACGCCCGCCACCGGGCCCTGTTCGAGACGCTGGGGGCGGACAGCGC
>NZ_JBRIOU010000002.1:1254890-1256329 GCF_053474865.1 Streptomyces sp. CO7
GTGGTGGCCGCCCTCCAGGCCCGCCGTGAGGTGCTGGGCGCGATCACCCTCGCCCGTACCACCCCCCACCGGCCGTTCACCGAGGCCGACCTCGCCTTCGTCGACGACCTGGCGCACGGCATCGCGGTCGGCCTGGACAACACCCGCCTCTACGAGGAGACCCGCGGCATCGCCGAGCAGCTGCAGCGCTCGCTGCTGCCGGTCCTGCCCGAGCTGCCCCACCTGGAGGTCGCCGCCCGCTACGTCCCGTCGTCCGTCACCGCGGAGGTCGGCGGCGACTGGTACGACTGCTTCGTGCTGCCCCGCGGCGACCTCGCGGTGACCATCGGCGACGTCGCCGGGCACGACCTGGCGGCGGCCGTCGCCATGAGCCAGCTGCGCTCCATGCTCCGGGGCATCGCCGTCGACCGGGAGGAGCCGCCCGGCGAGGTGGTGCGACGCCTGGACATCGCCAACCACACCCTCTACCGGGAGGCGACCGCGACCTGCGTGTACGGGCTGGTCCGCGGGCCCGAGCAGGGGCCGTGGGAGTTCGTCCACTCGGCGGCAGGTCACCTGCCCCCGCTGGTCACCACCGAGGACGGCGAGACCCGCTACCTGGAGGAGGGCACCGGTCTGATGCTGGGCACCGGCTTCGACATGCCGCGTCCGGCCACGGCCGTGGCGCTGCCTCCCCGGGCCACCGTGCTGCTCTACACCGACGGACTCGTCGAACGCCGGGACGAGGGACTGGAACAGTCCCTGGCGCGGCTGCGCCGGCACACGGCCGACCTGGCGCGCGAACCGCTGGACGTGTTCCTGGACGAGCTGCTGATCCGGCTCGGCGCGGACGGGGCGGACGACATCGCCCTGCTGGCCCTGCGCCCCGTCCTGCCGGAGCGCTGAGACCGCGTCCCACCGCGGCTTTCCGGCCGGGCCGGGGACACCGGCCACCTCGCCGATGCCGTGCCCCGCCCGCGAGGCCCACGCTGCCGCCATGGGTACTCCTCGCTCGGCGGGCGCGTACGCCCGTTCCACGGCGCTCAGGCCCCTGACGGCCCTGACCGCCCTCGTCACCGACCGGCGTGCGTCGCCCGCGTTCCTTGCAGGCGGCGCGGCGCACGCCTCCGGAGGCGGGACCGGGCTCAGCGGTCGGTACGGGCGGGCTCGATCAGCGCCTCCGCGCCGAGCACGGTGAACCCGGCGGCCAGGAAGGCGCGCAGCGAACGGGCGTTGCCGGGCGCGACCGCGGCGAACACCGGCGTGTTGACCGGCACCAGGGTGAGCGCGTCGGCCAGCAGGGACCGGCCGTGGCCGCGCGAGTGCTCAGCTGCCGGGGAGAGTTCGACGCTCAGCTCGGTGCGCCCCGCCGGCCCCTCCGCCAGGGTGACCAGACCCCGCTCGTCGCCGAACACGAGCACACCGCGCCGCAGCCCGCGGGCGTGCCGCACCCGGGGATG
>NZ_JBRIOU010000002.1:1256429-1263605 GCF_053474865.1 Streptomyces sp. CO7
CAGCAACGGGTGGGGCGGCCCCACCTCCCCCCGCCGCATCCGCAGGAAGTCCAGCAGCGCGGCGTCGAACCGCTCGGGCTGCTCCAGGTTGGGAAGATGGCCCGCGTCGGGGACGACGACGAGGCGGGAGTCGTCCACCAGCTTGCGCATCGCCTCCGCCTCGGCCACCGGGGTGTAGGTGTCCTCCTCGCCGACCAGCAGCAGCACCGGCACCCGGGCCTCGCGCAGGGAGTCGCGGTAGTCGGGCCGCTCGGCCCGCGCCCGCAGCGCCGCGGCGGCGCCCGCGGGCACGGTGGCGCGCATCATCCCGCTCACGTGCGCGGCGACCTCGGGCATCGAGGTCACGTGGCCCGGTGTGATCATGCGGTCGAGCACCTCGGCGGCGTAGCCGTCCATGCCCTCGGCGAGCAGCCGGTCGGCCAGCGTGTTGCGCCAGGCACGCCCCTCCTCGGTCTCCGCGACGGGCGAGGTGTCGGCGAGCACCAGCGCGGCGGTCCGTTCCGGGTGGAGGCGGTGGAACTCCATGGCGATCTGACCGCCCATCGAGAGCCCCGCCACCACGGCCCGCGGCACTCCGGCGAGCCGGAGCAGCGCGGCCAGGTCCTCGGCGTAGTCCCGCCACCCGGTCACCCCCGGGGCCACGCCGCTCGCGCCGTAGCCGCGCAGGTCCGGCAGGATCACCCGGTACCCGGCAGCGACCAGGGCCGCGGCCTGCGGGCGCCACATGCTCCGGTCGAAGGGATGGCCGTGCACCAGGAGCACCGGGACGCCGTCCGCGGGACCAAGGTCGTCGTACACCAGCGTCACGCCCGGGCGGACCACGGCCTGCCCGGAGCGCACCTCCTCGCGTCCCACCGGGCTTCCCGCCCCGGCGGGACGACCGGCGTCCCCTGACCTCGCCCCGGTGCCGGCGGTCTCCGACGGACGGCTCATGCGCTTCCCCCTGGCTCGGTGTCCCGCGGCCGGTGCCGACCGCCGGTCCATCGTCCAAGATCGCCCCCGGCGGGCCAAGCGGTTTCAGGAACCCGAGGGCGGGTCCTTGCGGACCGCGGCGGGCTTCCCGGACCCCCTCACCGCGAGGCCGCGTCCGGGTCCACCGCGGTGACCGACACCGTGCCGTCCTCCGCCACCGACCAGCCCGGGTTGTGGCAGATCTCCCAGCGGTGACCGTCCGGGTCGGCGAAGTAGCCGTGGTAGCCGCCGAAGGCGGCCCGCTGCGCCGGCTTGAGCACCTCCGCCCCCGCCGCCCCGGCCCGCTCCATCGCCACGTCCACCTCGGCAGGCGACTCCACGTTCCGCGCCAGCGTGAACGGCGTACCGGTCGTCGCCGGACTTCCCACGTCGGCCGCCAGGTCGGCCAGCGGGAACAGGGCGAGGGCGAGGCCCGCGCCCGCCTGGTAGAAGACCACCTCGTCGAGGTCGAGCAGCGGGGACCAGCCCAGTCCCTCGCTGTAGAAACGGCGGCTCACGGCCAGGTCGCCCACGCCCAGCGTCACCAGACTCAACTGCTGCTGTGTCGTCATGACTTCACGCTAGCCGTCCCCACCGACCGAGCGGCCGGGTGGCCGCGCGGCACGCCGGGGTACACGGATGCGGCCGGAGGGCGGCCCGCCGGCGGAAGGATGGCGACGATGTTCCCCGACTTCACCGAGACCCGGATCGACACCGGCGAAGCGTCGATCTTCCTGCGCCACGGGGGACAGGGCCCGCCCGTCCTCCTCCTGCACGGGCACCCGCGGACCTCCGCGACCTGGCACCGGGTGGCGCCGCTCCTCGCCGACCGCGGCTTCACCGTGGTCTGTCCGGACCTCCGGGGCTACGGACGCTCCCGCGGGCCCGCCCCCACGCCCGACCACAGCGCCCACTCCAAGCGCGCCATGGCGGCCGATCTCGTCACGGTGATGCGGGAGTTGGGACACGAGCGGTTCCAGGTCGCCGGGCACGACCGGGGCTCGTACGTCGCCCTGCGGCTCGCCCTGGACCACCCGGCGGCGGTGACCCGCGTGGCTCTGCTGGACTGCTTGCCGATCTGCGAACATCTCGACCGCGCCGGGGCGGAGTTCGCCACCCGGTGGTGGCACTGGTTCTTCTTCGCGCAGCCGGAGATCCCCGAACGGGTCATCACCGCCGACCCCGACAGCTGGTACCGCGGCGACCCCGAGGCGATGGGCCCGGAGAACCACGCCGAACGGCTGGCCGCCGTGCGCCGGCCGGAGGTGGTGCGCGCCATGCTCGAGGACTACCGGGCGGGCCTCACCGTGGACCGCGCCCACGAGGAGGCCGACCGCGCGGCAGGGCGGCGGGTGCGGTGCCCCGCGCTGGTCCTGTGGTCGCTCCGCGACGACCTCGAGGAGCTGTACGGCGACCCGCTGGAGATCTGGCGCGACTGGGCCGACGACGTCCGCGGCCACGGGATCGACTCCGGCCACCACATGGCCGAGGAGGCGCCCCGCGACCTCGCCGACGCCCTGACCGGCTTCTTCGCGCAGCGGCGCGACGGATCGGCGGCGGCCGCCCCCTGACCCCCTAGGGCCTGTCCGGCGGATCATGCACGTGGGTCGCGGGGTCTGGCGCGCACTCCCCCACGCTCGGCTTCGCTCGCGCGGGAGGGGCCCCCACGCGGCGTTGTCGTCGGTCGACGACTCCCCCACGCTCGGCTTCGCTCGCGCGGGGGCACCCCCATCGCGTCGCCTCCCTCCTCCGCCTTGCAGCCGCACGCTCCCCCAAGCTCTCGGCTTCGCTCGAGCAGGTGGGGGTACCCCCGGACGAAGTCTGGGGGAGGACCCCCATGACCCCGCTCAGGCCCGCTGACATGCGAACCGGCAGCAAGAACGGCATGATCCGCCGGACAGGCCCTAGGGCGCGGCCCCCTCGCCGCCGTGCAGGTGCACCCGCTCGGCGTTGTGGTCGAGGACGGTCAGGATCTCCACCGGGGCCTCGTGCGCCCGGAAGGCGTGCGGGGTCATGGTGGAGAACTCCGCGGCGTCCCCCGCCTGCACCAGGATCGTCCGGTCGCCCAGGTGCAGGCGGGCCGTGCCGGAGAGCACCGTGAACCACTCGTGACCCGGGTGCACCTTCAGGCTGTCCGGCAGGAGGGGGAGCTCGGGGGTGATCCGCATCTTCGCCACCGTCACCCCGTGCACCGAGGCCTCCCGCGACAGCAGCCACACCGTCATCCCCGGCGTGTGGGTGGGCTGCGGCCGGATCACCACGTCCTCGTCGGACGGCGACTCGACCAGCTGGTCGAGCGTGGTGTCCAGGGCGCGGGCGATCGGGACCAGCTGGTCGAGGGAGATCCGGCGGTGACCGGTCTCGATCCGGCTCAGGCTCGAAGGGCTGAGGTGGGCGCGGGCGGCAAGGGCGTCGAGGGACCAGCCGCGGGCGTGCCGCAGGCTGCGGATCCGCTGCCTGATCAGACTGTCCAGGTCGACTTCTTGCGTCATGCGCAAGAGTGTATGCCTCCCACGCAGGACGCGCCTACGGTGGTCGTATGACGCACCACCACACACCCGACCCGGGCCACGGCCACCACCATGCTCACCCCGGACACGCCCCGCGGCACGGCGAGCACCGGCACGACGGACACCACGACCACGGGGACGACGCCGCCCACGCCGCACTGCTGGAGCTGGAGGCCCGCACCTTCACGCCCGCGCTGGAGGAGGCGCTGGAGCGGGCCGTCACCGCCCACGGCCCCGCCGACCCCGGTCACGTCGTCGACCTGGGCAGCGGGCCGGGCGTGGGCACCCTGGCGCTGGCACGCCGGTTCCCCGAGGCACAGGTCACCGCCGTGGACCTGTCCCCGCTGATGCTGGAGCGGGTCCTGGCCGGGGCACGGGAGGCAGGGGTCTGTGACCGGGTGCGGACGGTGGAGGCCGACCTCGACACCGCACTGCCCGACCTCGGTCCGCTCGACGTCGTGTGGGCGTCCTCGTCCCTGCACCACGTCGCCGATCCCGCCGCCCTGCTCGCACGGGTGGGGGAGGCGGTCGTCCCGGGCGGGCTGCTGGTCGTCGTCGAGTCCGACGGCATGCCGCGGTTCCTGCCCTTCGACGCGGGCGTGGGCCGTCCCGGTCTGGAGGACCGCTGCCGGGAGGTGGCCGCGAAGGCGGGCTGGAACACCTACCCCGACTGGAGCGACGCCATGGAGCGGGCCGGTTTCGGACCTGTCGAGCGGTGGACCGTCACCGCCGAGGGCGCGCCCGGAGCGGAGGCCGCCGGCTACGCCCGGCTGGTGCTGGAGCGGGTCCGTGGCGCGCTGGAGGACCAGCTCGCCCCCGACGACCTGGAGGCGCTGGAGCGACTGCTGTCCCCCGGCGATCCGGCCTTCGTGGGAAGCCGCCAGGACGTCGTCCCCCGTTCGGTCCGCACCGTCTGGGCCGCCCGCCGGAACTGACGGCACGGAACCGACGGGACCGGGGCCCGCGTGGAGGGAGGTGATGAACGATCACGATCCCCGAGGAACGGAGAGAACGATCCCCGCATCACAGCACTTCACCTTCCGTCACTCCACCGTCCGGCGCTCCGGCGAGGACGGCACCGCACCGCAGCGCCCCGCCGGCCCCGCCCGGCGCACCCTGCTGGCGGCGGGCGCGGCCGGCGCCGTGGCCCTGGCCGTCGCCCACCCGGCGGCGGCCGCCCAGGCGCCGGGCGACGCCGTGGCCCGACTGGACAAACTCGAACGGCGGCACGGCGCCCGCGTCGGGGTCTTCGCGCGGAACATGAGGACCGGCGCCACGGTGCGGCACCGGTCCGACGAGCGGTTCCCCATGCTGTCGGTCTTCAAGACGCTGGCCGCCGCCGCGGTACTGCGCGACCGCGACACCGACGGCGCCTTCCTGGACCGCCGGATCCGCTACACCGAGGCCCAGCTCGTCGAGAACTCGGACGTCTGCAGGGCCAACCTCGCCACCGGGATGACCATCCGCGAGCTGTGCGCCGCGGCCGTCCAGTGGAGCGACAACACCGCCGGCAACCTGCTGCTCCGGCAGATCGGCGGCCCTCACGGCATCACCCGCTTCGCCCGCTCGCTGGGCGACCCGGTGACCCGCCTGGACCGATGGGAGCCCGAGCTCAACTCCGGCGAGCCGTGGCGGCGGACCGACACCACCGCCCCCACAGCGATCGCGGCGACCTACGCCCGTCTCGTCCTGGGCGACGCCCTCGGGCGCGAGGACCAGGAACAGCTCACCACCTGGCTGCTGGGCAACAGGACGGGGGACACGCGCCTGCGGAAGGGCCTGCCGCCGGAGTGGACGGTCGCCGACAAGACGGGCGCCTCCGCCACCTACGCCTCGCTCAACGACGTCGCGGTGGTGTGGACCGAGGACGGCACGCCCCTGGTGATGGCCGTCCTGACCACCAAGCCGGAACGGGACGCCGCCCGGCAGGACGTCCTGCTCGAGGACACGGCCCGCATCCTCGCCGACGCCCTGCGCTGACCGGCGGCGCACCAGGGAGCCCGGTGCCCGCGCCGCAGGCGGCACCCCGGGCCCGGCGGCCGTCCCCCGTACGGCGGCGGCCCCGGGCCCAGGCCCGGGCGGCGGTGCAGACTGGGCCCATGGACAGCTCGCCGTCGCCCGGAGCGCCACGTTCCCGGCGGTTCGACGGGCGGCGGGCGGACAGCGTGGCCGCCGCCCGCGGCTTCGTGCGGTCGGTCCTCGAGGCGGCGAGCGTCCCCCCGGAACCCCTGGACACCGCATGCCTGCTGGTCAGCGAACTGGCGACGAACAGCTTCCTGCACGCCCGCACCGAGGTGGAGGTGACGGTCCGGGTCGGCGAGGACCGGATCCGCGTGGAGGTCGCCGACCGCAGACCCGACCTCATGCCGGTGCCCCGCGCCTGCCCGCCCAACGCGGGCACCGGCCGGGGCCTTGGCGTGGTCACCGCACTCGCGGACCGGTACGGGGCCGACCGGGGCGGCGAGGAGAAACGGGTCTGGTACGAACTGCTGCTGAAGGAGGGGAGGCCCGGCGTGGCCTCCCGGTGGCCCCCGGCCCGTCCGCTCGCCGGCCCCGACACCGTCCCCGTCGTGCTCATCGACCTGCCCGGCGCGCTGCACGTCACCTCCGAGCACCACCGGCACGCGGTCCTGCGCGAACTGGCCCTCGCCGGAACCATCGGCGACCGGCTGGGCGTCGACCCGGAGGAACTGCTCGCCGCCCGCGACACCTGCAACGTGCTCGGTGCGGCCGCCCAGGCCGCCCTCGGCGGCCGGCGGAGTGTCAGCGGGATCCGCACCGTCACCCTCTCCCTGCCCGCCGGCAGCGGCCCCGCCCTGCGGCTGCTGCGCCGGGTCCTGGAGAGCGCCGAGGAGGCCAGCCGTGACGAACTCCTGCTGACCCGCCCCGGTCTGCCGCAGAGCCAGGCCCTGCAGGACTGGTTCTTCGGGCAGATCACCGCGCAGCTGGACGGAGCACTGCCGACCGCCTGGACCGTGGTGCCCCGCGACCCCTCTGCCAGCCCGCTGGACCTGGTGCCCTGGGACGAGGAGGAGGTGCACACCAGCCGCCTGCCCACCGTGGTCGTGGACGACGACAACCTGATCGTCGCCGTCAACGCGGCCGCCGCCGACCTCCTCGGCTGGGAGCGCGACGCCCTCGTGGGCCGGTACCTGACCACACTGATCCCCGACCACCTGCGGCGACGTCACCTGGCCGCCTTCCACTCGCTGCTCCTGACCGGACAGCCCCGCATCCTCGGGCGGCCGGTGCCGCTGCCGGCACTGCACCGGGACGGTCACCTGGTGCCGGTGCGGCTGCTGATCCAGGCGCAGGAGATGGCGGACGGCCACACCGTGTTCATCGGCCAGATGGTGCCCCGCTCCACCGCCTTCGGGCCGGACCCCCGCCCCTCCCACCGCAGGCCGGCCGTCCGGCCGACGGGCGTGTCCGAACCGCCGGCTCCGTCGCACCGGGGCGCCCCGGACGAGACGCCGGACCTCCCCGAGGCCGGCCGCCGCCCGGCCGCCGCGGCGGCCGCGATGGCCGCCATGGACCGGCTCAGCCTGCTCGCCGACGTCGGCCGCGAACTCGCGGACGCGTCGGAACTCGGACAGGGACTGCACGCCGTCTCCGCCCACCTGGTCAGGCGGCTGGCCGACTGGTGCGTCATCGACCTCCTCGACGGCGAGACCGTGGAGCGCGTCGGCGTCATGCACCGCGACCGCGCCAGGGC
>NZ_JBRIOU010000002.1:1263705-1268914 GCF_053474865.1 Streptomyces sp. CO7
GCCCCGGGGAGTGCGGCCTGGACTCCGGCTACCGCGCGCTCTTCGAACAGTTCGCCTGCGCCAGCGCCGTCGTCGCCCCCCTGCGGGCCCGCCGGCAGATCTTCGGGGCCCTCACCCTGGCTCGCGAGGACCCCTCGGACCCGTTCGTCGAGAGCGATCTCGTCTTCGTCGACGACCTGGCACGCGCCGTGGCCCTCGCGGTCGAGAACCAGCGTCTGTACGACGGGACCCGCTACGTCGCCGAACGGCTCCAGCGCGACCTGCTGCCCGCCCTGCCGCGGATGCCCGGGCTGGAACTCGACGCGAGCTACGCGACGTCGTCCCTCACCACCCGGATCGGCGGCGACTGGTACGACTGCTTCCGGCTCCCCGACGGCGATCTCGCACTGATCATCGGTGACATCGCCGGACACGACCTGGACGCGGCGATCACCATGAGCCAGCTGCGCAGCATGCTGCGGGGCATCGCCCTGGACCGGCAGGAGCCCGCCGAGGAGGTGCTGCGCCGGCTCGACATGGCCGACCGGAGCCTGCGGTCCGCCACGACCGCCACCTGCGTGTACGGCAGGATGCGGGAAATGGCGCCCGGGGACTGGGAGTTCCACTTCTCCTCGGCGGGCCACCTGCCGCCCCTGCTGGTGGACCCCGAGCGGGGCGCGCGCCTGCTCGAGGGCGGCACCGGGCTGATGCTCGGCACCGGGTACGACCTGCCCCGCGAAGGCGCCTCGGTGCGGGTGCCCCAGGGGGCGACGCTCCTGCTCTTCACCGACGGCCTGGTCGAGCGGCGGGGCGAGGACCTCGACGACTCGCTGCGGCGGCTCCGCGACCAGGCCCTCGCCCTCGCCCACGAGCCACTGGGCGCCCTGTGCGACGAACTGCTGATCCGTCTGGGCGCCGACGCCACCGACGACATCGCCCTGCTGGCCGTACGGCCCGGGCAGACGGACGACGCGGGCGGCGAGGGCGATTGACCGCGCCCGGACCGGTTACTCCGCCCTCATGAACACGCCCCACACCACACCCGCACCGGGCGAGCCCGGCAGCCGCCGGCCCGTCGCACTGGTCACCGGGGCCTCACGCGGCATCGGTTTCGAGCTCGCCCGCCAGTTCGCCGAGCACGGCTACGACCTGCTGATCAACGCCGAGGACGAGGCCCTCGAGGACGCCGCGGCCCGGCTGCGGGAGACCGGCGCCGACGTGCGCACCGTCCGCGCCGACCTCCGCGACCCGCAGGGAGTCGCCCAGGTGGTGGCCGCCGCGGCCCCCTTCGCCGTGGACGTCGCCGCGCTGAACGCCGGCGTCGGCCGCGGTGGCGCCTTCGTGGACACCGACCCGGACGACGACCGTGAGGTCATCGACCTGAACGTCACCTCCACCGTCCTGCTCGCCAAACCGCTGCTGCGACGGATGCTGGAGCGCGGGGAGGGCCGCCTGCTGTTCACCTCGTCGGTCGCCTCGCTGTCGCCCGGTTCCTTCCAGTCCGTCTACAACGCGTCGAAGTCCTTCGTGCAGTCCTTCGCCCAGGCCCTGCAGGAGGAACTGAAGGACACCGGGGTGAGCGTCACCTCCTTCATGCCGGGCCCCACCGACACCGACTTCTTCCGGCGTGCCGGGATGGAGGACACCAAGGTCGGCACGATGGAGAAGGACGACCCCGCCGAGGTGGCCCGCCAGGCCTTCGAGGCGGTCACCAAGGGCCGGAAGAAGCTGGTCACCGGATCGGCGCAGACCAAGGCGCAGGGCACCGTGCAGAAGGTGCTGCCGGACAAGGTGAAGGGCCTTCTCCACCGGAAGATGGCGGAGCCGGGGACGGGTGAGGACGAGTCGTAGGAGTCCTCCGGGCGATCCCGGCCCCGCCCCGGCCCGCCCGGCCGTGCTCAGCCGCGACGCCGGTCCAGCACCGCCTCGACGTCGGCGAGGTCGACGAACTTGAAGCCGGTGGCCTCGCGGTCGGCGTCCTCCGGGGACGCGTGGCCGTCCTGCACCACCAGGAGGCCGTCCGGGAAGCGGCGGCCCAGCGGCGCGTCGAGGACGGCCGCGCCGTCGCACTCCTCGGCGCCGTCCAGCCCGCCCGACGCCACCACGCGGAAGCCGCCCGCGTACCGGCCCCGCTCGTACACGGCGAAGGTGTCGTCACCCTGGCTGGAGGCCAGCAGCCGGGCGCCGCCGCCCGCGCCGCCGGGCAGCAGCGTCAGGCCCTCGACGTCGGCGGTGAGGCGGGTGCCGCCCACTCCGGGGTCCGCGCCGGCCTGCACGCACTCGTCGCTCTCCTCGTCGTACACCGCCGGCACGCCGAACTCCCGCACGGTGTCCAGCAGTTCCGGCGTGCCGCGCAGCCCCGACGGAATCCGCCAGATGCCGACGTCCTCCTGCCCCGCGTACACGGCGCCGGTCGCGGGATCCACCACCATCCCCTCGACCTGCGGCAGGTCCCCGGGATCGCCGCAGGGCGACCAGGAACCCCCGCCGGGCAGGCGGAACGACGAGGGAAGCGCGACGGTACGCACCTTCCGGTAGGTGACGGAGCCGGCGGAGGTGACACGCAGCTCGAGCAGCGCCACCTCGGTGGTCCCGGCCCGGCTCACCACGGCGTAGGACCGGCCGGTGCGCCGGTCGGTGAGGGTAGCCAGACCGTAGGCGGTCCGCTCCTCGTTCACCTCCTCCTGCGAGGTGGTGAAGATCCGCGGGGCCGTCGCGTCGGTGACGTCCGTGAGCGGGGCGGCGGTACGGCCGCCGTCGATCCGGTAGAACCGCAGCCGGTCGGTGCCGCGGTCGCTGGCCACGGCGACGTCCGCCCGGCCGGAGGGCAGCCGCAGACCCTGCACCAGGTCGACGTTGTTGAACCGGCCCGGTGCGTCGTCGGGCCCCGGGGCCGGGGGAGCCGGAACGGCCTGCACCTGCCGGGCGTCGAGGTCGTAGACGCGCAGGCCGCCCTCCTTCACCGCGGCGACGACCAGGCTGCGGTCCGGGTCGGCCGGGTTGCGCCAGATCGCCGGGTCGTCGGCGTCCGCATTGCCGCCCTCGGCGTCGTCGAACACCGCGGCGGTCTCCGCGCGGGGCGTCACGCCGGGGAGCTCCCCGGCCGGCCGGCCCGACGCACCGGCCGACGGGGCCAGGGCCAGGGTGCTCGCCACCACCGCCACGGCGGCGGTCAGGACGCGTGTTCTGCTGGTACCGGTCTTCACAACTCGCTCCCGGGGAACTGCGTTCGTCGTCTGGGTCGGACAGCCGGAGCGTGCCTGTCCACCGTGCGCGGGAGAAGAGCGGGGTCCGTCCGCGGGGCGACGGGCGGGTGAACGCCAGGATCAGGGGAGCCGGCGCACCAGGCGGAGGAACGCGGCCCACGCGGCGGGGTCGAGGGCCAGCGGGGTGCGGCGCACGTCCTTGGAGTCCCGCACGTGCACGGTGTGGGGGAGGGACGCGACCTCGACGCAGTTGTCCCCGCCGCTTCCGCTGTAGCTGCTTCGCACCCAGGACAGTTCGGCGCTCATGGCGCTCCTCGCATCCGCTTCAACCGGTCCACCGTGTCGGCACGGTTCAGTGCCTGGGTCCGCATCCTTCCATAGCGGTGCTGCATGGCACTGACCAGCTTGCGCGAGGTGAACAGCATGCTGCTGTCATGGCCCTCCACGTAGCCGATCCACTCGTGCTCCGGTGTCTCGGCCAGGTACATCTGACCGTCCACGCCCGCGTGGTCCTCCTGGCGAAGCGGCATCAGGAGAATCTCCACGTTGCGACGGTGGCTCTGCGCGAGCAGATTGTCGATGACTTCCGCCGTGACCTCCTCGCCGCCCAGGCGGCGTTCGAGTACCGCCTGCTCGACGATGAACGAGAAGGCGGTGTTCGGGCGCTCGGCCAGGAGGCGCTGGCGTTCGAGGCGGGCCGCCACCTGCTGCTGCAGTTGCTCCTCGGACAGTGGTGGCAGACGCCGCTCGAAGATGGCGCGGATGTAGCCCTCGGGCTGCAACAGCCCGGGCACCGCGCGGCATTCGTAGGCGAAGAGGCACACCGCCTCCTCCTCGATCGCCGCCCAGTGCTGGAACCAGGACGCGAGCCCCGGGCGCCGCGTGAGGCTCCGCGCGGCGGCCCGCAGGACCTTGCCCGCCGTCGCGCCGAGGGCCTCCTCCGCCCGGTCCGGCAGGTCCTGCGGCGGGTACCGCTTCCCCTGCTCGATCTTGGCGATGTACACGGCCGAGTAGCCGACCAGGGAGGCGAACTCCTCCTGCGTGCCGCCGCCTTCCTCCCGCAACGCCTTGAGGACCGCGCCGAAGGTCTTGAGCCCGTCGGACGCCTCGGCCCGGTTGCGCACGGCCTCACCGCCGCGTTCCGCTGTCACACCGACATGCTCACGGATCGTCACGGCCCGCGTCCAAGGAATCGGCTGATACAACCCTCCCTGTACCAGTGGCGTACCTGGCCCGGCCGGGAACCCGGGCCGCAGGGTGAGGCCATGACCGTTCCGCCGGCCGAAGAGGCCGTCACCGTACGTGAGCTCGTCCAGCGCTTCTCCGCCACGCGCCGTGGCGCGCGGCTGGCCCGCAGGCTGGCCGCGCACCAGCTCCACACCTGGGGCGTGCCGTACGACAGCGAGGGCTCGGACGCCGTCACCCTGGTGGTCGCCGAGCTGGCCGCCAACGCGGTGCTCCACGGCCGGGTGCCCGGGCGGGACTTCGCGTTGCGGCTGGTGTACGACGCGCCGGCCGCCCGGGTCCGCGTGGAGCTGTCGGACACCGGCCCCCGCATGCCACGGGCGGACCGCGGAGGGCCGCTGGACGAGGCGGGGCGCGGCCTGCTGCTGGTCGCGGCACTCGCCCGCGCGTGGGGCGTCGCGCCGCGCCGGGGGCCGGGCAAGACCGTGTGGGCGGAGGTCGACCTGACCGGGGTCAGGCCTCGAGCTCGGCCTTCAGCCAGGCCTTGACCTCCGGGGTCGCCTCGTCCGTGATGTCGCGGTAACCGTCGTGCTTGGTCAGGTACTTGGCCACGTACGGGCAGATCGGGACCAGGTGCATGCCGCCGGCGCGCACGTGCTCCAGCGCCTCGCGGACCAGGACCGAGGCCAGGCCACGGCCGGCGTAGGCGTCCTCGACCACCGTGTGGAAGAAGACCCGCTGGTTCCCGTGGTCGCGGAACTCGGTGAAACCGGCGACCGCGCCCTCCACCAGGATCTCGTAGCGGTGGGCCTCGAGGGCGAGGCGGACCTGGGTGGTCT
>NZ_JBRIOU010000002.1:1269014-1271259 GCF_053474865.1 Streptomyces sp. CO7
GTCGACGGTGGCCTGCCCCGGCGGCAGGTAGCCCAGCTCCGCGGGCGCCAGACGGTTCCCGCCGGGGAAGGTCAGCGCGCCGGTGTCCAGCAGCAGGCCGTGCTCGTAGCTCTCGTCCACCGGCAGGCTGACGGTGGCCCCCGGGGAGAGGATCAGCTCGGCGCCCAGCAGCGGGGTGAAGGTGGGGACCGGCGAGACCGAGCCGAGCAGCGAGCCGAGGAAGACCCGCGCCTCGCCGGCCGCGCCGGGCAGGGCCACCGGCTCCGGCACGTGGTGACGGAAGTCGCGCGGCGCGTCGCGGTGCTCGGCCGGCAGCGCCACCCAGAGCTGCACGCCGTGCAGGACCGTGGTCGACGGGGTCGACACCTCGGTGTGGGCGATGCCGTGCCCGCCCGTCATCAGGTTGATCTCGCCGGGGCGGACCATGGCGTGGCTGCCCAGGCTGTCCCGGTGCTCGATCTCACCGGTGAACAGCCAGCTCACCGTCTGCAGCCCGATGTGCGGGTGCGGAGCGACGTCCATGCCGCCGCTCTCGGCGACGTCGTCCGGGCCGTAGTGGTCCGCGAAGCACCAGGCGCCGATCAGCGAGCGGGCCCGCTGCGGCAGCGTGCGCCGCACCGTCATCGCCCGCGGCCCGCCCAGCGGCACCGAGCGCGGGGTCAGGATGTCCACCCGCGCCGAGGACGCCGGGGAGGACGTGCACAGCACCTCCGGGGGGTGCACCTCGGTGTTGCTCATCTGCCCCGCCTCGCTTCCGCCCGGTGATCGTTCCGTCCGGCCCCCATCGTATGCCCGGCACCGCCCTGGTCGGCGAGGTACATCCCTCTGACCAGCACGGTCACGGCCGCGGACGGCCCTGGCCGGTCAGCCGGACGTGGACAGGCACCGGTGCACCAGCGCCAGGGACCGCCTCGTCACCGTCTCCAGGGGCGCGCCCCGCTCGACGGCGGACAGCGCGGAGTGCAGCATCCCGGCGATCAGGTCCGCGGTCAGCTCGGGCTCGGGGACGCCGATCTCCTCGACCGAGGCGCGGAACGGGGCCACCTGCCTGAGGTGGAGCTCCATCAGCCGTGCCCGGCAGGCGGGTGGGAGGTCGGCGCCCATCAGCGCCGCGGCCGGCCGGTGGGCGCCCTCCGCGCCCAGCCGCAGACTCTCCCGGAAGTAGGCCTCCGCGCGCTCCACCGGACCCGTCGCGTCCGCCATCGCCCGGGCCAGGGCCTCGTCGGAGCGGCGGAAGGCCTCCTCGACCACGGTGGCCAGCAGGGCGGCCGAGGAGTCGAAGTACTGGTACACGCTGGAGCGCGCCAGTCCGGCACGGGCGCCGACCGCCGCGGGGGTCACGGCGGCGGCGCCCTCCTGCACCAGCATCTCGACGGCTGCCTGGACCAACGCCTCGCGCTGGCGGGCGCGGTGCTCGGCGACGGTGGCGGCGTTGATCTTCGGCATACGGGCGGACTCCGGGGTGGCGGACGGTCCGGGTGCCGAGAGCCGGCCCGCCCTCCCGGTCAGGACAGGCGGCCGTCGACCATCTCGTGCACCCGGTCGGCGGCGTCCATTATCGCCGTGTCGTGGGTGACCATGACGGTCGCCGTCCCGTGTGCCCGGGTCTGCTCGGCGATCAGCCGCACGGCCTCCGCCGACCGTGCCCGATCGAGAGCCGAGGTGGGCTCGTCGACCAGGAGCACCGCGGGGGAGGTCATCAGCGCCCGCGCCAGACCGGCGCGCTGGCGTTCGCCGCCGGACAGCTGGTGCGGCCGGGAACCGGCGCGGTGAGCGAGGCCGACCGCCTCGACCAGCTCGTCCGCCCGTGCGCGGGCCGCCGCGTCGAGGCGGCCGTCGATGTGCAGCGGCAGCAGCAACTGCTCCCGCACGGTGAGTGAGTTGAGCAGGTTGGACTGCTGGAAGACGAAGCCGACGTGCCGGCGGCGGGCCTCGGTGCGCCGCTTGTCCGTCAGGGACGTCAGCTCGGCGCCCGCCACGGTGACGGTCCCGGACGTGGGGCGCTGCAGCCCGCCGGCGACGGCGAGCAGGCTGGACTTGCCCGAACCGGAGGGCCCCACGACGGCGACGAACTCCCCGGGTGCGACCCGCAGGGTGACCTGGTCGAGAGCGGTGACGGCCGTGTCGCCGTCGCCGTGGACCAGGCTGACGTCGCACAGGCTCAGGCCGGAGGCCGAGGCGGCGGCTTCGGATGCGGTGTCGGCGGCGGGGACGGTCATCGGGTGGCTCCCAGGGCGGTCAGGGG
>NZ_JBRIOU010000002.1:1271359-1292442 GCF_053474865.1 Streptomyces sp. CO7
ACCCGGGACCACTTCCCCACCCCCGCCGACGGTGCCCGACCCCTGCCGGAGGTGCCCGACGCGGCGTGACCGTCGCGAGGGCGGCGCTGGGTCAGGGGGCGAGGAGGCGCTCCAGGACGACCGCGATGCCGTCCGCGTCGTTGGACGTGGTGACCTCGTCCGCGACCGCCTTGACCTCGTCGTGGGCGTCGGCCATGGCCACGCCCCAGGACGCCCACCGGAACATCGGTATGTCGTTGGGCATGTCGCCGAACGCGATGGTCTCGGCGGCCTTCACACCCAGCCGACGGGCGGCCAGCGACAGCCCGGTCGCCTTGCTCAGGCCCAGCGGCAGCAGCTCCACGATGCCCGCGCCGGCCATCACCACGGTGACGAACCCGCCGGCGACCCGCTGGGCCGTCTCGGTGAGCTCGTCGTCGCCCATGGTCGGGTGCTGGATGTACAGCTTGCTCAGCGGCGCCGCCCACAGGTCGGCGGGATCGGTGAGCGGCTCGGCCGGCAGGTGGCCCACCGACCGGTAGCCGGGGGAGACCAGGACGTTCCCGTCGAGTCCGTCCCGGGCGGCCGCGACGAACAGTGGCCCCGTCTCCGCCTCGATCTTGGCGAGCGCCAGCTCGGCGATCCGGCGGTCCAGCGTGACCGAGGTCAGCAGTCGGCCCGCACCCGCGTCGTAGACCTGACCGCCCTGGCTGCACACGGCGATGCCCCGGTACCCGAGGTCGTCGAGCACGTGACGGGTCCACGGCACACCGCGGCCCGTCACCACGATGTGGGCCGCGCCCGCCGCGGTGGCCGCGGCGAGCGCGTCACGGGTGCGCCCCGAGATCGTGTCGTCGGAGCGCAGCAGCGTCCCGTCGAGGTCGGTCGCGATCAGCCGGTAGGGGAAGGACGACGGCGGAGGCGTCACTTGGCCACCGGCTCGAAGACCTCACGGCCTCCGAGGTAGGGGCGCAGGACCTCGGGCACGCGCACCGAGCCGTCCGCCTGCTGGTGGTTCTCCAGGAGGGCGACGATGGTGCGCGGCACCGCGCAGAGCGTGCCGTTGAGCGTGGCCAGCGGGCGGGTGCCCCGCTCGTCGCGCAGACGGACCTGCAGGCGGCGGGCCTGGAACTCGGTGCAGTCCGAGGTCGAGGTCAGCTCGCGGTACTTGCCCTGGGTCGGGATCCACGCCTCGCAGTCGAACTTGCGGGCGGCGGAGGAGCCGAGGTCACCGGTGGCGACGTCGATCACCCGGAACGGCAGCTCGAGCGAGGTCAGCCACTGCTTCTCCCACTCCAGCAGGCGCTGGTGCTCGGCCTGCGAGTCCTCCGGGGCGACGTAGGAGAACATCTCCACCTTGTCGAACTGGTGGACGCGGAAGATGCCGCGGGTGTCCTTGCCGTGCGAACCGGCCTCGCGGCGGAAGCAGGGCGAGAACCCGGCGTAGCGCAGCGGGAGACGGTCGGCGTCCAGGATCTCGTCCATGTGGTACGCCGCGAGCGCCACCTCGGAGGTGCCGACCAGGTACAGGTCGTCCTCCGCCAGGTGGTAGACGTCCTGGCCGGAGCCCTGGCTGAGGTAGCCGGTGCCGGCCATCGACTGCGGACGCACCAGCGCCGGGGTCAGCATCGGGGTGAAGCCGGCCGCGGTGGCCTGGGCCATCGCGGCGTTGACCAGGGCCAGCTCCAGCAGGGCGCCGACACCGGTGAGGAAGTAGAACCGCGAACCGGAGACCTTGGCACCGCGCTCCACGTCGATGGCGCCCAGCAGACGGCCGAGCTCCAGGTGGTCACGGGGCTCGAAGCCCTCGGCCGCGAAGTCGCGGATCGAGCCGTGGGTCTCGCGGGTGACGAAGTCCTCCTCGCCGCCGACCGGGACCTCGGGGTGCACCAGGTTGCCCAGCTGGAGCAGGAGGCGCTGGGTCTCCTCGGCGGCCTCGTCGCGCTGGGCGTCGGCGGCCTTCACGTCGGCGGCGAGCGTGCCGGCGCGCTTCAGGAGTTCGGCCTTCTCCTCGCCGGACGCCTTGCCGATGAGCTTGCCGAGCGACTTCTGCTCGTTGCGCAGTTCGTCGAAGCGGACGCCGGACGACCTGCGCCGCTCGTCGGCGGAGAGCAGGGCGTCGACGAGCGCGACGTCCTCTCCACGGGCGCGCTGCGAGGCGCGCACACGGTCAGGGTCCTCACGGAGCAGGCGAAGGTCAATCACGGGACCAGGCTACCGGTGCCCGCGCGGCGGTCACGACCCAGTATTCACCGGTGTCCGGACGGCGGCGGAGCGTCAGGTTGTCCACAGAAATGCACAGCCTCGGACAAGGGTTATCCACAGGCTTTCCGCCCAATCTGTGGACAACGGAGCTGTGGGCTCCGAATGAGGGTCGGGAGGGCCCGTTCCCCTGCGAATGGGGCCTCAGGAGGAGTAATGCAGCCACTTTCGAGTGAAAAGAGGGGAGGTCGATGAGAGATTCCACGGAAAAGGGTGAATGAGGGAAGGTTGCCCGTAACTCTCACCGGAAGATCCCGGAAGAGCGATTTGTCGACGGCAACCCGTATTGACATCGACTTGTCCCCAACTCATGCACCAGCCTCCCGGTCCGCCTGTGGACAGGGCCTGTGGATAACTCGCGTCAGTCCGGGAAACGGCCGTCCTGGCACCGGGCCACCCACTCCGCCGCCGCGACGAACTCGGCGTCGGTGGTGCCGGACAGCGGCCTCCGCAGCGCGTCGGTGGTGATGTCGGTGACGTCGGCGCGCGGATAGGAACCCAGATAGCGCACCTTGAGGCAGGACCGCTTGAGCCCCATCAGGCTTTCCGCGACCCGTCGCTCGGAGATATGGCCCTCCGCGTCGACGGCGAAGCAGTAGTTGCCGATTCCCTCACCGGTGGGGCGGGACTGCAGCAGCATCAGGTTGACACCCCGGACGGCGAACTCACCCAGGAGATCGCGCAGCCCACCCGGGTGGTCGTCACGCTGCCAGATCACCACCGAGGTCTTGTCCGCACCGGTGGGTGCGGCCGGCCGTGCGGGGCGGCCGACCAGGATGAAACGGGTCTGCGCGTTGTCCGCGTCGTGGATGTTCGTCTCCAGCGGGACCAGGCCGTAACGGGCCGCGGCGAACTCACCGGCGAAGGCCGCGTCGTACCGGCCCTCCTGCACCAGCCGGGCGCCGTCGGCGTTGGAGGCGGCGGACTCCCAGAGCGCGTCCGGGAGGTGCGCCTTCATCCAGTTCCTGACCTGCGCCTGCGCGGCGGGATGCGCGGTCACCGTCTTGACGTCCTCTAGCCGGGTGCCCGGCCGGACCAGCAACGCGAAGGTGATCGAGAGGAGCACCTCGCGGTAGATCATCAGCGGCTCGCCCGAGACCAGCTCGTCCAGAGTGGTGGTGATCCCGCCCTCGACGGAGTTCTCGATCGGCACGAACGCCGCCTCCGCCTCCCCGGCGCGTACGGCGTCCAGCGCGGCCGGCACGGAGAGCATCGGGAGGAGCTCCCGGGTGGCGGTCTCGGGCAGGGTGCGCAGGGCGACTTCGGTGAAGGTGCCTTCGGGGCCGAGATAGGCGTACGTCGCGGGCATGCGACCCACAGTAGTCCTCGAGCGGGCCGCGCCAGGGCCGGTCCGGATTCCGGACCCCGCCGTCAGCCCTCCAGCAACGGTTGCCCCACGTACTCCCCCGCGGCCGCCCCGCCCGGCACCGCGAAGAGACCGCTGGCCTCGTGACGGATGAAGGCGGACAGCGCGTCCCCGCGGTCCAGCTTGCGCTGCACCGGCACGAAGCCGCGCAGGGGATCGGCCTGCCAGCTGATGAAGAGCAGACCGGCGTCGGGGGCGCCGTCCTCGGCGAAGCCGTCGTGGAAGGAGAACGGCCTCCGCAGCATCGCGGCCCCACCGTTCTGGTCAGGACGGGTGATCCGGGCGTGGGCGTTCAACGGCACGACCGGACTACCGGAGGCGTCCTGCTTCTCCAGGTCCATCTCCGTGGTCTCGTCGCCTCCGCTGAGTGGGGCGCCGTCCGCCTTGCGACGGCCGATCACCGCTTCCTGGTCACGCAGGGGGAGCCGCTCCCAGTCGTCCAGCAGCATGCGGATGCGGCGCACCACGGCGTAGGAACCGTGTGCCATCCATGCGGGCTCGCCCTGGGCGGGAACGAAGATCCGCTGGTCGAAGTCGGCGTCGGCAGGCTTCGGGTTGTTGGTGCCGTCCACCTGACCCATCAGATTGCGCGCGGTCGCGGGACGCGCGGTGGCGCCGGGTGACCGGTTGAAGCCGCTCATGTGCCAGCGGACCCGGGCCGCCTGGCCGGCCTCCTTCTGCAGGACCCGCAGGGCGTGGAACGCCACCGGGCCGTCGTCCGCGCCGACCTGGACCCACAGGTCCCCGTTGCTGCGGGCCTTGTCCAGGCGGTCGCTCGAGAACGCGGGCAGCGGGTCCAGGGCGGTCGGGCGCTGCTTCTCCAGACCGGTCCGGCCGAAGAAGCTGTGGCCGAAACCGAAGGTGACGGTCAGGCCCGAGGGGCCCGCGTCCCGGGACACCGCGGTGTCCCCGTGCGGCGCGGGCCGTCCGGCCATCAGCTGTTCGGCCACCTCGGACCAGCGGCGGAGCAGTGCGGCGGCCTCCCGACGGCCCGCGCCCGGGGTGAGGTCGAAGGCGATCAGGTGACCGTGCGCCTGCGCGGGCTGGAGGATGCCCGGCTGATGTTTCACGTGAAACTGCGCCCGGTTCGCGCCGAGGGCGGTCAGGGGAGCGACGTCGGGAGTCTCCGGAGCCGTCGCGTGCCCGGCCGTGTAGCCGGCGGCCACGCCGCCGGCGCCCAGCACCAGGCCGGTGGTGCCGGCGGTGCCGAGCAGCCGCCGGCGCGAGAGTGCGCCGGGAGGCTGCTCGGCGGTGCCGTCACCGGGGTCCGTGCCGCCGGTGGTGGGCCCGGATCGCGGGCCGGGCAGCAGGTCGGAACGGTGGTCGGAGCGGGGGTCGTGCATCTGGTCGTCAGCCGATCTTCACGTTCTTGTCGACGGTCACCTGGTCGATGTCGGAGGTCCGCACGGTGACCGACACCTTCCAGTCGCCCGCCATGGGGATCTGGACACCTGCGGCGGACCAGTGGCCGGACGAGATGTGCTTGGGGAACACCGGCAGCGGGCCGACGTTCTTGTCCTCCAGGGTGAGCGCCACCTTGAGCTCGGGGAGGTCGTACGGAGCGCCGTAGGAGTGCTCGGCGTAGACGTGCACGATGTTCTCCCCGACCTGAGCCGGGACGAACTCCAGCCGCACCACGCCGTCGCCGTCCTTGCCGCCGGTGTCGAAGGGCACCTCGACGGAGACGGTTCCCGTGGCTGCCTTGAGCGAGGAGGCCGCTGCCCGTGCCTGCTGCTCGGTGCGGCCGGGCTCGGCCCCGGTGAGCGCGGTGGTCACGGCCAGGACGACGACGGCCACCGCGACCTCGGCGAGGACGGAGCGGCGCAGTCCGGCGCGCGGGGCGTCGGCGTCGCGTTCCTTGCGGCGGCGGGCGGTCTCGACGGCCGCGCGCTGGCGGGCCAGCTGTTCCGCGCGGCGCGGGTCGTCGTCGCCGTCGCCGCTGCCCGTCTTCTGGGCGGGCACCTCGCCGGCCAGGTGGGCCACCGCGGCGGCGGCCCCGGCGGAGCCCACGGCAGCGGCGGCGCCCGCGGCGCCGAGGACGATCAGCAGGGCGGCGGAGGTGGCGACGGCGGAGGCGGAGAGCGAGAAGGGGGCCTTGCCGGTCATCGCGCTGCCCAGGGCCAGTCCCACGGCCGTGCCCGCCGCGGTGGCGGCCACCAGGACGACGACGACCTGGGCGAGGGCGTCGCGCAGGATGTAGCGCGTGGGCGCGCCGAGCGCCTTCAGCAGGGCGATCTCCGCCTTGCGCTGCACCGTCCACACGGTGAAGAACGCCCCGATCACCAGGGCCGAGATGGCGTACAGGAAGCCCTTGATCAGGGCCATGGTGCTCGACTCGGCCGCGTATCCGGGAGAGGCGTCGAAGGCCTTCTCCTTGGTGTCGGCGCGGGTCCCGGTGGCCTGCTCCACCTCGCTCACGTCGGCGCCCGGGGCCAGCGTCAGCGCCACGGCGGTGGCCTGCCGGGCGGCCGCCTCGGGGAGCTCCCCGGGCAGGCCGTAGTGCAGGTGCCGCCAGGTGTCCAGATCGGCGTAGACGACGCCGATGTGGCCGTAGGACACCGGCTCGTCGACCAGCCCCACGACCTCCAGGCGGACCTCGCTGCGGTCCGCGGTGAGCACGTCACCGATCCGCACGCCCAGGTCGGCGATCTCCTGGGTGATGACGATGCCGCCACCGCCGTCCGCGAAGGACCTGCCCACGGTGGGCTCCGGCGCCATGGCCGAGTCCGGCGTGATGCCGAACACCGCGAGGTTGACCTGTTCACCCTTCTCCGCACCCACGGTGACCTGGGCGTTGACGAGGGTGTTGCCGAACGGCTCCGCCCGTTCCACCCCGGGGGCGGCCGACCAGGACCCCCAGTCCTCGGCCTCCACGGTCGAACGGGAGAACTGCTCACTGGTCGCCTTCTCGTCGAAGGCCAGGTGGGTCACGGGCAGGGCGCGCAGTCCGGAGATGCCGGCGTCGGCCAGCCCGGAGGCCAGTCCGGACAGCAGGACGCCGAGCACGGCGATGAGGGCGACCACAGCCCCCATCAGGGCGAAACGACCGCGGGCGAAGCGCAGATCGCGTAGGGCGAGGAACACGGGGATCTCCACGGAGCAGGAGGCGACGGGCAGCGTCGGTCCACGGCAGGCGCACAGCGCTTTGCCGGAACTTGACGACAGCAGTGTCAGCATCATAGACGCTCTTCTCGACACTGGTGTCGGCAACCCGTCGCCCCTCCTCCCCGGGGCCTCGCGTCAGGGCAGCAGCTCGACGTACCCCTCGGTCCCGTGGACGCGGATGCGCTGTCCGTCACGGATCAGGCGGGTGGCCCCCTCCACCGCCACCACGGCCGGCAGCCCGTACTCCCGGGCGATCACCGCGCCGTGGGTCATCCGGCCGCCCACCTCCGTCACCAGGCCCGCGATCCCCACGAACAGGGGCGACCAGCTGGGGTCGGTGAAGGGGGTGACCAGGATGTCGCCCGCACCGAGATCGGCGTCCGCCAGATCCAGGACCACGCGCGCCCGTCCCTCCACCGTCCCGGCGGACACCGGCAGGCCCACCAGGGCGCCGGCCGGCACGTCGTCGCGCCGGTACGCCCCGGTGAGGGCCTCCCCGTCGGAGGTGAGCACCCGGGGCGGCGTCAGCGCGTGGTACGAGCGGAACTCCTCCGCGCGCCGCCGGACGAGCCCCTCCTCCACCCGGCGGGTCCGCACGGCTTCGTGGAACTCCTGGAAGGTCAGGTGGAAGACGTCCTCCGGGTCCTCGACCACACCCGCGCGGGCCAGCCGCACCGCCTCCGCCAGCAGGGCCCGCTTGTAGAGGAAGTAGCGGCAGACGATGTCGTACTTCGGATACTCCCGGTACCCGATGAAGGTCCTGACCTGGCCGATCATCCGCTCCGTCTCCTCGGCCCTGCGGTCCCCGTCGGGCTGCGCCCGCAGCCGCGCCAGGACCTCCCGTTCCTTCCGCCGGGCCGCCAGCCGCCCTTCCTCGAAACGCCGGGCTGCGGCGCCGGGCCCGAAGTTCCTGATGTTGTCGAGGATCGCCGGCACCAGCGCGGCGGGACGCTCGCGCCACCGCGGCCTGGTGATGTCGATCTCCCCGACGCAGCGCATGCCGTACCGGTCGAGATAGCTCTCCAGGGCCTCGCGCGCCTCCCTCCCGCCGGGGAGCTTCTCCAGTTCCGGCAGGAAGCCGTCGTCCTCGACGGCCTGGAGGAACGCCACTACCTCGGGGTGCGGGCGGATCGCGTCCGCGACGTCGAGCAGTGCCAGCCCCATCTCCGAGGTGATGTTGCCCGGGGCCGACAGGGTCAGCGTGTCGGCCGCGTTCTTCTCACCCAGCCATTCCGCCAGTTTCTCGTCGAGCCACCAGGTGGCCCCCATGCCCGCCATCAGCGCCTGATGGCTCAGCGGATCGCCGACCACCCGCCGGTGCTCCTCGAACGTCTCCAGCAGGAAGTCGAACAGGGCCGTCCCGGTCCTCGACGCCAGGTCGCGTTCCAGGGCCGCGAGGGAGGCCCGGCTGCGCTCGACCAGTTCCGTGACGACGGCGGGATCGGGCGCGACGGGCGTGGGCGCGGCGCCGGCCGGCGGTCCCGCCGGCGCCTCGTCCGGCAGCGAGGGGACGAAGTCGTCCCGCTCCAGGACGGTCTCCAGGGCGTCCCTGACCAGCGGATCGCCCTTGCCCATGGCGTCCAGCAGCGCGGCACGGCTCGCGGGCTGTGCCAGCCGCGCGGTGACGTCGACGAACAGCCTCCCCCCGGCCTCGTGCATCGGCACCAGCGCCGTCAGCCGCCACATCGAATGCCCCAGGGCCTTCATGGGGTCGGTCATCATCTGGCCGTGGCCGACCGAGACGTAGACGTGGTTCTCGTCGTCACCGGCCTCGGGGACCGGGAAGAGCGTGGTGATCGGCCGGCTCTGCACGATCGCGAACTCGCCCTCCGCCAGACACCATTCGATGTCCTGCGGGCATCCGAAGCCCGCCTCGATCCGGCGTCCGAGCTCGACCAGGCGCACCACCTGCGCGTCCGTCAGCGACGGGCCCGCCCGCCGCCGCGGGTCGGCCGCCACCTCCCGGGTCCCGCCGTCCGCCAGGGCGCGCACCTCCCGCCGCTTGCCGCCGACCGCCCTCGCGACGATCCGGCCGCCGCGCACCGTGAAGGCGTCCGGGTCGACCAGGCCGGAGACCAGGGCCTCGCCCAGGCCCAGGACCGCCTCCACAGTGGAGACCTTGCGGTTCCCGGAGACGGGGTCGGCCGTGAACAGAACACCGGAGGCCTCCGGGACGACCATCCGCTGCACGACCACCGCCATGTCGACCGCGCGGTGGTCGATGCCGTTGCGCTGCCGGTAGGCCACTGCCCGCTCGGTGAACAGCGAGGCCCAGCACCGGCCGACGTGCCGCAGGACCTCGGCCGGGCCGAGGACGTTCAGGTAGGTGTCCTGCTGGCCCGCGAAGGAGGCCGTCGGCAGGTCCTCGGCCGTCGCGCTGGACCGCACGGCGTAGGCGGCCCCCTCGCCGTGCCGGGCGAGCGCGCGCGTGATCTCTGCCGCGACGTCGTCCGGGACGCCCGCCTCCTCGACGGCCCCGCGGATCTCCGCGGCCAGGGCCGCCGACGTGACCCGGTCGTCCGGGGCGACGGAGGAGAGCCGGTCGATCCGCTCGCCGATCGACGGCTCCCGCTCCACGGCCCGCCGGAAGGCGCCCGTCGTCACGCAGAAACCGTCCGGCACCCGGACACCCTCCATCCGCGACAGCACGCCCAGGTGCGCGCCCTTCCCACCGACGGCCGTCGCCCGCGCCGCGTCCACGGCTCGTAGGTCCAGCACGTACTGCTCGGTCACTGCGACACCTCCAGGACCGCCCTGTTCCGCACGGCGGTCGTTGATCGGACCACGGATTCTGGGGCCTGACCGGGGTCTTGCGGCAAGCCCCCCGGTGCGCTATACGTTGAGCATGGCAAGGAGAGCGCTCTCCTTGCCTTTCTGTTTTTGGCACCACCGGTCACCACCAGCCGAAGGGCCCTGCGCGCCGCACGGACGCGCGGCGGCTCGCCAGGAGGAAGACGGCGCATGCGAACCATCGGTGTGGAGCAGCGCCGGGCCCGGCTGGGGCGGCGACACCTGCTGACACCCGCCGACCGGGCCACGGATCCGGCGGAGGCCGCCCGCGCCATGGTGGCGCTGCACGGCACCGACCCGACGTCGGTGCATCTCTCCTGCTGGGTGCGGACCACCGGCTGCGGCGTCGCCGAGGTGGAACGGGCGCTCTACGAGGAGCGGACGCTGATCCGGCTGCTGGCGATGCGCCGCACCGTCTTCGTCACCACCCTCGACCTGGCCGCGGTCCTGCAGAGCGCCAGCTCCGTGGAGGTCGCGGCGAGGGAACGCCGCAAGCTCGTCAAGATGCTCGCCGAGTCCGGCATCCCCGACGGCACGGAACCCGGCGCCGCCCGCTGGCTGACCGGCGCCGAGGAGGCGGCGCTCGCCTCGCTGGACAAGCGCGGCGAGGCCACGGCGACCGAACTCGCCGCGGACGACCCGCGGCTGGCCGAGCGGGTGGTGCTCGGCCGCGGCAGCCGCAACGAGTCCCGGCAGAGCGTCGCCGCCCGGCTGCTGCTCCTGCTGGCCGCCGAGGGCCGGGCGGTGCGCGGCAGACCGCGCGGATCGTGGACCTCCCACCAGTACCGCTGGTCCCCGCTGACGCGGTGGTGTCCGCAGGGGCTCGCCGAGATCCCCGAGGCGGAGGCCGAGAGGGAACTCGCCCGGCTGTACCTGCGGTCCTTCGGTCCCGCCCCCGCCGAGGACCTCCAGTGGTGGACCGGCTGGACGCGCACGCGCACCCGGCGGGCGCTGGCCGGCCTGGACCTGGTGGAGGTGGACCTCGACGGCTCCCCGGGGCTGCTGCTCGCCGACGACCAGGAGGACGTGCCGGAACCCGAACCCTGGGCGGCCCTGTTGCCCGCGCTCGACCCCACGCCCATGGGCTGGCAGCGCCGTGAGTGGTTCCTCGGTCCGCACGGCCCCAAGCTGTTCGACCGTGTCGGCAACGGCGGACCGTCCGTGTGGTGGAACGGCCGTGTCGTCGGCGGGTGGACCACCGACGAGGACGGCCGGGTCGTCCACCGCTTCCTGGAGGACGTCGGCGCCGAGGCACGCGCCGCGGTGAGCACCGAGGCCGACCGCCTCACCGCCCTCCTCGACGGCACCCGCCTCGCCCCGCGCACCCGCGGCCGCACCTGGCTGGAGCAGGAGCTGGCGGACGCCGCCGGCCGGCCGGCGGCGCGGGAAGGCCGGGGGGCGGACCCGCAATCGTGACGTTTCGTCATCCCTGCCTGCAGACAAGGCAGTTGACTCCGCCGTGCGGGCAGCGCCCCGCCGGGGCGAGGGTGGACCGCCGGGCGTAGAGTTCGATCTCCGCGGCTCGACCGGTCGGATCGTCGCACCGGTCGGGGGCGGCAGACCATCGTTCTCCGGCCCGATCCGGCCGCCGTCCGAGAGGGACCATGCGCCCCACAGCACCCCGCACCGCCGTCGCCCGCTCGGCCGCCGTGCTCGCCCTGACCCTCCTCGGGACCACCGCGTGCGGCGCCGCGTCCGAGCCCGCCGCCGAGGTCCCGGCGGCGTCCGGTTCCCCGGCCGCCGCCACACCCGAGGTGCTCAGCACCCTGGCCGACCTGTCCGACCAGTACGAGGGCGGCAACGCGCGCAGGGCCATGGACCAGCTCCCGGGGGACCCGGACGTCCGCTTCACCGACGCGAGCGGGGAGGGCCGGCCGGTGGAGAACCCCGAGCAGTGGAAGATCTGCGCCGCCCACCAGCTCGGCGGCGACTCCCGGGTGGTGTTCGAGTTCGACGTGGTCCTGCACGACGAGACGTGCTGACCGGGGCGCGTCCGCCGCGGCCGGATCAGACCGTCAGGCCCGCCGCGACGGTCGCGCCCAGCTCCCAGCACGCCTTGGACCCGGCCCTGCCCGGCTCCCCGGTGACGGTCACCGGCTCGGCCGCGCGTCGCCAGCCCAGGCCGGTGGTGATCGACTCGATGCCCCGCGCGGCGCCGGTCACGTCGTTGTTCCCGTGCAGGTAGTAACCGAACGGGCGGCCGCGGGTGGCGTCGAGGCAGGGGTAGTAGACCTGGTCGAAGAAGTGCTTGAGCGCGCCCGACATGTACCCGAGGTTGGCGGGCGTGCCGAGGACGTAGCCGTCGGCCTCCAGGACGTCGGAGGCGGTCGCCGCCAGCGCCGCCCGGCGGACGACCCTGACGTCCTCGATCTCCGGATCGGTCGCCCCGGAGACGACCGCTTCGAACATCGCCTGGCAGCTCGGCGAGGGCGTGTGATGGACGATCAGCAAGGTGGGCACGGCACCATTGTCCTCCCGTCGGGCCGGTGCGACGATGCCGCCATGACCGACGCCGACGGAAGCACTCCCCGCCCGCGCCCCGAAGCACTCTTCGACGCGCTGGGCGCCGACTACGAGAAGGCCTTCGCCGGAGCAGAGGCGCACCGCGCCTCGCTGGACTGGCTGCTCGGCCGGCTGGCGCCCGGCAGCAAGGTCCTGGACGTGGGCAGCGGCACCGGGCGGCCCACCGCCGAGGTCCTCGCCGCGGCGGGCCACGACGTGCTGGGTCTCGACGTCTCGCCGGTGATGGTGGAGCTCGCCTCCCGGCAGGTCCCCGGCGCCCGGTTCCGCCTCGCCGACGTCCGCGAGGCGCCGCTGGAGGAGGAGGCGTTCGACGCCGTCACGGTGTACTTCTCCCTGCTGCAGATGACCCGTGACGAACAGACGGCCCTGGTGGCGCGGGCCGCCCGCGCGGTGCGGCCGGGCGGAGCCGTGGTGTTGGCGACGGTGCCGGTGGACGCGGACGACGTCCCGCACGTGTTCATGGGCCACCCGGTCCGGGTGAGCAGCTTCGCGGCGGACGGCTTCACCGCCCTGGCCCGGCAGGCCGGACTCACCGTCCTGGAGGAGCGGTCCGTGCTGTTCACCCCGGCCCACCCGGAGGGGGAGCCGGAACCGCACCTGTACCTGCACTGCGTGCGGGAGGCGTAATTCCTTTCCCGGCCGGCGCCACGGGTGGAAGCATGCCGGGCATGACCACCACTCCTCCTTCCCCTCCCGTGGCCGCCGGTTCGCCCGCACTCGACTCGCTGGAAGGGCTGGCGCTCGGCGACGCCTTCGGCGAGCGATGGTTCCCGCGCTTCCACGGTGGGCAGCACATGGCGGCGGCGGCCCTGCGCGAGCGCAGGACGCCCGAGGGGCCCGTCCCCTGGCGCTGGACCGACGACACGGCGCTGGCACTCGCCCTGTTCGGGGTGGTGCGGAGCACCGGGGCCGTCCACCAGGACCTGCTGGCCGAGGCGTTCGGCGTGATCTACCTCGACGACCAGTACCGGGGCTACGGCTACGGCATGCACCAGCTCCTGCCCCGGCTGGCCGAGAGGCCCACCCGGTGGCGTGCCGAGGCGCGGGCCATGTTCGACGGCCTGGGCAGCCTGGGCAACGGGGCGGCGATGCGGGTCGCCCCGCTGGGCGCGTGGTTCCACGAGGACGTCGAGGAGGCCGCCGAACAGGCGGTGCTGTCGGCGGAGGTGACGCACACCCACCCCGAGGCGGTGGCCGGAGCGGTCGCGGTCGCGGTGGCCGCGGCGCTGTTCGCCGCGAGCCGGGGCGGGGCGGCCCCCGAGCCGTCCCGGCTCCTGGCCGAGGTGGTGGAGCGGACCCCGGACGGCGCGGTGCGCGACGGACTGCTCGAGGCCGCCCGGCTCCCCGCAGGCACCTCAGCGGCCGACGCCGCGGAGATCCTGGGCAGCGGGGAGAAGATCTCCGCCGCCGACACCGTCCCCTTCGCCGTCTGGTCCGCGACCCGGCACGCCGACGACCTGACCGAGGCACTGTGGCACACCGCGGCGGGCTTCGGCGACGTCGACACGACCTGCGCCGTCGTGGGCGGCATCGTCGCGGCCCGCACCGGGGTGGGCGACGCGCCCGCCGACTGGCGGGGCAGGCGCGAGCCGCTGCCCGCGTGGGTGTACGAAGGTGACGAGGAGCAGGCCGACGGGGCCGCCGAGGCCGACAGGAACGGGAAGGGACGTACGTCATGAGCCGCACGAGCCGCACCATGCTGGCGGGCCGGATGAACTTCACGACCAGGACGTTCGCCGTCCAGGAGGTGCCCGTCCCGGACCCCGGCCCCGGCGAGGTGCGGGTGCGGGTGCGCGCCGCGGGCGTGTGCCTCTCCGACGTCCACCTCGTCGACGGCCGGCTGCGCCCCATGCTGCTCCAGGGCGACGAGGTCACCCTCGGGCACGAGGTGGCCGGCGAGGTGGACCTGCTCGGCGAGGGCGTCACCGGGACCGGGCCGGGCGCGCGGGTGATCGTCGGCGCGGGCAAGCGGGTCGGCGACGTGGTGTGGACGATGGGCGTCGACTACGACGGCGGCTGGGCCGAGTACGTGGTGGCGCCCGCCGAGGTGCTGGTGCCGATCCCCGACACCCTGCCCTTCGAGCAGGCGGCGATCATCCCGGACGCGGTGTCCACCCCGTGGGGCGCCGTCGAGTGGACCGGGAAGGTCAAGGCGGGCGAGGCGGTCGGCGTCTGGGGCGTCGGCGGCCTCGGCGCGCACGGCGTGCAGCTGCTGCGGTTCATGGGCGCGGCGCCGATCGTCGCCGTGGACCCGGTGGCGGCGGCCCGCGAACGGGCCCTGGAGTTCGGCGCGGACCTCGCGCTGGACCCGCAGGACCCGGACTTCGCCGCCAGGATCGCCGCCGCCACCGGCGGAGCGGGTTTGGACGTCGCCCTCGACTTCGCCGGCGTCGCCCCGGTGCGTGACCAGGCGCTCGAGGCGCTGCGGGCGGGCGGCCGGCTGGTGCTGGTGGGCATCAGCGGCGGCCCGCTCACCGTGGAGAGCGACGGGCTGTTCCAGTACGGACGCAAGCAGATCCTGGGGCACTACGGCTCGGAGCCGCGGCACGTGGTGGACCTGGTGCGGCTGAACGCGCTGGGGCGCCTGGACTTCTCACGCTCCGTCAGCGGGGCGCTCCCGCTGGAGGACGCGGCCAAGGCGGTGGAGCGCCTGGAGTCCAAGCAGGGCAACCCCATCCGCCTGGTGCTCATTCCCTAGGCCACACGTGCTCCATCGGCCCCCGGCCCCCGGCCCAGGCGTCGAGCATCTCGCCGAGCGGCTGGTAGATGTCCCGCTCCAGCCAGGCGAGGTGCCCGGCGTCGAACTTCCGGGGGACCGCCTCCACCCACATGATCAGGTACAGGTGGGCGCGGTAGAGGGCCATCCGGTTGCGGGCGGCGGCGTCGAAGGTGACGGAGCCGCCCGCGGCGCGGTAGCCCTCCCAGAACGGCTCGTCCCGGGTGATGTCGTGGTAGAGGCCCAGGGAGACGAACTCGGCCACCGGGTCGGCCCACAGGGCCCGCTCGGCGTCGATCAACGCGGTGATCCGCGGCCGGCCGGCGCCAGGGCCGCCCTCCGGCGCGATGTCGGCGAGGATGTTGCCGTCCCACAGGTCCCAGTGCACCAGCCGGGGCACGGTCACCTCGTCGAGCGACCCGCACTCGGCGGTGATCAGCTCCCGGATCTCCTTCGCCGGCCGGGGCAGCGTGACGGCGAAGCGCGCCGCGTCCTCGAGCACCGAGTCGACCATCGCGAGGAAGGTCTCCCGCCAGCTCGGCCGGAGGGGGCCCAGGGAGAGCGCCGGGTAGCCGAAGCCCTCCGCGCCGTCGAGGGCGTGCATGCGGGCGACGTGCCCCCCGAGTTCCCTGCGCAGATGGTCCCGGTCCTCGGGCCCGACCTCCTGCTGCAGCTCGTTCCACGGCTTCCCCGGGCAGAACCCGGTGACCAGGTGGTCGCCGGGCCGGCCCTCGTCCTGCGCGCTCACCGCCAGCACCGTGGCGACCGGGACGCCCGTCCGCTCCCGGGCGGTCCGCAGGTACCAGGCCTCGGTCCCCAGGATGCCGCGCTCGTACTCCAGCACGGGACGGTCGGAGGAGGGCGCCAGCTTCACCACGATCCGCTCGCCGTCGGTCGTGCGCACGCCGAAGACGGCGCCGAAGGTGCCGCCGCTCAACGGGCCGCAGTCGGCCACCTGCTCCCACCGGACCCCGGCGTCCTCCAACGCCGCGACCAGCCGCTCCTGCTGCAGCTTCTCCCTCTCGAATGCGTCCATGACGGTTCCCCCTCGGGTTCGCCACCCCGCGCCGATGGCTCCGCCATCCTGGCAGCGCCCACCGGCGGGAGGGAAGAAGCCGTCCGCCGCTTCGTCACCGCACCGATCCGCACGGCCCCCGCCGGGCGCGGCGCGCGACCTCGGCGACGGCGGCACTGACCCGGCCCCGCCGGGGGTAGGGATCGGGGGACACCGACGCCGACTGCCGCACCCGGCACCGAAAGGACCTGGCATGCCCGCTCCCACCGCCCTCGTCGTGCAGAACTTCCCCGGCGGCGGCCCCGGCCGGCTCCGGGACTGGCTGGGCGAGGCCGGACTCGGCTGCGAGGTGGTCGAGGCCCACACCGGAGCGGCGCTGCCCCGCTCGCTGGAGGGCCGGTACGCCGCGCTGGTGGTCCTCGGCGGCCCCTTCATGCCCGACGACGACCTCCGCGCGCCCTGGCTCCCGGCCACCCGCGCCCTGGCCCGGGAGGCGCTGGAGACCGGCCTGCCCTACCTGGGCATCTGCCTGGGCGGTCAGCTCCTCGCCCAGGTGGCCGGAGGCGAGGTGCGCGCCGAGCACGGCACACCGGAGGCGGGCAGCACGCCGCTCACCCTGCTGCCGGGCGCGGTCGCCGACGATCCGCTGCTGCACGGCCTGCCCGAGCGGGTCACCGCCATCGAGCACCACGTGGACGCGGTCACCGCCCTGCCGCCCGCCGCCGTCTGGCTGGCCCGCTCCGAGACCTGCCCGCACCAGGCGTTCCGGGTCGGCCGGTCCGCCTGGGGCGTGCAGTTCCACCCGGAGATCGCCGCCGACCGCCTCGCCCACTGGAACCCCGAGCGGCTCGCCCGCAACGGCTTCGACCACGCCGAACTGCTCGCCCGCGCCCAGCGGGACGAGGCCGCCGCGGCCGAGGTCTGGCGCACGGTGGCCCACCGTTTCGCCGCCCTGGTCACCGGCCGGGAGGAGGCCCTGCACGCCGGAGCCCCGGTCCTCGGCGGCAGGGCCGCGGGCCGGGGCTCCGTCGACGGACCGGGCGTCAGGCGATGAACACCGGGAACGCGGCCAGGTCGTTCTGCGTCATGACGGGGAGGTTCTGGATCTCCTCGTCGGGCAGCGCCGCCCGCATCCGCGGGAACCGCTCGAACAGCGCCGGCAGGGCGATGGCCGCCTCCAGGCGGGACAGCGCCGCCCCGGGGCAGATGTGCGGACCGTGGCCGAAGGCCATGTGACGGATCGGCGTCGCGCGGGTGAGGTCGAAGGCGTCCGCGTCGGCGCCGTGCTGCTCGCGGTCCCGGTTGATCGCCCGGTACGACATGACCACGCCGTCGCCCTTGGGGATCACCGTGTCGCCGACGGCGAGGTCCTCGGTGGGGAACCGCATCAGCAGGTGGGTGTTGGCCGGGTCCCAGCGCAGGGTCTCCTCGATCACCGTCTCCCACGACACCTTGCCCCCGAGCACCAGCGCCAGCTGGTCGGGGTGGTTCAGCAGGGCCCGGGTCGCGCTGGTGATCAGGTCGATGGTGGTCTCGTGGCCCGCCGCCACCAGCGCCTTGAGGTTGCCCAGGACCTCGTCCTCGCTCAGCGGCTCGCCGCCCTCCTCGCTGTGGATCAGCGCGCTGAGCAGGTCGTCGCCCGGGTTCGCCTTCCGCTCGCGGATGAGCTCGAGGTACCACCGGTCGAAGGTCTCCAGGATCTCCAGCCGCTCCTCGTGCGGGGTGAGCATGGAGAAGAAGCGCTTGTACCCGTCCGCCAGCCAGGGCTGGCTCTCCTGGGGGACATCGAGCAGCAGGCACACCACCTGCATGGGCAGCGGCTGGGCGAACACCGCCTTCATGTCCACCGGGGAGCCGTCCCGGCCGGCCTCCTCCATGGCGTCGAGCAGCTCGTGGGTGAAGGCGACGATGTCCTCGCGTACCGCCTCGATGCGCCGGGGCGTGAGGGCCTGCGCCGTCTTGGTGCGCAGCCGGCGGTGGTCGGCGCCGTCCACGGTGAACATGGACCGGCCCGCGTCGATCATGGTGATCAGCGGCCACTCCCGGGTGACGACCCCCTCCTGCCACAGCCGCCACGCGTTCAGGTCCTTGACCAGGCGCGGGTCCATCAGCAGGTCACGGGCCACGGCGTGCCGGGTCACGGACCAGGCGGGCACCCCCAGCAGCTCGATCGGCACGACGGGCCCGGAGGCGACCAGACGCGCGGTCTCGCCGTCCAGGTCCCGCACCATCGGGTCGATCACCAGAGGTTCGGCGGAGGGCTCGGCGGCGACGGCGCCGGTGTGAGGGCACTTCATGAGTAGTCTCCAACGGTCCGGACGGCGGTGAAACGCACTGGCAGCGACGTGAACCCCCGCATGAACGGGGAGGGGCGGCGTACCAGGGACTCGGCAGGGACCGTCAGCTCGAGGTCGGGCAGCCGGTCGAGGAGCACCTCGATACCGGTCCGCGCGATGATTTCGGCGATCTCCTGGGCGGGGAAGGGGCAGCGGTACTCGCCGTGGCTGAAGGAGAGATGGGCGCTGTTGCCGGCCGCGACCACGGTCCGGCCGGCCGTCAGGTCCTGGCGCACGTGCGGGTCCAGGTTGGCGCCGCCGTAGCCCAGCAGGATCAGGTCGCCGGCGCGGATCACCCGCCCGCCCAGCGTGGTGTCGCGGGCCGCCCACCGGTTGGGCAGCATCTGGGACGGGGTGTCCTCCCAGAGCACCTCGTTCATGGCCTGCGCGATGCTGTGCCGCGCCCCGCCCAGCGCGGTCGCGAAGCGGACGTCGGTGAGCATCAGCCGGATCGAGTTGCCGATCCAGTCGGTGGTCTGCAGGTACCCGGCGGCCACGATGGCCCGCAGGTCCCAGACCATCTCCTCCTCGGTGAAGGGCGTGTCCGGGGAGTTGTCGAACCCGAGGATCCGCGAGGCGATGTCCGGGCCCGGCTCCTGCCGCTTGGAGTTCAGCAGGTCCAGCATGCTCGCCCCGAACTCGTCGTTCGCCTTCGTGGCGTCGGGGCCGGCGTCGGAGAGCCGCTGGATGATGCGGGCGATGCGCGGACCGTCCTCGTCGGGGAACCCGGCGAGCCGGGCCAGCGTGAGGATCGGCAGCGCCATGGCGAACTCGTCGACCAGGTCCGCGCTCCCGCGCCCGCAGAACGCGTCGATCAGCCGGTCCGCCAACTCCTCCGTCTCACGACGGAGTTCGAAGGCGTCGGTCTGCTCGAGCACCGAGTTGACCAGCCGGGTGTGACGCCGGTGCTCCTCGCCCACCGTGAAGTACACGCACGGCACGCGCTCGCCCAGCATCGGACGCAGCGGCCAGTCCGCGGGCACGTTCGGCCACTGGTTCCACAGGCCTGCGTCGCGCGGGAAGAGCTCCGGGTCGCTGGTGACCTGGTGCAGCTCCCGGTAGCCGATCACCAGCCAGGCGGGGAAGCCGGCGAACTCCACCGGCACCACCGGACCGTACCGGGCCCGCATGTCCCGGTACTGGTCGTGCGGCGCGGTGTGGAAACGCTCGTCCGCCAGCAGGTCGACGGGGCAGACGCCGCCCTGCGCGGAGGTCTGGGCTGAAGTGTTCATCTCGGCCTCACCGGACGGGGGCCGCGGCGTGGGCCCCATGAAGGGTCTGCAGGTGCTCGGCCAGCGTCAGCAGGACCTGCTTGCTGGAGTGCCGGGACCGGGCGTCGCAGTCGATCAGGGGGACGCGCGGGTCCAGGTCGAGCGCCTCCCGGACGTCGTCCAGGCTGTGCCGGAGACCCCCGAAGTCGTTGCGGGCCACGATGAACGGCGTGCCGTGGTGCTCCAGCCGGTCGATCGCGTACCAGGACTCGTCGAGACGTCGGTCGTCGACCAGGACCACCGCGCCGATGGTGCCGGCGAACAGCCGGTCCCACAGGAACCAGAAACGTTCCTGCCCGGGAGCGCCGAACAGGTAGAGGACGGTCTCCTCGTCCAGCGTGATCCGCCCGAAGTCGAAGGCGACCGTGGTCGACGTCTTCTCCGGCACGTGGCTGGTGTCGTCGGTGGGGACCCCGGCGCGCGTCATCGTCTCCTCGGTGTTGAGGGGACGGATCTCGCTGACCGAACGGACCATGGTGGTCTTGCCGACACCGAAGCCGCCCACGACGACGATCTTGAGGCCGTTGCTGGCCCGGTCGCCGAGCGGAGCACGCGGCCCGTCGGGCACGGGCCGTGATTCAGAGAGCGCGGAGTCCAACGAGCACCTTCTCCAGTGTGGCGGGGTCCAGCTCCGGACGGCCGGAGGCGGTGTACCGCGGATGACGGGCGGTGGCCCGGCCCGCGTCCAGAAGATCCGAGACGAGGATCTTCGTGATGGACACGGGCAGGCCGAGCTCGGCGGAGATCTCGACCACCGAGGTGGGGTGGACGCACAGACGCAGGATCGCCGCCAGCTCCGACGACAGCCCGGCCGCCGGTCCGCTCTCGGCGACGATCAGCGTCACCAGGTCCAGGTCCTCCCGGGAGGGCCGGCTGCGCCCCGAGGTGAGGGTGTACAGCCGGTCCGGCCGGTCGTCGGTCCCCGGTCGGTTCACGACGAGGCGGCCTTCACGGCCTCGCCGGTCGCCTCCCGGGGCGGCGTGCTCAGGTGCTCGCCGAGCTGCTCGATCAGCTCCTGCATGGTGTGCCCGACCAGTCCGGGATCGGCGTCCTCCTGGGCGACGACCGCGATGTGGGCGCCGGCCCCGGCCTCCACGATGAACAGGAGGCCGCCGTGGAACTCCGTCATCGACTGCCGTACGCCGCCGTCGCCGCTGCCGAACTCGGCGGAGGCGCCCTGGGCGAGGGACTGGATCCCCGCCGATATCGCGGCCAGCTGGTCGGCCTGGTCGACGGTGAGCTCGGGGGAGTGGCACAGCTTCAGACCGTCCCGGGAGAGCACCAGCGCGTGGCGCGCTCCCGGGGTGCGTTCCAGCAGGCCTTCCAGGAGCCATGTCAGCTCGGCGATTCGACTGTGGTCGTGGGTCATCGGTGGATTCCTCGGGTGTCGGCGCTCGCGGGAGGGGGTCGCGGGATTACCTGTCCTCGGCTGTCGCCGAGTCGGACGCGCGGGGGGTTGTGCTCTTCTCACCGGCCTGGCCCGTGACGGCCTGCCGGAAGGCGTGGAACCGCGCACCGTGCGCGGCGGGTCGGGGCGAGGGCGCGGGACGGTCGCCGCCGTCCTGGGCGGCGCCCGGGGTGTTCGGCAGGCCGCCGGGGTGGGCGGCGGCGAAGGTCTGGCCGCGACGGCGCCGGGGGAGCGTGGAGCCGGAGCCGGAGCCGGAGCCGGAGCCGGAGGAGGGGGTGTCGGGCCTCGTGGCGGCGGCGCCGGGTCGCGCGG
>NZ_JBRIOU010000002.1:1292542-1296543 GCF_053474865.1 Streptomyces sp. CO7
GGCTGGGGATCGCTCCGCCGGCCGGGCGCGCGGCGGCCGGCTCGGTGCCGGCGGCAGCGGCGGAGGCCGGGGCGGTGGCTTCGGCCGCCGCGGCCGGCGCGGGCTCGTCGGTCCGGGAGATCAGGTGGCGGGGGACGAGTACCAGCACCGCGGTGCCGCCCGTCGCGGAGGGACGGAAGGAGACCGTGAGGTCGTGCTTGCGGGCCAGGTGCCCGACGACGGCCAGACCGAGCCGGGTGCCGGTGAGCGCGGACAGGTCGGGGGTGTCCCCGGAGACCGCGTGCTCGGCGCGGCGCAGGGCCGAGTCGCTCATGGTCAGGCCGCTGTCCTCGACGGTGACCAGCAGACCGGCCGGCACCTCGCTGACGTAGGTGTGGACCTCGGTGCTGGGCGGGCTGAAGTTGCAGGCGTTGTCCAGGAGTTCGGCCAGCACGTGCATCACGCCCTCGGCGGCGTGACCGGCCACGGACAGACTCGGCGGCACGGCCCTCAGGCGCACCCGCTGGTAGCCCGCGATCCGGCCCATCGCGCCGCGCAGCACCGACTCCATGGCGATGGGACGCGCCCAGCGGCGTCCGGAGCGGGCGCCGCTGAGCACGGCGATGGAGTCCGCAAGCCGGCCGGCCTGCGCGGTGCGGTGGTCGACGTGCAGCAGGTCGGCCAGCACGTCGCCGTCGTTGTGGCGCTCCTCCATCTCCCGCAGTTCGGCGAGGGTGGAGGTGGACATGGCCTGCATGCGGCCGGCGGCGTTGGCGCAGGCGGCCAGCGCGGCGGCCCGGCGGGCCTCGCTGCGGCCCAGCGCCCGCACGGCCTGCTGGAGCGCCCGCACCTGCTCGGGCCGGGCGGGGGCCAGGGCCGCCCGCTTCCCGGTCCGGGTGAACTCGGCCAGCACCCGCTCCGCGGTGGCGCCCTCGGCGACCCGGGCGAGCGCCGCCGGCAGCGTGGTGTCCGCGAACCGCACGGCGTCCGCCTCGAGTTCGGCGTACCGCTCGCGGGCGAGCCGCTCACGGCCGCGGAACCAGGCGGCGAGCCCGGAGGTGACCGTCACCGTGGCGGCCCCGCCGACGGCCCAGACGAACCCCTGGCCCTCGGCCGGGGCGGCGAACGCCACGACGCCCGCCAGCGCGCCGGTCGTCACTCCCCAGACGAACATGGCCGAGCGGGCTCGGGTAGGTCTCATCGGCGTACTCCTCAGCGGGCCAGGCGCAGCAGGGCGGCAACTCGGGGACACTATAGGGATGTTGTGTGTCTCGACTTGCCTGCTGGTGACCGAACTGTGAGGAGAAGTTGATCACAGATTTCTGACAATCGCCCACTTGTCACATCAAGTTGACCAAGGATGGCCCGGCCGACGACCTGTCAGGCGTCCGATTCTTTACCCGGCGGTCATCGCCGCGCGGCCATGTACACCTCAAATGCCTTGTGCAGGGCCTTGTTCAGGGGGTACTCCCACTCGCCGAGGTACTCCACGGCCTCGCCTCCGGTGCCCACCTTGAAGCGGAGCAGACCGAGCAGCGGGTCGTCCTCCTCGAGGGTGTCGGTGATCCCGCGCAGGTCGTAGACCGCGGCGCCGCGCTCGTGGGCGTCACAGATCATCCGCCACTGCAGCGCGTTGCTCGGCTGCACCTCGCGGCGGCGCGTGGTGGAGGCGCCGTAGGAGTACCAGACGTGCTCACCCACCGTCAGCATGGTCGCCGCGGCCAGCGTCTCCCCGTCGTGCGACGCCAGGTACAGGCGCATCCGGCCCGGGTCCTCCGCGCGCAGCGCGTCCCACATGCGGCGGAAGTAGCCGAGCGGCCGGGGGGTGAACCCGTCGCGCTTCGCGGTCTCCAGGTAGAGCTCGTGGAAGGTTCCCAGGTCCTCGCCGTCCCCCTCGACGACCTTGACGCCGGCCTTCTCGGCCTTCTTCACGTTGCGCCGCCACTGCTGGTTCAGGCCGTTTCGGACCTGCTCCAGCGTCCTGCCGGCGAGCGGCAGCTGGAAGACGTACCGCGGCTGCCCGAGGGCGAAGCCGCCCGAGCCGCCCTCGCTCGAGCGCCGCCAGCCGGACCGCTCCAACCGTTCGGCGACCTCGTCGGCCCGCTCCTCGCGTGCGGACGGCTCCGCGTCCGCCAGCCGGTGCGCCGCCGGGTCGGCGACCGCCTCCTTGACCCGCTCGGCGCTCCACCGCCGGGACACCACCGGCGGACCCAGCCGCACGCTGAACGCGCCCAGGCCCTTCAGGTGGTCCAGCATCGGCCGCAGCCATCCCTCGGCCAGGTCGGAGTCGTCCCAGTCCACCACCGGGCCCTCCGGGAGGTAGGCCAGCGAGCGGCCGATGCCGGGCATCGCCCGCAGCAGCGCGAGCCCCGCCCCCACCGGTCGCCCGTCCCCGTCGAACCAGCCCAGGTACCGCGGCTGCCAGTCCTCCTTGACGTCACCCCAGGCGGGGACCTGCAGATGGCTCACCGACGGCCGCGCCCGGACGAAGTCCAGATGCTCCTCGCGGGTGATCGCCCGAACCTCGCACCTCATACGTCTGCTCTCCTGCCCCGGACCACCCGCCTGCGGGACTGCCGTCCAGCGGTGTCCGACGATCAGCCGACACGAACGCTGCAGGGTAGGCGCAGCCCACCGGCGGATCGCGGCACCAACACTCCGCGTCCACCGCCCCCGCCGCCGACGCCCGGGGCGGGCGGTGATCGCTCGCCCCGGCTGCCGCCGGGGAGAAAACGCTGGTCGCACGGCGTGTCCTGCTGGTCCAATGGCCGCATGCGGCACACGACGACCGACACCGACATCGACCGGGGCGACTGGCCGGACGCCGTCACCCCCTGGGGCGACGCCGCCTGGCGCAGCGCCGCGGAGGCCTTCACCGCCGAAGGGCTGACGGCACACCGCCTGCGCCCGGCCGGCACGCGGACCGCCCGGCTGCGCCCGTGGTCCGTCCTGGTCCGGATCCCCACCGACGACGGCTCGCGGGTCTGGTTCAAGGCCAACCCGCCCGCGAGCCGCTTCGAGGCGGGCCTCGCCCCCGTCCTGGACCGCCGGGTACCCGGCCGCGTGCTCCGTCCGCTCGCCGTCGACGCCGACCGCGGCTGGTCGCTGCTGCCCGACGGGGGCCCGGTCCTGGCCGACGTCCTCGCCGGGGCCGACGTCCGGGAGGCGACCCGGGTCTGGGAGGAGATCCTGCCGCGATACGCCCAGGTGCAGCAAACCCTCACGGGCCACACCGCCGAACTGACCGCGGCGGGCCTGCCCGAGGCGCGCACCGCCGCGCTGCCCGCGCTGTTCGAGCGGCTGCTGGCCGAGAACGCCGCCCACCTGGACACCGCCGAGCGCGCCCGGCTGGAAGCGGCCCGGCCGCTGATCGACGGGGCGAGCGCGGAACTCGCCGCGCTGGGGATCGCCGACACCCTAGACCACTCCGACCTCCAGGACGGCCAGATCCTCCGGCCGGAGCCGGGCCGCTACACCTTCTTCGACTGGGGCGACTCCTCCGTCACCCACCCGTTCTGCAGCATGCTGGTCACCTCCCGGATCTTCCGCCGCCGCCACGGCGACGCGACGCTGCCCAGGCTCCGCGACGCCTACCTGGAGGCGTGGACCGGCCCCGGCCGCACCGCCGCCGACCTGCGGCGCGGCCTGGACCTGGCCCTGCGGCTGGCGGCGCTGACCCGCGCCGCCGCCTGGGGGCGGCTCTTCCCGGGCAACGCCGGGGCGGGCGCGGCGCCCGGGGAGCGGCCGGCGGCCGCGCAGTGGCTGCTGCGGGTACTGGACGACACGCGTCCGTAAGCAGTTCGGGTGAGTCGCGCCGCCCGGTGCAACCATGTCCCCCTTCCGGCTGTCGTATCAGGGGAAAGGGGACATCGTCCGCCGGCCGGCACCCCGGGCAACGGCCGCCCGGCGCGCGGGGACCCGCAGCACCCGTGCTCGAGAGAGAAGGCACCCGCATGCGCCGCAGCACCGCAGCCGTGGTCACCGCCACGGCGATCGCCCTGACCCTTCCCGCCACCACGGCG
>NZ_JBRIOU010000002.1:1296643-1303596 GCF_053474865.1 Streptomyces sp. CO7
CCCTCGTCCGACTGGTACGCGGGCGCGGGCACGGCGGGCGTGCCCGACCCGGTGCCCTTCTGCTACGGCCAGGCGCTCCCCGGGGCGACCTCGCGGTACCGGGAGTTCTGGACCGACCTGGACGCAGGCGCCCGCCAGGTGACCGTCGTCGAGAAGGACCGCGCCTCCGCCAGGAGCCTGGCCGAACTGCTGCGGCGCAGCGTGCGGCAGTGCGCGGCGCGGACCGAGGCGCAGTACCCCGACGTGGACGCCAAGGTCCGCGACCTCGGCCGCCTCAACGTGGAGGAGGGCGCCCAGCTGTACGCGGTCCAGGTCACCACCGAGTACACCCGGGACGTCCACCTCTTCTCGGTGGGCCGCGACGACCGCACCGTGACGGTGGTCCAGTGGGGCCAGATGGGCCGCTTCAAGGACGCGCCCGTCACCGCCTTCCGCACCACCGCCCGCACCTCGGTCGCCAAGCTCTACTGAGGCCCCGTCAGGCCGCCGTTCCACTCCGGGGGCAGGTCCGCGTCGCAGAACACGCACACGAAGTGCGCGTCCCGCACGACCTGGACCTGCCCGCACCCCGGACACCACCGGAACACCACCGGCTCCGTGAAGCCGTCCGGGCGGCGGATCCCGGCCCGGTCCAGCGCCGTCGCCACCGCGGACCAGGAGGCCAGGTCCGGGCAGTAGCCCGTCGACAGGTTGCCGACCTCCGCCACCTCCCAGCTCCCCGTGCCGGCCGGCCGGCCGGAAGGAGATCTCCCCGGCCCCGAGCACCGGCTCCCCGCCCGCGCAGACCACGTGTTCGCTGCGCCGCGGGGCCAGCCGCATCACCCCGTCGAGGTCCACCACGTACGTGAACACCTCACCGGCCCCTGCCTCCCGCAGATCCTCCGGCCCGCGCAACGCCCGGCCCCTGCGCCCGGGCCGGGCCAGGGCACTCAACTCCTTGGGACCGACGTAGCGGTAGCGGGACACGGTCATGGACCGCGAAGGTACCGGGACCGCGTCCCCGACGAGGGCGCGGCGCGGTGGCCGGCCGGTCCCCCTACGTCCGGGCCGTGCGCGTGCGGGCAGCGCAGGGGAGTGGCCGCAGGCACGGCACGCCGCTCGCGACTCCTGGCGCGGGGCCTCGTGGAGCCGTCGGGAAATGCGGCTGACGTGGGATGCCCCCGTTGGCCAGACTGGCGGGCATGACCACGGACGTCGGCACCACCGTGTACCAGGCGGCGCTGCGGCACGTCGCCGCCCGGGCGGCGGGCGGACCGCTCGCGCCGGGAACGCGCGTCACGGCGCACTTCCACCCCGACCGGCTGCTGCCCGGCGGCAGACCGGTCCTCACCGCGATGGCCGAGGACGGGATCTACCTCTCCCAGTTCGTGACCGGCACCAGCAACGGCGGCCTGACGGCACATCCCGGCGGCGACCGGTGGCGGTGGGAGAGCCGCATCTTCGGCGGGGTCTACGACGCCGTGGAGGCGGTGCACCGGCCCGTCTACGGCGCGCTGAACCACCGTCACGACCCGATGGGCGCCGCGCCCCGGTTCGGGTCCTCGTACTTCCGGCTGACCTCGGCGGCCCTGCGGCGGGCGACCTTCTGCTACCCGGACAGCGCCGCCGAACCCACCGACTTCGGCGTCGCCGACCGCTGCTCGGCATTGGTCGGCCTGGCCGAGGCCGACCGGGAGGCGGACGCGCTCGACGACTACGTCGAGGCCCACGTCCACGGCCCGGTCCGCTTCGACCGCGACGTCGAGGCCCTGGTCCTGGACTCCTGCTACCGCTCCACACCGGTGGAGGAGGCCGCCCGCGCGCTGCCCTGCCCCGTCGAGTGGCACCCCGGGTTCGTCCTCGGCGTCGACGAACTGAGGCGTCGTCCCGGCTACCGCGGCCCCGGGTCCGTCGAGCTCGGCGTCCGGATCGCCGTCGACGGCCGGATCGACCCGGCGGTCGTCGGCGCGGCCGCCCGTACCGGGGAGCACGATCCGCAGGCGCTCAAGAAGGTCTGGCACCTCCTCGCCCGCTTCGGCCGCCGCCCGGCATGACGCCCACCGCGCCGGGAGCTCACCGGGGACCGAGCGGTCCCTCCACGGTGATCACCCGGTCGCAGGCGTCCCGGGTGGCGGCCACCAGCTCCCCGTTGGGCCGGTCGTTGCCCGCCACCCAGGCCCGCGCCGCCTCGGCGGTGAAACCGGTCGAGGTGTGCCGCCCGTGCAGGCGCTCCTCGCGCACCGCCTCGGGGGTGTCCAGGAACCACAGCGCGTCCAGACAGGCCCTGGCCGCCGGCCAGGGCCCCTTCCCGACGGCGAGGTAGTTCCCCTCGGTGACCACCAGCCGCGCCGACGGCTCCACCACGTGGAGCGCCGCCACCGGCTCGTGCAGGGTGCGCGAGTAGCCGGGCGCGTACACCGGCTCGTCGCCCCCCTCCCGGATCCGCCGCAGCAGCGCGGCGTAGCCCCAGCCGTCGAAGCTCGGCTCGGAGCCCTTCCGGCCGGTCAGCCCCAGACGCTCCAGCTGGAGGTTGGAGAGGTGGAAGCCGTCCATCGGGACGTACGCCGCCGCGCCCGGCCCCAGCCGCGCGGCGGCGGCCGCCACCAAGTGCTCGGCGAGGGTCGACTTCCCGGCTCCCGGCGCCCCCGCGATGCCGAGGACCACCCGCCCGGGCGCCCTCTCCGTCAGCGTCAGCGTCTCCCGCAGCAGTGTCGTGGCGTCCATGGACGCCATCGGACCACGTCCACCCCGCGCGCCGCAGCACCCCTGTGACCCAACTCTCCACGGGGCGTCCTGTCCCGCCCCCGGGCCGTGCGCGAGGATCGGCGGACGATCTTGTGTGAACGTCTTCGCAGTACAGGGAGCACCCATGGAGCGCAGTGACCGGAGCAACCCGGACTTCGGGCTCACCGCGGAGGACTACCGACGCCACCGCGCCGGCTTCCCCCCGGAACTCGTCACCCGCCTGGCCGGCCACGGCGTCGAGCCGTCCGGCCGCGACGTCCTGGACATCGGCACCGGAACCGGCAGCCTGGCCCGTCTGATGGCCCTGGCGGGCGGCCGGGTCACCGGCGTCGACCCGGCGGCCCCGCTGCTCGAACAGGCCCGGGGGCTGGACGCCGAGGCCGGCGTGGGCGTCGAGTACCGGGTGGGAACCGCCGAGGCGACCGGTCTGCCGGACGGCGCCTTCGACATCGTCACGGCCGGACAGTGCTGGCACTGGTTCGACGCGCCCCGCGCCGCCGCCGAGGTCCGGCGGCTGCTGCGCCCGGGAGGCCACGTGGTCATCGCCCACTTCGACTGGCTCCCGCTGCCCGGCAACGTGGTCGCCGCCACCGAGGAACTTATCCTCGCCCACAACCCGGACTGGTCCATGGCCGGCGGCACCGGCCTGTACCCGCGCTGGCTGACCGACCTGGCGACCGCCGGGTTCCGGGACATCGAGACTCTCTCCTTCGACCTCGAGGTCCCCTACCGGCCCGAGGACTGGGTGGGCCGCATCCGCGCCAGCGCCGGGGTGGGCGCGAGCCTCCCGGAGGACGGCGTGCGGGCCTTCTCCGACGAACTCACCGCCGTCCTGCGCGACCGCTTCCCCGGGGACCCGTTGCGCGTCGCGCACCGGACCTGGGCGGTCATCGCCCGGACACCCCTCGCCTGACAGCGCGCCTCCCGCACGGGAGGCCCGCGCGAGGCCGTCTACCGCCGGACGGTCTCGCGCGGCCCGCGGAACGCCCAGTCCGTCCTCGGCTCCACCACCGGCCGGAACAGCCGCCGCACCGGCGCCGTGCACAGCGCCGTCACCACCAGCGCGCCCAGCACCGTCACCACGAGGAGGCCGGCGCCGCCGTGGGGCCGCAGCAGGTCGTAGAAGCTCGTGTGCGCGAGGAACTTCATGAAGAAGCCGTGCAGCAGGTAGCCGTACAGGGTCCCCTCGCCGAGCACGGTGAACCACGTCCGGCGGGCAGGCACCCAGGCGAGGAAGCAGACGACCAGGGCCATGGCGCAGCCGAACAGGAGCAGCGTCATCAGCGGCCCCGCCCACCACGGCATGCCCAGCTGCTGCGCGGCACTGCTGTGGTAGAGCCAGGCGTAGTTCATCCGCGGCACCGCCCACCAGGCCGCCGCCAGGCCCGCCACCGCCACCGGCACCGACAGCACCCGCACCACCGGGTGCCGCACCAGCGCGAAGTGCTCCGGCCGCAGACCGAGCCCGAGGACGAAGTACGGCAGGAACTGCAGCACCCGCTGCAGGTCGAGATCCTCGCCGATCGAGGGCGAGAGGGCGGCCAGCATCGCCACCCCCAGCGCCACCGGCAGCGGCCACCGCAGCGACCGCCACAGCGGCGCGGTCAGCCGCCAGACGAACAGCGCCGCCAGGAACCAGGTCACATAGGTGGGGTCCAGCAGGGTGACGGGCCGTCCGGGGTCGTCGTCGCTCCAGCGGGTGAAGAGCGCGTACGCGGTCTCGAAGAGGACGTAAGGCACGACGAAGCCGGTCACCAGCCGCCGGACCCGGTGCGGCGAGGCGTCGAAGGACCGGGAGAAGTAGCCGGAGACCACGATGAACGCCGGCATGTGGAAGGCGTAGACGAACATGTAGAGAGCGAGGACCCCGCGGTCGCCCTCCCGCAGCGGCTCCCAGGCGTGGCCGATCGCCACCAGGAGGATCGCCAGGAACTTGGCGTTGTCGAAGAACGCGTCACGGGAGGCCGGCGCGCCCAGGCCCTGGTCCGGTGCGGAGTGCGTCCGAAGCGCGGAGTGCGTCCGAGGAGCGGTGGAGGTCGCCGTTGACATGCGCCTGCGCCTCACCGGCCGGGCGGAGGCCAAACCTCCGCATCCGCCCCTATGGCGCACTTCACTCGTTAGGAGCAATCCACGTGAACGGTGTCAACGCCCCTTCGTTGAACAGTTCCCCCGGTGCTGTGTACGGTGTGCGCCATGACTGACAGCGCTGGGAGCCAGGCGGCAGGAGCTTTGGTGACCGGCTCGGAGATCGCCCGTCTCGCCGGCGTCACCCGCGCCGCCGTCTCCAACTGGCGAAGACGGTACGACGACTTCCCGGAACCGGCCGGGGGCGGCCCCAACAGTCCGCTCTTCGACCTCGCCGAGATCCGCTCCTGGCTGGAGCGCCAGCGCAAGGGGCAGGACGTCTCCGAGGAGGTCAGGCTCTGGCAGACCCTCCGCGGCGCCTACGGCGACGACATGGTCACCGCCCTCGCCGACACGGCGGCGCACGTCGACGACCCGGACGCGCTCACCCCGCTCCCCGAGGAGGCCGTACGGCTGGTGGGGCGCCTGCTCGACCGCGGCTCAGCCGCCGACCTCGTCACCGGACTCGCGGAACGCTTCACCGACTCCGTCCGCCGCGCCGCGTCCGACCAGGTCACCACCGCCCGAGTGGTGCGGGCCGTGCGCCACTTCGCCGGACGGGTGGCCAAGGACGCCGTGGTCTTCGACCCGGCCTGCGGGATCGGCACCCTGCTCCTGTGCGTGGGACCCGAGCGCGGACCGCGGCGCCTCGGGCAGGAGATCGATCCGCACAGCGCGCGCTTCGCCCAGTTGCGGGCCGACCTGACGGGCCGCGCCGGAGTGGAGATCGCGGTCGGGGACTCGCTGCGCGAGGACCGGCTGCCGGAGCTCAAGGCCGATCTGGTGGTCTGCGACCCGCCCGTCGGGGACACCGACTGGGGCCGGGAACAGCTCCTGCTCGACCGCCGCTGGGAGTTGGGCACGCCGTCCCGGGCGGAGAGCGAACTCGCCTGGCTCCAGCACGCGTACGCGCACACCGCCCCCGGCGGCCGGGTGCTGATGGTGATGCCCGCCTCGGTCGCCTACCGCAAGGCGGGCCGCCGCATCAGGGCGGAACTGGTGCGGCGCGGCATCCTCACCCAGGTCACCGCGCTCGCCCCGGGCACCGCCGCCTCGCACGCCCAGCCCGTCCACCTCTGGCACCTGCGCCGCCCCACGGGCCCCGGCGACACGGCCACCGCCGTGCGGATGGTCGACCTCACCGGCGAGGACCCGGACGGGCCGCTGGATCCCGGCCCCGCCCAGACGGCGGAGATCGCCCTGATCGATCTGCTCGACGACACCGTCGACCTCACCCCCGGGCGCCATGTCGAGGACTCCACCCGGGACTTCGCCGCCGAGTACCAGGAACTGCGGCGGCAGCTCGACGAGCGGCTGGCGCGGCTCGGCCCGCTGCTGCCCGCGCTGACCGCGGGGCGGGGCCCCGGTTCCCTGGACGGGTCCACCGTGAGCGTCGCCGAACTCGCACGGGCCGGGCTGGTCACCCACGGGGAGGACGAACCGGCCTCGGCCAGCGAGCAGTTGGACACCGACTACCTGCGCGGCTTCCTGCGCTCGTCGGCCAACGTCCGCCGCTCCACCTCGCTCAGCGGAACGTTCCGCCTCGACGGGCGGGGCGCGCGGGTGCCGCAGATGGACATCGACGAGCAGCGCCGGTACGGGGCGGCGTTCCGCACCCTGCGGGAGTTCGAGACCTGCGCCCGCGAGATCGCCGACCTCACGGCGCGGATCGCCGAACTGGCGGGCGAGGGACTGGGCAACGGGGCGCTGGCCCCGGGTTAGGGCGCGCGTGGGCCCCGGACCGCGGCGTGCGGTCCGGGGCCGGCCGGCTCCTGGGGTCGGGCGACGCGCTCACTGCCTCTCCGGCGTGCCGGAGGAAGGGCGACCGCCCGGCGTCACGGGGTCGGAGGCGGCGAAAGCTCCAGGCAGACGGCCTCCACCGTGACAAGCGCCCCGGCGGTTCCGGTGTTGTTGAACGTCACCGTCCAGGCGGTCGGCGAGGTCGCCTCGCTCGAGATGACGACCGGGAGCGGGGACATGGCGGTGGGGGTCGTGACGTAGCCGCCACCGGTGACGGTCGTCCCCGTCGGGCAGTTCGCCGTGATCGCGGCCGTCTCGCCGGGGTCGAGCGTGTCGGACGCCGACGGGCTGACGGTCTCGGAGAC
>NZ_JBRIOU010000002.1:1303696-1305238 GCF_053474865.1 Streptomyces sp. CO7
GACCCGGCTGGCCCTGCGGCCCGGCCGGGCCGGGCTCGCCCTGCGGTCCGGCAGGCCCCGCGGGGCCGGGCCTGCCGCCCCCGCCACCGCCGTCGCACGAGTGGTCGCAGTCGTGCGAGGCGACCCGGTCCGTGCCCGCCTCGGCGGCCATGACCTGCGGCGCCATCGCGCCGGAGACGAGGGCCGCCGTGAGCACGGGCAGGCCTGCGCGGCAGAGCCGACGTATCGACTTCTTCAAGGTTGCTCCCGGTGAGATGAGGGGACCCGGCGGCGGGGAACACGTCGAGCGGTTCCCGCCGGGTCTCGATCGACGTCACCGATCCCAGCACGAGGCGCGACACACCGCTTGGCGGGAACACTCCTCCGGGCTAGCGGTGCGGGGGGACGTCATCCGGACGGCCGTGTGTCGTGACCGTCCGGAGCCCGCGGAAGACGCCGCAGCGGCCAGGTGAGCAGGGGGAATTCGATGGAGCACAGGCCCGACCCGATCCAGATCATCACCCGCCCCAGCACGTCGGTGGCACAGGACCGGATCCAGGCGCTCGGGGCCTGGATGGACGCGGCCCGCCACGCCGGATGGCGGGTGGACCCTCTGGACGAGCCGGTGGACTGGCCGGCGGGGGAGTGCGGGCTGGTCGACATCGAGGGACTCCGCTACCTGCTCCGGGTCGGTCTGCGCGGCCGCACCCGGGCCATGCTGCTGCCGGCCGCGCACGCGGACCGGGCCGTGGTCCGGCCGGTCGCGGGCGACATCGCGAGCGCCGCCCGTCCGGTGCTTCAACTCACGACGTGGGCCGAGCCGTTGCTCGACGCGGAGCTGTGCCGGCGACGGCCCCCGCAGGAGCTGCCGCGCCGGGAGCGGTGAACAGCGGATCCAGCGCCCGCCGCAGGTCCTCCACGGAGCGGTACCGCACGGCGGACATGCCGAGCGCCGCGGCCGCCTCGGTGTTCTCCGTCCGGTCGTCCACGAACAGGCAGCGCTCCGGTGCGACCCCGGCCAGCCGGCAGGCGGTCCGGTAGATCTCCCGGTCGGGCTTGGCGACGCCCTCCCACGCGCTGTTGACGACGTGGTGGGCGAGGTCGCCGATCCCCATCGCCTCCAGTTCGGCCCCCAGCCCGGCCGTCGCGTTGGTGACGATCACCAGCGGCACCAGATCCCTTGCCCGGCGCAGCAGTTCGACCACCTCGGGGTCCGCGCGGAACGGCGCGTCCGCCATGGCCCGTGCCAGTTCGCGGGCCCGGTCGGGCGGCACGAAGGCGGCCATCCGCCCGGCGACGGACTCCGTCCACCGCCCGACGTCGATCCGCCCGAGCAGCAGCGGGAGATCGAGGTCGGGTGCGTAGGCCACCGACGCGGTGGTACCGGCGGTGAGATCCGACTCCCGCTCGAGGGCGGCGAGTTCGGAGAAGTCGTAGAAACGGACGACGTTGTCGAGGTCGCAGAGAACGGCGTCGAAGGCGCGCGGCGGGGGTGTCACGGCCCCAGCCTTCCACGGTGTCCGAGCCGGGCCCCGGCGTGTCCCCCCCAGGTCACGCCGGGAC
>NZ_JBRIOU010000002.1:1305338-1314660 GCF_053474865.1 Streptomyces sp. CO7
GTCTTCCTCGGACGCACCGGCCCGCCCCCCGACGAGGCGGTGCGTCCGAGGAAGACGCTACACGAACGTGTCGGGTCACACCAGGGCCTCGCTCTGTTGACATCGTCAACAGAAACTTTCGAAGTCGCGGCCGACACGCAGTGGTGGGGCGCGGAAAACGCGGCTTGGGTTGATCGACCGCCGACCGGCGGAGAAGGTTGTACGGCAGGAAGGAAAAACTTTCGGCTTCTTCCGGCCCGCCGCCGCCCGGCGGGAGGACCGCGGACCGGCGTGTCACGCGGAAGCGGGAAAAGGCCGTCGCATCGTCCGGTTCGCCGCCCGACAGGGGCGGGCGCGGCTAATGTGGGCCGAATGAAGGCTCTTGTCCTGTCAGGTGGAGCCGGCACGCGACTGCGGCCGATCACCCACACGTCGGCCAAACAGCTCGTGCCGGTGGCCAACAAGCCGGTGTTGTTCTACGGACTGGAATCCATCGCCGACGCCGGGATAACCGAGGTCGGGATGATCGTCGGGGAGACCGCCGACGAGATCCGCGCCGCGGTCGGCGACGGCTCGCGCTTCGGCCTCCAGGTGACCTACATCCCGCAGGAGAAGCCGCTCGGACTGGCCCACGCGGTGCTGATCGCCCGGGACTTCCTCGGTGAGGACGACTTCGTCATGTACCTCGGCGACAACTTCATCGTCGGCGGCATCACCGACATCGTCGACGACTTCCGTGCCAGCCGCCCCGACGCCCAGATCCTGCTGACCAAGGTCCCCGACCCCCGGGCCTTCGGCGTCGCCGTCCTCGACGCCGAGGGCCAGGTGGTGGCCCTGGAGGAGAAGCCCGAGCGGCCCGCGAGCGACCTCGCGCTGGTCGGCGTCTACCTCTTCACGCCCCGGATCCACCAGGCGGTCCGCTCCATCGAGCCGTCCCGGCGGGGCGAGCTGGAGATCACGCACGCCATCCAGCGGCTGATCGACGACCGGGCCGCCGTGCGGTCCACCGTCATCCAGGGGTACTGGAAGGACACCGGGAACGTCGTCGACATGCTCGAGGTCAACCGGATGGTCCTGGAGTCGCTGGAACCGCGCAACGACGGTGAGGTGGACGAGGAGAGCGAGACGGTCGGCCGGGTCGTGATCGAGGAGGGCGCCCGGGTGACCCGCTCCAGGATCGTGGGTCCCGCCGTCATCGGCGCCGGCACCCTGGTCGACGACTCCTACGTCGGACCGTTCACCTCGGTGGGCGAGAACTGCACCGTCAGCGGCAGCGAGCTGGAGTTCTCCATCGTGCTGCGGGACGCCACCATCGAGGGCGTCGGGCGCATCGAGTCGTCCCTCATCGGCCGCCACGCCGAGGTGACCACGCAGTCGGCGCCCGGCGTCCCCAGCGCCCACCGTCTCGTCCTCGGCGACCACAGCAAGGTGCGGATCCAGCCATGACCACCCTGAACCTCCTCGTCACCGGCGCCGCCGGCTTCATCGGGTCCACCTACGTGCGCACCCTCCTGGCCGACGGTGCGGCGGACCTGCGCGTCACCGTGCTCGACAAGCTCACCTACGCGGGCACCCTCGACAACCTGCCGCTGGACCACCCGCGGCTGGAGTTCGTACAGGGCGACATCCGCGACGCCGAGCTGGTGGACAAACTGATGGGCGCCGCCGACCAGGTCGTCCACTTCGCCGCCGAGTCCCACGTGGACCGCTCGATCACCGGGGCCGCGGACTTCGTCCTCACCAACGTGGTCGGCACGCAGACGCTGCTGGACGCCGCGCTGCGGCACTCGGTCGGGGCGTTCGTGCACATCTCCACCGACGAGGTTTACGGCTCCATCGAGTCGGGATCCTGGCCGGAGAGCCACCCCCTCGCGCCCAACTCGCCCTACTCCGCCTCCAAGGCGTCCTCCGACCTGCTCGCCCTGGCCTACCACCGGACCCACGGCATGGACGTCCGGGTCACCCGCTGCTCGAACAACTACGGGCCCCACCAGTTCCCCGAAAAGGTGATTCCCCTCTTCGTCACCAACCTCCTCGACGGCAGGAAGGTGCCGCTCTACGGCGACGGACGCAACGTCCGCGACTGGCTGCACGTGGAGGACCACTGCCAGGGCGTCGAACTCGTGCGAACCCGGGGCTCAGCAGGGGAGATCTACAACATCGGAGGCGGCACCGAGCTCTCCAACAAGGAGCTCACCGGTCTGCTCTTGGAGGCCTGCGGGGCCGGCTGGGACATGGTCGAGTACGTCGAGGACCGCAAGGGACACGACCTGCGCTACTCCGTCGACTGGGGCAAGGCGCGGGCCGAACTCGGCTACCATCCCCGGCACGACTTCCCCACCTCTCTCGCCGATACCGTCAACTGGTACCGGGAGAACCGGGGTTGGTGGGAGCCGTTGAAGGAACGGGCCGGCGGGTGAGCCGCCGCTCCGGTCAGGGCAGCCGGTCCGTCACCGGCCGGCGAGGCACGGGAAGTACGGAGGGGCGCGCATGAGATGGCTCGTCACCGGCGCAGCGGGCATGCTCGGCCGGGACACCGCGCGGGAGCTGGTCCGCCGCGGCGAGGAGACGGTGACCCTCGACCGCGCCGAACTCGACATCACGTGCGAGGACGACGTCCGCGCCGCCCTCGCCGCGCACCGGCCCGACGTGGTCGTCAACTGCGCCGCCTACACGGCCGTCGACGACGCGGAGACCGACGAGGCGGCCGCCCTGCGGATCAACGGCGACGGACCCCGCACCCTCGCCCGGGCCTGCGCCGAACAGGGCGCGGCCCGCATGATCCACGTCTCCACCGACTACGTCTTCGACGGCCGGGCCACCGCCCCCTACGCCGAGGACCACCCCACGGCCCCCCGCACCGCCTACGGCCGCACCAAACTCGCCGGCGAGCGGGCGGTCCTCGCCGAACTGCCCGGCCGGAGCGCCGTCGTGCGCACCGCCTGGCTCTATGGCGTCCACGGCGGCAACTTCGTGCGCACGATGACCCAGCTGGAATCCCGCAGGGACACGCTGGACGTCGTCGCCGATCAGCGCGGCCAGCCGACCTGGAGCGCCGACGTCGCGGGCCGGATCGCCGACCTCGGCGCCCGGCTGGGCGCCGACGACCCGGACGCCACCGGCGTCTTCCACGCCACCAGCTCCGGCGAGGCCACCTGGCACGAACTGGCCCAGGAGGTCTTCCGCCTGCTCGACGCCGACCCGGCCCGGGTGCGCCCCGTCACCAGCGAGGCGTTCCCCCGGCCCGCACCCCGTCCCGCCTACAGCGCTCTCGCACACCACCGGTGGCGGCCGCTCGGCCTGCCGCCCCTGCGCGACTGGCGCGCCGCCCTGCATGTTGCCCTCCCGCTCATCCGCAAGGAGTCCTGTTCGTGAAGCGCCACGAGTTCCTGAGGGAGCTCCACAAGACCTGCGCCAACCGGAACTACCTGGAGATCGGCGTCAACGACGGCCGCAGCCTCACCCTCTCCCGGGTCCCGAGCATCGCCGTCGACCCCGCCTTCAAGGTGGTCACGGAGATCCGGTGCGACGTCCACCTGGTGAAGGCCACCAGTGACGACTTCTTCGCCCGTGAGAATCCCCTGGGGCACCTCAAGGGCGGCCGCCACCCGCTGCGTAACCTCGCCCGCAACCGCAGCCCGTTCGGCTACTGGCAGGACGTCACGCTGGACCTGTCGTTCATCGACGGCATGCACCTCTTCGAGTACGCCCTGCGGGACTTCATCAACGTCGAGAAGCACTCCGACTGGGCCAGCGTCGTCGTCCTCGACGACATGCTGCCGCGCAACGTCGACGAGGCGGCGCGCGACCGGCACACCAACGCGTGGACCGGCGACGTCTACAAGGTCGTCGAGATCCTTCAGCGCTACCGGCCCGACCTGAGGACCGTGCTGGTCGACACCCAGCCCACCGGACAGCTGCTGGTCTTCGGCGCCGACCCGACCAACACGGTGCTGCAGGACAAGTACGACGAGATCATGGCCGAGTTCGAGGTCCCCGACCCGCAGAAGGTGCCCGAGTCGATCCTCGGCCGCACCACCGCGGTGCGCGCCGAGGACCTGCTGAACGCCGGGTTCTGGAAGCCGCTGGTCCACGCCCGCAACCGGGGCACCAAGCGCGCCAAGGGCTGGGAGCAGCTGAGCAGGTCGCTGGACCAGCTCACCGGCGAGCGGGCCTGACCGACGACGGCGGAGGCCGGGACCCCGGGGTCCCGGCCTCCGCCGTCGTCGGTCGCGGCGCCTCCTCACACGGACTCGTCGCCCCGCAGCTTCTCGTAGTGGGCGACGCACTCCTCGTACACCGGCAGCAGCCCCGCCGCGCGAGCCTGCGCCAGCGAGGGCGCCGCCGCGTCCTTCGCGGACAGCACCGGCTCGATGTCCGCGGGCCACTCGATGCCCAGCTCCGGATCGAGGGGATGCACCCCGTGCTCGCGGGCGGGGGAGTAGCCGGTGGAACACAGGTACAGGACCGTGGCGTCGTCGGTGAGCGCCATCAAGGCGTGCCCGATGCCCTCGGCGAGGAAGACCGCGTGCCGGTTCTCCTCGTCCAGCCGGTGCGACACCCACCTGCCGAAGGTGGGGGAGCCGACCCGGATGTCCACCATCACGTCCAGCACCGCGCCCCGCCCGCAGGTCACGTACTTGGCCTGCCCCGGCGGGACGTCCGCGAAGTGCAGCCCCCGCAGCACGCCCCTGCGCGAGACCGAGAAATTGGCCTGGGCCAGTGACAGGTCGTACCCCGTCGCCTCCCGGAACGCCGGTCCCCGGAACCACTCGTGGAAGCTGCCCCGCTCGTCGGGGAAGATGGCCGGCTCCACCAGCCAGGTGCCTTCGATGCTCAGCGGTCGCACGTGCTCAGTCACTCTTCCTGTCGGTCAGCCGTGCCCGAAGACCGGGCACGAGGGTGTCCATCGCCTTGACCAGCGAGCGGCGCACCGGCAGCGGCAGCCGCCGTGCCAGCCGGTGCAGTCCCCGCACCGCTCCGGGCCCCTGCCGCGCCGCCCGCGGCAGCGCCGCGTGCCGCACCCGCACCCCGTCGGCGGTCGCGGTCAGTGCCACCGGCAGGGACAGGAACCGAGGCTCCGCAGCACGCGGGTCGGCCGCGAGGGACAGCCCCAGCGGGACCTCCCGGGGAGCGCCGTCCCACGGCAGCGCCGCCTCCAGCACGGAGGTCCCGGCCGCGTCCTCGCCCGGGGAGAGGGTGCCCGGAGCCTGGATCCGCGGCTCGCCCCCCGGGCCGCCCAGCCTCAGCAGGACGTCGCAGCGGTCCGCCACGTGCAGCGGCAGCGTCGCCCGCAGCTCCTCGCCCGTCACCGTGACGGCGGACGGGGACAGCCGGTCCAGGCGCAGGTTCCTGGACGCCTTGTCGACGTCGAGCGACAGGGTGCCGCGGGCCGTCCAGTACGGCAGGACCACGCTGCCGTCCGTGACCGCGGCGTTCCCCGCCGGGCGCGGCGCGCCCGGGGCCGGGTCGATCCGGCACTCGCGGGCCCAGCCGCCCAGCTTCACCCGCACGAAGAGGTCCCACAGGCCCGGCCGCAGCGGTGAGCCGCCCGCGGCCACCGCGGGATCCAGCGACACCGCGGCGCGCACCCGCAGGCGCACCCCAGCCCCTTCGCCGTTTCGGGCGGGCTCCTTCTCCCGGGTCACCTCGACCGGCAGGTAGTACTGGGCCGCGGTGGAGCGCTCGCGCACCACCACGTCCACGCCCGCCGAGCCGAACCGCTCGGTGGCATCGGCCAGCACCCAGGCGACGGCCGCCGCCACGTCCTCGGGCGCACCCTCGGGCGCGGTGTGCGCGCCGTCGGCCGGGAAGACCATCGGCTCGCCCGACGCGGTGTAACCGGCCGTCAGATCGAGGCGCAGGACGCCCTTCTCCCAGCCGACCGTCTCCGCGGCGGCCCGGGGGGCGAGGGACGCCTCCCACTCCGCGAAGGCCAGCGTGTCCTCGTAGCGGTCGGCGGCGACCAGCGCCGCCACCACCCGCTGGGTGGGCGCCAGCGGAGCGGCGACGGAGGGCCCGAACCGCTCGTTGATCACGTCGCGGATCTCGCCGAACATCTCCCGCCGGTAGTCGTCGGGGAGGTTCAGCAGCCGCGTGCTCCGCATCCGCTCGACCATCTCGTTGCGCAGCCAGCGCCGGTACATCCGGTCGCGCAGCGGGCCCGGTTCGGTGTACCGCTCGACCACGTCGAGCGCCTCGCACAGGTTCTTGAAGTAGCCGACCGGGTCGAAGCGCCGGAACCCGGCGTTGGAGGCGTCGTCCCGCTTGACGTGGTAGTAGCACACGTAGTCGCTGAGGACCGAGATCGTCTCCGCCCGCAGATAGGCCTCCGCGATGAAGACGTGGTCCTCCAGACGGCGGCGGCCCTCCGGGAAGCGCAGCCCGATCCGGTCCAGGAAGGCCCGCCGGAACATCTTGTGGGGCGTCAGACTGTCCATCAGCGGGGAGTTCTCGACGGTGGCGCGCGGATGGTTCCTGCGGAACAGCTCCACCGGCACCGGGCGGCCCTTGCCCGCCATCTTGCCGACGACGACGTCCGCGTCGTTCTCCACGGCGTACGCGTACATGCGCTCGAGGGCCTCGTCCCCGAGGTAGTCGTCGTTGTCGACGAACATCACGTACTCGCCCCGCGATGCCGCGATGCCGACGTTGCGCGGCTTGCCCGACCACCCCGACGGCTCCTGGTGGATCACCTGGATGTGGGAGTGCTCCGCGGCCAGCGCGTCCAGCCGCGCCGGGGTCGCGTCCGTGGAGCCGTCGTCGACGAAGACCACCTCGAACTCGCCCGGCCGCAGGGACTGCCGCAGGAGCGAGTCGACGCAGTCCTCGATGTAGGGACCGGGGTTGTAGACCGGGACGACCACACTGACCTTCACGGGCATGCGCTCAAAGCTCCTCGAGAGACGGACCTGGGGCGAACCTACCGCGAACCGGACGTTCTCCGGGGCCGCTCGCCCGCACCCGAAAATGCGGTGCCCGGTCCGCCGCCGCTCCCTACACTCGCAGCAACCCCCGGGTTTTCCCGGCCTCTTGGCGATGCGTGCGTGTCGCGGGGCCCTCCCGGCGGGACGACCGTGACGAGTGAAGGGGGACAGGCCGTGCGTCAGCGCGCCGATGCCGTCGTTCCCCGTTCGCGGTACGAGGTGATCCTGGTGTCCCCGGCCCTCCGGCGCCCGCTGCGCGGCCGGCGCCGGACGTCCGCCACGCCCTGCTGAGACACCCCGCCCCTCGCGGAGTGCCGCGGCCGTGGCGGTGATCGCGCGTCCCCGAGGACCGGATCATCACCCCAAGAAAGGCCGAAGGCCGTGCGCAACGACCTCACCCGCCGCCCCGCCCTCTCCCTCGCCGACGTCCGCAACCTGGGCATCCTCGCCCACGTCGACGCCGGCAAGACCACCGTCACGGAGCGGATCCTGCACGCCACCGGCGCCGTCCACCGCAGCGGCGAGGTGCACGAGGGCACCACCGTCACCGACTTCGACACCCAGGAACGCGAGCGGGGCATCACCATCTTCGCGGCCGCCGTCAGCTGCGCCTGGAAGGGCCGGCGGATCAACCTGATCGACACTCCGGGCCACGTCGACTTCGCCGACGAGGTGGAGCGCTCCCTGCGTGTCCTGGACGGCGCGGTGGTGGTCCTGGACGCCGTGGCCGGCGTCGAGCCGCAGAGCGAGGCGGTGTGGCGGCAGGCCGACCGGCACGGCGTGCCCAGGATCGTCCTGGTCAACAAGATGGACCGGGCCGGCGCCGACCTGGACGCCGCGGTCGCCTCCGTCCGGGGGCGGCTGCACCCCGTTCCGCTGGTGGCGCAGCTGCCGGTGGGCGCCGAGGACGGCTTCCGGGGCGTCGTCGACCTGCTCGGCCTGCGCGCGCTGACCTGGCCCGACGGGGCCGGCGAGCCCGTGGAGACACCGGTCCCCGCGGAGCTGCGCACCGAGGCGGTGAGGCGACGCCGCGCGCTGGAGGAGGCCGTGGCCGAACGGCACGCCGTTGCGCTCGAGGAGTTCTGCGAGCACGGCACGCTGACCGCGGCCACCCTGCGCGCGGCCCTGCGCGATCTCACCCGAACGGGTGAGGGCGTGGTGGTGCTCTGCGGCTCCGCCTACCGCGACAAGGGGGTGGAACCGCTGCTGGACGCGGTGGCGGACTACCTGCCGTCCCCGCTCGACCTGCCCCCGGTGACGGGCAGCTGGGAGGGCGCCGAGGTGCGGCGCGAGGCCGACCCCGAAGGCCCTCTCGCCGCACTGGCGTTCAAGGTGAACGCCACCGCCACCGGCAGGCTGACCAGTCTGCGGATCTATTCCGGAACCCTGCGGAAGGGGGACGTCGTGCGGGACACGACCACGGGCCGCACCGAGCGCGTCGCGCGGGTGCTGCGCCTGCGCGCCGACCGGTACACCGAGGTCGAGGCCGCGGCGGCCGGCGACATCGTCGCCGTGGCGGGCCCCAAGGGCGTGCGGGCCGGGGCGACGCTGTGCGCCCGGGAGCACCCGCTGGTGCTGGAGCGCCCCGCGCCGGCCGAGCCGGTGGTGTCGGTGGCGGTCGAGGCCGTCCGCTCCACCGACACCGGGCGGCTCGCCGGGGCGCTGGCCCGGCTCGCCGAGGAGGACCCGTCGCTGACGATCCGCACCGATCCGGAGACCGGGCAGACCCTGCTGTCCGGCATGGGCGAACTGCACCTGGAGGTGGCGGTGGAGAAGATCCGCCTGTCCGGCGGGCCCGGCCTCGCGGTCGGGCGGCCGAGGGTCGCCCACCGGGAGACGGTGACCGGCGGCGTCCGCGGGTTCGTCCACCGGCACGTCAAACAGGACGGCGGCGCGGGCCAGTTCGCGCACGTCGTGCTCGACGTCGAGCCGCTCGACGGGCTCGGGTTCGAGTTCCGTTCGGCGGTCACCGGCGGACGGGTGCCGCAGGAGTACGTGCGGGCGGTGGAGGCCGGGTGCCGTGACGCCCTGCCGGACGGTCCGCTCGGCGGGCACCCGGTGACCGGTCTGCGGGTCGTCCTCACCGACGGCGCCACCCACGTCAAGGACTCCTCGGACACGGCCTTCCGCACCGCCGGCCGGGCCGGGCTGCGGGCCGCCCTGCGCGCCTGCCGCCTCACCCTGCTGGAACCGGTCGCCGAGGTCACCGTGACCGTGCCGGCCGACTGCCTGGGCGGCGTGCTCGGCGACCTGGCCGCCCGCCGCGGCCGGGTGCAGGGCTCCGAGACCCGGGGCGGGACGGCCGTGGTGGGCGCGGTGGTCCCGCTGGCGGAGCTGTTCGGCTGGTCCGCCGCGCTGCGCGGCAGGACCAGGGGCCGGGGGACGTTCGTCTCCCGCCCGTGCGGATACGCCCCGGC
>NZ_JBRIOU010000002.1:1314760-1319120 GCF_053474865.1 Streptomyces sp. CO7
GGGCATCGGGTCGCTGGTCATGGCGCGGTCTCCGTCAGGTGGTGGTGAGGTCGAGGAAGGCGTCGTCCAGCGTGGCGTCGGTGACCCGCAGCTGGTGGGCGGTGACGCGCCGCCGGACGAGCAGCTGGACGACGGCGTTCACGGTGTCGTCGGTGCCCGCGAGGGTCAGCCGGCCGCCCTTGTCCTCCATCGACGCCAGCCCGGGGAGGGCGGCCAGTTCGGCCTCGTCCAGCCGCTCGGAGGGGGTGAAGGAGATGTGGGTGGCCCCGGCCGCCCTGCCGATCAGCCCCCGCGGGGTGTCCAGCGCGGTGATCCGGCCGCCGTCGACGATGGCGATCCGGTCGCACAGCCGCTGGGCCTCCTCCATGAAGTGGGTGACCAGCAGGACCGTCACGCCACGGGCCCGGACGTCGTCGATCAGATCCCAGGTGTCGCGGCGGGCGCGCGGGTCCAGGCCGGTCGTCAGCTCGTCCAGCACCACGATGCGGGGGTTGCCGATGAGGGCGAGCGCGATGAACAGGCGCTGCTTCTGACCACCGCTCAGCTTGGCGAAACGGGTGTCCAGGCGCTCATACAGGCCCAGCCGTTCGGCCAGCTCGTAGCCGTCGGCGGGAGCCGGGTACAGGGCTGAGTACAGCTCGAGCGCCTCACGGACGGTCAGCTTCGGCTGCAGCTCGCTCTCCTGGAGCTGGGCGCCGAGCAGCCGCGTGACCTGCTCGCGGTCGGCGACCGGGTCGAGCCCCGCCACTCTGATCCGGCCGGCGTCGGCGACCCGCAGGCCCTCGACGCACTCGACGGTGGTCGTCTTGCCGGCGCCGTTGGGGCCCAGGATGCCGAAGATCTCGCCCTCCTCGACGGCGAAGGAAACCCCGTCGACGACGGCCCGGCCGCCGTAGGACTTCCGCAGCCCCTCGACCTCGACGACCGCCGGCCTGCCGCCGGCCGTGGCCGGCGTCGTCCTCTTCGTGCTCGTCGTTGACATGCGCAAAGCGTCCCGTGAGGGGGCCCGCCGCCACATCGCCCGTCCGGTCCGGACCCGCATCGACCGATCGGTTGATGCGGGCCTACGACCGGACGGCCCCCGCGGGCCGCTGACTCAGCAGTCGCGCAGGTCGGGGGACTGGTTGAGGAGCTGGGCACGGGGGGAGGTGAAGCGCGTGTGACGCTCCCCGCCCACGTCCCGCGGCCGGAACGCGGCCACCCGGTGGCAGTTCTGGAAGGCCAGTGCCACGCCGAAGTGGCGCTCCAGTGTTCCGCGGATGGCGTCGCTCGCCAGGGCCCGCAGCAGCTGGCCGCGCTCGCGCTCGGACGGCGGCGGCGTGGTGTTGTCGGCGAACTCCGCGGACCCTTCGCGCAGTTCGCCGGCGAGCCGGGCGATCAGCTCGTAGGCGTAGGGCAGCGAGGTGCGCACGGTGGCGAGGAAGTCCTCCTCGCGGACCTCGCCGCGTTCGGCGTCGGCGAGCAGGGTGGGGGAGACGTCGAGAGACATGAGGAAGTCCTGTCTGTGGGATCCGGGCAGCATGAACCGGGCGTGCCGGGTCGCGGCCCGCCCTTACTGAAAATGAATGTCATGTAGAGGGGGTGCAGGTCAACCCGCCGCGCCCGGCGGCCCCTCATCCCAGGACGGATGCGTGCACCAGCCGCCGGATCTCCGGGAACAGCAGCCGCGAGCGCCGGGGCCGCAGCTGGGTCATGAACTGCACGGTCAGGTCCTGGACGGGATCCACCCAGAAGACGGTGGTCGCCACGCCCTTCCAGCCGTAGGTCCCGCGCGAGGACGGGGACTGGGTGCGCGAGGGGTCCACCACCACCGAGAAGCCCAGACCGAACCCCACCCCGGTGTTGGCCGGCTCGTCGTGGACGGGGGCGCCGAAGCTCCGGATGTCCGCGCCCTCGGGCAGGTGGTTGCGGGTCATCAGGTCCACCGTCGCCGGCCGCAGCAGCCGCACCCCGTCGAGCTCCCCGCGCCGCCGGAGCATCTCCATGAAGCGGTGGTAGTCCCCGGCGCTCGCCACCAGCCCGCCGCTGCCGGACAGGAAGTGCGGCCGCTCCCGCACCGGGGTGCCCGGGACTACCTCGAGCGCCCCGTCGTCCCCGTCCCCGTACAGCTCGGCCAGCCGGCCCGCCTGCTCCGCGCCGATCCGGAACCCGCTGTCGGTCATCCGCAGCGGCCCCAGCACCCGCTCGCCCACGAACTCGTCCAGCGGGCGCCCCGAGACCACCTCGATCACCCGGCCCAGCACGTTGGTCGCCACCGAGTAGTTCCAGCCGCTGCCGGGATCGAACTGGAGGGGGAGCCGGGCGTACGCGTCGCAGGTCTGCGCGAGGTCCGCGCCCGGCAGGACCGAGGCGTGCAGGCCCGCCTCCCGGTAGAGGGCGTCCACCGGGTGGGCATGGTGGAAGGCGAACGTCAGACCGGCCGTGTGCGAGAGGAGATGGCGGATCAGGAGCGGCCCCCGCGCAGGGCGCGTCCGCATCCCGGCGCCCTCGCCCGCCACATGGACCCGCGGGTCCGAGAAGGCCGGCAGGTGGCGCTCGAGCGGGTGGTCGAGCGACAGCAGACCGTCCTCCACCAGCAGCATCGCCGCCACCGAGGTGACCGGCTTGGTCATCGAGTAGATCCGCCAGAGGGTGTCCGGCTCCACCGGCAGTCCCGCGGCGAGGTCGCGGCAGCCGTAGGTGGTCAGGCGGGCCACCCGGCCGTCCCGGGCCACCGACAGGAGGTAGCCCGGCAGGCTCCCGGTGTCGACGTGCCGGGCCAGCAGGCGGTCCAGTTCGTCCAGGCGGGCGGCGTCCAGGCCCGCCTCGCCCGGGTCGATCTCCTGGCGCAGCACCGTCCTCGCGGTCGCCGTCATGGTCCTGACCCTCCGTCCACGTTGCGCGAGCGGCTCGGAGATACCCCGTTCGGCGCAATTCCAGACCTGACCGGTGCGTCCGGGAACACCCCGGTCCAGGGGGACGTTCCGCCGGTATGAGTGAAGAAGCCCTGCTCGCCCTGCTCTCCGAGGCCGCCGGCGGAGTGCTGGTGACCCTCAAGGCCGACGGGCGGCCGCAGTTGTCCAACGTCAACCACGCCTACTACCCCGAGGAGCGCCTGCTGCGGATCTCGGTCACGGACGACCGGGCCAAGACCCGCAACCTGCGCCGCGACCCGCGCGCCTCCTACCACGTGACCAGTGCCGACCGCTGGGCCTACACCGTGGCGGAGGGCGCCGCGGAGCTGAGCCCGGTGGCCGCGGACCCCGCCGACGCGACGGTGGAGGAGCTGATACGGCTCTACCGGGACGTCGCCGGGGAGCACCCGGACTGGGACGACTACCGGGCGGCGATGGTTCGCGAGCGCCGCCTGGTGCTGCGGCTGCGCGTGGAGCGCGTGTACGGGATGCCCAAGGGCGCCGCGGGATGACGCTCCGGGCGCCGGTTCGGGGCGAGGCCCGGGCCGGCTCCCTGCGGTCCCGCGCCACCGGGCCGGCCCTCCAGAGCTTCGCGTCACCGGGCCGACCCTTCAGAGCTCCGCACCACCGGGCCGTGCGTTCCACACGGACACGACCGGGCGGCCGTGCTCGGTGGACAGGCGGCTGACGGTTCCGGTGAAGATCTGGAACAGCCGACCGTCGGTCGCCGCGAGCCCCAGCCGCCGTGCCGTCAGGACGCGCAGGTAGTGGCCGTGGGCCACCAGCAGCACGTCGCCCTCGTCCGCCCGCAGCAGCGGCTCGACGCGCGCCAGCACCCGGTCGGCCCGCGCGCCGACCTCCTCGGGCAGCTCTCCGGGCTGTCCGTCCGCCGACGACGGGCAGCCGTCGTCCCAGATGTTCCAGCCGGGCCGCTCCTGGCGGATCTCCTCCGTCATCAGTCCCTCGTAGGCCCCGTACTCCCATTCGCGCAGGTCGGCATCGGTCCGGGCGCCGGTGAGGCCGGCCAGACGGGCGGTGGTGACCGCGCGCAGCCGGGGACTGGTCAGCACCGCCGCCAGTCTCCGTCCGGCGAGCAGCGGTGCCACCGCCCGCGCCTCCTCCTCACCGTGCGCGGTGAGCGGCAGGTCGGTGCGGCTGGTGTGGCGGCGCGCCGCGCTCCACGTCGTCTCGCCGTGCCGCAGCAGCAGAAGATCACCCACGGTCCGCCCCGTCTACCGCGCCGCCGAGGGACCGGCCGCCTCGACCGCGTGGCCGCCGAACTGGTTGCGCAGGGCGGCGATCATCTTCATCTGCGGGGAGTCCTCCTGGCGGGAGGCGAAGCGGGCGAAGAGGGAGGCGGTGATGGCGGGCAGCGGGACGGCGTTGTCGATGGCCGCCTCGACCGTCCAGCGGCCCTCGCCGGAGTCCTGGGCGAAGCCGCGCAGCTTGTCCAGGTGCTCGTCCTC
>NZ_JBRIOU010000002.1:1319220-1323730 GCF_053474865.1 Streptomyces sp. CO7
GCCAGGCCGTGCACGCCGCCGGAGACGCCGCAGTCCACGAAGCCGATGCCCTTCTCGGCCAGCTCCGCGGCGTGCTTCTCGTCGTCCGTCCAGCGCGAGTTCCCGCCGTCGACCACCACGTCACCGGCGTCGAGCAGACCGGAGAGCTCGTCGATCACGGACTGCGTCGGCGGGCCTGCCGGCACCATCACCCACACCACGCGCGGCGCGGTCAGCGAGTCGGCCAGTTCGGCCAGGCTCGCCACGTCGGAGAGGTCGGGGTCGCGGTCGTACCCGATGACCTCGTGACCCGCCCGGCGGATGCGCTCGCGCATGTTGCCGCCCATCTTGCCGAGACCGATGAGTCCGAGCTGCATGTCGTTCACTTCTTCCTCTGGTTCGGGGGTTCGCCGGCCGTCAGACGGCTCGGGACTCCGCGGGAGCGTCGGCGGCACCGGAGGTCGCCCCGGCGCCGCGCAGGGCGATCTCGTACATGTCGTCGGCGTCCAGGCGCCGCAGCTCCTCGGCGATCAGCTCCGAGGTCGGCCGGATCTTCAGGGCCAGGCTGCGCGGCGGCTGACCGGGCAGGGTGAGCGTGGCGAGCGGACCGTCCCCGCGGACCACGGACACCTCGCCGCTGTCGGTCTCCAGCCGCACCGCCGTGATCGCCGGACCCGCCGACGGCCCGACCTCGCCGGGAACCCCCAGCCGGGCGCGCAGCCAGCGCAGCAGCAGCTCCGCACTCGGATTGCCCGGCTCCGCCTCGACGGCCACCGAGCGCACCGGCGCGTGCTCCTGGTCCAGCGCGGCGGCGAGCGCCGAACGCCACAGCGTCAGCCGGGTCCACGCGAGGTCCGTGTCGCCGGGCGCGTACGCGGCGGCCCGCTTCTCCAGCTCGGCCAGCGGGTCCGGGCAGGCGTCCATGTCGGTGATCCGGCGCTGGGCCAGCGCGCCCAGCGGGTCCTGGGACGGGTTGTCCGGGGCGTCCACCGGCCACCACACCACCACCGGCGCGTCCGGCAGCAGCAGGGGCAGCACCACCGACTGGGCGTGGTCGCGCACCTCGCCGTAGAGCCGCAGCACCACCGTCTCGCCCGGCCCGGCGTCGGCCGCCAGCCGCACCTCCGCGTCCAGCCGCGAGTGGGTACGGTCGCGCGGGCTGCGCGGATGACGGCGGATCACCACCACGGTGCGCGAGGGGTGTTCCTGCGAGGCCTGCTGCGCCGCCCTCATGGCGTCGTAGGCGTACTCCTCGTCGATCACGACCACCATGGTCAGCACCATGCCGACGGCAGGCGTGCCCGAGGCCCTGCGGGCCTGGAGCAGGGCCTTGTTGACGTCTGTGGCCGTGGTGTCGTTGAGGTCCAGTTTCATGGCCTGCGCCAACTCCGTCCGTCTCGTGCGAGCATCTCGTCGGCCTCCGGGGGACCCCAGCTGCCCGCCGGGTACTTGGCGGGCACACCGTGGGTGGCCCAGTACTCCTCGATCGGGTCCAGGATCCGCCAGGACTCCTCGACCTCCTCGGTGCGCGGGAACAGGTTGGCGTCGCCCAGCAGCACGTCCAGGATGAGCCGTTCGTAGGCCTCCGGGCTGGACTCGGTGAAGGACTCGCCGTAGGCGAAGTCCATCGAGACGTCCCGGATCTCCATGGAGGTGCCCGGAACCTTGGAACCGAACCGTACGGTCATGCCCTCGTCCGGCTGGACCCGGATCACGATCGCGTTGGAACCGAGCTCCTCGGTCGCCGTCGAGTCGAACGGCGAGTACGGGGCGCGCTGGAAGACCACCGCGATCTCGGTGACCCGGCGCCCCAGGCGCTTGCCGGTGCGCAGGTAGAAGGGGACGCCCGCCCAGCGCCGGTTGTCGATCTCCAGCTTGACCGCGGCGTAGGTGTCGGTCATGGAGGACGGGTCGATGCCGTCCTCCTCCAGATAGCCCAGCACCCGCTCGCCGCCCTGCCAGCTCCCCGTGTACTGGGCGCGCACCGTGTGCTCGCCCAGGTCCTGCGGAAGCTTGACCGCCTTGAGGATCTTGAGCTTCTCGGTGAGCAGCGACTCGGCGTCGAAGGCGGCGGGCTCCTCCATCGCGGTCAGCGCGAGCAGCTGCAGCAGGTGGTTCTGGATCACGTCCCGGGCCGAGCCGATGCCGTCGTAGTACCCGGCCCGGCCGCCGATGCCGATGTCCTCGGCCATCGTGATCTGCACGTGGTCCACGTACGACCGGCTCCAGACAGGTTCGAACATCTGGTTGGCGAAGCGGAGCGCCAGGATGTTCTGGACGGTCTCCTTGCCGAGGTAGTGGTCGATCCGGAACACCTGGTCGGGAGCGAAGACCTCGTGCACCAGCGCGTTCAGGGCGCGGGCGCTGGCCAGGCCGTGGCCGAACGGCTTCTCGATGACCGCGCGCCGCCAGGAACCCGGAGGAGCCTCGGCCAGTCCGTGCTTCTCCAGCTGCTGCACCACCCGGGGGAAGAACCGGGGCGGCACCGACAGGTAGAAGGCGTAGTTGCCGCTGGTGCCGCGGGAGGTGTCGAGCTGCTCCACGGCCTCGCGCAGCTGCTCGAAGGCGTGGTCGTCGTCGAAGTCGCCCGGGACGAAGTGCATGCCCTGCGCCAGCTGCTGCCAGACCTCCTCCCGGAAGGGGGTGCGCGCGTGCTGTTCCACGGCGTCGTGCACCACCTGGGCGAAGTCCTGGTCGGCCCACTCACGGCGGGCGAAGCCGACCAGGGAGAAACCTGGTGGCAGCAGCCCCCGGTTGGCGAGGTCGTACACCGCGGGCATCAGCTTCTTGCGGGACAGGTCGCCCGTGACGCCGAAGATGACGAGTCCGGACGGGCCCGCGATCCGGGGGAGCCGGCGGTCGCGGGGATCACGCAACGGGTTGGCCCGGCCCAGGAGAGGGCCGTCGGCCCCGCGCGGCGCGGCGCCCACCGTTCCGGTCGCTTCGGTCAATGTGATCATCTACTTTCTCGTCGGACGGGTGAGGGCCGAGTACCGCGCCCGGCAGCGGCCATGCGGGCGCGGCGCCCTCCCGCACCATCCGGGCAGGTCAGGACGGGGTCGCCGGTCACCCCGGAAGGGGTTCCCGTCCTGACGCCGCCCCACACCGCGCCGGATCGCGCGTCCCTCCCACAGGCCCCCGCGTTAGGTTGGCGGGATGAGGCTCACGATCGTTGGTGGGGGCGGCTTCCGCGTGCCGCTCGTGTACGGAGCGCTGCTGGCCGACCGGGCACCCGGACGCGTCACCCGTGTGGTGCTGCACGACGTCGACGCCGGGCGGCTGGCCGCCGTCGGCCGGGTGCTCGCCGAGCAGGCCCGGGAGGTGCCCGACGCGCCCGAGGTGGTCACCACCACCGACCTGGACGACGCGCTGACAGGAGCGGACTTCGTCTTCTCGGCGATGCGGGTCGGCGGCCTCGAGGGCCGGGCCGCGGACGAGCGCGTCGCCCTGGCCGAGGGCGTCCTGGGCCAGGAGACCGTCGGGGCGGGCGGCATCGCCTTCGGTCTGCGCACGGTCCCCGTGGCGGTGGACCTGGCCCGCCGCGTGCGGCGCCTCGCCCCGGACGCCTGGGTCATCAACTTCACCAACCCGGCCGGCCTGGTCACCGAGGCCATGTCCCGCACCCTCGGCGACCGGGTGATCGGCATCTGCGACTCCCCGGTGGGCCTCGGCCGCCGCCTCGCCCGGGTCCTCGGCGTCGACCCGGCCCGCGCCTTCGTCGACTACGCCGGCCTCAACCACCTCGGCTGGGTCCGCGCCGTGCGGGTGGACGGCCGCGACCAGCTGCCCCGGCTGCTCGCCGACCGCGAGCTGCTGGAGTCCTTCGAAGAGGGGCGGCTGTTCGGCGCCGACTGGCTGCAGGCGCTGGGTGCGATCCCCAACGAGTACCTGCACTACTACTACTTCAACCGGGAGACGGTCGACGCCTACCGGCGGGCCGAACGCACCCGCGGGGTCTTCCTGCGCGACCAGCAGGCCCGCTTCTACGACGAGGCCGGCCGGCCCGGAGCGCCCGCGCTCCAGCTGTGGAACCGCACCCGCTCCGAGCGCGAGGCCACCTACATGGCGGAGAACCGGGACGCGGCGGGGGCCGGGGAGCGCGAGGAGGAGGACCTCTCCGGCGGCTACGAGAAGGTGGCACTCGCCCTGATGCGGGCCATCGCCCGGGACGAGCGGGCCACCCTGGTCCTCAACGTCCGCAACCGCGGCGCCCTGCCCGGACAGGACGACGACGCGGTGGTCGAGATCCCGTGCCTGGTGGACGCGAACGGAGCGCATCCGCCGGCCGCCGCCCCCCTGCCGCAGCACGCGGCCGCCCTGGTGTCCGCGGTCAAGGCGGTGGAACGGGAAGTGATCACCGCCGCCCTGACGGGCTCCCGGGCCGCCGCGGTGAAGGCCTTCGCACTGCACCCGCTGATCGACTCCGTCGCCGTCGCCCGGCGGCTGATGGACGGTTACCAGGAAGCCCATCCGGGCCTCACCCGTCTCGAGTGAGGCCCGGCACCGGCTCCCCCCGTCATGGTGGGGCGGG
>NZ_JBRIOU010000002.1:1323830-1325744 GCF_053474865.1 Streptomyces sp. CO7
CCCGCACCGTTAAGAGCGCCGCGTACGCGGATTGATACACCCCTGCGGAAAAAAATTTCGCAGGGGTCCGTACGGCCCCCGGTCGGCGCCCCGCCAAGGCCTCCCGCCAGGCATGTCTCAGGCGGGCGCGGGCGCCGTCGTGGACGAGGAGGAGGCCCCGACGGCCCCGTCCGCGGGCGCCGCCTGCGCCGGGACGGTCACCGCCGCCGACGGCGCGGGGTCCTCGTCGCGGAGCGGCCCCGCCGCCCGCAGACGCTGCGGGGCCGCCACCACGGCGTAGTCGGCGCCCAGGAACGGCGGCTCCAGGTCCCCCGGGTCCTCGCCCAGGGCCAGCCGGACCGCGGCCCAGGGAGCGTTGAGGCCGCACAGGGACAACTGGTGCAGCCCGCCGGCCGGCCGCGTGTTGACGTCGAGGAGAACCGGTTCCTCACCGAACTCGCGGAACTGGATGTTCGACAGGTGGTGCAGGCCGAAACGCTCGGCGACCAGGCGGGCCGGGGCGAGCCACCGTTCGTCCAGGGTGAACCCGCGACGCCGGCCGTTCTTGGTGCGGCCCACCGCCATCCGCACGCGGTCGTCCGTCCCGGTGAGGCAGTCCACCGACACCTCCGGCTCCTCCAGCCTCGGCATCACCAGCCAGTCGACCTCCTCGCCGCTCTCGCGCAGCGCACCGAGCACCATCCCCAGCGGCACGCGCGGGCTCGGGAAGCCGTCGAGCTGGTCCGTCGAGAACGGCTCGCGGGTGACCACCCGGTAGCCCACGCCGCCCGCGCCCGCGGCCGGCTTGAAGCAGGCCTCGTGCCCGTCCGCCTCCAGCTTCTCGACCGCGGTGAGCAGTTCGTCCGCGGTGCGCACCCGGAACCACGGCGGGACCGGCACGCCGAGCTCGGCCACCCGCTCGTAGGCGGTCGCCTTGTCCTGGAACGCCGCCACCCCCCGCGCGGTCGGCGCCAGCAGGGCCGTGCCCACCGCCTCGAACTCCGCGCCGTGCGCGACGATCGCCTCCTGGTGCAGCCGCGGCACGAACACGTCGATGCCGCGCCGCACGCACTGGTCCAGCGCGAACTCGGCGTACGCGGCGGGGGAGAGGCCCTCGGGCTCCATCGCCGCTGTGTCCGCGGCGGCGAGCACCGGCGAGTCGGGGTCGCCGTGGGTGGCGTGGATCTCCACCGCCCGGTCCTGCGGATTTCTCCGCAGCTGTTCCATGAAGAAGACGTTCTCCGCGTACGTGCGGTTGAGCCAGACGCGTACGCGAGAGATCATTCAGGCCGCCCTTCAGGTGTGCGGGCACGGCGAGGCAGCCGGGCCCTGCCGGGGAACACGCGGGTAGGGACACCGGGCCGCGAGGAGAGGGCCGGGGGCGGCCCGGTGCGGCGGTGTCGGGCCGATCATAGAGCTTCACGGGACGCGTACCGCTACGGGCGTGTTACGGCTTCTCCTCCCGCGTGTCGCCCCCGTTCGGGGCGGCCCCCGGACGCCGGCGCCGGCCACGTTTCCTTCCGCGCCCGAGGGCTACTCGCGCCGCATGGACACAACCGAACGTGACGAGATGTGTACGGAGAGTCGTGGACCGGGGCGGATCGCCTCGCTGCTGGACGCCCTGGAGCGGTGGGGCGGGGCCGACCGGCTGGCGGACGCGGTGCAGAAGGTGGTGAAGGCGGCGCCCCTGGGACGCCGCGGCCGGGACCTCCTGCACGGGCTGCCGATCGGCCATCCGCTGCATCCCGTGCTGGTCCAGCTGCCCGTCGGCGCGTGGATGTCCACGGCGGTGCTGGACCTGCTGCCCGGCCAGGAGAGGGCCGCGCGGCGGCTCGTCGGGGTGGGCCTCGCCGTGGCCGGACCGGCGGCGGTCGCCGGCTGGGTGGACTGGGCCGACCTGCAACGCCAGCAACGGCGGGGGGGGGTCCCGCACGC
>NZ_JBRIOU010000002.1:1325844-1326343 GCF_053474865.1 Streptomyces sp. CO7
CACCTCGCCTACCGGCAGGCGGCGGGAGCCAACCACGCCGAACAGGTGCCCCACCTGGTGCGGCCGGGCTGGCACGGCCTCGGCGGCGTGTCGGACCTTCCGGTCGGACAGGCGGTCCGGCGGGAGGTGGACGGCGTCCCGGTGATGGTGGTCCGGGTCGACGAGGACACCGTGCGGGTGCTCGCCGAGCACTGCAGTCACCTGGCGGGTCCGCTGTCGCAGGGCGAGATCTCCGACGGTTGCGTGCGGTGTCCCTGGCACGGCAGCGTGTTCCGGCTCGAGGACGGCTGGAACGTGCGGGGGCCTGCCACGGCTCCCCAGCCCGCGTTCGACACACGGGTGGTCGACGGGCGCCTGGAGGTCAGGCTGCGGGGCATCGCCCCCGAGAGCCAGGAGGAGGAACCTGCCGGGGCGGGCTGACGCGAGGGGCCCCCGCCGGGTGCGGGGGACCGGCGTGCCGACGGGCCGGGTCCGGGCGGTGAGCCGGCGGGAGTCCCGC
>NZ_JBRIOU010000002.1:1326443-1326907 GCF_053474865.1 Streptomyces sp. CO7
CGCCGCGTCGCGGACGTAGCGCCGTCGGGCCCGGCGGCGCTACGTCCGCGACGCGGCGTGACGGCCCACCCGCCGCAGGAACGCCTCCTCGGCGCCCGTCAGGCCCGCCTCGCGCAACGCGCGGTCCGCCTCGGCGAGCACCGCCGGCGGCACCACGACGGGGCCGGGACCCGCCTCGGCGAACGCGGCCCGTACCGCGTTCAGCAGCCGCAGGTACGCCTGCGCGGCGCTCCGTTCACGGTCGGTCGGCACGGTGGTGGTGGTCATCCTCGGCAACTCCTCGGGCGGTCGCGCAACTCTCACCCCAAGCCTGCCGCGCGGCACTGACAGGACGTCACCCACGCATCGCGCGCAACGCCCGGGAGAGCCGGACCAGGTCCTCGGGCCCTTCGGCGGGCGGCCCCGCCGCCGCCTCGGCCGCCGCCGCGTCCCCGGCCCTGCCGTGGGCCCGCACCGCCTCCACG
>NZ_JBRIOU010000002.1:1327007-1329955 GCF_053474865.1 Streptomyces sp. CO7
CAGCCGACCCGCACCGCCGCCCGCCCCTCGTCGCCCGCCGCCGACACCGGCCGCAGCGCCCGCCACAGCGGCGTCAGCGCGCGGTACGAGCGCCACGCGGACCAGGCGTCGCCGAGCAGCCGGGCGGGCACGGACCACAGCAGCGGCAGGGAGAAGCCGGCGGCGCTCAGCACCCCGCCGCCGGCCGCCAGGGCCGGCGCCACCGAGGTGCTCAGCGCGTCGAGGTCACCGCCCGCCCAGCGGGCCCCCACCGCGACGAGCTTGGCGACCGCGTACAGCGCGCAGAAGCCGAAGCCGAGCGCGATCAGCAGCAGCGAGGTGCGCAGCGGCCGGCCGCCCACCCGGCCCAGCCAGCGCAGGCACAGGACGTTCATCGCCACCCCGGAGGCGAACAGCGAGAGCAGGTACAGCAGCACCATCTCGCGCAGGTACGGCGTGGTCGCGTAGTAGGTGTCGAAGTCCCGCAGGCGCTCCACCGGCGCGTCGCCCAGCGCGAACAGGGCGCACATCACCACGATCACCGCGCCGAAGCCCGTCGTGCACCGCACCGTCAGGCGGCGGGTGGTGCCGGGCGGGCCGCCGCGCCAGCTGACGATCAGCACCAGACTGGCCGCGCAGACCGCTGTCAACAGCGCGTAGACCAGGGGCGCCGAGGCGTTCGGGACGCCGGTGAGCCGGTTCACGGCCGCGATGCTGGGCGGCGCGGCGAAGGCGAAGGCCAGCGCCGTGAGCAGCAGCAGCGCGCACACCGACCGCAGCAGCGGATCCCGCCAGGACGCGGTGCTGCGGCCCTTGAGCACCAGCGGCACCGCCATAGCCATGGCGGGGACGTAGTAGCTGACGTCGTTCACGGACCGTCAGCCCCGTGCCGGGAGGCCGGACGGTCGCCGCCGAGCGACGCCTCGATCCGGCGCACCAGGCCGTCCGGCCACGACGGGTCGCGCCCCGGCGGGGCGGCCGCGGGAGCGGTCTGCGTCCAGGCGCGGAAGCGGCTCGCCAGCAGCAGGCCGAAGCGCTCGGCCTCCGCCTCCTCCCACCGGTCGAAGCGGGTCCGGGCCGCCACCGTCACCCCGTCCACCGGGCCGCCCCGATGGCCGGCCGCCATGTGCCACAGCTCGTGCCCCAGGATCACCAGCTGGTGGTTGGGCGCGGTGCGCTCCTCGACCACGACGACGTCCTGGTCGTCGAAGGCCAGCCACAGGCCGCTGGCCGTGCCCGGCGGGAAGACCGCGGTGCGGAAGCGCACCGGACGGCCCCGCAGACCGCTCATCGCCACGCACAGCGCCCGGTGGGTCTCCTCCGGCCCCGCCTCGGCGGGCAGGGACAGCCCCGCCAGCAACGCCTCGCACAACCGGGCCATCTCCCGGCGCACGCGCAGCGCCCGGAGCCGGCCCGCGGCGGTCCGCGCCAGCGCCTGACCGACGCAGCCGGTTCCTCCCCTGACGAAGCCCAATGTCACGACCCCGGCCGTCGGACGCTCTCCAGCAGCATGTCCAGCCATTCGGCGACCTTGTCCCGGTGCTGGTCGGTCGGGAGCTGCGCCGCCCGCCAGGCGATGCCGCGCACCCCGTGGTCGCGCAGCAGACGCTCCAGCGCGTCCTCGGCGACGTCCGCCCCGTCGTGCGACCGGGCGGGGACGGAGCCCGCCGCGGGGTCCGGGGAGGGCAGGCGTGCCTCGCGGTCGGCCAGCCGGCTCAGCAGTTCGCGCTCGGTGCGCTGCAGCGCACCGGTCAGCGCCTCCGGGTCCTCCGCGGTCAGGAACCCGGCGTGCACGCCGAAGAACCGCTGCAGGGCGTCGCAGTGCTCCATGGTGGGCCGCCGGTCGCCGTTGAGCAGGGCGCCGGCCTGCTGGCGCGACATGCCCGCCCCGTCGGCGATCTCGCGCTGGGTGTAGCGGCGGCCGTCCGGCCTGAGCCGGGTGCGGCGCAGCAGGTCGAGCCGCTGCAGGAAGCGTGTCTGCACGTCGCGCTCACCGCCGGGCCGGCCGTTCAGCAGGGCCTTGACGGTGCCCTCGGGAACACCGGAGGCCGCCGACAGCCGCGAGACGTCGAAGACCTCCTCGCGCGGCACGCCCAGCCGGTCGGCCAGCGAGGAGACCCGGGCGGCCACGGCCCGCAGCGGGGCGCCCTGCCCGGCGCCCCGGTTCTCCCTGTCACCAGCCACCGCAGTCTCTCCCGCGTCCTGTCCGTCCGGACCCGGTGAGACTAGCGGGGCACCGTGCGACCCTCCAGGTTCCGCCACAACTGTGGCCGGATCCCGTCGCCAACACCCCTGAAATGCCACAATGGTTGACACGCGCGCCTCGAGGCGGCGAGGATCGGGGCCGCCGACGAGGGCCGGAGCCGAGAGGGGGAACCTCCCGATGACAGCTCGGGCAGGAGGCCGGCGCCCGCAACCGCGGCCGGGGCCCGACGAGGACTACCTGAGGGACTACGCCGCACTCCTTGAGGGAGTGCCGTACCCCTCGGTGCTGCTCGACCGGCGCTGGGACGTCGTGCTCGCCAACGAGGCGTTCACCGAACTCTTCCGTGCCGTGGGGCCGCACCCCACCGCGATGCCGCACGACAACTTCCTGCGGTTCGTCCTCTTCCACCCCGACGCGTCCCTGGTGCTCGCCGACCGGGAGGTCCGGTGGTGCCTGCCGGCGCTGGCCCGGTTCGCCTTCCTCGTCGAGCGGTTCGCGGACGACCCGGTGCTCCAGGCCGTCCGGCGGGAGATCGCCGAGGACCCGCTGATGGAGGCCGCCTACCGGCAGGGGCTGCCGCACTGGGTGCGCACGGTGGGCGAGCGCGCCGCACGCGAACACGACGGCTCCCTGCGCCCGTTGCTCGGCCCCGGGGCCGGACGGACGGTGCGCGAGTGCCGCCTCGTGGTCGAGACGCCCGCCGCCTTCTCGGAGCTGGGGTACGAGCGGATGACGCTGGTGCTGCCCGAGCCCGGCCCCCGCC
>NZ_JBRIOU010000002.1:1330055-1341993 GCF_053474865.1 Streptomyces sp. CO7
GCCCGAACCGGATCCGGCGCGCGAGCCCGCGGCCCGTCGCCCGCCGCGAGGGCGCGGACACCTCTCCCTGGTCCACAGCACCGCCTCCGACGACTGACCCGGGCCCCGCCGGGCGAGGCAGGCCGCGAGTCCGGCGGTCCGCCGAGAACGAGGTCGACGTGCTTCACGGCAGCAGCGCGTCCAGGTCCGGATTCCCGGCGTACAGTCCGTCCTTCTCGCCGAGGTCGCGGAGGGTCTCGAGGGAGGCCCGGTCCGCGTCGGCCGGCCACTTCGGCAGGGTCAGCTCGGACAGCAGCTCCGGCGGGATCTTCGTGTACGTGGTCAGGATGTCGCGCACCTCGTCCGGGTGGCCGTCGGCGTAGGCCAGCGCCTCCTTGGTGGCCGCCGTGAACTTCTCCACCAGCTTCGGGTTCCGCTGCGCGTACTGCTCGGAGGTGAAGTACATGGCGACGGTCAGCTTGTCCGACACGTCCACGTAGGAGGAGGAGACCTCCTTCGCGCCCTGGCTCTTCGCCGTGCTCAGTGCGGGCTCCACGGCCATGGCGCCGTCGATCTCCCCGGAGTCCAGGGCGGCCGGCATCCGGTCGAAGGCGATCTCGACGAACTTCACCTTGGAGGGGTCGCCGCCCGCCTCACGCACCGACTCGCGCACGGTGGTGTCGTTGATGTTCTTCAGGGTGTTGACCGCGACCTTCTTGCCCTCGAGCCCCTTGGCCGACGTGATGCCGCTGTCCGCCTTGACCACCAGGGCGCCGAAGTCCTCGCCCTTCCGGCCGGTGGTGGCGCTGCCGTTGACCACGGCCTTCACCGGGACGCCGTTGGACTGGGCGATCATCAGCGAGGCCATGTTGGAGAAGCCGAACTGGAACTGGTTGCCGACCACGCCGGGCACGATGGCCGCACCGCCCTGCGCGGGCGTCATCTCCAGCTCGAGCCCGTGCTTCTTGAAGATGCCCTTCTCCTGCCCCAGGTAGAGGGGTGCGACGTCCACGATCGGGATGACGCCGACCTTGACGGTGGTGACGCCGGACGGGGAGCCCTTGTCGGACGGGGAGCCCTTGTCTGACGAGGAGTCGTCGGACGAGCCGCAGGCCGTCGCGGTGAGCAGGAGGGCGCCGGTGGCTATCCCGGCGAGCAGACGACGCATGGCTACTCCAGGTACGGGGGAGCGAAGGGAGGAGGCGGGTGCGATGCAGGGGTTCTGCCGCGCGGTGGGCGTGCCTGCCGCGCGACGGTGGATCGCAGGCCGTCCCAGGTCGATGGATCGATTGACGCAATGGTCGGCAGTTCGGCGGCCGGCCGGCCCAACCAGTCGACACGGCTGCGGACGCGTGCCGGTTCGACACCGCCCGGCGGCCGGCGGACATGCCGGGAGGCCGGCTCCGCGCCGCCGTGGACGCGCGGAACCGGCCTTCGAAGTACTGTCAGACCTCCTCGCCGGACCCCGGCGCGGAACCCAGCTCGGACTTCTCGATGCCCTCGGTGATCTCCTCGATCACCGAGAGGTCCTGGCCCGCGTCGATGCCGAACCGGACCAGGACCATCCGCTCCGGGTCCGCCGGTGACGGGAAGGCCAGGGACTCGACGACGCCGTCCGCGCCTTCCTCGGTCACCGCCGACCAGCGGACCCGGTAGCCCTTCTGTCCGGCGACCGTCACCGGGCCGGCGTCGAGCTCCTTGTGCGAGGTGATCGACCCGTAGGTGTCACCGCCGTAGGAGTCCTCCATGTTGGCGGCGATGTCCGCGCGGGCCACCGCCTCGGCGGTGCCCTGCAGTCCCAGGCCGTCGGCGGGCAGCGAGTAGGCGCCGCCCGGCGTGCAGTCCTTGGACGGCGTGCCCGGGCAGGGATACGTCTTGTCGGCCCCCACCTGCGCGCCCGCCTCGTGCGCCGAACCCGTCCAGCCGTCCGGCAGCGGGAGGCTGATGCCGTTCGCCGGGTCCGGCACCGGCCCCTCGGTGATTTCCTCCGGGCTCCCGGGCGTCTCCTCCTCGCCCGGCGCGCCGTCCTGCGCGCGCGTCTCCCGGGGCTGCGGTCCGGCCCGGTCGTCACCACGGTCGAGCAGCAGGACGCCCCCGACCGCGCCGCCCGCCACCACCACGACCGCGGCCACGATCCCGGCCACCAGCGCCCCGCGCCGCTTCCGGGGCGGCGGCTGGACGCCGTACGCCGGGTAGGAGGGGTAGGAGGGGAACGCCGGTTGCCCCGGCGCCGAGAGGTCGCCCCCGACCAGGGTGGGGTGCGCGGCGATCGCCTGCGCGGAGGAGTCGGCCGCGGGCGGGCCCGGCGGGACGGGGGCGCCGGCCGGCAGCGTGTGCTGCGTCCACGCGCCGCCGTCCCACCACCGCACGCCGCTGGGACCGTCGGTCGTGTGCCCGGGATCCGGGTACCACCCGGGAGGAATAGCCTGCGTCATGCGTCAAAGGTATGGGGCAACGGTGAAGGAGTCGCGGGAGGGTCGCCGAAGAAGCACCCGCGCCCCCAACCGCGCTTCCGCACAACGGGGTTGAAGTCACCCGTTGTGCGCCGTGTCCCACGACACGTCCCGCGGAGCGGAGCGTGTGCCCCGGCCCGCGGCGGGCTAGGCTCACAAGGCGCACGTCGTCCGGGTGACCTGGGGAGGGAACGGAAGTGACCGAGGAACGGCCCGGTTCGGCCTTGCTCTGGGAACGTGACGAAGAGGTCGCCGCGATCGAGCGGGCCGTCGACGGCCTGTGCACCGGGCACGCCCCCACGGGCCGCTTCCTCGTCCTGCGCGGCGAGGCCGGCCTCGGCAAGACCGCCCTGCTGGGCGAGGCCCACCGCATCGCCGAACTCCGCGGCTGCACCGTCTGGTCGGCGCGCGCCGGAGAGACCCTCCGCTCGGTGCCGTACAACGTGGTGCGCCAGCTCCTGCAGCCCGCGCTGCTCGCCCTGCTGCCCGAGGAGGCCCGCGAGTACCTCGGCGACTGGTTCGACATCGCGGGGCCCGCCCTCGGCATCGCCGAGCCCGGCGGCCGCAACCCCGACCCCGGCTCCGTCTGCGACGGCCTGGTGCGGGTCGTGCGCCGCCTCGCGCGCCGCGAGTACCCCCTCGTCCTGCTCGTCGACGACGCGCACTGGGCCGACCTGGAGACCCTGCGGTGGCTCGCCGAGCTGTGCGTGCGCCTGGAGGACACCTCCGTCCTGGTCCTGGTCACCAGCCGCCCCGGCGAGATCAGCGGGGAACGCGCCGAGTACCTCCAGCGCGTCGTCGACGCCGCGGGCGCGGTCACCTCCCTGCGCACCCTCACCCCCGACGCCACCGCCGGCCTCACCCGCGACACCGTCGGACGGCACGCCGACGACCCGTTCTGCCGCGAGGTCTGGGCGGTCACCGGGGGAAACCCCTACGAGACCGTCGAACTGCTCGCCAAGGTCCGCGACGCGGAGATGGAGCCCGTCGAGTCCTCCGCCCATGAACTGCGCGCCCTCAACCGCGCCGCCCGCGGCGGCGGTCTCGTCTCCCGCCTCGACAAACTGGGCATCGAGGCCACCCGTTTCGCCTGGGCCGCCGCCATCCTGGGCGCCGGCATCACCGTCGACCTGGTGGCCGAACTCGCCACGCTGCGCCCGGCGGTTGCCGCACGGTGCGCCGGCATCCTGTGCGAGGCCCGCATCCTCACCGCCCCCGACCCGCTCGGCCGGCAGCCCGTCCGAGGAGAGCTGGAGTTCACCCACCCGCTCATCGAGTCCGCCGTCTACAACTCGATACCCGACAGCCTGCGCACCGCCATGCACGGCATCGCCGCCCGGGTCGTCACCGACTCCGGCCGCGGCGCCGCGGCCGCCTCCCGGCACCTGCTGCAGGTCCACCCCGACGACGACGAGGAGGTCGTCGAGCAGCTGCGCGAGGCGGCCCGCGCACACCTCGCCGTCGGCGCCCCGGCCGCTGCCCGGGCCTGCCTGGAACGCGCCCTCAAGGAGCCGCCGAGCCCGGAGGTCCACCCCCGGGTGCTCTACGAACTGGGCTGCGCCACCCTGCTCACCGCGCCCGCCGTCACCATCGGCCACCTGCGCGACGCGCTCGCCCTGCCGGGGCTGGACGTCGCCGACCGCGTCGACGCCGTGGTCCGGCTCTCCCAGGCGCTGCTCCACAACGACCAGGTCGGCGAGGCGATCCGCACCGTGCGGGCGGAGGCCGCGCGGCACGAACACGGACCGGCCAGACTGCGGCTGAAGGCCTGCCAGTTCCTGTGGGAGGGCATCCACGCGGCCGAGGCCGACTCGCCCGACCGCTCGCGGCACCTGGCCGAGCTCGCCGCCGCCTGCACCGGCCGGGACAACGACGAGCGCGCCCTGCTGATCGTGCACGGCTTCGACGTCATGATGCGCGGCGGCGACGCCGACGAGGTCGTCGCCATCTGCGACCGCGCCCTGGTCAACGGCCGGCTCGCCCCCGGCGTCGGCTGGACGGACAGCGGCTGGGGCTTCGAGCTCCCGCTGATGATCGCCGCCATCTACGCCTACACCGACCGCCTCGACCGCGCCGAGGCGCTCTTCGCCGAGGCGGTCCGCGAGTACGAGACGGCCGGCTGGAGCGGCGGCCACGTCTCGCTCTCCTACGGGTACCTGGGCCTCGCGCTGCGCCGCCGCGGCCGCCTGCGGGAGGCGGAGACCACCCTGCGCGAGTCGCTGCGGCTCGCCGACCGGGTGGGACGCCGGCTGCCGCTGCACTGGACGGCGTTCTGCAACCTGGTCGACACCCTGATCGCCCGCGGCCGCCCCGAGGAGGCCCTGGAGGTCGCCGAGCGCTACGAGTTCGGCGCGCCCTACCCCTCCACGATCCTGCTGCCCGACGCCCGCTCGGTCCGCGGCCGGCTGCTGCTAGCGGTGGGCCGCACCGAGGAGGGCATCGAGGAACTGGAGGCGGCGGGCCGGACGGCCGCCGAACGCGGGCACCGCAACCACCTGGTCGCCCCCTGGGCGGCGGACCTGGCCAGGGCGCTCGCAGACCGTGACCCCGCCCGCGCCGCCGAGCTGGCGGCGACGGTGCGGGCCGGCGCGGAGAGGTCGGGCACCTGGACGGCGATCGGCGAGGCGCTGCGTTGCGAGGCCGCCCTCGCGCCCAGGCACCGCGCCGTCGAACTGGCGGGGCGGGCGGCCAAGATGCTCGAGGACTCCCCGTGCCAGTACGAGCACGCCGCGGCGCGCGTGGAGTACGGGGAGCTGGCGGAGTCCGTCGCCGAACTCCGCCGGGGCCTGGACCTTGCGGAGGCCTGCGGCGCCGAGGGGGTCGCGGACCGGGCCCGCCGGGCCCTGCGCGGGCTGGGCGCCTCCGACTGACGCGCTGCGGCTCCTCGCCGCGGGCCCGGGGCGCGGGCACCCGGGTGGCGCTCCGCGGAGCCCGCCGCGGGCCGGGGACGCGGGCCCCGGGAGCGGACGCCGGCGTGTGGGCGCCGGGCGTACGGGGCGCGGGCACCCGGACCTGCGGAGTGCGGAGACCGGGTGGCGGACGCCGGGGCGCGGCGGCGGTGGGCCGCGCCGCGCCGACCGAGCCGTCAGATGTCGCCGTCCTCCGCCAGGACCCGCTGGGCCACCGCGAAGGCGGAGTTGGCGGCCGGGACGCCCAGGTACACGCCGGCCTGCAGCAGGACCGCGCCGATCTCGTCGGCGGAGAGCCCGTTGCGCCGGGCCGCCCGCACGTGCAGGGCCAGCTCGTCCAGGTGACCGTGCGCCACCAGGGCGGTCAGCGTCACCAGGGACCGCTCGCGGCGCGTCAGCGTGGGATCGGTCCATACCTCGCCCCAGGCGTAGCGGGAGATGAAGTCCTGGAAGCGCGCGGTGAACGGCGTCTGCCGCGCCTGCGCCCGGTCCACGTGGGCGTCGCCCAGCACCTCCCGGCGTACCGCCACGCCCCGCTCCGCGAACCCCGTGAAGTGGCCGCGCAGCGCGGCCAGCACGGCCTCGGGCCGTTGCGCCGGGGCCAGGTGCGAGGCGCCGGGAATCTCGGTCAGCGACGCCCCGGGGACCGCGTCCGCGATCTCCCGCAGGTGGGCCGGCGGGGTCGCCGGGTCCTCGCGGCCCGCGACCAGCAGCGTGGGCGTGCGGATCTCGGCGAGCCGCCCGCGCAGGTCGAAGGCGGCCAGCGCGTCGCAGCACGCCGCGTAGGAGTCCGGATCGGCCGCGCGGTGGTCCTCCACCAGCCGCTCCACCGTGAAGCCCGCAGTGAACCAGCGCGCGTCGGCCGAATCAGCCAGCTCCCGCATCGCCGCGGGACCGCCCGCCCGGACCGCGGCCGCACGCTCCTCCCAGCGCCGCGCCCCGTCGAAGTGCGCCGAGGAGCAGATCACGGCCAGCGAGGAGACGCGCTCCGGATGGTGCACCGCCAGGTGCAGCCCGACCGCGCCCCCCAACGACACGCCGGCATAGGCGAACCGGTCGAGCCCGAGCTCGTCGGCGAGCTCCAGCACCAGGCCGGCGATGTCGCCCACCGTCGCGCCGGGACCGATCAGCCCGGCCGGCGAGCCGCCGTGCCCGGGCAGGTCGAAGCGCACCACCCGGTGGCTGACGCCCAGTTCGGGCGCGAGCGCGTCCCACAGGGCCAGCGAGGTGCCCAGCGAGGGGCCGAGCAGCAGCGGGCCGGCCGAAGTGGGGCCCTCGGCGCGGTGGTTCAGCGTCTTCATCGTCAACGTCGCTCCAGTGCACGGTCGGTGAGGGCGGCGGCGCTGCCCGTGTAGTCGGCGGGGTCGGTGAGCGACTCCAGGTCGACGCCTTCGAGGTCCGGCTCCGCCCGCAGCACCTCGAGCAGCGGCAGCCCCTCCGCGTAGGCGCGGCGCGCGGCCGCGGTGAGCAGTTCCTTGGCCCGGGCGCGCCCCAGCACCGGCGCCAGCGCCACCGAGAGCCGCTCGGACACGATCAGGCCGTGGGTCGCCCCCAGGTGGGCGCGCATCGCCGCGGCGTCCACCCGCAGCCCCTCGGTGAGTTCGGCGGCCTGTTCGGCGGCCGAGCCCGCCGCCCGCAGCAGGTCCCGCAGCGGCTCCCACTCGGCGTGCCAGGCGCCCGCCGGGCGTTCGTCCTCGGCGGCCATCGAGCCGAACAGCGTGGCCGCCAGCTGGGGGGCGCGGCGGGCGGCGGCGGCGATCAGGGTGGAGCGGACCGGGTTGGCCTTGTGCGGCATGGCGGAGGACCCGCCGCCGCTCGCCTCGGCGAGCTCCGCGATCTCGGTGCGGGCCAGGGTCAGGACGTCGGCGGCCAACTTGCCCAGGGCTCCGGCGGTGAACGCCAGCGCCCCGGCGAGGTCGGCGACCGGGGTGCGCAGCGCGTGCCAGGGCAGCGGAGGCTCCGCGAGCCCCAGCTCCCGGGCGTAGGCGGCCACCAGCGGCAGCGGGTCGTCCGCCCCGTAGGCGCCGAACGCGGCCAAGGTGCCCGCCGCTCCGCCCAGTTGGACCGGCAGCGTGCCACGGACGGCGCGCAGCCGGTCCCGGGCGTCGAGCACCAGGGAGCGCCACCCGGCGGCCTTCAGCCCGAAGGTGGTGGGCACGGCGTGCTGGGTGAGGGTCCGCCCCGGCATCGGCGTGTCGCGGTGTGCGGCGGCCAGCCGGGCCAGCGCGCCCCCGGTGCGGTCCAGGTCGGCCAGGACCAGGTCCAGGGTGCGGGCCGCCACCAGCATGGTGGCGGTGTCCATGACGTCCTGGCTGGTGGCTCCCCGGTGGACGTACGGGCCGTGCGCCGCGCCGACGGCCGCCGTGAGGTCTGCCGCCAGCGGGATCACCGGGTTGCCGCCGCCCGCGGACCGCCGGGCCAGCGAGAGCAGGTCGAAGCGGTCCGGGACGGCGGCGTCGGTCACCGCGGCGGCGGCCTCGGCGGGCGCCAGGCCCAGCGAGGCCTGGGCGCGGGTCAGCGCGGCCTCGGCGTCCAGCAGCGCGGCCAGGAAGGCGGTGTCGCCGGTGGCCCCGGCCACCGGGGAGCCGGTGAGCCCCGGGGAGAGCAGACCGGCCTCGGACTGTGGAAGGTGGGACGGCGATGTCACTGGAACTCCAGGAAGACCGTTTCGTTCTCGCCCTGCAGACGGATGTCGAAACGGTACGTCGCGGGCGACTGCTCGGCGGCGATCAGCGTGCGGCGCCGGTCCTCGGCCACCTGCCGGAGCACCGGGTCGGCGGCCAGCGCGGCGTCGTCGCCCGGCAGGTAGATCCGGGTGAACAGGTGCATCAGCAGCCCGCGGGCGAACACGCAGACGGCGATGTACGGGGCGTTGCCGCCGCGTGCGCCGGGACGCAGGGTGCGGGCCACCCAGTGGCCGTCGGCATCCGTCTGCACGCGGCCGAAGCCGGTGAACTCCAGGCCGTTGCGGCCGGCGAAGCCGCCCGAGGCCGGATCACGGCGCATCGAGCCGGTGGCCGTGGGCACCGAGCCGTCCGGGCCGGGGCCCCAGATCTCCACGAGCGCGTCCGGCAGCGGGGAGCCCTCGCCGTCGTAGACGTGGCCGTGGACGGTGACCGTGTCCGGGTGGCCCACCGGGGCGACCTCGGGGCCGCCGGGGAAGGGCAGGGCGTAGCCGTAGAACGGGCCGACCGTGTGGGACGGGGTGGGCAGCACCGTCTCCGGGCGGCTGGGGTCGATCTTCGTCATGGCGGTCAGCGTCCTTCTTCCATCCAGGTGGCGCTCGGGCCGTCGAGCACGATGTCCCAGCGGTAGCCGAGGGAGAACTCCGGCACCGACAGGTCGTGGTCGTAGGTCGCGATCAGCCGCTGCCGTGCCGCGTCGTCGGTGACCGACTGCAGGATCGGGTCGTAGGGGAACAGCGGGTCGTTCGGGAAGTACATCTGGGTGACCAGCCGCTGGGTGAACGACCGGCCGAACACCGAGAAGTGGATGTGCGCGGGGCGCCAGGCGTTGGTGTGGTTGCGCCAGGGGTAGGGGCCCGGCTGGATCGTGGTGAACCGGTAGAAGCCGTCGCCGTCGGTGATGGTGCGGCCGGCGCCGGTGAAGTGGGGGTCCAGCGGGGCGTCGTGCTGCTCGCGCTGGTGGGCGTAGCGCCCGGCCGAGTTGGCCTGCCAGATCTCGACCAGCTGGCCGCGGACCGGGCGGCCGTCGCGGTCGAGCAGACGGCCCTCGACGGTGATGCGCTCACCGATCGGCTCGCCGCGGTGCTGACGGGTGAGGTCGTTGTCGATCTCCGTGATGTCCCGCTCGCCCCAGGCGGGGGAGGAGAGCTCCACCAGCTCGGGGTCCTTGGTGACGTCGATGTTCACCGGCGGCTGCTTGGGGTGACGCAGCACCGAGGAGCGGTACGGGGCGTAACCGCGGTCGGGGTGGTGCTCCACCGGAGCCCCGCCGGCGACGCGCTGCTCGTAGGCCTCGCGCTCGGCGGTGATCTCCGCGTCGATGTCGTGCTGGGTGAGGGCCATGGTGGCGGCGACCTCCTTCGGTCGGGCGGCCTTCGTGCGGTCGGCCTGCGTGAGGGCGGGGCGCGGGCCGAAGAGGCCGGCACTCCCCTTCGGACCGCGCCCGCCGCAGTCGTGACCCCGAGGAGGCCCATTGATCAGGGCACTGACTAATTTCCCGGGGCCGCTCCACGCTTTCATCGGCTCCGCCCGGACGTCAAGGGACAACCCTTCCACCTGCGCAATCAAAGCTGCGGCGGGGTGCCTCCGCATCAGGGCGGAAGGGCCGGTCGCCAGGTATCCTTCCGTGTACCGATCACCTCGCACCTCGGGAGAGCGCATGGCCGCGGTGGACCTCACCACCCATCCCGGGCACCTCGCCCGGCGGCTGCAGCAGGCCCACACCCTGCTGTGGAACGCGATGGTGTCCGAGGAGATCACCTCGCCCCAGTTCGCCGTCTTGAACGCCGTCACGGCCGAGCCCGGCCTCGACCAGCGCACGGTGGGGGAGCGGGTCTCGCTGGACCGCTCCACGGTCGCCGAGGTGGTCGGGCGGCTCATCCGGCGCGAGCTGCTGGACAAGGTCCGTGACCCCCAGGACGGGCGCCGCTACCTGCTGCGCCTGACCGAGGAGGGGGTGCGCGTCCACCGCCGGCTCACGGTGCGCGCGGCCCGGATGAACCAGGTGCTCCTCGCCCCGCTGAACTCCGAGGAACAGGGTCTGTTCGTCGACCTCATCCGCCGCGTCTCCAAGGCCGCCGAGGAACTTAGGCAGCCGGTCCAGGGGCCGCCGCGCCCCTAGCCGATGCCCGGTGCCCGGCGCCCAGTGCCCGGCGCCCAGTGCCCGGTGCGCGAATCGCCGGCCGTCGCCCGACATGTTTCGAGCGCCGGGTCTCCCTTCGCCGGGACCCGGCGCTTCGTCGTTCGAGCCCTCCTGGGCCAGTCGCCCGGCTCCGCGGCGGGCCGTTACGCCCGGCGAGGCCGATCACGTCCGTCGATCCCGGCGCGTTCCGGACATGTCTGCGTCGCACCAACGGTCAATTCCGTCCCAGGTGTTGACGCTCGCGACCGCGCTCCGTAGCTTCCCTCGCGGAAACTTTCGCGTAATTCTCGAAAGTTTCGAACCAGGCGTTCCCGCGTCGCACCGGCACCGGGCGCGGGGCGCGCAGTCGCGCATCCTGAGGGAGCCCCCCATGTCGTCCTCGACCCCCTTCCGCGACAGACGCAGCCGGGCCGCCTCCCGGCTGCGGCTGCACGAGCGCGCCGGGTCCCTGCTGCGCACCGCCGCGGTGGCCTCCGTCGCCGTCGTGGTGACCGTCACCGCCACCGCCACCGGCGCGCCGGGCGAGAATCAGGCCGGCGGCCGCACCCCCGGCATCGGCCCCGGTGGTGCCCACTGGGTGGACACCTGGGCGTCCATGCCGCAGCTCACCGAGCCGCACAACATGCCGCCCGCGCCCTTCACCGACGGCGAGTCGGTCCTGGACGACAGCACCCTGCGCCAGACCATCCGCACGACCGTGGCCGGGGACAAGCTCCGCCTGCGCTTCTCCAACGCCTTCGGCGGGGCCGAACTCCCCCTGACCCGCGTCTTCGTCGCCCTTCCGGCCGGCGGCGCGGCGGGCGTCCCGGGGATCGAGCCCGGGACGTCCCGGCAGGTCACCTTCGGCGGACGGACCTCGACCGTGGTGCCGATGGGCGCCCAGACGGTCTCCGACCCCGTGCGGATGAAGGTGCCGGCCGGGACCAACCTGACCGTCACGGTCTACCTGGCCGACGGGCAGGCCTCCTCGTCGGTGACCTCCCACCCGGGCTCCCGCACCTCCTCGCACCTCGTCAAGGGCGACCACACGACCGACGCCGACCTGCCCGGCGCCACCCGCACCGACCACTGGTACTTCCTGAGCGGCGCGGAGACCTGGACCGACGAGCCGCGCGCCGCCGGGCTCGTGGTGATCGGCGACTCGCTCAGCGACGGCCGCGGCTCCACCACCAACGGCAACGACCGCTGGCCCGACCAGCTCCACCAGCGCCTGCTGCGCTCGCCCGCCACCGACGACGTGGCCGTCCTCAACGAGGCGGCCGGCGGCAACCGCGTCCTGCACGACGGACTCGGCCCCAACGTGCTCGCCCGTCTGGACCGCGACCTCCTGGCGCGCACCGGGGTGAAGTGGGCGCTGGTCTTCGAGGGCGTCAACGACCTCAGCACCGCGGAGGCCACCGAGGCCGCCCAGCGCGCCACCGCGGACGACCTGATCGCCGCGTACCGCCAGATCGTCGAGCGCGCCCACGCCAAGGGGATCGCCGTGTACGGCGCCACCCTCACGCCCATCGGCGGCAACGAGGCGTACGACGACCCGGACGGCCACCGCGAGCGGGCCAGGCAGCGCGTCAACGAGTGGATCCGCCACAGCGGGGTGTTCGACGCGGTGGTCGACCTCGACCGCGCTGTCCGCGACCCGCAGGCGCCCACCAAGCTGCTCCCCGCCTACGACACCGGCGACCACCTGCACCTCAACCCGGCCGGCTACAAGGCGATGGCGGACGCGGTGCCGACCCGCCTGCTGCGCTGACCCGACCCGTCCCGGTGAAC
>NZ_JBRIOU010000002.1:1342093-1350066 GCF_053474865.1 Streptomyces sp. CO7
CCCCCGGCCCGGCCCCGGCCGCGCCCGGCCGTTCCTCACCGCTCGGCCAGCACCACCCACACCTGGCCGTCCGCCGTGTTCACCGCGGCGCCGTCCTCGGTGGTGAAACGGGTGCTGTCGGCCGCGGTCGGCCGCTGCCAGCGCACCGGCCAGACCTTCCCGTCCCGCAGCAGGTCGGCGGAGCCGGAGCCCACCGTCTCGCTGAACGGCGTGGTGTTGCCCCCGCGGTCCCGGAACCCCGATTGGCGCACCGTCACGTACTGGACGACCACGGTCGGCGGAGCCAGCTGCCGTCCGCCGTCGGTGGTGGGGCGGCCGTCGGTCTCCACCAGCCAGCCGTGCCGCTGCGCGGACCAGGTGAAGGTGAACCGGGCCGCCGGGAAGCGCACCGTCCGCCGTTCCTCCCTCGTGCCGCCGGCCGGAGCCGGGCCCTCGTGGAAGCCCGCCGCGGCCAGCGCCGCCGCACCGGCGGGCGACTTCACCAGGCGCCCGGGCCGCAGGTAGAGATTGTGCGGGGCGGGATGGTCGTCACCCCGGTACCAGGCCTCCGGGTGACGCCCCGGGGTCTCCGCCCGCAGCGGCGCGGCCTCGATGAGCGGCCGCAGCCGGCTCTGCGAGCCGGAGTAGGCGAGCACCGGCTCGTCGAACTCGCGCAGCAGCCGCAGATCGGTCTCCCGGGCACTGCGCACCGGGCCCACCGCCTCGGGGAAGGCGGTGGAGTAGAGGGCCATCAGCCGGCTGAGGCCCGCCTCCACCTGCTCCGTGTAGACCACGTCGGCCTGCGCCAGTCCGGTCTGGGGCCTCGCCGGAAGCACGTTGTCGATCTTGACGGCCAGCACGCCGGAGGCCGCCGCCGGGGTGGGGGAAGGGTCGGTGTCCCCCTGACCGCCCGGAATGGTGCACCCGCCCGTCAGGGCGAGAGCGGTGATCGCGGCCGTGAGCACCGCTCTCGTCCCGGCCGACCGGCCGCCGGGGCCACCGAGCCACCCCGGCCGCGACCGCGGTCGTCCCCGTGCCCCCACCCGCTGCCGCCGCCAATTCCGCAGTCCCACGCCCACTGCCTACCGCCCGCCGATCCGTCGGTTTCGTCGGTTTCCCAGGGTGCACCGGTCCGTGGTGCTCTACCCTTCCGCGCCCTCCACCGCACCTCCGGTGGACGAACCGTGCCGGTTCGGCCGGTTTCGTGTAGGCCGTCCGGGTACCCGTCGCACGGACAGGAGCATGCGGAAGCAGGGAGTCCGACACGATGAAGGCAGTGACCTGGCAGGGCAAGCGGGACGTCCGGGTGGAGACCGTCCCTGATCCGAGCATCGAGGAACCCACGGACGCGGTCATCCGGATCACCTCGTCCGGACTGTGCGGCTCCGACCTCCACCTCTACGAGGTCCTCACCCCGTTCATGACCCCCGGTGACATCCTCGGCCACGAGCCCATGGGCATCGTCGAGGAGGTCGGGTCGGAGGTCACGAACCTGATGCCGGGGGACCGCGTGGTGGTGCCCTTCCAGATCTCCTGCGGCAGCTGCTGGATGTGCGGCCAGGGCCTCTACACCCAGTGCGAGACCACGCAGGTGACCGGTGAGGGCATGGGCGCCCGGCTCTTCGGCTACACCCGCCTCTACGGCGCCGTCCCCGGCGCGCAGGCCGAATACCTGCGCGTGCCGCAGGCCCACTTCGGACCCATCAAGGTGCCCGAGGGCCCGGCGGACGACCGGTTCCTCTACCTCTCCGACGTCCTGCCCACCGCCTGGCAGGCCGTCCAGTACGCCTCCGTCCCCAAAGGCGGCACCCTCGCCGTCCTCGGCCTCGGACCGATCGGCGACATGGCCTGCCGCATCGCCCTGCACCAGGGCGCGGAGCGCGTCATCGGCGTCGACCTGGTCGGCGACCGCCTGCGCCGCGCCCGCGAGCGCGGGGTGGAGACCTTCGACCTGCGCGACTTCGACAGCGAGAAGGAACTGGTCGCCGCGATCCGCGACGTCACCGGAGGCCGCGGCCCCGACTCGGTGGTGGACGCGGTGGGCACCGAGGCGCACGGCAGCGCCGTCGCCCGCCTCGCGCAGAACGCCACCGCGCTGCTGCCCAACAAGATCAGCGGCCCGCTCGCCGAACGCTTCAGCATCGACCGGCTCGCGGCCCTGTACACCGCCATCGACCTGGTGCGGCGCGGCGGGACCATCTCGCTCTCCGGCGTCTACGGCGGCATGGCCGACCCGATGCCCATGCTCACCCTCTTCGACAAGCAGATCCAGCTGCGGATGGGCCAGGCCAACGTGCGGCGCTGGACCGACGACATCCTGCCGCTGCTCACCGACGAGGACCCGCTGGGCGTCGACGACTTCGCCACCCACCACGTCCCGCTGTCCGCGGTGCCGGAGGCGTACGACATGTTCCAGAAGAAGCGGGACGGCGCCGTCAAGGTCGTCATCAACCCCTGACGCCCAGCACCTCCGCGAGGTCGTAGCGCACCGGCTCCTCCAGCTGGGAGAAGGTGCAGCTCTCCGGGGTGCGGTCCGGCCTCCACCGGCGGAAACGCGCGGTGTGCCGGAACCGCGCCCCGTTCTCCATGTGGTCGTAAGCCACCTCGACGACCAGATCGGGGCGCAGCGGCACCCACGAGAGGTCCTTCTTCCCCGACCAGCGGCTCGGCGCCCCCGGCAGCCGGGCGCTCTCGTGCGCGGCCGCGTCCCCCCACGCCGCCCAGGGGTGCCCGGAGACGTCGTCCAGCCGCAGCGGCTCCAGCTCCTCCACCAGCTCCGCCCGCCGCTTCATGGTGAACGCCGCGCACACCCCCACGTGCTGCAGCACCCCCTGGTCGTCGTGGAGCCCGAGCAGCAGGGAGCCCACCACCGGACCGCTCTTGTGCAGCCGGTAGCCGGCCACCACCACGTCCGCGGTCCGCTCGTGCTTGATCTTGAACATGGCGCGCTCGTCCGGCAGGTAACGCAGCGTCGGCGGCTTGGCCACCACCCCGTCCAGACCCGCCCCCTCGAACTGCTCGAACCACCGCCGCGCCACCTCGACGTCCCCGGTCGCGGGCGCCAGGTGCACCGGCGGTCCGACGTCGCGCAGCATCCGCTCCAGCAGGGCCCGGCGCTCTGTGAGGGGACGGCCGGTCAGGGACGCGTCGTCCAGCGCCAGCAGGTCGAAGGCGACGAACGAGGCCGGGGTGCGCTCCGCCAGGGTGCGGACCCTGGAGTCCGCCGGATGGATGCGCTCGGTCAGCGCGTCGAAGTCCAGCCGCCCACCGCGCGCGATCACGATCTCCCCGTCCACCACGCACCGCTCGGGCAGCCGCTCCCGCAGCGCGGTCACCAGCTCCGGGAAGTAGCGGGTGAGCGGCTTGGTGGTGCGGCTGGCGAGCTCCACCTCCTCGCCGTCGCGGAACACGATCGCGCGGAAGCCGTCCCACTTGGCCTCGTAGTGCATCCCCTCGGGGATCTTCGCCACCGACTTGGCGAGCATCGGCTTCACGGGCGGCATCACCGGCAGGTCCATGCAGCGATTCTGCGTGTGCGCGCCGCCCGGGGCACGCCTACCGTGGCACACATGGGTGACGACGCCGTGGAACTGGACGCCGCAGGACGCAAGGTACGCCTGTCCCACCCGGACAAGGTGCTCTTCCCGCAGAAGGGCTATACCAAGCGGGACGTGGCGCAGTACTACCTCGCCGTCGGGCCTGGCGTCCTGCGGGCGCTGCGCGAGCGGCCCACCACCCTGCAGCGCTTCCCGGACGGCGTCGAGGGGGAGTGGTTCTTCCAGAAGCGCGTCCCCAAGAACCACCCCGACTGGATCCCCACCGCGCACATCACCTTCCCCAGCGGCCGCAGCGCCGACGAGATGTGCCCCACCGAGATTGCCGCGGTGATCTGGGCCGTGCAGTTCAACACCCTGACCTTCCACCCCTGGCCGGTCCGCGGGAGCGACGTCGACCGGCCGGACGAACTGCGCCTGGACCTCGACCCGCAGCCCGGCACCGGGTACGCGGACGCGGTCGCCGCGGCCCACGAGCTGCGCCAGGTCCTCGAGGAGCACGGGATGCGCGGCTGGCCCAAGACCTCCGGAGGCCGCGGCATCCACGTGTTCGTGCCGATCGAGCCGCGGTGGACCTTCACCGAGGTGCGGCGCGCGGCGATCGCCGCCGGGCGGGAGCTGGAGCGGCGGATGCCGGAGCAGGTCACCACCCGGTGGTGGAAGGAGGAGCGCGGCGAGAAGATCTTCGTCGACTACAACCAGACCGCGCGCGACCGGACGATCGCCTCCGCCTACTCCGTCCGGCCCCGGCCGCACGCCCCCGTCTCGGCGCCACTGCGCTGGGAGGAGGTGGGGGAGGCCCGGCCCGAGGACTTCGACATCCGGACCATGGCCGCCCGGTTCGCCGAGGTGGGCGACGTGCACGCGGACATGGAGGACCACGCCTTCTCCCTGGAACCGCTGCTGGAACTGGCGCGGCGGGACGAGGCCGAGCACGGGCTCGGCGACCTGCCGTACCCGCCCGACCACCCGAAGATGCCCGGGGAGCCGAAGCGGGTGCAGCCCAGCCGGGCCAGGAAGGCCTGAGCCCTCCGCGCCGGAGCCTGTCCGCGCCGCAGTCTCTCCGCGCGGCAGTCTCTCCGCGCCGCATGTCCTCCGCGCCGCAGGCCCTCCCGGTGGGGCGCCGGCCGTCCCGTCCACCCCGGTGCGGCGCGGGCCGCCCCCGCTCACCGCTGCGGCGGCTCCGGGCGCAGGACGGCGAAGCGGGCGCCGTGCGGGTCGGCGAGGCGGGCCATCCGCCCGACGCCCTCCACGTCGACGGGTCCCAGGTGCACCGAGCCGCCCCGTTCACGGGCGCGGCCGGTCACCGCGTCGACGTCCGTCACCGCGAAGTACGGCAGCCAGTGCGTGCCGCCCTCCGCCGGGTCGTCCGCCGAGCCGACCAGGCCGCCGAACGTCGCGTCCTCCCCGGCGTCCGCCGGGTTGACAGCCGTGTAGACGCCGCCCGGGAAGGAGACGGCGGAGGTCTCCCAGCCGAGCGCCGAGTGGTAGAAGCCCGCGGCCCCCGCCACGTCCGTGGTGTGCAGCTCCACCCAGCACAGGGCCCCGGCCTCGCCGGTGACGTCGAGCCCGGTCAGCGTCCCCGGGCGCCACACGCCGAAGGACGCGCCCATCGGGTCGGCGAAGATCGCCATACGGCCCTTGTCCATCACGTCGTCCGGTTCCCTCAGCACCGCCCCCTGCGCCCCGCCGACGGCCACCGCGGTGGCGTCCACGTCGTCGGAGCGGAAGTAGACCGTCCACGACGGGGGAGCCGGGGAGTCACGCAGTTCCATGCCGCCCGCCACGGTCCGGCCGCCCGAGGTGAAGAACCCGTAGCCCCCGGCGTCCGGGCCGGCCGAGGCGAACTGCCAGCCGAACAGCCCGCCGTAGAAGGTCATCGCCACGTTGATGTCGGGCGTCCCCAGATCGACCCAGTTGGGGGAGCCGGGGACGAAGGCGGTGGTCAGCATCATTGCCTCACGATCGTCGGGGGAGCGCGGAGCGCGGCGTGCGCGTCGCGGGTACCGCCGAGTGTGCACCGCGCACCCCCGCCGACCGTGGAGTCACGGCCGCTCCAGGTCCTCCCGGGTGACCTCGGTCAGCTCGCCGTCGGCCATCAGCCACCGGGTGACGCCGATCGAGTCGAGGAACGGCAGGTCGTGACTGGCCACCAGCAGCGCCCCCTGGTACCCCTCCAGCGCCCGGGTGAGCTGCCGCACGCTCGCCATGTCCAGGTTGTTGGTGGGCTCGTCGAGCATCAGCAGCTGTGGCGCCGGCTCCGCGAGCATCAGCGAGGCCAGGGCCGCCCGGAAGCGCTCGCCGCCGGACAGCGACCCGGCGAGCTGCTCCGCCCGCGCCCCGCGGAACAGGAACCGGGCGAGCCGCGCCCGCACCTCGTTCACGGTGGCGGCGGGCGCGAACCGCGCCACGTTGCCCGCGACCGACAGTTCGTCGTCGAGGATGTCCAGCCGCTGCGGAAGGAACCGGGCCGGCACGTGCGTGACCGCCGCGCCCTCCACCGGCGCCAGTTCGCCCGCCAGGGTCCGCAACAGGGTGGTCTTGCCGGAACCGTTGCGGCCGACCAGGGCGACGCGCTCGGGCCCCCGCACCTCGAACACCCCGTTCAGGCAGGCCCCGTGGGCCACCCTCAGGTCCTCCAGGGTGAACACGGTGCGGCCCGGCGGTACGGCCGTGGCGGGAAGGTCGACGCGGATCTCGTCGTCCTCACGCAGCGCGAGCTCCGCCTCGTCCAGCCGCTCCCGGGACGCGGCGAGGCGCTCCTGGTGCATCGCCCGGTGCTTGCCGGCCGACTGCTCGGCGGCGTTCTTGCGCAGCCCCATCACGATCTTGGGCTCGCGCTTCTGCTCGTTCATCTTCTGGCCGTACTTCTTGCGCTTGGCCAACTTGGTCTGCGCCTCGGCCAGTTCGCGCTTCTGGCGGCGCACGTCCGCCTCGGCGGCGCGCACCGTGCGCTGCGCGGCCTCCTGCTCGGCGGCCAGCGCCTCCTCGTAGTCGGTGAGGTTGCCGCCGTACCAGGTGACCTCGCCGGCGCGCAGATCGGCGATCCGGTCGCTCAGCTCCAGCAGTTCACGGTCGTGACTGACCATGACCACGACGCGGGAACCGCCGCCCCAGCCCGCCACCGTGTCGTAGAGCCGACGGCGGGCGAAGACGTCCAGGCTGTTGGTGGGCTCGTCCAGCAGCAGCACGTCGGGGCGGCGCAGCAGCAGCGCGGTGAGCCGCAGCAGCACCGACTCGCCGCCGGACAGCTCGCCGACGGCGCGGTCCAGGCCCAGGTGGCCCAGGCCGAGCTCGCCCAGGGTCGCCAGGGCGCGCTCCTCGACGTCCCAGTCGTCGCCGACGGTCTCGAAGTGCTCCTCGGAGACGTCGCCGGACTCGATGGCGTGCAGCGCGGCCCGCTTGGCCTCGATGCCCAGCGCCTGGTCCACGCGGAGCGAGGTGTCGAGCGTGACGTTCTGCGGGAGGTAGCCGAGTTCGCCGGTCACCCGGAGGAACCCGTCGGTCGGGGCGAGCTCCCCGGCGATCAGTTTGAGCAGGGTGGACTTCCCGGCGCCGTTGACGCCGACCAGACCCGTGCGGCCGGCGGTGAAGGAGACGTCCAGTTCCTCCAGGACCGGGGTGCCGTCCGGCCAGGCGAAGGACAGGGACGCGGCGGTGACGGAAGGGGCTGAGGTGGTAGACACGTGGCCTCGCGGTGGTGTGATGCGGTCGGGTGATCGCGTATCGAGACACCGTGCCGAGGCCGGAAGAAGAGAAGGCCCTGCAGGCGGAGGACGGCTCATGACGTCCGAGGTCGCACACGCGACGCGAACAGCCCCGGGGTACGCGGGGGTGCGGCGCGGTGTCTCATGACCTCAGACGAGCAACGTCCTTCTCCGATCGACGGCAGCAGAAGCACCACCAGGGTAACCACACCGCCCGACGCGGGGCGAGTCGTTTTCGCCCGGCCCCTCAGAGCACGTCGCGCATCAGCTCGGCCAGGTCCTCGTCGAGGTCGAGGTGCAGGTGCTCGCAGCCGAACGGCACCACCGCGGCGGAGGCGGCGAGGAACCGGCGCAGCTCGTCGGTCGCCACGTGCACCACGGCGGCGCCCTCGGGGGAGTGGAACTCCAGCGCCGTACGCCCCTCCGCGTAGGGCAGCACCCGCACGTCCCCCAGACCGTGCGCGTCACGCAGCCCCTCGGTCAGCAGCTCCCGGGCGAACGTCCAGCACACCTCCACCCCCTCCAGGGTGGCCGGGCCCGGGAAAGTCATCCGCACCGCGAACGGATCGTCGGTGTCGTAGTGCAGCGTCGACGGGATCACCGTCATCCGCGGAACCGCGGCGACGAGACGGGCCTGTACCGGGTGCTCGATGACGGTGGACAAGACGGCTGCTCCCCTGGAAGTCGACTGACCGGACGCCGGGCTGGTCGGACCCGCGCAATGGAACAGAGG
>NZ_JBRIOU010000002.1:1350166-1352779 GCF_053474865.1 Streptomyces sp. CO7
GGCATCTCCAGGACTCGTCCCCCGCATCGGCGTTCCCATGCGCCCTGCGCCGTCGCGCCGTCCGGTCGCCGCCGCACGGCGCCCCTCCATGACCGCACGGAACATGGGTATCCGTCCTGTCTCCGCAGATTCCCGACATGCCGACATGAAGGAGTGCGTGACCATGCCCCGTGGTTCCAGCCCCAAGCGGGAGAGGCAGTACGAGCACATCAAGGAGAGCGAGAAGTCCCGCGGCGCCTCCACCGACCGCGCCGAGGAGATCGCCGCACGCACCGTCAACAAGGAACGCGCCCGCTCCGGCGAGTCGAGGACCGCGAGCCGCGCCTCCACCGAGGACATGTCGTCCGGGAAACGGGGAGGGCAGCGCTCCGGCAGCGGCTCGCAGGGGCCGACGTACGACCAGCTCTACCAGGAGGCGCGGAAGAAGAACGTCCAGGGCCGCTCCGACATGAACAAGGAGCAGCTGCGCAAGGCCCTGGGCAAGTGACCGCCGAGGGGCCGTAGTCTCTTCGGCCGTGACCTACACCCAGGCCGTCACCGCGGCCACCGCAGGAGTTCCCGAGAGCTGGCCCACCAGCGAGGAGGCCGCCCTGGCCGTCCAGGAGGAGCTGCGCGCGCGGCTCCTCCTCGGCGAGGAGGGGCCGCCCCCGGGGACCGGCCCCGTCACCGGCGTCGACGTGGCCTACGACGACGGGCGCGGGGTGGTCGCGGCCGCCGCGGTCACCCTGGACGCGGCCACCCTCGAGGTGACCGGCCGCGCCGTCGCCGTCGGGCCGGTCGCCTTCCCGTACGTCCCCGGCCTCCTCGCCTTCCGCGAGGTCCCCGCCGTCCTGGCCGCCCTGGAGGCCCTGCCCGGCCCGCCCGGCCTGGTGGTCTGCGACGGCTACGGTCTCGCCCACCCCCGGCGCTTCGGCCTCGCCTGCCACGTGGGGGTGCTCACCGGACTGCCCACCGTCGGCGTCGCCAAGAACCCCTTCGTCCTCGCCGCCGACCCGCCCGGCCCCGGCCGCGGCGACCACACCCCGCTGCTCCTGGACGGGGAGGAGGTCGGCCGGGCGCTGCGCACCCGCGCGGGCGTGAAGCCGGTCTTCGTCTCGGCCGGCCACCGGATCTCCCTGGACAACGCCTGCGCCCACACCCTGGCGCTGACCCCCCGCTACCGCCTGCCCGAGACCACCCGGCACGCCGACGCCCTGTGCCGCAGGGCGCTCGAGGAGGCCCTGGCGCGCCCGTGACCGATCCGGTGACCCGGATCGACCGGCATCCGACTGAGCGCTTGCTTTCCAGGCTCTTGTGCGGTGCTCCCCACCTTCGTAGCATCACCGGTGTTACATCAGTTGTGTCACATGCAGGCCGGGGTCGCACCGGGACCGCGCGCCGCGAACAGTGGGGGCTCCGATGACGGTGGCGAACGCGCCACGAAGCCCGGGAGACGGCCCCGGGGCGGGCGGTCCGCGAGGACCGCTGGACGGCGTGCGCGTGCTGGAACTGGCGGGCATCGGCCCCGGCCCGTTCGCCGCCATGCTGCTGGGCGACCTCGGCGCCGACGTGGTCCGGGTCGACCGGCCGGGCGGCATCGCCGTCGCCCCCGACCCCCGGTACGACGTCACCCACCGCAACAAGCGGTCGGTGGTGCTCGACCTCAAGTCGCCCGAGGGCGCCGAACGCGTCCTCGACCTGGCCGAACGGGCCGACATCCTGATCGAGGGTTACCGCCCGGGCGTCGCCGAACGCCTCGGAGTGGGCCCCGAGGCGTGCCACGCCCGCAATCCGCGCCTGGTCTACGGCCGGATGACCGGTTGGGGCCAGGACGGTCCGCTCGCCGACCGGGCCGGCCACGACATCTCCTACCTCGCGCCCACCGGTGTCCTCGGCATGATCGGCGAGGCCGGCCGGCCCCCGGTCGTCCCGGTGAACCTGCTCGGGGACTTCGCCGGCGGCTCCCTGTACCTGGTCACCGGCGTGCTCGCCGCCCTGCACCACGCCCGCGCCACCGGCGCCGGACAGGTGGTCGACGCCGCCATCGTCGACGGCGCGGCCCACCTGTCCGCGCTGATCCACGGCATGCTCGCCGGCGGACAGTGGCAGGACCGCCGCGGGGCCAACCTGCTCGACGGGGGCTGCCCCTACTACGGCGTGTACGCCTGCGCCGACGGCGGTCACATCGCGGTCGGCGCCCTGGAGCCGCAGTTCTACGCCCGCTTCCTCGACCTGCTGGGCCTGCCGGAATTCAAGGACGCGCACGTCGACCTGTCCCGCTGGCCCGCCCTGCGGGAGGCCGTCGCCGCGCGCTTCGCGACCCGCGACCGCGACGCGTGGGCGGCCGTCTTCGAGGAGTCCGACGCCTGCGTGGCCCCCGTCCTCTCACTGCGCGAGGCCCCGCACCACCCGCACCTCGCCGCCCGGGCGACCTTCGTCGAGCACTCAGGCATCGTCCAGCCGGCGCCCGCCCCGCGCTTCTCCCTCACTCCGGGGAGCGTGCGGACCGGCCCGGCGCGCTCCGGGACCGGCACCGAGGAGGTGGCCCGCGACTGGGACCTGCCCGCCCTCCTGCCGGGCTCGGCCGCGAAACCCCCCGCGGGCGACCGCGCCGGGAACCGCGCCGCAGGTGAC
>NZ_JBRIOU010000002.1:1352879-1362903 GCF_053474865.1 Streptomyces sp. CO7
GACCACGACCGCCCCGCCGCACCCGACGACGACCACTCCGCACCCCTGCGAAAGGCTGACCAGTGAGCACCGAAGCGTACGTCTACGACGCGATCCGCACCCCCCGCGGGCGCGGCAAGGCCAACGGGGCCCTGCACGGCACCAAGCCGATCGACCTCGTGGTCGGACTGATCCACGAGATCCGCGCCCGTTTCCCCGACCTCGACCCGGCCGCCGTCGACGACATCGTGCTCGGCGTGGTCAGCCCGATCGGCGACCAGGGCTCCGACATCGCCCGCACCGCCGCCATCGCCGCGGGCCTGCCCGACACCGTCGCCGGCGTGCAGGAGAACCGCTTCTGCGCCTCCGGTCTCGAGGCCGTCAACATGGCCGCCATGAAGGTCCGCTCCGGCTGGGAGGACCTGGTCCTGGCGGGCGGCGTGGAGTCCATGTCCCGCGTCCCGCTGGGCTCGGACGGCGGCGCCTGGGCGATGGACCCGATGACCAGCCTGGAGACCGACTTCGTCCCCCAGGGCATCAGCGCCGACCTGATCGCCACCCTGGAGGGCTTCTCCCGCCGCGAGTGCGACGAGTACGCGGCGCTCTCCCAGGAGCGGGCCGCCACCGCCTGGAAGGAGGGCCGCTTCAAGCGGTCCGTCGTCCCGGTCAAGGACCGCAACGGCTTCACCGTGCTGGACCACGACGAGTTCATGCGCCCCGGCACCACCGCCGACTCCCTCGCGAAGCTGAAGCCCTCCTTCGCCGCGATCGGCGACATGGGCGGCTTCGACGCCGTCGCCCTGCAGAAGTACCACTGGGTCGAGGCCATCGACCACGTCCACCACGCGGGCAACTCCTCCGGCATCGTCGACGGCGCCGCCCTGGTCGCCGTCGGCAACAAGGAGACCGGCGAGCGGTACGGCCTCACCCCGCGCGCCCGCATCGTCTCCGTCGCCGTCTCCGGCTCCGAGCCCACCATCATGCTCACCGGCCCCGCCCCCGCCTCCCGCAAGGCGCTCGCCAAGGCCGGCCTGACCATCGACGACATCGACCTGGTCGAGATCAACGAGGCCTTCGCCGCCGTCGTCCTGCGCTACGTCAAGGACATGGGGCTCTCCCTGGACAAGGTCAACGTCAACGGCGGCGCCATCGCACTCGGCCACCCGCTCGGCGCGACCGGCGCGATGATCCTCGGCACCCTGATCGACGAACTGGAGCGGCAGGACAAGCGTTACGGCCTGGCCACCCTCTGCGTCGGCGGCGGCATGGGCATCGCCACCGTCGTCGAACGCCTCTGACCCAGCCCGGCGGAACCACGAGACCTCACGAATCCAACGGAGAGACCCCCGTCATGACCGACAGCACCGCCATCCGCTGGGAGAAGGACGAGACCGGCGTCGTCACGCTCGTCCTGGACGCCCCCGGCCAGTCCGCCAACACCATGAACCAGGCGTTCCGCGAGGCGCTGCGCGCCGTCGCCGATCGCCTCGAGGCCGAGAAGGACTCGATCCGCGGCGTCGTGATCACCTCCGCCAAGAAGACCTTCTTCGCCGGCGGCGACCTGCGCGAGCTCATCAAGGTCACCCCGGAGACGGCCCACGACCTCTTCGAGGGCGGACTGGAGATGAAGCGCGACCTGCGCCGCATCGAGACCCTCGGCAAGCCGGTCGTCGCCGCGATCAACGGCGCCGCCCTCGGCGGCGGCTACGAGATCGCCCTCACCTGCCACCACCGGGTCGCCCTCGACGCCCCCGGCTCCAAGATCGGCCTGCCCGAGGTGACCCTGGGCCTGCTGCCGGGCGGCGGCGGCGTGGTACGCACCGTCCGCAAGCTCGGCATCACCGACGCCCTGCTGAAGGTGCTGCTCCAGGGCACCCAGTACAGCCCGCGCCGCGCCCTGGACAACGGCCTGGTCGACGAGGTGGTGGACACCCCGGAGGAGATGACCGCCCGGGCCCGCGCCTTCATCGACGCCCACGCCGAGTCCGCCCAGCCCTGGGACCTGCCGGGCTACCGCATCCCCGGCGGCTCCCCGTCGAACCCGAAGTTCGCCGCCAACCTGCCGGCCTTCGCGGCCAACCTGCGCAAGCAGACCAACGGCGCCCCCTACCCGGCCCCGCGCGCCATCCTGGCCGCCGCGATCGAGGGGTCCCAGGTCGACTTCGAGACCGCCCAGGTGATCGAGTCCCGCTACTTCGCGGAGCTGGCCGCGGGACAGACCGCGAAGAACATGACCCAGGCGTTCTTCTTCGACCTGCAGGCCGTCAACTCCGGCGCCAACCGCCCCCAGGGCGTCGAGCCGCGCAAGGTCACCAAGGTCGCCGTGCTCGGAGCGGGCATGATGGGCGCCGGCATCGCCTACTCCTGCGCCATGGCCGGCATCGAGGTCGTCCTCAAGGACGTCTCCGCCGAGGCCGCCGCCAAGGGCAAGGCCTACTCCGAGGCGCTGTGCGCCAAGGCCGTCTCCCGCGGCCGCACCACCCAGGAGAAGGCGGACGCCCTGCTGGCCCGCATCACCCCGACCGCCGACGTCCAGGACCTGGCGGGCTGCGACGCGGTGATCGAGGCGGTCTTCGAGGACACCGGCCTCAAGCACAAGGTCTTCCAGGAGATCCAGGACGTCGTCGCCCCCGACGCGCTGCTGTGCTCCAACACCTCCACCCTGCCCATCACCGAGCTCGCCGAGGGCGTCGAGCGCCAGGCCGACTTCATCGGCCTGCACTTCTTCTCCCCGGTCGACAAGATGCCGCTGGTGGAGATCATCAGGGGCGCCCGCACCGGCGACGAGGCCCTCGCCCGGGCCTTCGACCTGGTCCGCCAGATCCGCAAGACGCCGATCGTGGTCAACGACTCCCGCGGCTTCTTCACCTCCCGCGTCATCGGCCACTTCATCAACGAGGGCGTCGCCATGGTCGGCGAGGGCATCGAGCCCGCCTCCGTGGAGCAGGCGGCCGCGCAGGCCGGCTACCCCGCCAAGGTGCTCAGCCTGATGGACGAGCTGACCCTCACCCTGCCGCGCAAGATCCGCAAGGAGACCAGGGAGGCGGTCGAGGCGGCCGGCGGCACCTGGGTCTCCCACCCGGCCGAGGCCGTGGTGGACCGGATGGTCGACGAGTTCGGCCGCACCGGCCGCAGCGGCGGCGCCGGCTTCTACGACTACGTGGACGGCAAGCGGGCCGGCCTGTGGCCGGGTCTGCGCGAGCACTTCACCGAGCCGGGCCACCGGATCCCCTTCGAGGACATGCAGGAGCGCATGCTGTTCTCGGAGGCCCTGGACACCGTGAGGCTGATCGAGGAGGGCGTCCTCACCTCGGTGGCCGACGCCAACATCGGCTCCATCATGGGCATCGGCTTCCCGGCCTGGACCGGCGGTGTGCTCCAGTACGTCAACGGCTACCCGGGCGGCCTGCCGGGCTTCGTGGCCCGGGCCCGCGAGCTGGCCGAGAAGTACGGCGACCGGTTCCAGCCGCCCGCGCTGCTGGTGGAGAAGGCGGAGAAGGGCGAGGTCTTCACCGACGCGCGCTGACCCCCGCGCCGGCGGCCGGCCCCGCTCTCAGGGCCGGCCGCCGAGCCAGCTGAGCAGTTCCTGGCGCAGCGACCGCTGGAAGGCGGTCAGCAGCGCCTGCACCACCAGCGGCTGCATGTGCGCCGACAGCGACCGCACCGACTCCGCGTCCTGCTCGGCCGAGGCCTCGCGCAGCAGCCCGGACAGCGCCTGGGCGGCGGACCGGGAGTGCTCGGTGAGCACCGCGCGCGCCTCCAGCAACGTCTCCTGGGCGAACGGCATGTCCAGCACCTCCACGCACAGGCGCAGCAGACCGGTGTCCACCCGGAAGGCGTCCTCACCCTCGCGGTCCACCACGTCCAGCTCGACCAGCCGCTCGAGGTCCTGGTCGTCCAGCGGGCGCCCGGCCAGGCGCTCCAGGCCCGCGCGGTCCAGCGTCTCGACGTTCTCCGGGGCCCAGGAGGCCACCACGGCCCGCTCCAGGGCCAGGTCGTGGGCGGTCACGTCGTCCGGCAGGCCGCGCAGGTGACGTTCGATGCCGGCCAGCGTCATGCCCTGCCGCTGCAGCTCCTCGATCAGCGCCAGGCGCGCCAGATGCTCCGGCCCGTACCGGCCGACCCGCCGGGGGCCGATCTCGGGCGGCGGCAGCAGCCCGCGCGTGCCGTAGAAGCGCACGGTCCGGACCGTCACGCCGGCGCGCGCGGCCAGCTCGTCGACCGTGAGCGTGGGCCCCTGGGTGTCGGTCCTCATGCGCAACAGTATTGCTGTCTCACCACCACTGCGAAAGACGCGATGTGAACTCCGCCACTGCGCATCGGCATGCGGAATGAGACATTCACTCCCGGCCCGCACTCCGTAGGACGCCAAAAGCGCTGGTGGCGGGCCGCGCACCATCCGACCCCCGCGCCACCAGCGCACCGGGGAGCAACAGAGTGGAACACGCGTGAGCAAGGACGTCGCGACCGCCACGGTCACGAAGCCCCTCGACGGCCCGGCGGCCACCGGCCCGGGCGCCGAACCCCCCACGGACGCCGGGGACGCCGGTTACAGCAAGGACCTCAAGGCCCGGCACATCAACATGATCGCCATCGGCGGGGCGATCGGCACCGGTCTCTTCCTCGGCGCCGGCGGCCGCCTGCAGAGCGCCGGCCCCGCCCTCGCCCTGGCCTACCTCGTCTGCGGCGTCTTCGCCTTCTTCGTGGTGCGGGCGCTCGGCGAACTCGTCGTCTACCGCCCCTCCTCGGGCTCCTTCGTCTCCTACGCCCGGGAGTTCCTCGGCGAGAAGGGCGCCTACGTCGCCGGCTGGATGTACTTCGTCAACTGGTCCACGACCGGTATCGCCGACATCACCGCGGTGGCGCTCTACACGCACTACTGGAGCCTGTTCTCCGACATCCCGCAGTGGGTGCTGGCCCTGGCCGCGCTCGCGGTCGTCCTGACCGCCAACCTGATCTCGGTGAAGTACTTCGGCGAGATGGAGTTCTGGTTCGCCATCGTCAAGGTCGCGACCCTGGTGCTCTTCATGCTGGTCGGCATCTTCCTGCTGGTCGCCGGACACGACGTCGGCGGCACCACCCCGGGCCTGTCGGTGATCACCGACAACGGCGGGCTGATCCCGCACGGCGTCCTGCCCGTCGTCCTGGTGATGCAGGGCGTGGTCTTCGCCTACGCCTCCCTGGAACTGGTCGGGACGGCGGCCGGCGAGACGGCGGAGCCCCGCAAGGTCGTCCCGCGCGCGGTGAACTCGATCATGTGGCGGGTCGGCCTCTTCTACGTCGGCTCCGTGGTGCTGCTCGCACTGCTGCTGCCCGGCTCGGCCTACTCGGGCGACGAGAGCCCGTTCGTCACCGTGCTCTCCCGCATCGGCGTGCCCGCGGCCGGCGACGTGATGAACCTGGTCGTGCTCACCGCCGCGATGTCCTCGCTGAACTCGGGCCTGTACTCCACCGGCCGCATCCTGCGCTCCATGGCGGCGGCCGGCTCCGCGCCGCGGTTCACCGGCGTGATGAACCGCAACCAGGTGCCCTACGGCGGCATCCTGCTCACCGGCGCGGTCTGCGTGCTGGGTGTGGGCCTCAACTTCCTGATGCCCGGGCAGGCCTTCGAGATCGTGCTCAACGTGGCCTCGCTGGGCATCATCAGCACCTGGGTGATCATCATGATCTGCCACCTGGTGTTCGTCCGACGGGCCAGGGCCGGACTGCTGACCCGGCCCGCCTTCCGCCTGTGGGGCAGCCCGGTGACGGAGATCGTCACCATCGCCTTCCTGGTCGCCGTGCTCGCCCTGATGTGGGGCGACCCGGAGGTCGGGCGCAGGACGCTGCTGCTGATCCCGGTCATCGCCGCCGCCCTGGTGGCCGGCTGGTTCGCCGTCCGGCGCCGTGTCACCCACCCGGAGGACGCCGGGGCACCGGCCCGGAAGCGGGGCTGACCCGCCCCGTGTGCGGCCGGGACGCCCCGCCCGGCCGCACACGGGGAGCGACCCCAGGATTACGCAGGTGAGAAACGCGGGATATGTGGTAGCTGCGTAGCGGAACCAGACCAAGATCCGCTCGGCGAAAGGTGCCGCAGTGTCGCAAGACGTTCCCGACCCCTCGCAACACCACCACAAGGGCTCCCTGCCCGGCACCGAGGCCGGCCTGCCCGGTCCTCAGCACCAGGGCACCGACCGGGTGGTCTTCGGGGTGACCGCGGCACTGACCCTCTCCTTCGTCCTGTGGGGCGCGTTCGGCACGGACTCCCTGGAGGACGTCTCCGGGACGCTCCTCGGCGAGCTGATCCACAACTGCGGCTGGGCCTTCGTGCTGGCCGCCTCCTGCTTCGTGATCTTCGCCCTCTGGCTGGCGATCAGCCGCTACGGCCGCATCCACCTGGGCTCGGAGCACGAGAAGCCGGAGTTCCGCACGGTCTCCTGGATCGCCATGATGTTCAGCGCCGGCATGGGCATCGGCCTGATGTTCTGGGGCGTCAGCGAACCGCTGGCCCACTTCGTCGACGCCCCGCCCGGCACCCGGCCCGGCAGCGTCGGCGAGCGCATGTCGACCGCCATGGCGACCACCCTCTTCCACTGGACCCTGCACCCGTGGGCCATCTACGCGGTGGTGGGCCTCGGCATCGCCTACAGCACCTTCCGCAAGAAGCGCCGGCAGACCATCAGCTCGGTCTTCACCCCGCTCATCGGGCGCCGGCACGCCGAGGGGGCCGTCGGCCGGGTCATCGACATCCTGGCCATCGTCGCCACGGTGTTCGGCTCCGCCGCCTCCCTCGGCCTCGGCACCCTGCAGATCGGCTCCGGCATGCAGGAGGTCGGCTGGCTGGAGAAGGCCGGCACCGGGCTGCTCGTCTCCATCATCGCCGTGCTGACCCTGGCCTTCGTCCTGTCCGCCGTCTCCGGCGTCGAACGCGGCATCCAGTGGCTCTCCAACACCAACATGGTCCTGGCGCTGGTGCTCGCGGTCTTCGTCTTCGTGGCCGGTCCCACCATCGTGATCCTCGACCTGGTGCCCACCTCGCTCTTCGCCTACCTGGGCGACCTGCCGGAGCTGGCCGGGCGCACCGAGATCAGCGGGGGAGCGACCGTCGACGAGTGGCTGTCCAGCTGGACCGTCTTCTACTGGGCGTGGTGGATCTCCTGGACGCCCTTCGTCGGCATGTTCATCGCCCGCATCAGCCGCGGCCGCACCATCCGCCAGTTCATCGGCGGCGTCATCCTGGTCCCCAGCACGGTCAGCCTGATCTGGTTCGCCATCTTCGGCGGCTCCGCCATGCAGCTCCAGTCCCGCGACATGCTCGGCGACGCGTCCACGGTCGAGGGGCGGCTCTTCGCGGTGCTGCGGGAGTACCCGATCGCCACGGCCACCTCGCTGCTGGTGATGATCCTGGTCGCGATCTTCTTCGTCTCCGGCGCGGACGCCGCCTCGATCGTGATGGGCACGCTGTCGCAGCGCGGCGCGCTGGAGCCGCAGAAGCCGCTGGTGGTCTTCTGGGGCGTGGTCACCGGCGCGGTGGCCGCGATCATGCTGCTGGTCGGCAGCGGCAAGGGGGACGCCCTCACCGGGCTGCAGAACCTCACCATCCTCGCCGCGGCGCCCTTTGTGCTGGTGATGATCGGAATCTGCTGGGCGCTCATGCGGGACCTGCGGCGCGACCCGCTGATGCTGCGGGAGGAGGCGGCCAGCGAGGCGCTGGAGGACGCGGTGGTCACCGGCTACCGGAAGTTCGACGGCGACTTCGAGCTGCAGGTCCGCCCCGCCCAGGGCAACGGCCCCGCCTCGGGCTCCACGGTCGCCGAAGACTCCCCGATCTGACGCCGCCCCACGGCCCGGACCCCGGCGGAGACGTGCGGGGCCCGGGCCGTTCGGTCGTCACCGAGGATCCAGAATCAAGGGGTGTCGCCGCAGGTGGGGTCGGCGAGGGCGGTCACGGTGTACGGGGGACGGCCCGGCGGCTCGTCGTTCTGGCTGTTGACCACGTAGAGACGGCAGCCGTGCACCGCGAGCGTGGTGGGGAGATCGAGCTCCCCGCCGGTGAGGCGGTGGGTCACCGTGCCCGTCCGCAACTCGGCGTCGAGGCGGGCGATGTAGACGCCGTGCGGGGCTCCGTAGTTGAGCACCGCGTAGAGCGTCCGGCCGCGCAGCACCATGCCGTCGGCGCCGAAGGACTGGTCCCCGAGGTCGAGCGGGGCGACCTCCTTGTCGTCGGTGTCGACCCGCCACACGGCCTCGGTGCCGTTCGAGGCCACGAGGAGCGTGGAGCCGGACCCGTCGGCCACGATGCCGTTCAGGAGCCAGTAGCGGGCCGGGAACTGCGGGAACGCGGAGCGGATGTCCAGCCAGGGTTCGAGGGGGCCCAGCGTGGAGCCCCGGATCTCCGCACGGTGGATGACGGGGTTGTCCCAGTCGGTCACGTACACCGCGTCCTTCGTCACGGCCAGGTCGTTGAGGCGGGGGGCGCCGAGCGGTCCCGCCTGAGCGGTACGGCTTGTGAGGAGCCGTCCGTGACGGTCGTGGACCGTCAACGTCGCGCCCCCGACGGACAGGACACGGCCGCGCCGGTCGGTGTGGACGCCGAGGGTGCTGGAGCGTCCCTCCAGTCCGCGCGCCGGGAACGGCTTCAGGTCCGGGTCGCCGACACGGCCCCGGTACAGGGTGCCCAGGCCGTCGGACGAGACGAACATCGTGCCGTTCGGGGTGACGGTGATCCCCTCGGGCAGGACGCCGTCCTCCCGGGAGACGACGTAGGTGTCCGGCAGGTCCCGTGCGACGGCCGGGGCGGGAGCGCCGGTGAGGGTCGCGAGCAGGAGCGCGGCTGCGAGGCAGGCTGTTCGGGCGGGAACGCGGCGCATCGGCGTGACCTCCGGGGGATGTGGCGGTGGGAACGGGGCATCGGCCCGGCGGGCGAGCGGCGGGACCAGGGCCGGCGGCGGGAAGGAGCCGGTCGGAAGGAGCGTGCGGGCTTCGCGCGCGGAACACACTGCCTTTCACCCCTGGGTGAAAGGCTCCGCCGGGCGGATAATCGGCCGGCATGATCCGTCTTCACTTCACCGCCGACGACCTGCGCCGGATCACGCTGGCTCCGGCGGCCAACGCCCTGTCCGAAACCGCCCTGAGCGTGCGGCTCAGCCTGCGCCTCGGGGCCCGGGGAGGCGTGGGCCGAGGGCTCGTGCCCCCGCACCGTCCGCGGTCCGCCGCCCGGGAGTGGCACCGGTCCCTGCGTCCAGGCGCCGCCGCCCGGGCCGGTGTGCTCGCGGAACTGGTCGCCGAGGACGGGTTCTTACCCGACTTCCTGCTCCAGCCCGCGGCGCACGACTTCGCGGAGGGCCTGGACGCGGCCGCGTCGACGCCCCCGGAGCGGCTGGCGCTCGACCTCGGTGTCCCGGACGCCTCCGGCCGGCACAGCGGTCCGGACCGGCCCGGCCGCTGGGCGCGCCGGCTCGCGCAGGGCCCTTCGGCCGCGACCCGCGCCCTGCGCGAGGACACCCGCCGCTACTTCGAGACGCACGTCGAGCCGCTCTGGCCCCGGATCCGTCGCGACACCCTCGCCGACCGCGCGCTGCGGTCGGAGATGCTGCTCCGTGGCGGTGTCGACGCCCTGTTGACGACGCTGGGCACGACCTGGCGGTGGCAGCCGCCGACACTGCACCTGCCCTCGCCCTCGACGTACGACGTTCCCCTCTGCGGGCGAGGGCTGCTGCTCCTGCCGTCGTGGTTCACGACCGGGCCGATGGTGATGTACCGCCCCGAGGCGCCGACCGTCCTGGTCTATCCCCTGCACGACCGGGCCGACGGCGCCGCCGCCGACGACGGCCGGCCGGAGGCGCTCGCGGCGCTGCTCGGCCGCACCCGGGCCCACGTGCTCGGGCTGCTGCGGTCCCCGGCCACCACGACGGCGCTCGCCGAGCGCGCCTGCGTCTCGCTCGCGGCGGCCAGTGGGCACGCGGCGGTCCTGCGAGCGGCGGGGCTGGTCGACACCGTCCGTACCGGGACGGCGGTCCTGCACAGCCTCACGCCCCTCGGACACTCCCTGCTGGAAGGCTGACCC
>NZ_JBRIOU010000002.1:1363003-1364772 GCF_053474865.1 Streptomyces sp. CO7
CCGCCCGCCTGTCCGACCACGCCGCCACCGAGGACGACTCCCCGGCGCCGGAACCGGGGCGGGGAGTCGTGAGGCCCGCGAGGGGTGGCCGGTCCCGGAACCGCCCCGTCACCCCGCCAGGGCTGCCGCCTCGTGGGCGCAGCCCCAGGCGACGGTGACGCCCGCGCCGCCGTGGCCGTAGTTGTGCACCAGCACACGCCCCCCGGCGCGGGTCTCCCGCTCGAGGCGCACCGACGGCCGCGCGGGCCGCAGCCCGACCCGGTGCTCCAGCACCCGCGCGCCTGCTATCTCCGGCCGCACCGCCGCGCACCGTGCCACGATCGCCTCGGCGGTCGCGGGGTCCGGCTCGGTCGACCAGTCGCCCACCTCCGCCGTCCCTCCGAGCAGCAGCCGCCCGGGCTGCGGCAGGAAGTACGTGGACCCCTCCCGGTCGTCGGCGACCGAGGTCAGCCAGGTGTCCACCCCCGGGTTCTCCACGACCACCAGCTGCCCCCGCACGGGATGGACCGAACCGTCCGGCACCAGTTCCCGCGCCCCGAGCCCGGTCGCGTTCACCACCACGGGCGCCTCGGCGGCCGGCTCGTCCAGCGAGCGCGCCTCCCGCCGTTCCACCTCCCCGCCCGCCGTGCGGAAACGTTCCCGCAGCCAGGGCAGATGGACCCGCATGTCGATCAGCGGCACCCGCGCCCACAGGCCACCACCAGGACATTCGCCCGGCGTCGCCTCCCGCAGCCCGGGAACCCGTGCGGCCCAGGGGCCGAGCTCGCCGAGGAAGGCACCGCCGTGGACGCCCGCCACCATGCGCACCCCGGTCTCCTCCGGCCGGGCGGCCAGCGCGGCGTACACCTCGTAGGACACCAGCGACCAGTCGCCGACCCGCTCCTCGGGCTCGATCCGGTACGGCCACCACAGGCCGCCCGCCACCTCCGAGGCGGCCGGCAGCGCGGAGCCCCGGTCCCACAGCCTCACCCGACGGCCGCTCTCCGCCAGCACCACGGCCGTGGTCAGGCCGATGACGCCGCCGCCGACGACGATCACTTCACCGTGCCGATCCCGTTCCATCCGCGGACCGTAACGGAATGCCAGGGACCGGGAACAGGGCGCCCGCACTGTGGGAATACTCGGACCATGGCTGCCGAGCACGCGACGCACGCGTCCTTCGCCCTCGCCCCCGCGACCCGCGCGGGCGCGGTCCTCGCCGGCGGGGCGCACGTCACCCACCGGGACTTCACCGACTTCGTCGTCGACGGGCGTCCGCTGCTCTTCCGCCTCGCGGACCTGGACGCGGTCTCCCCGCTCGCCGCCGACGTGCCGCCGGTCATCTTCGCCGAGCAGGTGCGCGCGCTGCTGCTGGAGGCGCCGGCCCCGTTGCCCGACGGGCGGTACCTCGTCTACGGCTGCCCCGAGTGCGCCGACCTCGCCTGCGGGGCGGTCACCGCGGTCATCGAACGACAGGGCGAGGACTACGTGTGGCGCGACTTCGCCTGGCAGAGCGACGAGCGTCCCGACCTGCGGCTCAACGGCTACCACGGTCTCGGACCCTTCCGTTTCCGCGGGGCGGAGTACCGCGAGGCCCTGACCGGCCTCCTGGAGTCCGCCCGTACCGAGGCGCGGGGCCGCAGGGTGCTGCTGATCGGCGCGCGGGCCGCCGTGCTCAACAAGCTCGCCGCCGCCCTGCGTTCCATCGGCATAGGGGCCGACATAGGCGACGACCCGGCCGAGGTGCCGCCCGAGGAACTGCGCGCCTACGGGGTGGTGGCGTTCGGACG
>NZ_JBRIOU010000002.1:1364872-1383420 GCF_053474865.1 Streptomyces sp. CO7
GGGCGGGGGCGGAGGTGGCCTACGTCGACGGACTCGCCCCGGTGATCCCGCTGCTGGTGGCCCAGACCGAGGAGGCGCTGGACCGGCGCCCGGAGGACCGGCGCCGGCTCGCCGCGCTGCGGGCGACGGACCGCGAGGCGGTGGTCGAGGTCAGCTCCGACTGCCGTGTGGGCCTCACCGTCTACCGCATGGACCGGCTCCGCCGCACCCACGAGCACATCGCCTTCGACGACGTGCTGTCCCGGGGCAGCCACCGGCTCCCGCTGGACCCCGGCGCGGTGCGGGGCGACGCCTTCCTGGTCGCCCGCACCTCGGGCGAGGTCCGCGTCGCGCCCGTCCCGCACTGACACCGGGCCCGAGGACGCGCTGCCCCGAATGCGCCGCCATGGACACCCGTCGGCCGACGCGGGAGCCGCCCCGGCCCCGCGCCGGAACCGGCACAGAGCCTGGGCCACACCGGCAGCGCCCCGGCCCGGGCGGCCCAACCCGTGGCGCCGAGGCCGCACCGGCCCTCGGCGTCCCGCGCCGCCCGGCGCCTGAGCCGCACAGCCGTACCGTCACCCGCCGCCCGGAGCGAGAGCCGCCCCGGCCACGGCGTCACCCGGCGGCGCGGGAACCGCCCCCGCTCCCGGCGGGCTCACTCTGCGGCGAGGGTCAGAGCAGGCCCGCGCGGCGCAGGGCGTCCGCCATCGCGCTGTCGGCGGGCGGCTGGGCGCGGCGGCCGTCCCCGCCGCCGCCCCGGCCCTCCTTCGCCCGGCCCTCCTTCGCCCGGCGCTGCTGCGGCGGACGCTGCCCGCCGCGCTGCTGCTGCCGCTCGCCGCGGGCCGGACGCTCCGCGGTCTTCTCGTCCTCCAGCCGCAGCGTCAGCGAGATCCGCTTGCGCGGGATGTCGACGTCCAGCACCTTCACCCGGACGATGTCACCCGGCTTCACCACGTCCCGCGGGTCCTTGACGAAGGTGCGCGACATCGCCGAGACGTGCACCAGGCCGTCCTGGTGCACGCCGACGTCGACGAAGGCGCCGAAGGCGGCCACGTTGGTGACCACGCCCTCCAGGATCATCCCCGGCTCCAGGTCGGAGATCTTCTCCACGCCGTCCTTGAAGCTGGCGGTGCGGAAGGCGGGCCGCGGGTCGCGCCCGGGCTTCTCCAGCTCCTTCAGGATGTCGGTCACCGTCGGCAGACCGAAGGTGTCGTCCACGAACTGCTCGGGGCGCAGCGACCGCAGCACCGAGGTGTTGCCGACCAGCGAGGCCACCTCCTGCCCCGTCGTTTTCACCATCCGGCGCACCACCGGGTACGCCTCCGGGTGGACGCTGGAGGCGTCCAGCGGGTCGTCGCCGCGGATCCGCAGGAAGCCCGCGCACTGCTCGTACGCCTTGGGCCCGAGCCGCGCCACCTTCTTCAGCTCCGACCGCGAACGGAACGGCCCGTTCTCGTCACGGTGGCGGACGATGTTCTCGGCCAGCGAGGAGGAGATGCCCGAGACCCGGGCCAGCAGCGGGGTGGAGGCCGTGTTGACGTCCACGCCGACGCCGTTCACACAGTCCTCGACCACCGCGTCCAGCGAACGGGACAGCTTCACCTCGGACAGGTCGTGCTGGTACTGGCCGACGCCGATCGACCGGGGGTCGATCTTCACCAGCTCGGCCAGCGGGTCCTGCAGCCGCCGCGCGATGGAGACCGCGCCGCGCAGCGACACGTCCATCTCCGGCAGCTCCTGCGAGGCGAAGGCGGAGGCCGAGTACACCGAGGCGCCCGCCTCCGAGACCATCACCTTGGTCAGGTTCAGCTCCGGGTGCCGGGCGATCAGGTCGCCGGCGAGCTTGTCGGTCTCCCGGGAGGCCGTGCCGTTGCCGATGGCGATCAGCTCGACGGCGTGCTGCTTCGCCAGCCGGGCCAGCTTGGCGATCGCCTCGTCCCACCGGTTGGCCGGCACGTGCGGGTGGACCACGTCGGTGGCGACGACCTTGCCCGTGGAGTCCACCACGGCCACCTTGACTCCGGTGCGGAACCCCGGGTCCAGGCCGAGCGTGGCGCGGGTGCCGGCCGGCGCGGCCAGCAGCAGGTCGCGCAGGTTGGCGGCGAACACCCGCACCGCCTCGTCCTCGGCGCCGGTGCGCAGCCGCAGCCGCAGGTCGATGCCCAGGTGCACCAGGATCCTGGTCCGCCAGGCCCAGCGCACGGTGTCCTTCAGCCACTTGTCGCCCGGGCGGCCACGGTCGGCGACGCCGAAGCGGTGGGCGACGATCCCCTCGAAGGACGAGGGGCCCTCCACCGGCTCCTCGGGCTCCAGGACGAGGTCGAGGACCTCCTCCTTCTCGCCGCGCAGCAGCGCCAGCACCCGGTGCGAGGGCAGCTCGGCGAACGGCTCGGCGAAGTCGAAGTAGTCGGAGAACTTCGCGCCGGCCTCCTCCTTGCCCTCCCGCACCTTCGAGACCAGACGGCCCCGCGTCCACATCCGCTCGCGCAGCTCGCCGATCAGGTCGGCGTCCTCGGAGAACCGCTCGGTGAGAATCGCCCGGGCCCCGTCCAGCGCGGCCTGCGGATCGGCGACGCCCTTGTCCGCGTCGACGAACGCGGCCGCGGCGGCGAGCGGCTCCACCGACGGGTCGGTGAGCAGCCCCTCGGCCAGCGGTTCCAGCCCGGCCTCGCGGGCGATCTGCGCCTTGGTCCGCCGCTTCGGCTTGAAGGGCAGGTAGATGTCCTCCAGGCGGGCCTTGGTCTCGGCCTCCCGGATGCGGGTCTCCAGCTCCTCGGTGAGCTTGCCCTGCTCGCGCACCGACTCCAGGACGGCGGTGCGGCGCTCCTCGAGCTCCCGCAGGTAGCGCAGCCGCTCCTCCAGGGTGCGCAGCTGGGCGTCGTCCAGCCCGTCGGTCGCCTCCTTGCGGTAGCGGGCGACGAACGGCACCGTCGACCCGCCGTCCAGGAGATCCACCGCGGCCTGGACCTGCCGCTCCCGTACGCCGAGTTCCTCGGCGATCCTGCCTTCGATGGACGCTGCCAGGGGTGTCGTCACGATCCCGTACCGCCTTCTGAAGCCTCGAGGTTGCGCGGCAATTCTGGCAGGTCGCGCGGACGACGGCGGTCAGGGCGTGCGGGCGACGGAGGTCAGGGCGCGCGCGGACGCGCGAAGGCCCGGCCGCAGGGGCCGGGCCTTCGCGCGTTTCTCGCGCTCACGAGGCGCGCACAGGGGCGCTCATGGCACGCTCACGACGGGGTGCGCGCGCTCAGGCGCGACGACCGTGCGCCGTGGAGGAGGCACCGCCGAAGAGACGGGCGACGGCTCGGAAGGGCAGCGTCACCACGGTGGCGATGGCACTGCCGATCTGACGGAGAACGTCCGCGACAGCTCGGAACACGTTGGTCACCTTCCCTCGCTCTGCCCGGCCGGAAGTCCCTGCGCCGGGGAACCTACAGGTAACCGGCCTCGCCACGGACATGCCTGATCGTTTCCGGAACGTGCCGGGCGGCCGGTCAGCGGGGCCAGGTGAAGGAGGCGCCGCGGCGCTCCAGGAAGGCGGCGACGCCCTCCTCGAGATCCCTGCTCGCGCGCGCCGCCGCGGCCCAGTGGGCGTCCCGGTCGGTGCGCCCGTCGGCGAACTCCTTCGCCGCCGCCTGGGTGAGCCGCGAACGGGAGACCAGGATGCGGGTGAACTCCTCGACCCGGGCCGCGAGCCGCCCGGCCGGCAGCAGCTCGTCCACCAGACCGGTCCGCAGGGCCCGCTCCCCGTCGACCAGCTCCCCGGAGAACAGCAGGTACTTCGCGCCCGAGGGTCCCACCAGCGACACCAGCCGCCGGGTGGAGGAGGACGGGTAGACGATCCCCAGCTTGGCCGGGGTCACCCCGAAGAGCGCGCCCTCCTCGGCGAACCGCAGGTCGCAGGCGGCCGCCAGCTGGGTGCCGCCGCCCACGCAGTGGCCGCGCACCGCCGCGAGCGTCGGCTTCGGGAACGCGGCCAGCGCCTCCTCCGCCTCCAGCGAGAGCCGCTGCGCCACCTCCGCGGTGTCACGCAGTCCTGAGATGTCCGCGCCCGCGCAGAAGGTGGCCCCCTCGCCCGTGAGCACCAGGACCCGTACGGCGTCGTCGAGCGCCAGCGTCTCCAGCAGCGGCGGCAGCGCCCGCCACATCGCGTCGGTCATGGCGTTGCGCCGCTCGGGGTGGCTGATCAGGACGGTGGCGACGCCGTCGGCGACGCTGTGCGACAGATGGGGCATGCCGCGGATGGTACCGGCGGGCTGGGTACTCGGCCGGGCACGAGGGACACCCGGCGAGGAGGCCGTGATGAGCAGGATCAGGGCGAAGGACGAGCGGACGCGGATCAACCGGAGCTTCGGCTGGCTGGCCGTCCTCGGCGTGGCGCTGGTGATCGCCGGGGTCGTCGGCCTCGTCTACACGGGCCTGGCGACCCTCACCAGCATGCTGCTGTTCGGCTGGCTGCTGCTGATCGGCGGCGTGGTGGGCCTCGGGCACGCGGTGCAGGCCCGGGGCACCGGTTTCTTCTGGCTGGGCGTGGTGGTCGCCGCCCTGAACATCGCGGCCGGCGTGGTGATCCTCGTGCGGCCCGACGCGGCGGCCGTCTCACTGACCCTGTTCGCGGCGCTGCTGTTCCTCACCGGCGGGGTGTTCCGCATCGTCGGCAGTCTCGTGGTGCGCGGGCCGCAGTTCGGCTGGACCCTGGTGCAGGGCGCGTTCGGCCTCCTGCTGGGCATCCTGGTGCTGAACTCCTGGCCGAGCGACAGCCGCTACGTCCTGGGCACCTTCTTCTCGCTGGCGCTGCTCTTCGACGGACTGGGGCTGATCGCCACCGGCTTCGGCGGCCGCAACGTGGTGGGGATGGTGACCGAGGCCGAACGCGCCGACCGCGGACGCAGCCTCGGGGGCGACGCCTACTACGCGGGCCGCTCGGACGCGGAGCGGAACGTGTCCGAGGGCGAGCGGACCGGTCCGCAGGACGGGCGCCGCGGGGCAGGAGGGGACGTTCCGCCCCAATAAGCGGAAGAGTTCGCGAAGCTTCCCAAGGCGCGCAGGAGCGATCGTGCAACCGCCTTTGGCATACGCCCATCGGTCGACATCGGTCGATAGTGATCGTTTTCTGGACAGCGTCCGGGCGGTGACCTGCCGGTTCCCACACTCGACGTGTGGTGACAGTCGAGCACGAGGGTGGGGGCCGGACGATGGAGGACCCAGGGCGCGGAGACGGTCCGGGCCCACAGGGCCCCGTGGAGGCGGCAGCGCCCCCCGCGGCGCACGCCCCCTACGAAGGCGTGTGGAGGTTCACCGCCCCGGCCGTGGACGCCTCGGTGCCGCAGGCCCGCCGCGCCGTGCGGGACCTGCTGCGCCGCCAGGGGGTACCGGCCGCCGAGGAGGTGGTCGACGGCCTGCTCCTGATCGTCTCGGAGCTGGTCACCAACGCCGTCCGTCACGCCGCTCTGCTGTCGCCCGTCCTGGCGGTGGAGGTCGCGGTCGGCGCGGAGTGGATCAGGGTCTCCGTCGAGGACAACCACCCCTACCGGCCCACCGCGCTGATCGCCGACACCGGTCGGACCGGCGGCCGCGGCCTGTTGCTGGTGCGCGAGACCACCCGAGAGTTCGGCGGGGCCTGCGAGGTGGAGCACACCGCCGCGGGCGGAAAGATCATCTGGGCGGCCCTGCCGCTTTGCCCGCCCGTCCGCCACTAGGACCGCGCGGCAGCCACCCGGGGACCGCCCGTCCGGTGCCGGAGCGGGCGGAGCCACGTGGAGCGGGCCGGCGCTTCGAGACGGCCGGCCCGCGGGGCGACGGCGGCTACCAGCCGACCGAAGGACCGGTGAGCTCGCGGACCGCCGGGCGCGCCGCGTCGAGCACGGTCATGAACCACGCCGAGAAGGGGTCGGCGTCGTGCCGCTTCTCCAGCTCCTCGGGGGTGACGAACGCGATGTCGCCGACCTCCTGAGGGTCCGGGTCCGGGCGGCCGCGGACCAGGCCGACGAAGAGGTGGTTGAACTCCTGCTCCACCAGGCCCGAGGCCGGGTCCGGGTGGTTGTAGCGGACCGTGCCCGCCTCGGCGAGCAGCGCCGGGGAGACGCCCAGCTCCTCGAAGGTGCGGCGCGCGGCAGCGGCGAACGGCGCCTCGCCCGGGTAGGGGTGGCCGCAGCAGGTGTTGGACCACACGCCGGGGGAGTGGTATTTGCCCAGCGCGCGCTGCTGCAGCAGCAGCCGCCCGCGGTTGTCGAAGAGGAAGACGGAGAACGCGCGGTGCAGCAGACCGGGCGCCTGGTGCGCCGTGAGTTTCTCCTCCGTGCCGATGGTCACGCCCTGCTCGTCGACCAGCTCCAGCAGGATGGTCTCGTCCGTCGTCGTCTTCACAGGTGTGCTCGGCATGACCCCTAGTCTGCCGTACGTGAGCCCGTGGCGCGGGCGCGGCACCGCCGACCGGACCCCGCGCGCCGGAGCGCGGTCAATGGCACAAACCCGCCTCGTGCGCCGCGTGGCCCGCCGGTTCGAGCTGGAAGGTGCAGTGCTCCACGTCGAAGTGCGAGCCCAGACAGGACTGCAGGTCGCGCAGCATCCGCTCGTGTCCCCGGCCCTCCAGCGCCTCCGCCCCGACCACCACGTGCGCCGACAGCACCGGCAGCCCCGAGGTGATCGTCCACACGTGCAGGTCGTGCACGTCCTCCACACCCGGCAGCGCCAGCAGGTGCGCGCGCAGCCGGCCGAGGTCGACGTCGCGCGGGGCGGCCTCCAGCAGCACGTCCACCGTCTCGCGCAGCAGCCGCCAGGCACGCGGCACGATCATCAGCGCGATCACCAGGGAGGCGACGGGGTCGGCGGCCCGCCACCCGGTGAGCAGCACCAGCGCGGCCGAGACCAGCACCGCCACGGACCCCAGCGCGTCGGCGGCCACCTCGAGGAAGGCGCCGCGCACGTTCAGGCTCTCCTTGCGGCCGCCCATCAGCAGCAGGAGCGAGACCAGGTTCGCCACCAGGCCCACCGCGCCGAAGACCAGCGTCAGGCCGCCCTCCACCTCGGCCGGCTCCAGCAGCCGGCCGACGGCCTCGACCACCACGTAACCGCCCACCCCGAAGAGCAGGAGACAGTTGGCCAGCGCCGCCAGGATCTCCGCGCGGGCCAGCCCGAAGGTGTGGTGGCCGCTCGCCGGGCGGCCCGCGAAACGGATCGCCAGGAGCGCCATGCCCAGCCCCAGCGCGTCGGTGGCCATGTGGGCGGCGTCCGCGACCAGCGCGAGGGAGCCCGCGAGCACGCCGCCGGTCACCTCGGCCGCGGTCACCAGGAGCGTGATCGCCAGGGCCGCCCGCAACCGGCCGCGGTGCGCCGCGGTCACGGTGGCGGCGGGTCCCGCGCCCCCGCCGTGGTGGTGCCCGTGCTGGTGTCCGGCCCCCATGGAAACCGCCCTCCGTGATCGCCGCCGCCCCCGGGTGACAGGGGAACGCAGCCTTCCGCCGACCGTTGCCGCCCCCAGTCAACTACCTCCGGTCGCCAGGGGCAAAGCGACGCTGAACACCGTTGTCATATCCTTTGACCTGCGCAAACGTCCCGCGTCCGGCCTGCCGCCGGGCGGGCGGTGATCGCGGAGGTCCGGCGATCCGATAACCTCTGCCGACACGCCCCGGCCGCCTCGCCGGGCGGGCCACCACGTATGCCGCCGGCGCGCCGCAGCGCCGCACCCAGGGAGTGAGTACGGTTGCCGACCGCCATCGTCACCGGTCCGCCGGTTCCCGGATCTTCCTTGGCGGACGATCTCGGATCCCTCGGATTCGAGGTGCGGACCGCCGCCGACGTGGGTGAGACGGAGGCGCAGCTCGCCGCCGTCCCCGGCGACCGCCGCGTCGCCCTCGTCGACGCCCGGTTCATGGGCCACCTGCACGCCCTGCGCCTGGGTCTCACCGACCCACGGTTCCCGGTTTCCGCGATCGAGGGCGCCGTCTCGGTGAAGCCGGAGGCGCGCCAGGCGCTCACCCGGGCCGTCGCCCGGGCCAGCTCCGCCGCCGTGGACGCGGGGGACGCCCCCGCACCCGGTGACGCCACCACCGTCGCCGACCGCACGCTGGCCGACCGGCTCGCCGCCGCCCTCGAGGCGGACGGCGCGCAGGTGCACCGCCCCGAGCTGGGCAGCCTGGTGGCGGCCACCCCCGCGGACCCGCAGAGCCGGCACGCCACCCGTGAGGCCCTCGCCGCCGTCGACGAGGAGTCGGTCCGGCTGCGCTCCGCGGTCAAGGCCCGCGACGGCTTCGTCACGACCTTCCTGATCAGCCCCTACTCCAAGTACGTCGCCCGCTGGTGCGCCCGCCGGGGACTGACCCCCAACCAGGTCACCACCGCCTCGCTGCTCACCGCGCTGATCGCGGCGTCCTGCGCCGCCACCGGCACCCGCGGCGGCTTCGTCGCGGCCGGCGTCCTGCTCATCGCCTCGTTCGTCCTGGACTGCGCGGACGGGCAGCTCGCCCGCTACTCGCTCCAGTACTCGACGCTGGGCGCCTGGCTCGACGCCACCTTCGACCGGGCCAAGGAGTACGCCTACTACGCGGGCCTCGCCCTGGGCGCCGCCCGCGGCGGGGACGACGTCTGGGCGCTGGCCCTGGGCGCGATGATCCTGCAGACCTGCCGGCACGTGGTCGACTTCTCCTTCAACGAGGCCAACCACGACGCCCAGGCCAACACCAGCCCCACCGCGGCGCTCTCCGACAAGCTGGACGGCCTCGGCTGGACGGTCTGGCTCCGCCGCATGATCGTCCTGCCGATCGGCGAACGCTGGCTGATGATCGCCGTGCTCACCGCGCTGACCACGCCCCGCGTCACCTTCGTGGTGCTGCTGATCGGCTGCGCCGTCGCCGCCTGCTACACCACCGCCGGCCGCCTGCTGCGCTCGGTGACCCGCAAGGCGCGCCGCACCGACCGGGCCGCCGCCGCGCTGGCCGACCTGACCGACAGCGGCCCCCTCGCGCAGTCCGTGGCCCGGGTCACCCGTCGCCTCGTCCCCTCCGGCTCCGCCCCGTTCCTCGCCGCCGCGGGCGCGCTGCTCGTGGTGATCCTCGCCGCAGTGTGCGGCGCCTCGTGGATCACCGTCGCCGGCGCCGCCGGCTACGCCCTGCTGGCCGGCGCGGCCGTCGCCCGGCCCCTGATGGGCGCGCTGGACTGGCTCGTTCCCCCCTTCTTCCGCGCCGCCGAGTATGGCGTCGTTCTGCTGCTCGCGGCCCAATCCGAGGTGAACGGAGCGCTTCCGGCGGCTTTCGGGCTGGTGGCGGCGGTCGCCTACCATCACTACGACACGGTGTACCGCATCCGCGGCAACGCCGGCGCGCCCCCGCACTGGCTGGTGCGGGCGGCGCTGGGCCACGAGGGCCGCACCCTCGTGGTCACCGTGCTCGCCGCACTGCTCACCGCGGCGCAGTTCCCGGTCGCGCTCACGGCGCTCGCCGTGGCCGTGGCCGCCCTGGTGCTCCTGGAGAGCATCCGCTATTGGGTGTCCGCCCACCGGGCCGGCGCACCCGCTGTACACGACGAAGGAGAACCCGCATGATCGGCCTCGTGCTGGCGGCAGGCGCCGGACGCCGCCTGCGCCCCTACACGGACACCCTTCCCAAGGCTCTGGTGCCCGTGGGGCCCGAGGGCAACGAGGACAGCCTCACCGTCCTCGACCTGACCCTCGGCAACTTCGCCGAGATCGGCCTCACCGAGGTGGCGATCATCGTCGGGTACCGCAAGGAGGCCGTCTACGAGCGCCGCGAGGCGCTCGAGGCCAAGTACGGTGTCAAGATCACCCTGATCGACAACGACAAGGCCGAGGAGTGGAACAACGCCTACTCCCTGTGGTGCGGCCGTGACGCCCTCAAGGACGGCGTCATCCTCGCCAACGGTGACACCGTCCACCCGGTCTCCGTCGAGAAGACGCTGCTCGCCGCCCGCGGCGAGGGCAAGAAGATCATCCTCGCCCTCGACACGGTGAAGAACCTCGCCGACGAGGAGATGAAGGTCGTCGTCGACCCCGAGAAGGGCGTCCGCAAGATCACCAAGCTGATGGACCCGGCGGAGGCCACCGGCGAGTACATCGGCGTCACCCTGATCGAGGGCGACGCGGCCGCGGAGCTCGGCGACGCGCTGAAGACGGTCTGGGAGACGGACCCGCAGCAGTTCTACGAGCACGGCTACCAGGAGCTGGTCAACCGCGGCTTCAAGATCGACGTCGCGCCGATCGGCGAGGTCGCGTGGGTCGAGATCGACAACCACGAGGACCTGGCCCGTGGGCGGGAGATCGCGTGCCGCTACTGACGAGGCTCATTCCGTCGCCGGTCGTCGTCGACATCCGGTCCGGGGCCTTGGACGACCTGTCGGCGATCCTGTCCGACCAGCGGATCTCGTCCTCGGGCAAGCTGGCCTTCGCCATCAGCGCCGGCTCCGGCCAGGCGCTGAGGGAACGGTTCGCTCCCGCGATGCCGCAGGCGGACTGGTTCGACGACGCGGACGGCACCATCGACGGCGCCGTCCGGCTGGCCGACTCCATCAAGCGCAAGGGCCGCTACGACGCGGTCGTCGCGCTCGGCGGCGGCAAGGTGGTCGACTGCGCCAAGTACGCGGCCGCCCGGGTCGGGCTGCCGCTGGTCGCGGTCGCCACCAACCTGGCCAACGACGGACTGTGCTCGCCGGTGGCCACGCTGGACAACGACGCGGGCCGCGGCTCGTACGGCGTCCCGAACCCCATCGGCATCGTCATCGACCTGGACATAATCCGCCAGGCGCCGCCGCAGTTCGTGCGGGCCGGCATCGGCGACGTGATCTGCAAGATCTCTGCCGTGGCGGACTGGGAGCTGTCCCAGCGGGTGAACGGCGAGAAGGTGGACGGCCTGGCCGCCGCGATGGCGCGGCAGGCCGCCGAGGCCGTGCTGCGCCATCCCGGCACCATCGCGGACGACCAGTTCCTCGCCACCCTGTCGGAGTCGCTGGTGCTCTGCGGCATCTCGATGTCGGTGGCGGGCGACTCGCGTCCCGCCTCCGGCGCGTGCCACGAGATCAGCCACGGGTTCGACCTGCTCTTCCCGAAGCGGGCCGCCGCCCACGGCGAGCAGTGCGGGCTGGGCGGCGCGTTCGCCACCTACCTGCGGGGTGACGTGGCGACCGCGGGCGAGATGGCCGAGTGCCTGCGACGGCACGATCTGCCGGTGCTGCCGGAGGAGATCGGCTTCTCCATGGAGGAGTTCGTCAAGGTCGTGGAGTTCGCGCCGGAGACCCGTCCCGGCCGCTACACGATCCTCGAGCACCTCGACCTCCGGACCGACCAGATCAAGGACGCGTACGCCGACTATGTCAAGGCCATCGGTAGCTGAACTGCGGCCCGTCGTCCACCCCGACGGGGTGAAGGACCGGCGCAGCGGTGAGCACTGGGCGGGTCGTCTCTACATGCGGGAGATCTCGCTGCGGGTCGACCGTTACCTGGTCAACACCCGGGTGACGCCCAACCAGCTCACCTACCTGATGGTGGTGGCGGGCGTCCTGGCGGGCGCGGCACTCCTCGTGCCGGGCCTCGCCGGGGCGCTCCTCGGCGCCCTGCTGATCCAGCTGTACCTCCTGCTGGACTGCGTCGACGGGGAGATCGCCCGTTGGCGCCGGCAGACCTCGGTCACCGGCGTCTACCTGGACCGCGTCGGCCACTACCTCTCCGAGGCCGCCCTGCTGGTCGGCTTCGGCCTGCGGGGCGCCGACCTGTGGGACGGGGCGGAGGGCCCCGAGTGGCTGTGGGCCTTCCTGGGCACGCTGGCCGCCCTGGGCGCCATCCTGATCAAGGCCGAGACGGACCTGGTCGACGTGGCGCGCAGCCGCAGCGGCCTGACCGCCGTGAAGGACGAGGCCGCCGCGCCCCGCTCCTTTGGCCTCGCGCTGGCCCGCCGGGCGGCGGCCGCGCTCAAGTTCCACCGGCTGGTCGGCGGCGTGGAGGCGAGCCTGTTCGTCCTCGTCGTCGCGATCGCCGACCTGATCGCCGGCGGCGGTCTCTTCTGGACCCGCCTCGGCATCGCCGTGCTGGCAGGCATCGCGATCCTGCAGACCCTGCTGCACCTCGTGTCCATCCTCGCCTCGAGCAGACTGCGGTGAGCGCCTCCGTGAATTCCATGAACCCCGTGCATTCCGTGCACGAAGCCCCGAAGGACGCCGTGACCGGGACCCACCCCGATGCCGCTCCCGCCGCAGGCCGCCGGCCCGCCAAGGTGGGCGCGGTGATCATCACCATGGGCAACCGCCCGGCCGAGCTGCGCGCGCTGCTCGACTCGGTGGCCCGCCAGGACGGCGACCGGGTCGAGGTCGTCGTGGTGGGCAACGGAGCTCCCGTGCCCGACGTCCCCGAGGGCGTGCGGACCGTCGAACTGCCCGAGAACCTGGGCATCCCCGGCGGACGCAACGTCGGCATCGAGGCCTTCCGCACCGACGGCGCCGAGGGCTACGACGTCGACATCATGCTCTTCCTGGACGACGACGGCCTGCTCGCCCGCACCGACACCGCCGAGCTGTGCCGCCAGGCGTTCGAGGCCGACCCGCGGCTGGGCATCATCAGCTTCCGGATCGCCGACCCGGACACCGGGGTGACGCAGCGCCGGCACGTCCCGCGGCTGCGCGCCTCCGACCCGATGCGCTCGTCGCGGGTCACCACCTTCCTCGGCGGCGCCAACGCGGTGCGCACCGAGGTCATGGCCCAGGTGGGCGCGCTGCCCGGCGACTTCTTCTACGCCCACGAGGAGACCGACCTCGCCTGGCGCGCCCTGGACGCCGGCTGGATGATCGACTACCGGGCCGACATGGTCCTGTACCACCCCACCACGGCCCCCTCCCGGCACGCGGTCTACCACCGCATGGTGGCGCGCAACCGGGTCTGGCTCGCCCGCCGCAACCTGCCCGCCCTCCTCGTCCCGGTCTACCTCGGGGTGTGGACGGCGCTCACCCTGCTGCGCACCCGCGACGGCGCCGCGCTCAAGGCCTGGTTGGGCGGCTTCAAGGAGGGCTGGACCACTCCGTGCGGTCCTCGCCGTCCGATGCGGTGGCGCACCGTCTGGCGGCTGACCCGACTGGGCCGGCCCCCGGTCATCTGAGACGCTCGTCGCAGCGGGGGGAACCGGGCGGCCCGTACCCTCGGCCGTGCCCGGTCCTCCGCCGGGGCGCCGTGCCCGTCGAGACGCCGTATCCATCGAGACAGCGAGAGTTCGAGCAGTGAGTGAGTCAACGCATGACGGCCCGGTCGCGGTCGGCCCGCGCCCGTCGCCCGACGACGGCCTGACGGCGGCGGAGCTCGCCGCCAAGTACGGCCTGACCGTGAGCGGCGCCCGGCCCTCAATCCCGGCGTACGTGCGTCAGCTGTGGAACCGCCGGCACTTCATCGTGGCCTTCTCCCGGGCGAAGCTGTCCGCGCAGTACAGCCAGGCCAAGCTCGGCCAGCTCTGGCAGGTGGTGACGCCGCTGCTGAACGCGCTGGTCTACTACCTGATCTTCGGGCTGATCCTGAACGCGGGCCGCGGCCTGCCCAAGGACGTGTACATCCCGTTCCTGGTGACCGGCGTGTTCGTGTTCACCTTCACCCAGACGTCGGTGATGTCCGGCGTTCGGGCGATCTCCGGCAACCTGGGGCTGGTGCGCGCCCTGCACTTCCCGCGCGCCTCGCTGCCCGTCTCCTTCGCCCTGCAGCAGCTGCAGCAGCTGCTGGTGTCGATGCTCGTGCTGTTCGCGGTCGTCGTCGCCTTCGGCAGCCGGCCCTCGCTGTCCTGGCTGCTGATCGTGCCGGCCCTGGTCCTCCAGTTCGGCTTCAACACCGGCCTGGCCCTGATCATGGCGCGGGCCGGGGCGCACACCCCCGACCTGGCCCAGCTCATGCCCTTCGTCACCCGGACCTGGATGTACGCCTCCGGCGTGATGTTCTCCATCCCGGCCATGCTCGCGGACAAGCCGCAGTGGATCGCGGACGTCCTCCAGTGGAACCCGGCCGCCGTCTACATGGACCTGATCCGCTTCGCGCTGATCGACGGCTACGGCTCGGAGAACCTCCCGCCGCACGTGTGGGCGGTGGCACTGGGCTGGGCCGTGCTGGTCCTGGCCGGCGGCTTCGTGTACTTCTGGAAGGCGGAGGAGAGGTACGGCCGTGGCTGAGCAGCGCGAGGACGCCCACGTCCCGACCGTGATCGCGGACGAACTGCACATCGTCTACAAGGTCAACGGCGCCCGCAAGGGCAAGGGCAGCGCCACCGCCGCGCTCTCGCGCATCATGCGCCGGGGCGAGGAGCGGGGCGTGCGCGAGGTGCACGCGGTGCGCGGCGTCTCCTTCACCGCCTACAAGGGCGAGGCCATCGGCCTCATCGGCTCCAACGGCTCGGGCAAGTCGACCCTGCTGCGGGCCATCGCCGGCCTGCTGCCGGCCGAGCGCGGCCGGGTGTACACCAACGGCCAGCCCTCCCTGCTGGGCGTCAACGCCGCCCTGATGAACGACCTGACCGGTGAGCGCAACGTGATACTCGGCGGCCTCGCCATGGGGATGTCGCGCGAGCAGATCCGCGAGCGCTACCAGGAGATCGTCGACTTCTCCGGCATCAACGAGAAGGGCGACTTCATCAGCCTGCCCATGCGGACCTACTCCTCCGGCATGGCGGCGCGGCTGCGGTTCTCCATCGCCGCGGCCAAGGACCACGACGTGCTGATGATCGACGAGGCGCTGGCCACCGGTGACCGGAAGTTCCAGAAGCGCTCCGAGGCGCGCATCCGCGAACTGCGCCAGCAGGCCGGCACCGTCTTCCTGGTCAGCCACAACAACAAGTCGATCCGCGACACCTGCGACCGCGTCCTGTGGCTGGAGCGCGGCGAGCTGCGGATGGACGGACCCACCGAAGAGGTCCTCAAGGAGTACGAGAAGTTCACCGCCAAGTGACACCGCGTCGCCCCGCGCCGCGCCCGCACCGCGCGGGCGCGGCGCTCCGGCCTGCGGCGCGGGCCCGAGGGCGAACTCGGGGCCCCGCGGTGACCGTGGGTGACCCCCCTGCGTGCGCGCGCCGACGCGCCACGTAGGCTGGGGCGACGCCGCAATCACGGCAAGCGACGACGAAACGGCGTATATCTCGCACTTCGCACGCCTCGCCCTGCGCACGGCGTGTCCGAAATAGTGCGATTTGGATCCACAGTGTAGAACGGGAGACATGACGGCAATGGCTACGGAAGTGTCCCGACCCGTAGGGTCAGCCGTCCCCGTCCAGGGCCGCGCGTGGTGAGGCGAGCGGCAGCGCCGCGTGCCGGGGACGGCACCCTCGTCAAGGCGTCCGACGAGAACTTCCCGGTGGCGCCGTTCTTCCTGCCCCGCGCCTGGCGCGAGGACCTGATGGCCGTCTACGGCTTCGCCCGTCTGGTCGACGACATCGGCGACGGCGACCTGGCTCCCGGCGGCGAGGACGCCCGGCTGCTCGGCGTGGCCCCCGCCGACGCGGACGACCGGCTCCTGATGCTCGACGCCCTGGAGGCCGACCTGCGCCGCCTGTTCGGCGGCGGGCGGCCCCGCCACCCGCTGATCGCGCACCTCGCCCCCACGGTGCGCCGGACCGGCCTCACCCCCGAGCCGTTCCTCGGCCTGGTCGCCGCCAACCGGCAGGACCAGGAGGTCACCCGGTACGAGACCTGGGACGACCTGCTCGCCTACTGCGAACTGTCGGCCAACCCGGTGGGCCGCCTGGTGCTCGCCGTCACCGGCACCGCCACCCCCGAACGGATCCGCCGCTCCGACGCGGTGTGCACCGCCCTCCAGGTCGTCGAGCACCTCCAGGACGTCCGCGAGGACCTGGAGCGGGGCCGGATCTACCTGCCGCTGCAGGACATGAAACGTTTTCACGTCGACGAGGCCGCACTGGCCGCCCCCACCGCCGGCGCCTCCGTACGCGCGCTGATCGCCTTCGAGGCGGAGCGCGCGCGGACGCTGCTCGACGAGGGCGTCCCGCTCGTGGCGAGCGTCTCCGGACGCCTGCGGCTGCTGCTGGCCGGCTTCACCGCCGGCGGCCGGGCGGCGCTGGCCGCCGTCGCCGCCGCCGGGTTCGACGTGCTGCCCGGTCCGCCCAAGCCCGGCAAGGTGCGCCTGCTGCGCGAGGCGGGCGTGATCCTGCGAGGAGAGAGGTGATCGGGACCGTGGACCTGGAGCGAGACGTGTCCGCGCCGGTGCTCGCCGCCTACAGCTACTGCGAGACCGTCACCGGACAACAGGCGCGCAACTTCGCCTACGGCATCCGGCTGCTGCCCGAGGCCAAACGCCGTGCCATGTCGGCCCTGTACGCCTTCTCCCGGCGCGTGGACGACATCGGCGACGGCGACCTGCCGGACGAGGTCAAGGCGCTCCGGCTGAAGGAGACCCGGGTGCTGCTCGGCCGGGTCCGCGACGGCGAGATCGACGAGTACGAGACCGACCCGGTGGCGGTCGCCCTGGCGCACGCCGCGCGGGTCTTCCCGATACCGCTGGACGGCTTGGACGAGCTGATCGACGGCGTCGTGATGGACGTCCACGGCGCGACCTACGAGACCTGGGACGACCTCGCCCTGTACTGCCGCTGTGTGGCGGGGGCGATCGGCCGCCTCTCCCTCGGGGTGTTCGGCGCCGACCCGGGGGCGCGCGACGTCGAACGCGCGCCCGAGTACGCCGACACCCTCGGTCTCGCGCTCCAGCTCACCAACATCCTGCGCGACGTCCGTGAGGACGCCGAGGGCGGGCGCGTCTACCTGCCCGCCGAGGACCTGGCCACGTTCGGCTGCTCCGCCGGATTCGACGGCCCGACCCCGCCGGCCGGCTCCGACTTCGCCGGCCTCGTCCACTTCGAGGTGCGCCGGGCGCGCGCCCTGTTCGCCGAGGGGTACCGGCTGCTGCCCATGCTGGACCGGCGCAGCGGCGCCTGCGTCGCCGCCATGGCCGGCATCTACCGACGGCTGCTGGACCGCATTGAGCGCGACCCGCTCGCCGTGCTGCGCGGCCGGGTCTCCCTGCCCGGCCGGGAGAAGGCGTACGTCGCCGTACGCGGCCTGTCCGGCCTCGACGCACGCACCGTCACCCGGCGCGACGCCAGGAGGACTTGCTGATGGGGTCCCCGGAACACAGGCGCACCGAAGCCCGGGCGGCCTCCGCGGACGTCCGTGCGCCGGGCGGCCCCGGCCGCCCGCAGTGGACCGCCCGGCGCGCGGGGGAGGGCACGCGATGACCCGCGCCGCCACGGCGCGCGCCGCCGCAGCGGGCGACGCCGTCGTCGTGGGCGGAGGCCTGGCCGGCGTCACCGCCGCGCTGTCCCTCGCCGACTCCGGGGTCCGCGTCACCGTGCTGGAGGGCCGCCCCCGGCTGGGCGGCCTCGCCTTCTCCTTCCGCAGGGGCGAGCTGACCGTGGACAACGGACAGCACGTGTACCTGCGCTGCTGCACCGCCTACCGCTGGTTCCTCGACCGCGTCGGCGGCGCCGCGCTCGCGCCGCTGCAGGAACGTCTCGACGTGCCCGTCCTCGACGTCGCCCGGCCTCCGGGCCGCCGGCTGGGACGCCTGCGGCGCGACGCGCTGCCGGTGCCGCTGCACCTGGGCCGCAGCCTCACCGCCTACCCCCACCTCTCGCTCGCCGACCGCGCCCGGGTGGGCCGCGCGGCCGCCGCGCTGTACCGGCTCGACCCCGCCGACCCGGACCTCGACGCACGTGACTTCGGCGGCTGGCTGGCCGAGCACGGACAGTCACCGCGCGCCGTAGAGGCACTGTGGGACCTCATCGGTGTCGCCACCCTCAACGCCCGCGCCGACGACGTCTCGCTGGCCCTGGCCGCCATGGTGCTGCGCACCGGACTGCTCTCCGGGGCGGGCGCCTCCGACATCGGATGGGCCCGCGTCCCGCTCGGCGAGCTCCACGACACCCTGGCCCGCCGCGCACTGGAGGAGGCGGGCGTCCAGGTCCTCACCCGCGCCCGGGCGACCGCCCTGGAGCGCCGGGAGGACGGCCGCTGGCAGGTCGCCCTCGCCGAGGGCGCGGGCGGCACGCGGACGCTCGAGGCCGACGCCGTCGTCCTGGCCGTACCGCCCCGCGAGACCCACGGCCTGCTGCCGGGCGGCGCCCTCGAGGACTCCGGACGGCTCCTGGAGATCGGGCACTCGCCCATCCTCAACGTGCACGTCGTCTACGACCGCAAGGTCCTCGACGCGCCGTTCGTCGCCGCCCTGGGCACCCCGATCCAGTGGGTGTTCGACCGCACCGAGGCCTCCGGGCTCACCGAGGGCCAGTACCTGGCGCTCTCGCAGTCGGCGGCCGACGAGGACATCGACGCGCCCGTCGCCGACCTGCGCGCCCGGTACCTGCCGGAGCTGGAGAAACTGCTGCCCCTCACCCGCGCGGCCCATGTGCGGGACTTCTTCGTCACCCGGGAGCGCACCGCCACCTTCGCCCCCGCCCCCGGCGTCGGGCGGCTGCGGCCCGGCGCGCGCACCCGGCTGCCCGGCCTGGCCCTGGCCGGAGCGTGGACCGCGACCGGCTGGCCCGCCACCATGGAGGGCGCGGTCCGCAGCGGCGTGTCGGCGGCCGACGCCGCCC
>NZ_JBRIOU010000002.1:1383520-1385547 GCF_053474865.1 Streptomyces sp. CO7
CCCTGGGCCGTGCCCGCCCCGTCCGCCACACCTTCGCACCCGACCCGGCGCCCGCCGGGACCCTCCCGGGCGGCGTCGCGTGAGCGCCCGCGCCGCCGAAGGCGCTCCCCCCATCCCTGTCACCCCACGAGGAGAGATCGTGCCCACTGTGCCCCCGGCCGAGAAGGCCGCCGACGCGGTGAACGTGACCGCGCTGCTGGAGCGCGGCCGGACGCTGGCCACGCCGGTGCTCAGGGCCGCCGTGGAGCGTCTCGCGCCGCCCATGGACACCGTCGCCGCCTACCACTTCGGCTGGATCGACGCCGCGGGCAACCCGGCCGCCGGGGACGGCGGCAAGGCGGTCCGTCCCGCGCTCGCGGTGATGTCCGCGCAGGCCGCCGGCGCCGACCCCGAGGTCGGCGTCCCCGGAGCCGTCGCCGTGGAGCTGGTCCACAACTTCTCGCTGCTGCACGACGACCTGATGGACGGCGACGAGCAGCGCCGCCACCGCGACACCGTGTGGAAGGTGCACGGCCCCGCCCAGGCCATCCTGGTGGGCGACGCGCTGTTCGCCCTCGCCAACGAGGTCCTGCTGGAGCTCGGCACCGTCGAGGCCGGCCGCGCCACCCGACGGCTCACCGCCGCCAGCCGCGCCCTGATCGACGGTCAGGCCCAGGACATCTCCTACGAGCACCGCGAGCGGGTCACCGTCGACGAGTGCCTGGAGATGGAGGGCAACAAGACCGGCGCCCTGCTCGCCTGCGCCTGCTCCATCGGTGCCGTCCTCGGCGGCGCCGACGACCGCACCGCCGACGCCCTCGAGCGCTACGGCTACCACCTCGGCCTCGCCTTCCAGGCCGTCGACGACCTCCTCGGCATCTGGGGCGACCCGCAGTCCACCGGCAAGCAGACCTGGAGCGACCTGCGTCAGCGCAAGAAGTCCCTGCCGGTGGTGGCGGCCCTCGCCGCCGGCGGCCCCGCCTCGGAGAAGCTGGGAGCGATCCTCGCCGCCGACGCGAAGACCGCCGACCTGCGCCCGGCCGGCTCCGAGGACTTCTCCGAGGAGGAGTTCGCCTCCCGCGCCGCCCTTATCGAGGAGGCCGGCGGCCGCGCCTGGACCGCCGACGAGGCCCGCCGCCAGCACGCCGTCGCCGTCGCGGCCCTCGACGAGGTGCAGATGCCCACCCAGGTGCGGGAACAGTTCGTGGCGCTCGCCGACTTCGTGGTGGTTCGCACGAGATGATCCCGGAAGGTCCTCGCATCGCGTAGTCGCCGGCGGCTTCCCCCGGGAGCCGGCCGACGGCGGACCCGCAGCAGCCACACCACTGCAGGAAGGGGAAGCCATGACCGCGACAACCGACGGAAGCACCGGCGCGCTGCCCTCACGCGCCGACCCGGCGGCCGGAGTCCTCCCGGCCGACCACGCCGCCCGTCCCCCCGGGGACGGGGCGGCCGGCCCACGGGAGGCCGCGGCCCTCGCCGCCCGGCGGGCCGCCGAGCACCTGCTGGCCACCCAGGACGCCGAGGGCTGGTGGAAGGGCGACCTGGAGACCAACGTCACCATGGACGCCGAGGACCTGCTGCTGCGTCAGTTCCTCGGCATCCTCGACGAGGACACCGCCCGCGCCGCCGCCCTGCACGTCCGTGGCAAGCAGCGCGAGGACGGCGCCTGGGACACCTTCCACGGAGGGCCGGGCGACCTCTCCGCCACCGTCGAGGCCTACGTCGCCCTCCGGCTGGCGGGCGACGCGCCAAATGCCCCCCACATGGCACGCGCCGCCGCCTGGGTCCGCGCCCAGGGCGGCATCGCCGCCACCCGCGTCTTCACCCGCATCTGGCTCGCGCTCTTCGGCTGGTGGCCGTGGCAGGACCTGCCCGAGCTGCCGCCCGAGTTGATGTTCCTGCCGAAGTGGTTCCCGCTCAACATCTACGACTTCGGCTGCTGGGCCCGGCAGACCATCGTGCCGCTCACCGTCGTCTCGGCCAAGCGGCCGGTGCGCCCCGCCCCGTTCGCCCTCGACGAGCTGCACTCCGACCCCGCGGAGCCC
>NZ_JBRIOU010000002.1:1385647-1390111 GCF_053474865.1 Streptomyces sp. CO7
GCCGTACGCCCCCCTCGCCAGCTGGGACGGCGTCTTCCAGCGGCTCGACGACGCGCTGCGCCGCTACCGCACCGCCGCCCCGCGCCCGCTGCGCCGCGCGGCGATGAACGCGGCCGGCCGCTGGATCGTCGAACGCCAGGAGAACGACGGCTGCTGGGGCGGCATCCAGCCCCCGCACGTCTACTCGCTGATCGCCCTCCACCTGCTCGGCTACGACCTCGGCCACCCGGTGATGCGCGCCGGCATCGAGGCCCTCGACCGCTTCGCGGTGCGGCGCGAGGACGGCGCCCGCATGGTCGAGGCCTGCCAGTCGCCCGTCTGGGACACCTGCCTCGCCGTCATCGCCCTGGCCGACGCCGGGCTGCCGGCCGACCACCCGGCGCTGGTCAAGGCGGCCGACTGGATGCTCGGCGAACAGGTCGTGCGGCCCGGCGACTGGTCCGTGCGCCGCCCCGGACTCCCGCCGGGCGGCTGGGCCTTCGAGTTCCACAACGACAACTACCCGGACATGGACGACACCGCCGAGGTGGTCCTCGCCCTGCGCCGGGTCCGCCACCACGACCCGGAGCGGGTGGAGCACGCCGTCGCCCGCGGGGTGCGGTGGAACCTCGGCATGCAGTCCGCCGGCGGAGGCTGGGGCGCCTTCGACGTGGACAACACCGGCGCGCTGCCCAACCGGCTGCCGTTCTGCGACTTCGGCGAGGTGATCGACCCGCCGTCCTCCGACGTCACCGCCCACGTGGTGGAGATGCTCGCCGTCGAGGGCCTCGCCGACGACCCCCGCACCCGGCGCGGCATCGACTGGCTGCTGCGCGAACAGGAGCCGGACGGCAGCTGGTTCGGCCGCTGGGGCGTCAACTACGTCTACGGCACCGGCTCCGTGGTGCCGGCGCTGGTCGCCGCCGGACTGCCCACCGGACATCCGGCGGTGCGCCGCGCGGTCGCCTGGCTGCGCTCCGTGCAGAACGCCGACGGCGGCTGGGGCGAGGACCTGCGCTCCTACCGCGAGGCGGGATGGGCGGGCCGCGGCGACTCCACCGCCTCGCAGACCGCCTGGGCGCTGATGGCCCTGCTGGCCGCGGGGGAGCGGGAGACCGCGGCCGTCGAACGGGGCGTCGCCTGGCTGGCCGCCACCCAGCGCGAGGACGGCACCTGGGACGAGCCCCAGTTCACCGGAACCGGCTTCCCCTGGGACTTCTCCATCAACTACCACCTCTACCGGCAGGTGTTCCCGCTCACCGCCCTCGGCCGGTACCTCCACGGGGAACCGTTCGCCGCGAAGGCCCGGTGATGAGCGCCTCGACCGGGCCGCCGGAGCCGTCCGCGCCCGCCCCGCTGCTGGTCGCCTGCGCGCTCGGCATCGAGCAGGCCGCCCTGCGCGCCGGCGCCCGCCGCGCCGGCCGCGAGGGCGGGCCCGGCGGCCCCGTCACCGTGCTGCGCACCGGCATGGGCGCCGCCGCGGCCCGGCGCTCCCTGGCCCACGCCCTGGCCGGGGAGGCACTGCGGGACGCGGCGGTCCTCGCCACCGGCTTCTGCGCCGGACTCGCCCCCGGCATGCACCCCGGCGACCTGGTGGTCGCCGAGGAGACCCGGGACGCCCGGGGCCGCGTGCGGTGCACCGGCGCCGCGACGCTGGTGAAGGAACTCACCCGGGCCCTGCCGGGCCGCACCGTCCACACCGGGGTGCTCGCCGGGACCGATCACGTGGTCCGCGGCGCGGAGCGGACCGCGCTGCGCGGCGGCGGGGCGGTCGCCGCCGACATGGAGTCCGCCGCCACCCTGCTCGCCGCCGTCGGCGCCGGAACCCGTCCGGTTGCCGCCGTACGGGTGGTCGTGGACGCCCCGGAGCACGAACTTGTACGAATCGGGACGGTTCGGGGTGGAATAACGGCGTTCCATGTCCTTCGTCGCGTACTTCCCGCGTTCTTCGAATGGCACCGTTCCCTGCCGCCCCCCGAGAGGTGAGCCCAGATGGCCATGCCGCTGCGCCAGTCCGTCACGGTCGCTACTTACCTGGCCCGACAGAAGCTCCGCCGCCGGGACAAGTTCCCGCTCATCGTGGAACTCGAGCCGCTCTTCGCCTGCAACCTCAAGTGCGAGGGATGCGGAAAGATCCAGCACCCCGCCGGCATCCTCAAGCAGCGCATGCCGGTCGCCCAGGCCGTCGGCGCGGTCGTCGAGTCCGGCGCGCCCATGGTGTCCATCGCCGGCGGCGAGCCGCTGATGCACCCCCAGATCCACGAGATCGTCCGCCAGCTGGTGGACCGGCGCAAGTACGTCTTCCTGTGCACCAACGCCGTGCTGCTGCGCAAGAAGCTCGACCTCTTCACGCCCTCGCGCTACTTCGCCTTCGCGGTCCACATCGACGGTCTGCGCGAGCGGCACGACGCCTCGGTCGCCAAGGAGGGCGTCTTCGACGAGGCCGTGGAGGCCGTCAAGGAGGCCAAGCGGCGCGGCTTCCGCGTCACCACCAACTCCACCTTCTTCAACACCGACACCCCGCAGACCGTCGTCGAGGTCCTCGACTACCTCAACGACGAACTCCAGGTGGACGAGATGATGATCTCGCCCGCCTACGCCTATGAGAAGGCCCCCGACCAGGAGCACTTCCTCGGCGTCGAGCAGACCCGCGAGCTGTTCCGCAAGGCGTTCTCCGGCGGCAACCGCCGCCGCTGGCGGCTCAACCACTCGCCGCTCTTCCTGGACTTCCTGGAGGGCCGCGCCGACTTCGACTGCACCGCCTGGGCCATCCCCAACTACTCGCTGTTCGGGTGGCAGCGGCCGTGCTACCTGATGAGCGACGGGTACGTGCCCACCTACCGGGAGCTGGTCGAGGACACCGACTGGGACAAGTACGGCCGCGGCAAGGACCCCCGCTGCGCCAACTGCATGGCCCACTGCGGTTACGAGCCCACCGCCGTGCTGGCCACCATGGGATCGCTCAAGGAGTCGCTGCGGGCCCTGCGGGACACGGTGGCCACCAACCGGGCCAACCAGCCGCAGGAACGGGTGGTGGCGGCCGCCGCCGTGAAGGAACTCCCGTGACGGAGTTCGACCTGGGGGCGCTGCTGGCCGACCGCGCGGGGGAGCGCTACGCCCTGCACGAGCGGCATCTCAACCACCAGCTCCCCCGGATGCTGCGCGCCCTCGGCTTCGACAGGCTCTACGACCGGGCCGAGGGCGCCTACTTCTTCGACAGCGAGGGAAACGACTACCTCGACATGCTCGCCGGGTTCGGCGTGATGGGCCTCGGCCGCCACCACCCGGTGGTCCTCAAGGCGCTCCACGACGTCCTCGACGCCCGGCTCGCCGACCTCACCCGCTTCGACTGCCCGCCGCTGCCGGGGCTCCTCGCCGAGCGGCTGCTGGCCCACAGCCCGCACCTGGACCGCGTCTTCTTCTGCAACAGCGGCACCGAGGCCGTGGAGACGGCGCTGAAGTTCGCCCGCCGGGCCACCGGGCGGCCCAGGATCCTGCACTGCGACCACGCCTTCCACGGCCTGACGGCCGGCTCGCTGTCGGTCAACGGGGAGGCGGGCTTCCGGGACGGCTTCGGGCCGCTGCTGCCGGGCACCGCCGTCCCGCTGGGCGACCTCGGCGCGCTGGAGCGGGAACTGGCCTGCGGGGACGTCGCCGCGCTGATCGTCGAACCCGTCCAGGGCAAGGGCGTGCACGAGGCGCCGCCCGGCTACCTGCGCGCCGCCCAGCAGCTGCTGCACCGGCACAAGGCGCTGCTGATCGCCGACGAGGTGCAGACCGGGCTCGGGCGCACCGGCGACTTCTACGCCTACCAGCACGAGGAGGGGGTGGAACCGGACCTGGTGTGCGTGGCCAAGGCGCTCTCGGGCGGCTACGTGCCGGTGGGGGCGACGCTCGGCAGGGACTGGATCTTCAAGAAGGTGTACTCCTCCATGGACCGGGTGCTGGTCCACTCCGCCAGCTTCGGGTCCAACGCCCAGGCCATGGCCGCCGGCCTCGCCGTGCTCTCGGTGATCGAGAACGACCAGATCGTCGCGGGCGCACGGGCCACCGGCGAGCTGCTGCGGTCACGGCTGGCCGCACTCACCGAGCGCTACGAGCTGCTGTCGGCGGTCCGGGGCCGGGGCCTGATGATCGGCATCGAGTTCGGCCGCCCCCGTTCGCTGAAGCTGCGGGGGAGGTGGGCGCTGCTGCAGGCGGCCCGCAAGGGGCTCTTCGCGCAGATGGTGGTCGTGCCGCTGCTGCGGCGGCACCGCATCCTGACCCAGGTGTCCGGCGACCATCTGGAGGTGATCAAGCTGATCCCGCCCCTGATCATCGGAGAGCGGGAGGTGGACCGCTTCGTGACCGCGTTCACCGCGGTGATGGACGAGGCACACGAGGGCGGACTCGTCTGGGACTTCGGACGTCAGCTGATGCGGCAGGCGGTGGCCAACCGCTGAGCCGGGCGCGGCGGCCCGCCGTCGGGCGGTGCCCTCCCGCTGG
>NZ_JBRIOU010000002.1:1390211-1394909 GCF_053474865.1 Streptomyces sp. CO7
TCCGCGGCGTACGGCAGCGCCGCGGACTGCCGCAGCAGGGACAGCGCGAAGTCGAGCTGGACGTCGCCGAAGTGGCGGGTGCAACCCGTCTCCCGGGCCCGCGGGGGGGGGGGGTCCCCCCCGGGGGGGCCCCCCGCCACTGTCGCCCTCTTGCCTCTGAGGCAAAGGATTTGCCCTGGAGGCAAGAGAGTGGCTGAATGGTGACATGCCCGCCGCAGCACAGGCCCCCGGCCCCGGGCCGGGAGACCTCCCCAGCGTAGCCCCGACGCTCCGCGCACTCCGGCACCGGACCGGCCTCACCCTCGAGGCCGCCGCCCGGGCCGCCGACCTCTCACCGGCCCACCTCTCCCGCCTGGAGACCGGCCACCGCCAGCCGTCCCTGCCCGTCCTCCTCGGGCTCGCCCGCGTCTACGGCACCACCGTCTCCGAACTCCTCGGTGAGACCACCCCCGACCGCGAGGCCGTGGTCCGGGCGTCCGCCGCCGCGGAGACCCGGGCCGGCGGCTGGAGCTACTGGCCGGCCGGGGCGCCGGGACGCGCCATGCAGGCCCTGCGGGTCCGCATCCCGCACAGCGGCGGCCCCCAGGACCAGGTGGTCCGGGTCCACCCGGGGGAGGAGTGGCTGCACGTCCTTCGCGGGGGCCTGCGCCTCCACCTGGGCGACACCTCCCACCTGCTCGGCCCCGGCGACAGCGCCCACTTCGACTCGCTCACCCCGCACCGCCTGGCCGCCGAGGGCCCGGACGGCGCCGAGCTGCTGTTCGTCCACACCCTGCTGCAGAGCCCCACGGCCGCCCTGTGCCTCGGACCCGAGGCGACCGGCGGCCACCCGACCCCGTCCGGAGCGACGTCATGACGAACCCCGAGAAGAACAACGTCCCCGACCGCCGGAACGTCGAGGACAAGTTCCCGCGCGCCCTGTGGATCCGCCTCTTCGTCTACATCGTGGCGGGCCACCTCTTCGCCGGCTTCATCTGGCTGCTCTTCGAGGCGGGCGCCCGCGCCAACTGAGCAGGGGCGCCGTGCCCGTCAGTCGAGGAGCCGCTCGCGCAGCCGCTCCCGCAGCTGCGGGGTCACGCCCAGACCCCGCGCCAGGTAGGCGTCGACCCCGCCCCAGGTCTCCTCGATCGTCTCGAACGCGGTCCCCAGGTACTCGGGCCGCGCGTCGAACAGCGGGCTCAGCAGCTCGGTGATCTCCGGCGTGTAGGGGTCCGAGGACTCCCCGCCGCGGTGCAGCTTGTAGCGCCGGTGCGCGGCCCCCGACTTCAGGTAGTCCTCGGTGATCGCGTCCCGCTCCACGCCGAGCGCGAGCAGCGTCACCGCGATCGACAGGCCCGCGCGGTCCTTGCCGGCCGAGCAGTGCATCAGGGCCGGGGCGCCGTCCTCGGCCAGCGAGCGCAGCACCCGGGAGTGCTCCTCGGTGCGGGTGAGGACGGTCTGCCGGTAGGACGCGATCATGCGCTGCGCCGCGCGGCCGTCGCCCAGCAGCGGCCGCAGCTCGTCCACCCCTCCGCGGCGGACCCGGCGCCAGAACTCGGCGCCGTCGGCCGGGTCGGACAGCGGCAGGCGCACCTCCTGGACCCCGGGCAGCGTGACGTCGGGACCCTCCAGGCTCCGGTCCGCCTCGTTGCGGAAGTCGAAGATCGTGCGCAGGCCGAGGGAGGCGAGGAACGCGGCGTCCTCGGCGGTCGCGCTCGCCAGATGGCCGCTGCGGTACAGGACCCCGGGCCTCACCTTGCGGCCGTCCGCCGTGGGCATCCCGCCCACGTCGCGAAAGTTGCGCACTCCGGCGAGCTGGGGCTCGGTCGACGGGGCCTGCTGCGTCACGGGGGGCTCCTCCCACTCGGCCCCGCCGGTGCGGCATCCGGCGGGTGCGCTCCGACGATACGACACGCGTCCCCGGGACACGGAGGGTGCCGCGGCTCCGCAGCCGTGGTCGCCGCGTCCCGCGTGCGTCTCACCAGCCGCGCATTTCGGGCAAAACGGGCCAATGGTGATTTGTCCGAGGAAAGGACAACTCTCGTTCCCTGAGGGGGTCGTGGGGCACGGGTGGGTGAGCAGCCTCATACCGGTGACCGAGCGTCGTCGGCACCCTCGGTGCAACTGTGCCTCGCCGGGCGGAAGTTGCAGGAGGGGCGACGACTCTCCGTGACCGTTTTGCCCTTAAGTGATCACAAAGAATGCGCGTTCGTGGAAATTCGGCGCTTGTCCGGTTGCGCTCCGGTCGCTTACGTTCACCATCCGATCCGGACGGACGCCTAATCCTGCCGCCGCCCGGATCTCTCACACTCACCCGAGTAACCCGAGTACGGCAGGAGCGGGGGACCCACAGGTACACGCCTGTTCCGGTCTCCGGAACGGGCTCGGGGTAAAGCCGCGCACGGCGCGGCCGGGCATCTCCAGCCCGCACCCGACAGCTCACCTCGCAGGCGACGGAGAGGACAACGTCATGCCCGCGAAGCGTCAGCAGCACCGCCGTCCCACCGGCGTCCAGCGCCTCACCCGCTCCATCGCCGTCGCCGGAACGGGCGCCATGGTGCTCGGTCTGCCCCTGATGGGCTCCGCCACCGCCCACGCCGCCGCCCCGCAGAACGCCCCGCAGAGCGTGCCGGCCGCCGCGAAGAAGGCCGCCGGCCAGACCTACACGGTCAAGAAGGGCGACTCCCTCTCGAAGATCGCCGAGAAGAAGAAGGTCGCGGGCGGCTGGAAGAAGCTCTACAAGATCAACCGCGAGGCCGTCGGCGACAACCCGCGCCTGATCAAGCCCGGCACCAAGCTCGACCTCGGCAAGAAGGCCGCCGCCAAGCCCGCCAAGGCCAAGGCCGCCGCGAAGGCCGCCCCCGCCAAGCCCGCCGCGCCGAAGACCACGGTCGCCGACGCCGCCGCCACGAGCGGCTACACCGCTCCCGTGGACGCCGCGAGCCTCGGTACCGCCTACCACACGCCCGGCGGCATGTGGTCCAGCGGCTACCACACCGGCGCCGACTTCGTGATCCCCACCGGCACCCCGATCAAGGCGATCGCCGCGGGCACCGTGGTGGCGGCCGGCGACGGCGGCGCCTACGGCAACCAGGTCGTCATCCAGCACGCCGACGGCATGTACTCCCAGTACGCCCACCAGTCGCAGCTGTCCGTCTCCGTCGGGCAGACCGTGACGGTCGGCCAGCAGATCGGCCTGTCCGGCGCCACCGGCAACGTGACCGGCCCGCACCTGCACTTCGAGGTCCGCACCAGCCCCGACTACGGCTCCGACGTCGACCCGGTGGCCTACCTCAACTCGCACGGCGTCAGCCTCGGCTGACGCCCCTGCGGGACCTCGCGGTTGCGCGCGAACCGAGGGCCGCACCCCCTGCCGGGGGTGCGGCCCTCGGCGTGTTCCGGCCCTCACGCGTGGTATTTCTCACCCGCCGTCAACCCCTCCCTACGGTCGCGTAGCTCACATCCGAAGGAGGAAGATGCCTCGATGTGGCAGACGATTCGAAGAATGACAAGAGAACAGTGATCGGGTCGGTCGGGTCGTACGCGGCCGTCGGGGACAGCTTCACCGAGGGCGTCGGGGACCCCGGGCCCGACGGGACGTTCGTCGGCTGGGCCGACCGCCTCGCGGTCCTCCTCGCCGACCGCAGGCCGGAGGGCGACTTCCGCTACGCCAACCTCGCGGTGCGCGGGAAGCTCCTCGACCAGATCGTGGCCTACCAGGTCCCCCAGGTCCGTGACCTCGCCCCCGACCTGGTGTCCATCTGCGCGGGCGGCAACGACATCCTGCGGCCCGGTACCGACCCCGACGACGTCGCCGAGCGCTTCGAGAGGGCCGTCGCGGAGCTCGCCTCCGCCGCCGGGTCCGTCCTCGTCGCGACCGGTTTCGACACCCGGGGCGTCCCCGTCCTCAAGCACCTGCGCGGGAAGATCGCCACGTACAACGGGCACGTCCGCGCCATCGCCGACCGGTACGGCTGCCCGGTGCTGGACCTGTGGTCCCTGCGCAGCGTCCAGGACCGCCGCGCCTGGGACAGCGACCGCCTGCACCTCTCCGCCGAGGGGCACACCCGGGTGGCGCTGCGGGCCGGCCAGGTCCTCGGCCTCGAGGTCCCCGCCGACCCGGAGCAGCCCTGGCCCCCGCGCCCCCAGCGCGGCGTGCTCGAGGTGCGCCTCGACGACGTCCACTGGGCGCGGGAGCATCTGGTGCCGTGGATCGGGCGACGCCTGCGCGGCGAGTCCTCGGGCGACACGATCGTCGCCAAGGGGCAGCTGGCGCTGGACGACCTCAAGTCCTGGCTCGCCAGGGCGGTCTGACGCGCCTGCCGCCGGGGCGTGGCCGTTGCGCCCGCCGCCCCGGCGGGGCCGGGCGGGGCGGCTCACGGACCTTCCCGCCCCGCCCGGCGCGGCGTCGGCGCACGTGGCCCGCGGTGGGCAACGTGAGGTCACGCTCCGGCGTCCTGGGGAACAGGGACGCCCGCGCGGACGTTGCCCGAAAGGTCCGCGCGGACCACGCAATTCGACGACGCCGGCCCGGACCAGGTCCGGCGCGGCGGCTGGAGGCCACCTGTGAGCGACACCGGTTCCCTTGCCCGTTCCGTCTCCGCGGCAGGGGCTTCCCTGCTGCGCGGCCTGCGGCCGGAGTCCTTCGGGGCCGAGCCCCGGGGCGAGCGCCTGGCCCGCATCCAGGCCTCGCCGCACTTCGCCGACGGCGTCTTCCGC
>NZ_JBRIOU010000002.1:1395009-1403140 GCF_053474865.1 Streptomyces sp. CO7
GCCGGTACCCCTGCACCCCGGCACCCTCGCCGAGCTGTCCTCCCCGCCCGCCGACGGCCTGCGCGTCACCTGGCTCGGCCACTCCACCGTGCTGACCGAGATCGACGGCCACCGGGTGCTGTTCGACCCCGTCTGGGGCGAGCGCTGCTCCCCGGTCGGTTTCGCGGGCCCCCGCCGCCTGCACCCCGTCCCGGCGGAGCTCGCCGCGTTCGGGCCGGTGGACGTGGTCGTGATCTCGCACGACCACTACGACCACCTGGACATGCCCACCATCAAGGCGCTGGCGGACACCGACACCCTGTTCGCCGTGCCGCTCGGCGTCGGCGCCCACCTGGAGCACTGGGGCGTCCCCGCCGACCGCCTGCGCGAACTCGACTGGCACGAGTCCACCCGCGTCGGCTCCCTCACCCTCACGGCCACCCCCGCCCGCCACTTCTGCGGCCGCGGCCTGCGCAACTCCCAGCACACGCTGTGGGCCTCCTGGTCCGTGGCGGGCGACCGGCACCGCGTGTACCACAGCGGCGACACCGGCTACTTCGAGGGCTTCCGCGACATCGGCGCGCGCTTCGGCCCGTTCGACGTCACGATGATCCAGCTCGGCGCCTACTCCGAGCACTGGCCCAAGAACCACACGGATTGTACGCCGCTGCCGGGCGCCTGGCCGGACATCCACATGTCCCCCGCCCAGGGAGTCCAGGCCCACCTCGACCTGCAGGGCGGCAAGCCGGGCGGCGTAATGCTGCCCATCCACTGGGGCACCTTCAACCTGTCCCTGCACCCATGGGCGGAGCCCGCGGAGTGGGCGAAGGACGTCGCCGAAGAGGCCGGCCAGACGATTGCCTTTCCGATCCCGGGCCAGCCGTTCGAGCCGGGCGCGGAACTCCCGACGGACCCGTGGTGGCGCGCGGTGTCCGCACCGATCGCGCGGCCCTGGCGCCGGCGCGGGGATGGGATCGCGGACACTTCCCCGAAAGCCGGTCGGCCAGTAGGCGCCTGAGACCGGAGGCGCGACTGGTCAGATGCACAGAGCGCCTGGCGGGTGTCCGCGCTCCAGGCCGCAGACCGTGAGGGCGATGACGCCCGTTCCCTTGACCTCGGTTCGAGGCCCGAGAGCTTCCGGGTCGACCGAGAGGCGGGCGGCGATGTCGGTGGCGTAGCAGTGGGCGTCCACGGTCGCGTCGTCCGCGTCGTCGGGTTCGGAGTGCGGCAGGAGGAAGCCGGACTCGGCCGGCGGAAGGGTGCCGATGCTGGTGTCGTCGGACATGGACGTCGTTCATCTCTGGCCGCTGAAGGTGCTGGTCGCCGGCCCCGGCGGCAGGTCTATCCCTGCTCCTGTCCTGGCAGCAGCCGGACTGCGAGGACGGATCCGTCGGCATGGATGGACACGGGACCACCCCACTTCTTGTCCCAGGCGAGCTGGGGAGCGGTGTGCCGGGTCGCGTGCACGCGGAGGCGGTACTTCTCGACACTTCCCCCGGAGAGGAGGTCGAAGAGTTCTGCGCGCACCCCGGAGAACGCTTCCACACGGGGGCCGTTCAGCCGGAAGACGTGGTCGGTGCCAGCGTAGGTGTCGCCGAGAAGCTTGTGACTGATGTCCTGGATGCTGCCGGCAGCGGCGTGTTCGAAACCCTCGAAGCGCTTGCGCCCCTGGCGTTCGGTGAGGTGGCGGGCGGTCGCCCGGCCGGATCCGGCGAAGGCCATGAGTCCGGCGGCGGCGGTGAGACCGATGGTCTCCTGGAACCACGTGTAGTGCTCCGGGGTTACGTGACAGCCGGGCACCGGCTCGGGTACCACTTCACCCACCGGTGAGGGCTGGATGCCCGGCATGACGTTCTCCTGCCTCGGGCCCATGTCCAGGTTGGCTGCGGCGGCCCCTGAAGACCTGGTCAACCAGCCGCCGTGACCCGGTGCCTCCAGTGCGTGGACGGTGACGAACCCGTCAGTAGGCAACTCTGTGCTGAACATTAGGCTCGGAGTCTCGTTCCACGCGCCGATGTGCACCGCCTCTGCGTGGACCGAGGCAGAGGCGAGCTGTTCGGCGGAGACCGAAGCGCTGCTGTGGTTGCCTTTGCAGGCGATGGGCACGATCAGGGACGGCTCGCCAGGACTCCAGATCTCCGCGAAGTACTGCGGGCGGTAGCGATACCCGACCCTGAGACCCTTGTCCCTGCTGGTGAGGGCCCAGCCGGCGCGTAACGCCGTGTCGGCCGGGACGATACTCACGGAGCGATCGGGGAATCGGCGCGTCAGAATCTTCTTGGCGAGCGTGAGCGCGAAGCCGGTTCCGAGTTCATGGGACTGGAGGTTCTTGTACCGTTCCGCGATCTGTCGCCCCTCCTCCGTCAACTTCAGGAAGGATTCGCGCCCGCCCTTCAGCGCCTGGCTGTATTTCAGGGCTCCCCAGTGCTCGGCCAGGCCCCGTCCGGCACCTTTCCCGGACAGAGTTGTCGCCCGGCCGAGGGTGTGCAGGACGTCCCACATGGAAACCCGCATGTGTCGGGTGAGTTCCGCGCGCGGGATGCCGGTCAGGCGCGGCTTGCGGCGGAGCGGTTCGTTCCCCTCCTTCTGGCGGGACTTGTCGTCCGCGGCGATGGCGGAGCACACCTTGCCCACCAGTTCGTCGCTGGAGCGGACAGAGACGTTCGATGATGTCCCCAGATCCAGGAGTACCTCTTCAGTGGGCTTCAATGATTCCCCCTACGGCTCGCACAGCGGTCTCACGGATATTGCGAAGGTAGGTGCGGAGAAGCCGGCGCACACAAGTAGGCAAGGGGCGCACCCCCGTGCTGGTGCCGCATCAGGCAACGTTCGCCCCGCTGTGAGGTCCTGCCTGTCGACGGATTCGGCTGCTGGCGATAATCGACCGATGGCCATCATCGAACGCCCTGTGCCGCCCCTGAACGCCGACGAGCGCACTACGCTCGAGAGCTGGCTCGACTTTCATCGCACCACCCTCGCTATGAAGTGCGAGGGCCTGGACGATGAGAAGGCCGCCGTCGCATCCGTGCCGCCGTCCGCCTTCACACTGACCGGCCTCGTCCAACACATAGCGGAGGTGGAGCGGAACTGGTTCCGCCGAGTGTTCGCCGGAGAACAGGCTCCGCCCATCTACGACCTGCAGTCTGACCCCGATGGCCCCGACGGCGGCTTCGAGCTGGCCGAGGGCGCCACCCTGCGCGACGCTCTGGCGACTTGGCACGCGGAGATCGCCCGCGCCCGCGAGCACTGCGCCGACCGCGCGCTGACCGACACCGGCCGCTTCAGGGGGTAGGACGTCAGCCTACGCTGGATCTACGTCCACATGATCGAGGAGTACGCCCGTCACAACGGCCACGCCGACCTGCTCCGGGAACGCATCGACGGGACCACCGGCGTGTAGCGCTTCCGGAGGCTCGCTCCTTGTTTGAGTCTTCGTCAACCGTAGGTTTCAGGTCGCGAGCTCGGGTGGTGGCGACGAAGAGTTGATTGCGGCTCTTCTGGAGTTCGTGGTGGTAGCGCTTGGGGTCGGTGGTCTCGTACTTCCCGTGCCTGAAGATAAAGGGCCTCTGATGGATGTAAGTCCACTTCAGAGGCCCTTCTGGTCAGTCCGGAGGAAGACCGCCGAACCCTCTTCTTACCTGCCCCAAACCGCTCTGACCGGATGTTGCGCTGGCAATCGCGGAAGTCAGCACGGCCGAGGTCGACGGGGAAGGGTCTCACCGCTCGGTCACTGTCGGTGGTCGCCCGTAGAGTCATCGCGGGGCCAGCGTGGCTGCAACCTGACTGAGGGACGGGCAAGTTGGTATCGGGACGTGCGACAGATCCGGAAGAAGCGCGGCAGCTCATGCTTCGGAACGGGTGCGACCCGAAGGTGCCTTTCACCTCGAACAAGACGCCCTGGGAGAGCACCTGCATGAGGTGCCAGGGGGATATTGACCCGACGTACGACAGCATCTCCACGAAGGCCAAGCGGCACGGGGATGCTCCCCGTGGTTGTCGCCCGTGTGCCGACAAGGAGCGTGCAAAGAAGTTCAGGCTCGATGAGGACGAGTTGGCGAAGAGTGTTGTAGCCGCCAACATCGAGCCACTGGAGCCGTACGAGAAGAACTCCAAGGGGTGGGCATCCCGTTGCCTCAATGTCGGTTGTCCACGCGAGGGCAAGCCGATCAAGGTACTCATGAAGGTGGTTCGGGCCGGCGGCATGGCCTGCCGCTTCTGCTCCAAGAAGGAGATCCACCCCGATGATGCGTTCAAGATGATGGTGGACTCGGGGCTGGTCGAGCCCAAGGCGCCCTACCCAGGCATCGACATACCGTGGCTCGGCGAATGCCTGCGGTGCCATGAGGATGTGACCCCTCGTCTGAACGATGTCCGAAACGGTCAAGGAGCGTGCATACACTGCGCGCCTAACGCTCCGCTAACCCCGGAGCAGGCATGGGACCGCGCCCTCTCCTACCGTGTTCTTCCCGATGATTTGCACGCATTCCAGAGCACGAATATCCCTTGGCCGGGGACGTGCATCGAGTGTGGGGCTGATGTGGAGCCCCGACTGGGCAACCTCTACCGGGGTCAGGGAGCCTGCAACTCCCAAAAGTGCAAGCTCACCGGCTTCAAGGACGACGTGCCGGGCCTGATCTACCTCCTTCACCGCTCGGATCCGGAGATAGCGAAGATCGGCATCTGTGAGCACGCTCCGCACAACAAGCGTCTTGAGCGCCACATCAATAACGGTTGGGAAGTGGTGCAAACGCTAACTTTCCAGGTGGGACTCCATGCACGGCTGCTCGAGTCGACCATCAAGAGGTTGTGGTTCAAGGACCGGGCCTGGGCGGACGGCCGGGCCCGCGGAGAGGCGTGGTTCGACGGCTACACCGAGACGGTGCTGCTCGATGACCCAGAGCGGACTGAACCGTGGACTTCGCTCACGGTGCTGTCCCTGTGGACCGATGTCCAGATCCAGGCCGAGCGGCTGGGCTTCGCCATGGATGAGCGGCGCGCTGAGGCCGAGGCCGTGGGAGGCGAACAGCTGACCTGAGTGGGGCGAACTACGTGTCGTTCGGCTTGGGTGTACAGGTGAGCGACCCCTATGAGGGCAGGCCGCGTAGTTTGCGCGGTGGTCGAGGCGGCGTTCGTGGTTGAGGTCGAGGCGGCGTGAGCGGGCCAGCCAGCTCAGTGTGCGCTCCACTACCCACCTGAGGGCCAGTACGACAGACGCCGGCCTTGGTCCCGCAGCCGACGCCAGGCCGTGACTCCGGAGCAGCCCACGGTCTCGGCCGGGACGTCGCGCCAGGCAACGCCGGTCCGCAGGACGTACACGACCCCCGCAAGAGCCGCTCGGCCCGGAACGCGAAGCCGCCCGGGATACGGTCTTGTAGGACGGACGCCAGGGGTTCAAGGAACTTGTCACGACGCGTCCGGCAGCCTTGAACCGTCTGGCGTGGCCGGTCGCGACGCCGCCCTGCCCATAAGGCTCGCCAACTCGTCTAGGGTCGACCCGTGTCACAGACCGCCGATCAGAACGAGATACCAGGGTTCCTCTACCAGTGGGACCGCGACCAGGCGCTCACCCAGGACCGATGCTTCCTGTGCGGGGCAGACCTTGCCGGAGGCCGGACCGACGAGCATGTCTTCCCCCAGTGGCTGCTGCGGCGGTGTGACCTGTGGAACCAGAAGATCACACTGCTCAACGGCACCCTGATGCCGTACAAGCAGATGAAGATTCCCTGCTGCAGCACCTGCAACAACGAACACTTGTCCCGCATTGAACAAGCCGTGGGCGACGCCTTCGCCGAGGGCCCCGAAGCGGTTGCGGAACTGGACGCTACTACCCTGTTCTTGTGGATGGGCAAGATCTACTACGGCCTCATGTTCCGGGAACTGTCGCTCCTTGCTGACCGGCGTGACCCGCAGGGCGGCTTCATCGTCTCGCCCGAATTCCTGACCACCTTCCGCATGCACCACCTGCTGCTGCAGGCGGCTCGCGGCGCCGTACGCTGGCAAAAAGATCAGCATCCGGCCTCCGTGCTCGTTTTCCAGGCGCAGGAGCCCACCGACCCGCGCCACCGGTTCGACTACGTCGACATCATCAACTTCCCGTTCTTCGCCATCAGAGTCGGAGCGACCGCCGTCGTCGCCGTGCTCCAGGACTGGGGCGCGCTCGCCCAGGCTGTGACCGTTCCAGCTTTTGAGGCGGCCCGACAACTCGTGCTCCACCCGCAGCAGTTCCGTGAGGTAGCTGCTCTGGCCGCCTACATGACTACGCTGTTTAACCGCGTCCCCAAGCATCTTCTGCATGCAGGTGAGAACCACGTCGATGTCATGACGCTGCCCCTCCAGGGCTTGTCCACCAAGTTCGTCTTCGATCCCTTCGATGTGGGCGACTACGCACAGGTTCTGTCCCATGTCACGGGTCATCCCCTTGAGAAGCTGTACGACGGACGCAACATCGTCACCCTCTTGCGGGACCGGGACAACCAGCCGTGGGCCGTTCCATGGCCTGCCGACGAGCACCAGTACCCCGACATCCGGTTCATGCAGCGCTGACCTGCACAGCGTTGCCGCAGGCCGACAGGAGCAGCTCACGGCATGCGGCCTGCACCAGAGCCCCAAGCCACGGTCTGTATCGGGAGCGTCGACATCGTGCTGGCGATGCCGGCGCAGGCAAGGGAACGGAGCTCGCCGGCGGCGCGGAGGCCGTCTGTCCGGCGGCGGAGCGAGGAGGGCACGGTGGGTCCTTCGGTGTCGTTCGGCCGACTGGAGCGCCACATGATGCGGATCAAGAACGATCATGAAGGCCGAAGCGGGTGCGCTGCATACCTCATCGTCGGTTCAGCAACGGTGGCCGAGAAGCCGCATCACCGTCAGGGAGGGTTGCGCGACTGGTGACCGGCCGCACACGCCGACACCCGGCCAGAGCGCGAGTACTCCTCCGCATCCTGCCTGCGCAGCAGCTCCAGCATGTTCACCGCGAACGTGTGCCGCAGATCATGAATCCGGACTTGATGAGGGCCTCTCCACTGCCCTCCGTGGGGAAACGGAGGCGTCGTCGCAGCTCCCGACGAGCTCGTAACACGATCACGGGCAGGACTTCCCAACGCTGCGTTACGTCATGGTGGGTCTGAACTGGCTGGACTACTCGGGGTGAGAAATCTCCGCGGACGGCGGGGACTTGAGGCGAGTGCCTCCAGGTCAGGTGGTGGCCCAGGCTTCAGCACGCCAGGCGGGCAGTTCTTTGTCCAGCCATTCCTCGACGGTCCTCCGCCAGGGATCCGAGGGATCGCTGTCAGCGACGTCGGCCCAGGCGTCCTGCGCCGTGTCGGGGTCGATGAAGAGGCTGTCGAGGTAGGCGTCGAAGGTGTCAGCGACCTTCGTGAAGACATGGTTGCCCAGGTACCCGGGCCAGGGGATGGCGTGCACGAATGCATGGAGTTGGCCGTAAGTGGCCGGGTTCAGGTCGAGGAAGAGGATGTCGTTGCCGCCGTTGCGGGCTACCGGCAGCAGGCCGGTCAGCGGCACGTTTTCAGCAAGCCACCCGTCGCGACTGCGCCGATACTCGCCCAGGAGAGTGCCCCAGCCGTACTCATCGGCGTCGTCGCGGCCCAAGTGGTGGAGTTCGCCGAAGCTCTGCATCGGTTCTGGGTCGCAAGCCGGTAGGCGGATCGAGTAGTCCAGCATCTCCCCGCCAGCGGATGCCAGGAACGAGCGATATGCGGGTGGCAGGGGCAGTCCGATCTCCCGCTCGAGTGCAGCACACTCGCCGGAGTCGAACGCTCTGAACGGACCGCCCACCAGGCGACCCCTATACCAACGCGCGAGTTCCTCTGACACACGCGGATTATCCCGCCTGACCCCGGCTCCGGGAGCTGTTCTTGAGGCGTCTCCAGCAGATGAGGCTGCAGGCGAGGGAGACGAAGGCGTCGTGGAGTTCGGTGCGGCGCTCCCAGCGGACGGCGAGGCGCTTGAACTGATGGAGCAGGGCGAAGGTCTGCTCGACGACGTAGCGGAGCTTGCCCAGGCCCTTGATGTTCGGGGAGCCCTTGCGGGAGATGACCGGCAGGATCCGGCGCTTGCGCAGCTCGCGGCGGTTGGGGTTGGAGTCGTAGCCCTTGTCGCCGAGGAGGGCCTCGGGGCGGCGGCGGGGTCGGCCCGGGCG
>NZ_JBRIOU010000002.1:1403240-1406692 GCF_053474865.1 Streptomyces sp. CO7
GCCGGCGACGGGTGGGATGCCGTCGACCAGGGCGAGGGTCTGAGTGACGTCGTTGACATTGGCCGCGGTGGTGATCACCTTGAGTGGTGTGCCGGGTCCGTCGCAGATCAGGTGGTGTTTGCTGCCCGTCTTCCTGCGGTCGACCGGCGACGGACCGGTGTCGGCTCCCCTTTTTGGCGCGGACATGGGAACCATCGACGCATGCCCTGGACCAGTCCAGCTCGCCGACCGCGTTCAGCTTGGCGAGCAGGATGCGGTGCAGCCGGCCGAAGACTCCGGCCTGCTGCCACCGCTCGAGGCGCCGCCAGCAGGTCTGGCCCGAGCCGAACCCCAGCTCCAACGGCAGCAGCTGCCAGGCGATGTCGTTGTACGGCACGTACAGAATGCCCTGCAGGCACAGCCGGTCTGGCACGGGCCGCGGGCCGGGAGCCTTCTCGGGCCAAGGCGGCAGGAGCGGCTCGATCAGCGCCCATAGGTCATCGGACACGATCCACGGCCGGGTAGTCACACCATCCCGAACGGCCGAATCGTCACACCGGTCACGGCCTACTAGGACCGTTCAACAAGATCGTGTTACGTGCTCGACGGACAGGACAACGCGTTTCGCGTCCAGCAAGCAGGCGAGGCCGACTTCCGCGCACTGGGCATCAGGACTGGTTGAGCGCGGAAGCCAGTCGGCACAACCCTTCACTTCGCGTAGCACTCGCGCGGTTGGTCTCGATGTAGTGGCGATGGGTCATATCTGATAGAGCGTCATGTCGCCGGACATCCACATGACCCCCGAGGAGGGTCTGCGCGCCCACCTCGACCTCCAGGGCGGCAGCCCCGGCGGCGTACTGCTCCCCATTCACTGGGGCACCTTCAACCTGGCCCTGCACCCGTGGGCGGAGCCGGCGGAGTGGATCCACGACGTGGCCGGGGAGGCGGGCCAGGCGGTGGCGTTCCCGCGCCCCGGCGAACCCTTCACGCCGGGCGGCGACCTGCCGGCCGAGCCGTGGTGGCGCGCCGTCTGCGCACCGGTCGACCGGCACTGGCGCCGGCGGACGGCTCCGGAGCCCGAGGCATCCTCCACGGCCGGTGCCTAGCCGCGGGGGAGTCGGGTGACGTCCCGCGCGGTGCGTGCTCCCCGGGCAGGGTGATCCGTTGCCGTCCGGGGTACCGGGCGGCGCGGACGCCCCCCGGCACCGGCTCACCGCGGTGATCGTCCGGGGCTCGATCCGCTACGGTCGGAGCCATGACGGCTGCAGCTCCCAGGTCCACCCCGTCCCCCCTGAACGGCACGGTCGGTTCCCTGTTGCGGGGGTGGCGCGAGAGGCGCCGCATCAGCCAACTCGAGCTCGCCCTGCGGGCGGAGAGTTCGGCGCGGCACATCAGCTTCATCGAGACCGGTCGTGCCAGGCCGAGTCAGGGGATGGTGCTGCGGCTCGCCGAGCATCTGGAGGTCCCGGTACGGGAACGCAACTCGCTGCTCATCGCCGCCGGTTACGCCCCCGTCTACACCGAGAGGCCGCTGCACGACCCGGCCATGGCGGCCCTGCGCTCCCAACTGGACGGTCTGCTGGCCGCCTACGAACCCCACCCGGCGCTCGTCGTGGACGGTTCCTACGACGTGGTGGCCGCCAACAGCGGCATCGCCCTGCTGCTGCGCGGCGTGCCCGACCACCTGCTGCGGCCGCCGATGAACGCGCTGCGCCTGAGTCTGCACCCCCAAGGGCTCGCCCCCAGGATCCGCAACCTGGGGGAATGGCGGGCGCACCTGCTGGAGCGGCTGGAGCGCCAGCTCGCGCTACGGCCCTCGGCCTCGCTCCGCGAGCTGCACGAGGAGGTCTCCGCCTACCCCGTGCCGGACGGCGAGCCGGACGGCCGGCAGCCCGCCGGGGACGCCTACGCCTACGCGCTTCCCCTGCGCGTCGAACTGGACGGGCGGGTGCTGTCGTTCATCTCCACGCTCACCACGTTCAACACACCCATGGACGTGACCGTCTCCGAGCTGGCGGTGGAGACCCTGCTCCCCGCCGACCCGGAGACGGCGCAAGCGCTGCGGGCGATCACGGGCGGTGCCGCCGCCCGACCGTCACGCCCCGGGGAGGGCTGACGGTCCGCCCCGGAACCGGCGCAGTGCGACGAACTGCAGGACCGCGAAGCCTCCGACCGTCATCGCCTGCATCGGGATCCACACCGTGCCGAGCGTGGTGGGGGCGTCCAGCCACAGGACGAGCGCCAGGATGCTGAGCACCGTCCACACCAGGTTCGCGTCGATCACCGCCGTCACGGCGGTCACGGGAGGCGTGGGCCGGCTGGACAGCACGGCCACCGCGACGGCGAAGGCGACGAGGAAGACGCCCAGGCCGAACAGCAGATCGCTGCCCACCCCCAGCATTTCCCCGACGGGCCCGGAGGCCACCAGGTAGGCGATGCCGTTGACGCCGGTGACGGCGGCGTCGAGGGCGAGGAAGCGGGACAGCCACACTCGTGCGCCCTCCTGGGGGCGGACGGCGGTCGATACGTCGGTCGAGGTCATGGCGGGTGATCTCCTCGGAGGTCGTCGGCAGCGGTGGTGCGTCAGCGGTCTTGCGCCGTCGCGGTTCACACCCTCGCGCAGGGCCGGCGGACCGTCGATTACCGCAGAGGTAATGAGGCGCGACGCAGGCCGCCCGGACCACGTCGGCAAGATCTCCCGTCGGCGGGCCTTCGCGCCACGAAAGTTTCGCGTGCGGCGGGGCGGAACCACCTTTCCCTCCGGCGCCCGGTCGCGACCGGTTCAATGCCACTGCTCAGGGGCGTAGTTGGCGCTCCCTGACAGCAAGTGCACCAGTACGCGCCGCACCTCTTTACGGGCCCGACGGGTGTCTGTCACCATCCGTTCGCAAAACCTTGCAGCAAGATTCCGGCAGAACTTTCAACCGATCTTCCTCCCCCCGAGGCGGTCGGGTGTGCCCTCGTGCCTGACGGCGGCGCTCCCCACCGCCCAGTTCCCCCTGGAGATCACGCATGACGGAACGCAGATTCCCCGACCGGCTGCTGAGACGTGGACCGGCGGCCCTCACCGCCGCGGTCGCCGCGTTCAGCCTGCTCATGGCGATGCCGGCCACGTCCTTCCCGGGGACGGAGGCGACGGCGGCCGCGGGCGAGAACACGGCGACCGTCTTCTACTACACGAAGACGAAGAACTGGGCGGCGTACAACCTGCACTACGCCCCCGACGGCGGCTCCTGGACCACCGTCCCCGGGGTGGCGATGGAGGCCGCCTGCACGGACTGGGTCAAGAGGACCGTGACGCTCGGCGCGGCCGCCGGGCTGCAGGCCACGTTCACCAACGGCAGCGGCACCTGGGACAACAACGGCGGCAAGAACTACTCCCTGGGCACCGGCAGCATCACCGTCAAGGACGGGGTGGTGGCCCACAGCGACCCGTGCGCGGGCGGCACGGACCCCGATCCCAGCCCCAGCCC
>NZ_JBRIOU010000002.1:1406792-1407249 GCF_053474865.1 Streptomyces sp. CO7
GCACAGGCCCCCGTACCGGCCTCGGTCTCCGCATCGCCGGAGCCGCAACCGGGGCGGGCCGGGGGAGTGGCCGGTTCACGCCGGGCGGCCCGTGCCTGCGCGCCCCGCCGGGCCGCCAGCACCGCCCGGACACCGAGGTACACGAGGTACGCCGCGCCCAGCAGCTTGACCGCCTCGAAGACCACCGGGCTGCGGGCCGCGATCACCGACAGCCCGACCGCGGCGGCGAGCATGTGCACGCACAGCCCGGTCTGCGCGCCCAGGGCCGCCGCCCGCCCCTTGGACGGGTGGGCGGCGGCGGCCTGCACCACCACGAGGAAGTCCGGGCCGGGCACCAGGTAGGCCACCAGCACCACCCCCAGGAAACCGACGAGGTCGACCGACATCCGCTCTCCCTCCATCGCCCGGCCCGCACTCCGCGGCCGGCGCGTGCGGCCCCGGGTACGGGTGCCCGCCC
>NZ_JBRIOU010000002.1:1407349-1408193 GCF_053474865.1 Streptomyces sp. CO7
GAACTCCGGTGGGATCACCCCGTGAGGACCCGCAGCCGGTCGCGGAGACCCGCCAGCACCGTAGCCAGCCCCAGGTCGAAGGCGGCCCGGGCCGCGTCACGTCCCACCCGCGCGCCCACCACCCGCGCCAGCACGGGGGCCTGGCCGGCCGGGACGTCGAAGATGTCGTCGGGCGCCGCCGCGTCCAGGGCCGACCCGAGGACGAAGGACTCTATGGCCACCACGACGTCCATGACCTGGTCGTCCGGCCACCCGCCGGCGCGCAGACCGGCGGCGACCTTCTCGTACATCGCGACCGTGTGCGGGGATCCGGCGATGGGCGTCACCGCGATGACGGGGACGAGCATCGCATGCCGTGCGTACGCGTCGCGGTACGAGTGAGCCCACGCCTCGAGCGCGACGTCCCAGGGGCGCGCCTCGAAGTCCGAGCAGTCGATCTCCCGGTTGACGTGGTCCTGGATCCACAGCAGGAGCTGACGCTTGTTGTTCACGTGGTTGTAGAGGGCCGAGGGCGCGACCCCCAACTGCCGGGCCAGCGCCGCCATGGTGAGCGCCGTGTACCCACGGAGCTCGATCAGCTCCACCGCCGCCCCGGTGATCTTCTCCTGCGACAGCAGGGGCGCGGTGGGGCGCCCGCGGCGTCGCGGCTGGTCGGAGGATGTCACCGCGTCACCCTCTCATGACGCCGCTCCGGCGCTCCCCCAGGGGATGCCCGGCAGGTGAACTTCTTACCCGGGACCTATTGACGGGGCGCTTCCCGCCCGGGCTAAATGAGCGACATTCATATTGCCTTCGGGAAGAAGCACCAAGCACCATGCACAGCCCCCAGCCCACCCCCCTCACC
>NZ_JBRIOU010000002.1:1408293-1414597 GCF_053474865.1 Streptomyces sp. CO7
CCCCCCTCACCCTCGACCGTGACGTCGTGGTCGTCGGCGCCGGCCCGGCCGGCCTGTCGACCGCCCGCCGCCTCAGCGAGGCCGGCGTCCGCGTCGCCGTCCTGGAAGCCCGTGACCGAGTCGGCGGGCGCACCTGGAGCGACACCGTGGACGGCGCCTGGCTGGAGATCGGCGGCCAGTGGGTCTCGCCCGACCAGACCGAGCTGCTCGCCCTGCTCGACGAGCTCGGCCTGGAGACCTACGCCCGGTACCGGGACGGCGACTGCGTCTACGTCGCCCCGGACGGCACGCGCACCCGCTACACGGGCGACCGCTTCCCGGTCGGCGAGAAGACCGCCGCCGAGATGGAGCGGCTGATCGAGCTCCTCGACGAGCTCACCGCCGAGATCGGCCCCCACGAACCGTGGGCGCACGCCCGGGCCCGTGAACTCGACACGATCTCCTTCCACCACTGGCTGCGCACGCAGTCGGACGACGACGAGGCATGCCAGAACATCGGGCTCTTCATCGCGGGCGGGATGCTCACAAAGCCCGCGCACTCCTTCTCCGCACTCCAGGCGATCCTGATGGCGGCGTCCGCCGGTTCCTTCTCGAACCTCGTCGACGAGAACTTCATCCTGGACCGGCGAGTGGTCGGCGGCATGCAGTCGGTCAGCGAGACCATGGCCGCCGCGCTCGGGGACGACGTCCACCTCTCGACCCCGGTCCGGACCGTGCGGTGGGACGAGGCGGGAGTCACCGTCGTCTCCGACCGGGTCACCGTCCGCGCCCGCAAGGTCGTCATGGCGGTGCCGCCGAACCTCTACACCCGGGTCTCCTACGAGCCGCCGCTGCCCCGCCGCCAGCACCAGCTCCACCAGCACCTCTCGCTCGGCCTGGTCATCAAGGTGCACGCGGTGTACGAGACGCCCTTCTGGCGGGCGGACGGCCTCTCCGGCACCGGGTTCGGCGCCGGAGAGCTCGTCCAGGAGGTCTACGACAACACCAACCACGGCGACACCCGGGGCACCCTGGTCGGCTTCGTCTCCGACGAGAAGGCCGACGAGGTGTTCGCCCTGCCCGCAGCCGAACGCCGCCGGCGTGTCCTCGAGTCCGTCGCCGTCTACCTCGGCGAGCGGGCCCTCGAGCCGGTCGTCTACTTCGAGTCCGACTGGGGCAGCGAGGAGTGGACACGCGGCGCCTACGGCGCGACCTTCGACCTCGGCGGCCTCAGCCGGTACGGCGCCGACCAGCGCACTCCCGTCGGCCCGATCCACTGGGCCAGCTCCGATCTGGCCGCCGAGGGCTACCTGCACGTCGAGGGCGCGCTGCGGATCGGCCGCCTCACCGCCGAGGAGCTGCTGGACGAGCTCGCGGACACGTCCCGAGGAGAGACCTCATGAGCGTCCCCCACTACGTCGTCGCCTACGGAGGGGACGATCGCAGCAAGATCGCCCTGCGGACCGGCGCCGACCTCGCCCGGTCGCTGGGAGCGGTCCTGGACATCGTGCTCGTGGTGCGCGCCGACGCCCCCTTCGGCGCGACGTACCCCCCGGCACCCGACATCGAGTCGCTGGTCGAGCAGCAGGCCCGGCAGTGGCTCGACGAGGCGCGGGCCTCGATCCCCTCCGACGTGCCGGTCGAGACCCACATCCGCCGGCACCGGTCCGTCGCCCAGGGGATCCTGGAGGCCGCCGCGGACATCGACGCCCGCCTGATCGTCGTCGGCACGGCGTCCGGCGGCGGCCCCGGCTTCACCGTCGGGCCGGTGGCCACCCAGTTGCTCCACGCCTCGCCGGTGCCGGTCGCCCTGGTGCCCCGCCACCACGAGTCCCCCGGGCTGCTCGAGAAGGTCTACTGCGCCGTCGGCACCCGCCCCGGGGCCCAGCTGGTGGTGCGCGAGTCGGTCGAGGCCGCGCGCCGCGCCGGACTCGACCTGCACCTCGTCTCCCTGCTCGAACTCGACGAGCAGCACGGCGCGGGGGAGCCCGCGCGCCGGCACGCCACCGAGCTGATCGCCGCCGCCGCGGAGGACTTCACCGACGGCCGGGCCCGTGTGGAGATCGGACAGGGCCGGACCATGAAGCAGGCCGTCGAGTCGATCGACTGGGACCCGCGCGGCGTCCTGCTGATCGGGTCCTCCCGCCTCGCGCCAGGACGGCGCACCTTCCTCGGCACCACGGCCGCCAGAATTCTCCGGCACCTGCCCATCCCCATGGTGGTCGTGCCGCACACGGACGGAGAACAGAGATGACAGCGATGCCCACTTCCGCTGCGGGCGCCACCACCTCCGGCGGCGACGGCAGCCACGGCGGCGACGGCAAAGGCCTGGCCAAAGGGCGGGTCGGGCTGCTGGGCGCGGTCGTCATCGGCGTCTCCTGCATCGCCCCGGCCTACACGCTCTCCGGCGCGCTCGGCCCCACCGCGGCCGTCGTGGGGGAGCAGCTCCCCGCGATCTTCCTCGTCGGCTTCATCCCGATGCTCCTGGTCGCCATCGGCTACCGCGAGCTGAACCGGGCCATGCCGGACGCCGGCACCACCTTCACCTGGGCCTCGCGCGCCTTCGGCCCGTGGGTGGGCTGGATGGGCAGCTGGGGCCTGCTGGCCGCGACCATCCTTGTGCTCTCCAACCTGGCCGGTATCGCGGTCGACTTCTTCTACCTGCTCCTCGCCCAGGTGACGGGCGACGACGGCCTGGCCGACCTCACCCGCAACGTCCCGCTCAACGTCGCCACCTGCCTGGTGTTCATGGCCCTGGCCTGCTGGATCTCCTACCGTGGGCTCGAGGCCACCAAGGCGGTCCAGTACGTCCTGGTCACCTTCCAGGTCGGCGTCCTCGTCTGGTTCTCCGTCGCCGCGTTCGGCCACGTGAGCGACGGCACGGCCTTCGACGCCTCCTCGATCGGCGCCGAGTGGTTCAACCCCTTCGCGGTCGACTCCTTCTCGTCCTTCGCCGCCGGCATCTCCCTGTCGGTCTTCATCTACTGGGGCTGGGACGTCGTCCTCACCATCAACGAGGAGACCAAGGGATCCGCCACCACGCCCGGGCGGGCGGCCCTGACCACCATCCTGGTCATCGTCGCCCTCTACATGACGATCGCACTCGGCGTACTCAGCTACTCCGGCGTCACGGACGGCGCACACGGACTCGGCAACGCCGATATCCAGGAGAACGTCTTCGCGGCCCTCGCCGGCCCGGTGATGGGACCGACCGCCATCCTGATGTCCCTCGCGGTGCTCTCCTCGTCGACCGCCTCGCTCCAGTCGACGTTCGTCTCCCCGGCCCGCACCATGCTCGCCATGGGCCACTACGGCGCACTGCCGCCGGCCTACGCCCGCATCACCCCGCGCTTCCAGTCCCCGGGCTACGCCACGGTAGCGGCGGCGCTGGTGGCGTCCGCCTTCTACGCCGTCATGCGGGTGCTGTCCGAGGACGTCCTGTGGGACACCATCACGGCGCTCGGCATGATGGTCTGCTTCTACTACGGCATCACGGCGCTGGCCTGCGTGTGGTACTTCCGCAAGGAGCTCGGCCGCAGTGCCAAGGCCTTCCTCATGAAGGGCCTGCTGCCCGGCATCGGCGGCATCCTGCTCCTCGTCTTCTTCGTCCAGACCTGCTACGACTCGATGGACCCGTCGTACGGCTCGGGGTCGCAGATCGGCGGCGTGGGCCTGGTCTTCGTCCTGGGCGTCAGCGTGCTGCTGTTGGGCGTCGTCGTGATGATCGTTCAGCGGCTGCGCAGGCCCGAGTTCTTCCGGGGTGAGACCCTTCCGCGCACCGATTCGCGGAGCAGCGTCTGACGTCCGGCTCCACGGTCTGACGTCCTGCTCCACGGTCTGCGGGCCGGTCCCGACCGGGACCGGCCCGCAGGTGCGCCCGGCGGTGTGCGGGCGGCGGCCCGGCCCGGGTCACACCGGGGTGAGCCGCCACTGCTGGCAGGCGTTGTTCAGCCACGACCACTGCCGGACGTCGGCCCCGTCCGCGGTCGAGCAGTTCGCCACGTCGGCGACCTTGCCGGTGGCCTGGTTGACGATCCTGACGTGACCGCCGTCGGTGGCCAGGAACCGGAACCGCTGGCAGGTGTTGTCCAGCCACGACCACTGCCGCAGGTCCGCGCCGTCCGCGGAGGAACAGTCGGCGGTGTCGAGCACCTTGCCGGTGGCCGCGTTCACCAGCCGGTGGGTGTCGTCGCCCCGGTCCTCCAGCCGCCAGCGCTGGTTGCTCCCGCCGTTGCAGGCGTACTGCCGGACGTCGGCCCCGTCGGCCGTCGAACCAGCGGCCACCTCCAGGCACTTGCCGCTGTTGCGGTTGGTGAGGGTGTAGGTGCGCAGGACCGCCGAGGGTTCACCGGCCGGTCCGGCGAGGCCCGACCCGAGTGCGACGGGCGAGCCGAAGTCCGGCGTTCCGTCGGCGTTCCAGGTGAACTTCTGGGCCCGCGCCGTGCGGCCGTTGTCGCAGCCGTCGGACGAGGAGTCGTTGGCGTGGTAGACGATCCAGCTCTCGCTGCCGTCGGGCGAGGTGAAGAACCCGTTGTGGCCCGGGCCGTACACCCCGGCCGCGTCGTCGCGCTGGAGGACGGGTGTCGCCTTCTTCGTCCAGGACGACGCCGACAGCGGGTCCGAACCGGTGAGCGCGAGCTGCCCGAGCTTGTAGTCGGGCGTCCAGCAGCCGCTCGCCGAATAGATCAGGAACGTCCGCCCGCCGCGTTGCAGGATCTCCGGTCCCTCGTTCACCGTGCCGCCCTGGCGCTCCCAGGACAGCGTCGGCGTCGAGATCGTCCGGAACGAGCCGCTCACCGTGTACGGGTTCGACATGCGGGCCGCGACGATGTTCTGCGTGCCGCCCCCGCTCGTGCTGCCGAACAGGTACAGGGCGCCGTTCACCGTGGCGACGTGCGGGTCCAGCATCCAGGCGGAGTTGAGCTGCCCGCGGTAGGTGTACGGGCCCGTGGGGTCGGAGCCCGCGCTCTCCAGGACGTGACTGCGCTGGGTCGGGTTGTAGTCGGAGACGTTCTGCCCGGCCACGTAGTAGAGGTACCAGCGGCCGTTCAGGTGGTGCAGCTCGGGCGCCCAGATGTTGCAGCACCGCGAGGCCGCGTCTCCCTTCCACACCTGCACGCTCGGCGCCGTGGCGAGCCCGGCGAGCGTCGGCGCCTTGCGGACGGTGATGACGTCCGTCCAACTCGTCGTCACCAGGTAGTAGTTGCCGTCGTGATACGAGATCCAGGGGTCGGCCCCCTTCTGCGCCTTCACGGGGTTGGCGAACGAGGCCGCGCTCGCGGGGGACTGCCCGAGGGACAGGGCGAGCAGCAGCGCGGCCAGCAGGGTCAGTAGGCGACGGGCCATCCGCTGCTCCAGTTCAGAAGGTTGACGCCCAGCTTGGCGGTGCCGTTGTCCTGGCCGTCGTAGTAGTGGTAGACGATCAGGTCGCCGTCGGTGTCGTGCATGATCGACTGGCCGCCCGGTCCGATGTACCGCCCGTGCGACTCCAGCACCGGGGTGCCGCCGCCCAGCATCATCGGGACGCCGTTGCGGTCGCGGTACGGCCCGGTGACGCTCGTCGCGCGGCCCACCTTCACCTTGTAGGTGGAGCTGGTGCCCGCGCAGCAGGTGTCGTACGAGGCGAACAGGTAGTAGTACCCGTTGCGCTTCACGATGTACGGCGCCTCGACGGCCTTGCTGCCGGTCGGACGGGAGGCGAGCGAGTACCGCGTGGAGTTGGTGGAGAGCTGCTTGCCGGTCGACGGGTTCAGCTGGATCATCTTCAGCCCCGTCCACCAACTGCCGAACGACAGCCACCATTTGCCGTCGTCGTCGACGAACAGGTTGGGGTCGATGGCGTTGAAGTCGCTGGAGGCCGATGAGGTGTACACGACGCCCGCGTCCGACCAGGAACCCGGCAGCCCCGTGCCGGAGGTGGCCAGGCCGATGGCCGACCGGTTGGAGCCGAAGGTGGAGACGGCGTAGTACATCAGGTACCTGCCGCCCTGGTACGAGATGTCGGGCGCCCAGGCCTCGGTGTTGCCGTACTGCGTCCACCAGCTCGGGCGGCCGGAGAAGGCCTGGGAGCCGCCGCCGAAGGCGATCCGGTCGGTGGAGGTGCGGTAGGCGATGCCACCGCCGGTGCCGTAGAGGAGGTACCGGCCGTCCGGCTTGCGGAGCATGGTCGGGTCGTGGACGGTGACCGTCCCGGTGACCTGGCCGGGGTTCGGATAGGCGTTCGCGGTGCCCGGCAGCAGGGCGAGGAGGACGGCGGCCGGGACCGCCGACAGGGCGCTTCTTCTTCGGGTACGGGATGTACGACTCACGCGTGCCCTCCGGGGGG
>NZ_JBRIOU010000002.1:1414697-1420567 GCF_053474865.1 Streptomyces sp. CO7
CCCTCCGGGGGGGGTGGGGGTGCGGTGCTCGGACGTGGCGGTTCGCAAGGGGACCTTCCCGCACCGCCGGGTCTCGTACATCGGCGAAAACACCGGTACGCGCGGAACCGCCCCGGCCGCGCTCCGGACCTGGCCCGCGGCGGGCGGGGCGACGGCAGCCTCAAGTTACCAACGGGACACCCTGGGAATCGGGATGCGTACCGGCCAAGATGTCCTCGACGATCAACCCGCCCGGGACTGCCGGGCGGCATCGGGACTGGAGGCCCTGCACATGAGGAAGACCCGCTTATTCGCCGCGCTCACCGCCCTGCTGGCGGCGACGACCGCGGCGGCGCCCGCGTCCTGGGGCACGGCCCCGGGGCCGGACCACCGCGGTGGTGACCGTACCTGCGCCCACCGCCACCTGATGTTCTGCGAGGACTTCGCCACCCTCCCCGGCGGCGGGACCACGGGGGGCCGCGGCTGGACGACGGACACCGCGGGCGGCACGCTGAGCGTCGAGCGCGACGCCTCCCGTCACAGCAAGCACCTGCGCATCCGCACCGAGGGCAACGGCAAGGCGTTCCTCCAGGTCGACGGCGTCCGGCCGCCCGCCAACAGCTTCTGGGGCCGGGTCCGCCTGCGCGTCGACGCCTTCCCCACCGCGCCCGACTGGGCGCACTGGACCATGGTCGAGGCGACCGGGGAGGGCCCCGGCTACATCCGTCCGCTCGGCGGCCAGTACGTGCCGAACCTCGGCAAGAACCTGTGGGGCGTCGGCTCCGACGGCGGCCCCACCGGCGACTGGACGGCCTGGCGCGAGTCCGCCCCCGCCACCGCCGGCGTCTGGCAGTGCGTGGAGTGGCGGATGGACGCCTCCGACAACCGGATCTCCGTCTGGATCGACGGGAAGCCCAAGCCCGAACTGACCGTCTCCACCCGTGACCACGGCGGCGCCGACACGGACTTCGTCTTCCCGAAGTTCGACACGGTCAAGATCGGCTGGCAGCTCTACCAGGGCAACCCGAGCCCCTCCTCGTACGACGTCCGCATGGACGACATCGCCCTCGACGGCCGCCGCATCGGCTGCTGAGACCTGGGGGCCTCCGCGCCGTTCCCGCGGCGCGGAGGCCCCCGACTCCGTGCGGCTGCGGGAGGACAGGTGAGAGGGACACGACCGCGAAGTGGGGAACTCGGGCGGTATCGGCGACGACCACCTGAACCGAATGATACGAATGGCCGGACCCGAGTTTTCGGCACGGCGTGGGGACGCCGTGAGTATCAAGGCCGACACGGTTCAGGGGGAGAGACGTGCCGGCCCGTATGTGGGGGGATCTCTCATGCACGAAATGGTCAAGGGTGCCAACGTCGCGCTGTCCGCGCTGAGTGAGGACACCGCATCCGTGGTCGTGAGCCTCGGATGGTGCAGCACGTCCGGGGACGGGGACGCCGACGTGTCGGTGCTGCTCCTGGACGAGAACGGCAAGGTCGGCGGAGACCACGACTTCTTCTTCTACAACCACCAGGCGGCTTCGGACGGCAGCGTCCAGCTGCTCGGCAAGACGCCGGCCGGCGACGGCAGCGAGGACCGCATCGGTCTCGACCTCACGGCCATGCCGGAGCGGGTGGAACGCGTGGTCGTCGCCGCCAGCCGGTACGAGGGCGCGCGGTTCGGTGATTTGGACGACCTGCGGCTGACGATCGCCGACCGGGCCGGCGAACCGCTGCTCGGATTCTCCATCCCCGACGCCGGGGTCGAGAGCGCGTTCATCTTCGGCGAGCTCTACCGCCGCGCCGGTGAGTGGAAGTTCCGTGCGGTCGGGCAGGGATACGAAACCGGACTGGGAGGTCTGGCCACGGACTTCGGCATCGACGTCGACGACAGCCCCGAGGAGGAGTCCGAGGAGCCGGAGCAGCCGGCGTCCGCCGCCGAGGTCGCCACCGGGGAGACCACGACCGCCGCCCCGGAGTCCGGCACGGCCCGCGTGGCCGCGGCCGACCGCATGCCGCTGCCCACTCCGAGGGCGGAGGAGTCCTCCTCGCCGGATCCGGCCTCCGCCGACAAACCCGCCGCCAAGCGGCGGCCGCGAACGGTGAAGCGCAAGGTCACGATCCCCGGGACGATGCGCAAATCGCTGGCGGAGAACGAGAACTGGCGGGAGGCACGCCTCTTCCCGGCCGGCTCCCTGAAGAGCGACCGGGAGCGTGAGATGCGGGCGACGTCCGTGCTCCTGTCGGTGATGGCCCAGGTCCCGGAGTTCGGCCGGCGGCTCACCGCGGCCTTCGGAGCCCCGGCGGGCCGGATGGAGACCTTCACCGAGGTCACGCTCCCGCACGGGGAGACTCCGAAGCGCCCGGACGGCGTCATTCGCGTTGAGCGCGCGGGCCGCATCTGGACGGCTCTGGTGGAGACCAAGACCAACGGCAACCCCTTGCGGTCCGAACAGGTCCAGGACTACACGGACATCGCCGCCCGGCGGGGCTACGAAGCGGTGATCACCCTGTCCAACGATGTGGCCCTCGACGGCAGGCCGCTGGTCGAGGTGAAGATCGACCGGCGCCGCAAGAACAAGGTCGCGCTCTGGCACCTCTCCTGGACCGAGGTCGCGCACCAGGCCCAGATGCTCATCCGCCACGAAGGAGTCGGCAACGCCGCCCACGCATGGCTCCTCCAGGAGCTCCTCCACTACCTCCGGCACGAGAACTCCGGCTGCCACGGCTTCCAGAACATGGGGCCGGCGTGGGTTCCCGTCCGCAAGGGCATCGACGACGAGACCCTCGTGCCGGGGGACAGCAGGGCGGTCGCGGTCGTCGAGAGCTGGGAGCGCCTCATCCGGCAGATCTGTCTCCGCCTCGGCGGCGAGCTCGGTCAGAAGGTGTTGCCGGTCCAGCGCGCCAGGCGCGGCGTCGACCCCGACACCCGCCGTGCCGGACTCGCGAACGACCTGTGTGACAAGGGGCAGCTTCACGCCGAACTGCGGATCGACGGAACGCCGGGTGTGCTCACCGTCACCGCCGACCTGCGCACTGCCAAGCTGCGGACGTCGATGGAGCTGACCTCGGACGAGCAGGGTTACCCACTCGCCCGTGCCAAGCGCCTGATCAAGCAGCTCGCCGAGGCGCCCGCCGACCTCCACATCGAAACGCTGGTGGAGGGTGATACGCCCGGTCCGCGCGGCACCCTCGAGCGACTCCGCCCGGAGCCGGGGGACCTGCTGCCCGGGAACGGTGCGCGCATCACCGGGTTCCGCCTCTCGCTCTTCAAGAGCATGGGCAGCACCCGCGGCAACGCCGCATCCGGGTTCATCCGCAGCGTCGACGACGCGGTCGATCGTTTCCACCAGCACGTCGTCACGCACCTCGACGCGCGTCCGGCGCGCCGCCGCCGGTCCGCCGAGAGCGTGGCTGCCCCCTGACCGCAGCCGCAGCCGCAGCCGCCGGGAGCCAGGTCAGGTCGCGGGCTGCGTCAGCGGCCCTGTCGGGCGACCAGGGTGAAGGAGTGCCCGGCCGGGTCGGCGTAGGTGCGCACGTCGCGCGGGCCGGAGTTGTCGCGGGTCTCGATGGGACGCGCGCCGAGGCTCACGGCCTCCCGTTCGGCCTCGTCCATGTCCTCCTCGGCCACCAGTATGTGCAGGTGGGCCTGCTGGGAGTCGTCAGGACGAGGCCAACTGGGCGGTGCGTAGCCGTGGTCGCGGCGGACGGCGAGGTGGTTCCCGTCGTTGCCGACGACCTCGACGAAGTCCGGGTCGACGCCCCGCCGCACGGTGGCGCCCAGCAACTTGGCATAGAAATCGGCGAGTTCCTCGGGCGCGGCGCAGTCGAGGACGAGCACTGAGGTCTTGGAAGTGGCCATGGGGTACGTGTGCCCGCCCCCGGCCCGCGCAAGGCGCGCGCATCCGGCCGTCACCGGCCGGCGGACCGCGTTCACCGGCCTGCGTCCGGCGCCGGGCGGACGGTTCGGTGGCGCTTGCGGGCGGTGGTGACCGCGTACACCAGGACGCCGGCGAAGAGGAAGAGCGTGCCCTGGTAGACGGCCGCGTAGCCGGAGCCGGCGACCAGCCAGAGCGAGAAGCAGGCGGCGGTGGTGGCCACGGTCAGGTCGCGGAGCAGGCGGCCGCGGTCGACCTGGTCGTGACGGCCGGCCACCAGGTGGCGCAGCTGGGCGGCGGTGGCCAGGAGGTAGGGGACGGTCGCGGTGAAGGTGGTGATCAGGACCAGGACCTCGAAGATCCGGGCCGAGTGCGAGGCGTAGTTGTAGACGGTCAGGAGGGAGGAGAGGACCACGGTGACGGCCACGCCGACGACGGGCACCCCGCGGCGTCGGTGGGCGAAGCGGGCCGGGAAGAGGCCGTCGCGGGCGGCGGCGTACGGGGTCTGCGCGCTGAGCAGCGTCCAGCCGTTGAGGCAGCCGGTCATCGACACCAGCGCGGCCACCGCGACCGCCCAGCCGCCCCAGCTGCCGCCGACCATGGCGTTCACCGCGTCGGAGAAGGGGGCGGAGGAGTCCACCAGGTCGTCGTGGGCGACGGTGCCGAAGACCGACAGCGTGCCCAGCAGGTAGACCAGTGCCGCACCGGCCGTGCCGATGACGGTCGCCCGGCCCACGTTGCGCCGGGGATCGGCCACGTCGCCCGCGCTCACCGCGGCGGACTCGACGCCGAGGTAGGAGAACAGCAGGATCGCCGCGGCCGCCGAGACCGCCCCGATCGTGCCGTGGCCGCTCGCGTTGAACGGACCGAGGTTGTCGGCGTCGAAGAAGAAGAGACCGCCCACGGCGACCAGCAGCAGGGGCACGAACTTCAGGACGGTGGAGACCAGCTGGACGGCGCCGACCCACCGGGTGCCGGCGAAGTTGGCGAGCGCCGGGAGCCACTGCAGGACCAGGGCGGCCGCGCAGAGGGACCAGCGGTGGTCGCCGACGGCCGGCAGGAGCACGGTCAGGTAGCCGACCGCCGCGACGGCCAGTGCCGCGTTCGACACCCAGGTGGTGATCCAGTACGACCAGGCCGCCAGGAACCCCGCGAAGTCGCCGAACGACTCACGCGCGTAGACGTAGGGACCACCGGTGCGCGGGTCGCGCCGCGCGAGCCGGCCGAAGGTGAGGGCCAGCGCGATCGCACCGACGGTCAGTACCGCGAAGGCCACCAGGCTGACGGTGCCGAACGGAGCCACCGAGGCCGGGAGCAGGAAGATGCCGCCGCCGATGATGTTGCCCATGACCAGCGCGGTCGCCACCGGGAGGCCGAAACGCCGGGCATGCCGGCTGCCGTCGCCGGCCGGCGGAGCCGAGGTGCGGGCAGGGGAGGGGGAGGTCCCGGTGGGGAGCATGGGTGGTGCGCCTCTCGTCGTGCAGACGCCCGGGATCGCCGGGCGTGCCGACCATGATTGGGTACGAGAGGAGATGCCACAAAATCGCTCGATATCGTCCGTCCGGACCCCTGCGCGCACGACAATTCCTACGCCGCAGGGGTCCCCGGACCGAAGAATTCCGGTCGGCCCGTGCCGGGCCCGGCACGCAGGACCCGGCAGGCGGGGCAGGACCCTGCGAGCGGACGGGACCCGGCGGGCGGACGGGACCCGGCGGGCGGGGTCAGGCGCCCAGCTTGCCGATGGAGTCGCTCAGGGACGCCGCCGTCCGGGTCAGGTCCGCCTCGTCGGGCGAGGTGCCGCCCAGCCGTTCCACCAGCTCCCCGCGGGTCAGCACGACCGCCGCCCCCCGGAAGGCCGAGTCCCCCTCCAGGGCGGCGCCGTCGACGACCTGTGCCGTCCCCTCGAGCAGGACCAGGGAGGCGTCGTCCGACGGCCTGTCCAGCAGCTCCTTGACCAGCGTCTCGTCGATCACCATGTGTGTCTTCCCTCCGGCTCGCCGCTGTGTGCGCGGGGGCGGGTAC
>NZ_JBRIOU010000002.1:1420667-1423085 GCF_053474865.1 Streptomyces sp. CO7
GTGCGCGGGGGCGGGTACCCGCGCACAGGCGGCTCAGGCGGGTTTGCGCCAGACGGAGACGTGCTTCTCGGAGTCGTTGGTGAACGGGGAGCCGTCCCAGTCGGCGACCCGCCGCTCCAGCTGGAGTCCCGCGATGCGGGCCATCAGGTCGAGCTCCGCCGGCGATGCGTAGCGGTGACGGGAGTTGCCCCGCCGGTAGCGGCCGTCCTCCTCCAGGACGAAGTGGTGGGAGACGAGGAGCTGGTCGGTCATGTCGATCGTGTCGAAGCCGAGGTGGCGCTCGGAGACGTCGAAGGGGACGGCGGTCTGCCCCGGCGGCATCCGGCGCAGGGGAAGAACGCCCAGCTCGATCACGAAGCGGCCGCCGGGGGCCAGGTGCCGGGCCGCGTTGCGGAAGCACTCGACCTGCTCGTCCTGGGTGAGCAGGTTGGAGATCGTGTTGTAGACCAGGTACACGAGGGTGAAGCTGCCGGGCACGACGGTGGTGGCCATGTCGCCGATGACGACCGGCAGGGTCTCCTCGTCCACCTTGCCGCGCAGCACGGCGGCCATGGGTTCGGACAGTTCGATGCCCGTCACGGGCACGCCCCGCTCCCGCAGGGGCACGCCGACGCGGCCGGTGCCGATGGCGAACTCCAGGGCGGGGCCGTCGCCGGCCAGTCGGGCGAGGAAGTCGACGGTGGGGCCGAGTACTTCGGGGGAGACCATGACCGTCTCACCCGCGTCGTAGCGCTCGGCCATGTCCTTGGACCAGATTTCGCTGCTCGTCACGAGCGGACAGTGTGCTGATCCGCCGGCCGCCTGTCGAAGGGTTTTCCGGCGTGCCCTCAGGCCGCCTCATGCCGCGTCCGGGCCGCCTCAGGCCGCGTCCGGGCCGCCTCAGGCCGTGCCCGGGCGGCCTCAGGCCGCGCCCAGGCCGGTCACGAAGGCGGTGAGCGCGGCGAAGTCCTCGTCGGTGAGGCCTCGGCGGGGATCGACGCGCCGGAGCAGCGCGGGCGCCGGGTGGACGCCCTCCACCCAGAGCCTGTCCACCGGGCCGATCTCGTCGTCCACCCAGACGAACGGGCGGCCCTCCGCCCGGGCCACCAGGGCGGGGGTCTTCCAGTGCAGGCCCCGCGGCCTGCCCGGGGTGTCCGGGCCCTCGGGATCATCGGGCCACCTCACCACCGGCAGGGCGGGGAGGCCCAGGCGAGGCGCGAGGACCTCGTTGGCCTCGTCCTGCCAGGAGGTGGCCCACACGAGGTCGCAGCCCAGACAGAGCAGGCGGGGGCCGAGGCCGGGGTCCAGACGGGACAGCAGCGGGTTGCCCGCGTCGGCGGTCGAGGGGGCGGGACGGGCGCCGCCGAAGGGGAGCAGCGGGCCGTCGACGTCGAGGAACAGAAGCGGAGCCGCCCGGGTCACCGGCCGGACACCACCTTCTGACGTACGGCGGGCCTGCGGCTCATGACCACGTCGACCGGGTCCTCGGACTGCCGCACGAAGCCGTGGCGCTCGTACAGCCTGCACGCCGGGCTGCCCTGCAGGACGACCAGGCGGAGCTGCTCACCGGCTGCGTCCGCGTCGTCGAGGAGCGAGCGGAGCACCGCACTTCCCAGCCCCTGGCCCTGCCGGGCGGGCGCCAGGTAGAAGTGCTCCAGCACCCGGCCCCCGTCCTCGCCGGGGCGCACGGTGACGCAGCCCGCCAGGGACCCCTCGACGGTCACCACGGAGGTGTGCTGCGGGGACCAGGAGTCACGGAACCGCTGACGGACCCGGTGCGCGTCGTAACGGCCCAGCCGCTCCAGGTCCGGACGCATCACCGCGGCCCGTATCTCCGCGATCGGTTCGACGTCCTCCGGGCGGGCGGGGCGCAGGGCCCACTGCGTGATCATGGGGAGAGGTTACGCGGGGCGGGAGGAGACCAGGACGCCGATCTTGTCGATGCGGTGCTCGGGATTGCCGTTGGCGTCCCGCCAGAAGTTGCCCGCCGCGTCGTCCTCGGGCGTCGCGCAGGTCGAGACGGTGATCATGGCCCGGGTCGCCTCGCGCCCCGGGTGCCCCGGAACCTCCGCGCGCTGCTCGGCGAGCGAACGCTCGGAGCGGAAGGAGGTCGAGCGGGTCCCGGTGATCCGGTACTCGTGGACCGTGCCGCCCGAGGTGACCAGGACCTTGTCGCCCACGCCGAGGGAGGGCAGGTCGCGCAGCGGGCCGCCGGCGGAGAGCCGGTGGGCGGTGATCAGGTGGTTGCCGATCTCGCCGGGGCCGACGCCGCCGTCGGGCCCGTACGGGCTGGCCGCGTGGCCCCGGTCCTGGATACGGGTGCCGGGCCGGTCGTCCGTCGTCCCCTCGTAGCGGACCACCCGCAGGTCGTCGAGACCGAGGGCGGGGATGCTCAGCCGTGCCTCACGCGTCCGCGGATCCGGGCGGGTGGGGGAGTGT
>NZ_JBRIOU010000002.1:1423185-1426881 GCF_053474865.1 Streptomyces sp. CO7
CCCCTGTACGGAGTGCGTGCCCCCACGGGGCGGCGGCCGCACCTTTCCTCCCCCGTCAACACCGGTCGTCGCCGCGGTGTTCCCGGCCCGTGCCCGACCGCCGCCGGGGGGAGACGGTCCGGCGGGGCGGCAGGCCGGCGCTCAGGCGGCGAGGCGGCGCCGGGTCTCGTCGAACGTCGGGCAGCCGGCGGCGCCCCGGTTGTAGGGGAGCCTGCCCAGCACGGCGGCCATGCCGCAGGTGTTGGTCACCCCGGAGAAGACCAGCCCCGCGCCGATCGCGCCGGACAGCCAGTGGGCCGGCGGCCAGGCCAGTCCGACGAGGAAACCGAGGAGCACCAGAGAACCCGCCACCAGGCGAACCTGGCGGTCCATGGGCCACACGGAACGGGCGCCGGCCGGACGCTCGAGCGGGTGACCGGCGGCCTGCCAGGCGGCCGTCCCACCCTCCAGGGTGGCGGCCTGTACGCCGAGCGAGGCCAGCTGCGCGCAGCCGTTCGCGGAGCGGGCGCCGGAGGCGCACACCACCAGCAGCGGGCCCCGGTCCGCGGCGGCGCGCAGGGTGTCCGCGGCCTCCTGCACCCGGTCCAGCGGGACGTTGTGGGCACCGGGCAGGTGACCGCCCGCGTACTCGCCGGGCGTACGGACGTCGATGATCGTGAAGTCGCCCGCGCGCGAGGCCGCCTCGGCCGTGGTCAGGGTGGTGAAGGTGCTCACGCGACAATGCCTTTCAGTGGGTGGCTCGTCCGAGGGTAGAATACCCACGGGGGTATGAAGAGGAGGATGTGTGCAACTCGACATGAGTGCCGAGGAGCTCAAGTCGGCGCTGAACCGACTTCGGCGCGCCCAGGGACAGCTGGCCGGCGTCATCAAGATGCTGGAGGACGGCCGTGACTGCGAGGACGTCGTCACGCAGCTCTCCGCCGTCTCCAAGGCGCTGGACCGGGCCGGCTTCTCGATCATCGCGACCGGGCTCCAGCAGTGCATGACCAGCGAGGACCCGGAGGTCCGCGACTCGGTGCAGATGCGGGCGCGCCTGGAGAAGCTCTTCCTGTCGCTGGCCTGACCGGTTGCTCCGGGCCGTAGGGCCTGCTGTCGGCGGGCCCGAGGTCTCCGGCCACGCCGAGGGCGGCTGCCGAGGGCCCGGCAGGGAGCCGGTCCGCACGGCGGGGGACAATGGCCCGCGCAGCGCCCTCCGGCCGTCCGGCCGCGCCCGGGACGCCGCCGGACCCGAGGGAGAGCCAGGGATGAGCCGAAAGCCCGTCGCCGACGACAGCCCGGCGGACGGCGGGCGGGCCGGGTCGCACCCCGACTCGCCCCGCGACCGGCACGAGGTCCTGCGGGCCGTCGCCGACCGCACCCGCGCCGGGAGCCGTCCCGGCGCCCGCGACGACGACCTGCGGCTCGCCCTGGTGATCGAGGGCGGCGGCATGCGCGGCACCTTCTCCGCGGGCATGGCGCTCGCCCTCCACGACGCCGGTCTGGTCGACGCCTTCGACGCCGTGTACGGCTCCTCGGCGGGTGCCATCACCGGCGCCTGGCTGCTCAGCGGCACCCCGGAGCAGCTCAACGGCTGGGCCGAGCCCGAGTACGCCAACACCATGATCCGCCTGTCGAACTTCTGGCGCGGGCGGCCGGTGGTCGACGTCCGGACCTTGGTCGAGCACCTCTACGCCGAGGTGGCGCGGATGGACTTCCAGGCGGTCCTCTCCCACCCCGCCGAGTACCACCCGCTGGCCACCGACGCGCACACCGGGCTCTCCACGGACCTGCGTCCCCTCCTCGACGGCCCGACGGAACTGCGTCTGGCCCTGCGCGCGAGCGCCGCGCTGCCGTTCCTCGCCGGACCGGCCGTCGAGCTGGGCGGGCGGCACTACTACGACGCCGGCCTCGCGGAGTCCGTGCCCTACCGCACCGCCCTGGCCCAAGGGGCGACCCACGTCCTCGTCCTGCGCTCCCGGCCCGCCCCCAAGGACCTGCTGCCCGCGCCCGCGGCCGACGGGTCGGTCCGCCCGTCGTACGGCTCCCGCCTGGTCGCCGCCACCGCCCTGCGCCGCTACCCCAAGGCACTGCACGACAGCTACTTCGCCCGGGCGCACCGGCTGCGGGAGGACGAGGCGCTGCTGTCCGAGTACGACCGCGGGGGGCTGCCCGGCCGGGACGGCACGGCGGTGATGTCGGTCCGTCCGGCGCTGGACTCGCCACGGGTGGGACGGCTCACCCGCGACGGCAGGCTGCTCAAGGCGGCGCTGGAGTCCGGCCGCGCGGCGGTCGAGCGGGTCCTGCGTTCCCACGGGGCCTGACGGGGCCTGATGGGGCCCTGACTGAGGCCTGACGGGGCCCGGACGGGACGTGGGCCTCCGGGGCACGGCGCAAGCCTTCGGGACGCCGACTCTTCCCCACGCCCGACGGGGGTACTCCGGGCCGGGAACCGGGGAGGTCGACACCTCCCGCAGCCCGGCCAGGAACACGGTGGTCCCCATGCACCCGTCGTCGGACGACAGCGACGCCCTCGACCTGCACTTCATCGGCAACGCGACCCTGCTGCTCCGCTACCGCGGGCTCACGCTGCTCACCGACCCCAACTTCCTCCACCGCGGTGAGCACGCCTACCTCGGCCATGGCCTGCTCAGCCGCCGCCTCACCGAGCCCGCCGTGGGCATCGGCGAGCTGCCGGAGCTGGACGCCGTGCTCCTGTCCCACCTGCACGGGGACCACTGGGACCGCCGCGCCCGCCGCGGCCTCCCGCGGTCCCTGCCGGTGGTCACCACGCCCCACGCCTCCCGCCGTCTGCAGGGAGTGCACGGCTTCCACCGGGCCGTCGGACTGCGCACCTGGGAGGAGTACACCGTGCGGCGGGGCGACACCCAGGTACGGGTGACCGCCGCCCCGGGCCGGCACGCCGGTCACCCGCTGCTGCGCGGACTGCTGCCGCCGGTGATGGGCAGCCTGCTCGAGTTCGGGCCCCTCACCGGTCCTCCCCGGCTGCGCCTGTACATCTCCGGTGACACCCTGATGTACCCCGGGCTCGCCGAGATCGCCCGCAGGTTCCCCGGTCCCGACCTCGCCGTGCTGCACCTGGGCGGCACCACCCTGCCGGGCGGTCTGCTGGTCACCATGGACGGCGAACAGGGAGCCGAACTGGCGCGCCTCGTCGACCCCCGTGCCGTCCTTCCGGTCCACTACGGCGACTACACGGTGATGCGCTCGCCGCTCGGCGCCTTCCTGGCCGAGGCGGAGCGCGCCGGTCTCGCCGACCGGGTCGTGCACTGCCGCCACGGGCAGCGCGCGGTGCTCGAACCGGGCGGCGTGCCCCGGGTGGTCGGCCGCGCGGGTGAGCTGCCCGTTTGACCCGCCGTCCCCCGTGAAACCCGCCCCACGTCCGCACTTCGATGCTTCGACGCACTTCGGGAGGACCATCATGGCCACGGGTGAGACCGGCTTCAGCGATGTCGTCTTCGACCTGATCTCCGTGCAGTACCACTCGCTCAAGGCGGGGCACGACTACGGGCAGTACGTCCGCGACGCGGAGAACGCCGGGAAGACCGAGATCGCCGAGTTCTTCCGCACGGTGATGGCGCAGGACTCCGACCGGGCGGTCAAGTGCCACCAGTTCCTCAAGGAGCTCTCCGGGACCGAGGACGCGGGACCGGGAGCGAGCTGACGACGGAGGGCGGGGCATCGCCCCGCCCTCCGTCG
>NZ_JBRIOU010000002.1:1426981-1428405 GCF_053474865.1 Streptomyces sp. CO7
GGCCACAGGGGCGCGGATGTAGGTCAGGTGTGCGAACTGTCCTACGGGAGGGGGTTGTCGGGGTGCGGACTTGCCCAACTGCCCGGCGGCACGCGCGATCGCGTGACTACTGTGAGTGTCCGCCACGCGGGGGCGCAGGCGTCACCCGCTCGAGCGCCCCCGGTCCCTGACGCACCGCTCAGCACGAGGACGTCGATGTCTCACCTTCGCGCACCGGCCGACCGCAGATCGCCGCAGCGACAGCAGCAACTTCCGCTCCTCGGGCCACAGTTGGCCCGCATCGCGGTGCTGCCGCCCGTGGCGGTGGCGCTCGGGGGCGGGGCGGCCGTGCTCTTCGTGCTCCTCACCGCCGGCGCCCCGGGCGGGCCCGCGCTGTGGGCCGTACTCGCCGGGGCGCTGGCACTCGCGGTGATGGCGGTGGCCGCCGCGGCGGTCGCCGCGCGCCGGGCCGCGCACTCGGTGACCGTCCGCGTCGAGGAGCTCCGTCGACAGGTCGCCGAACAGGCGGAGGAACGCAGGGCGACCGCCGGGGAGCCGACGCTCTCCGCGGCTCCGGACGGGGCGGAGGACCCGGCGAGCGCTCCGGCGCCGGGCGGTCCGGCCGCCGACGCGTTCGGCAGGCTGGCCGACGACCTCGAGCGCGCGCACCGCGAGTCGTTGGAGGTCCTGTCCCGGCGCGCGGCGACGACGGACGAAGAGGCGCCGGAGGGCGAGGGCGGTCGGGGCACGGGGGTCGAGCACCGCATCGAGGTGTTCGTGAACGTCGCCCGGCGGCTGCAGTCGCTGGCCCACCGGGAGATCGCGGTCCTGGACGAGCTGGAGCGGGAGATCGAGGACCCCGACCTGCTCCGAGGCCTCTTCCACGTCGACCACCTGGCCACCCGGGTCCGGCGGCACGCCGAGAACCTGGCCGTCCTCGGCGGCGCGGTCTCCCGTCGGCAGTGGAGCGAGCCGGTCGCGCTCGAGGAGGTGCTGCGCTCCGCCGTCGCGGAGGTCGAGCAGTACGCACGGGTGCGGGTCGTGCCGCCGGTGGAGGGCACGCTGCGGGGGCACGCCGTCGCGGACGTGATCCATCTGCTCGCGGAACTGGTCGAGAACGCGACGGTGTTCTCCCCGCCGCACACCCAGGTGGCGATCCGCGCCGACGCCGTCGCGGCCGGGCTGGCGGTGGAGGTGGAGGACCGCGGTCTTGGGATGCCCTCCGAGGAGCAGGAGCGGATGAACGCGCTGCTGGCCGACCCCGCGTCGGTCGACGTGGCGGGACTCCTGGCGGACGGGCGGATCGGGCTGTACGTGGTCTCCCAGCTGGCCCGCCGGCACGGTGTCAGGGTCCGGCTCGGCGGCAACATCTACGGCGGTGTGCAGGCGGTGCTGGTGCTGCCGCAGACGCTGCTGGGGCCGCGGTCGGCGGAACTGCCCCCGGC
>NZ_JBRIOU010000002.1:1428505-1428914 GCF_053474865.1 Streptomyces sp. CO7
CGCACACCGCCACACACACCACCGCGCACACCGACCCCCGTACCGACCGCGCCGCCGACCTCGACTGGCTGCTGGCCGGCCTCGTCCGGCGCGTGCCGCACGCCAGGAGCGCCGTGCTCCTCTCCTGCGACGGCCTGGTCCGCTCCGCGTACGGCCTGGACCAGGAGGGCGCCGACCACATGGCCGCCCTCGCCTCCGGTCTGCACTCCCTCGGCCGCAGCGCCGGACTCACCTTCGACGACGGCGGCGACGTCCGCCAGGTGGTCGTCGAACTCACATCCGCCCTGCTGTTCGTCACCACCGCCGGCTCCGGCACCTGCCTCGCGGTGCTGGCCGACAGCGCCACCGACGCCGCCGTCCTGGGCTACGAGATGGCGATGCTGGTCAAGAGCGTGCGCCCCTACCTGGC
>NZ_JBRIOU010000002.1:1429014-1431269 GCF_053474865.1 Streptomyces sp. CO7
CCCCTACACGGTGAGCAACGGCCGTACCCGGCCCACCGCCGAACTCGACCTGCTGACCCATGTGACGGCGACCGGGCACCCGGCGACCGGCCATCCCGGCCCCGAGCACGGCCGCGCCCTGAAACTCGCCCGCACCCCGGTGACCGTCGCCGAACTCGCCGCCCGGCTCGGGCTGCCGGCGGCCGTCGCCAAGGTGGTGGTCTCCGACCTCGTCGAGGCCGGACTGGTCCTCGCCGAGGCGCCGTCCTTCCGGCACACCCCCGCGGACCCCGCCGTGCTACGGCACGTCCGCGACGAGCTGCGGCGACGCCTCTGAACACGGGTCACACCGCCCCCGGGCGGACACCAGGGCGGCGTCTGAAGGAATCCTGAGGCCGAGGTTAAGAAAACCTCGATGGACCCGGACGCCTCCGGTGCGGCATGTTCTAGAGGTAACCCAACCTCTTCCCCGTGCCCGGGCTGCTTCGCCATGCCCGGGCACGGGAACGCACGCACAGGAGCCGCATCGGTGAAGGCGCTGGTCAAGGAGAAGGCGGAGCCGGGTCTGTGGCTCACGGACGTCCCGGAGCCCACGATCGGCCCCGGCGACGTGCTGATCAAGGTGCTGCGCACCGGCATCTGCGGCACCGACCTGCACATCCGCGCCTGGGACGGCTGGGCCCAGCAGGCCATCACCACCCCGCTGGTCGTCGGCCACGAGTTCGTCGGCGAGGTCGTCGAGACCGGCCGTGACGTCGCCGAGATCAAGCCCGGCGACCGGGTCAGCGGCGAGGGCCACCTGGTCTGCGGCCGGTGCCGCAACTGCCTGGCCGGACGCCGGCACCTGTGCCGCGCCACCGTCGGCCTCGGCGTCGGCCGCGACGGCGCCTTCGCCGAGTACGTGGCGCTGCCCGCGACCAACGTCTGGGTGCACCGCGTGCCCGTCGACCTCGACGTCGCCGCGATCTTCGACCCGTTCGGCAACGCGGTGCACACCGCGCTGTCCTTCCCGCTGGTCAACGAGGACGTCCTGATCACCGGCGCAGGCCCGATCGGCCTGATGGCCGCCGCCGTCGCCAAGCACGCCGGCGCGCGCAACGTCGTCGTCACCGACGTCAGCGACGAACGCCTCGACCTGGCCCGGAAGATCGGAGCCGACCTCGCCCTCAATGTGGCGCGGACGACGATCGCCGACGGCCAGCGCGAACTCGGCCTGCGCGAGGGCTTCGACATCGGCCTGGAGATGTCCGGCCAGGCCGCCGCGATGCGCGAGATGATCGCCAACATGACGCACGGCGGCCGCATCGCCATGCTCGGCCTGCCCTCCGAGGAGTTCCCGGTCGACTGGTCCCGGATCGTCACCTCCATGCTCACCGTCAAGGGCATCTACGGCCGCGAGATGTTCGAAACCTGGTACGCCATGTCCGTGCTCCTGGAGAACGGCCTGGACCTCGCCCCGGTGATCACCGGCCGCTACGACCACCGCGACTTCGAGGCGGCGTTCGCCGACGCCGCGGCCGGCAAGGGCGGCAAGGTCATCCTCGACTGGACCGTCTGACCCGCGGCCCCGGCCGTCCGCCGCCCCGCAACCACCTTCTGGAGCCTGGAGCCCAAGATGTTCGACTCCGTGCGCGACGACATCCGCGCCACCCTCGACGAGATCCGCGCCGCCGGCCTGCACAAGCCCGAGCGGGTCATCGGCACCCCGCAGTCCGCCAAGGTCGACGTCACCGCCGGCGGCCGCCCCGGCGAGGTGCTGAACTTCTGCGCCAACAACTACCTCGGCCTCGCCGACCATCCCGAGATCGTCGCCGCCGCCCACGCGGCGCTCGACCGCTGGGGCTACGGCATGGCCTCCGTCCGCTTCATCTGCGGCACCCAGGAGGTGCACAAGGAGCTCGAGGCGCGCCTCTCGGCGTTCCTCGGCCAGGAGGACACCATCCTCTACTCCTCCTGCTTCGACGCCAACGGAGGCGTCTTCGAGACGCTGCTCGGGGCCGAGGACGCGGTGATCTCCGACGCCCTCAACCACGCGTCGATCATCGACGGCATCCGCCTCTCCAAGGCGCAGCGCTTCCGCTACGCCAACCGCGACATGGCCGACCTGGAGGCCCAGCTCAAGGCCGCCTCCGGGGCGCGCAGGAAGCTGATCGTCACCGACGGCGTCTTCTCCATGGACGGCTACCTCGCGCCGCTCGACGAGATCTGCGACCTCGCCGACCGGTACGACGCCATGGTGATGGTCGACGACTCCCACGCCGTGGGCTTCGTCGGGC
>NZ_JBRIOU010000002.1:1431369-1431955 GCF_053474865.1 Streptomyces sp. CO7
CTTCGGCGTCATGGACCGCGTCGACGTCCTCACCGGCACCCTGGGCAAGGCGCTGGGCGGCGCCTCCGGCGGCTACGTCGCCGCGCGGGCCGAGATCGTCGCCCTGCTGCGGCAGCGGTCCCGCCCGTACCTGTTCTCCAACACCCTCGCCCCGGTGATCGCGGCCGCCTCGCTGAAGGTCCTGGACCTGCTGGAGTCCGCCGGCGAGCTGCGGACCCGTCTGGCGGAGAACACCGAGCTGTTCCGCCGCCGGATGACCGAGGAGGGCTTCGACGTCCTGCCTGGCGAGCACGCGATCGCGCCGGTGATGTTCGGGGACGCCTCGGTCGCCGGCCGGATGGCGGAGCTGCTGCTGGAGCGCGGCGTCTACGTGATCGGCTTCTCCTACCCGGTCGTCCCGCAGGGGCAGGCCCGCATCCGGGTGCAGCTGTCGGCGGCCCACTCCACCGAGGACGTGGAGACCGCGATCGCCGCGTTCGTCTCGGCCCGCGCCGAACTGGAGGGCTGACCGCCCCGGGGCGCCGTCCCCCGCACCACGGCGGGCGCCGTCCGCCGTACCGGCGGCGCACCGGGCGCCCGCCCCGCC
>NZ_JBRIOU010000002.1:1432055-1432608 GCF_053474865.1 Streptomyces sp. CO7
CCGACGCCCCGGGGCGGACGTGTGCCCGGGGCCGGGCGCGGTGCCGGGACACCCGCCGTGAGCTGAGACAATGGCAGCGTGATCGAAGCGCGGCGGCTGCACATCCTGCGGGCGGTGGCGGACCACCGGACGGTGACCGCGGCCGCGGCCGCGCTCTACCTCACCCCCTCCGCTGTCTCCCAGCAGCTCACCGCGCTCGAGCAGGAGACCGGGCACCGTCTGGTGGAGCGCGGCGCGCGCGGGGTGCGGCTCACCCCGGCCGGGGAGATCCTGCTCGGGCACACCAACGCGGTGCTCGCGCAGCTGGAGCGGGCCGAGGCCGAGCTGGCCGCCTACGGCTCCGGGGAGGCCGGCACGGTCACCGTCGCCGCCTTCGCCACCGGCATCGGCCTGGTCGTCGCGCCCGCGCTGACCGCCCTGGCCCGCAGCCGCCCCGGCATACGGGTGCGGGTGCGGGACGCCGAGGGCGACGCCAGCCTGCCGATGGTCCTCGACCGGCAGGTGGACGTGGCGGGCGCCCGCGGCGACCCCCGCGCCCCCGCCGCCCGGGGCG
>NZ_JBRIOU010000002.1:1432708-1433614 GCF_053474865.1 Streptomyces sp. CO7
GCAGGTGGACGGGGCGGTCGCCGTCGAGTACCGCGGCGCCCCGGCTGCCGGGGACGCCCGCCTCACCCATGTGCCGCTGTACGCCGAGCCGTTCGACGCGGTCGTGCCGACCGCCCACCGTCTCGCCGAGGCGGACCGGGTCCCGCTCGCCGACCTCGCCAAGGACCCCTGGATCGGCCCCTACCCGGGCAACCCCTGCCACGACGTGGTGGTCCTGGCCTGCGAGAGCGCCGGCTTCCAGCCGGACTTCGACCACTCCTCCGACGACTTCAGGGCCGTCGTCGCGCTCGCCTCCGCCGGCGCCGGAGTGGCCCTGGTGCCCCGGTCCGCCCTGCGCGGCACGGACCTGACCGGCGTGGCGGTGCGCCCGGTGGAGGGCGTGGCTCCCACCCGCCGGGTGTTCGCCGCGGTGCGCCGTGGTTCCGAGGCGCACCCGCTGATCAGCCCCGTCCTGGACGCGCTGGGCGAGGCGGCGCGCGGAGACTGGTGAGCGCGGGCGGCCGACGCGTCGCCCGCCCGCCGTTGTCGGTGCCCGCCGTTAACCTGCGGGCATGCCGGACGCGCACGACGTACGCCGAATCGCCCTGTCCCTGCCGGACACCACCGAGAAGACGGCCTGGAGCATGCCCACGTTCCGGGTGGCGGGGAAGATGTTCGCCACCCTGCCGGAGGACGAGTCCTCCTGCGCGGTGCGCTGCCCCAAGGAGGAGCGGGACGAACTGGTCCTCGCCGAACCCGGGAAGTTCTGGATCGCCGATCACGAGAGCGCCTTCGCCTGGATCCGGGTCCGGCTCGCCGCGCTGGAGGACGAGGGCGAACTCCGCGACATCCTCGCCGACTCCTGGCGCCAGGCCGCACCCACCGCCCTGCGCGACTCCCACCCCGAGCTCGGCGTACCCGCCGGGG
>NZ_JBRIOU010000002.1:1433714-1434136 GCF_053474865.1 Streptomyces sp. CO7
GGCCCGTCCCGGGGCCCCGAAGCGTGGCCCCGGGCGCCCCCGCCCAGGGACGCGTGGGGAAACCCGCGCGCGACCACCGTCCTGAGTACGGTATGGTTGCCATGCACGTTCGGCCGGGGGAAACCCCAGGTCAGGCGGCAAACGGGACGTGGCGCAGCTTGGTAGCGCACTTGACTGGGGGTCAAGGGGTCGCAGGTTCAAATCCTGTCGTCCCGACTCGAAGGAGTCGTTGATCAGGGGCCGGTACCGGAGCAATCCGGTACCGGCCCCTGATCGTCGTGCGGGTCCGGACGGCGGTCCTCCCGCGTCTTGCCCTCACACCGCGCCGAGCGCCGTCTCGTCCACCGTGCCCGCGGCGTTGCGCGGCAGCCGGCCGGCCACCCGCACGGCGGGCCGGGGCCAGCCGTGCGGGTGGCCGGCCG
>NZ_JBRIOU010000002.1:1434236-1443097 GCF_053474865.1 Streptomyces sp. CO7
CCCACCCCCACCGACCGATGGAGACACCGTGACGACCGCTCCCGTGGCGCTCCCTCTGACGCCGCAGCAGAGAGGTGTGTACTTCCTGCACTGCCTGGCCCCGGACAGCGCGGTGTACAACGTGCCGATCGTGCTGCGGGTACGCGGCGGACTGGAGCGGGAGCGGCTCACCCGTGCCGTGGAGGTGCTCCGCTCACGCCACCAGGCGCTGCGGCTGACCGTCGAGGAACGGGACGGACAGGTCCTGCAGTTGATCCACCCGGCCGGGAGCGCCGCCCCGGTCGGGGTGAGCTGGACCGTGATGCCGGGGGCGGACGCCGAAGCGGCCGCCGCCGAGGCCGTGCGCCGCGCGGCCGAGCCCTTCGACGTCGTGCGCGGACCGCTGATGCGCGTCGACGTGGTGGAGACGGCCCCCGACGACCACGCGCTGGTGCTGTGCTTCCACCACCTCGTCGTCGACGAGACGGCGGCGACCACACTGGCCGGCGAGCTCGACCGGCTCTACGGGGACCCCTCCGCCCTCCCCGCGTCCGGGCCCGAACACACGTACGCCCAGTTCTGCGCCGGACTGCTGGCCGAACCCGACCCGGCCGGGCTCGCCTTCTGGCGCGAGCGGCTGGCCGGGATGCCCGCCCTGCCGCTCCCGGAGGAGCACGTCGCCGAGGACCACGGGCTGTTCACCGGCGACCGGGTCCCCTTCACCGTCCCCGCGGCCGTCTCCGAGCGGCTGGGCGCGTTCTGCCGGACCCACCGCGTCTCGGAGTTCATGGTCTTCCACGCCGCCCTCCTGGTGCTGCTGCACCGGTGGACCGGCGCCACCGACATCGCCGTCGGCACCCCGATGAGCGGCCGGACCGAACCCCGGTTCGCCGAGACCGTCGGCTTCTTCCAGAACACCGTCGTGCTGCGCGGCGCGGTCGACCCCGAGGAGAGCTTCGCCGCGCTGCTCAAGCGCGCACGGCGCACCGTGCTGGAGAGCCTGCAGCGCCAGGACACGCCCTTCGAGGCGGTCGTGGAGGCCGTCCGCCCGACCAGGGAGGCGACCCGCAACCCGCTCTTCCAGGTGGCCCTGGTCTTCAACCGCCGCAAGGTGGAACAGGACTGGACCCTCCCCGGCCTGGACGTCGCCCCGCTGCCCTTCCGGTGGGCCTCCTCCCACTTCGACCTGACCCTCACCCTGCTCCACGAGTACGGCGTGCTCAAGGGCGACTTCGCCTTCAGCGCGCAGCGCTTCGGCAGGCCGACGGTGGAGTGCCTGACCGGGGTCCTGCTGCGCCTGCTGGACGGACTGCTCGCCGACCCGGACGCCCCGGTGGCCGCCGCGGAACTCGTGCCGGACGACGAACGCGCACGGCTGCTGACCCTGGGCAAGGAGGCGGGCCGGTACGTCCTGGACGAACGCGGGCGTCCGCTGCCGCTCGGCTTCTGGGGCCCGGTGCACACCGGCGATCCCGCCGGGGGGACCGTCACCCCGACCGGCGAGGTGGGCCGCTTCGCCCCGGAGGGCGGCTTCGAGCTGTGGCGCCCTCCGGCCGAGGCGGCCCTGGCGGCCCACCCCGCGGTGCTCGCCGCCGCGCTCGTGCCCGGCGGGGAAGGGGAGAGCGGCGAGAGCGTCGGATGCGTCGTCCTGCGGCCGGACGAGCGCCCCCCGGAGCCACGTGCCCTGCTGGACCACCTGGCCGCCCGCGTCCCCGCGCACCTGATGCCCCGGCGGATCGTCGTGTGCGACGCGCTCCCGGCGGGCGTCGACGGCCGGCCCGACCTCGACGCACTGGCCCGGCTCGTCGCCCCCGCGTCCGGAGCACCGGACGCCTCCGACGGCCCGCGCGACGAGGAGCCGCGGGGCGACCTGGAGCGCCGCCTCGCCGACGTCTTCGAAGCCCTGCTGGGGGTGCCCGGCCTCGGCCAGCACGACAACTTCTTCGACTACGGCGGGCACTCGCTGCTGGCGGTGCGACTCGTCACCCAGGTCACCGAGGAACTCGGCCGGCCGCTGAACGTCGGGTTGTTCATGAACAACCCGACCGTGGCCGCGCTGGCCAGGGCCCTGACCGAAGGGACCGGGACGGACCGGGACGGCCTGGTGCGGCTGCGCGAGGGCGACGGCAGCGCGGACGGCCTCGCCGTGGCGCTGATCCACCCCGTCGGCGGCACCCTCATGTGCTACAGCGGCCTCGTCCCCCTGCTCCCGCCGGGCGTCGAGGTGGTGGGCCTGGAGCGGGTGGCGGGCGCGCACCCCGACGACGCCTCCTACGAGGAACTGGTGGCGCGCTACGCGACCACCCTGTCCACCGCGCTGAAGGGCCGCCGCGTCGCCCTGCTGGGCTGGTCGCTCGGCGGAGTCCTGGCCCACTCCGTCGCCGCCGCGCTCACCGGACTGGGCCACGAGGTGGCGCTGGTCGCCCTCCTCGACTCGCTGGCCCGGCGCACCGCCGACGACGCCGGGCAGCTGTCCGCCACCGGCGGGCAGCTGTTCGCGCTCGCCGGGGCGGTACGCCGCGAGGGCACCGGGGTGCTCGGCGGCACCGAGGAGCAGCGGCTGCTGATGCGCCGCCTCGGCGTGGACCCGGCGGCCCTGCGCGAGACGCACGCCGAGGAGGCGGCGCGGATGCTGGAGGACTGGGGCCGGCTGCTGGACCTGGTCGCCGGGTGCGTGCCCGCGCCGGCCGGCGCGCCGGTCCAGCTGTTCCTGTGCGCGGACAACCCTCCCGGCTATCCCGAGGCCCTGGAGGCGAGCTGGCAGGGACTCGCCGCCGGCCTCGAGGTCCACCGCGTCCCGGGCACGCACACCGAGGTGCTCGGATCCCCCGCCGTGGAGCGGGTGGCGGCGGCGTTCACCGAACGGATCGGTCTGTCATGACGCACCCCCAGGTGGCGAAGGACTGGTACGAGAGCGCCGGAGTGCGCAGCGGTCCCCGGCGGATGCTGGAGGAGGACCGCGAGGTCGGCCTGAAGGTCTTCCCCGAGGCACTGGTGCCGCACCTGCACCACGAAGGGCTCGCGGACCTCCCCGAGGAGGGCCGCAGCGCCCTGCTCACCCAGCACTTCTACACCTACATGCTCTTCACCTCGCACCTGGAGACCAAGGTGGTCAACCGGGGCGCGGCGATGGTGGCGCACGGCGAGGTCGACATCGACGTGGGCCCCGAGTCCCGCCTGGACGCCTTCAAGATCTACAGCGACGAGGCCTACCACGCGCTGTTCAGCATGGACGTGGTCCAGCAGGTCGAGAAGGTCACCGCCACACCGGTGCTCCCCTACGACTTCGCCCCGCGGGCCGCCCGGCTGGACCGGACCGCCCACCGCTTCCTGCCGGAGCACGGCACGCTCGCGCACCTGCTGCAGGTCGTCGCCTTCGAGACCGTGGTGACCCGGTTCCTGGCCCGGATACCCCGCGACGAGACGGTCTTCCGGGTGGTGCGCGAGGTGGTGGGCGACCACGTCCGCGACGAGGTCCACCACCACGCCTACTTCACCCGGTTCTTCAAGGAACTCTGGGCCGGACTGTCCCCCTCGCTGCGGGTCAAGGTGGCCTGCAGCATGCCGCACTTCGTCGACGACTGCCTGCGTCCGGACCTCGCCCCGGTACGCGCCGCGCTGCTGTCGGTGGGGGTGGCGGCGGACCGCGCGGACGAGGTGATCCGCGACTGCTACCGCGAGGAGACACTGGTCGCCGGGGTCCGCGACGCGGGACGGCACACCCTGGGGCTGTGCGAGTCCGTGGGCGCCTTCGAGATCCCCGAGGCACGCGAACAGCTGCACCTGCTGGGACTCGCCGACTGACTTCCCGCGCCGGGCGGCGGCACGCCCGAGGGGCGCCCCGCGGAGCGCCCCTCGTGGTCGTCGTGATCGTCGTGCGTCGCCGCCGGGTCAGGACTCCTCGGCGTCCTCGTCGGCCGTCTCGTCCTCGACGCCCTTCAGCGGCTCGCCCGCTCCGGTGCCGCCGCCGCTGTAGCCCTCGGTGGCGCTCGCCGTGCCGGGCACGACACGCTCCTGCGCCTCCTGCTCCAGCCCGGAGTGCGCGCCGGGGCCGCGGTCGGGGGTCTCCTCGTCCGTCCGCTCGTCCCGCTGTCCGGGGCTCTCGGGTCCGGTCATGACTCGCTCCCATCCTCGGGCGCCCGCCCACCCGGGTCGGGGAGGACGGGCGCGATGCGGCAGGCGGGTACCCGCCGCCACGGGCGGAAAACGAGGACGACCAGGTCAGCTCACGCAGCCGATGTGGGCCAGGGCCTGCTTGAGCAGGACACCGTGGCCGCCGGGCATCTCGTTCTGGACCAGCGGGGAGGCGGCCTCCTGCGGGCTGAACCAGACCAGGTCCAGCGCGTCCTGCCGGGGTCTGCAGTCGCCGGCCACCGGGACGACGTAGGCGAGCGAGACCGCGTGCTGGCGCGGGTCGTGGAACGGCGTGACGCCCTGGGTGGGGAAGTACTCGGCGACGGTGAACGGCTGCAGCGAGGCCGGCACCCGGGGGAGGGCCACCGGGCCGAGGTCCTTCTCCAGATGACGCAGCAGGGCGTCCCGGACCCGTTCGTGGTGGAGGACGCGGCCGGAGACGAGGGAGCGGGTCACCGCTCCGTCCGGGCCGATCCGCAGCAGCAGTCCGACGCTGGTGACCTCACCGCTGTCGTCGACGCGCACGGGCACGGCCTCGACGTACAGGATCGGCATCCGGGCGCGGGCGAGTTCGAGTTCGTCGGTGGTCAGCCAACCGGGCGTGGTTTCGGTCATGTCAGACACGCTGGCGATCATACTTTCCTCGGCCGGTCCGTGGGCATGGCGTAGCCGAGGACCCCCGCACGGGCGACGGCGCCCGCCCCCGTCCCCCGCGGGTGGGGTGGGCATCCGACGAGTGCGTCGCGCCCCGCGGGAGTGATCGGCACCCGGCTGGGGCCGGGCGTGCGGAACCCGTCCCGAGGAGCCTGGACCATGGCCCGCCGGTTCGACGAGGTGCGCCGCGCTGCATGCTGGTGCGCGGCGGCACCGCCGAGGGCGCCTCCTTCCTCGCCGGCGACCTGCCCACCGACCCCGCCGAGCGGGACGCGCTGCTGCTGCGCGTCATGGGCGGCCCGGCCCCCGGCAGGGCGACGACTCGGCGGCGGGCACCCGCTGACCAGCAAGGCCGCCGTGGTCCCGCCCTCCGCCCTTGTCGCCCGCGAACGGGGCCGCCGACGCCGATCACGTGCGGCACGTGCTCGGCGCGCGCACGGCCGCGGGCGGCACGGGCACGATCGGGAAGCCGGTCGCCGCGTGAGCCCTCACGCCCCGGCGGTACCGCAGGGCGGTGTCGGGTGCCCCGGACGGCTGCGCGGCGTCGCGCCGATCTTCCCCGGTGGCCAGGTGAGCGGGCAGGATCACCCCGGGCCACCGGACGTCCCACCGGGGCGTCGGACCGGGCCCCGCAGAAAGGAGAGCCGATGCCCGAGGAAACGATCGCCGTCGTCGGCGCCGGCATCGTCGGCCTCGCCACCGCCCGCGAGATCGCCGCACGGCGCCCCGGCGCCAAGGTCGTCGTCCTGGACAAGGAGCGGCGCGTCGCCGCACACCAGACCGGCCACAACTCCGGCGTGGTGCACGCCGGGATCTACTACCGGCCCGGCAGCCTCAAGGCGACCCTCTGCGCCCGCGGCGTGGCCCTGCTGCGCGAGTACTGCCGGGACCGCGGTCTGCCCTACGAGGAGTGCGGCAAGCTCGTCGTGGCCGTCACCGCGGAGGAGGTCCCGCGTCTGGAGGCGCTGTACGCGAACGCCCTGGAGAACGGGGTGCCCGGGGTCCGCAAGGTCGCGGGGGAGGGCATCCGGGAGATCGAGCCGCACGCCGCCGGGCTCGCGGCCGTCCACTCCCCGCACACCGCGATCACCGACTACACGGCCGTCGCGCGCTCCTTCGCCGCGGACGTCGAGGCGGGCGGCGGGGAGATCCGCCGCGGCTTCCCCGTCGGACGGATCCGCCGGTCCGCCGACGGCGTGGAGGTCATCTCCCGGGACGGCAAGTCCCTGGTCCACGCGGACCGCCTGGTGATCTGCGCGGGCCTCCACAGCGACCGGGTGGCCCGGCTCGCGGGCGCCACGGCCGACCCGCGCATCGTCCCGTTCCGCGGCGAGTACATGTCGGTCCGGCCGGAGAAGGCCGACATGGTGCGCGGCCTCGTCTATCCGGTGCCCGACCCCCGCTACCCGTTCCTCGGCGTCCACTTCACCCGGCGCGTCGACGGGACCGTGGAGGTCGGTCCGAACGCCGTCCTCGCCTTCTCCCGCGAGGGCTACCGCCTGAGCGACGTCGACCCGCGCGAGCTGGCCCGCGTCGCCGCCTTCCCCGGGGCGTGGCGGCTGGCCCGCCGGCACTGGCGCACCGGGGCCAGGGAGCTGCGCGGCTCGCTCTCCGTGCGGGCCTACATGAAGGCCGCCGAGGCCTACGTCCCCGGCATCGGCCCCGCCGACGTGGTTCGCGCCGGCGCGGGCGTACGGGCGCAGGCCCTCGCCCGCGACGGGTCGCTGCTCGACGACTTCGTCGTCCAGCACCTGGGCCCCGTCACCGCCGTGCGCAACGCGCCCTCGCCCGCCGCCACCTCGTCCATGGCCATCGCCGAACACATCGCCGACGCCGTACTCGACCGGACCGCGTCCGCCTGACTGCCCCAGCCCGACCGGCCCGGCGGCCCCCTGCCGGCAGCCGGGCGGGTTCACCCGGCGCGGGGCCGGCGTGCTCGGCACGGGAGGCGTCAGGGCGCAGGCGTACCGCGCGGCACCCCGGGCGACAGAGGCCCGCCGCGCGGGGTCAGCCCGTCGGGACGACCGCGCGGGGTCAGCCCGTCGGGACGACCGCGCGGCGGACGTCCCCCAGCACCGTGCGCGCCGCGATGGGGCCGCCCGGGGCCTCCCAGGCAGAGCCGTCGACCACCGCCACCCGGTGCCTCTCGTCCGCCTCGGCGAGACGCGCCAGGCCGGGGCGGGAGCGGGCCGACGCGAAGGTCTCGACCGCCTCCCCGCGCGCCGCGCCGCGCACGCCGAAGAAGACCCAGTCGCCGTCCGTGCCCTCGCCCGGAGCGCGACGCAGGCCCAACGAGCCCAGCGTGGAACGGACATGGTCGGCCGCCGCCGGCGGCGTGAGCTCGCCGTCCGCCCACCGGACCACGCCCACCGACCGCCCGGTGCCGGCCAGACGGGGCCTCACCGCCCGCGTGGCCTCCGCGAGTTCGGCGCCGTACTGGCCCAACACCTGCCGTCCGGCCGCCGCCAGGTTCAGGGCGTGCGCCGTGGCCGTGAAGGCACGCTTCCAGTCGTCCTCACCGGTCGAGGTCACCACCGTGGGCGCCACGGCCTGCAGCGCGTCCAGCTCGTCGACCGCGCGGGTGGACTCGTCCACCAGGATCAGGTCCGGCTCAAGGGCCTCCAGCCTCTTCACCCGGACCCGGCCGTCCCGCGCCACCACCCGGGCGGGCACCGCCCGGTCGGCCAGGTAGGACGGCGTCCGGTCGCCGTCCGCCGCGAACACCGCCGTGCCGTACGGCTCGACGCCCAGGGCCAGCGCCGCGTCCAGGGTCGCGCGGCTCAGCGTCACCACCCGCTGCGGGCCCAGCGGCACCTCCACCGTCCGCCCCCGCGCGTCCACGATCCTGCGCGTGCCCACCGGGCCTGTTGTCTCGGCGTCCTCCGCCCCGTCCGCGGGACCGAGGTCCTCGCCGGTGCACCCCGTGAGCAGCAGGGCGCCCGAGACGGCGACGGCCACGGACACGAGGACGGCCCGGCGAACGGCCCGGCTCCCGGGCCGGGTACGGGTCGGCGGCATCGGCATGCAGGCGCTCCTTGCGAGGGGTGTGATCGGCACGGTACCGGCAGTGGGACGTCCGTTTCGAGGCGGGCGCGCCCCGGACGCTCCCCGGGCGCCGGTCACGGGCGGCAACGCGGTGTCCCGCGGAGATCGATTCGCCTAGCATCAACCTCCGCATGGACACGATGACACTCTGGAACATCACTCCCTGGGGATTCGCCGCGCTCGCCGCCGCGGCCTTCCTCGTCGGCTTCTCCAAGACCTCCGTCAGCGGCGCCAACACGGTGAGTCTGGCCGTCTTCGCGGCCGTCCTCCCCGCCCGGGACTCCGTCGGCATCCTGCTGCCGGTGCTGATCGCCGGCGACGTGCTCGCCGTGCTGGCCTACCGGCGGCACGCCCACTGGCCGACCCTGTGGAAGCTCTTTCCCGCGGTCGCCGTGGGCGTCGTCCTCGGCACCTTCTTCCTGATGTGGGCCGACGACGGGGCGGTGCGCGTCTCCATCGCCGTGACCCTGCTGGTGATGACCGGCATCACCGTGTGGCGGACCCGCAGCAGCCGCCCCGACGACGCACCCGACGCGGTGGTCACCCGCGCCGGACGGATCAAGGCCCGCTCCTACGGTGTGCTCGGCGGCTTCACGACCATGGTCGCCAACGCCGGAGGCCCGGTGATGTCCATGTACCTGCTGTCCTCCGGCTTCAGGAAACTGGGCTTCCTGGGCACCTCGTCGTTCTTCTTCCTGATCGTCAACGTCGGCAAGGTGCCGTTCAGCGTCGGGCTCGGCCTGATCGACACCCGGGCGCTGCTGCTGGACGCCGCCCTGGTGCCGTTCGTGCTCCCCGGGGCGCTGCTCGGCAGGTGGGCGATCACCCGGATCAACCAGCGGCTGTTCGAGCAACTCGTGATCGGGGCCACCGTGTTGGGCGCGGTGCAGTTGCTGCTGCGCTGACGCCGCCGCTCACCGGGCGCCCGGCTGCCCGCCCCGCAGCCGCGGGGCGCGGGCGCTCGGGTCCAGCGGGTCGCGAGCCGTCTCGACGTCGTCCGCCAGCGCCCTCGCCCACGCCGCCACCGACGTCAGGTCCATGCCGTGGAC
>NZ_JBRIOU010000002.1:1443197-1443596 GCF_053474865.1 Streptomyces sp. CO7
CCGCAGCAGCCGCGCCCCGCCCGTGAGGTTGCCGCGCGCCGCGTGGGTGAGGCCCACCGCCGTCTGGGCCAGGCCGCGCCACAGGTCGCGCTCCTGCTCGGGCCCCGCCTTCCAGGCGTCCTCGAACACCTCGTGCGCGTGGAACGGCCGCCCGGCGTCCAGCAGCGCCTGCGCCTCGGCCACCGTCTCCCCGGGGGTGCGCACGACGCCCTCCGGCTGGCGGTCGACCCCTTCCGCCCCGTACGGCAGCGGCCTGCCGAGGCCGTCCCGCGGTCGCGCGTTGCGCGCCCGTCCCTCGTCGTCCCGGTCCCTCGGTCCCTGCGAAGAGCTGCTCATCGGCCCATTGTCCCGCCCGGCCTCCCCGCCCCCGTCGAGCAGGCCCTGGACGTGCGCTAAAGT
>NZ_JBRIOU010000002.1:1443696-1471430 GCF_053474865.1 Streptomyces sp. CO7
GAGCTGCTCATCGGCCCATTGTCCCGCCCGGCCTCCCCGCCCCCGTCGAGCAGGCCCTGGACGTGCGCTAAAGTACTCCTGAACGTGATCGCGCGGCCCGCCGCGGGAGAACGATCGGGACGTGGCGCAGCTTGGTAGCGCACTTGACTGGGGGTCAAGGGGTCGCAGGTTCAAATCCTGTCGTCCCGACTGGAGACAGTCGCAGGTCAGGGCCGGTATCGGATTTCTCCGAGACCGGCCTTTGATCGTTTTTGGGTGACCGGTTGGGGGCCGGCGTCCCTGACCGGTGTCAGCGGACCACGGCGATCGGGCCCGTCGGCGAGCGGGGGCGTGAGTACGCTGAGGTGCGCGGACAGAGCCCCCCTTTGGCCTTCTCCGCGGTCATACCGGGGCGCCGGCCGCCGTCGACCAGGGCCTTGCGGACCCAGGTCCGCACCGTCTGGGCGGGACTGAAGTCCGGATCCGGGGCGATCGCCTTCATCGCGGTCGAGTCCGTCGGGTAGTTGCGGCGGATCTCCGCGACCGTGCGCAGCGCGCTCACGAAGCTCGGCAAGATGAGCGGAAGGACGGGCCATGGCTTCGGCTCCTCCAGGGAATCAAGCCTGCGACGGACCCGGGGCCCTTCAGAGCGTGGAATCGTCGGGAGGGAGAAGTCGTCGAGGTTGTGCGTGTCCGCCCTGTCACCCGGATGCGAGGATGCGGCTTGACCGGTACCGCAGTGCACAGACGAGGCCAGGTCGGCCCGGGTGACGTGTCCCCGGGCCGACCCGTCGGCTGTCGGCTTTCAAGCCAGAGGTGGGTGCACCGGCGCGATCAGCTGATGGCCCAGCCGAAGGCCCCGCCCTCGGCCGGCAGGCCCTTCTGGCCGGGGACGTAGCTGGTCGGCGCGGTGAGAGTGCCTGTGCGGCCGCCGGTTGCGTTGTTCCAGGGCAGAGAGTAGGCGGCACCGTGCGGCGCGGTGCTGGGCACGCCGATGTTGAGATGGGTGGCGGTGGCACTGAGGTGGCTTCCGACGGCGTCGCCGGCCGTCGGGGTGCCGCCGAGGCCGGAGGCGTCACCGGCCTGGATCCAGCGATCGCTGTCCCCGGGGGTACCGAACGGGTAGAACGTCTGGACCGCGCCGGCGTCCACGTGGGTACCGATGTCCTTGCCGGGGATGCCGACGGCAAGGACGAGGGTCTGGGCCGAGCCGGTCGCCTTGGGGCTGAGATTGGTGATGGCCAGGCTCTGACCGAAGCGGTCGCCGACCTCGAGTTCGCCGTCCACATTGGCCACTTGGGCGTTGATGCTTGCGGCCTGGGTGACTGTGCCGGCTGCGGTGACCCGGAAGGTCTGTACCGTGCCTGCCTGGGTGACGTTGACGGTGCCGGCGGCGAGGGCTTCACCAGGCGCGCCGACGGCGAAAATGGTGTCGGTGGGTGCCGTCGTTCCCTCGGGTGCGTAGGCAACAGCCGCGAGAGCGGCGCCGAATTCGTCTCCTGCTTCGGCCGCGCCGCTCACGACTCCGTTGCCCTGCGTGAGCCCCACGATCGGGGTAGGAACGTTCTCGGCGTTCAGGGTGTGCGCGAGGACCTGGAGGTTGCCCGTGCCGGCCATGGTGCCGACGGCCTCACCAGGGGCTCCGACGACGACATGGTTCGCTGAGCCGGCAACGGAGGATCCAAACATGTCGCCGGCTTCGGCATCACCCGCCATGCCGGGTGTGTCCTGGTGGATGGTGAGGTTGGTGGTGCCGCGCAGATAGTGGGCGACGCCGGCGTCGACGAGGGTGTCGAGGTCTTCACCAGGTACACCGAGCACCAGGTACGGCTCGCCCTGGGCGGTAGAGCCGGCGGCGAGAGCCTGACCGAACCTGTCGCCGGCCTCCGGTGCTGATGCCCTGATACCTCCCTCGCCCGTGCCCTGCATGAGGACAAGGGGTGCCGTCCCGGTGGTCAGGCCGCCCGGGGCGCCATAGATGATGTTGGCCCAACCGGCATCCGTCTCGGTGTCGATGTCTTCGGCCGGGACACCCACGACGAGGTCGGTGTAGCCGTCCTTGTTGTGGTCGAAAGTCGTCAGGACCTCCCCGAACCGGTCGCCGGGCTGGGCGGAACCGGGGACCGTGGAAAGGTCCTGGTGGAGCGTGGCGGTGCCCTTGCCGCCGCCGTAGATCACGCGCACGACACCGGCGTCGGTGTTACCGCTGACGGTCGCTTCGGGGTCGCCGATGACGGTGTCCTGTGCGCCATCGCCGTCGAAGTCCGTGCCCTGTGCCGGCGGGGTGGCCGGGACGGCCGTGTCGAGCTGGATCCGCGGGGTGGTGACGCCCGAGACGGTGAGGGGCTTGCCGGTGCTCTTCAGAAGGGCCGCTAGCTCGGTGGCGCTCTTCGCGGGGTAGGCATGGTGGAGCACCGCGAAGGCGCCGGTGACGTGCGGGGCGGCCATTGAGGTGCCGCTCATGGTCCCCCAGCCGTTGCCGGGGACGGACGAGGTGATGTCGCTGCCGGGGGCGAACAGGTCGACCTGCGGGCCGCGGTTGCTGAAGTAGGAGAGGTCGTCCTGCTTGGTGGTGCTGCCCACCGCGATCGCCGACGAGATACAGGCGGGGGCGCTCACCGCGCTGGCGTAGGCGCTGTTGCCCGCCGAGACCACCGTGGCGACACCGGCGGCGAGCAGGGCGTCGATGGCCGGCTTGCGCAGGTCGCTGTCACAGGCGGCGGTGTACTGGCCGCTGCCCAGGCTCATGTTGGCGGCAATCACCGGCATGCCGGATTGCCGCTTGGCGAGCACGTCCTCCAGCGCGGCGAGCTGGGCGCTGGGGAAGCTCAGCACGCACGGTGCGGCACCCTCACCGCAGAAGTCCTCCGAGCCGATCTCACTGAACACCTGGAGCGCGAGGACGTCCGCGCGGGGGGCGACGCCGGCGGGCGGAGCCCCGGCCACGTTCTTGCCATTGCCGGCGGCTATGCCCGCGACATGGGTGCCGTGTGAGCAGTCGAGGTGGGCGCAGGGCCCGCTCTCAGCATCGGCCGAACCGGTGCCTTGCTGCTCGTCGGAACCGTCGGGGCACAGGCTCAAGGCCTCGTAGTCGGGGTCGGTGACGGAGAAGCACGCCTCGCCCGCGATCCGCCCCGCCAGGAACGGGTGGTGCGTGGCGACGCCGGTGTCCAGCACCGCCACCACGCTGCCGGCGCCGGTGAGGGCGGCGGCGCGGGTCTTGTCACCGCCGACGAGCGGGACGCTCTGTGCGAGGGTCGGGGCTTCCGGCCGGTCCTCGGTGACGCTGGCGACGCCCGGTTGGGCGGCCAGGTCGGCCAGGTCCGCCGCGTTCACGCGCATGGTCACCACGGGCAGCCGGTCCAGCTCCCGAACGACCTCGCCCGCCTCGGCCGCGTCGGGGAGGTCGGCCCTGGTCCGGGTGACGACGTTCACCCGGACGGTCTCCCCGTCGGCGGCCTGCTCGCGCACCCGCGGATCCACCTTCGAGGCCTGGTGCGCGGCCTGGGTCTCGGACATCGGGGGCGCGGCATGGGCCGGGGCCGCCCCGAGCGTCATGGCGGACACCGCCACGACGACCGACCAAATGGTTCTTCTCATCTCGCTCCGTCTGGAAAGCGGACCACCACGGGCCGCGGTGACCGCGGAAATAGTGAATACGTCTCGGCGTGCCGATAGCGCGGCTGGTCCGGCTGTACATGACGGACGAAATAAAGCAGCCTTGATCGCGACCGGTCAACGCATTAAGCGCTATGGGAGATCTTTGGCTGAAAACGATTGCGGGTTCCGTGTGTCGCCCGGGATCGGTCGCCTGGCGGTTGGTGTCGGACACCGGCGAGAAGAGCGGCATCCTTGCCCCGTCACTTGGGAGTTGGTCCGGCTCCTCCTCGCCGCCGGCTCGGCGTCTCGCAGGGAACCATGAAGGCCCACGTCAGACGCATCCTGCTCAAGCTCGGTCCGGGAAGCTGCACCGCGGCCGCGGTCGTCGCGGTCTCCATCCTCGACCCGTGCCGGTGCGGTGCCGGTTGTCCGGGCCACGCGCTCCCAAAGGCCACTGCCTGACGATCCTGGCCGAACCGCCTACCCCGAAGGTCCAATTGCGGAGATGGTCGACGGCCGAGAATTATGGCGACCGTGGAACGCCATCCGGAAATTCCGCTATGGGTCAGAGAATTCGCGCATCCTCCCCGCCGGAGTTTGCGTCCCCTCGTGCAGTAGCGGCATGCCTCGCGACCGGACGGGAATTCCTCATGCAGCGCAGCACCGAAAATCGCGGAATTACCCGGCACCTGCTGGTCGCCGCGACCGCCGTAGCGGCCCTGACGGACGGGATGCCGGCGGCCCAGGCAGAGGACCTGGACTCGGACCAGGTGGTGCTGTCCGTCGTGCAGAAGGTGGTCGACGGCAATGCGGCGCAGGCCGTCGGCCACACAGTCCTCGCGGACGCGGAGAAAATCTCACAGGGGCACACCGCTGAGGAGCTCGACGACCTCCTCGCCGTGCCGGCCAACGCCGACGTCACCACGAGCGACGAAGTGATCCTGCCCGGTCTGGACGCCCCCACCGACGGGACGGTCCCCAACACCACGACGCGACCGGCACTGGAAGCAGGCCGGCACTCCGTCACCCGCCACTGCCTGCTCGGCAGCGTGATCAACGACCACCACACGGTCGTCGACTTCACGTACAACGGCTCGAAGATCATCGCCTGGAGTAGCCGCTACGACTACTTCACCCGTGCGTCGTCCGCGGTGGACACTGTCGGCCGCGAGTACAGCAGCAGGTCCGCCCTGCCGACGTCGACTGCGCACTCCACCATGCAGTACAAGGTGCAGCTCTGCACGCTCTGGTCCTGGGGTGCTACGCCACCACCTACCCGTCTATCCAGGCCCGGGTGACGGGCGGCGGCTCCTACTCCCGGCACAGGGATGCCTCCTGACCGGACATCACCGGGCCGCGTGCCTGGTCCGACCGGGGACGAGTGAAGCGGCCGCCCGCTGCATGAGGGTGGCCGCTTCGGCTCCCCGACCCCGGAGCGCATGGTTACCGTGCCCTCAGCCGGGCCGCAGGAGCCCTGGTCCCCCGACCCCGCAGGAGAAGCAGATGGGTCGGCTCATTCGGCAGCTCGTGTTCGTGCTGATCGCGTTCGCCGCCCTGCTGATGCCCATCGCGTCCCGGGCGGGCACGCTCGAGATCGCCATTCTGGCGGTGCTGTTCCTCGTGGCACCGGGCGTGGTGGTCCAGCGGCACCGGCGCCGCACGACCCGATGAGCCGCTCGACCGTCCGCCACGACGGCCGTCCCGGACCGCCGGTTCACCCCCCCGGTCGCGACCTGGGCGGCCTCCGGTCGTCCGAGCTGCTCGAGACGCCGGACAAGCGGCCGCGGGAAACCACCCGGCACCCTGCGCACGGCGCCGATCTTCCGCCCCTACTGGTCACGGACCGTCCAGCGTTGCGTCCCGCCGTCGCCGGTGGGGCGCAGACGGTACAGATCACCCGGGTGCAGCGCTGGTCGGCGTCGAGCGCCGCCACGAGCGGCCGGGGCGCGGAGGCCGGCGGCAGCCAGGCGAACGCGCAGGGCGGTCGGCCTCCCTCTCGCACCCGCCCCATGGGCGGGCGAGGCAGCCACTCCCTGCGCTGGAAGGGCAGGTCTCCCGCCCCGTCGAAGCGAAACGGAAGCGCCTGACCCGCTGCCCGGGAACCGGCGGCTCACCGGGACTGCTCCACAGGGCGTTCCTTGTCTCGCTCCACAGCGACCTGTCGTCGCCCGCGCCCTCGCCGTCGGGTCGGAACCCCGGACCGTCATGACTCCTCCTCACCGTTCACACCGGTGACAAGGACGCCTGCCGCGCCCCGGGCGGCTCCGCGGCAGGCCACGCGAGCGGCGGCAGGTTCACCTTCTGATCACTGGGCTGCCGCGAGGGCTTCGGTGCCTTCGAAAAGCGAACGGGAGGTCTTGACAGTGTCCCTACAGCCTGCGAACTATGGGAGCGCTCCCACAGGTATCAGCGTCATCTCGTCACCTTCCCGTCCCCCACGGGCCGACAGGCCCTCCGGAAAGGAATGCACCCGCATGCAGCTCCTCAGGAGACACCGGCCTCGCCTGCGCGGCCCGGCCGTCGCACTGGCCGCCTTACTGGCGTTACCCCTCACCATCTCCAACTTGTCCGCCGCGCCCGCCCACGCGGCCGCGGTGCAGTGCAGCGTGGACTACAAGACCAACGACTGGGGCTCCGGCTTCACCGCCGAGCTCACCCTGACCAACCGGGGAACCGCCGCCCTCGACGGCTGGAAGCTGACCTACGACTACGCCGGCAACCAGAAGCTGAGCAACGGCTGGAACGGCGTCTGGTCGCAGTCCGGCAAGACGGTCACCGTCACCAACACGAGCTGGAACAAGACGCTCGCCGCCGGCGCCGCCACCTCGGCCGGCGCGCAGTTCAGCTACAGCGGGACCAACGCCGCCCCGACCTCGTTCGCCGTCAACGGCACCACCTGCACCGGCGCCCACCAGCCCCCGGTGGCCGTCCTGACCAGCCCGGCGCCCGGAGCCTCGTACTCCGTGGGCACCGAGGTGCCGCTGGCCGCCACCGCCGCGGCGGCCGACAACGCGACCATCAGCAAGGTCGAGTTCTACAGCGACACCGCGCTGCTCGGCACGGACACCACCTCCCCGTTCGAGCTGAAGACCACCAGCCTCGCGGCTGGCGACCACTCGCTCTACGCCCGCGCCTACGACTCGCAGGGCGCGACCGGCGAGTCCTCGCCGGTCGGCATCAAGATCGTCTCCGGCCCGTCCGTGACGGCCAACCCGACCCAGCTGGGCGTCCGCCAGGGCGAGAGCGGCACCTACGAGATCACGCTCTCCAAGCAGCCCTCGGCCAACGTCACGGTCACCACGGCGCGCGAGTCGGGCAACACGGGACTCACCGTCAGCGGCGGGGCCAGCCTGACGTTCACCCCGTCGAACTGGAACGTCCCGCAGAAGGTGACCGTCGCGGCCTCCGCCTCGGGCTCCGGTTCCGCGGTCTTCGCGTCCTCCGCCGGTGGCCACACGGCCGCCAAGGTGACGGTGAGCCAGCTCTCGGCCGGCGGCACCTACGACGCCAAGTTCCTGGACCTGTACGGGAAGATCACCGACCCGGCCAACGGCTACTTCTCGCCCGAGGGCATCCCCTACCACTCGGTGGAGACGCTCATCGTCGAGGCGCCGGACCACGGGCACGAGACCACGTCGGAGGCGTACAGCTATCTGATCTGGCTCCAGGCCCAGTACGGCAGGGTCACCGGTGACTGGACGCGCTTCAACAAGGCGTGGGAGACCATGGAGAAGTACATGATCCCCACCAAGGCCGACCAGCCCACCAACTCGTTCTACAAGCCGGCCGAGCCGGCCACCTACGCGTCCGAGTACGACCTGCCCTCGCAGTACCCGTCGAAGCTGGACCCGGCCGCCAAGTCCGGCGCCGACCCCATCGCGGCCGAACTGAAGAGCGCGTACGGCACGGACGACATCTACGGCATGCACTGGATCCAGGACGTCGACAACACCTACGGCTTCGGCAACGAGCCCGGCAAGTGCGAGGCCGGACCCACCGCCACCGGCCCGTCCTACATCAACACCTTCCAGCGCGGTCCGCAGGAGTCGGTCTGGGAGACCGTCACCCACCCGACCTGTGACAAGTTCGTCTACGGCGGCAAGAACGGCTACCTGGACCTGTTCACCGGCGACTCCTCGTACGCCAAGCAGTGGAAGTTCACCAACGCCCCCGACGCGGACGCCCGCGCCGTGCAGGCGGCCTACTGGGCCGACATCTGGGCCAAGGAGCAGGGCAAGGGCTCCGAGGTCTCCACGACCGTCGGCAAGGCCGCCAAGATGGGCGACTACCTGCGGTACGCCCTCTTCGACAAGTACTTCAAGAAGGTCGGCAACTGCGTCGGGCCCACCGCCTGCCCCGCGGGCAGCGGCAAGAACAGCGCCCACTACCTGCTGAGCTGGTACTACGCCTGGGGTGGCGCGACCGACACCTCGGCCGGCTGGGCCTGGCGCATCGGCTCCAGCCACGCGCACGGCGGCTACCAGAACCCGATGGCCGCCTGGGCGCTCAGCAACTACGCCCCGCTGGCCCCGAAGTCCTCGACCGGCAAGTCCGACTGGGCCACCAGCCTGACCCGGCAGATCGAGTTCTACACCTGGCTCCAGTCCAGCGAGGGAGCCATCGCGGGTGGCGCCACCAACAGCTGGCAGGGCGCCTACGCCCAGCCGCCGGCCGGAACGCCCACCTTCTACGGCATGGCCTACGACGAGAAGCCGGTCTATCACGACCCGCCGTCCAACCAGTGGTTCGGCTTCCAGGCGTGGTCCATGGAGCGCGTGGCCGAGTACTACCACCAGACCGGTGACGCCAAGGCCGGAGCGGTCGTGAAGAAGTGGGTCGACTGGGCGGTCTCCAAGACCACGATCAACCCCGACGGCACCTTCCTGTTCCCCTCCACCCTCCAGTGGTCGGGCGCCCCGGCCACCTGGAACGCCTCCTCGCCGGCCGCCAACACCAACCTCCACGTCACCGTCGCCGACTACACCAACGACGTCGGCGTGGCGGGCTCCTACGCCAAGGTCCTGACCTACTACGCCGCCAAGTCCGGTGACGCGAAGGCCAAGTCCACCGCCAAGGCGCTGCTCGACGGCATGCTGAGCGAGCACTCGGACGCGCTCGGTGTAGCGGTCCCGGAGACCCGGGCCGACTACAACCGGTTCGACGACCCGGTGTACGTGCCGTCCGGCTGGACCGGCAAGATGCCCAACGGCGACACGATCGACTCGTCGTCGACCTTCCTCTCGATCCGCGGCTTCTACAAGAACGACCCCGCGTGGTCGAAGATCGAGGCCTACCTGAAGGGCGGCTCCGCGCCGGTCTTCACCTACCACCGGTTCTGGGCGCAGGCGGACGTCGCCACCGCGCTCGGCGCCTACGCCGAGCTGCTCGAGTAGCACGCGGCGAGCGGTGAACGGACTGCCCCGGGGCGTAGTGCCCCGGGGCAGTTCCGTGTTCCGGTGCCGGTTGCGTGCTCGCGGCCGGCGTCAGCGGCCGCGGGCGTTGAGCCGGGCGGCCTGACGCGTCAGGTGGTCGCGCTCGGCCACGGAGGATGCGGCGTGGGCCGCCTCCGCGTAGAGCCGCGCCGCCGTGTCCAGGTCGCCGTCGCGCTCGTGCAGGTAGGCGGCCGCCGCGGTGCGGCGGGGGAGCGCGGCGTCCAGTTCGGCCAGCGCCGCCAGCCCCGCGCGCGGTCCGTCCGCCTCGCCGACCGCCACCGCCCGGTTCAGCCGGGCCACTGGGCTGCCGGTGAGGTCCACGAGCTCGTCGTACCACTCGACGATCTGCGGCCAGTCGGTCTCCTCGGCGCGCGGCGCGTCGGCGTGCAGCGCCGCCACCGCCGCCTGCGCCTGGTACTCGCCCAGCCGGTCCCGGGCCAGCGCCGCCTGCAGGATGTCCACGCCCTCGGCGATCGCCCGGGTGTCCCACAGCCCCCGGTCCTGCTCGGCCAGCGGCACCAGGCTTCCGTCCGGCGCCGTGCGGGCCGCCCGCCGGGCATGGTGCAGCAGCATCAGGGCGAGCAGCCCCGCCACCTCGGGATGGTCGATCACCCGGGCGAGCTGACGGGTCAGCCGGATCGCCTCCGCGGCCAGGTCCACATCGCCCGAGTAGCCTTCGTTGAAGACCAGGTAGAGGACGCGCAGCACGGTCGCGACGTCACCCGGCCGGTCCAGACGGACCTCGGAGACGGTGCGCTTGGCGCGGCTGATCCGCTGCGCCATCGTCGCCTCCGGCACCAGGTACGCCCGGGCGATCTGCCGGGTGCTGAGCCCGCCGACGGCGCGCAGGGTGAGCGCCACCGCCGACGACGGCGTCAGCGACGGATGCGCGCACAGGAAGTACAGCCGGAGCGTGTCGTCCACCCCGGACACCGGGCCGGGCGCCGGCTCCTCCTCGACGAGGTCCTCCCTGCGGCGCCGCGCCGCCTCCGCGCGCCTGCCGTCGAGGAACCGGCGCCAGGCGACGGTGATCAGCCACCCCTTCGCGTCGCGCGGGGGGTCTTGCGGCCACGCGCGCACCGCCTCCAGCAGCGCGTCCTGGACGGCGTCCTCGGCCGCCGCGAAATCGGCTCCGCGGCGGACGAGGACGGCGAGCACGCCCGGCGTGAGGCTCCGCAGGAGAACCTCGTCCATCAGCGCCGTCACTCCGTGACGGTGGGCGGGGCGCCGAGGAAGGGGCGCAGCTCGAGCCACTCGTGGATCGGCTTCCCGCCGGCCCCGGGGGCGGCCGACAGCTCGCCGGCCAGCTCCAGCGCGCGCTCGTAGCCGTCGACGTCGATGACCATCCAGCCGGCGATCAGATCCTTGGTCTCCGCGAACGGCCCGTCGGTGACCGGCGGGCGGCCCTCCCCGTCGTACCGGACGAAGGTGCCCTCCGGCGCCAGCGCCTGCCCGTCCACGAACTCGCCGGTCTTCTCCAGACGGGCCGCGAAGTCGTTCATGTACGCGATGTGGTCCTCGACCTCCTGCGGGGTCCACCTGTCCATCGGGACGTCGTTCACCGCCGCCGGGGCGCCCCGGTAGTGCTTCAGGAGCAGGTACTTCGCCATGCTGTTCTCCCAGGTCTCGCCGTGACCATTGTGATCACTTCCACCCCGGGGACGGAGCCGCCCGACGGTTCTCGACATCGGCGGACAGGTTTCCCCACTTTTTTCTCACCGTCCCGCATTCTTTCGTCGACCTGGAGAACCCGCGAGGCCTCGGGCCCCGCCGAACAGGCTCCCGGGCCGGGCTCCCCGCCCGCGCCGCTCAGCCGTTCGGGTCAGTCCGGGGAGTCACCGGGCCGGGCCGGCGGCAGACTCGGAAGGCAGACACCGCACGTGAGACCCGGAGGTCGCCACCATGGTCCGCACCGTCGTCGCCGGACTCGACGGGTCACCCGAAAGCCGCGCCGCGATCGACTGGGCCGCCCGCGAGGCCAGGATGAGCGGAGCGCCGCTGAAGATCGTGCACGTCCACGAGCCCACCCCCTCACGCCTGGCACAGGCCCCCTTCCTCGCCGAGGAGACCCGGCAGGACTGGAGCCGCCGGGTCCCTCCGCAGGTCGCCGACGCGGTGCGCCGCGAACAGCCCGGCCTGGAGGTCACCGTCGAAGGTGTCGAGGGCCGCGCGGCCGTGGCGCTCGCCGAGCAGGCGGGGCCCGACAGCCTGCTGGTGCTCGGCTCCCGGGGCCTCGGCAGCCTCGGCGGCTTCATCGCGGGATCCGTCGGCCTCGGCGTCATCGCCCACGCGGAGTTCCCGGTCGTCATGGTCCGCGCGGGAGAGTCCGCGGCCGACGAACACCTCACCGACGCCGAGGGACATCACGGCGACACCCTGGCCTACCGGCCCGTGGTCGTCGGGGTCGACCCCGAGGGCACGCCCGACGCGGTGCTGCGGTTCGCCTTCGAGGAGGCGGCACGCCGCTCCACCGCCCTGCGGGCCGTGCAGGCGTACAACCTCCCCGCCTTCTACGAATGGACCGGCTCCGTGGAGGGGGAGGAGTTCGGGCAGATGCGCCGGCAGCACGCCGAACTGCTGGACGAGACCCTCGCGCCGTGGCGGAAGAGATACCCCGACGTGGAGGTGCGGCAGGAGACCGAGCCTGCGAAGGCCTCCCTGCTGCTCGCCCAGGCGTCCCACGACGCCTCCCTGCTGGTCGTCGGCCACGGCATGCGCCGGCACGCCTTCGGCCTGCGCATCGGCGCCGTCGCCCACGCCGTCCTGCACCACGCCGTCGCCCCCGTGGCCGTGGTGCCGCACCGCTGACGACCGCCCGCCGACCGCCACGGACCGCCGTCGGCCACGAACCGTCGGCTGCCCGCGGCACGCCGCCCGCAGCACGAGCCGCCCGCACCGCGTGCCGCCCGCGCACCCCGGTTCCGCACGCCGATCGATGGAGTCGCCCCATGACCACGGCCCCGCACAAGGACGTCCTGCCCGACGAGGAACTGCGCACCCTGCTCGCGCACTGGCGGGCCGCCAACTACCTGTCGGCCGGGCAGATCTACCTGCTGGCCAACCCGCTGCTCACGCAGCCGCTGCGCCCCGAGCACATCAAGCCCCGGCTGCTGGGCCACTGGGGCACCTCACCGGGCCTCAACCTGGTCTACACCCACATGAACCGGGTCATCCGCAAGCGCGACCTGGACGCCCTGGTCATCTGGGGGCCGGGCCACGGCGGCCCGTCGGTCGTCGCCAACTCCTGGCTCGAGGGCAGCTACAGCCAGACCTACCCCGACATCTCCCTCGACGCGGAGGGCATGGAGCGGCTGTTCCGGCAGTTCTCGTTCCCCGGCGGTGTGCCCAGCCACGTCGCCCCCGAGACGCCCGGCTCCATCCACGAGGGCGGCGAACTCGGCTACTCCCTCGCCCACGCGTACGGCGCCGCGTTCGACAACCCGGGCCTGCTGGTCGCCTGCGTGATCGGCGACGGGGAGGCGGAGACCGGCCCGCTGGCCGCCTCCTGGCACTCCGACAAGTTCCTCGACCCCGTCCACGACGGCGCGGTGCTGCCGATCCTGCACCTCAACGGCTACAAGATCGCCAACCCCACGGTCCTCTCCCGCCTGCCCGAGCACGAACTCGACGCCATGCTGCGGGGCTTCGGCCACGATCCCGTGCACGTCGGCGGGGACGACCCCGAACAGGTCCACCGGGACATGGCGGCCGCCCTCGACCAGGTCCTCGACCGCATCGCGGTGATCCAGCGCACCGCCCGCGAGGAGGGCGTCACCGAGCGCCCCCGCTGGCCCATGATCGTGCTGCGCACCCCCAAGGGCTGGACCGGGCCCGCCGAGGTCGACGGCGTCCCCGTCGAGGGCACCTGGCGCGCCCACCAGGTCCCGCTGGCCGGCGTCCGGGACAACCCGGAACACCTGGCCATGCTGGAGCAGTGGCTGCGCTCCTACCGCCCCGAGGAACTCTTCGACGCCGACGGCGCACCGGTGGCCGAGGTCCTCGCCTGCGTGCCCGAAGGCGTCAAGCGGCTCGGCTCCAGCCCGTACGCCAACGGCGGCGTGCTCACCCGCCAGCTGCCCGTGCCGCCGCTGGAGGACTTCGCGGTCCCCGTCGAACGGCCGGGCGCCGGAACGCACGAGCCCACCCGGGTGCTCGGGGCCCTGCTCGAGCAGGTCATGAAGAACACCGCCGCGCGCCGCGACTTCCGCCTCGTGGGACCCGACGAGACCGACTCCAACCGGCTCTCAGCGGTCTTCGGCGCCACCGGCAAGGCATGGCAGGCCGAGACCCTCCCCGGCGACGTCAACCTCGACCGGCACGGCCGGGTCATGGAGATCCTCTCCGAGCACCTGTGCCAGGGCTGGCTGGAGGGCTACACCCTCACCGGCCGGCACGGCCTGTTCTCCTGCTACGAGGCCTTCGTCCACATCGTCGACTCGATGGTCAACCAGCACATCAAGTGGCTGAAGACCTCCCGCGCGCTGTCCTGGCGGGCGCCGGTGCCCTCCCTGAACTACCTGCTGACCTCGCACGTGTGGCGGCAGGACCACAACGGCTTCTCCCACCAGGACCCCGGCTTCGTCGACCACGTCCTCAACAAGAGCCCCGACGTGGTCCGCGTCTACCTGCCGCCGGACGCCAACACCCTGCTGTCGGTCGCCGACCACGCGCTGCGCAGCAAGGACTACGTCAACGTGATCGTCGCGGGCAAGCAGCCCTGCTTCGACTGGCTGTCCATGGACGAGGCCAAGGTGCACTGCGCGCGCGGCGCGGGCATCTGGGACTGGGCCGGCAACGAACAGGGCCGCGAACCCGACGTGGTCCTCGGCTGCGCCGGCGACGTGCCGACCCTGGAGGTCCTGGCCGCCGCCAAACTGCTGCGGCAGCACCTTCCCGACCTCGCCTTCCGGGTCGTCAACGTCGTCGACATGACCCGGCTGCTGCCCAAGGAGGAACACCCGCACGGACTCGCCGAGGCCGAGTTCCACGGCCTGTTCACCTCCGACAAGCCGGTGATCTTCGCCTACCACGGGTACCCGTGGCTGATCCACCGGCTGGCCTACCGGCGCCGCGGCCACGCCAACATGCACGTCCGCGGCTACAAGGAGGCAGGCACCACCACCACGCCGTTCGACATGGTCGTGCAGAACGACCTCGACCGGTACCGGCTGGTGATGGACGTCATCGACCGGGTGCCCGGCCTCGCCGTGCGGGCCGCCGCCGTGCGCCAGGCGATGGCCGACGTGCGGGCCCGCCACCACCTCCACATCCGTGCCACCGGCGTGGACCTGCCGGAGGTCGCGGAGTGGAGCTGGAACGACTGACCAGCGCCGCCGGACCACGCAGCGCACCACCGTCGTGAGGAGACGCCATGGGCGTGTGGACCTGGGAGTACGAGGGGTACGACCCGACGCTGGAGAAGCTGCGCGAGTCGCTGTGCACCCTCGGCAACGGATACTTCGCCACCCGCGGCGCCGTCCCCGAGTGCGCGCGGGACCGGGTCCACTACCCCGGCACCTACGCGGCCGGATGCTACAACCGGCTGGTCTCCGACGTCGCCGGGCGGCACGTCGACAACGAGGACGTCGTCAACCTGCCCAACTGGCTGCCGCTGCGCTTCCGCACGGACACCGGCCACTGGTTCACCCCCGACACCCACACCGTCGAGGACTACCGGCAGAGCCTGGACCTGCGCCGCGGCGTCCTGGAACGCACCATGCGCTACCTGGACCACGACGGCCGCGCCGTCCGGGTCCGCCAGCTGCGCGTCGTCCACATGGCCGACCCGCACCTGGCCCTGCTGCGCACCGAACTCACCCCCGAGGGCTGGTCGGGGGCGCTGGAGGTCGAGTCCGCGCTCGACGCCGGCGTCACCAACGGCAACGTCGACCGCTACAAGGACCTCGCCTCCCGCCACCTCACCCACATCCAGCCCGGCATCACCGAGGAGGGCATCGTCTGGGTGCGCTGCCGCACCACCACCAGCGACATCCGCGTCGCCCTCGCCGCCCGCACCGAGGTCGACGCCCCCGCGGAGATCCTCACCGAGCAGGAGGAGACGGGCATCGCCCGGCTGATCCGCGTCTCCGTCGCCGACGGCCACACCGTCACCGTCGACAAGACGGTCGCCCTGCACACCTCCCGCGACCCCGCCATCAGCGACCCGCTGCACGCCGCCCTCGACCGGGTCGGCCGGGCCGGCGGCTTCGAGACGCTGCTGGACACGCACGAGGCGGCCTGGGAACAGCTGTGGCGCGCAGCCGAGATCGACGTCCCCGGGGAGGCCGGCCCGGTGCTGCGGGTCCACCTCTTCCACGTGCTGCAGGTCCTCTCCCCGCACACCGCCGAACTCGACGTCGGCGTGCCCGCCCGCGGCCTGCACGGCGAGGCCTACCGCGGACACGTCTTCTGGGACGAGCTGTTCGTGCTGCCCTTCCTCAACCTGCACTTCCCCGAGGTCTCCCGCGCGCTGCTGACCTACCGCCACCGGCGCCTGGAACGCGCCCGGTTCAACGCGACCGACGCCGGCTACCGCGGCGCACTGTACCCCTGGCAGAGCGGCAGCGACGGCCGGGAGGAGACCCAGCGGCTGCACCTCAACCCGCGCTCCGGCCGCTGGCTGCCCGACCACAGCCACCTCCAGTACCACGTCGGCTCCGCCGTCGCCTACAACGTCTGGCGCTACGCCGAGGCCACCGGCGACACCGGCTTCCTGCACGGCAAGGGCGCCGACATGCTCCTGCAGATCGCGCGCTTCTGGGCCGACTTCGCCACCTTCGACAAGGACCTCGGGCGCTACCGCATCCGTGGGGTCGTCGGCCCCGACGAGTACCACGAGGCCTACCCCGACGCCATCCGCCCCGGGCTCGACGACAACGCCTACACCAATGTCACCGCCTCCTGGGTGATCTGCCGCGCCCTCGACGTGCTCGCCCAGCTCCCCGAACCGCTGCGCCGCGACATCACCGAACGCACCCGCCTCGACGGCGCCGAACTCGAGCGCTGGGACGACGTCTCGCGCCGGCTGTACGTGCCCTTCCACTCCGGGGTCATCAGCCAGTTCGCCGGCTACGGCGAGCTCCAGGAACTCGACTGGCGCGGCTACCGCGCCAAGTACGGCGACATCCGCAGGCTGGACCGGATCATGGAGGCCGAGGGCGACACCGTCAACCGCTACCAGGCGTCCAAGCAGGCGGACGTCCTGATGCTCGGCTACCTCTTCGCGCCCGGCGAGCTGCGCGCCCAGTTCCGGCGGCTCGGCCACGACCTCGACGAGGAGACCTGGCTGCGCACGGTCGACCACTACCTGGCCCGCACCAGCCACGGCTCCACCCTGAGCAGCCTGGTCCACGGCTGGGTGCTGGCCCGGGCCCGGCGCGGCCGGGCGTGGGAGTTCGTCCAGGAGGCGCTGGCCGGCGACATCGCCGACGTCCAGGGCGGCACCACGGGCGAGGGCATCCACCTGGGCGCCATGGCCGGCACCCTCGATCTGGTGCAGCGCTGCCTGCCCGGGCTGGAGACCGGCGCGGGCGCCCTGCGCTTCGACCCGGTGCCGCTGCCGCAGATGTCCGAGTACCGGTTCTGCCTGCGCTACCGAGGGCACTGGGGCGTCAAGGTCCGGCTGCGCGGACAGGAACTGGAGGTCTCCGTCGCCGCGGCCGCCGAAGACCCGGTCACCGTACACCTCGGGGAGTGGACGGACTCCCTGGCCCCTGGGGAGACCCGCAAGGTGTCCCTGCGCGAATGCGGAGGGTGACACCCCCGTTCACGACCACTCGCGCACGTACGGTAGGCTTGATCCGCACGATCACGCAGGGGAACCCCTGCTGAGAAGGCATCGGGACGTGGCGCAGCTTGGTAGCGCACTTGACTGGGGGTCAAGGGGTCGCAGGTTCAAATCCTGTCGTCCCGACACAGTGCACAGCACACCAGGGGCCGGTTCGGGATCTTTCCCGGGCCGGCCCCTGGCGCGTTTCCGGAGCCGTCCGCTTCCGCCTTCCTGAATGTCAGGCCCATGCCAATTTGAGCCCCGCAGTCCCTGCCACAAGCGGCGAGGTCCGGACATGCGCCGACGAGGGCGTACAAGCCGAGCCGGGGCCGCCGAGCCCGGGAGGCCGGGCCTGTTACCGGTTCTTCGAAATGTTTCGGAGACTGACCCTGAAGGGTCACCGAGGATTTCGGAAAACTTTCGGAAACATAGTCATTGACTGCCGCTCTTCAGCGCGCGCATACTCACGACCGTTCGAAACCTCCCCGTTGCGGAGACGACTCCGCACGGTCCGTACCCGTCCACCCGGCACGTCCACCGCGTATGTCCGTAGCCCGCCAGCAGGGGGCGCCGCGATCGTTGCGACTGGGCCACGTGCCCGAACCTCATCAACGCCACGGTCGGCCTGCCACCTGAAATGCCCGAATCGGTGCACGCGCACTGTTTTGGGAGACCAGCAGGCGATTACTTCACGTTCATTATTCACACGCACCTGTGCCGGTGACGACAAATCAGGGAGTTTCCAAGATGGCGAGGAAAATGCGCAGCATCAAGGCTGTTGCGATCGGCGTGGGCATCGTTCTCGCAGCCACCGCCTGCGCAGGCAACGGCGAGACCGACGACAACGCCGAGTCCGGCGGCAAGGTCACGCTGACCGTGTGGGAGAACGCTTCCCCCGGTCCGGGCGCGGAGTACTGGAAGGGCGCCGTCAAGGAGTACATGGCGGCGAACCCGAAGGTCACGATCAAGCTGCAGCAGGTCCAGAACGAGGACTTCGACGGCAAGCTGCAGACCGCGCTGAACTCCAACTCCGCGCCGGACATCTTCCTGCAGCGTGGTGGCGGCAAGATGAAGGCCATGGTCGACGCCGGTCAGCTCCAGGAGCTGCCCTTCAACGACCAGGACAAGGCGAACGCGGGCGCCCAGGTCGCCGGCGCGACGATCGACGGCAAGGTCTACGCCGTCCCGCTGTCCACGAACCCCGAGGGCATCTACTACAGCAAGGACCTCTTCGAGAAGGCCGGCATCAAGTCGACGCCGACCACGATGGCCGAGCTCGAGGACGCCATCGCCAAGCTGAAGAAGATCGACGTCGCCCCGATCGCGGTCGGCGCCAAGGACGCCTGGCCCGCCGCGCACTGGTACTACAACTTCGCCCTGCGTCACTGCAGCGAGGACGCGCTGAACAAGGCCGGCGCCGAGCTCAAGTTCGAGGACCCGTGCTGGGTCAAGGCCGGCGAGGAGCTGGAGAAGTTCCTCAAGATCGAGCCGTTCCAGAAGGGCTACCTGACGACCCCCGCCCAGCAGGGCGCCGGCTCTTCGGCGGGCATGCTCGCCAACCACAAGGCCGGCATGGAGCTCATGGGCAACTGGAACCCGGGCGTCATCGCGGGCCTGACCCCGGACAAGAAGCCGCTCCCCGACCTCGGCTGGTTCCCCTTCCCCGCGGTCGACGGCGGCCAGGGTGACCCCTCCGCCATGATGGGCGGCAGCGACGGCTACTCGGTCGCGAAGGCCGCGCCGAAGGAGGCCTTCGAGTTCCTCCGCTGGCTCGCCACCAAGGAGCAGCAGGAGAAGTACGCCAAGGGCTTCAGCACTCTCCCGGTGAACAAGGAGGCCCAGAGCGTCGTCACCGACGAGTACAACAAGTCGACGCTGGAGGCCTTCAACAAGGCCGCCTACTCGGTCATGTTCCTCGACACCCAGTACGGCCAGAACGTCGGCAACGCGATGAACACCGCCGTCGTGAACCTGATGGCCGGCAAGGGCACGCCCGAGGACATCGTCAAGAACACCAACGCGGCTGCCGCGAAGGGCTGAGTAAGGAACCATGAGCGACACCCTGGGTACTGACACGGCCTCCGGCCGTCAGTCGCAGGGCACGCCAGAAGCCGGGGACGCGGCCAAGTCCGCGTCCCCGGCCTCGCCGCGAGCGGCTGGACGCCGCCGCAGTGGCCGTGCCCGGATGCGACTCGAGATCGCGATCCTGTCCGGACCGGCGATCCTCGTCTTCCTGGCCTTCGTGATCTTCCCCGTGGCGCTTGCCGCGTACTACGGCTTCTATCGGTGGAAGGGTTACGGAGACCCGACCGACTGGGTGGGGCTGGACAACTACAAACTGATCCTCGGCGATCCCGCGTTCCAGGAGGTGCTGACCCACAACCTGCTGATCGTGGTGCTCTCCCTGCTGATCCAGGGACCGCTGGCGATCGGCCTGGCGCTGCTGCTCAACCAGAAGATCCGCGGACGTTCGATCATCCGCATCCTGATCTTCGTGCCGTACGTCATCTCCGAGATCATCGTCGGCACCGGCTGGGGCCTGCTGCTGCAGTCCAACGGCGCGGTCAACGACCTCCTGGGCAAGATCGGGCTGGAGTCCTGGCAGCACGACTGGCTGTCCGACCCGGACCTCGCCCTGTGGACGCTGATGGGGATCATCACCTGGAAGTACATCGGCTTCGCGGTGATCCTGATGCTCGCCGGCCTGCAGTCCATACCCGACGAGCTCTTCGAGGCCGCGGAGATCGACGGCGCCTCCTACTGGCAGATCCAGCGCCGCATCACCCTGCCGCTGCTCGGCCCGACGATCCGTATCTGGGGCTTCCTGTCGATCATCGGGTCGCTCCAGCTGTTCGACCTCGTCTTCATCATCTGGGGCCCCTACATCGCGGGCACCGCGGGGACGTCCACGATGGCGATCTACATGGTCGCCGAGGGCCGCAACGCGGCGAACTTCGGGTACGGCAGCGCCATCGCGGTCGTGATGTTCGTGATCTCGATGATCGTCGCGCTGTTCTACCAGCGCTTCGTCCTGCGCCGTGACCTGCAGGGCGCCGTGACCGAGGGAGACGCGAAGTGAGCGCGACCACCGCCAAGTCCGCGAACCTCACCGGGATCGCGCGGCGCCGGCGCACCAACCGCGGCAACGACGGTGTCAAGCAGAAGTGGGGCAACCCCTTCACCTACATCGTCGCGCTGCTCTTCATCGTGGCGTGCATCGCGCCGGTGCTGTTCATCGTGCTCGGCGGGTTCCGCACCAACTCGCAGTTCACCACCGACCCGTCCGGGCTGCCGAGCCCGTGGTCGCTGACCAACTACACCGACGTCCTCGCGACCCAGACGTTCTGGGGACAGTTCGGCAACTCGGTCATCGTCGGTCTGGCGAGCACCGCGGGCATCGTGCTGCTCGGCCTGATGGTCAGCTTCGTGATCGCGCGCTACGAGTTCAAGTTCAAGGGCGCGATGTACTCGCTGTTCGCCGCGGGCCTGATGTTCCCCCTGGTCATCGCGATCACGCCGCTGTACATCATGATCAAGAACCTGGGCCTGATCGACAACCTGCTGGGCATCATCATCCCGCAGATCGCGTTCGGCCTGCCGACGACCGTCATCATCCTGGTGCCGTTCCTCAAGGCCATCCCGAAGGAACTCGAGGAGGCCGCGTCGATCGACGGTACGAGCCGGCTCGGTTTCTTCTTCCGCATGGTGATCCCGCTGTCCACCCCCGGCGTGGTCACCGTCAGCATCCTGGGCTTCCTCGGCAGCTGGAACAACTACCTCCTGCCGCTGTACGTCCTGAACTCCGAGGCCAACTACACCCTGCCCCTCGGCGTCCAGGCGCTCTCCGCCTCGCAGTACTCGCAGGACACCGCGAAGATCCTCGCGTTCACCTCGCTCGCGATGCTGCCCGCCCTGATCTTCTTCTCGATCTTCGAGAAGAAGATCGTCGGCGGCCTGACCGGTGCCGTGAAGGGCTGAGCCGCACCCCGTCCGCACCGGACCGTTCCACGCCTGCCCCCGCCGCCCCGCGGCGGGGGCAGGCCCCGTTGACCGTGGCAGCGCCCGCCCCCGCACACCGCGCGCAGCCCCAGGAAGGACCATCGCCATGCCCCGCGCCCACATCGCGCTCGACCGGAAGGCCGTCGTCGCCCCCGTCCGGCGCCGCACCTTCGGCTCGTTCGTCGAGCACCTCGGCCGCTGCGTGTACACCGGAATCTTCGAGCCCGGACACCCGAGCGCGAACGAGGACGGCTTCCGCATGGACGTCGTCGACCTCGTGCGGGAACTCGGCAGCACCACCGTGCGCTACCCGGGCGGCAACTTCGTCTCCGGCTTCCGCTGGGAGGACTCCGTCGGCCCGCGCGAGCAGCGGCCGGTGCGCCGCGACCTCGCCTGGCGCTCGCTCGAGTCCAACCAGGTGGGCCTCGACGAGTTCGCCAAGTGGCTCAAGCTCACCGACTCCGAGCTGATGCTCGCGGTCAACGTCGCCACCCGGGGCATCCTGCCGGCCCTCGACCTGCTCGAGTACGCCAACCACCCCTCCGGCACCACCCTGTCCGACCTGCGCATCGCCAACGGCACCCCCGAGCCGCACGACGTGCGCATGTGGTGCCTCGGCAACGAGATGGACGGCCCCTGGCAGACCGGCTTCATGACGGCGGACGACTACGGCAAGATCGCCGCCCGGACCGCCGCCGCGATGAAGACGGCCGACAAGGACCTCGAACTGGTCGTCTGCGGCTCCTCCGGATCCGGCATGCCGACCTTCGGCGACTGGGAGCGCACGGTGCTCGAGCACGCTTACGAGCACGTCGACTACGTCTCCTGCCACGCCTACTACCAGGAGCTCGACGGCGACCTCGGCTCCTTCCTCGCCTCCGCGACCGACATGGACTTCTTCATCGACACCGTCGTCGCGACCGCCGACCACGTGGGCGGCAAGAAGCGCTCGAAGAAGAGGATCGACGTCTCCTTCGACGAGTGGAACGTCTGGTACCTCAAGGAGCACCAGGAGCAGGAGGCCCGGGAGACCGACCTGGAGTGGCGCCACGCCCCGCGCAAGCTGGAGGACGTCTACACCGTGGCGGACGCCGTGGTGGTCGGCAACCTGCTGATGACGCTGCTCAAGCGCAGCGACCGCGTCACCTCCGCGTCGCTCGCGCAGCTGGTCAACGTGATCGCGCCGATCATGACCGAGCCCGGCGGACCGGCCTGGCGGCAGACGACCTTCCACCCCTTCTCGATCACCAGCCGGCTCGCCTCCGGGGAGGTGATCCGGCCCGTGATCGAGGCGCCGGTGTACGGGACGGCGCGGTACGGCGAGGCGTGCCTCGTGGACGCCGTCGCCACCGTCGACGAGGACCGGGCCGCGGTGTTCCTGGTCAACCGCGACCAGCGGGAGACGGCCCAGGTCACGATCGACGTGCGCGACCTCGGGTCCTCACGCGTCGTGGAGGCGCTCACGCTCGCCGACGCCGATGTGTACGCGAAGAACACGCTCGCGGAGCCGGACCGGGTCACGCCTGCCGTCAACGCGAGCGCGACCCTCGCCGACGGCACGGTCACCGTCGAACTCCCGCCGGTGTCGTGGACGGCGATCGCCCTGCGCTGACCGTCCGGACGCCTTTCGGCGGACATTCGACACTTTCGACGACACCTGATGGAGGAACCGAACGATGAGCCGAGCCCCGGCCGGGACGGCGTCCGGGGCGAGGCCCGCGGCGATCGCAGCTCTCGGCGCACTGATGGCCGCGACGTTCTGCGTCTCGACCACGGAGAACCTCCCCGCCGGGCTCCTCCCGGAGATCTCCGCCGGCCTGGGCGTCTCCCTGTCCGCGGCCGGCCAACTGGTCACCGGGTACGCCGTGGTCGTGGCGGTACTGAGCGTCCCGCTCACCTACGCCACCCGCCGGGTCCCACGCCGCCCGCTGCTGCTGGGCCTGATGGCGCTGTTCGTGGCCGCCTCCCTGGCGTCCGCCGCCGCGCCCACCTTCGGCCTGCTGCTCGCCTCGCGTGCCGTGACGGCACTGGTCCACGCCGTCTTCTGGGCGGTCGTCACGGTCACCGCGACCGGCCTCTTCCCGGTCGCGGTGCGGGGCCGGGTGGTCGCCATGGTCTTCGGCGCCACCTCGCTGGCCACCGTGCTGGGCGTGCCCGCCGGAAGCTGGATCGGGCAGCAGGCGGGCTGGCGCGTCGCGTTCCTGGTGCTCGGCGGGATCGGCCTGGCGGCGCTCCTCACCGTCGTCCTGTGCCTGCCGTCCACCGAGGCGGCGCAGGCGGCCGCCGCCGAGGACCGCGCGCCGGACCGGGCGCGCTACGTCGTGCTGGTGGCGACCATCGTGCTGGTCATGACCGGTCTCGGCGCGGCGTTCACCTACACGGTGCCGTTCCTCCTCGAGGTGAGCGGCTTCTCCACCGAGGCGATCAGCCCGCTGCTGCTGGTGCGGGGCGCGGCGGGCGTGGCGGTGCTCTTCCTGGCCGGCCGCCTCGCGGACCGCCACCCCCGGCCGGCAACGGTGGCGCCGGTGGCGCTGCTGGCCCTCTCGCTGCTCGGTCTGTACGCGTGGGGCGCCGAGCCCGTGGTCGCCGCGGTGCTGACGGCGACCAGCGGCATGGCCCTGTTCGCCATGATCACCACGCTGACCAGTGAACTCCTCGCGGTGGCGCCCGGCGACCTGTTCATCGCCTCGGCCGTCGGCAACGCGGCGTTCAACGCGGGCACGGCCGCCGGGGCGGCGGCCGGCGGCATGGTGCTGTCCGCGTCCGGGATCCGCGCCGTGATGCTGATGGGCGGCGCGCTGACGGCGGCGGCGCTGGCCGTGCTGCTGGTCGACCAGCTGGTGCGCCGCACCCCGCGGGCGCAGCGGGCGACGGTCACCGGGCCCTCGGCGGGGCGGGACGCGGAGCCGGGTCACCGGTCCGAGCGGGTGAGTTCGTAGAGGGCCGCCTCGTCCGGGTCCCCGGCGTAGACGTACAGGACGGGGTGTTCCTCGTTCCCGCCCACTGCCCATCCCTCGACGGCGCACCCGGGAACGCGGACGGTGACGTGCTGGGTCCAGGCGTTGTCGCCCGGGTCGAACGTCCAGGAGCCCCGTCCGTCGCAGGGGTCCGCGCGCGTCCCGTCGTCCTCGAACTGGGCCAGCCCGGTGGCCGTCGCGGTGCCGTCCGCTTGGAGGACCAGGACGTCGGGGTCGCCGTTGGCCCAGGAGCCGGTGAGCGTCCGCGCGGTCATGGACGGCGGCTCGTACGCGTGCACGACACCGGTCGCCAGGGCCAGCGCCCCGAGCACGGCGGCGCCCAGCACCGTGCCGGCGCCCCAGAGCGCCACCCGGCCGACCGGCCGCCAGCTCTGTCGCGGTCCGCGGAGCCGGGCCAGCAGCACCGCGGGCAGCGAGAAGGCCGCGACCGCCGCCCACAGCGCGAACATCACCGGCATCGGTGTGGGATCGGCGCGCCGGACGAGCAGGAACGAGGCGGGCAGGGCTACCAGCACCGCGGCCGGCAGCACCCACCACCAGGCCCTCGGACGGCGGAACAGCCGCGCCAGACCGTCGCCCAGCCAGACGGCCGGCATGACCACGACGTGCGAGAACAGGACCCCGAACAGCACCCCCACGACGGCGAGCAGCGGCAGGAAGACCAGCGTCAGAGTGCCCGGGACCATGTGCGGGGTCTCCGTCGTGGCGAGCGCCACCGTGCCGGCCACCAGACCCAGCATCGTCTCGAACCCCAGCACCAGCATGGACATCACCAGCATCCACGCGTAGTTCCGGCCTCGACGGGCCATGATCCCTCCCCGTTTCACGGCATGGTCACGGCATGCCGAAGAACGCGGTCCGCGCGGATGCGGCCGCCGGGATCATCCTGCCACTGTTTTGAACGCGTTCAACACGCGGGAGGGGTGAGGAGGGGTGAGAACGACGCTGCCGCCCGCGTGGGGTGCACGGGGGCGGCAGGTCCGGTTGTCGCAGGCTCAGGCGGTCGCGTCCGCCCCCGGTCCCGCCTGCTGCACCACCTCGAACGACCACAGGGTGGAGCCGCTCGCCGCCGGCTTCGGCCGCTCGCCGCCCTCACCCTGACCGCCGCCTTGGTGGGCGGACTTCATCGGCCCCTCCATCCAGGCCTGGAAGGCGGCCTCGTCACGCCACCGCGTGTACACGAGATAGGTGTCGGTCCCCTCGACGGGGCGGAGCAGCTCGAACCACTCGAAGCCGTCGGAGTTCTCCACGGCGTGCGCCCGCGAGGCGAAGCGCTTCTCCAGGATTTCTCGCTGCTCGGCGGGCACGGACAGTACGTTGATCTTCACGACGCTCATGCCCTCATCCTGCCGCACCGTCCCGGAGTGCCGCCGGAGGCCTCGCGCGGCACGTGTTTCTCGGGCATGGTGACCACAGGGCGGCCGCCCCGGCGAGCGGTTCGGTCGCCCGTGGGGAGGGCGCGTGGCGGAGCCGTTGAGCGGCTGGATATGGGCCCAGAACGCCCTGCCCTTCCTGCAGTTGCTGTCCCACTACGCCGGGTACGCCTTCGACGGCACCGACTGGGAGACCGTCGAGGCGGGCATCGGGGACACCGACGACGACCGGGCGGACGGCTGGTACACCTACCCGCTGGTCGGCACCCGGGCCGAACTGGAGGTCGCGCTGGCCCTGGCCGCGGGATCCGACGTCCTCGCGGTCGCCGTCACCGGCCTCGAGGACCCCGAACTCCGGCTGCGCGCCGACACGTTGATCTCCGCCTTCGCCAGCATGTGAGCCCGGGCCCGGCCCGAGCGACTCGCGGGAAGCCCGCCTATGCTCCCCGCATGACGACGACGAACGCGCTGCACGACGCCGAGGTGGCGCTCGCCGCCGCGCGGGCCGGGGCCGCCGTGGTGCGGGCCCTGTACGGCAGCGCGCCCGAGCGGCACGACAAGGGGAACGGTGACTTCGCCACCGCGGCGGACCTGGCGGCCGAGGAGGCGATCCTGGACGTGCTGCGCGCCTCCCGCCCGGGTGACGCCGTGACCGGTGAGGAGGGCGGAGCCGCCGGGGCGGCGGACGCCGGCCGCAGGTGGCTCGTCGACCCGCTCTGCGGCACCCTCAACTACGCCGTGGACACCATGCTCGTCGGGGTCAACGTCGCCCTGCGGGACGGCGGGCGGGTGACGGCGGCCGCCACGGCCGACCCGTTCAGCGGCGAGGTGTACCTGACCGACGGCGCGGGCGCCCGACTCGTGGGCCCCGACGGCACGCGCACGGACCTGACCCCTTCGCCGGCGTCCTGTCTGGTCGACCTCAACCTCGACCCGCCGTTCCCCAACGCCCCCGCCTTCCGGGCCGCCCGGCTGCTCGCCGACCCGGCGTTCACCGCGCGGTTCCGGCCCCGCGTCGTCTCCACGACCCTCGCCGTCGCCTGGGTCGCGGCGGGCCGACGGGCCGCGTACGTCACCGACGGGGACCTGCGCGACAGCGTGCACTTCGCCTCCGGCATCGCCCTGTGCCAGGCCGCCGGATGCGTGGTCACGGGCCTCGACGGCCGGCCCCCGTACACCGGCGCGAACGGTCTGATCGCCGCGGCCGACCAGGACACCCACGAGGCGCTGCTCACCATGGCGCGGGCCCGGGTCCCCGCGGAGCACTGAGCGCCGCTCACCCGGCCGCGGGAGCCAGCACCTCCTCGCAGTCGGCCCGGGCGTGCTCGCTCAACAGCGGGCGCAGGCGGGTGAACAGGGCGAGCAGGCCGGAGCCCCACCGCTGCCGGAAGCCCGGGTCCACGCGGGCGATGTCCAGCTCGTTGACCGCCGTCAGCTTGGTCGCAGGAGGCCTAGAGGTGGACGATCGCCTCGGCCTCGTCGTCGATCACCGCGGCCCGGCTCCCCGGCTGCCGCTCCAACGTTCCCGAGCGCTTCCGGGAAGCGGTGCCGATCGGCCGGACGGACGAAGCGGACGGGGCCCCGCGCGGCGGCGGTGCCAGACTCGGTCCCCGGACGCTGGAGGTGCGCGGTGGATCTCGACGCTGTCGCTCAGGAGCTGTACGGGATGCCCCCCGAGGAGTTCACCGGGGTGCGCGACGAGCGCGCCGCCCGGGCCCGCGAGGAGGGCGACCGGGAGCTGGCGAAGCGGATCAAGGCCCTGCGCAGACCCACGCTGTCGGCCTGGGCCTGCAACCTGCTGGTCCGGGAGCGCAAGGAGGAGACCGAACCGCTGCTGCGGCTGGGGGAGGCGCTGCGGCAGGCCCACCACGACCTGGACGGCGGCGTGCTGCGGGACCTCTCCCGGCAGCAGCACCTGCTGGTGTCCGCGCTGGCCCGGCAGGCCGTGGAGCTGAGCGCGGCGGCAGGGCACCGGGTGGGGGAGGGGGCCCGGGAGGAGATCGAGGGCACCCTCCGCGCGGTGCTGGCCGACCCGGAGGCGGCCGAGGCCTGGGCCGGGGGCCGGCTGACCAAACCGCTGGCGGCGGCGCCGGGTTTCGGGGCCGCGCTGGGCGGCGGGACGCCGCCCGACCTGCGGCTGGTGCCCACGCCGGAGGCGGAGGGTGAGGAACCGGGAGCGGACCGGGGCGGCACAAGCTCCGGCCGCCGGGGCAAGGGCGGCGCGTCGGACGCGGGCGGCCCCACACAGCGGGGGACCGCCGGCGAGGAGAAACGCCGCACCCGGCAGCGAGCGGCGGCCGAACGCGAGGCGGCCGAACGCGAGGCGGCGGAACGCGAGGCCGCGGAACAGGAGCGGCGACGCGAGCTGGAGGAGGCCCGCGCGCAGGCGGAGGAGGCCGCACGGGCCCTCGGCGAGGCGCAGGAGGAGACGGCCGGCGCCGACCGCGCCGCACAGGACGCGGCGGACCGCGTCGCCGCCCTCGGGGAGCGGGTCCTTGCCCTGGAGGAGGAACTGCACGCCGCCCGCGCCGAGAGCCGCGAGGCCCGGGCCGAGGAACGCGCGGCGCACGACCGGGCCCGGGCCGCCGTCCGCACCCTCCGCGAC
>NZ_JBRIOU010000002.1:1471530-1472276 GCF_053474865.1 Streptomyces sp. CO7
GAGCAGCGCCTCCTCCAGACGGCGGCCGGCCGCCTCCAGCAGCGGAAGCCGCGCCGCGCCGCCGGGATGCGCCAGCCGCCGCAGCCCGGCCTGCACCAGTTCCGCCTCCGCCTCCGCCCGCGACAGCCGGCCGCCGGTGAACACCCGCACCCGGCCACCGCCACACAGCAGCACCCGCACCCGGTCCTCGAGCACCACCAGCTCGACCAGCTGCGCGCCGTCGCGGTCCAGGCGCTCCAGCAGCGCCGCCGGGTCGAACCGGCGGCCGTCGCCGCCCGCCCCCGCGCCGCGGGCCCGCAGCGTCCGGGACCGGATCTCCCGCTCCAGGCGCCGCTGCTCGCGCTCCAGCACCGGCACCGGACGGCCGTCCCGGCGCGCCTCCTCGGCCCGGGACGCGATCTCCCGGAACGACGCCAGGTCCGCCAGCAGCCCGGGATCGGCGGGCGGCCGGGCGGCCGGCGCGGCCAGTGCCGCCGCCCGCCACCGCTCGCTCCACTCCAGCAGCCGCCGGGCGCCGCCGGAGGCCAGCGCGGCCTCCTGGCCCAGTGCCGCCAGTTCCTCGCCCTGCTCGGTGACCCGGGCCCGCAGCTCCGGCGCGCCCAGCGTGGTGCGGTGCCCGTCCAGCACGTCCAGCCCGTGCCGGCAGGCCCGCAGCACACCGCGACGCGACCCGGCGGCCCGGGCCCGCAGCGCCTGCGCCACCCAGCCCGTCACCCGCGCCTGCGGCGCACCGCCGTGCCGGGCCC
>NZ_JBRIOU010000002.1:1472376-1479994 GCF_053474865.1 Streptomyces sp. CO7
CCTCCGCCTCCGCGGGGCGGTCCAGGGCCAGGGCGATCCGCCCGGCCAGCAGCGCGGCCTGCGGCGCCGACGGCGAGCCGAAGGAGGCCAGCCGCCCGGCGAGGGCCGCCGCGTCCGAGACCATCCGGCCGGTGCGCCGCCCCACGGCGAACCGGGCCTCGGCCAGCACCAGCCGGGCGTGCGCCTCCCCCCACGGCCGGCGCTGGCGGGCGAACAGCCGCACCGCGGCCGCAGCCCGGTCCACCGCCGTGTCCGGGGCGCCCGCCGGACCGGCCGCCTGCGCCGCCACCAGCAGCAGCTCCGCCTTGCGGGTGCGCTGCCCGCCGATCCGGTCCAGTGCCGCGATCGCCGCGTCCGCCTCGGCCAGCGCCTCGGCCGCCAGGCCCGCCGCCCGCAGCACCTCGCAGCGCCGGATGCTCAGCATGAACGTCGGGGTGCCCAGGGCGTCGTAGCGCTCGGCGGCCTCGTCGAAGAGGCGCAGCGCCGCGGGGATGTCACCGGCGCGGAAGGCGGTCAGCGCCCGCGACTCCACCACGTCCGCCTTGTCGTGCTCCTGGCCGGTCGTCCCCCACAGCTCCTCCGCCGCCGCGAAGTCCGCCTCCGCGCGGTCCACCGCGCCCAGCGCCAGGTGGACCGTCGCCCGCAGGGTCAGCGAACGCGCCACCCAGATCACGTCCCCGGCCTGCCGCAGCACCGGCACCGCGCGCCGGACGTCGTCCAGCGCCTCACCGTGGCGGCCGAGCACCCAGAACGAGTACGCCCGGCGGTACAGCACCCGCGCCCGGGTGTGCGCCGAGCCCCGGCCCACGCCCCGCTCGAGGGCCGCCAGGCCCTGCCGGGTCCGCCCCGCGTGCACCAGCGCCACCCCGAGCGTGGCCAGCACGTCGGCCTCCCGGTCCGCGGAGCCCGCACGGGCCGCCAGGTCCCGGGCGCGCCGCAGATGCCGCAGCGCCACCGCGAGATCGCCGAAGTCCCGCTGCCAGATCCCGATCACCTGGTGGGCCACCGACGCGTGCTCCGGCGGGGGGCCGGACTCGAGGAGCCGCTCCGCCCTGCGCAGGGCCACGTCGGGCCTGGCGAAGACCATCGGCAGCAGTTCGAGGACGCTTCCGTTTCCCGCTGTCACCTGTCGCATCGTAGTGCCCTGGCCAGGGGTTTCGGCACGCACGGTGTGAAGGCGGTGTATCAACGGCGATGCGGCAGACTCCTTCTGACGACGCAGCACCCGAGGGGGAGGAAGCCCTATGCCGGCCCGGCGGTTCCACGAGCAGTGCGAGCAGGTCCGACGTTCCATGCCCGACGTACCGCTGGCCGTGGACGAGGATGCGGGATTCCTCTACGAGCGCGGCCACCTGCTGGTGCGCGACGGGGAGGACGCCCGGCTGGTCGCCGACGCCCTGCGCGAGCGGCGCGCCGACATCCCCGGCGCGGCCGGCCGCGAGCGGATAGCCCCGGCCGGCCCCGGCAACCGTTCCGGCGTCACCCGGATCCGGGTCGCCGAGCCGGCCGAAGGGGCCCGCGCGGCCCACGCCGCCGACCCCGCTGTGGACGGGGCGCTGCGCGCGGTGCGCGCCCTCGAGGACCGCGCCGGACGTCGCATGGTCTCGCGCAACCACGTCATCACCGTCGCGGTGAACGCCTGCCCCGGTGACGAGCCGGTGCCGGCCGCGCCGGGCGAGGGCCCCAACCCGGCGCCCGCCGGCCGGGACCACGAGCCGGAGTCCGGCGTCGGCGTGCTGGTGGTGGACACCGGCCTCACCTCCGACCACGCCCGCTGCCCCGAACTGGCCGGTGTGCGCGGAGACCTGGAGACCTCCGAGCGCGACGCCGACGGGGTGCTGCGGCAGTACGCGGGACACGGCACCTTCATCGCCGGCCTGCTGGCCGCCGTCGCCCCGCACGCCGACATCACGGTCTCCAACGCGCTCAACGACGCCGGCGCCGTGCTGGAGTCCGAGTTCGGACCGCTCCTCCTGGACGCCGCCGAGAGCGCCGGCTGGCCCGCCCTGATCAGCCTTTCCGCGGGCACTGCCACGGGCGACGACCAAGGCCTGCTGGGACTCGAGCACTTCATGGCGGAACTGCTGAAGCACCCCGGCACCCTGCTGGTCGCCGCGGCCGGCAACAACGGCTCCGACACCCCGTTCTTCCCGGCCGCCTACGCCGCCCGGCCCAAGTACCGCAAGGCGGTGTTCTCCGTGGGCGCCCTGCGAGGCGACGGCGAGGCCCACGCCTGCTTCAGCAACCACGGCCGGTGGGTGGACGCCTACGCGCCCGGTGAGCGCCTCACCGCTCCGCTGACCGGCTTCGACGCCCCCGTCCCGTACGTCTACCAGCACTCCAGCTACGACGAGTGCCGGCACGGCGGCGACTACTCCTGCACCTGCCGCTTCCCGGTCCGCACCGGGTTGCTCAGCGCGGACGGCGAGGACGAACCCGGGGACCCGGAGCGTGTCGAGTTCACCGGCTACGCGCGCTGGAGCGGCACCTCCTTCGCCACCCCGGTGGCCGCCGCCATGGTCGCCGCGCACATGGCCGCCCACAAGGAGAGCGACCCGCGCCGCGCCCGCCGCGACCTGCTGGCCTCCTTGAAGGACACCGCCGAGGTGCACGGAGCGCGGGTGGCCGCGCTCCGGCCTCCGACCTGGCGGCCCGTCAGCGGGCCGGGAGCGGGCGAACGTTGACCCCGTCCTTGAGCCTCACCCGTACGGCGTACGATGGCGTGCCGTACACGAGGGGTGGGGGAGTGGAACGAGCGACAGTCGGCGCCTTGCTGAAGTCCGCGGTCGAGGGCGACCAGGACGCCTGGCGGGGCCTGGTGGACGGGCTCAGCCCGTTGGTGTGGTCCGTGGTCCGCGGGCACCGGCTCTCCGAGGCGGACGCCCACGAGGTCTACCAGATCGCCTGGTTCCGCTTCGCGCAGAACCTGGGCCGGATCCGCGAGCCGGAGAAGGCGGGCTCCTGGCTCGCCGCCACCGCCCGCCACGAGTGCCTGAAGGTGCTGCGGGCGCAGCGCCGGTGGACGCCCACCGACGACCCGCAGGTCCTGGACCGCCCGTGCGACAGCTGCTCGCCCGAGCAGAAGGTCCTCGAGTCCGAGGAGGAGGCCGAACGGGCCGACCGGCACCGCACGGTGTGGGAGGAGTTCGACGCCCTCGGCGACCGCTGCCGGCAGCTGCTGCGCCTGATCATCGCCGAGCCGCCGCCCAGCTACCGCGAGGTGTCCGTCGCCCTGGGCATCGCGGTGGGTTCCATCGGACCTATTCGACAGCGGTGCCTGCGCCGGCTGCGCAAGCGCCTGACCGACCGGGGGGTTCTGTGAACGGCCCGCACGCCTTCGACGAGACCGACGACACCGACGAGTTCGACGAGCAGCCCTTCGACGACCTCCAGCTCCTGGAGGTGGAGGGACTCCTGCGGGAGGCCGCCGAGGTCTGCGACCCGGTGCCCACCGCGCTGCGCGAGGCGGCGCTGGCCGCGTTCGCGCTGCACGACCTGGACGCCCGCCTGGCCGAGCTCACCTTCGACTCCCTGCTGGACGCCGCCCCTGTCAGGGGAACCGAGGACGGTCCGCGGATGCTCACCTTCGCGGCCGGCGACCTCACCGTCGACGTCGAGGTGGGCGAGGACGGGCTGCTGGGCCAGCTGCTGCCGCCCCAGGCGGCGGGCGTGGAGGTGCTGACCCGGCCCGCCCCGGAGGCGGCGGCACGGTGCGCCGCCGACGAGACGGGCGGATTCTCCTGCGCGGTCGAGGTCACCGGCCCGTTCGCCCTGCGGGTCCGGGCCGGCGACGAGGTGGTCGTCACGGAGTGGCTGCGGGTCTGACCGCTGCGGGTCCGGCCGCTGCGGGTCCGACCGCCGGGCGGCGGCCGCCCGAGGAGGGCGGCCGCCCGCTCACCAGGCGACCGGAAGCGCCTCGGGCCCGCGGATCATGGTGCGCCGCCGCCACGGCACCTCCTGCGCGGGCACCGCGAGCCTGAGCCCGGGCAGCCGCTCCAGCAGCGTGGTCACCAGCAGCTCGGTCTGCAGCCGCGCCAGGACCGCCCCCGTGCAGAAGTGCGGGCCGTTGCCGAAGGCCAGGTGCGGGTTGGGGTCCCGGGCCAGGTCGATCCCGTCCGGATCGGGGAAGACCTCCGGATCCCGGTTGGCGGCCAGGTACGAGACGTACACCGGCTCGCCCGCCGCGATCGTCCGGCCCGCGAGCTCGACGTCCTCCAGCGCGATCCGGGCCAGACCCACCGTGCTGCGGTGCGGGATCCAGCGCAGCAGTTCCTCCAGGGCGGCGTCCAGCCCGGCCGGGCGGCCCAGCACCTCGCGCATCCGGGCCATCAGGTCCGGCCGGGTGAGCAGCAGGAAGAGCATCTGCCCGCAGTTGTGCGTGACCGCCTCGCCGCCGATCTGCAGCGGCCCGGCCACCCCGATCGCCTCCTCCTCGGTCAGCTCCCCACGGCCCACGGCGGCGCCCAGCATCGACAGGACGCCGCCCTGCCCGCCGTCGCCGGCCTCGCCGCCGCCGGAGGAGCCCTCGCGGCGGTCACGGATCGTTCGCGTGATCCAGCCGTACAGTCCCGCCTTGGCCCGCTCGGCCGCCTCCGCGCCGCCGGAGGTGGAGATGATCTGGCGGGTCCAGGCGCGCACCCGGTCCCGGTCGGCCTCCGGGACGCCCATCACCTCGCCCACCACGGCCAGCGGATACGGCTCGAGCACCGTGGCGATCAGATCGGCCGGCGGCCCCTGGGCCAGCAGGCCGTCGACCAGCGGGTCGAGCAGTGCCTGGGCGCGCGGGCGCAGGCGCCGCATCGCGCCGACGGTGAAGGCGCCCGCGAAGGCGCGGCGCAGCCGGTTGTGGTCGGGCTGGTCGGCGAAGGCCAGGGAACCCGGGCGGGGCTTGAAGTGCGGGGCCAGCCGGGTGACCTCGCGGCGGGTCACCTCCGCGCGGCCGAAGCGGGGGTCGTTGGTGACCGCCCGGACGTCCTCGTGACGGGTGGCGAGCCAGGCCCAGCCCTCGCCGTGCGGCAGACGGATCCGGGTCAGCGGACCCTCGCGCATCAGCTCGGCCAGCAGCGGGTCGAAGCCGGGGCCGTCGATCTCCGGCGGCACCCAGTCGCGGACGGGCGGAGGAGGCGGTGCGGTCATCTCCTGAGTCATGGAACCACCCTGGGGCGGCCCGGGGCGTCTGTCGCGCCCGGCTGCTCCGTGCGGTCCCCGCACCGGCCCCCGCACGCCGGAAAAGGGCTCCGCCCCGCCCGGTGTTCCGGGCGGGGCGGAGCTCAGGTCCTGGGGCCCTGCGACCGGGTGAGGTCAGGCGCCCAGGGAGGCCAGGGCCTCGTTCCAGGTGGCGGAGGGACGCATCACGGCGGCGGCCTTCTCGGGGTCGGGCTGGAAGTAGCCGCCGATCTCGGCCGGCTCGCCCTGCACCGCGTTCAGCTCCTCGACGATCTTCGCCTCGGCGCCGGCGAGCTTCTCGGCCAGCGGCGCGAACGCCGCGGCCAGCTCGGCGTCGTCCTTCTGCGCGGCCAGCTCCTGCGCCCAGTACAGGGACAGGTAGAAGTGCGAGCCGCGGTTGTCGATGCCGCCGACCCGGCGGGTCGGGGACTTGTCCTCGTTGAGGAAGGTCGCCGTGGCGCGGTCCAGCGTGTCGGCCAGGATCTGGGCCTTGGCGTTGCCGGTCACCTTGGCGAACTGCTCGAGGGACGGGACCAGGGCGAAGAACTCGCCGAGCGAGTCCCAGCGCAGGTAGTTCTCCTTGACCAGCTGCTGCACGTGCTTCGGGGCGGAGCCGCCGGCGCCGGTCTCGAAGAGGCCGCCGCCCGCCATCAGCGGGACGACCGACAGCATCTTGGCGCTGGTGCCCAGCTCCAGGATCGGGAACAGGTCGGTCAGGTAGTCGCGCAGCACGTTGCCGGTCACCGAGATGGTGTCCTCGCCCCGGCGCAGACGCTCGAGCGAGAACGCGGTCGCCTCGACGGGCGCCATGATCTCGATCTGCAGGCCCTCGGTGTCGTGCTCCGGCAGGTAGGCCCGGACCTTCTCGATCAGCTTGGCGTCGTGGGCGCGCTCGGCGTCCAGCCAGAAGACGGCCGGGGCGCCGGTGGCGCGGGCGCGGGTGACGGCCAGCTTGACCCAGTCGCGGATCGGGTCGTCCTTGGTCTGGCAGGCGCGGAAGATGTCGCCGGCCTCGACCGGCTGCTCCAGCACGACCTCGCCCTTGGCGTCGACCAGACGGACGGTGCCCGCCTCGGCGATCTCGAAGGTCTTGTCGTGGGAGCCGTACTCCTCGGCCTTCTGCGCCATCAGGCCGACGTTCGGCACCGAGCCCATGGTCGACGGGTCGAAGGCGCCGTTGGCGCGGCAGTCGTCGATCACGGCCTGGTAGACGCCGGAGTAGCTGGAGTCCGGCAGGACGGCCAGCGTGTCGGCCTCCTGGCCGTCCGGGCCCCACATGTGGCCGGAGGTGCGGATCATGGCCGGCATGGACGCGTCGACGATGACGTCCGAGGGGACGTGCAGGTTGGTGATGCCCTTGTCGGAGTCGACCATCGCCAGCGCCGGGCCGTCGGCGAGCTCGGCGTCGAAGGACGCCTTGATCGCGTCACCCTCGGGCAGGGCCTCCAGGCCCTTCCAGATGCCGCCCAGACCGTCGTTGGGGGACAGGCCGGCGGCGGCCAGCTGCTCGCCGTACTGCGCGAAGGTCTTCGGGAAGAAGGCGCGCACCACGTGACCGAAGACGATCGGGTCGGAGACCTTCATCATCGTGGCCTTGAGGTGCACGGAGAACAGGACGCCCTCCTCCTTGGCCCGGGCGACCTGCGCGGTCAGGAACTCGCGCAGCGCGGCGGCGCGCATCACGGAGGCGTCGACGACCTCGTTATCGAGGACAGGCACCGACTCCCGCAGCACCTTGGTCTCGCCGGAGGCGGTGACCAGCTCGATGCGCAGCGAACCCGCCTCGGAGATCACGGCCGACTTCTCGGTGGAGCGGAAGTCGTTCTCGCCCATGGTGGCGACGTTGGTCTTCGAGTCCGAGGACCAGGCGCCCATGCGGTGCGGGTGGTTCTTGGCGTAGTTCTTCACCGAGGCGGGGGCACGGCGGTCCGAGTTGCCCTCGCGCAGCACCGGGTTGACCGCGGAGCCCTTGACCTTGTCGTAGCGGGCGCGGACGTCGCGCTCCTCGTCGGTCTTCGGGTCGTCCGGGTAGTTCGGCAGCTCGTAGCCCTGCGCCTGCAGCTCCGCCACGGCGGCCTTCAGCTGCGGGATGGACGCCGAGATGTTCGGCAGCTTGATGATGTTGGCCTCGGGCTTCTTGGCCAGCTCGCCGAGCTCCGCCAGGGCGTCCGGGATCCGCTGGTCCTCACGGAGGTACTCCGGGAAGAGCGCGAGGATGCGGCCCGCCAGCGAGATGTCACGGGTCTCCACGGGGACGCCCGCCTGCGCGGCGTACGCCCGCACGACCGGCAGGAACGAGTACGTCGCCAGGGCCGGCGCCTCGTCGGTGTGCGTATAGATGATGGTCGAGTCAGTCACCGGGTGCTCCGCTCCACGTCTGCAACATTGCTCGACATCAAGATATCTCGTGATCGAGGCGACGCGACCCCCGGCCCGCCCTTCGGTCCCAGAC
>NZ_JBRIOU010000002.1:1480094-1483564 GCF_053474865.1 Streptomyces sp. CO7
GTCCCAGACGCGCCCCGGCACACGCCGACGGCCGCGGCTCCCGGGCGGTGACCCGGGGCCGCGGCCGTCGGCGTGGGGCGCCCGCCGTCAGACGCGCTGACTCGGCATGGACGCCGTGTCCCGGTGCCGCAGGGTGACGTCGTGCTGCGGCGGCGGCACGCCGATGCCCTCCGCCCGGAAGCGGCGGTGCAGTCGCTTGATGAACTCGTGCTTGATCCGGTACTGGTCGCTGAACTCGCCGACGCCCAGGATCACCGTGAAGTTGATCCGCGAGTCCGCGAAGGTGTGGAAGCGGATCGCGGGCTCGTGCTCCGGCAACGCGCCCTCCACCTCCTTCATCACCTCGGTGACGACCTCCGCGGTCACCCGCTCCACGTGCTCCAGGTCGCTGTCGTAGCCGACCCCCGCCTGGACCATGATCGTCATGTCCTCGCCGGGGCGGCTGAAGTTGGTCATGTTGGTGCCGGCGAGCTTCCCGTTCGGGATGATCACCAGGTTCTGCGACAGGTTGCGGATGGTGGTCTGCCGCCAGTTGATGTCGACGACGTACCCCTCCTCGCCGCTGGTCAGCCGGATGTAGTCGCCGGTCCGCACGGTCCGCGAGGCGAGGATGTGGATACCGGCGAACAGGTTGGCCAGGGTGTCCTGCAGCGCGAGCGCCACCGCCAGACCGCCCACCCCCAGGGCGGTCAGCAGCGGGGCGATGGAGATGCCCAGCGACTGGAGGATGACCAGGAAGCCCAGCGCGACCACCGAGACGCGGGTGATGTTCACGAAGATCGACGCGGACGAGGCCACCCCGGACCGCGACTGGGTGATCGCCCCGACCATGCCGCCCACCCCGCGGGCCACCGTCAGCGTCACCACGGTGATCATCACGACGGTCAGGCCCTGGTTGACCGTCCGGCCCACCACGCGCGTCAGCGGCAGCAGGGCCGCGGCCGCCGCGAGGCCGCCGAGGACCGCCGCCCACGGCACCATCGTGCGCAGGGCGCCGACGATCACGTCGTCGCCCTCCCAGCGGGTGCGTTCCGCGTGCCGGCCCAGCCAGCGCATCAGCATTTTCGCCAGCAGCGCCAGCACCAGGCCAGCGCCCACCGCGACGCCCGCGCGGATCAGGTCCTGCAGCTCCAGCGCCCGGTTCACCGGACGTCTCCGGGGCTCGCCGCCGGACGGAGGGGGAGTCTCGTCACGTTGTCACCTGTTCGCGTCTCCGGGGATGGTTCGGCCCGTCGCCCGGCCGACCGCGCGCCCCGGGCGGGGCGCCCTCATCCTGCCGCACCCGGCCGACGCCCCGTCATCGGGCCTGCCCGGCAGGGGTCTTGGCCTCGAGACCCGGCCCTGGCCCCGCCCCCGGGCCCGCGCTCCGGCCCCGGGCAGCCGCCCGCCGCGCACCCGCGGCGGGAGCCGTCCGCGGGAAAGGCGTTGACCTCGACCAAGCTGGAGGTTCTACCGTTCCGGGCATGAGTATGGAGACCACCGCCTGGACGCAGCTCCACAGCGTGATGAACGCCGACGAGCAGGCGCGCCACCGACCCCTCGCCCGCGCCACCCTGCGCCGCGTGGCGGCCTTCGCCCGCCCCCACCGCCGCCGGATCGCGCTCTTCCTGCTGCTCGGCGTGGCAACCGCGCTCCTCGCGGTGGCCGCACCCGTCCTCGCCGGACACGTCGTCGACACGATCGTCTCCGGCGGCGACGAGAGCCGGGTCGTGCGCCTCGCCCTGCTGATCGCGCTGATCGCCGTGGCGGAGGCCGGCCTCGGCGTCCTCGCCCGCCGCCTGTCCGCCACCCTCGGCGAGGGCCTGATCCTCGACCTGCGCACGGCCGTCTTCGACCACGTGCAGAGGATGCCCGTCGCCTTCTTCACCCGCACCCGCACCGGGGCGCTGGTCAGCCGCCTCAACAACGACGTCATCGGCGCCCAGCGGGCCTTCAGCAACACCCTGTCCGGCGTGGTCAGCAACCTGGTCACCCTGGTGCTCACCCTCGCCGTGATGCTCACCCTCTCCTGGCAGATCACCCTGCTCGCGCTGGTGCTGCTGCCGGTCTTCGTCGTGCCGGCCCGGCGCATGGGCTCGATGATGGCCCGCCTGCAGCGCGAGGCCGCCCACCACAACGCGGCCATGGGCACGCGGATGACCGAGCGCTTCTCCGCCCCCGGCGCCACCCTGGTCAAGCTCTTCGGCCGCCCCGAGGAGGAGTCCGCCGAGTTCGCCGAGCGCGCCCGCCGGGTCCGCGACATCGGCATCCGCACCGCCACCGCGCAGTCCGTCTTCATGACCGCCCTCACCCTGGTCTCCGCGCTCGCGCTGGCCCTGGTCTACGGACTCGGCGGCTGGTTCGCGCTGCGCGGCAGCCTGGAACCGGGCGCGGTGGTCGCCCTCGCCCTGCTGCTCACCCGCCTCTACGCCCCGCTCACCTCGCTGGCCGGCGCCCGCGTCGAGGTGATGACGGCCCTGGTCAGCTTCGAGCGGGTCTTCGAGGTGCTCGACCTCGAGCCGCTGGTCCGGGACCGTCCGGACGCCCGCGCGGTGCCGGACGGCCCGCTGTCCGTCGAGTTCGAGGACGTGCGGTTCGCCTACCCGTCCGCCGACAAGGTCTCGCTGGCCTCCCTGGAGGAGGTCGCCGCCCTCGACACCCGCGGCGGAGAGGAGGTCCTGCACGGCATCTCCTTCCGCGCCGAGCCCGGGCAGACCGTCGCCCTGGTCGGCTCCTCCGGCGCCGGCAAGTCCACCGTCGCGCAGCTGCTGCCGCGTCTGTACGACGTCGACTCCGGGGCGGTGCGGGTGGGCGGCGTCGACGTCCGCGACCTCGAAGCCGCTTCGCTGCGCGGGGCCGTCGGCATGGTCACCCAGGACGGCCACCTCTTCCACGACACGGTCCGCGCCAACCTGCTGCTCGCCCGGCCCGGGGCCGGCGAGGAGGAGCTGTGGGACGTGCTGCGCCGCGCCCGCCTGGAGGACCTGGTCCGCTCCCTGCCCGACGGGCTGGACACCGTGGTGGGGGAGCGGGGGTACCGGCTCTCCGGCGGCGAGCGCCAGCGGATGACCATCGCCCGGCTGCTGCTGGCCCGCCAGCGGGTGGTCCTCCTCGACGAGGCCACCGCCCACCTCGACAACACCTCCGAGGCGGCCGTCCAGGAGGCGCTCGCCGAGGCACTCGAGGGGCGCACCGCCCTGGTGATCGCCCACCGGCTCTCCACGATCCGCGACGCCGACCTGATCCTGGTCGTGGAGGACGGCCGGGTCGTCGAGCGCGGCGACCACGACGAACTGCTCGCCCGCGGCGGCCGGTACGCCGAGCTCCACCGGGCCCGCGGGGAGTCGGCCGCGCCGGTCGCCGAAGCGGCCGTCTGACCGCCGCGGGAGCCGGGGGCGAAACCTGCCGGGCGGCGCCCGCCCGGACCACGCGGCGGACAGGGTCGCCCGGTGGTCCCAGGTGACCGGCGGGCGGCGGACAGGGGGCCGGGT
>NZ_JBRIOU010000002.1:1483664-1486013 GCF_053474865.1 Streptomyces sp. CO7
CCCCGCACCCTCGCCGATCCCGCGGCCACCCGGCCCGGATCCCGTGCCCGACCCGGAACCGGGCCCACCGCGTTCCGACAGGCCCGGGCTGTGACGTGAACCTCAGGGGCGTCCGGCGCTTTCGCGCCAGGCGCCCCTCCCTGCGTCCACCCGGGCATATTCGTCCGGCGATATCCGTCAACAGGGGGTTTACCGGCATCCGGTCCGCCACAGGCGTCCGAATACCTTCTTGTGACCCTCTGTCACTGCGCTTACGTTCTGTGTCTCCTGCAGCGTGTCGAGGAGGCACCAATGGCCGCACGCGGCCGGCACCGCCGGTACCAGCCCAACAGACTCAACCGGGCGTCGCTCAGCGTCACCGCAGGTGGCGCGGGTCTCGCCCTCCCGCTGGTCGCCGCCGGCAACGCCGACGCCGCCGACGCGGCCACCTGGGACCGGGTGGCCGCCTGCGAGGCGAGCGGCGACTGGGACATCAACACCGGCAACGGCTACTACGGCGGGCTCCAGTTCAGCCAGTCCACCTGGGAGGCCTTCGGCGGCCGCGCCTACGCCTCGCGTGCCGACCAGGCCACCCGCGCCGAGCAGATAGCCGTCGCCGAGAAGGTGCTCAAGGTCCAGGGGCCCGGCGCCTGGCCGGTCTGCTCGCAGCGCGCCGGGCTCGCCCGGGGCGGTCCCGCCCCCGACCTCGGCAAGGAATCGGGCGGCACGGCGAGACCCGCGTCCGGGAAGAAGGCCGGCACCGGCACCCCCGCCAAGTCCGGCGGCTCCACCAAGTCCGATTCCCGGTCGGGCTCGAGCGGCGACGGCAAGGACGTCCGGCCGCAGACCACGCCGCAGTCCCGGGCCGGCAAGACCGACATGTACACCGTCGTCCGCGGGGACAGCCTCTCCGGCATCGCGGACGCCCGCGAGGTCCAGGGCGGCTGGCAGTCGCTCTACGCGGCCAACCGCTCGACGGTGGGCTCGGACCCCGACCTGATCATGCCGGGCCAGCGGCTGCGGATGCCGGACACCGCCCGCCCCGGACCGCCCGCACAGCAGAAGCCGCAGAGCGGGGCGAAGGCCGGCGAGCAGCGCACGGCGGAGCAGAAGAAGCCCCAGGCCAAGAAGCCCGCGCCGCAGAAGGCCGACGGGCACAAGAGCGAGAAGAAGACCGATGCCCGTCCCGCCGCGGCCCGCAACCGGGTGGCCCCCGTGAACGCCGCGCTCGGCACCGCCTACCGGGCCCACGGCTCCTCGTGGTCGAAGGGCTACCACACCGGCGTCGACTTCCCGGTGCCCACCGGCACCGCCGTGAAGTCCGTCGGCGCGGGACAGGTCGTCACGGCCGGCTGGGGCGGATCCTTCGGCTACCAGGTGGTGGTCCGGCACGCCGACGGTCGCTACTCGCAGTACGCCCATCTGTCCGCGATCTCCGTGCGGTCCGGCCAGGCGGTCACCGCCGGACAGCGCCTCGGACGCTCCGGCTCCACCGGCAACAGCTCCGGCCCGCACCTGCACTTCGAGGTGCGCACCGGCCCGGGCTTCGGCAGCGACATCGACCCGCTGGCCTACCTGCGGGCGGGCGGCGTCGCCATCTGAGCGCGCTCCGGGCCGCGGCGGTCCTCGCCCGGCCCGGAGCCCCCGTCCCGCTCCGCGGGCTTCTCGTGCGACGGCGTCCGGTCCGGGGCCGCCGGTTCTGCGGGCTCCCGCTCGCCGGAGGCCTGCGCCGGCACCTCGGCGTGGGCGCGCCCCACGGAGAGCAGGACCAGCCCCGCCGCCGCGACCACTCCGCAGCCGGTGGCCAGCACCGCCCCGAGCACGCCCATGCGGAACGACTCGCCGAACAGGACCAGACCCACCACGGTGGCGGCCACCGGGTTGACCACCGTCAGCGTCGCCAGCGGCGCGTGCAGGCCGCCTGCGTGGTAGGCGGACTGGGACAGCAGCAGGCCCGCCGCCGACAGGGCCACCACCGCCACGACCGAGGGCAGGCCCGACAGGACCGGCCCGTCGGACTGGTCGGCGGCCACCGCCTTGGTGAAGACCGAGCCGAGGCCGAAGGCGATGCCCGACCCGGTGGCCAGCGCGGCGGCCCGGACCGCCGGATGCGTGCCGGCGCCCTTCGCCACCCCCGTCAGCACCGCGAGCACGACGGCGGTGACGACCACCAGCACGATCCGCTCGCCGCCCGTGGGCGTGCGGGTGCCCGACCCGGAGACCAGCGCCAGCAGGCCCGCCAGCCCCGCGGTGGCCAGGAACGCCCCGCGCCAGGCCGTCCGGTCGCCCGCCGCGCGGCCCACGAAGAGGGCGGCCATCGGCAGCGCGAACACGATGGTCAGCGCGCCCATCGGCTGCACCACGCTGAGC
>NZ_JBRIOU010000002.1:1486113-1494447 GCF_053474865.1 Streptomyces sp. CO7
CCGTTGAGCGCCACCGCCGCCCACCACACCAGGTCGCCCAGCGGCAGGGAGCCGTTGCGGCGGACCGCCACACGCTCCTGGACGATCGCCCCGCCGGCGTACGCCACGGCGGAGACGAGGGAGAGGACCACGGACCACATCAGGGGACTCATCGGCCGCGCTCCGGGCCTCGCCGCGGCGTTCGTATCTGCTGCACGGACCACATCGTGCCGGTCATGCCCACCTCCGTCGTCGTACCGGAGGCGTTCTTCCGTCCTTCACGGGTCCTCCTGATGGTGGAGTACCCGGAAAGATCCGATCCTCCCCCGGACGGGTGACATGGCCTTGCTCCCACGGCAGGATTGGCAGGTCACAGGGCGGGGCACTCGGATCATGACCTAAGGGGTGGGTGAACCGGTGAGAGGAGCGGCGATGCGTCGTGGTGGGCCAACCGTACTCGGCATTGTGCTGGCGGGAGGCGAGGGAAAGCGACTGATGCCGCTGACGGCGGACCGCGCCAAGCCGGCCGTCACGTTCGGCGGGACGTACCGTCTCGTGGACTTCGTGCTGTCCAACCTCGTGAACGCGGACATCCGGCACATCGCCGTGCTGACCCAGTACAAGTCGCACTCGCTGGACCGCCACATCACGACCACCTGGCGCATGTCCAGCCTGCTCGGCAACTACGTCACCCCCGTGCCCGCCCAGCAGCGCCTGGGCAAGCAGTGGTACCAGGGCAGCGCCGACGCCATCCACCAGTCGCTGAACCTGATCCGCGACGAGGAGCCCGACTACGTCGTCGTCTTCGGCGCCGACCACGTGTACCGCATGGACCCCCGCGAGATGCTGCGCCAGCACATCGAGAGCGGAGCGGGCGCCACGGTGGCCGGCCTGCGGGTGCCGCGCTCGGAGTCCTCGCAGTTCGGCGTGATCACCCCGGCCGCCGACGGCCGCACCGTCGAGCGCTTCCTCGAGAAGCCGGCCGACCCGCCGGGCCTGGCCGACGACCCGGACTCCATCCTCGCCTCCATGGGCAACTACATCTTCACCACCAGCGTGCTGGTGGAGGCCCTGCACCGGGACGCCGAGAACGAGGACTCCGACCACGACATGGGCGGCGACATCCTGCCCATGCTCACCGAGAGCGGCGACGCCGCCGTCTACGACTTCAGCACCAACCACGTCCCCGGCGAGACCAAGCGCGACCAGGGCTACTGGCGTGACGTCGGAACGATCGACGCCTACTACGACGCCCACATGGACCTGCTCGCCGACCGGCCGGTGTTCAACCTGTACAACCGCGACTGGCCCATCTACACCCACCACCCGACGCTCTCCCCGGCCCGCTTCAACGCCGGCGGCATCGCCACCGAGTCGATCGTCAGCCCCGGCTGCCTCATCAAGGGCCAGGTCACGCGATCGGTGCTCTCCCCGGGCGTGGTCGTCGAGCCCGACGCGGTGGTGCAGAACTCCGTGATCCACGACAACGTGCGCATCGGCCGGGGCGCCGTGGTCCGCAACGCCATCCTCGACAAGAACATCGACGTCCCGCCGGGCGCCACCATCGGCGTCAACCCCGAGCGCGACGCAGAGCTGTACACCGTCTCCGACAACGGTGTGGTGGTACTCGGGAAGGCGCAGCCGGTACCCGCCCCCATGTGACGCCCCGTGTGACGCTCGACGCCTCGGCCGTCCCTCATTTGGCGGACGTCGGCGGCCCTCAGTATCCTCGCCACCTGGTGGGACAGAACGGGGACGAAGATCCGCGACACGGCTCCCACCACCTTCATGTGGGAGCCGCGCGGTCACTCGATCGAGCTACGCGGCTGAGCGAGTGACGCGAGGAACACAGCGGCGATGACGGTGACGGACGACGGCCAGGGCACTGCCACGCGCGACCTGGGGGAGAGCGGGAACGGTTCGGCGAGGATTCCCGCCCAGCAGGACCACGGCGCGGAGGACTGGGGCCCGGGCATCGATCCGGAGCGCCTGGCCGTCTGCCTGAGCGTGCTCGAGGAGCTCGACCGGATAGAGGTCGACCACCCCGACGCCGTCGCGGTCCGCCGCGCCACCTCGCACATCTACCGGACGGTCAAGCAGCGCCGCCGCCAGGAGCGGCGCGCCGCCAAGACCGCCCACGACCGCGCCGTCACCGAGGCCACCGCCACCGGCTCCGCGCAGCGCATCGACGACGAGACGGCCGGCGTCCTGCCGTCCTCCTCCGTCGACGAGGGACGCCGGATCGCCGGCGTGCTGCAGCGCCCGCGCTCCTGCTACACCTGCAAGGACCGCTACGTCGAGGTCGACTACTTCTACCACCAGCTCTGCCCGCGCTGCGCGGACGAGAACCGGTCGCGCCGTGACGCCCGCACCGACCTGACCGGGCGGCGCGCGCTGCTCACCGGCGGCCGCGCCAAGATCGGCATGTACATCGCGCTGCGTCTGCTGCGGGACGGCGCCCACACGACGGTCACCACCCGTTTCCCCAACGACGCCATCCGCCGCTTCAAGGCGATGCCGGACAGCGACGAGTGGATCCACCGCCTCGACATCGTCGGCATCGACCTGCGCGACCCCGCCCAGGTCGTCGCGCTGGCCGACTCGGTGACGGCCCAGGGCCACCTGGACATCCTGATCAACAACGCCGCCCAGACCGTGCGGCGCTCCCCGCAGGCCTACAGCGAGCTGCTGGCCGCCGAGTCGGCGCCGCTGCCGAAGGGCGAGCTGCCCGCCGCCCGGGTGATCGGCGCGTTCGGCTCCGGCGCCGTCGCCGCGCTGCCGGTCTCCGGCGGCGGGGCGATCAGCGCCCAGGACGTCACCGACCTCGCGCTGGTCTCCGGCTCGGCCTCGCTGGAGCGGATCGCCGCCGGCACCGCCATCGACGCGGGCGGTCTCGTCCCCGACCTGCACGACACCAACAGCTGGGTGCAGTCCGTCGAGCAGGTCACCCCGGTGGAGCTGCTCGAGGTCCAGCTGTGCAACTCCACCGCGCCGTTCATCCTCATCAGCCGGCTGCGCGAGGCGATGGCCGCCTCCCCGAACCGCCGGACCTACATCGTCAACGTCTCCGCGATGGAGGGCGTCTTCGAGCGCGGCTACAAGGGCGCGGGACACCCGCACACCAACATGGCCAAGGCCGCGCTGAACATGCTGACGCGCACCAGCGCCCAGGAGATGTTCGAGAAGGACCGCATCCTGATGACGGCCGTCGACACCGGCTGGATCACCGACGAGCGCCCGCACCCGGACAAGGTGCGCCTGGCCGAGGCCGGGTTCCACGCGCCGCTGGACCTGGTCGACGGCGCGGCCCGGGTCTACGACCCGATCGTGCGCGGCGAGGCGGGAGAGGACCTGTACGGGGTCTTCATGAAGGACTACGCGCCCGGCAAGTGGTGACCCGGTCCGGGCGGCCGGGAGGCCGTCCGAGGGTCGTGGTGACCCGTCGGACGTGAGACGGTAACGCAAAGTTTTCGGCGCTATCGAGCGGGAGCCCGCTCATTTGGTTACTCTGGTGCTGGCGGACGTCGTGACGGGGCCGCACCTGCCCCCCACGGTCCGCCGCCGGACAGGCCGGGCACGCCGGTCTGCCCGAGAAGAGATGCCGGCGCCACCGCGCTCGAACGGCCTCCCTACCGACCCGCACCCGGGAGGCGCCCGGGCGCCGAGCACAACGACGGCGCCGCGCCTCGAGGGTGACCCAACATGAGGAGTGCGCGGTGACACCGGAGAAGACGACGTCCAGCACGATCGCGAGCGAGCGGCCCGTCGGCCGAGGCCCGGCCGACGGCGACGGCCCCCTGGGCAGCCTGGAGGTGTGGGCCCGTTCCGCGCCCATCAGGCTGGCCGGCTACGAGGACGACCTCGCCGAGCCCCACATCCTGCCCAGCGTCGACTGACGGCCGTCGGCGACAGCGACGCCGAACGGCACGACGCGGGAACAGCGACGCGGGAACAACGACGCGGGAACAGTGCGGGGCGAACGGCGGCCGGGCCACCACCGGCCGCCGTTCGCCGTGTCCGCCCTTCGCCGAGACCGCCGGTCAGGACAGCCGGGTGGGCGGCAGGAAGTCGCGGACGTACTCGCGCACCCAGTACACGCCCTCGGCGCGCCGCTCGGCCCGGGTGGCGAAGCGGTAGCGGAAGAGGCGGGCGCGGATCCAGCGCGGCGGCGAGCCGGGCGGGAAGGGCGAGCGCCGCAGCAGTCGCAGCGTGTCCCGGTCGCCCTCGAGCAGCTTCTCCACCAGCGCCGTGAACCAGCGGGCCGGCACCGGTGACAGCGCCAGGAACCACATCAGCCAGTCCAGCCGCAGGTGGTACGGGGCGAACTGCCGCGGCCGGCGCCGCACGTCGCCCGGCTTGCCCCGGAACTCGTAGGCGCGCCAGTCGGAGTCCTGGCGCGGCCGCTCGTCGTCGGTCCCCTCCACGACCACCTCGTGCCGTACCCGGGTCACGCTGCCGAACGCTCCGTAGGTGTTGACCAGATGGAGCGGGTCGAAGGACCGGTTCATCGCCTGGCCGCGGGAGAGCAGGTTGCGCGCCGGCTTCCGGCTCAGCCGGAGCAGCCCCGCGGCCACCGCGAGAACGGTGATCTCGTACCAGAGCGGTGCTCCCGGATCGCGGCGGGGCGCGGCGCCCCACGGCCAGGCGATCGCGGACAGCGCGATCACCACCGTCAGCCAGTTGAGCCAGGCGAAGTTGCCCGAGACGACCAGCCACAGCTGGGTGACGACCATGAGCCCGGCGGCCCAGGAGGCGACCGGCTGCGGTGTGAACAGCAGGAAGGGCACCGCCAGCTGGGTGACGTGGTTGGCGGCCGCCTCCACCCGGTGCAACGGGCGCGGCAGGAGGTGGAAGAGACGGCTCAGCGGCCCGGGCATCGGCTGCGTCTCGTGGTGGTGGTACAGGCAGGTGAGCCGGCGCCAGCACTCGTCGCCGCGCATCTTGATCAGTCCGGCGCCGAACTCCAGCCGGAAGAGCAGCCAGCGCAGCAGGAACAGCACCACCACCGGAGGGCCCACCTCGTCGTTGCCGAGCAGCACCGCCAGGAAGCCGGTCTCCAGCAGCAGCGACTCCCAGCCGAAGGCGTACCAGGTCTGACCGATGTTCACGACCGACAGGTACAGGGCCCACGGGAGCAGCCACAGCAGCATCGACGCCCACAGCGGCACCAGGTCGGCCGCTCCGGCCAGCAGCGCCGCCGAGACGGCGCACCCCGCCCAGGCGCAGACGGCGAAGAGCCGGTCGGAGAAGCGCAGCCGGAACAGGGTCGGCGCCTGCCGCCAGGTCGTCCGGGAGAGGAACCGGGGCGCGGGCGTGAGCCCCCGCTCGCCGATCAGCGGCCGGAACTGCAGGGCGGCGGCGAGGAAGGCCACCAGGTAGACGGCGGCCAGCCCCCGCTGGAAGACCAGCCTGCCCGTCCAGTACTCCGGCGCGGTGAACCACTCCACGACCTCGGTCCTCCTTCCCGGCGGCCTCCGGAGGACCCCGGGACCGTCCGGCCGTGACGCCCGCTTCCGTTTGCGTGACCGTACCGGGCGCGGCAGACAATGGTGACGAAGTGCCCCGAACCGAGTGGGAGGACACCGTGCGCGCACCGATCAGGGTCGCCGTCGTCGCCTGCGCCGTGCCGCTCGCGCTGCTCGGCGCCTCGCCGGCGGGGGAGCGTCCCGGCGGGAGCGGCGCCGAGCGGGCCCCCGGGCCGGAGCGCGGGGTCGTCGAGAGCGGGACGGTGTCAGGGGTGACCCCGGGCGGGGTCGCCGTCGTGGACGCGGAGAGCGTCTTCGGCAGCCCCACCGATGACTTCGGTGGCTGAGCGGGGTCCCCGCCGGAGGCGGGCCGGGGTGGAGAACGATTCGAAGAAACGGACAAATGCTGGCAAGGTGGTCTCCATGGTTGATGGGGACGCCGAGGAGACGCTCCCGGAGGAGTGGCCCGCCGGCCCCGAGCCGATCCTGGCGCTCAATCGCATGGGCACCTTCGACTGGGACCTCGAGACGGACCTGTTCAGCATGGACGCCCGGGCCCACGAGATCTTCGACCTGCGCCCCGAGGAATTCGACGGCACCGCGAACGGCCTCAGCTCCCGGGTGCCCCCCACCGAGGCCGTCCGCCTCGACGAGACGGTCACCCGGGCGATGAAGGGGGGAGCCGAGAACTACGGCGGCTACTTCCGGGTCCGGCGCCGCGACGGCAGCCTGCGCTGGACGCACACCCAGGGCTACATCCGGCGCGACGACAAGGGCCGTCCCCGCCGCGTCATCGGCATCGTCCGCGACGCCACCCAGGAGCTGAGGGAGAGCGAGGCCCGGCTCGAGCAGGCCGTCGAGGACGAGGCGCGCCGCCGCCAGACCGACGTCGTCCAGGCCCTCACCGCGGCCCTCTCGGCCGCACGCACCGTCCGCGACGTGCTGCGCGTCCTCGGCGAGGCCCACCAGCGCACCCCGCTGGGTGTCTCCCTGGTGGTCCTCGGTCTGGTGGAGGGCGACCGCGTCGTCCTGGTCACCGAGGAGCCCCAGGACGCCGTCCCCGGGGTCCGCATCACCCGGGTGGACGAGCCGTACCCGATGAGCGAGGTGGTCCGCACCCTGCAGCCCCGCTACATCGAGTCCGCCAAGGAGTTCGCGGTCAACTACCCGATCCTGTGGGAGAAACTGGTCCCCCTCCAGATCACCTCCGGCGCCTACCTGCCGCTGATCGCCGAGGGGAAGGCGGTCGGCGCCGTCGGTCTGCTCTACAGCGGCCGCCGGACCTTCACCCCGCAGGACAGGGCGCTGTTCGGCGCGCTCGGCGGCAGCGTGGCCCAGAGCCTGCAGCGCGCCATGCTCTACGAGCAGCAGATGGACCTCGCGCAGGGACTCCAGCAGGCCATGCTGCCCCGCACCATCCCCAGCGTGCCCGGCGCCGACATCGCCGTGCGCTACCGCTCCGCCTCCGCCGGGCGCGACATCGGCGGCGACTGGTACGACCTGATCCCGCTCCCCGGCGGCCGGGTCGGCGCCGTCATCGGCGACGTCCAGGGCCACGACACCCATGCCGCCGCCGTCATGGGCCAGCTGCGGATCGTGCTGCGCGCCTACGCGGCCGAGGGCCACACGCCGGGCACCGTGATGGCCCGCGCCTCCGTCTTCCTGCACGAGCTGGACACCGACCGCTTCGCCACCTGTCTGTACGCCGAGGTCGACCCGACCACCGGAGTGGTCAAGATGGTGCGCGCCGGTCACCTGGACCCGATCCTGCGCGGCGGCGACGGGACCTGCCGGCGGATCCCCGTCGAGGGCGGGCTGCCGCTGGGGCTGTCCGCGGAGTTCGGCGCGCTCACCTATCCGGTCACCACCTTCGAGCTCTCCACCTTCCAGACGCTGGTGCTCTGCACCGACGGCCTGGTCGAGCTTCCGGGCGACGACCTCTCCGTCGGCCTGCGCGAGCTGATGGACTACATCGCGGAGGGCCCCGACGACGTCCGCGGGCTGGCCGACGCGCTGATCGAGCGGGCCGACCGCAGGGGCGGCGACGACGACGTCGCCGTCCTGCTGCTGCGCCGCCGCGGTCCCGGCCGGCAGCGCAGCGGGGGACAGCTGCGGCAGGAGGTCGTGCCCGGCGACCCGGACGCGCTCGCCGAGACCCGCCACATGATCCGCGCCGCGGTGCGGGCCTGGGGCACCGCGGAGCGGGCCGACGAGATCGAGCTGGCGGCGGACGAGCTGATCACCAACGCCCTGATGCACACCGAGGGGTGCGCCACCGTCACCCTGCGGGTGCTGCTCGGGCCGCAGCGGCTGCTGCGGATCGAGGTGGAGGACACCTCCAGCGCCCTGCCGCACCGGCACGACCCCGGCCCGGTGGGGATGAGCGGCCGGGGGCTGATGCTGGTCGACCTGCTCGCCGACAGCTGGGGCGTCGAGGCCCGCGGCGGCGGCAAGTGCGTGTGGTGCGAGTTCTCGATGACCTGGCCCGAACCCGGGTGAGGGCAGCACCGGCACCGGACGCGCGGCCCTGGCGGACCGGGGCGGGGCGGCCGGACCCGGCCCCCGTCCCGCCGCGTCGGCGCGGGCGGCCGTCGGCGCTCCGTGGCAGGCTGGGGGTATGCCCGAGCTGCCGGAGGTGGAGGCCCTCAGGGACTTCCTCCAGGACCACCTGGTCGGGCGGGAGATCAGCCGCGTGCTCCCGCTCGCCGTCAGCGTCCTGAAGACCTACGACCCGCCCCCCTCCGCCCTGGAGGGGCGCACGGTGGCCGCCGTGCACCGGCACGGCAAGTTCCTGGACCTCGCCACGGCCGACGGAGGGCCGCGTCTGGTGACCCACCTGGCCCGGGCCGGCTGGCTGCGGTGGTACGACAGCCTCCCCGTCGCCCCGCCC
>NZ_JBRIOU010000002.1:1494547-1501105 GCF_053474865.1 Streptomyces sp. CO7
GCCCCGGCAAGGGCCCGATCGCCCTGCGGGCCGCGCTGGACGACGGACAGGGCTTCGACCTGACCGAGGCCGGCACGCAGAAGCGGCTCGCCGTGTACGTGGTGCACGACCCCGCCCAGGTCCCCGGCGTCGCGAGCCTGGGACCGGACCCGCTCGCCGACGACTTCGACGAGGCCCGGTTCACCGGGCTGCTGGCGGGGGAGCGGCGGCAGCTGAAGGGCGCGCTGCGCGACCAGAGCCTGATCGCCGGCGTCGGCAACGCCTACAGCGACGAGATCCTGCACGCCGCGCGGATGTCCCCGTTCAAGCTCACCGGTTCGCTGACGCCCGAGGAGACCCACCGGCTGTACCAGGCGCTGCGCTCGACGCTCACCGAGGCGGTGGAACGCTCCCGCGGGGTGGCCGCCGGACGGCTGAAGGCCGAGAAGAGGAGCGGCATGCGGGTGCACGGCAGGACCGGCGAACCCTGCCCGGTCTGCGGGGACACCGTCCGCGAGGTGTCCTTCAGCGACTCCTCGCTGCAGTACTGCCCCACCTGCCAGACCGGCGGCCGTCCGCTGGCCGACCGGCGCCTGTCACGCCTGCTCAAGTGACCCGGAACGGCGCGGGCCCGGGAACGGCGCGGGCCCGGGAACGGCGCGTGACCGGGAACGGCGCGTGACTCAGAACAGGTGGATGGCGAGGTGACTGAGCGGCAGACCCAGCTGCCAGGCCGGCGTCCACCGCTGCGGCCCGTCGTCCCCGGGGACCGGACCGCCGCCGGGCACCGCGTCCAGGTCCGGGGCGAGCAGCTCGGTCTCCTCCAGCCAGCGCCAGGCGGCCAGGGCCAGGCGCAGGTCCGGGCCCGGCCGGCCGCCCCGCTCGGCGGCCTGCGCGGTGAGCGCGTCCAGCCGCTCGCGCACCCAGTCCTGCCACGGCTGGTCGTAGGCCGTCAGGGAGCGCCAGGTCTCCAGCCGGGTCACCACCTGGACGCCGCTCAACTCGCCCTCCAGGTCGGAGAGGAACACCGTCAGCGCCAGCGCCTCCCGCCCCGCCCGGTACTCGAACGAGGTCGGCGGCATCAGGTCCCCGGACCGCAGCAGCTCCTCGGCGATGTACTCGGCGTACAGCCACGCCATCGGCACCGTCAGCCCGTCCGGCTCCGCGCGTCCTTCTCCTGTGTCCACCATGACTGCCTGCCTTCCTCCGGCCGTCCGCAACGAACCGATGGGGACAGCCGATTACTCAACCATGGTCATCGGCAAGGCGCTTTAAGAAGGCTTGACCGTGACGTCGGTTTCACCGCAGGTCGGGTGCGTAGCCGGGAAGCACCCTGCGCAGGGCCCGCAAGGCATAGTACGCACGGGACTTGACCGTTCCGGCGGGTATGCCGAGCGCGTCCGCGGCCTCCGCGACGCTGGCGCCCCGGAAGTACACCAGCACCAGGACGTCGCGGTGCTCGGGCGACAGCCGCCGCACCGCCTCGCGCACGTCCAGGGCGGCCGCCGACCGCTCCGCGTGGTCCGCGCACACCCGCGCGTTCTCCAGCACCGCGTCGCCCACCTCGGCGGGGCGCGCCTGGCGTGCCCGCCGGGCGTCGATGGCCAGTCTGCGGGCCACCGTGAGCAGCCAGGGGCGCACCGACTCGAAGGCGTCGTCGTGGAGCGCCGCGGGATTCTGCCAGGCCCGGACCAGGGTCTCCTGGACCAGGTCCTCGGCACGCTGGCGGTCGCCGTCGCACAGCCTGAGCAGCAGGGCGAAGAGGGGACGCCCGTGCTCCCGCTGGAGCCGCGCCAGCTCGTGCTCGGCGGTCGTTCCTCGGTTCATGGTGGTGGTTGCGGCCGTCATGGCCGTATGGCACCGCACGTCGCGACGGCGAAACAGTGGGCGGGCGCGGATCTGCGGCGGACGGTCGAACACGTCGCCGAGCGGTGCGACGAACGGTCGACCGGCGCCGCCGAGCGACACGCCGTGCCGCGTGCTCCGCAAGGGTGCAATCACCCCCCGCCACGCCCATCCGGGATGCGACGAGCGTTGGGCCGCGCGACTGATTAATCATGAAATTGGATGAATTGCTCGACCGGCGTGGCGTGTCCCGCCGGAGCGCGCTGATCGCAGGGGCCTCCGCCCTCATGGCGGCGGGCACGGCGGGCGTCGTGTCCCTCTTCTCCTCCGAGGCGCCGGCCGCCCGCACGCCGTCCGCCGGGGCGCCGTCGGCGAAGGCGGCGGGCGGGGCGCCCGGCCGGGCCGCGAGGGCGCCCGGCGCTCGCGGCGGTGTCCGCTCGCCCGTCTCCTCCTCGTACCGTCTGAGCCCGCTGGCCGGCTTCGCCCCGCCCGCGGTGAAACCGGCCCGCACGCCGGTGCGCGACGAACCGTTCCTGAGGGTCGGCGGCCTGGGCCGCACCGTCGTCCTCACCTTCGACGACGGCCCCGACCCCCGCTACACCCCCGAAGTCCTGCGCACCCTGCGCGAACACCGGCTGCACGCCATGTTCTTCGTCTGCGGGAACATGGCCGAGGCCAACCCGGACCTCCTCCGGCGGATGTCCGCCGAGGGCCACGTGATCGGCAACCACACCTGGTCCCACCCGCTGCTCACCCAGCTCTCGCGCTCCGCCGTGCGCGCCGAGATGGAACGCACCAGCGAGATCGTCGAGAAGTCCTGCGGGGTGCGCCCCGCATGGTTCCGCGCCCCGTACGGCGCCTGGAACCGGGAGGCCTACCGCTTCGGCGCGGAACTGGGCATGGAGCCGATGGCCTGGACCGTCGACACCCTCGACTGGCGCACCCCGGGCGTTGGGGCCATCGCGGCCACCGTGGAGAAGGAGGCGTCACCGGGCGCCGTGGTGCTCTCCCACGACGCCGGCGGCAACCGGTCGCAGAGCGTCCAGGCGCTGCGCCGCTACCTCCCCCGGCTGCTCGACGAGGGCTACCACGTCGCGGTGCCGCGCCGGCGCGCGGTCTGACCGGGCGCACGACGACGGTGGGCCGGTACGAGCATCCGCTCGTACCGGCCCACCGTCGTGGGAGGCGACCGGTCTCAGTGGACCTCGACCAGGCGGGCGAAGACCACCACGTTCCCCGCGTAACCCTCCTGCGGGGAGTAGCCGCCGCCACAGGTGATGACCCGCAGTTCGGGTGTGCCGGTGGAACCGTAGACGCGCTCGCCGGGGAAGTTGTTCTTGTCGTAGACCTCGATGCCGTAGATCTCGAAGACGGCGAGCTTCCCGTCCTTGCGCAGCACCTCGACCCTGTTCCCCTGCTTGAGCGCGCCCAGACCGTAGAAGACCGCCGGCCCCTGCGCGTTGTCCACGTGGCCCACCAGCACGGACGTGCCGTTCTCGCCGGGGGTCACCGCGCCGCTGAACCAGCCGGCCAGGTTGGGGTCCTCCGGGGGCGGGGCCGCGACCCAGCCGTCGGGGTCCAGGCCCACCGGGACGACTGGGGCGTCCACCTGGATCGACTGGATCCGCACCCGGTCCGCCTCGGAGTACGGCAGCGGGGCGGGCGCTCCGGGGAAGGCCTGCGGACGGACCCGGGTGTCGGCGGCGGCCACCGACGTGGGCTGCGGGGGGCCGGTGTCGAACTCCCCCGAGCCGTTCCGGATGAGCGCGAGCCCGGTGAGGAGCACCAGCGCCATCACGCCCCAGGGCGCGCGCCGTCGGGGCCGCTCCTCCTCTTCCGTCAGTTCGGACGCAGACATGTTCGCCATTCCCCTCTCGACGCGGCCGTCGCCGTGTCTGTCGCGATACCAGAACGCTAAGCGGGGTGCGCGCGACCGGCATCGGGGCGAGGGCGAACGGGTGGCTGCGCATCGCGCCCCTGAGCCATCCGGGGCGGCGCCGGAGAAAATCTCCGACACCGGATGACCTGCGGATATGCCGCATTCGGTGTGTCCCTGCGGCGTGTCGGCTCACCAGGACGGCGGAAGGCCGAAATGCGGGGGAACAGCGGGCGACCCAGGGTCTGACTGGGAGGCGCTTTCTCGCCGATCGACCGGGGACGGGTCCCGGGGCGTCTTCCGCGGAGGAACACATGCGTACTCGTGCCCTGGCGGTCTCGGCCGCCGCGTTCGCCGCCATCGGGCTCGCTGCCCCGACGGCCGGCGCCTGGTCGGACCCCAGCAGCATCCAGGTCAGCCCCAGCACCATCGCCCCGGGCGGGCAGCTCACCGTCACGGTGGAGGGCAGCTCCTGCCGCATGCCGGGCTCCACGGTGACCTCGCCGGCCTTCCCCTCGACCTCCCTCACCCCGGTCAGTGGCAGCAGGAGCAAGTCCACGGCCACGGTGCGGGTCAACTCCAACGCCACCGCGGGGTCGCACAGCATCACCGCCAACTGCGGTGAGGGCAAGACCCTGACCCGGTCCAACGCCTTCACCGTGCTCGGCGGCGTCCGCGGCGGCCTGGGCGGCAGCTCCCTCACCGGCGCCACGCCCACCGACGTCGCCATCGGCGGCGGGCTGGTCGCCGCCGCGGCTCTCGGCGGTGGCTTCTTCTGGATGCGCCGTCGCGCGGAGAGCCGTATCTGATCCCGCCCGGCAGTCCGGCGGTCAGCACTCCAGCGTTCCGGGGAACGTCGCACGCGCCGGCGTCCCGCCCCGCACCCCCGACGGGGGTGCGGGGCGGGACGCCGTTCCGGTGCGCCCGAAGCGCTCCCGGCCGATACCGGCACCGATGACCGGGCGGGGGCGGGGGCACCGGGCTCGGTCCTGGTCGCTCAGCCCTGGTCGTCCGTCGTGGTGGTGGAGCGCGTCCTGCGGTAGGCGGTCGCCAGCGCGCCGGCCACCAGCAGCGCGCCCAGGCCCAGGTCGCCCAGGTCGAAGCCGGCGGTGGCCCCGCCCGCACCGGCGTGCGCGCCGTGCTCCGGCTGCCGTGAGGAGTGGCCCCCGGGCGGGGGAGCGGGCACCGGTGAACCGCTGTGCCCGGGACGGCTGGGGACGGGCGCCGGACGGGTGGGAGTCGGGGCCGGGCCCGGACGGGCCGCCCGCACCCTCAGCTCGGTCACCCCCGTCTCGCGTCCGCACCGGAACGAGACCTGGTGGACCGTGCCGGGACGGGCGTCCCGGTGGATCCGGGTCCGGGCGGTCGTGCGGCCCTCGGGGATCGTGACCGTGGCGAAGAGGTCCGAGGACACCCGCGCCGTGTGCGGGCAGCCGTCCACCGACAGGGTGACCCTGCCGCCCGGGGCGACGGCCTCCGGGGCGACGGCGAACGAGAACGAGGTACCGCCCTCGGCGCGCGGCGCGCTCCGGGCCGCGAACGCGACGCCGGGCGTGACCGCGGTGGCGGTCACACCCAGCACGACGGCCGATGCGACGCGTATGACTCCCGTGACGCCCATGACGCCCTCCGGTTCTGCCGGTGCGGGCGGCGGACCTGCTCCACCGCCCCCTGTTCTGCGCAGCACGCTAGGAACACGGCGGCCGGCCCGCGATTCCGCTCGGGCGAACGGGTGACGGCACTGGGCCGGACGGGTCGTCCGGCCCCGCGGAAGGTGTGGCGGGCAGCGGCCCGCGACGGCCTACGTCACGACGCCCGGGAACAACGCCGTGAACGGTGTGGCGTCCACGTCCATGCCCCGGCTGAACGGGGCGTCGAAGTCCCAGACCAGGAACAGCAGGAACGCGATCAGTGCGGAGAACAGACCGGCCAGCACCAACTCCCGGGCGGTACGCCGGATCTGGAGGGCGAAGACCATGCCGATGGTCACCATCGCGCCGATGATCAGCCCGAACCACACCACCCCCGGCATGGTCGCCTGCGTGGCGTCCTCCCGGGCCCCGCGGGCCTGGTCCGCCACGGTCACCTGGTCGAGCAGGGGCTGGTAGGCCTGCGCCTCGTAGTCCGACGCCGGCCGGTAGTCGGTCAGGTCGTGCCGCAGGCGCTCGAGGAGCACCGCTCCCCGGTCGGTGAGCCGGCCCTCGTCGGCCATCGTCCCCCACTCGGTGTTCACCACGTGGCCGACGTAGGCGCGCACGTCCTGCCTGATGTCGTCGCGGACCTCCGCGGGATACGGCCGCACCCGTTCGGAGATCTCGTGCAGGGCCATCGCCTCGGCCCGCACGTTGTCCTGCGCGGCGCTGCGGGCCTCCCAGACGCCGGCGATCGCGAGACCGAGGACGATCGCGTAGACCACGCCGATCATCATCGTCATGTACTCGATCACGTCGGGGGTTTCGTCCGGGTCGTCGTCCTCCCGCGCGGTGCGCTCCCGGATGAAGGCGACCACGACGACCACGGCGCACGCGGCGGCCATCGCGAGGGCGAGTACGAGCCATTCCGGCAAGAAATCCTCCTGAGGAGCGGGGACGGGTCGGGAACAGGGCGGAGCGCCCGTGTCACCGGGGGCGGAGCGCCGCCACGGCGATCACCGCGGGGGCCGTGATCAGCAGGGCGAGCTGGACGAGGGAGCGACGGGGGCGCGGCGGCAGCGAGGGCGTCGCCGCCTTGCGGACCGGGTAGACCACGGGCTTCACCGGCGGCGCCTTCGGCCGGTGGACCGTCGGTTTCGGCTCAGGTTTCGGCTCAGGCTTCGGCGCGGGCGGCGCGGGCGGCGCGGGCGGCGCGGGGCGCGGCGG
>NZ_JBRIOU010000002.1:1501205-1502073 GCF_053474865.1 Streptomyces sp. CO7
GGGTGGGCCTGGGGCACGCCCCCACCTGGGCGTACGCGCCCGCGCCGTCGAGCCGCGCGATCGCGTCCCCGGCCGCCGCGGTGAACCCGTCCGGGCCGGCGACGGCGACCGTGCCGCCGGGGGGAGCGGCGAACCCGCCCGGCGGCGGCACGGGCCCCACCGCGACGGTTCCGGCGTCCGTGACGACGCCCGCGGCCGCGCCGTGCGGGCCGCTCGAGGCGTACGCGCAGGCGTCCGCCACGGCCGCCGTCGGCCACCCGGGCCCGGTGAACCAGACGATCGAGGTCACCGCGAGCGTCCGTGTGGCCAGGACGAGGCGATGTCGTGTAGGTCTCTCCACGGGAGTGATCATCGTCACGGCACTCCGCGACTACGCCGGATGTGTCATCGATTGCTGCGAACGGGTGGAAATGGGGGCGCGATGTTAACGACATGTCAGGCCAATTCGATTGACGGCCATCGGGAGGTGACCGCTATCGGATGGTCAATTTCCGTTTCTGCTCGCATGGTTGGCCGATTGATCAGTAGCCTCACCTCGACCCTCGGCCGTCTACTCCCCGGAGTGCCAGATGAACTGTCCTGCCCGTGCGTCGCGGAGCGTGGGTGGAGGCCGGACGGCATGACGGGGGTCCAGGACTCGCCGACGGACGGCCCGGACCGGTTCGCCACCGCGTGGAGCCGGGCGCTCCTGCCGGGCGAGCCGCCCGAGGCGGTGCGCGCACTGGGTGAACGGCTGCTGCCGGCCGCCCGCGGACTGCGGGAGGCCCTGCGCGCCCGGGTCCCCGACACGGCGGCGGGGACCGAGGCGGGGGCCGCGCTGGTGCGCGCCGACCACGTCGAGCCCGAGGCGGTGGGCCGCACCCTGGAG
>NZ_JBRIOU010000002.1:1502173-1504386 GCF_053474865.1 Streptomyces sp. CO7
GTACGGACCGGGGCCGCGCTGGCCGCCGGCTTCGCCGGGGCCCTGCGCGACCGCACGGTGACCGAGCAGCGGGCGGTCGCGCGCGCCGCGCTCGGCGCCCAGGCCCAGCTCAACGAGGGCGCCACCCAGGCCCTGCACGAGAGCGAGGCCCGGTTCCGCGCCGTCTTCGAGGGCGCCGCCACCGGGATCTGGATCGCCGGACCCGACTCGACGATCCTGCAGGTCAACGGCGCGATGACGCGGATGTTCGGCGGCAACGCCGAGGCGCTGCTGGGCCGTCGCCTCACCGAGCTCACGCACCCCGAGGACGGCACCCAGGTCTGGCGGCTGCACGACGAACTGGTCCGCGGGACCCGCGAGCACTACCGCGTGGAGAAGGCGTTCACCCGCCCCGACGGCACCGTGCTGTGGACCAACCTCACGGTCTCCCTGCTCCGCGACGCCGACGGCCGCCCGCAGTACCAGCTCGCGCTCATGGAGGACACCACCGAGCGGCGGCTGCTCAACCTGCGCCTGCGTTACGAGGCCACCCACGACGCGCTCACCGGGCTGCCCAACCGCACCCTGTTCTTCGAACGGCTGGAGAAGGCCGTGGCGGCAGGCCAGGGCAAGCGCTTCGGGCTCTGCTACCTGGACCTCGACGGCTTCAAGACGGTCAACGACAGCCTCGGCCACCAGACCGGCGACCGGCTCCTGGTCGAGGTCGCCGACCGGCTGCAGGCCTGCGCCACCGGACCCGGCGAGATGGTGGCCCGGCTCGGCGGGGACGAATTCGTCGCCCTGACCACCGGCGCCGGCGCCGAGCGCGGCGTCGACGAGCTGGCCGAGCGGATCATGAACGCACTGGCGACGCCGGTGCGCGTCGACGGGCGCGAACTGACCGTGCGCGGCTCCGTCGGCATCGTCGAGGGCGCGGCCGGCGAGCGGGGCGCGGCCGAGGTGCTGCGCAGCGCCGACATCACCATGTACCGCGCCAAGTCGGCGGGCGGCAACCGGTTCGAGTTCGCCGACCCGGAGGCCGACGCCCGCGCCATCAGCCGCCACCGCCTCACCAACGCCCTCCCGGCCGCCCTCGACAACGGCGAGTTCTTCATCGAGTACCAGCCGCTGGTCCGCCTGGAGGACGGCAGCGTGGGCGGCGCCGAGGCGCTGGTGCGCTGGCTGCACCCGCAGCAGGGCGTGGTGGGGCCGGACCGCTTCATCCCGCTCGCCGAGCGGACCGGGCTGATCGTGCCGCTGGGCCGCTGGGTGCTGGAACAGGCCGTGCGGCAGGCCCGCGAGTGGAACGGCGCCACGCGGGTCAACGTCAACCTCTCCCCGTGCCAGCTCACCGACCCCGGCCTGGTCCGCGACACCGCGCGGATCCTGGAGGACGCCGGACTGCCCCCGCAGGCACTCTGCCTGGAGATCACCGAATCGGCGCTGGTGGGCGCGGAGGACGAGGTCCTGCGGCCGCTGCGCACCTTGTGCGAGATGGGCGTGGACATCGCCCTGGACGACTTCGGCACCGGGTACTCCAACCTGGCCGGACTGCGGCGCCTGCCGGTGAGCGAGCTGAAGCTGGACCGCTCCTTCACCCGCGGCATCCGCACGTCGCCGGCCGACCCGGTGGACGTCAAGATCGTCGAAGGGGTCGTGCGGCTGGCCCGCACGCTGGGGCTCTCGGTCACCGTCGAGGGGGTCGAGACGGCGGCCCAGGCCGAGCGGCTGCGCAAGCTGGGCTGCGACACGGCGCAGGGCTGGTACTACGCGCGTCCCGGCCCGCCGGAGCGCCTCCACCAGCTCGCGCTCGCCGACGCCTGCTGACCGCTCTCCGACGCCTGCTGGCGCCGGGCCGCCCCCGTCGGCGCGGGCCGCGCACCTGCTGCGTCACGGGCGCATCGGGCGCACCCTGGAAGGAGGACCTTCAGGAGGTGAGGCACCATGCTGCACACCGCAGTGGGATGGCACGTCGAGATGGAGTTCAAGGAGGACGACACCCGCACCCGGGCCGCCGCGATGGTGCGGCTGCCCGACGGCAGCGAGATCCGCGGCCACGGGCACGCCAGCCGGCACGACTCCGACGCCAACCAGCCGAGGGTGGGCGAGGAGGTCGCCGGGGCCAGGGCGCTGAACGACATCGCCCTGCAGCTGCTCGACAAGGCCCACCGGGAGATCGACACGGAGGCCGGCCGCCCGTCCCACCCGATCTCCGTCTGACCCGCAGCCGTACC
>NZ_JBRIOU010000002.1:1504486-1509849 GCF_053474865.1 Streptomyces sp. CO7
GCCGCGGGCCCGTCCCGCGCCCGCGCCCGGGACCGGGAGCGCGGGACCGGGCCGTCGGAAGCCCGGGCCGCCGTCACCGCCCCAGGAGCAGCCGCTGCAGCTCCCGGGCGGCCCGCGGCGGCGCCACGTCGCTGCGGTGGGCCAGCGCGATGGTGCGCGACGGGACCGGCGCGGCCAGCGGCGTCACCCGCAGTCCGGCCCGCGCCGCCACCATCCGCGGCACCACGGCGACCCCCAGGCCCGCCCGCACGAAACCGAGCACGGCGTCCATCTCACCGCCCTCGACGGCGAAGTCCGGCTCGAACCCCTCCGCCCGGCACGCCTCGACCGTCAGTTCCCTCAGGTCGTAGCCGTGGCGGAACATGACCAGCCGCTCCCCCTCCAGGTCGGCGATCCGCACCCGCCGCGCCGGCCCGCGCCCGTGCCCCGGCGGCGGGGACTCCGGGGAGGACACCACCACCAGTTCCTCGCGCAACAGCTCCACGGTGGTCAGGGCGGGCGAGGGCGTCCTCAGCGGCAGCACCACCAGCGCCAGGTCCAGCGCGCCGCGCGCCAGCTCCCGCACCAGGTCGTGCGACCCGCCCTCCTCGATCAGCAGCTGGATGCCCGGATAGCGGTCGTGGAAGGCCCGCAGCACGTCCGGCAGCAGGCCGGTGCACAGACTCGGCGTCGCGCCGAGGCGCACCCGGCCGCGCCGCAGCTGCGCCACCTCCTGGACCTCCTGGCGGGCGGTCTCGGTGTCCGCCAGGATCCGCCGGGCCAGCGGCAGCAGCGTCTCCCCGGCGTCCGTCAGGGTGATGTTCCCGCGCGCCCGCAGGAACAGGTCCGCCCCCAACTCCCGCTCCAGCGCCTTGATCTGCTGGGAGAGCGAGGGCTGCGCGACGTGGACCAGTTCCGCCGCACGGGTGAAGTGCCGGGCCTCGGCGACCGCCACGAAATACCGCAGTTGCTGCAGGTGCATGCCGCGATGATAGGCGACCATAGGCTGCAGCTATCAAAACGAGGCGCACCATGTCTTGGACCGATCGGCCCGGACGGTCGTACCTTCGCTCCATGGCTCTGGCAACGCGGACGGGCCGACGGCCGTCCAGAACACGCGCGGTGTGGGACTCGACCGTCGGCAAGAAGGCCGTGATGGCCGTCAGCGGCCTGATCATGCTGCTCTACCTGGTCGCCCACATGATCGGCAACCTCAAGGTCTTCTTCGGCCCGGGCGAGTTCAACGCCTACGGCAACTGGATCCGCACCGTCGGCGAGCCGTTCATGCACTACACCTGGACGCTGTGGATCATCCGGGTCGTGCTGGTGGCGGCGGTCGTGGCCCACGCCACGGCGGCCTACCAGCTGAGCCGCCGCGACATCAGGGCGCGCCCGGCCAAGTACGTCCACGTCAGGCGCCGGGCGAGCTACGCCACCCGCACCATGCGGTGGGGCGGCGTGATCCTCGGCCTGTTCATCGTCTGGCACATCCTGGACCTCACCACCGGCCACGCGCACGCCGGCGGCTTCCAGGAGGGGCACCCGTACCAGAACGTGGTGGACACCTTCTCCACCTGGTACGGCAACGTGATCTACATCGTCGCCATGCTGGCGCTCGGCCTGCACATCCGACACGGCTTCTGGGCCGCCGCGCAGACGCTCGGCGCCGGCGGCCGCAACCGCGACCGTGCCCTCAAGGGCGCCGCCAATCTTCTCGCGCTGCTGCTCACGGCCGGTTTCGTCGCCGTTCCCGTGGGCGTCATGACCGGAGTGGTGAGCTGACATGTCCTACATCCGCTACACGACCGGCGATCCCGTCGCCGACACCACGGCGCCCTCCGGTCCCGTCCACGAGCGCTGGGACCGGCGCCGCTTCGAGGCCAAGCTGGTCAACCCGGCCAACCGCCGCAAGCACACCGTGATCGTCGTCGGGACCGGCCTGGCCGGCGGCTCGGCCGGCGCCACGCTCGCCGAACAGGGCTACAAGGTCGTCCAGTTCTGCTTCCAGGACTCCCCGCGCCGGGCGCACTCGGTGGCCGCTCAGGGCGGCATCAACGCGGCGAAGAACTACCGCAACGACGGCGACTCGATCCACCGGCTCTTCTACGACACGGTCAAGGGCGGGGACTTCCGCGCCCGCGAGTCCAACGTCCACCGGCTCGCCCAGATCTCCGTGGAGATCATCGACCAGTGCGTGGCCCAGGGCGTGCCGTTCGCCCGCGAGTACGGCGGCCTGCTCGACAACCGCTCCTTCGGCGGCGTCCAGGTCTCCCGCACCTTCTACGCCCGCGGCCAGACCGGCCAGCAGCTCCTGCTGGGGGCCTACCAGGCCCTGTCCCGGCAGATCGCGGCCGGCAACGTCGAACTGCACCCGCGCACCGAGATGCTCGATCTGATCGTCGTCGACGGCCGCGCCCGCGGCATCGTCGCCCGCGACCTGGTCACCGGGCGGATCGACACCTACTTCGCCGACGCCGTCGTCCTGGCCACCGGTGGCTACGGCAACGTCTTCTACCTGTCGACCAACGCCATGAACTCCAACGCGACCGCCGTCTGGCGGGCGCACCGGCGCGGCGCCCTGTTCGCCAACCCCTGCTTCACCCAGATCCACCCCACCTGCATCCCGCGCACCGGCGACCACCAGTCCAAGCTCACCCTGATGAGCGAGTCGCTGCGCAACGACGGCCGCATCTGGGTGCCCAAGGAGCCCGGCGACGACCGGGCGCCGAACGAGATCCCCGAGGAGGAGCGCGACTACTACCTGGAGCGCCTCTACCCCTCCTTCGGCAACCTGGTGCCCCGCGACATCGCCTCCCGGGCCGCCAAGAACGTCTGCGACGAGGGCAGGGGAGTGGGCCCCGGAGGCCAGGGCGTCTACCTCGACTTCGCGGACGCCGTCGGGCGGATGGGACGCAGCAAGGTCGAGGAGAAGTACGGCAACCTCTTCGAGATGTACGAGCGGATCACCGCGGAGAACCCCTACGAGGTGCCGATGCGGATCTATCCCGCCGTGCACTACACGATGGGCGGACTGTGGGTCGACTACGACCTGCAGACCACCGTCCCCGGGCTGTTCGCGATCGGCGAGGCCAACTTCTCCGACCACGGGGCCAACCGGCTCGGCGCCTCCGCCCTGATGCAGGGCCTGGCCGACGGCTACTTCGTGCTGCCGGCCACCATCAACGACTACCTGGCACGCCACCCGCACGCCGGGGACGTCACCGCCGCGCACCCGGCCGCCCGCGAGGCGGTGGACGCCACCCGCGAGCGCCTCGAGCGGCTGCTGTCCGTCGACGGCGACCGCACCCCCGACTCCTTCCACCGCGAACTGGGCGAGCTGATGTGGGAGTTCTGCGGCATGGCGCGCGACGAGAGCGGCCTGCTCAAGGCCCTCGAGCGGATCCCGCGGATCCGTGAGGAGTTCTGGCGGTGCATCAAGGTGCCCGGCACCGGCGAGGAGTTCAACCAGTCCCTGGAGAAGGCGAACCGCGTCGTCGACTACCTCGAACTCGCCGAGCTGATGTGCCTGGACGCCCTGCACCGCACCGAGTCCTGCGGCGGCCACTTCCGCGCGGAGTCGCAGACCCCCGACGGCGAGGCCGCCCGCAAGGACGACCAGTTCTCCTACGCGGCCGCCTGGGAGTTCACCGGCACCGGCACCGCGCCCGTGCTGCACAAGGAAGACCTGGTCTTCGAGTACGTCCACCCCACCCAGCGGAGCTACGCATGAAGCTCACCCTGCGCGTCTGGCGGCAGCGCGACGCCGCCACCGACGGCGCCATGTCCACGTACGAGGTGGACGGCATCTCGCCCGACATGTCGTTCCTCGAGATGCTCGACACGCTCAACGAGAAGCTCATCCTGGAGGGCGAGGACCCCGTCGCCTTCGACCACGACTGCCGCGAGGGCATCTGCGGCGCCTGTTCCCTGGTCATCGACGGCAACGCCCACGGGCCGGAGCGGACCACCACCTGCCAGCTCCACATGCGGTCCTTCCGGGACGGCGACGTCATCGACGTCGAACCCTGGCGGGCCGCGGCCTTCCCGGTGATCAAGGACCTGGTGGTGGACCGGTCCTCGTTCGACCGCATCGTCCAGGCCGGCGGCTACATCACCGCGCCGACCGGCGCCGCACCCGAGGCGCACGCCACGCCGGTGCCCAAGCCGGACGCCGACTACGCCTTCGAGCACGCCGAGTGCATCGGCTGCGGGGCGTGCGTGGCGGCCTGCCCCAACGGCGCCGCGATGCTGTTCACCTCCGCCAAGGTCAACCACCTGAACGTCCTCCCGCAGGGCGCCCCCGAACGGGAGACCCGGGTGCTGGACATGGTGGAGACGATGGACGCCGAGGGCTTCGGCGGCTGCACCCTGGCGGGGGAGTGCGCGACGGTCTGCCCCAAGGGCATCCCGCTGTCGTCCATCACCGACATGAACCGCGAGTGGCTCCGCGCCACCGCCAAGGGGGCGCGGCGCTAGCCGCACAAGGACCGTTCGCCGACGAGGTGCGGACGGGCGGGGCCGGCGTGGTGCTCATACCGGCCCCGCCAAGCCCTTCACGGCGCGGGCGGCTGGGCTCCGCCGTCACCGGGCGGGCGGCCGCCAGCGGGGCGGCCACGCCGAGGGCTCGGCCGGGACGCGCACCGCGAGCATCGCCACGTCGTCCTCGTTGTCCGGTGGGCGTGAGCTCTCGAGGAGTTCGTCGGTGAAGTCGTCCAGGTCCCGGTGGACCAGCGAGGCGGCGTTCCGGCGCAGGCGCTCGAGGCCGTCGTCGATGGCATCGCGCGGCGACTCGACCAGCCCGTCCGTGTACAGCACGAGGGTGGACCCCGGCGGCAGCGGGGCGATCCCGTCGGGCCGCTCGGGAGAGATGCCCAGGCCGAGCAACGGGGCGTGCCCGTCGAGGAGGTAGCGCGCATCGCCGTCCCGGGTGACCAGCAGAGGCGGCGGATGGCCGGCGTTGGTCCAGGACAGCGCGTAGCGGCCTTCCGCCGAGCAGGTCAGCCGCCCGCAGATCAGCGTGGCCATGGAGACCTCCGCGATGTGCGTGCACGCCAGGTCCAGCCATTCGACGATCTTGCTCGCCGGTTTCTGCTCGGACCAGCTGTAGGCGCGGAGCATGTTGCGCAGCTGCGCCATGCCCGCGGCGGCCTCCAGGTCGTGGCCCACCACGTCCCCGACGGCCAGTATCAGGGCTCCGTCGCGCAGCACGAACGCGTCGTACCAGTCGCCGCCGACCTCGAGGTCCTCCGGTGCGGGCCGGTAGCGTGCGGCCAGGCCGAGTCCCGGCACCCGCGGAAGCTGGGGCAGCAGGTGCCGCTGCATCGTCCTGCCCACGGTGAGCTGCCGCTCGTACAGCCGCGCGTTGTCCAGCGCCAGACCGGCAC
>NZ_JBRIOU010000002.1:1509949-1516537 GCF_053474865.1 Streptomyces sp. CO7
GGGGTGATGTCCTCCAGCAGCGTCAGGTGGGCCGGCGTGTACGGCTCCGGCTGCTCGCTGCGCCCCAGCGTGAGCGCGCCGAGCACCTGCCGCAGGCCGCGGATCGGCGCGATGACGGCGGAGTGCATGCCGGTGGCGTCGAACAGGCGGCGCTGCGCCACGGCGATCTCCGCGTCGGGCGGCCCCTGGTAGGTCTCCCGGCCCGCGATCGCGGAGGCGGCCCCGCGCAGGGCCCGCGAGAGAGGCATCACGGACTCCGGCGGGATCGGCGGCATCGGCCCCTCCAGGTCGGGCCTGCGCACCACCACGCCGTCCTCCTGATGGGCCACGGCGAACCGGGTCACCTCCGAGTCCCGCTCGATCAGGTCGACGACGGCCCAGTCGGCGAGCCGGGGCACCATGAGCTGCGTCAGCCTGCGCAGCGCCTCCTCCACGTCGAGGGTGCTGGTCAGCCGGGTCGTGGTCTCGGCCAGCAGGGCGAGCCGCTCCAGTTCCGAGAGCGTCGCGCCGTTCGGTCCGGCCGGCGCGGGGGCGTCCGTCGCCTCCGCCCCGCCGTCCGCACGGGTGACGGCGTCCTCGCGCGCACCCGGGGTGAAGATCACCAGCGCCACCGGATCGAGCGTCCCCACCTGGCACCCGGTGGCGAGCCACGCCACCTCCACCACCGAGCCGTCGGCGCACCCGACCCACATGCGGTCCCCCTGCGCGGTCCGCCGGGTCAGACCGGCCTCGCGGATTCCGCAGCGTGCCCGGGCCACGGTCTCGCCGTGCTCGTTGCGGTGGAGCAGGTCGTGGCCGTCCTGCCCGACCATCGCGGAGGCGTCCATGCCCACGAGCTCGGCTAGGGCCGGGCTGACCGCCAGGATGGTCCCCGACTCCGCGGCCATGTAGGCGGGAGCGATCAGCGCGTCGAGCGCCCTGCCGATCGCCGCCAGGGCCTGGGCGTCCGTCGGTGTGCCGTCCTCGTGGTCCGCCATCGGTGTCCGCCGCCTCCCGGTGTGCTCGAGGGCCGGTAGGGTCTCGTCCCGGACCGGTCCGGTCCATGGTGCCCGCGCGGGACCGCCGTGATTCCTCCTCGCCGCGGAGATCAGCCGGACGCGCCCGGCGTGTGCGCGCCCGGCAGGTCGTGCGGGCAGCGGCACACCCTAGGCTGGGCGGCGTGACGGAGACCCGACGCCCCCTCGCCGTGTTCGACCTCGACAACACGCTCGCGGACACCGCGCACCGTCAGCACTTCCTGGAGATGCGGCCCAAGGACTGGGACGCCTTCTTCGACGCCGCCCCGCAGGACCCGCCGCTGGCCGAGGGCGTCGCCCTGGCCCTGGAGGCCGCCCACGAGTGCGAGGTGGTCTACCTGACCGGCCGCCCCGAGCGGTGCCGCCGCGCCACCGTGGCCTGGCTCGCCGCCCAGGGCCTGCCCGAGGGCCGGATGTGGATGCGGCGCAACCACGACCGCCGTCCGGCCCGGCGCACCAAGCTGGAGATCCTGCGGGACCTGGCCCGCGGCCGGGAGATCCGCATGCTGGTCGACGACGACGAACTCGTCTGCGACGACGCGCGGCGCGCGGGCTTCCGGGTCGTCAGGGCCCGTTGGGCGGCCCGGGCGTCGGAGGGTCTGCGCGAGGCGCAGGAACGCGAGGGCCGGACCTGACGGGCCGGGGGGAGCCGCCCCTCACTCCGGTTCCTCGATCCGGAAACCCACCTTCAGTCCCACCTGGTAGTGCGCGATCTCGCCGTCCTCGATGTGCCCGCGCACCTGGGTGACCTCGAACCAGTCCAGGTTCCGCACGGTGCGCGAGGCGCGTTGGACGGCGTTGCGGATCGCGTGGTCCACCCCCTCGTGGGAGCTCCCGACGATCTCGGTGACCCGGTAGACGTTGTCCGACATGGCGGCGACTCCTTCTCCGGGGCGTCGCGGGGACGAGGACGCCCGACTCGTTCCACCGTGCCCCATGCCGGGACGGACCGCGAGGCGTCGCCGACGACAGCGGGCCCGAAGCCGTCCTCCAAGCCTTGACGACGGTATTGGTCCATACCAAGATATTGGTCCATACCAAAGAGGCACCCCTGCGAGCCGACCGCGCTCGTCCCCCCACGGGTCTTCCTGCTGCACCCTCCACAGAACAGGACCCACCGTGAGACGTCGTCCGCTCGCACTCCTGGCCGTCTGCGCCGCCCTGACGACCACCGCCTCCTGCGGGCTGCTGCCCGGCGGGGAGGGCCGTGAGACGGTCACCGTCTGGCTGATGAAGGGCACCGCGTCCGCGGACTTCCTGCGCCGCTTCACCGCCGATTTCGAGGCGGACCACCCCGACACACGGCTGGACATCCGCATCCAGGAGTGGACCGGCATCGGCCCCAAGGTCCAGGCGGCGATGGACCCCGAGGAGAACCCCGAGGGACCGGACGTCATCGAGGTCGGCAACACCCAGGTGCCGCAGTACGTGGAGGGACAGCTCTTCGACCTGACCCTGGAGGCGGTGCGCGACTGGGGCGTCGACGACTGCCTGCCCGGTCTCGCGGACCCGGGCCGCGACCGCAACCAGCAGTACGGCATCCCCTGGTATGCGGCCAACCGGGTGGTGGTCTACCGCAAGGACCTCTTCGAGGAGGCCGGCGTCACCCCGCCCCGCACGCGCGAGGAATGGCTGGACGTCACCCGGCGGCTGGACACCTCGGGGAACCAGGGCATCTACCTGGCCGGCCAGGACTGGTACACGCTGGCCGGCTTCATCTGGGACGAGGGCGGCGACCTCGCCGTCGAGCGCACCAGCTCCTGGCAGGGCGCCCTGCACACCGAGGAGGCCCTGCGGGGCATGGAGTTCTACCGGCAGCTGCACGCCCTGGGCGAGGGCCCCGCCGACGCCGACGAGGAACACCCGCCGCAGGCAGGGGTGTTCGCCGAGGGGAGGACCGCCCAGATCATCGCGGTGCCGGGCGTGGTGCAGACCGTCCTCGCCGAGAACCCCGAACTCAAGGACAAGATCGGCTACTTCCCCGTCCCGGGGAAGCGCGCGGACAAGCCCGGCGCCGTCTTCACCGGCGGGTCCGACCTCATCGTCCCGCGCAACACCGACCAGGCAGGCCGGGCCATCGACGTCATCGGGGCGCTGGTGGGCGAGAAGTGGGCCACCGACCTGGCCCGGACCATGAACTACGTGCCCAACAAGGAGAAGCTGGCCGACGCGGTCGCCGACAACGAGGGCGTGGCGGCGATGGCCGAGGGCGCCGCGCAGGGCCGCGCCACCCCGTCCACGCCCGAGTGGGCCGAGGTGGAGGCCGACAATCCCATCAAGCGGTACATGACGGCGGTCCTCCAGGGCGGCGACGCGCGCCGTGAGGCCGAGAAGGCGTCGCAGCACATCACGGAGGTCCTGGACCCGGTCTACGGCTGAGACGACGCGGCCCCGCCGCTCCGTCAGGACACCACGCCCAGCCAGAGGGCGAACCGGTCCTCACGGTCCGTCCACCCGTGGGCGACCTCCATCCCCACCGCCGCGAGTTCCGTCCGCACCCTCTCCGGGCGGAACTTGGCGGAGATCTCCGTCCGGATCTCCTCGCCCTCGGCGAGGTCGACGACCAGGTCCACGCCCGGGATCTTCACGGTCTGCGCCTCCCGCGACCGCAGCCGCATCTCGATCCACTCGGCCTCGGCGTTCCACACCGCCACGTGGTCGAACAGCTCCGGCCGGAAGTCCGCGCCCAGCTCGCGGTTGACCACCCGCAGCACGTTCCGGTTGAACTGCGCGGTCACACCGGCCGCGTCGTCGTACGCGCGCACCAGCACCCGCTCGTCCTTCACCAGGTCGGTCCCCAGCAGCAGCGCGTCACCCGGGGCCAGCGACCCGCGCACGGAGGCGAGGAAACGGGAGCGCTCGGACGGCTCCAGATTGCCCACGGTCCCGCCGAGGAAGGCCACCAGCCGCGGGCCGGGCCCCTCGGGCAGTTCCAGCCGCCCGGTGAAGTCCGCCACCACGGCGTGCACGTCCAGCCCCGGCAGCCGCTCGGCGAGCTCCTCGCCCGCACCCGTCAGCGCGCTCTCGCTCACGTCCACCGGCACGTACAGTCCCAGGTCCGGCATGGCGTCCAGCAGCAGCCGGGTCTTCTCCGAGGACCCCGAGCCCAGCTCCACAAGGGTCCGGGCCCCGGCGAACCGGGCGATCTCCGCCGACCGGTCGGTGAGGATCTCCCGCTCGGCACGCGTCGGGTAGTACTCCGGCAACCGGGTGATCTCGTCGAAGAGTTCACTGCCGCGCGCGTCGTAGAACCAGCGCGGCGGCAGCGTTCGCGGCCGGCTGCCCAGCCCGGCCAGGACGTCGGCGCTCAGCGACGCCCGGGCGGCGTCCTCGGGCAGCGTGCGGGAGATACGGAACGGGCTCACGGCTTGCTCCTTCTGCTCCTTCAGCGGTGCGGGCTCCGGACGTCGGCGCCGGCCGGCGGCCCCGGGCTGCCGGGGCCGCCGGCCAGCGGGGTGAGCAGCACATCGCTGCGGGTGGCCGCCAGCAGCGTCCGGTCCGGAACCTCCCGCCAGCGGGGGTCGTCGTCGTACGGCTCGGACGCCACCACCACGGGGCCGTCCGGCTCGGCCAGGTACCACAGGGTGTCCCCCCACGCGGTGGCGGCGATCGTGTCGCCGCCGGTGAGCAGCAGGTTGAGCCGCGAACCGGGCGCCGCGGCCGCGACCTCCGCGACCGCCCCGGCCAGCGCCCGCCCGGCCTCCTCCCCGGCCCGCAGTCGCTGCAGGACCAGGGCCCAGACGAACGCCGAGTCGGTGCGCGCCTCCAGTTCCAGGAGCCGGGCCGGCGGCAGCGCCGTGGCGAGCGCGGCCATCGAGCCGGGCCAGCCGGGGACCGCCCCGTTGTGGCTGAACAGCCACCTCCCGGCGGCGAACGGAGCGGCGGCCGCCTCCCCGTCGGCGCCCGCCTCGGTGGCGTCCCGCACGGCCGCCAGCACCGCGCCGGAGCGCACCACCCGCGCCAGGTCGGCGAACGAGAGGTCCGCCCACACCGGCCCGGCCCTGCGGTACCGGGCCGGCGCCGGGTCGTCCGGCGCGTACCAGCCGATCCCGAACCCGTCGGCGTTGACCGTCCCGTGGCGCTGCCTGCGCGGCTCCCAGGACTGCCGGAACAGACTGTGCGGGGGCGCGGCCAGCACCCGCCCCAGCGGCACCGGCGGGCCGAGGTAGGCGAGGTGACGGCACATCAGTGCGCGCCTTCGCCGAACGGGCCGCCCGGTGGCACGGCGTCCCCCGGGCCCGGCCGCTCGGGGACCGCCGACCGCGCGGTGCGGAAGCCGGAGAAGATCTGCCGCCGCACCGGGTAGTCCCAGTTGCGGAACGTCCCCCGGCAGGCCACCGGGTCCACGGCGAACGAACCGCCGCGCAGCACCTTGTACCCGGAGCCGAGGAAGACCTCGGAGTACTCCCGGTAGGGGAAGGCGGAGAAACCCGGGTAGGGGAGGAAGTCGCTCGCCGTCCACTCCCACACGTCGCCGATCAACTGCCCCACGCCCAGCGGGGACCGGCCGGCCGGGAAGCTGCCCGCTGGCGCCGGACGCAGGTGCCGCTGGCCGAGGTTGGCGTGCTCCTCGGTGGGGTCCTCGTCGCCCCAGGGATACCGCCGGGAGCGGCCGGTCGCGGGATCGTGCCGGGCCGCCTTCTCCCACTCCGCCTCCGTCGGCAGCCGCCGCCCCGCCCACCGGGCGTAGGCGTCCGCCTCGTACCAGCTCACGTGCACCACCGGCTCGTCCGGCGGGACGGGTTCCGTCCTGCCGAACCGCCGCCGCAGCCACTGCCCGCCCTCCCGCCACCAGAACAACGGCGCCCGCACGCCCTGGGAGCGCAGCAGGGCGAAGCCCTCCGGCCGCCACCAGCGGGGCCGGACATAGCCGCCGTCCTCCATGAAGGCGAGGAAGGCCCCGTTGGTGACCGGGGCGGTGTCCAGGAAGAACGGCGCCACCTCCACCACGTGCGCGGGACGTTCGTTGTCCAGCGCCCACGGCTCGTCGGAGGTCCCCATCACGAAGGGGCCGCCGGGGACCAGGACCTCGGCGGGCCCCCGGTGCGCCGGCGCGGGATCCGGGTCGGGAGCGGTCAGGACCGCAGGGCCGCGCCGCAGCTGGTGGGTGATCAGCATCGTCTCGTCGTGCTGCTGCTCGTGCTGGGCGACCATGCCGTAGGCGAACGCGGCGTCGGTGAGCGGCGACGACCCGTCGAGGGAGGCCGCGTCCAGCAGGTCCAGGACCCGGCCGCGGACCTCGGCGGCGTACCGCCTGGCCTCGTCGGGCGACAGCAGCGGCAGCGACGGACGCTCCGCGCGGGGATGCTCGAAGGCGTCGTAGAGGCCGTCGATCTCCGGCCGCAGCGCCTCACGCCCGCCCACGGCGCGCAGCAGCCACTGCTCCTCCTGGTTGCCGACGTGTGCCAGGTCCCACACCAGCGGCGACATCAACGGAGAGTGCTGGGCGGTCAGTTCGTGGTCCCCCAGGCAGGAGGTCAGCAGCGCGGTGCGCTCCCGGGCCGCCGTCAGGGCCCGTGCGGCGCGCTCCCGGGCCGCCTCGGGGGAGCCGGCGCCACGGGGTGTGCCGGGG
>NZ_JBRIOU010000002.1:1516637-1519595 GCF_053474865.1 Streptomyces sp. CO7
GCCGGGGGGCGTGGCGCCGGCCGTGCCGCGGGGGGCGGGCGTGGCGTCGGCCGTGCCGCCGGTTGTGCCGTCGCTCGTGCCGTCGGTCATGAGGAGAGCTCCTTCCCCTGCCGCAGGGCGTCCAGCAGGTCGTCGGCCGGACACCGCCCGCGGGCGACGTACCGCTCGGTGAACTCCCCGACCGCGTCGACCACCTCGGCGCCCGCCCCCAGCCGGGGCAGCGCCTCCAGCGCGGCCGCGAAACAGACGGCGGCGGCCTCCCGCAGCTCCGGGTCGGCCAGGGCGTGCCGGGCCGCGCCGGTCCACAGCGGATTGTGCGGCGCGGGCAGCGGCCCGCACCGCTCGGCGAGCGGCTTCACGGCCCGGAAGGCGGTCTCGGTGGCGGCCAGGTCGTCGAACAGCGCCGCCGCGACCGCGAGCGGCACGATCCAGCCGTCGTCGCCCGGCTGGGCGTCGAGCATCCGCAGCTCAAGGAAGCCGCGGGGCCGCACCGGCGGGAACAGCGTGGTCAGGTGGTACTCGAGGTCCTCCCGCCGCGGCCCCTGCCCGCTCGCCGCGCCCCGGCGCAGCCAGTCGCGGAAGGTCGTTCCGTCGGGCACCTCCCACGGGCCGACGGTCCGGCGGCGGCACATCAGCTCCGCGTCCAGCGCGTGCCGCGTCCAGGCCGCGCGGGGCTCCGCGTCCAGCGGGGGAGCACCGGCGCGCTCCGCGCCGATCTCCGCCCACCGCAGCTGCCGGGTGGAACGCCAGCCGGTGGCGCGCCGCTCGGCGACGGGGGAGTGGGCGAAGGCCGCCAGCAGCACCGCGCCCAGCAGGTGCGACATCCGCCAGCGCCGCACGTGCCCCAGCGGGCCCGGCTCCTCGTACCCCGCGTCCAGGTTGACCTGGACCGAGGCCGAGGTGCACATCATGGTCCGGCCGGCCGGACCCGCGCGGTCCAGGCTGCGCTCCATCGCGTCGTACCGGGGCTCCCGCAGGAAACGGCGGGGCGCCTGCCAGGGGTCCAGCCCCATGCCCGCCAGGGTCAGCCCCTGCTCGCGCAGCATGGACCGTACCGTCGCGAGATCGGCACGCATGGTCTCCACGCACTCGGTCAGCGAGGCCGCGGGCCGGGAGCTCAGCTCGATCTGACCGCCCGGCTCCGCGGTCAGGAGCGAGCGCACCGGCAGTCCGGGAAGCGCCGCGTGCGCCGCCTCCAACCGCTCGTCGGTGACGGTGGTACGTGGGTCCTCCAGGTCGTGGACCAGCCATTCCAGCTCCACGCCGAGCAGTCGGGGCGGGCCGGTCTTGAAGCAGATGCCGTGGACCAGCGCCTCGGCGCCGGCCTCGGACAGTACCTCTCCGGACCGTGCCGCCGCCGTCCCTGTCGCCTCGGACATGCCGGGGTTCTCCCTCCTGAGAGAGTCGACGCCGCTGGCTTCCCACCCAAGACCCTGACACGGAAGGACACAAGGGCGCACCTCGGGAGCCAAGGGGGCGGAAGCGGGCACGGATGACGGCACGCCCGCTAACAGCAAGAAGCGGCGCGCGATCGTGGGATGCCCGGCGAGGGTCACGCCAGGCGGAGACGTGCCGGGCGCGTGCGTGTCGGGCGGGGGAGCCCCGGACACGCGGGAGGGCCGGGCCCCGGGGGTCACCCCCTGCCGGCCCGGCCCTCCCGCGAAGCGGCGGACAGCCGGTGACGCGGCTGTCGGTCCATGACGCCGCCGTCAGTCCGCGGCCCTGCGGACGAGTTCGGCGAGCCGCGCCTCGAGCTCGTCCGTGAGCTTCGTCAGGGCGTAGGCGGTCGGCCAGAACGCGCCGTCGTCCAGGGCGGCCACCTCGCTGAACCCGAACTCGGCGTAGCGCGTGTCGAACTTCCCCGCGGCCTTGAAGAAACAGAGCACCTTGCCGCCCTTGGAGTACGCGGGCATGCCGTACCAGAGCCGGGGTGCGAGTTCCGGGGCGGCCTCACGGACGATCTCGTGGACGCGGGTGGCGAGGAGCCGGTCGGCCTCGTCCATCTCCGCGATCTTCGCGAGGACCTCGGGCTCGGGGTCGGCCTTGGCGCCGCCGCGGCGCGAGACCTTGCGGACCTCCTTGGCGCGCTCCTTCATCGCGGCGATCTCCTCCGCCGTGAAACCTTCCTGCGCCTCGTCCACCGTGCCCGCCGCTCGGGTGCTGTTCATCGTGTTCCCCTCTATGGCCGCCTCGCCGGGACCACCGGGTGTTCCGGTTCCTCCGTGCCGCCTGTGTTCCTCACGCTAGGCGGGCGAGGGGTGCGGTGGCTTCTCGAAAACTGACCGGTCCCGACCGGTCCCGACCGGTCTGCTCAGCGGATCTCCTTCACCCGGATCAGGTTGCCCGCGGGGTCGCGGAAGGCGCAGTCGCGCATCCCGTAGGGCTGCTCCGTCGGCTCCTGCACGACCTCACCGCCGCCCGCCCTGACCTTGTCGAAGACCGCGTCGAGCTGACGGGTGGCCAGCAGGATCCAGCCGAAGGTGCCCTTGGCCATCATCTCGGCGATGGTGCGCCGTTCGGCGTCCGTGACGCCGGGATCCGCGCCGGGGGGAGCCAGCAGGACGGAGGTCTCCGGCTGTCCGGGGGGACCGACGGTGATCCAGCGCATCCTGCCCTCCCCGACGTCTCCGCGGACCTCGAACCCGAGGAGGTCGCGGTAGAAGGCCAGGGAGGCTTCGGGGTCGTCGTGCGGGAGCGACGCGGTGTTGATGCTGAGGTCCATGCCGTCACCGTAGAACGGCCGGACCCGCGCCGCCCGTTGTTCGCCGATCATGCTCGGCCCGGCGACGCGGGCGGCCCTCCGCCAGGTGGCCGGCGAAGCCCGGACGGCGCCCGCCCGGGGGCCGGTGCCCGCCGGGGCGGCGGCGCCGGGGCGGGCACCCGCGCCGTGCGGCGCGCGCCCGGCGGCGTCGCGGGGCTGCCCGGTGGTGCCGGGGGCGGCCCGGAGCTGTGTCGGCT
>NZ_JBRIOU010000002.1:1519695-1529619 GCF_053474865.1 Streptomyces sp. CO7
GGCCTAGGCCGTAGCCGATCTTATGGGGGTGCGATCGCTCCGATGCGACCGCCCCCGCCGCCCTCCGGGCCGCGCGGGGCCCCACGACATGGGACGTGACATGGCTCACCGCACCGACGTGGTGGAGCTCACTCTCCGACAAAACGGGGGAAGGCCGACCGGCTCGAACGACGAGTTCCACCGGACCCGCCACGACCTCGTCCTGGGCTGCGACGCGGACGCCCACCTGCATCCCGAGGCCGTCAAGTCGAGCTCACCTGGCGGCGCCCCTGAAGGCCCGTCACCTCCCGGCTACGAGCCCAAGGCCGTGACCGGCATGGAGGGGCCGCACACCCCGCGCTCCGTCCGGGCGCAGCGCAGATGCTGGGCGCGGGGTCAGGGGAGAGGTGCTGCGCACGCACGGCCCGTGCGTCCCGCACTCCCGGCACCTGCCGATGTGGCCGATCCTCTTCGCGTCGGTCCTGTCCTACGTCCGGGTGCTGACGCCGATCGGCGCGACGCCCCACGGACAGGGGCACATCTCCTGAGCGGGAACCGATGAGTTCGCGCGGTGCGGGCGGTCGTACGAGGTGACAGCGCTTCGGCGACCCCCGTACGGCACCCCGCAGGAGAGACCGCATGACCGCACCCGTGAAGGGACCCGCGAGCTACTTCCCCTCCATCGAGAAGAAGTACGGCCGTCCGATCGCCGAATGGAAGGACCTGATCCGTGCCTCGTCGCTGACCCGCCACATGGAGCTGGTCGCCTGGCTCAAGAGCGAGCACGGCCTCGGGCACGGCCACGCCAACGCCCTCGTCGCGCACACTTTGGCCGAAACCCGCTGACGGGCCCAAAGGCTTGGGGGCGGGGGGACCCATGGGCCCCCGGCTCCACCCGACGGTGTGCTCCGCCCGCGAAGCCGGCGCGTTGCGAGCTTCGCATCGGCGGCCACAGGCCGCCCCGGAGTCGCGGAGCACCGGACGGCTCGGTGATCCGGCCGTAGGCTGCGGCGTGTCCCACCGCCGCTCGGGCACCGCCGTGCGGCGGCCGACGACGTCAGGGGGGAACACGCCATGGAGATGGAGACGGCTCGCTTCGTCGTCCTGGTCGCCGCGACGGTGACCACCGGTCTGACGGCCGGTCTGTTCCAGGCCTTCTCGATCGCGGTGATGCCGGGGCTGGCCAGGACGGACGACCGGACCGTGGTGGAGACGATGCGGAACATCAACGTCGCCATCCTGAACGGCTGGTTCCTCCTCGGCTACGGGGGAGCGCTGGTGTGCGACGTGGCGGCCGTGGTTCTGCTCGCCGTGGACCGGGACGCGGGCGGCGGCCTCGTCCCGGTGGTGGCGGCGACCGCCCTGTACCTGGCCGCGGTCCTGCTGACCGCGCGCGTCAACATCCCGCTCAACAACGACCTCGAGCAGGCGGGCGCGCAGGCCGGAGCCGTCGGTCTCGCGGCGGTGCGGAACCGTTTCGAGCGGCCGTGGGTCCGCGCCAACCACGTCCGGACCCTGCTGTGCACGGCGTCCCTCGCCCTGCTGTGCCTTGCGCTCGTGGACCACGGTGCGGCCACGGGGTGACGGCCCCGGCGCGCCCGTCGCTCCGATGGCGCGTCCGCCGGGACGACGGTATGTGTGAGGTGGGCCACTGAGGGTGACCGCTGAGCGGTGAGTGGTGTCCGCCATGTGGATACGGTCGATGGAATCGGTGGGACCACTGGGACAATGGAGGTGCACGAACGGTTCTGCGCGTCGCGCGCACGGGCATCCCCGCTCTCGGGTGGCCCGCGGCGGCGTCCTCAACGGCGAGGGGAACCCTCTTGACCGCCCCCGGGACGGGGCGCACAGATCATTCCGACCACGAGAGGTCACGGGCTGCACATGCGCGTCATCGAGTCGCTGTACGCGGAGATTCTCCGTCGCAACCAGGGTGAGACCGAGTTCCACCAGGCCGTGCGCGAGGTACTGGAGTCCCTCGACCCCGTGCTCGAGCGGCGGCCCGAGCTGGTCGACGCGCGGATCGTCGAGCGCATGGCCGAGCCCGAGCGGCAGCTCATCTTCCGCGTGCCGTGGTCGGACGACGCCGGCAACATCCACGTCAACCGCGGCTTCCGCGTCGAGTTCAGCAGCGTGCTCGGCCCCTACAAGGGCGGCCTGCGGTTCCACCCGTCGGTGAACCTGGGCATCGTGAAGTTCCTCGGCTTCGAGCAGATCTTCAAGAACGCGCTCACCGGCATGCCCATCGGCGGCGGCAAGGGCGGCTCCGACTTCGACCCCAAGGGCCGTTCGGACGCCGAGATCATGCGGTTCTGCCAGTCGTTCATGACCGAGCTCCACCGCCACCTCGGCGAGTACACCGATGTCCCCGCCGGTGACATCGGCGTCGGCGGTCGCGAGATCGGCTACCTGTTCGGTCAGTACAAGCGCATCACCAACCGCTACGAGTCCGGCGTCCTCACCGGCAAGGGCCTCGGCTGGGGCGGCGCCCAGGCGCGCACCGAGGCCACCGGCTACGGCTGCGTCCTGTTCACCCAGGAGATGCTGCGCAGCCGCGGCGGCTCGCTCGACGGCCGGCGCGTCGCGGTCTCCGGCTCCGGCAACGTCGCCATCTACGCGATCGAGAAGGCCCACCAGCTCGGCGCGACCGTGGTGACCTGCTCCGACTCCGGCGGCTACGTCGTCGACGAGAAGGGCATCGACCTCGAGCTCCTCAAGGAGATCAAGGAGGTCCGCCGCGGCCGCGTCTCCGAGTACGCCGAGGCCCGCGGCGACAGCGCCACCTACGTCCCCGGCGCCGGCCTGTGGAGCGTCCCGGTGGACGTCGCCCTGCCCTGCGCCACCCAGAACGAGCTGCACGAGGCCGACGCCGTCGCCCTGGTGCGCAACGGCGTCCAGGCCGTCGCCGAGGGCGCCAACATGCCCACCACCCCGGAGGCCGTCCGCGTCTTCCAGGAGGCCGGTGTGGCCTTCGGCCCGGGCAAGGCGGCCAACGCCGGCGGCGTGGCCACCAGCGCCCTGGAGATGCAGCAGAACGCCTCCCGCGACTCGTGGAGCTTCGCCCACACGGAGGAGCGTCTGGCGGAGATCATGCGCCACATCCACGACTCCTGCCACACCACCGCCGAGCGCTACGGCAGCCCCGGCAACTACGTGGTCGGCGCCAACATCGCCGGCTTCGAGCTGGTCGCCGACGCGATGCTCGCGCAGGGTCTCATCTGACCTGACGTCCCGACGCGCCGAGGACCGGCGTCGCCCCTCCCGGTGAGGGCGCGGCGCCGGGCCTCTTCGGCGCGCGTCCAGGTTCGCGGGTCACAACTGCTGTCCCGTGCCGACGCCGCGCCGTCGTTCCCCCCACCACGCCCGCAGGCCGTACGTGCGCACGTCCTCGAGGAACTCGGGACGCAGCGGGCCGACACGATCCCGGGCCTCGGGGGTGCGGGGATCGTCCAGCAGCGACAACCCGTGCGCCCCCTCAAGACGCAACTCCTGATCGTCCTCGTCGAGGAGCCCCCACAGCGCTGCGGCTACCGACGGATGCGGGTCGCGTGACCCGGCGAGCGCGTTCGCGGCGGACAGACGGACGGTGTGGACCGTGTCGTCGAGCAGCTCCAGGAGGATCCGCCGGGTCTGGGGATGCCGGCGGCGACCGGCGGCCGTCGCCGCCGCCTCCCGCACCCCCGGGTCGTCGTCCCCCGCCAAGGCCGTGAGGGCGGCGAGGGCGGCCGACGAAGGCGCGGACGGCCACCTCAGCAGGCAGTCGGCGGCCGCACGGCGCACCCGGGCGTCGGGATGCCCGGCATGGGGAAGGACGACGGCGCCCGCTCCGTCGTCCGCCGTGGCCAACGCGTTCAGCACGCCGGCCAGCACCTCGGAGTCAGCCTCCTGCGCGGTCCAGGCGACGAGGACGCGGTCCGCCTCCCGCTGCCGGATACCTTCGAGCGCCATGGTGACCCCCAGGCACCGCAGGTGCTCCGCGACGAACAGGCGGTGGCCTCTGTCGGGGTGGCTCCGGTGCGCCAGGACGGACTGCCAGGTCCGGTCGCTGCCGCGCTGCATGAGGACCCAGATGGACTCCCAGAAGTCCACATGTCGCGCGTCGGTGCGGGCGGCGCGCCCGATCAGCTCCCCGGGCGGGGTGAGAACGCGGAACGCCCATTCGAGTTTGGTGAGGACCGCCCCGTGCCCGGCCCGGACGGTACGGCCGCCGAGGGTGATCCGCTCGATGTCCGGGTCCTGCCAGTCCCAGTCGATGTACGGTTCGTCCACGATGCGCACCACCTCGGCGTCGCCGGGCGCCCCGGTGAGCCTGCGCACCTCGGTCTCGGCCCCCGTGTCGTACCAACGCCGGGCCAGGGCCAGCAACCTCTCGCGCTCCCGCGCCGGCAGGCGCAGCCGCGGTTCCTTCCCGAGCACGGCGTCCACCAGCCCGGGGGAGCCCGAGGCGACGGCGAGCGAGAGCGGGGTCGTCCCGTCCGGCAACGAACGGTCGGGATCGGCGCCGCCCTCGACCAGTTCCCTGGCCCTGTCCACGTCATACGCGTGGATCGCGGCGAGCAGCAGCTCGTCCGCCGTCCCGCCCGTCAGCCCGTCCGTCAGCCTGTCTGCCTGCTCGTCCATCCGGACATCACCTCCCCCGGCACATCGTGTCATGCCTGGTCGCAGGGACGCCGCTGGGTTCTTCACCGCGCGGAAAACCGGTGGGGACGCGAGGCGCGTCGCGGCTACTGTGCCCGGTCGGGGGTGGGCGCCGCCTGCCCGGGAGGAGGAACGGCACACCGGATGAGCGCACGGCTGCGGGGGATCGCCCGCGAGAACGAGGAGATCGTGGCGGCGGGGTTCTACCGCGGGCCCGACGGACGCGAGGTCTCCATCGCCGAAGCGGTGCGGGCGGCACGTGAGGGCACCCGCATGGTGGGGCCCGGCCCGGTGCCGGTGCCGGCCGCGGTACCGGTGCGGACCGTCGTCGAGGTCACCGCGGAGAGCAGCCTGGAGGCCGCGCGCCGCCTCGCCGGCAGGAGCACGGACCCGATGGCGGTGCTGAACTTCGCCTCGGCGCGCAATCCCGGCGGCGGCTACCTCAACGGGGCGCAGGCGCAGGAGGAGGCGCTCTGCCGGGGCTCGGCCCTGTACACCTGTCTGCTGCGCGCGCCCGAGTACTACGAGCACCACCGGGCCGACCGGGACCCGTTCTACTCGGACCGGGTGATCCACTCCCCGGCGGTGCCGGTCTTCCGTGACGACCGCGGCCGTCTGCTGGACGAGCCGTACACGGCCGGCTTCCTCACCGCCCCCGCGCCCAACGCCGGTGTCATCGCCCGGAAGGCCCCCGACCGCGTCGCCGAGGTCCCCGCCGCCCTGGCCTCCCGGGCCGGGCGCGTGCTGGAGACGGCGGCGGCGCACGGCTACCGGCGGCTGGTGCTCGGCGCCTGGGGCTGCGGGGTCTTCATGAACGACCCGGCCGAGGTCGCCCAGGCCTTCCGCGGCCTGCTCGCCCCGGGCGGGAGGTTCGAGGGACGGTTCGCGCACGTCGTGTTCGGCATCCTCGACCGGACCCGGGCCGCCACCACCCGCACGGCCTTCGAGAACGCCTTCCGTGACCTCGCCGGAGCGGGCACGGTGTCCTGATGAACAGTGATCAGCCCGGAGAAGCCGGCGCCACCGTCGACGTCAGCGCGCTGGCAATCAACCTCACCGTCCCGGAGGCGCTTCGCTGGACGGACGTCAGGCGCGGGCAGGAGTTCACCCTGTCCACGCTGAACATCCGCCTCCTCCCGGACGGAACCCTCGCCGCGAAGGCCTACGGCCGCCCGACGGCGGGCGGCCGCGGCGCCTACGTGTCGTTCCCCGTCCCGGCCGACCGACCCGAGCTCACGGCCCTGATCACGGCGGCCGCGACCCGTGCCGGTGAGCTCTGGGCCGCCCACCGCGGTCTCGGCTGACGCATGGACCGCGGTGGCGGGAGCGCGGGCAGGGGCCGCGGTGGGCGGGGGAGGAAACGCCGTGGGCGGTCAGCGCCCGAAGCGCACGCTGTTGAAGGCGAAGCCCTTCGGCGCCTTCTGTCCCGCCGCCAGGCGCTTGGCGGCCCCGCCGCACTTCTTGCCCGCGTAGACGGTCGCCCTGACGTTCGTCCGGTTCTGCGCGGCGCGTCCCTTCTCGGCCATGCCGAGGCACTCGCCGGTGGGCGGATTCTCGACGAAGTACGGGGTGCCCTTGGCGCCGATCCAGTGGAACTGGCCCTTCGCGGCGACGGCGCCCGGCGCCGCGGCGGACATGTCGGCGGACGCGGTGGAGGACAGGCCCGCCGTCAGGACGAGTCCGCAGGCGAGGACCAGGGCGGAACGGCGCAGCTGTGTAAGTGATCGCATGCCGGGTGAAACGATCACGGCCGTGATCGGTCACGCCGCGGTGGACCGATCGCGGTGGACCGACTGCAGGGCGCCTGCGAGCGGTCGTGACCCGAGGCGGGCGCCGCGGCGCGACGCTTGCGCGATCCGGCCGATCCCCGGCCGGCGGACGGCGCCGCGTTGGACGATGGGGTCATGGAAATCCCGGAGCGTCGCGTCCAACTGGCCGACGGCGCCGACAGCGAGCGCCGGTTCACCGGCGAACGGATCGACGGCGCGGTCGGCGTGTGACGGATCGCGGCGCGCACCCGCCGGCGCCGCCCGGACCCCGTGCGGAACGGGTCAGCGGACGCGGGCCGCGATCGCCCGGGCGCACTCCAGCGACTCGGCGCGGGTGGTGTCCACCTCGAGGTCGTAGGAGACGCCCCGATGGACCAGGTCGGCCTGCGACGCCGCCATCCCCCGGACGCGGTCCCCGCGGGCGATCTCCCGCCCCGAGGCGACGGCACTGTCGCACCGCACACCCACCCAGAGAGCGTCCAGGTCGTCCAGGGCCCGCAGCCACCGCTGCTGCGACTGCGCCCCGCCGAGGAAGACCTCGTCGATGATCACCCGGGCGCCCGCGCGGGCCATCGTCACGATGCCCTCGGTCCAGGCGGCCTCCAGCGCCCGGAACTCGGCGCCGACCGTCACCTCGCCGTCCGCCCCGAGCACGATGCCGTCCTGCGAGGACTGCATCCGCGCCGGCAGCGCGTCGACGAAGGAATCGCAGCCGAAGGCGAGCCACGGATCCGGCAGCACGGACTGCAGACACCGCACGATGCCGGACTTCCCCGCGCTGGAACCGCCGTTGAGAATGATCATTCGCGTGTGCACCGCGCCACCCTAGAGCGCGCACCCGCGCGACCGCACCGGAATATGAACGACGCGTCCCGCGGACCGGTGACGTCCACGGGCCGCCCGGCACGGCGCGCGGGGCAACCACGAGCGGCCCGGGGACGTCGTACCGTGGGGCCGGACGAGGGAGGAACGCGCACATGCCGAGACAGCAACGACGGGTATCACGTGGTGAGTTGACGGCCCTGCGGGCGCTGGACCGGTTCGTGGGGCGACGCGAGGAGATGGCGTTCTTCGCGCGGAACCTGGCCAAGGACCCGCTCTCGCCGACCGACCCCGCCCTGTACCTCTTCCACGTGCGCGGTGTCGGCGGCGTCGGCAAGTCCAAACTGTTGCGGCAGTGGCGGGAGACCGCCCGGCAGGCGGGCGCCGCCACCGCCGCCGTGGACGAGAACGACGTGCACGGGATCCTGTCCGCGATGATCGCACTGGCCGGTCAACTGTCGGACGCCACACGGCCCTTGAAGGCGTTCGACCGGGCGGTCGAGCAGTACCGCCGGGAGCAGGAGGCCGCCGCCGAGCCGGTCGACCTCGACGGAGCGGCCGACGACGGTCCCACCCCGGCGAGCCGGGCGATCTCCCGGGCCGTCCTCGGCGGCGCGTCGACCGTCCTGCCCGGTGGCGGACTCATCGCCACGATGGTGGACCCCGACGTGGTCGCCGAGGGCATGGACCAGATGCGCGAGCGGGTGCGCGGCCGCCGGACGCGCGGACGCGCACCCGAACTGGACGCCGTCAGCCGGGAGTTCGTGACCGCACTGGACGGCCTGTGCGAGGAGCGTCCCTGGGTGGTGCTGTTCCTGGACACCTGGGAGCAGACCGGCCGGCACCTCGACGCCTGGCTGCGCACCATGCTGCGCGACGGGTTCGGTCCGCTGCCGGTCAACGTCATGGTCGTGCTGGCCGGCCGCGACGACCTGGACGAGCACGACTGGTCCGGGCTCATGGCCCAGGGCCGGTACGTGCCGCTGGAGGCGTTCACCGAGCAGGAGACCCGTGAACTGCTCGCCCGGCGGGGCGTCACCGAGCCGGCGACGGTGGACGCGGTGGTGCGGCTCTCCATGGGCCTGCCGCTGCTGGCCGACCTGCTGGCCCTGGCCCGCCCGGAGAGCGCGGCCGCCGTCGACGCGGACGGGGACGCCGCGGAGACCGCGGTGGAACGGTTCGTGCGCTGGATCGCCGACCCGCTGTGCCGCGAGGCGGTGCTGACCTGCGCCCTCGCGCCCCGGCTCAACGAGGACGTGTTCGCCGCGGCGGTGCCCGAGGAGGCGCGCGGGCTGTGGGCCTGGCTGTGCGGACAGCCGTTCGTGAGCGGCAGCGGCGAGTTCAAGAAGTACCACGCCGTGGTGCGCGCCGGGATGGTCCGGCGGGAGCGGGCGCGTTCGCCCCAGGGCTGGACGGCGGTCCACCTCCGGCTGGCCGACGCGCACGCCGCCTGGCGCGCCGGTCTGGAGGTGAACCTGCCCGCCGCCCGGCGCCGCCAGGACGCCCGCTGGCGCCGTCACCGGCTGGACGAGATGTACCACCGGCTCTGCGCCCACCCCGCCGGCTGTCTGACCGGCGCGCTGGAGGAGGCCGTACACGCGGCCGAGGCCTCGCCGGACGCGTTGCGGCAGTGGTTCGACGCTTTCACCCGAGCGGCGGAGGACACCCAGGACGAGGCCCTGGGCGCCTGGGCCGAGCGCCTGCGCGGGGCGACGGCGGAGGCGGCGGATCCGCTCGTCGCCGCGCTCGGCGCACTGCTGACCCCCCTGAGCCCGCTCGACGCGGCCGCCCAGGCCCACGCGCACGTGGTGCGCGGACGCCGGCTGGAGGCGGGCGGCCAGGAGGACGCGGCCGTCGCCGAGTTCGACCGGGCGATCGCCCTCGGCCCCGACAACGCGGCCGCCCGGTTCCACCGCGGACGCGCCCACCTGCGGGCCGGGCGTCCCGAGGCGGCCGTGCGCGATCTGGACGTCGCCGTCCGCCTCGACCCCGCCGACCCCCGGGCGCTGTCGCAGCGGGGCGAGGCGTACCGCCGGGCCAGGCGGTTCGACGAGGCCGTCGCCGACTTCACCGCCGCGCTGGCGCTGGACCCCGGTCAGGTGCGGGCGCTCGGGTCCCGCGGTCAGGTGCACCAGCAGGCCGGCCGGTTCGACGAGGCCGTCGCCGACTTCACCGCCGCCCTCGCCCTCGACCCCGGGTACCTCTGGGCGCTCGGATGCCGCGGCCGGAGCCACCGGCAGGCCGGCCGCTACGAGGAGGCCGTGGCCGACCTGACCGCGGCGCTGGCCGCGCGGCCGGACCACGCCTGGGCGCTGGCCGAACGGGGCAAGACGCACCGCCTGGCGGGGCGCCTCGACGAGGCGGCGGCCGACCTGACCGCGGCCCTCGCGCTCGCCCCCGACTACCGCTGGGCGCTGGTCGAACGGGGCATCGTGCGCCTCGAGTCCGCCCGCCCGGCCGAGGCGGAGGCCGACTTCACCGCCGCGCTGGACCTTTCCCCCGACGACCTCTGGGCGCTCGTGGGCCGCGCCCGTGCCCGCGAGGCGGCCGGCCGCGCCGAGGGCGCCCGGCAGGACCTCGACCGGGCCGCGGCCCTGGACCCGGACGGCGCTTGGCGCGACGGCACGGCCCTTTGGCCCGGCGAACGCACCGGCTAGCCCCGGCGCGCCGCGCCCGGGCCGCCGCGTTCACTCGCCCCGCCCGGGTCGCCGTGTTC
>NZ_JBRIOU010000002.1:1529719-1538814 GCF_053474865.1 Streptomyces sp. CO7
GGGCTGCAGCGTTGACCCGCTCCGCTCGGGCCCGCTCCGCTCACCCGGCCACGCCGAACGCCTGCCGCAGCCGCCGCAGCAGCGCCGGGACCGCGGGCACGCCGTCGCGCCACACCAGGGCGAGCAGCGCGGGGGCCGCGACATCGCTCAGGGCGACGGCGGTCAGCCGGTCGGCGTGACCCGCGACCATCGACTCGCTGAGGATCGCCACTCCGAGGCCGCGGGCGGCCAGGTCCGCCACCGCGCCGGCCGCGCTGGCCTCCAGGGCGATGCCGGGCCGCAGCCCCTGGGCGGCGCAGGCCTGGTCGAGGACCGTGCGCAGGCCGGTGCCCGTCGGCATGCACACGAGGGGATGGGCACAGACCTCGCGCAACGCGGCGCGCTCCCGGCCCGCGAGCGGATGTCCCGGGGCCACGGCCGCGACCAGCGGCTCGCTCACCACGGTCACCGATCCGACCCCCTCCGGCGGGGCGGCCGTCCCGACCAGCGCCAGATCGAGTGCGCCGCCGCGCACGGCCTCCACCAGCCGGTCGGAGTTGTCCTCGGTCAGCGAGAGCTCCACACCGGGGTGCGCCGCGTGGAAGGCGGCCAGCGCCTCGAACAGCGGCAGCACCGTGCACCCCACGACCATGCCGACCGAGATCCGCCCGCGCAGCAGTCCCGTCACCTCGTCCACGCTCCGGCGGACCGCCTCGGCCGCGGCCAGCGCCGCCCGGGCGTGCTCCAGGGCCGCCTTCCCTGCGACCGTGAGGGTCGCGGCCCGGGCCGACCGGTCGAACAGCTCCGCGCCGAGCTCCCGTTCGAGCTGCCGGACCTGGGCGCTCACCCCGGACTGACTGATGTGCACCCGCTCCGCAGCCCGCGTGAAGTTCCGCTCCTCGGCGACCGCGACGAAGTACTCCAGCTGACGCAGTTCCATGACTGCTGATTCTAGTAGCCAGAGCCATCATCTGTTGGACTTCTGGCACCGCCCGGCAGAGGCTGGAGGCGAAGCGATGGAGACCCGCCTTCGCCGTCCCGACAGGGAGGAACACCATGACCGCCGACGCCGAGAAGGCCATGCGTCCCGAGGACATCACCCGCCTCTTCGTCGAGAGGTCCAACGCCGGTGACGCGGCCGGGGTGGCAGCGCTCTACGAGGAGAACGCGGTGATGGCCTACCCGCCCGGCTCCACCACCGTCGGCCGGGAGGCCATCCGGGCGCTCTGGGAGAAGGTGCTGGCCTCCGGCCCTCGTTTCGAGCCGGAGGAGCCACTGCCCACGCTGGTCGCCGACGGCATCGCCCTCACCGCGACCCCGCCCAAGGACGGCGCGGGCGCCCGGGCGCAGGTCGTCCGCCGCCAGCCCGACGGCAGCTGGCTGCGGGTCCTCGACCGCCCGGAGTTCCTCCTGCCCACCGGCTGACCTCGGCCGCTCACCCGTCCTCCGCGGCCGGCAGCAGGAGCACGCAACCCGGGTGGAGGGTGACCTCGACCGCGGTCCTTGTCACCGCCGCGGCCGCCGTCTCCGCGGTGCCCGGGTGGCGGGCGAAGCGGGGGTGGGCGCCGCCGCTGACCTGCCAGCGGACCCGGTGCCCGGTGTCGAAGCGGTGCGCCGTGTCGCCCATCGGGATGGTCAGCTCCACGATCGCGCCCGCCTCTGCGTCCACCGTCGCCAGACCGTCGCAGACGTTCACCGAGTGGCCCCGCGCGTCGACGTCGCAGAGCCGGACGAAGACGTGGCCTCGTCCGGTGTCCGCGGAGACCCTCAGGCGCGCCGAGACCCGCCCCGTCACCTCCAGCGCCGTGACGAGCGGCGCCCCGGTGAAGGTCACCATCCTCCCGCGCCTCCAGCTCGGCGTTGTCCTGGGGGCCGGCGCCGGGGGAGAGCAGCGGACCGCCGAGCGACGGCGTCGGGTCGGCGGGGTCGTAACGGAACGAGGCCACGGCCTCGGGTCCTTCGGGGCGCCCCGGACCCAGCCGTCCACCGGGCGCGGCGAACCAGGGCGACGGCTCCGCTGCGGCGGGCGGCCAGTCCGCGAGGTCGCGCCGCACATCCGTACCGCCGACGTGGACCCGCACCCGGGTCGGTCGCAGCGCCGACGGGTCGCCGCACAGGTGCGCCCGCAGCCAGGCCAGCATCTCGGCGAACCCTTCCGCCCAGCCCTCCCGGAGCGCCGAGCCGTGCGTCCAGGGGCCGGCGAGCAGCGACACCTCGCACCCGGATCCGCGCAGCCGGGCGTACTGCTCGAAGGTCTGGCCCGCCAGGGCGTCGTGGAAACCGGTGATCAGCGCGACGGGCACCCGCAGCCCGTCCGCGGCCCCGGCCAGGGAGGCGCCCGCCCAGTACGGGTCGTCGGCGTCCGGCCGGGAGAGGGCCTCGTCCAGCCACCCGGTGTCCTCGCCCAGCGCCTTGCGCCAGGCGGGACGCATCGGCCAGGCGGCGGCGACGCGGCGGACGTCGCGGCGCAACCGGTTGGCCGCCGCCGCGAACCTGAGCACCCCCTGGTGCTGGTACGTCAGGCCGACGCCGGAGATCAGGGCGTTCTCCAGGTGCAGGACACCGCCCGAGTGGAAGTAGCCGTGCGGATCGTGCAGGCCGAGCTGCACGGCCATCGCCTTCAGCTCCGGGGGAGGGGCGGCGGCCAGCGCCCACTGGGTGTAGCCCAGGTAGCTGGGACCGACCGTGCCCAGCCGGCCGTCGAACCAGGGCTGCTTCCGGAGCCACTCGACGGTGGCCAGGGCGTCGGCCGTTTCGTTGCGCCACAGGTGCCACGAGCCGCCCGAGCCTCCCGTGCCACGGCAGCTCTGCAGCACGACGTGGAAGCCCTGCTCCGCGAAGAGCAGCCCGTACATCGGCGACCAGGGCAGGCCACGTCCGTACGGCGAGCGCACCAGCAAGGTGGGGAAGTCTCCCTCGGTGCGCGGGAACCAGTGATCGGTGACCAGCACGCTGCCGTCGGCGGCGGCGACGGACAGACCCCGCTCCAGACCCACCCGGTGACGCCGGGCAGGCAGTCCGCGCCAGGTCGCCCGCAGCAGTCGCGAGGAAAGCGGCGGCCGGGAGAAGCGCGGAGGCCGGGAGGAGAGCGGCGGTCTTCCTGCGGCCGATGTCCGACGTGCCGTCCGTGCGGGGTGGTTCGGGCAGGGCGGCATCGCCGTCTCCTCGTCCTGGGCGGATCGGGCGTGTCCGGCCCGACAGTTCTCGTACCTTGTACGAGAATAGGGCATGCTTGGATGGCGGACGCAAGGCCGTGGAGTGCGCGGCCCGTGAGCGAGGGCAGGGTGGCTGCGGATGCCGGCTGAGGAGACCTCCGGCGCCGGGGGAGTGGACCCGCGGGAGCTGTGGCTGGGACAGGACCGGCCGCGCCGGGGCCGACGGCCGGGCTTCACCCGGGACGGGATCGTCGCCGCCGCCGTCGAACTGGCGGACGCCGAAGGGCTGGAGGCCGTCACCATGCGGCGGGTCGCCGCCCGGGTCGGTGCCGGCGTCATGTCCCTGTACAGCTACGCCCCGGACAAGGCCACACTGCTGGAGCTGATGGTCGACCACGTCGCCGGCGAACTCCCGGCCGGCCGCGAACCCACCGGGGACTGGCGGGCCGACCTCAAGGCCGTCGCCCGGTGGCAGCGGGCCCACATGCTCCGCCATCCGTGGCTCCCGGCCGCCCTCGCCGACCGCCGCAGCCCGGGCCCCCGCACCCTCGCCTTCCTGGAGTACGTACTCGCCGCGCTGCGCCCGACCGGCCTGGACGGGGCGGCCAGGGTGGAGGTGTTCGCGCAGGTGACCGCCTTCGTGGCGGGACACGTGGCCTACGAGGTCGCCCAGGCCTCGGCCTCGCGGACCCCCGACCGGCTGGCCGCCGAGGCCCGGTACCTCGCCGAGGTCGCCGCGGACGGCCGCCACCCGGAACTCGCGGAGGCGCTCGCCTCGCCCGGCCGGCCCGTCGATCCGGAAGCGACCTTCGACCGGTTCCTCAATCGGCTCGTGGACGGCCTGGGCGCGCCCGCCTGACCGTGTGAACGATTCGTTCACAACGAAATATTGACAACAGGCGACGCTGCGCCGACCCTGGAGGCATGTCCGAAACCCCTGAGCAGCCCGTCGCCGATCCCTTCCAGCCGCCGGACCCCGAGGAGGCCAGGTCGCGACGCGCCCCCGGCGCCCTCTTCCGCATCGCCGAGCGGCACGCCGCGACCGAGGAGCAGCGCCGCCGCCAGACCAACCCGATGCTCCCCGCACCGCACGAGGCGGTGCGCACGGTCGCGTTCCTGCTCAGCGGCGCCGCCCGCCTGGAGGACGGCGAGCCCGAGGTCGACAAGGCCGACATCACCGCCGCACTCACCCTTCTGCCGTTGGTGCGGGGCGAGTTGGACGAGCTGGAGACCGGTCTGCTGCAGATGGCCCGCGGCCGGGGCATGACCTGGCAGGAGATCGCCTTCGGGCTCGGCCTGGGCACCCAGCAGGCGGCCCGGCAGCGCTACGAGCGCCTGGCCTCCCGCACCGCCCGAGACGAGGGGGCCTCCTGACGCCGTGCCCCGGCACCGGGCCCGCCCTTGGGTCCCGGGCGGAGGGACACCGCGGCGCCGCCCTCCGTCAGTCCGTGGGTCGCACGGCGGTGTTCTGGCAGGCGGTCAGGAGCCAGCGCCCCTGCTCCTTGGACGCCACGTACAGCGGGGATCCCTCTCCGTCCGGCGTGCCGTCCGCGGCGAAGTAGCGCTGGCGGACCTTGACCGCGGCGACGTCGGGCCGGACGAAGCTCACGTGCTCCACCTCGTAGGTGGCGCGGGCGCCCCCCGCGCTCCATCCGGGGAGCGCCTTCGCGGTGAAGTCGGCGATGGCCTCACGCCCGTACAGCCGGGCGCCGGCGCTGGTGGTCCAGAGGGCGTCGGCGTGGAAGAGCGCCACGAACTCCTCGACCAGTTCCTCCTGTTGCACCCGCTCCACGGTCGCCACCAGGGCGCGCAGTGCGGCGGTCTCTCCCTCGGGGTCGGCGGGCAGGCGGCTCGTGTCGTGCGCGAAGGACGTCATGCCCCCACCGTGCGACCTCGACCACGCTCGAGGTCAAGCCACCGGCTCGCCCTGGGCCGCGGGCTCGTAGAAGTGCGCGCGGACCCGGTGCAACCAGGCCTCCACGGCGCCCTCCTCCGGGGCCTCCGGCAGGACGCTGCGGGCCTCCGCGAAGGCGGACTCGTAGTGGCGCAGCAGGGGTTCCGCGGCCGAGGGGTCCGCCGCGACCCGGGCGCCGAAGTCGTGGAACTCCTGCGGATCGTCGACCCGCAGGGTCAGTGAGCCGGTCGTGTACAGCTCCAGCCCCTGCACGCAGAGCCGTTTCAGGTGGCGCGCGTGCTTGGAGGTGCGCTTCCGCAGGTCCGCGGAGAAGGAACCGTCGCCCCGCCGCTCCAGTCGCCGGAACTGCTGGACGGCGTAGCCGAGATAGGCGTCGCGTACCCGCCCGGCGCTGAGGAACGAAGCGCGGATCGCCACCAGTTCGTCCCCCAGCGGGGTGCGCACCTCGTACAGCTCCTCGGGCAGCCACACCAGCTCCATGGCGGTGGGGTTGCCGGAGAGGGCGAGCCGGCACCACTTGGCCGCCTCGTGCAGCGTGCGGTCCGGTGCGGTGGTGACGTGCGACTCCTTCGGCCGCCGCAGCCCGTGCAGGTCCACGGTGGGGACGGCGAAGACGCCGAGCCGGTCCACGTCGGAACCCGCGTGGGCGAGCCCGTACGCCGTGGAGCCGACGATCCCGGACAGCAGGACATTCGCAACGGTGGTCATGGTGGCCGCCTCCCCTGGTCGCGCCGCGGAGGTAGGTGCCCGATCCGCGTGACGCCCATTCTCGTGGGGGCGTCGTCGCACGTCACCCGCATTTTCCGGCGGACCGCCCAGGCTCCGCCTCCGTGGCGGCCCCGGCAGGATCCCCGGCGCGTCCTCGCGCGCTGCCTGCCGTGGGCGGCCTACAGGGCCTCCTCCAGCTCCGCGAGCAGCCGCCGCTTGGGCCGTGCGCCCACCATGGAGCGCAGCGGCTCGCCCCCGCGGAACAGCATGAACGTCGGCATGGACAGCACGCCGTACCGGTTGGTCGTCTCCGGGCTGGTGTCCACGTCCAGCTGCACCACCTTCAGCCGCTCGCCCTCCTCCGCGGCCAGCGCGGTCAGCACCGGGGCCATCTGCCGGCACGGCGGGCACCAGTCGGCGGTGAACTCCACCAGCACCGGCAGCTCCGCCCCCAGGACCTCCGCCGTGAAATCGGCGTCCGACACCTCGGCCACGCCCTTCGCCCTGATCATCCTCGTCCTCCCAGTTCGCAGACGGGCTCCGGGCCCCCCGGAACCAGCGCCTCGGCGGCCAGACCGTCGCGCGTCCGCTCGGCCCGGACCAGCTGCCGGGCGACCTTCTCCCGGACCCCACGCAACTGCTCGATCATCGAGTCGAGCTCGTCGAGCTTGCGCCGGTACACCAGCTGCGAGGCCGGACAGGAGTCCCCCTCCGCGTGACCCGCGCGCAGGCACTCCACGAAGGGCCGCGTCTCCTCCAGGCCGAAGCCGAAGTCCTGCAGCATCCTGATCTGCCGCACCTGCGCCAGGTCGCCCTCGTCGTAGGTGCGATGCCCGTTGCCGTCCCGCCGCGCCGACAGCAGTCCGCGCGACTCGTAGTACCGCAGGGTGCGGGTGGTGGTCCCGGCCTCAGCGGCCAGCTCGCCGATTCGCATGCCGACGACGGTACGGCTTGACGCCGACGTCAAGGCAAGCGTCCCGCGCCCGGGACGGAAACCGTGCTGCGGGCCGGGGCGGACCGGAGCACGGGCACGCGCGCCACCGGGGGCGGTCGTGGCCGCCCCCGGTGGGGAAGGGAAGGACGCGGGGAAGGCTCGGAGAGGAACGGCCGCCCCGGCCCGGCTAGGGCAGCAGTTTCTCGAGCGCGGCGGAACCCTCGGAGGCCAGCTTGCGCTCGGCCCACTTGAGGGTGTCCGGCGTGACATCGCGTCCCGTGGCCAGGACAAGATCCTCGGGGGTCACCTCGGAGTCGGGTCGGGCATGGAGCTTCCCGTCCGGAGTGACCCCCTCGAAGGAGGCGCGGGACTCGTCGGGCTGTGCAGTCGACATGGGTCTCTCCCTCGGCTCGCCGATAGCCACCCGCGTACCCCCACGAAACCTCGCCTATGCGCGCAAAGCGGTCATCGGGTGGCTCGCGACGAGTGGCCGTTCGCCGCCGTGGACAAAAAGTGCTAAAACCTTAAAAGCCCCATGACCGTGCGTCGCGCGCCCGTATACGGTGCGTGAGCGCGGCGAGCCAGCCGAAGGAGCACCCCCGCATGACGGACGTATCCAGCAAGGGCCCCGCGCAGGGTGACGACAGGGAGATCCTGACCAACCGGCAGGGACACTTCGTCTACGACAACCAGAACCAGCGCACCGTGGGCGCGCGGGGGCCCGCCACGCTGGAGAACTACCAGTTCCTCGAGAAGATCAGCCACTTCGACCGCGAGCGGATTCCGGAGCGGGTGGTGCACGCCCGTGGGGCGACCGCCTTCGGATACTTCGAGGCCTACGGCGCGTGGGGCGACGAGCCCATCGACCGGTACACCCGGGCGAAGCTCTTCCAGGAGAAGGGCAGGCGCAGCAGGGTCGCCTGCCGCTTCTCCACGGTGATCGGCGGGCGCGACTCCTCGGAGTGCAACCGCGACCCGCGCGGCTTCGCGGTGAAGTTCTACACCGAGGACGGCAACTGGGACCTGGTCGGCAACAACCTGGGCGTCTTCTTCATCCGGGACGCCATCAAGTTCCCGGACGTCATCCACGCCCTCAAGCCGGACCCGGTCACCTTCGTCCAGCAGCCCCGCCGGATCTTCGACTTCATGTCGCAGACCCCGGAGTCCATGCACATGCTGGTCAACCTGTTCAGCCCGCGCGGCATCCCGGCCGACTACCGGCACCAGCAGGGCTTCGGCGTCAACACCTACAAGTGGGTCAACCAGCAGGGCGAGACCAAGCTGGTGAAGTACCACTGGATGCCCAAGCAGGGCGTCAGGAGCATGACCGAGGAGGACGCCGCCAACCTGCAGGCGCAGGACGTGGGCCACGCGACGGCGGACCTCTACGGCGCGATCGAGCGCGGCGAGTACCCGGAGTGGGAGCTCCTCGTCCAGATGATGGACGACCACGAGCACCCGGAGCTCGACTTCGACCCGCTGGACGACACCAAGACCTGGCCCGAGCAGGAGTTCCCGCCCAAGGCGGTGGGCCGCATGGTGCTCGACCGCTGCCCGGAGGACTTCTTCGCCGAGTCCGAGCAGATCGCCTTCGGCACCGGCGTGCTGGTCGACGGCCTGGACTTCTCCGACGACAAGATGCTGGTGGGCCGCACCTTCTCCTACAGCGACACCCAGCGCTACCGGGTGGGCCCCAACTACCTGCAGCTCCCGGTCAACCAGCCCGACCACGGACTCGTGCGCACCAACCAGCGCGACGGCCAGATGGCGTACCACGTCGACGGCGGGGGCGGTAACCCGATCGTCAACTACGAGCCGTCCATCCTGGGCGGACTGCGCGAGGCGCACTATCCGACCCACGACGAGCAGGGGCCGGAGATCAGCGGACGCCTCACCCGCAAGCGCATCCCGCGCACCAACGACTACCTGCAGGCCGGCCAGCGCTACTGCCTGCTGGAGGAGTGGGAGCGGGACGACCTGGTCAAGAACATGATCGACCTGCTCTCCCAGTGCGACCGTCCGGTCCAGGAGCGCATGGTCTGGCACTTCCTGCTCGTCGAGAACGACTTCGGCACCCGGGTCGGCGAGGGCCTGGGGATCGGCGCGAAGGACGTCGCCCACCTGGAGCCGCTGCAGAGCCAGGACCTCACCGACGAGGACAAGGAGCGGCTGCGCAACCTGGGGAACAACCCGCCGCGCGACGTCCAGGGCCTCACCATGACCCACTGTGTGCCCAACGAACGGTTCGTGGTCACCCGCTGACCCGGCCCTGCCCCACGACGTACCGCGAGAAGCCCCCCGGCGGACGGGCCGGGGGGCTTCTCGCTGCGCGCGCGAGGGATACGGGCGGGCGACGCCGCGGGGGTCAGTCCCGGTGGGGCGCGGCCGCGAGACCGGCCGCACC
>NZ_JBRIOU010000002.1:1538914-1545649 GCF_053474865.1 Streptomyces sp. CO7
GCCGCACCCGGGGCGCCCGCCGCGCCGTGAGCCGCCGCGCGGGGCCGCCCCGGCAGCGTCATGCCCTTGGGCAGCGCCGCGCGCATGCTGCGCAGGGCCAGCAGCAGGGCGCCGATGTCGTCGAGGTACACCGGGTCGGGGACCAGGTCGGCCGGCAGCACCAGGTAGGCGACCGCGCCCCAGAAGACCCACTTCGGGCCGGTCGGCAGACCGGCCTGGCGCAGCGCGCGGCGGGTGCGCACCAGCCGCAGCAGCAGCCGCACCGCGACCGCCAGCACGACCACCGCGACCGCCACGGCGAGCACGATCACCACCAGCGTCGTCCGCTCGTCCACCGCACACCTCCAGAGCGAGGAGGGCGGCGCCGGTGCGTCGCCCTCCTCTTCAGCTTCCCCGACGAAGGGCCCGTACGACCCCTGTCGTGGCCGAGGTCACGCCCGGTGGTGGGCCGTCCCCTGCTCGCAGAGCGCCTCCAGCACCCGGTCGGGGGTGAGGGGCAGCTCCCGGACCCGGACGCCCACCGCGTGGTGGAAGGCGTTGCCCACGGCCGCGGCCGTCCCCACCACGCCGATCTCCCCGATGCCCTTGCCGCCGACCGGGTTGAGGTGCGGGTCGTCCTCCTCGATCCAGTGCGCCTCCACCGACGGGACGTCCGCGTGGACCGGCACGTGGTAGGCGGCCAGGTCACGTTCGGCGAAGTCCCCGAAGGCCGGGTCCAGGGTGGATCCCTCGGTGAGGGCCATGCCGAGCCCCATCACCATCCCGCCGACGAACTGCGAGCGCGCCGTGCGCGGATTGAGGATGCGCCCGGCCGCGTATACGCCCATCAGGCGGTTCACCCTGACCTCACCGGTGACGGTGTCGACCCCGACCTCGGCGAAGTGCGCCCCGAAGGCATGCCGGGCGTGGTCGCTCTCCGCGTCGGCCAGTCCCGCGGTGTCGGCGTGTTCCTCCAGCCCCTCGGGGGGCAGCGTGCCCTGGTACACGGCGAGCCGGCGCACCAGCCGGACGCAGGCCTCGTGCACCGCCCAGCCCCAGGAGGCCGTCCCCGACGAGCCTCCGGCCAGCGGCGCGGCGGGCAGGTCGCTGTCGCCGATCTCGATCCGCACCCGGTCGCCCGGCGCGCCCAGCGCCTCGGCGGCGACCTGGCCGAGCACCGTGCGGGCCCCGGTGCCGATGTCGGTGGCGTTCACCCGCACCAGGAAGCTGCCGTCCGGCAGCGCCCGCGCCGTGGCGGTACTGGGGGAGACCAGCACCGGGTAGGTGGCCGACGCCACGCCCGTGCCGGTGAGCACCTGTCCCGCCCGGCGCGCCCCCGGCCTCGGATCGCGGCCCTCCCAGCCGAACCGGCGGGCGCCCTCGCGCAGGCACTCCACCAGGTGGCGGCTGCTGAACGGCTTGCCGGTGTCCGGCTCGGTGCGGCAGTCGTTGACCACCCGCAGCTCGATGGGGTCCATGCCCAGGGCCTCGGCCAGTTCGTCCATCGCCGACTCCAGCGCGTACATGCCGGGCGTCTCGCCGGGGGCGCGCATCCAGGAGGGGGTGGGGACGTCCAGCCGGGCCACCCGGTGCGCGGTCCGGCTGTGCGGTGCGGTGTACATGGTGCGGCCCGGCACGGCGGCCTGCTCGACGAACTCCTTCACCCGCGAGCTGTAGGTGGTCACCTCGTGGACCAGCGAGCGGATCCGGCCGTCCTCGCCGGCCCCCAGCCGCACCCGGTGCAGCGTCGTGGCGCGGTGGCCCACCAGGGCGGGCAGGTCGCGGCGGGGCAGCGCGAGGGCGACCGGCCGCCCCGTGTGCAGCGCCGCCATGGCGGCCAGCACCACGTCGGGGCGCGGCGTGCCCTTCGACCCGAAGCCGCCGCCGACGTGTTCGGCGCGCACCGTGACGGAGTCCTCCGGCACCTCGAACATGGCGGCCAGCGTCTGCCGGACCTTGGTGGTGCCCTGGCTGGAGCACCATGCCTCCAGCCGGCCGTCGCTCCAGCGCGCGGTGGAGGCGTGCGGCTCCATCGGGTGGTTGTGCAGCGGCGGCACCCGGTACGCGGTGTCCACCCGCACCGGGGAGGAGGCGAACGCGCCGTCCGGGTCGCCGTGCTCGCGCAGGGCCGGATGTCCGCCGTTGGCCTTCTCGGGCACGTAGGCGTCCGGGCGGTCCGGGGTCAGCAGCACGTCGTGGTCCAGCGCCAGGTACGCGACCTCCACGGCTCCGGCGCCCTCGCGGGCGGCCTCCAGGGTCTCGGCGACCACCAGGGCGACGACCCACCCGCGGTGCGGCACCCGGTCGTCCTGGAGGACCGCGAGCGTCGGGTCGTCCGGCTCCGCGAGGCGCGGCGCGTTCTCGTGGGTGAGCACCGCCAGCACGCCCGGCACGGCCAGGGCCGTGGAGGCGTCGACCCGCTCCACCCGGCCGGAGGCCACCCGGGACAGGACCGGCCAGGCGTGGGCGAGACCGGGCAGGCGGTGCTCGACGGCGTAGCGGGCACGGCCGGTGACCTTGTCCAGGCCCTCCCGGCGGACGACGGGGGCGCCGAGCGCGGCGGGGGCGTCGGACATGGGGATCCTCCTGCGGGTGACGTCGGGCGACGTCCGAAGCGGTGGGCCGGCCGGGACCGGCGGGTCAGCCGACGGGCCGTGCGGCGAGACGGGTGAGCACGTCGACGGTGAGGGAGCGGGCCAGCGGCACCTTGTAGCCGTTGTCCCGCAGCGGTTTCGCCGCAGCGAGTTCGAGATCCAGGGCGTGCTCGAACGCGGCCCTGGACGGTGCCGCGCCGGTGAGGGCCTCCTCGGCCCGGCGTGCCCGCCACGGCCGGTGCGCCACACCGCCCAGCGCGATGCCCACCCGGGCCACCACCCCGTCCTCGACACGCAGCACCACCGCGGCGGAGGCCAGCGCGAAGGCGTAGGAGGCCCGCTCGCGGACCTTGCGGTACGCCGACGGCAGGCCGCGGGTCGCGGCGGGCAGCACCACCGCGGTGACCAGCTCGCCGGGACGGATCTCGGTGTCCAGCTCCGGGCGGTCGCCGGGCAGCCGGTGGAACACGTCGGCCGCCACCTCACGCTCCCCGTCCGGCCCGGTCAGCTCGACGCGGGCGTCCAGCGCGGCGAGGGCCACCGCCATGTCGGAGGGGTGGGTGGCCACGCAGTGCGGGGAGTGGCCGAGCACGGCGTGGTCGCGGTGCACGCCCTCCCTCGCCCCGCAGCCGCTGCCGGGCTCCCGTTTGTTGCACGGCTTGGAGAGGTCCTGGAAGTACGAGCAGCGGGTGCGCTGCAGCAGGTTCCCGCCGGTCGTGGCGGCGTTGCGCAGCTGGCCCGAGGCGCCGGACAGGAGCGCCCGGGACAGGGCCGGCCAGCCCTCGCGCACCAGCGGGTGGGCGGCCAGGTCGCTGTTGCGGACGGTGGCGCCGACGCGCAGGGAGCCGTCCGGCAGCTCACCGACCGTGTCCAGCGGAAGGCGGGAGACGTCCACCAGGGCGTCCGGGCGCTCCACCCCGAGCTTCATCAGGTCGACCAGATTGGTGCCGCCACCCAGGTAGCGGGCGCCCGGGGTCGCGGCGAAGGCGGCGGTCGCCTCCTCCACCGTGCGGGCCCGGACGTAGTCGAAGGTCTTCACGGGACGACGTCCTCCACGGCCTCGACGATGCGCGGATACGCCCCGCAACGGCACAGGTTGCCGCTCATCCGCTCGCGGATCTCCGCCGCGCCCAGCGGCGCCGGCTCACCCGCCTCGGCCTCGGGGCCGGTGACCGCGGAGGGATGTCCGGCGGCCGCCTCGGCCAGCACGCCCACGGCCGAGCACAGCTGACCGGGCGTGCAGTAGCCGCACTGGAAGGCGTCCCGCTCCAGGAACGCCCGCTGCAGCGGATGGGGCTCGCCGTCCTCGCCGGCGAGCCCCTCCACGGTGGTGACCTCGCTGCCGTCGAGGGCGACGGCGAGCAGCAGGCAGCTGTTCATCCGTCGCCCGTCGACCAGCACCGTGCAGGCGCCGCACTGGCCGTGGTCGCAGCCCTTCTTGGCCCCGGTCAGGTCCAGGTCCTCGCGCAGCAGGTCCAGCAGGACGCGCCGGTTGTCGACGTCCAGCGCGTGCTCCCGGCCGTTGACGGTGAGCGTCGTGCGGGAGGCGCGAGGTGTCACAGCGACCGCTCGTCCTCGTCGGGGACGCGGTGCACCGCGGCCTCCTCCGCCGAGGCGGCGCCGCCGCTGATGCCCACGTCCTCGGCCACCATGTCCTTCTCGGCGTCCTCGCGGGCCCCTTCGTCCGGGGCCACCAGCCGCCCGGCGCGCTCCTCGCCCACCTCGTCGTCCAGGGGCTCGCCCTCGCCGCCGGGCAGGTCGCCCACGCCGTCACCGTCCACCCGGGGCTCCGCCGCCGGGTCGGGCCGCTCCTCGGCCAGCCGCTCGTCGAGGGTCTCGCCCTCGCGCTGCTCGCGGGCCGTGGTGCCGTGGTTGTCCACGCCCAGCGGCCGCTCGGGCGGCGAATACCCCTCGTCGTAGGGCTCGGTCTCGCGCTCGTTGAGGGTGTCCTCGGGGTCCAGGATGCCGTCGTCCTCGCGGCCCTCGGTGCCGCCCTGCGGCTGGTACACCTCGTCACCGAAGTCCTGGCCGTCGGTGTTGCCGTCCATCGCGTCTGTCGGGTCAGTCATGGGGACCGCGTATCCAGCGCCGGTCGCCTGACACCCCCCGGCCGCGGGCGCCACCCGGACGCCCCGGCCGCGCCGTGATCGATCACGACCACCAAGCGGTCCCAATTCGTGCATGTTCCAAATGAAAATGCCAAAGCCCCGAACGGGGGTCGGCACATTCCGTAGTCTCGGGTCGCGTCCGCGGACACCGAGCGACGGGGGAGGGGATTCGGCGTGCCCGGAATCGACGAGAGCCTGCGGGAGATCATGCGGCAGCCGGGAGCACGCGGCGCCGCACTGGTCGACTGGATCAGCGGGCTCTCCCTGGGCGCCGTCGGAGAAGCCCCCGGCAAGGACCGGGAGGCGGCGGCCGCGGAGGTCGCCGAGGTCGCCCGGATCAGCTCCGAGCACCGCGTCTTCGCCCCCGCCGGAGCGGCGGGCGGGGACGGCCCGGCGGAGGGCCCGGCGGGCGAGCCGGGCCGGCAGCCGCCGGTCGAGGACGTGATCGTCACCACCGCCTCGGCCTACCACGTGCTGCGCTTCGTGCCCACCGCCTTCGACGGCAGCGTCTGCCTCCACCTGTGGCTCGACCGGGCCGAGGGCAACCTCGCGATGGCCCGGATCCGGCTGGCGGAGGTCGTCGACCGGCTGGTGCTCGGATGAGGCTGCCGGGGCGGCGTCGCGCGGACGACGGCCCGCTCGGCGCGAAGGACGCGGACGTGGCGGACGACGAAGGCGTTGACGGGCGAGGCGAAGGGAGCGGGCCGATGACCGGCGCCGCAGTGATCGACGAGGCCGAGATCAGGGAGGAACTGCGCGGGCTGCGTTCCCGGGTTCCGGAACTGACCGGGGCGCTGCTGGCCAGCGCCGACGGACTGGTGCTGGCCCACGAGACGCCTCCCGGCACCGAGCCCGAGGGGCTGGCCGCGCTCACCGCCGCCGCCCTGGGGGTCGGCGCGCGGCTCTCCGACGCCGCGGGGCGCGGGGACTTCCGCGAGCTGCTGGTGCGCGGGTCCGGCGGTTACGTGGCCACCTACGCGGCGGGCGGGGCGGCGGTGCTCACCCTGCTCGCCGGAGACCGGGTCAACGTCGGCCGGCTCCACCTGGAGGGCCGCCGCGCCGGCCTCAGGCTGGCGGCGATGGTGCCCGCCCTTCCCGGCGTCTCACCGGACGGCGCTCGGCCGGCGCCGGCGGGCGCCGGGGCGGGCCGTGCTGCGGCGGCGGGGAGCGAACAGCCGGGGACCCTTCCCGTCCGCTCCCCGGGGGCCGCCCGGGCCGGCCGCCGCCAGGGCAACGGACCCCGCTCCTCCGGGTCGCGCTCCTCGGCCTGAGGGCCGGCGGCTGCCTGAAGGCCGGCGGCCCGAACTTAGCCGCGCGGCGCGGGCCGGGCCAGCCAGGCCGCCACGGCGTCCGTGATGGGCTGACCCGTGTCGAGCTCGACGAAGGCGAACTGCCCGGACTGGTTGCACTCGAGGAACCACCAGTGGCCCCGTGCGTCCTCCGCGAAGTCGAAGGCTCCGTAGGCGAGACGGGCGGCCTCGAGGTAACCGAGCACGCCCTCGGCCACCCGCCTAGGCACCCCCACCGGCCGCCAGGCGTGCGCGGAGGGGGCGAAACGGACGTCGACGTCGTCGGCGGACGCGTCGGGGGAGACCTCCTTGCGGGCCGCGAGGAGCCGGTCGCCCACCGCCGTCAGCCGTATGTCCGCCCGCTTGACGACGAGTTGCTGCAACAGCGTCGGCCCGAGCGCCACCGCGTCGAAGTCGGCGTCCGGGGGCACCCGGCTGGTGGGCACCACCAGCGGCGGATCCTGCGGGTGCGTCCCCGACACGGGTTTGACGACCAGTTCGCGGTGGCGGCGGGCGAAGTCCCGCGCGTCGTGCGGCACCGTGGTGATCAGGGTGGCGGGGACCGGGAGCCCGCACTCCTGGGCCAGCCGCAGTTGCCAGGGCTTGTGCCGGGCCAGGTACGCCGCCTCCGGAGGGTTCATCCAGCGGGCGCCGCTGCCCCGCAGCATCCCGTACAGCGCCTGTGACGCCTCCTGGGTGAGCCAGGCGGAGGCCTGCTCGGCGGCGCTGCCCGGTACGCCCGGCCGGCGCACCCACACCGACCGC
>NZ_JBRIOU010000002.1:1545749-1553810 GCF_053474865.1 Streptomyces sp. CO7
CTCGCCGGACAGCCCGACGGCACCCGGCAGTTCGGCCGGATCGACCCGCAGCACCGGTACGCCCCGTGCGTCGAGCCGGTCCACCACCAGGTCCGCGGTCACATCCTGTGTACATGTCAGGATCAGTACGGTCATCGCTTCGCGCCCGCGCCGCCGGCGTCAGTCGTCGAAGTGGGTCTTGGAGCCGGCGGTGGAGGTGGTCGCCCCCAGGACCCGCAGGAGGTCCCGGTCGCGCACGGCCACGCGTCCGTCGTCGAGCACGTTCAGTTGCAGCGACGGGTCGTATCTGTACGGCGGAGCCGCGGTGACCTCGCACTCCTGTGTCGGCCGGGCGAAATCGAGGGCGAACATGTGCATGGGTCTCTCCCTGGGACGGTCCGTGACATACCCCGTGCGGACACGACCCGCCCGGCCCCGCGATCAGGTCGCCGGGCGCTCCGCCTCCAACGACTTATACGTGCCGGGCCGATGATTGGTTTCCTCACGCTCCGTGACCGCCCGCGGAGGCGGCAAGAAAAATTTGGTTTGCCGTGGCGTGTACGGATCATCCGAAGAAAGGACAGAGAACCTGGATGACTGTGGAGGAATGGTGGGCATTCTCGCCTGGATCCTGATTGGCCTGATCGCCGGCGCCATTGCCAAGGCGCTTCTCCCGGGGCGCGACCCCGGCGGCATCATCATCACGATGGTGATCGGTGTGCTCGGCGGTCTCCTCGGTGGCTGGCTGGGTAAGGTCATCTTCGGCGTCGACTCGATCGACGGCTTCTTCGACCTTTCTACATGGATCGCAGCCATCATCGGCTCCGTGATCCTGCTGCTGCTCTACCGTGCCTTCACCGGCGGTCGAAGCACGCACCGTCACGCCTGACACGAACGGGCAGCACCCGTTCCCCAATCGTCGGCGCCCGCACCGGACTTCCGGTGCGGGCGCCGACGTGTGCGCGGGAGGCGACCCGCGCGGCCGGGCGGCCCCGGCTCAGCCCGCCGTGCCGCCGCGCCCCTCGAGCAGGGCGTCGGCGTGGTCCAGGCCGCACTCGCGCACGATCTCCTCGACGGTCTGGGCCGTGCGCACCGTCGTGAGGACCGGGCGGCCGTCGTCCCCGGTGCGGAATCCGTGCACCGCGGGCCTCGGCAGGCTGTTGTAGCTCCACGAAGCGGTGAAGCAGTAGGCGCCCGCGTCGTGCAGCACCACCCAGTCGCCCTCGGCGAGCTCCGGCAGTTCGCGGCCGTGCGCCACCACGTCCCCGGCGAAGCACAACGGCCCCGCCACGTCCTGCTCGGTCGCCGGCGCGTTCTTCGGCCGCCCGTCGGGGCCGTGGGCGGTCACCCGCAGTGCCCACGCGTCCGGCAGCAGCACCGTGCGCGTCACGACGTGTCCGCCCGCGTGGGTGAGGGCCACCCGGCGCCCGCCCGCGTCCTTGACGTACTCCACCCGCGCGGCGAGGAAGCCGTTCTTGGCGAGCAGCGACCGGCCGAACTCGGTGACCAGCGCGTAGCGTCCGTCCAGCAGCGCGGGCTCCGCCTCCCGCAGGGCGGCCACGTACTGCGCGTGCGTCGGCCGGACCTCGTCGTCGTCGAAGTTGACGGGCAGGCCGCCGCCGATGTCGAGCCCGGTGACCCGGCGTTCGCCCAGCCGCGCGTCGATCGTGGCCGCCAGGCGGTGCGCCACGGCCACGCCCTGGGCGATCAGCGGCAGCGGGCAGCCCTGCGAACCGACGTGCACGTGGAGGCGGGTCAGCCACGGGTGCCGGGCGAAGGCCTCCACCACCCGCTCCTCGGCCCCCGGATCGCGCAGCGCCACACCGAACTTGGAGTGCTCGGTGGCGGTGCTGGTGGCCGCGATCGAACCTCCGCCGACCTGCGGATTGACCCGGATCCCCAGCACGGACGCGCAGTCCGCCGGACGCAGCCGGGCGATCCGCTCCACCTCCGCCAGGTTGTCCGCGTTGACCGCGACCCCCAGCTCCAGGGCCTCCCGCAACTCCGCCTCGGTCTTCACCGGGGAGTCGAGGACGATCCGCCCGGGCTCGAAACCGGCCGCCAGCGCCAGCCGGAGCTCACCGGGGCTCGCCACCTCGCACCCCATGCCCGTCGACGCCAGCAACCGCAGCACCGGGACCAACGGGCAGGCCTTCGCGGCGAAGGTGTGCAGCACATCCGGTACCCCGGCGAACGCCTCGCGCAGCCCGTCCACCGCCCGCAGGATGCCCGCGGTGTCCAGGAAGCCGGCCACCGGCTGCTCAGGGCCGAGCAGTCCGGTCGCCACGGCCCGCTCCAGCACGTCGGCGACGGTGTGCGGGGCGCCCTTCACGGACGACGGCGCGGTGTTCACAGGTGACTCCTCATCGGCACGACGACGTTCCGGCAACCGGCGCCGCACCCGCGACGAGGGCGGCGCTGCCTACACCCTCCCTCTTCCGGCTCCTCGGTACCAGGGGGCGAAGACGCAGCTCACCGAGGCGATCGGGGTGCCGCGCGGCCCGCGGGGCGCGGTGACACCGGTGATTTTGCCGATGTACGCGCGGCGGGAGCGGCCCGACAGTGACGTAGCCAGTCAGCGGCGGCCCTCGCCGATGGCGCGGACACGTCAGAACGACGCGTGCCGGGACCACGAAGGAGGGCTGCCTCGTCAGAGAGGACGACTCGTCGTGCAGCACTCGCAGAGCAGCCCGTCCAGCGACGCCACCCCCACGCCGGCCGACCGCCGGAGCCGCCTCGGTCGCATCGCCGGCCTGTCCGCCTCCGTGGCGGCCGCCGTCGCCTTCAGCACCCTCGCGGCGCCGGGCGCCACCGCGGCCGACAACCCCTACGAGCGCGGCCCGGCCCCGACCAACTCGAGCATCGAGGCCCTGCGCGGCTCGTACTCGGTCTCCAGCACCTCCGTCTCGTCGCTGGTGAGCGGCTTCGGCGGCGGCACCATCTACTACCCGACCACCACCAGCGACGGCACGTTCGGCGCCGTGGTCATCACCCCGGGCTTCACCGCCTACGAATCATCCATCTCGTGGCTCGGCGAGCGTCTCGCCTCCCAGGGCTTCGTGGTCTTCACCATCGACACCAACACCACCAGCGACCAGCCCGCCTCCCGCGGCGACCAAATGCTGGCCGCGGCCGACTACCTGACGCAGAGCAGCTCCGTGCGCAGCCGCGTCGACGCCACCCGCGTGGCCCTGATGGGCCACTCCATGGGCGGCGGCGGCACCCTCGAGGCGGCCAAGGACCGGCCCTCCATCAAGGCCATCATCCCGATGACCCCCTGGAACCTGGACAAGACCTGGTCCGAGATCCGCACGCCCGCGCTGATCTTCGGCGCCGAGTCCGACTCGATCGCCCCGGTCGCCTCGCACTCGGAGCCGTTCTACACCAGCATCCCCTCGACCACCGAGAAGGCCTACCTGGAGCTCAACGGCGCCAGCCACTTCGCGCCCAACACGTCGAACACGACGATCGCGAAGTACAGCATCTCCTGGCTGAAGCGGTGGGTGGACAACGACACCCGCTACTCCCAGTTCCTCTGCCCGGGCCCCAGCACCGGTCTCTTCAGCGACGTCGAGGAGTACCGCAACACCTGCGCCTTCTGACCCGGGGGACCCCGACGGCGGCCGCGCACGACGCGCGGCCGCCGTTCGGCGTTCCCCCGTGCCCCGCTGCCGTCCGGGCGTCCGCGTCCGACAGACGGGGACATGTGCCGGCGCACAGTCCGGCCGCGCCCTCCGTGGACGGCCACACACGCGCCCCACGAGGGCCGGACCGCATACTTCCGGCGGGCTTTACTCCTCCGTAACATCGCGGGAATGACCGGACAGACGACCGTCATCAACCCCCCGCGAACACACGGCCGGACCGAGGAACTGCGCGCGGTGGCCGCGACCCTGACGAACCGTCTGGAGGACGAAAGCGCCGTCCTCCTCCTCGCCGGCGAGCCGGGACTGGGACGCACCACGCTCCTCGAGCGTGTGGCCCGCTCCTTCGGCGCCGGCCCTGTCCTGCGGGTCGGCGCGACCGCCGCCGAGTCCCGCCTCCCCTACAGCGGCGTGCACGCGGTGCGCTGCGCCGCAGGCCCCGTCGTGGGCGGCCCGCCGCACGTGTCCCGGACCCCCGAAGGGCTCCTGGACCTGCTGAGAGCCGCCGCCGACGGCAACCCCCTCCTGCTCTGCGTCGACGACGCCCACCTGTGGGACGCCCCCTCCCGCGCCGCGCTCGGGTTCGCCGCCCGCCGCCTGCACGCGGCCGGCCGGGTCGGCCTGCTGATCTCCGTCACCCGGCACCACGCCGCCGACCCGGACTTCGCCGGGCTGCCCGTCCTGCGCCTGGGCCCGCTGCCCCGGCCCGCCGCCCGGGCGCTGCTGGACGACCTCGTGCCCGACGGCGTCGACCCCGCAGTCGCCGACGAACTCCTCACCGAGGCCGACGGCAACCCCGCCCTGCTGCACGCACTGGTCCGCCGCCTGGGGCCCGACGAACTGGCCGGCGCCGCCCGGCTGCCGCGCCCCCTCACCGACGCGGACGTGCTCGCCTCGGTGGTGGGGAGAGCCTGGCCGGACTGCCCACGAGCCTGCACGACCTGCTGCTCGTGGCCGCCGCCGCGCACGAGACCTCCCCGGCCGACGGACGGCCGGGCGTCGACGCCGACCTGGTGCTGCGCGCCGCCGCACGCCTGGGCCCGGCCGCCGCCCCGCCACCCCGCGCCGAGCGCGCCGCCGACCTCCTCGTGCGGGCCGACGGCCGGCTCCGCTTCACGAGCACCCTGATCCGCCGGGCCGTCCACGCGGGCGCCCGCCCGGAGCGGCGCCGCACCGCCCACCGCGCGCTGGCCGCCGTCCTGACCGCCGACGGCCGCCGCCTGCCCGCCCTGCTCCACCTCGCCCACTCCGTCGGCGCGCCCGACGCCGCCCTCGCCGGGGACCTGGCCCGTGCCGCCCTCGACCCGGCGACCGACGCCACCCACCTCCAGCGGGCAGCCGCGCTCGCCCGGGCCGCCGACCTCACCCCCGAGGTCACCCGGCGCGCCGAACGCCGTACCGCCGCAGCGGAACAGGCTCTGCTCGCCGGCCGCCCGGCGCAGGCGCGCGGCCTGCTCGCCGACGCCGGGGGCCCCGACGCCCGCGCCACCGTGCGCGGCCGCGCCGAACTGCTGCGCGGGGTCATGACGCTCGGGGACGGGCCCGTCGCCGACGCCCACGCCTCGCTCCTGTTCGCCCGCTCCCTCCTGGCGGGCGAGGCGCCCGAACTGGCGCTCGCCGCCACCGTCGCCGCCGCGGACGCCGCCTGGGCCGCCGGGGACCTGACCGGCTGCCTGTCGGCGCTGGCGAGCGCGACGGCTACCGCGCCCGCCCCCGGTCCCGGCCGGGCCGACCCGGTGCGGGACTACCTCACCGGCATGCGCGCCATCCTCGAGGCGCGTCTCGCCGACGCCGCCCGTCCCCTGCGCCGGGTACTCGACCACGGCTGGACCCAGGACGAGCCCGAGGCGCTGCGGCGGGCCGCCACCGCCGCCCTGCTGCTCGGCGAGGTGGACACCGCCTGCCGCGCCGGCGCCCGCGCGCTCGCCGCGGCCCGCGCCCGGGGCAACGAGGCGTTCGTGCCGCAGACCCTGGAGTACCTCGCCTACGCCGAACTGCGGGCGGGCCGGCACGCCCGGGCCCGCGCCCACGCGGAGGAGGGCCTGCGCTCGGCCCTGCACTCGAGGCGGCGCAACACCGCGGCCCACCACCGGGCGATCCTCGCCCTCGCCTCCTCCATCGAGGGCGACGTCGAGGAGGTGGGCGCCCAGGCCGCCGCCGCGCTCGCCACCGCGCGCAGCCACGGCCTCGCCCAGACCTCCACCCTCGCCGAATGGGCCACCGGACGCGCCGAACTGGGGCGCGGCCGGCCCTCCGAGGCGGCGGCCCGGCTCGGCCCCCTGGTGCGGCCCGGCCGGGCTGGAGGCCACTTCGCCGTGCGGGCACTGGTGATGCCCTGCTTCGCCGAGGCCGCCGTGCTCGCCGACCGCGCGGACGAGGCCCGCATCGTGGTCGAGGAGTTCGAGCTGTGGGCGGAATTCGGCGCCGACCCCCAGGCGCCCGCCCAGCTCGCCCGCTGCCGGGCCCTGCTGGCCCCGCCCGACGACCCCGACAGCGCGGACACCCACTACCGGCGCGCCCTCGAACTGCACGAGCAGGCCGGCGGAGACTTCGAGCAGGCCCGCACCCAACTGCTCTACGGCAAGTGGCTGCGCCGTCGCCGCCGCCCCCGCGAGGCCCGCGGCCGGCTCCGCGACGCCCTGCAGATCTTCGACCGCTGCGGCGCCCGGGTCTGGGCCGACCAGGCGCGCGCCGAACTCCGGGCCAACGGGGAGGCGCCCGCCGCCCCGCAGGACGGCGTGCTCTCGCGCCTGACGCCCCAGCAGCAGCGCATCGCCCGCTGCGTGGCCGGCGGCGACACCAACCGGGAGGTCGCCCAGCGACTGTCGGTGAGCACCCGCACCGTCGACCACCACCTGCGCAACATCTTCGCCGTGCTCGGCGTCCGCTCCCGCGTCGAGCTCGCGCGGATGGTCGGCCTGGAGCGGTAGCGGCCGTCCCCGGGCGGGGGACCCACAGGAAAACCGTCGGTAACAAATGAGCAACTAGGTGCACACCTCTAGGGACCGACCGGACGGTATGTCATTCTTCGAAGCAGGACGAGTCAGGTGACGGCCGCAACGCGGCCCCCGGACCGTGGGGGCCGCAGCACCATGGCCGTCGCGCGCGTACTGCCGGGGAGAGCCGACCTCGGAGGAGGATCGCGATGTACCAAGCCGTACGGTCACGAGGAGCACTGCGCCCCGCGACGACCGCCGTGCCACAGCCCCGTTCGCCGCGCTTCAGGTCGCTGCTCGACGCGGAGGCGCTCCGGGTGCTGCACCGCAGCGCCCGGGCCGTGCAGGGCGCCCTGCCGGACCTCACGGACCGGCTGGTGGCGGTGCTGCGCGAGCAGGAGCCCGCCTACCGGGCGGCCATCGAGGCAGACCCCGCCGGCACCTGGCAGGAGGCCCACGGCTCCCTGCGGCACAGCGTGGCCTCCCTCCTCGACCCGCGCACCGCCCGCGAGGAGGCCCGCCGCTGCTCGTGGAAGATCGGCGCCACCCGCGCCGAGCACGGCTTCCCGCTCGACGCCCTGCTGCACGCCTTCCGCCTCGGCGGCTCCCTCGTGTGGCAGGCGCTCGTCGAGGAGACCTCCCGCAGCGCCCCCGACGACGTCCGGCTCCTGGTCCACGTCGCCGCCGACGTCTGGAACTTCGTCGACGAACACTGCACCCTCGTCGCCGACGCCTACCGGCAGGTCGAACGCCGCCTCGCCTGGCGCCGGGAGAACCGGCTGCGCCTGCTCACCGCCGCCCTGCTGGACGGCACCAGCCGCATCTCCGACCTCCCCGAGGCCGCCGAGGCCCTCGGGCTGCCGGAACAGGGCCGCTACGCCGTCGTCGCGGTCAGTGCGGGCGGGGCCGCAGAGAGCGCCGCCGCCCGCTCCGCCGCCGTCCCCGCCGGCCTGCACGTGCACTGGCACACCGGCGTCGACGTCGACCACGGCATCGTGCTGCTCGAGGACGACGCCGACCTGCGACGCCTCGCCGCACAGGACCCCCCGGAAGGCGCCCGCATCGGGGTCGGCCTCGGCGTCGACGGCCTGGCCGCCCTCGGCGACGCCCGCCGCCACGCCGACACCGCCCTCGGCATCTGCCCCGAGGCCGGCGGCGCGGTACGCCTGCACGAACAGCTCCCCAGCGCCCTGCTGCTCTCCAGCCCCGAGCTCGGCCGCGCCCTCGCCGAGGAGGTCCTCGGCCCCCTGCTGCGCCTGGAACCCTCCGACCGGGACCTGCTCCTGGACACCCTCGCCGCGTGGCTGGATTGCGACGGTTCCGCGCAGCGCGCCGGAGCCCGTCTCTACTGTCACCGCAACACCGTCCTGAACCGGCTCCGACGCTGCGAACAGCTCACCGGCCGCTCCCTGACCCGCCCGGCCGACGTCGTCCAGGTGAGCCTCGCGCTGGCCGCCGGCCGCCTGCTGCGCCCCTGAGGCGGCGCCCCCGCGCACCACCCC
>NZ_JBRIOU010000002.1:1553910-1563559 GCF_053474865.1 Streptomyces sp. CO7
CACCACCCCCGTGCCCCGGACCGCGTGATGGCGGCGGTCCGGGGCACAGCCGTGCCCGCGACCGCCCGCACCGCCTCCCACCTGCCCACGGGCCGCCACTGGGCACCCGCACAACCCGCCCGGGAAACCGTTGGCCGCCCGCCGCGAGCATGCCTTTTCCGCTGTACCGGCACCCTCCGCGCGTGCTGATCTGGGCACCACTTCCGCACGGACGAACGACGACCCCCGTGCCCGGACCCCGGTCCTTGTCGGGGCCACCCTCAACGGCCCAGCCACAGCCCCGACCCCGGTCGCGCGGCACGCAACCAAGGAGCAGTGATGCCCCGAGCATCGGACGAGGCGTCCACCCTCAGGGTGGAGAACCTCGACGTGACCTACGGACGCGCGGTCTCCGCACTGCGCTCCGTGAGTCTGGACGTGCCGCCCGGCAGCGTAGTCACCCTGCTCGGCGCCAACGGCGCCGGCAAGACCACTCTGCTGCGCGCGGTGTCCGGAACCCTGCGCCTGCACCGCGGCGCCGTCACCGCGGGCGGCATCCGCTACGGGGACACCGTCCTCGACGGACAGGACCCGGTCGCCGCGGTGCGCGCCGGAGTCGTCCAGGTGCCCGAGGGCAGGCGGGTCTTCGCCGGCCTCACGGTGGACGAGAACCTCCGCTCCGGCGGCCTCGGCCTCGGCCGGCGCACCCCCGAGCGGATCAAGGAGGGCCGCGAGCGGGTCTTCACGCTCTTCCCCCGCCTGGCCGAGCGCACCCGGCAGCAGGCCGGCCTGCTCTCCGGCGGCGAGCAGCAGATGCTGGCCATCGGACGCGCCCTGATGGCAGCGCCGAAGCTCCTCCTGCTGGACGAGCCCTCGCTGGGTCTCGCCCCGCAGATGGTCGAGCGGATCGCCGAGGTCGTCCGCGAGATCAACGCCCAGGGCACCTCCGTGCTGCTGGTCGAGCAGAACGCCGGCATGGCGCTCGCCCTCGCCGACCATGCCCACGTGCTGGAGGTGGGCGAGGTCCGGCTCTCCGGCCCGGCCGCCGAGCTCGCCCGCACCGACGCCGTCCGCCGCCTCTACCTGGGCGAGGCCGACGCGACGGACGGCGCCACCGGGCGGGCCACCGGGCAGGCCACCGACGAGGCCGCCCCCGGCGGCCCGGAGAGGGGAGCGGCATGAACCCCCGCACCACCGCGACCGCGCGGCCCGAGGCGCCCAGGCCCCTGGAGGTCGACGGCGTCACCGTCCGCTTCGCCGGACTCACCGCGCTCGACGACGTCTCCTTCACCGTGGCGCCCGGCTCCGTCCACGCCGTGATCGGCCCCAACGGCGCCGGCAAGTCGACCTGCTTCAACGTCCTCTCCGGCCTCTACCGGCCGGCCGGCGGAACCGTCCGCTACGGCGAGCACCTCCTCACCGGCCTCGCCCCGCACCGCATCGCCTCCCTCGGCGTCGCGCGGACCTTCCAGAACATCGTCACCACCGAGGGCACCGTCGGCGACAACCTGATGCTCGGCCGCCACGCCCTCACCCGCGCCGGCTTCGTCTCCTCCGCGCTGCACCTGCCGCACGCCGTCCGCGAACAGCGCGCCCACCTCGCCCGGGCCCGCGAGATCGCCGAGATCGTCGGCCTGGAGCGGCACTTCGACCAGCCGGTCGCGCTGCTGTCCTACGGCGACCGCAAGCGGGTCGAGATGGCCCGCGCCCTGTGCCTGGAACCCCGGGTCCTCCTGCTCGACGAACCGGTCGCCGGCATGAACACCACCGAACGCGCGGCGGCGGTCGAGGTCATCCGCACCGTCCGCGAGCAACTCGGCCTGTCCATCGTGCTGGTGGAGCACGACATGGGACTGGTGATGCGTCTCGCCGACGAGGTCACCGTCCTTGACTTCGGCAGGCGCATCGCCCACGGCACCCCCGACGAGGTCCGCCAGGACCCCGAGGTGCTGCGGGCCTACCTCGGCACCGGCGCGGACACGCCCGGAAAGGAAGCGGCATGACCGGCCTGCTCGACACCCTCCTCGCGGGCCTCGCCCTCGGAGCGGTCTACGCCCTGGTGGCGCTCGGCTTCGTCATCATCTTCAAGGCGTCGCACGTCATGAACTTCGCCCACGGCTCCATGCTGCTCTTCGGCGGCTACCTCACCGCGGTGCTCCACGACGACCTCGGCTTCGCCGGCGCGCTGGCGGTCGGCGTCCTCGCCACCGCGGCCCTGGCCGGCGTGATCGACCGGGTCCTGCTGCAGCGCCTGCCGCAGGACCCCAAGGCGGCGCACGTCGCCACCATCGTCACCATCGGCATCGACATCCTGCTGGTCACCGACCTCGCCCGCAGGATCGGCGGCGACCTGCTCTCGCTGGGCGACCCCTGGGGCGACAAGGTCCGCACCCTCGGCCCGGTCACCGTCGCCGACAGCCGGCTGGCCGCCATCGCGGTCTCCGCCCTGGTCATCGGCGGCGTCTTCGCCCTCTTCCGGTACAGCCGCTGGGGCCTGTCCCTGCGCTGCGCCGCCGAGGACACCGAGGCCGCCGCCCTCCAGGGCATCCGGCTCGGCCGGACCCGCATGCTCGCCTGGTGCCTGGCCGGAGCCCTCGCCGCGCTCGCCGCGGTCTTCCTCGCCGCCTTCCCCGCCACCGGCCTGGAGCGCACGACCGGGCAGATCGCCCTCAAGGCGTTCCCCGCCGCCATCCTCGGCGGCCTCGCCTCACCCGTGGGCGCCCTGGCGGGCAGCCTGGTGATCGGCCTGACCGAGGCCTTCGTCATCACCTACCAGAGCGACCTGCACGTCCTCGGCGACGGCCTGAGCGACGTCGCCCCCTACGTGGTCATGGTCCTGGTGCTGCTGGTGCGGCCCAACGGACTGTTCGGAGCGAAGGGAGCGGCCCGTGTCTGACGCCGCCAAGCCGCTGCTGCGCCTCGCCGCGATCCTGGTCCCGCTGCTGGTGCTGTGCGCGCTGCCGCTCTACCTGGAGTCCTACTGGCTGCGGATCGGCCTGTTCTCCATGGCCGCCGCCATCGGCGCCATCGGACTGACCCTGCTGTCCGGGACCGCCGGCCAGCTCTCCATGGGCCACTCCTTCTTCCTGGCCGTCGGCGCCTACGGCTACGTGTACTTCTCCGGCGACCCCGGCCCCGGCCTCCCGCCGGTGATCGCCATGGTGCTGGCCGTGCTGCTCGCCGGAGCGGCGGGCGGCCTCTTCAGCCCCGTCGCCGGCCGGGTGAAGGGCATGTACCTGGGCATCGCCACCCTGGCGCTGGTCTTCATCGGCCACCACCTGATGCTCACCATGGACGGGGTCACCGGCGGCTTCAACGGCCGCTCGGTCGCGCCGATGGAGATCGGCGGACTCGTCCTGGACGCCGGCCAGGGCGACCTCACGGTCCTGGGCGTGCCGTTCGGCGCCGAGGAGCGCCTGTGGTACTTCGGCCTGCTCCTGCTGGCGTTCACCTGGTTCACCGCCCGCGGCCTGCTGCGCGGCCGCCCGGGCCGGGCCCTGGTGGCGCTGCGCGACAGCGAGACCGCCGCGTCCGTCATGGGCGTCCCGGTGGCCCGCTACCGCTCCTCGGCCTTCGTCGTCTCCTCCATGTACGCCGGCCTCGCCGGAGTGCTGCTCGCGCTGTCCTTCCGGCGCGTGGTGCCCGACTACTTCGGGCTGGTCCTGTCCATCGACTACCTCGCCATGATCGTCATCGGCGGTCTGGGCTCGGTGGCCGGAGCCGTCGCCGGGGCGTTCTTCGTGACCGCGCTGCCCCTGGTGATGGCCAAGTACGCCGACCAGCTCCCGCTGGTCGCCGCCCCCGGCTCCCCGGACGGATCCCTCGGCCCCACCGAGGCCTCCCGCTACCTCTACGGCGCCGCGATCGTCGCGATCCTGCTGTGGGCCCCCGACGGCCTGCACGGACTCGCCCGCCGGCTCCGTCCACGGGCGCGGCCCATGCCCGCCGCGCCGCCTCCCGACACCGGGTTCGCCGAGCCCGTGACCACGTCCGCAGTTCCCGTCGCCACAGTCAAGGAGCACACCCCGTGAACGCAACGCCCCGTGCGCACCGTCGCGCCACCCGCATCACCGCCGCCGCGGCCCTGTCGGCGCTGCTCGTCGCGGGCTGCAGCACCAAGGCCGAGGACTCCAAGGGCAAGGAGGGCGCGGGCGGCATCAAGGGCGGGCCCGGCGTCACCGACACCACCATCCGGATCGGTTCGCTCACCGACCTGACCGGCCCGTACGCCACCCTCGGCGAGTCCATCACCAACGCCCAGAAGATGTGGGCCGACGAGGTGAACGCCGACGGCGGCATCTGCGACCGCAAGATCGAGATCACCGTCAAGGACCACGGCTACGACGTCCAGAAGGCCGTCGCCGCCTACTCCGAGGTGGCGCCCGACTCCGTTGCCCTGTCGCAGGTCATCGGCTCGCCGGTGGTCGCCGCGCTGCTCGACGACATCAAGAAGGACCAGATCCTCACCTACCCGCAGGCCTGGTCCGCCTCCCTGCTGGGCATCGAGCCCGTCCAGGTCACCGGAACCACCTACGACGTCGACATGATCGCCGGCGTCGACTTCCTGACCCGCGCCAAGGGCATCGAGAAGGGCGACAAGGTCGGACACGTCTACTTCGAGGGGGACTACGGCGCCAACGCCCTCGAGGGCTCGAAGTGGGCGGCCGCCAAGGCCGGGCTGGAGATCGTCGAGCAGAAGATCAAGCCCACCGACCAGGACCTGTCGGCCCAGGTGGCCGCGCTGCAGAAGGCCAAGGTCAAGGCGGTCCTGATCAGCGCCGGCCCGGTGCAGACCGCCTCGCTGGTGGGCGTCGCGGCCTCCCGCGGCCTGAAGGTGCCCGTGGTCTCCAACATCCCCGGCTACTCGCCGCAGCTGATGGCCTCCGAGGCCGCCCCGGCGCTCGAGGGCATGCTGAACATGATCAGCGCCGCCCCCGCGGTCAACGCCGACATCCCCGGCGTGAAGGAGATGGTCGAGAAGTACAAGAAGGCCTACCCGAAGGCGGCCGTCGACACCGGCGTGCTCTCCGGCTACAACACCGCCCAGCTCCTGGGCCTCGCCCTGGAGAAGGCCTGCGAGAGTGGCAGCCTGGCCCGTGAGGACGTCGTCAAGGCGCACCGCGAGCTCACCGACGCCGACACCGGCCTGGGCACCCCGCAGAACTTCGGCAACGTCAAGCGCCCGGCCGCGGTCGAGAACTACGTCCTCAAGCCGTCCAAGGACGCGCTGGGCGGGGCGGAGATCGTGGAGGAGGCCCGGGTGGCCCCGGGCGTCGAGGACTACCTGAAGGAGAAGGGCCGCGCCTGAGCCGTCCCGGCTCGGCACGACCCGCACGACGCACGACGAGCGGCCCGCACCCCCGGGGGGTGCGGGCCGCTCCGCGTCATCGGGACGCCGGCCCGCGCGAGCCGGTCGAGCCGGTCAGCCGGCCGCCTGGTCGCTGTCGCGGAAGGAGCCCCAGCCGTGCCAGCGGTCGATCTCGATCCAGGCGTTCACCCGGCCCCGCTCCCGCTCGGGGTAGGGCCTGCCCCCGTAGTGCCGCGAGAGCCGGTCGATGCCGGACAGGTCGCTGTCGTCGCTCATCTCCGCGACCCGGCCGATGAGGGTGACGTGGGTGTACCAGTTGGCCTCGTCAAGGACGGTGAGCGTGACCCGCGGGTCGTTGCGGATGTGCTCGAGCCGCTTGCGGCCCTCGTCCATGTTGACCAGCACCCGGCCGTCGTCCCACACGTACCAGGTGGCCGCGGAGACCGGCTGCCCGTCCGCCCGGACGGTGGTGATCACCGCGGGGTTGGGCTTCTCCAGCATGGTGATCGCTGCTTCGGGCAGCGGCGGCTTCGACATCGTCTCTCCTCTCCGTCGCACGACGGCCTGCCGTGCGCGGTTACCTCGACGGGGCGTCGCCCGGTCACGCTGCCACATCGGGCCCCCCGGATCCCGCACCGTGTGCCCCGAGTCCGCCGCCGGACACGGCCGGACACCGCCGGGCACGACGAAGGGCCCCCGGCCGGAGCCGGGAGCCCTTCCTCGATGCGGCGCGTACCTCGGGCCGCGCGGCCCTGCCTCAGGCCTCGCTGGCCCGCAGCATGTCCTCGCGCTCCACGATCTTCACGCGCTCACGGCCCTGCGGCTCGCCCAGCGCCTTCTCCGCAGCGTCCAGCCGGTACCAGCCGTCCCAGGTGGTGTACCGCACCCGGCGCTGCGCGAGGAAGTCCTCGACGGCCTCGGGAGCGGGGGAGGACGGCGTGTGCAGCCGGCCGTTGGCGTGGTCGTCCAGCAGGTTCGCCACCGTCTCGTTGGCGTCGCCCTTGGTGTGACCGATCAGGCCGATCGGGCCGCGGCGGATCCAGCCGGTGACGTAGGTGGACTGCAGGTGCTCGCCGTTCTCGATCACCCGGCCGCCCTCGTCCGGGACGGTGCCGGTGGCCTCGTCCCAGGGGAGCTTGGGCAGCTCGTCGGACAGGTAGCCCACCGCCCGGTAGACGGCGCCGAGGTCCCAGTCCTTGAACTCGCCGGTGCCCTTGACGTTCCCGGTGCCGTCCAGCGCGGTGCGCTCGGTGCGCAGGCCCACGACCTCGCCGTCCTCGCCGAGGATCTCGACGGGCGACTCGAAGAAGTGCAGGAACAGCTTGTGCGGGCGGTCGCCGACGTCGCGGATCGCCCAGTTCTCCAGGGTCTTGGCGACCATGTCCGCCTGCTTGTTGCCGCGGCGGGTGGCGATCGAGCCCTCGTCGTAGTCGATGTCCTCCGGGTCGACGATGACCTCGATGCTGGGGGAGTGGTCCAGCTCCCGCAGCTCCATCGGGCTGAACTTCGCCTGCGCGGGACCCCGTCGGCCGAAGACGTGGATCTCCTTGGCACGGTTGGCCTTGAGCCCGTCGTACACGTTGGCGGGGATCTCGGTGGGCAGCAGTTCGTCGGCCGTCTTGGCCAGGATGCGCGCCACGTCGAGCGCCACGTTGCCGACGCCGAGGACGGCGACCTTCTCCGCGGTCAGCGGCCAGGTGCGCGGGACGTCCGGGTGGCCGTCGTACCAGGAGACGAAGTCGGCGGCGCCGTAGGAGCCTTCGAGGTCGACGCCCGGGATCGGCAGCGCGCGGTCGGCCGTGGCGCCGGTGGAGAAGACCACCGCGTCGTAGAAGGCGCGCAGGTCGTCCAGGGTGATGTCGTTCGGGTAGTCGACGTTGCCGAAGAGGCGGATCTGCGGCTTGTCGAGGACCTGGTGCAGCGCGGTGATGATGCCCTTGATGCGCGGGTGGTCGGGGGCGACGCCGTACCGGATGAGGCCGAACGGTGCCGGCATCCGCTCGAAGAGGTCGACGGAGACGCCGGGCTCGGCGGCCGCCTCGGACTTGAGCAGCGCGTCGGCGGCGTAGATGCCGGCGGGACCGGCCCCGACGATGGCTACCCGCAGGGGGCGGGACATGTGCGATTTCCCTTCGAGCGATGAACTGACTCGTCAGGAAGCCTAAGCTAAGGCAAGCCTTACCTGGAATGCGGGTCCGCTTTATGGACCCATAAGCGCGGCTTATGCGGGAACCCTCGCAGGCGGGGTGCACGGCACGCCTGATGATCGTACCGCTCCCCGGCCGTCGCCCTCGCCGCCGCGCCGTGCACCGGCAGATGGCTGCACATTGAAGCCATTTTGAGCGATTTCATGTTTTGTTCCTCCGCTCCGTGTCACCAGATCACGTAGGTCCTGCCGCCTCCGGCGGCCCGCGACAGGCGAGAGCGAAGGAACGGAAACAGGATGACGGAGAGCAACCCCCTGAAGAGGGCTGCGCACAAGATCACCGGCGAGCCCGCCGCCACCGGCCCTCAGGACGGCGTTCCCGGCAAGCCCGGTCCCGAGTCGCCGTCGGTCGCCGAGCCGACCGAGCCCAGGGAGCCGCTCCCGCCCAAGGCGGACCAGCGCGGTCCGGCCACCGTGTCGCCGACCGGACAGGTCACCGGCGTCGACCAGGCCAAGGTCGCCCAGGGCGGGGCCTACCTGACCACCGCCCAGGGCGTGCGGCTGCACGACACCGACCACTCGCTCAAGGCCGGGCCCCGCGGCCCGGTCCTCCTGCAGGACCACCACCTGCGCGAGAAGATCATGCAGTTCGACCACGAGCGCATCCCGGAGCGCGTGGTGCACGCCCGCGGGGCCGGCGCGCACGGCGTCTTCCAGTCGTACGGCACCGCCTCGACCGTCACCAAGGCGGGCTTCCTGGCCAAGGACGTCGAGACCGAGGTCTTCGTCCGGTTCTCCACCGTCCTGGGCTCGCGCGGCTCCTCCGACACGGTGCGCGACACCCGCGGCTTCGCCACCAAGTTCTACACGGACGAGGGCGTCTTCGACCTGGTCGGCAACAACATTCCGGTCTTCTTCATCCAGGACGCCATCAAGTTCCCGGACGTCATCCACGCCGGAAAGCCCCACCCGGACCGCGAGATCCCGCAGGCGCAGAGCGCGCACGACACCTTCTGGGACTTCGTGAGCCTGCACACCGAGGCCACCCACCACACCCTGTGGAACATGTCCGACCGCGGCATCCCGCGCTCCTACCGAATGATGGAGGGCTTCGGCGTCCACACCTTCCGGCTGGTCAACGCGGCCGGCGAGACCACCCTGGTCAAGTTCCACTGGAAGCCCAAGCTGGGCGTGCACTCCCTGGTGTGGGAAGAGGCCCAGATCATCAACGGCGTGGACCCCGACTTCCACCGCCGCGACCTCTTCGACTCCATCGAGTCGGGCGCCTACCCGCAGTGGGAACTGGGCATCCAGACCTTCCCGGACACCCCGGACCAGATGTTCGAGGGCATCGACCTGCTCGACCCGACCAACATCGTCCCCGAGGAACTGGCCCCGGTGCAGCCGATCGGCCTGCTCACCCTCAACCGCAACACCTCGAACTTCTTCGCCGAGACCGAGCAGGTCGCCTTCCACGTCGGCCACCTGGTCCCCGGCATCGACGTCACCGACGACCCGCTGCTGCAGGGCCGCCTGTTCTCCTACCTGGACACCCAGCTCACCCGGCTGGGCGGCCCCAACTTCAACCAGCTGCCCATCAACCGGACCCACGTGCCGGTCAACGACATGCAGCGCGACGGCTACCACCAGACCGCCGTCCACCGCGGCGTGGCCCCGTACAAGCCCAACTCCCTCGACGGCGGCTGCCCGTTCGCGGCCGGCGCCGACATGGGAGCCTTCGTCGACGTGCCCGTCCAGCTCCCGGAGTCGGTCAAGGTCCGCGCGCAGTCCGAGACCTTCGACGACCACTTCAGCCAGCCGCGGCGGTTCTGGCTCAGCATGAGCCCCGTCGAGCGCGAGCACATCATCGCCGCCTACACCTTCGAGCTCGGCAAGTGCTACGAGCAGGCGATCAAGGAGCGCAACCTCCAGATCCTCGCCAACATCGACCCCGTGCTGTGTTCCAAGGTCGCCGAGGGCCTCGGCCTTCCGGCGCCCGAGCCGACCGTGCCGCTCGTGGACGTGCAGCCGAGCCCCGCGCTCTCCCAGGTCGGCGAGGTCTGGCCCGCCGACGGCCGCATGATCGGCATCGTCGCCGCCCCCGACGCCGACCTCGAGGGCGTCACGGCGGTCCGCGAGGCGGTCCTCGGCGCGGGCATGGTGCCGCTGGTCGTCGCCCCCACCGGCGGCCCGCTCGGCAGCGGCGGCCTCAAGCC
>NZ_JBRIOU010000002.1:1563659-1564129 GCF_053474865.1 Streptomyces sp. CO7
GCGCCGGGGACCCCAGGGCGATCCCGACCGCCGGTCAGTCCGGCCCGGTCGACCCTCGGGTGGTGCTGCTCCTCGCCGAGGCCTTCCGGCACGGCAAGGCCATCGGCGTCTGGGGCGGCGGCGACGCCGCGCTGGCCGCCGCCGGCGTCCCCGCCGACGCGCCCGGCGTCGTCGTGGGCACCAGCGGGCCCTCCACCCTGGAGAAGCTCAGCCGTCTCATGGGCTCCCACCGGGTCTGGGAACGCTTCCCGACCACGGTCTGACCCCACGGCGGACGGGCACGCGGCATCCCCCGCGCGTCCGTCCGCCGGGCGGCGTTCCGCTGCCCGGCACGCACGTCCCGGCCCGTCGCCCGCGGCGGCCCGCGGCGCGCGTCACGGCGGCCCCGCGGACCGCCGCGGCCGCCACCGTTCGTGCCCCGGCCCGGCGATGCCGTTCGCCCCGCGCCCGCCCGTCGCGCCCACCGCGCC
>NZ_JBRIOU010000002.1:1564229-1574054 GCF_053474865.1 Streptomyces sp. CO7
GGTCGAAACCGGGACGAATGGCATCGCCCGGCCGGGGCACGAGCCCACCATCACCTGACGATCCACCGAGGAGGCACCACCGCCATGGCCAAGGCAACCGTCCCCACCCCGAAGTACACCGTCCCCGGCCTGAGCACCGACGACGCCCGCAAGCTGATCGACCTGCTCCGCCTGCGGCTGCACGCCCTCAACGACCTCCACCTGACGCTCAAGCACGTCCACTGGAACGTCGTCGGGCCGCACTTCATCGCCGTCCACGAGATGCTCGACCCGCAGGTCGACCGCGTCCGCGACATGGCCGACGACGTCGCCGAGCGCCTCGCCGCGCTGGGCGGCGTCGCGCAGGGCACCCCGGGCTCCCTGGTCAAGGAGCGCACCTGGGACGACTACTCCATCGGCCGCGCCGACGCCATCGCCCACCTCGGCGCGCTGGACGTCGTCTACACCGGCATCCTCGAGGCGGTCCGCGAGGGTGTCGAGGTCGCCGGGGAGATCGACCCGGCCACCGAGGACCTGCTGATCGAGCAGCTCCGCGACCTCGAGCAGTTCCAGTGGTTCGTGCGCGCCCACCTGGAGAGCGCGGGCGGCACGCTGGCCACCGCCGACGCCACCACCGAGAAGGACGGCGCCTCCGCCGGCGGCGACGTTTCCTGACCGCCGCCCCCGGCGGCGCCCGGCCCGGGCGGACGCCCCGCCGCTCAGCGGCGCGGCGTCCGCAGCCGGGACAGGAACCGCTGCGCCCGTGCCCGGTTGCGCGGGTCCGCCGCGGCCCGCCGCGCCTGTTCCATGGTCCGCCGTCCCTGCGGGGTGGCGGACCATTGCTTGAGCCGGCGCAGCATGTTCGACAGTGCCATCGTGTGTCCTCCTGTGTCGGGGTGAGCCCGTGTCGGGGTGACCTGGAAGCGTCGGGCCCCGCGTATCGGGTACCCCGCCGCCATGCTGATCGATCTCACCGACCGCACCGCACTGGTCACCGGCTCCTCCCAGGGCATCGGCGCCGCCATCGCCGCCGGCCTGGCCCGCTCAGGAGCGCGGGTCGGCGTCAACGGCCGTGACCAAGGGCGCCTGGAGGAGGCCGTCGCGAACCTCCGACGGCAGGTCCCCGACGGCGAGTTCGTGCCCGTGGCGGCCGACCTCGCCACCGAGGAGGGCGCGGAGACCGCCGTCCGCGCCCTCCCGGAGACGGACATCCTCGTCAACAACCTGGGCGTCTTCGGCGCCCGGCCCGCCCTGGAGATCACCGACGACGAGTGGCGGCGCTTCTTCGAGGTCAACGTGCTCACCGCCGTCCGCCTCACCCGCGCCCTGCTGCCCGGTATGAAGGAACGCGGGTGGGGCCGGGTCATGTACATCGCCAGCGACTCCGCCGTGGCCGTCCCCGCCGAGATGATCCACTACGGGACCAGCAAGACCGCCCTGCTCGCCGTGGGCCGGGGCTTCGCCAAGGAGGCCGCGGGCACCGGCGTCACCGTCAACTCCGTGATCGCCGGGCCCACCCACACCGGGGGAGTGGAGACGTTCGTGTACGAACTCGTCGACCCCGACCTCCCCTGGGAGGAGGCGCAGCGGGAGTTCATGCGCCGGCACCGGCCGCAGTCCCTGCTCCAGCGGCTGATCGAACCCGAGGAGATCGCCAACATGGTCGTCTACCTCGCCTCGGACCAGGCGTCGGCCACCACCGGCGGCGCCCTGCGGGTGGACGGCGGCTACGTGGACTCGATCCTGCCCTGACGCGGAGTCACCGGGCCCCGAGAGGGGAGGGGCCCTTGGGCCCTGGAGACGGCGGTCCTAGGGCAGCGGCTGCGCCGCCCAGATGATCTTCCCCTCGGGCGTCCACCGCGTCCCCCACCGCTCGGAGAGCTGCGCCACCAGGAACAGGCCCCGCCCGCCCTCGTCGAAGCCGGCCGCCTGCCGCAGCCGCGGCGCGGTGCTGCCCGCGTCGGACACCTCGCAGATCAGCTCGCGCTCGCGCAGCACGCGCACCTTCACCGGCCCGCTGCCGTGCCGCAGCGCGTTGGTCACCAGCTCGCTGAGGATCAGCTCCGTGGTGAACGCCTGCTCCTCCAGGCCCCATTCGGTCAGCAGCCGGGTCGCCGCGGCCCGGATGCGGCCCACCGCCGACGGGTCCCGCGGCACGTCCCAGATGGCGATCCGGTCCGGGCCGATCGCCCGGGTGCGCGCCACCAGCACCGCGATGTCGTCCGTCGGCCGCGGATCGACCCCGTCCAGCACGTCCCGGCAGGTCTCCTCCGGCGACTCGCCGGCCCGCTCCAGCGACGCCCGCAGCAGCTCCAGGCCCGCGTCGATGTCCCGGTCCCGCTCCTCGACCAGCCCGTCCGTGTAGAGGACCAGCCGGCTGCCCTCCTCCAGCTCCACCTCCGCCGTCTCGTACGGCAGGCCGCCCAGGCCCAGCGGCGGCCCGGCCGGGACGTCGAGGAACTCCACCCGTCCGTCCGGCCGCACCACGGCCGGCGGCAGATGTCCGGCCCGCGACATCACACAGCGCCGCGACACCGGGTCGTACACCGCGTACAGGCAGGTCGCCCCCGTGATGGCGGCGACGCCGCCGGTGTTCTCCTCCTGGTCGATGCGCGCCACCAGCTCGTCCAGCAGCCCCAGCAACTCCTCCGGGTGCAGGTCCAGGGCGCTGAAGGTGTGCACCGCCGTCCGCAGCCGGCCCATGGTGGCCGCCGCGTGCAGACCGTGCCCCACCACGTCGCCGACCACGAGCGCCACCCGCGCCCCCGACAGCGGCAGCACGTCGAACCAGTCGCCGCCCACCCCGGCCTGGGCCGGGAGGTAGCGGTAGGCCACGTCCAGCGCCTCCTGGTCCGGCAGCCGGCGCGGCAGCAGACTGCGCTGCAGCGTCACCGCCATCCCGTGCTCGCGGGTGAAGCGCCGCGCGTTGTCGATGGCGACCGCCGCCCGGGTCACCAGCTCCTCGGCGACCGCGAGCTCCTCCTCGTCGAACGGCTCCTTGCGGCGGTCGCGCCAGAAACCCACCACGCCCAGCACCTGGCCGCCCGCCCGCACGGGCACCGCGATCAGCGAGTGCACCCCGTGCTCCAGCAGCTCGGACCACTGCTCGCGCTCCTGCCCCTCCCAGGCCCGGGACTCCTCCAGCCGGGGCTCCAGCAGCGCCCGGCCGGAGCGCAGCACCCGGGCCTGCGGGGAGGAGCCGTCGGCCCGGATCTGCGCACCCAGCGGGAACAGGGGGGCCTCGTCCACGCCGCTGCGCGCCGTGCGGCGCAGGGGCGCCGAGGGGTCCGGCCGCGCCGACGGCTCGTCGCCGCCCAGGACCGAGTCGAACAGGTCCACCGTCGCGTGGTCCGCGAACCGCGGGACCACCAGCTCGGCCAGGGCCTCCGCGGTCCGGCCGACGTCCAGACTCGCCCCGATGCCCAGGCCCGCCGCGTACAGCAGGTCCAGCCGCTCCCGGGCGGCCTCCGCGCGGCCGGCCAGCGCCCGCAGCTCCGTGGAGTCCCGCAGCGTCGCCACGGACCCCGACGGCCCGCCGCGCAGCCGGGTCGGCCGCTGGTTCACCACCACCAGGCGGTCGCCGACCGGGTGGACCTCGTCGGTGGCGACCCGTCCCGACAGCAGCAGTTCGGCGACGTCCGGGTACAGGCCCAGCTCGCCGACACGGCGGCGGCCGGTGTCCTCCGGCAACTCCAGCAGGCGCTGCGCCTCGTCGTTGGCCAGCAGCAGTTCACCGTCCGAGCCGACGATGACCACGCCCTCGCGCACCGAGTGCAGGACCGCGTCGTGGTGCTCGTACATCCGGGTCATCTCGCGCGGCCCGAGCCCGTGGGTCTGCCGCAGCAGACGCCGGCCCGCCACCGCGGTGCCCGCCGTGGCCAGGGCGAGCGCGAGGCCCGCGGCGCCCAGCAGCAGCGGCAGCTGCCGGTCGGCGGTGTTGCCCACGTTCTCCACGGTGATGCCCGCCGACACCAGCCCCACCACCCGACCCTGCGGGTCCCGCACCGGCACGATCGCCTGCACCAGCTGGCCGATGGTTCCGGTGATCTCCTCCACGACCGGCTCGCCCCGCAGCGCCGGTCCGATCTCGCCGACGAACTTCTTGCCGATGCGGTCGGGGCGGGGATGGGTGTAGCGGATCCCCTCGGTGTTCAGCACCACCACGAAGTCCACCGGCACGCTCCTGCGGACCTCCTCGGCCCGGGGCTGCAGCACCGCCGTAGGGTCGGGGGAGCGCAGCGCCTCCCAGGTGCCCGGCGCCTCGGCGAAGGCGACGGCGACCGCGCGCGAGCGGTTGCGGGCCTCCTCCTCGCTGGCGGCGCGTCCCTGCAGGACCAGCGCCGCGACCGCGGCGAGAACCAGCAGCACGACGATGACCACGTGCACGACGAAGACCTGTGCCGCGACGCTCCGCCGCGACAGGATGCCTGATCGGCCCAGTGGTCGCATAGGCCCCAGTTCTACCCGCAGAGCCCGCGAGCGGCACCTGCGACATGACGGTGGCGCATCACGATTCCGCCCACGTGTCGGGGCCGCCGCCGCGCCAGTCGATCAGGCCGGACGCCGCGACGTCCAGCTCGTCCCAGCCCTGCAGCCCGGCTTCCTGGAGGAAGGCGGTCACGTCCCGCAGCGAGAAGGCGGTGCCCAGCACACGCCCGTCCACCCGCACGCGCCGTCCGCCGGACGGCCCGGGCGGCTCCACGACGACCGGTGGCTGCTCGGACATGGCTCCAGCATCGTGCGGGCCGCCGCGCCCCGCATCCGGAGGGCGGCCGTTTCCCCCGCGGGCCCCGGGCAACCCGGAGCGTGCCGACACCGCGGACGGAAGGAAGCGACGATCATGGCAGACCACCGGGACCCCGAGCTGGACGACCTGTGGAACGAGTTCCACACCGTGGTCAACATGACTTCCCGAGAGCTCCAGGACTGGCTGATGACCCGCTCCGCCGGCGAGGACACCGAGGCGCTCCCGGATCAGGCGGGCACCGAGAACGGCCGCCGCGTCCTGGACATCCTCGGCAAGCGCCGCGTAGACCTCACCGGCGACGACCTCCGGGTGATGCGGAAGGTCGTCGACACGGTGACCGCCGAACGCGGCGTTGACATGGAGCCCACGGCGGGCCAGTCGAACTGGCGCCACCGGCTGATGACCCTGGGGCACGACCCCCTCAAGCCGGTCTCGCCCTGATCCGGGCCGCTCTCCACCGGATCCGCCGCACCGGGCGTCGGTCCGGTGCGGTTCCCGCCGGCCCCGGTGCGACCGTCAGACGGCCGCCCAGCCGCTGTCGACCGGCAGGATCGCGCCGTTGATGCCGGCGGCGGCGTCCGAGGCGAGGAAGACGATCGCGGCGGCCTGGTCCTCGGCGGAGGTCACCGAGCCGATGTTGCCGAAGTACGGGGCGATCGTCGCCGGGCCGTGGGCGCCCTGCTCCGCGTCCACCTTGATGTTGGTGGCGACGCCGCCCGGGGCTATCGCGTTGGCGCGGATGCCCTTGCCGCGGTACATCACCGCGAGGTTCTTGGTCAGGCCGATCACACCGTGCTTGGACGCGGTGTAGGCGGCGCCCGCGGCGCTGCCGCGCAGGCCGGCCTCGGAGGCCGTGTTCACGATCGCGCCCTTGCCGGCGGCCAGCATGTGCGGCAGCGCGGCGCGGGTCAGCATGAACGGGGCGGTCAGGTTCACGCGGAGCACGCGGTCCCACTCGGCGTCGGACACGTCGGCCGCGGCGGACATCCGGTCCATGATGCCGGCGTTGTTGACCAGCACGTCCAGGGAGCCGAACTCCTCCACCGCGGTCGCCACGACCCGGTCCACGACGGCCTGGTCGCCCAGGTCGCCGGTCACCGCGACCGCCGTCGCTCCGGCGGCCTCCACCAGCTCCACGGTCTCCCGCGCGGTCTCCTCGTTGAGGTCGGCGACCAGCACCTTCGCCCCGGCGGCCGCGAACCGCAGGGCGGCCGCCCTGCCGATGCCGGAACCCGCGCCGGTGACGACGACGCTCTTGCCGGCCAGGCCGGTCTCGTTGCTCATTGCTGCTGCTCCCTCACATCGCCCGGCCACCCCTGCGGCGGCGGGCGCGAGGACGACCGTACCTCTTTGTGTCGCAGCGTGCCATAAAGGCATCTGGCGCCACGAAAGCGTGACGTACAGTGACAGCCCCATGACGGCCCCGCCTGACGACCCGTGCGGAGCGCTTCCGCACGTCCAGCGAGGAAGAGAGCGATGGACCACAGACCACCCGCCGTGCCGTCCGCGGCGCGGCCCACGGCCCGGCGCACCGGCAGGCCGCCCCTCACCGAGCGGCGCAAGGCCGCCACCCGCCTGGACATCTCGCGGCAGGCCGTGCGCCTGTTCGCCGCCCAGGGGGTCGCCGGCACCTCCGCCGACGAGATCGCGGCCGCGGCCGGCCTGTCCACCCGGACGCTGTGGCGCTACTTCCCGTCCAAGGAGGAGTGCGTCCGGCCGCTGCTCCTGACCGGGCTGGAGGACATCATGGAGCGGCTGCGCGCCTGGCCACCCGGTGTCACCCTCACCGAGGCCCTCGGCCTGGACGACCCGGTCTCCGGCCGGGACCAGGACAGCGCGGAGGTCGCCCAGCTGGTCCGCCTGACCGCCGGCGAGCCGGGACTGCGCGCCGTCTGGCTGCAGATCCACTCCGAGGCCGCCGACGCCTTCGCCGCGATCCTGGCCGAGCGGGAGGGCCGCGGGGCCTCCGACCTGGCCGTCCGGGTGCGGGCCGGCACCCTCAACGTCGCCCTGCGGATCGCCGTCGAGGAGTGGGCCCGGCAGGCCGACGGCCCCGCGTCACCGGCCCTGCGCGACGTGATGCGCGCCGCGCTGGGCCACGCCGCCACCGCCCTCCCGGGCTGAGCCGCACCTCACCGCGGCGGGAGGGGCGCGCGCCCGGCGTGGGAGGGGGCGCGCGCCCCGGACCCCCGCTGTGCGATCGTGTCCGCGAACGACGATCGACATATCGACAGGGAGTCCCGTGCGTACCGAATCCCCCGCGGCACCGGCGCCCCTGCTGCTGCCCGACGGACGCCCCGCCGCTGCCGCCTGGTCGCTGGACCCGGAGGTCCGGCACCTCAACCACGGCTCCTTCGGCGCCGTCCCGCGCGCCGCGCAGGACGCCCAGGCGGCGCTGCGCCGCCGCATGGAGGCGTCACCCGTCGAGTGGTTCCCCGCGCAGCCCGGGATGATCGCCGAGGCCCGCCGGAGGATCGCCGCGCATCTGGGCGCCTCGCCCGACCGGACGGCCCTGGTGCCCAACGCCAGCGCGGGCGCCAGCGTCGTCTACGGCAACCTGCCGCACCGGGCGGGCGCGGAGATCGTGGTCACCGACCACGGCTACGGCGCCGTCACCATGGGGGCGGCCCGGCTGGCCCGGCGCTGGGGCGGAACCCTGCGCACCGTGCACGTGCCGCTGGAGGCCACCGCCGACGAGGCGTACCGGGCCGTCACCGACGCCTTCACCGACCGCACCGCCCTGGCCGTCGTCGACCACATCACCTCGGCCACCGCCCGCCTGATGCCCGTCGCGCGCATCGCCGCCGAGGCGCGCCGCCGCGGCGTCACCCTCCTCGTGGACGGGGCCCACGCGCCCGGCATGCTCGCCGACCCGTCGGCGGACCTCGGCGACGTGGACCACTGGGTCGGCAACCTCCACAAGTTCCCCTGCGCGCCGCGCGGCACGGCGGTCCTGGTCGCCGGCACCGAGGCACGCCAGGACCTGTACCCCCTGATCGACTCCTGGGGCGCCACCGAGCCCTTCCCCGAGCGCTTCGACCACCAGGGCACCGTCGACGCCACCCACTACCTGGCGACGCCCACCGCCCTGGACCTGATCGAGGACACCTGGGGCTGGGACGCCGTGCGCGCCTACGCCTCCGCCCTCGGCGACCACGCGCAGCACGTCGTGGCCGCCGCCTTCTCCCGCGTCACCGGCGAGGACCACACGGCCCACGTGGGCATGCCCGCCCCCGCCCTGCGCCTGGTACGGCTCCCCGACGGCCTGGCGGGCACCCGCGAGGAGGCCGACGCCCTGCGCGACGAGGTCGCCCGCAAGCTGCGCGTCACCGCCGCGTTCACCAGCTTCGGCGGCACCGGCTACGTCCGCCTGTCCACGCACGCCTACAACACCGCGGACGACTACGCCCACTTCGCCGAGACCTGCGTCCCCGTCCTGGCCGCCTGGGCCCGCGAGAGGCGCGGCTGACCGCCGGAGCCTCGGTCGGCGGACCCGCTGACGCCGGAGCCGCGGCCGGCGGCCGGACCGCGCGGCTCCGGCGGGCCGCCGCCTACAGGCCGAGCGCCAGCCGGTGGTACGCCTGGTTCCAGCGCAGCTCGCGCCGGAAGGAACGGGTGGTGGTCGACCGGTCGATGAGGGCGAGCTCCACCCGCAGCATCTCCGCCAGGTCGTCCAGGTGCTCCGCGGTGAGGGCAGAGCTGAGGACCGTGTGGTGCGGACCGCCCGCCGTCAGCCAGGACTCCGTCGAGGTGCGCAGGTCGGGGGTGGGACGCCACACGGCCCGGGCCACCGGCAGCGCGGGCAGCGGGTGCGGCGGCGCCACCACGTCGATGTCGTTGGCCACCAGCCGGAACCGGTCCCCGAGGTCGGCCAGGCCCACCACCACGGCCGGACCCGGGGCCGCGTCGAACACCAGCCGCACGGGATCCTCGCGGCCACCGATGCCGAGCGGGTGGATCTCGCAGCTGGGCGTGGCGGCGGCCACCGTCGGGCAGACCTCGAGCATGTGGGCGCCGAGGATCAGCTCGTCGCCCGGCGTCAGGTCGTAGGTGTAGTCCTCCATGAACGAGGTGCCGCCCGGCAGCCCGGCGGCCGCGGTCTTCAGCGCCCGCAGCAGGACGGCCGTCTTCCAGTCGCCCTCCCCGCCGAAGCCGTAGCCGTCCGCCATCAGCCGCTGCACGGCGATGCCCGGGAGCTGCCGGAGACCGCCCAGGTCCTCGAAGTTGCTGGTGAACGCCCCGAAGCCGCCCTCCGTCAGGAAGGACCGCAGTCCCGCCTCGATCCGTGCCGCGTAGCGCAGCGCCTCGTGCCGCTCCCCGCCCGCGCGCAGCTCCGGCGCCACCTTGTAGGCGTCCTCGTACTCCGCGACCAGGGCCGCGACCGCCTCCTGCGGCGCCCCGTCCACCGCCTCGACCAGGTCGTTGACCCCGTAGGTGTTCACGGACACGCCGAGGCGCAGCTGCGCCTCCACCTTGTCCCCCTCGGTGACCGCCACGTCGCGCATGTTGTCGCCGAAGCGGGCGACCTTGAGGGTGGCCAGCTCGGCACGGGCGGCCGCGGCGCGCGCCCAGACGGCGACCCGGGCGACCGTCAGCGGGTCGCTCACATGGCCGGCCACGGTCTTGCGCGCCACCCCGACCCTGCCCTGGACGTGGGCGAACTCCCGGTCGCCGTGGGCGGCCTGGTTGAGGTTCATGAAGTCCATGTCGATCGTGTCCCAGGGAAGGGCCACGTTCGACTGGGTGTGCAGGTGCAGCAGCGGCTTGCGCAGGGCGTCCAGGCCGGCGATCCACATCTTGGCCGGGGAGAAGGTGTGCATCCAGGTGATCAGGCCGATGCACGCGTCGTCGGCGTTGGCGTCCAGACAGGCGCGGCGGATGGCGGAGGCGTCGGTCAGCACCGGCTTCCAGACGACGCGCACGGGCAGCTCCGGCGCGTCGTCCAGCACGGCAGCGATCCGCTGCGACTGCTCGGCGACCTGCTTGAGGGTGTCCTCGCCGTACAGCCCTTGGCTGCCGGTGAGGAACCAGATCTCGCGGACGGAGGAATTCGGGCTCTGCACAAGGACTCCTGGTGGCGTGGTGGTCCGTATGTGGAC
>NZ_JBRIOU010000002.1:1574154-1575433 GCF_053474865.1 Streptomyces sp. CO7
GCTCTGCACAAGGAGGCCGGGGGGGGGGGGGGTCCGTAGGGGGACGGGGGGGGGCGGGAGGTGGAGAGGATGCGGGATGCGGCGGTGTCAGCCGCCGGCGAGAGCCGCGTCGCGCAGCCTCCGCAGGCGGTGCAGCTGGTCGCCGTCCGCGAAGCGGTCGTGCAGCAGCCGGTACTCGGCGAACAGCGCGTCGTAGGCGTCCGCCCGGCCGGTGTCGGGCACGAACACGTCGCGCCGCAGCCGTCCCATCGCGGCCGTCGCGGTGCGCACGTCGGGGTGGGCGCCGGCCGCCACGGCGGCGTGCACCGCCGAACCCAGGGCCGGTCCCTGACCGGACGCCGCGAGGGAGACCGGACGGCGCAGCACGTCCGCGTAGATCTGCATCAGCAGCTCGTTCTTCGCCAGCCCGCCGGCCACCACGAACTCGTGCACCGGGACGCCGCCGTTCTCCAGCGTCTCGACGATGACGCGGGTGCCGAACGCGGTGGCCTCCAGCATCGCCCGGTAGACGTCCTCCGGCCGGGTGGCCAGGGTCAGGCCCATGATGACGCCGGAGAGGTGGTGGTCGACCAGGACGGAACGGTTGCCGTTCAGCCAGTCCAGCGCGACCAGGCCGTGCGCGCCGACCGGCTGGCCGGCGGCCTTGCGGGTCAGCAGGGCGTGCAGGTCCTCGCCGCGGGCGTCCGCCTCCTCCTGGTACTCGCGCGGCACGCCCTGGCGCAGCACCCAGGCGAAGATGTCGCCCACCGCGCTCTGCCCGGCCTCGTAGCCGTAGGCGCCGTCCACGATGCCGCCGTTCACGACACCGCAGACGCCGGGGATCTCGGCCAGCACCGAGGAGTTGACGACATGACAGGTGGACGTGCCCATGATGGCCAGCAGCCGCCCGTTCTCCACCGCCTGGGCGGCGGCCGCGGTGACATGGGCGTCGACGTTGCCGGCCGCCACCGCGATGCCGGGCGGCAGCCCCGTCCAGCCGGCCGCCTCCTCGGTCAGCGACCCCACCCGTGAGCCCAGGGGGGACAGCGGGAACTCCAGCCGCGTCCGGGCGAAGTCGGCGAAGTCCGGGTTCAGCGCGGCCAGGTACTCCTCGGACGGGTAACCGCCGTCCTGGTGGATGCCCTTGTAGCCGGCGGTGCAGGCGTTGCGCGACTCGCGGCCGGTGAGCTGCCAGACGATCCAGTCCGCCGCCTCGATCCAGCGGACGCAGGCCGCGTAGACCTCGGGGTCCTCCTCCAGCACCTGGAGCGCCTTGGCGAACTGCCACTCGGCGGAGATC
>NZ_JBRIOU010000002.1:1575533-1583429 GCF_053474865.1 Streptomyces sp. CO7
GATCTTCCCGCCGTACCGTCCGATCCACTTCTCGCCGCGCTCGTGGGCCAGCGCGTTGATCCGGTCGGCCTGCGGCTGCGCCGCGTGGTGCTTCCACAGCTTGGGCCAGGCGTGCGGCCGTCCGCCCAGCGGCGTCCCGGTCAGCGGAGTCCCGTCGGCCAGCGTGGGCAGCACCGTGCAGGCCGTGAAGTCGGTGGCGACGCCGATGATCGCGCGCGGATCGACGCCGGACGCGGCGACCGCCGCCGGCACCGCCTCGCGCAGCACGTCACGCCAGTCCTCGGGGTGCTGCAGCGCCCAGTCGGGCGGCAGCGGAGCGTCCGAGCCGGGCAGCCGCTCCTCGATCACGCCGTGCCGGTACTCGTGGACCGCGGAGGCCAGTTCCTCACCGTCGCGGACCCGCACCACCACGGCGCGCCCCGAGAGGGTGCCGAAGTCGACGCCCACGGTGTACCGCTCGGAACCCTCGGGCAGGTCGTCGGCGGATCCGGGAGCGGGCGGGGGAGGAGGGGCAGAGGTCACGGAGATGCCTTTCGGGTGGCCGTTGGGCCGCGGAGGGACTCTTCGGAGCCCGTCGTAGGCGCGTGCGGGGGACACCGAAGTGTTAGCGCTCACAATCTCTCGGCGCAAGAGGCGTGCGGAGAGTGAGCGTCTCCTGCGCGCGCGGAGTTGACGCGTCCGCACGCCTGAGGCTGTCACGGCGAGTCACGGAAAGATAACGCGCGCAAGGGGATTGAGAACCTGTCTTGTTAGCGCTCACAATGCGACGGCGCGCCCTCCGTGAGGAGGCCGCCCTTCGCGCGGCCGGTGTTCGGTCGCATCGACGGCACCCTCCGTGCACCTCGAAAGGACACACGTCATGGCCCGCAGAGCCGCTCTCGCCCTCAGCACGGTCCTCCTCCTCGCCACCTCGACGCTGACGGCCTGTTCCACCGAGGCGCCCGACTCCGAGAAGCCCGGGGGAGGGGACTCGGACGGCAAGATCACCCTCGGCTTCGCCCAGGTCGGCGCGGAGAGCGGGTGGCGGACGGCCAACACCAAGTCCGTCCAGGAGGCGGCGAAGAAGGCCGGCATCACCCTCAAGTTCTCCGACGCCCAGCAGAAGCAGGAGAACCAGATCAAGGCGATCCGCGGCTTCATCCAGCAGAAGGTCGACGTCATCGCCTTCTCGCCGGTGGTGGAGTCCGGCTGGGACACCGTGCTCAAGGAGGCCAAGGACGCCGGCATCCCGGTGATCCTCACCGACCGCGCGGTGGACAGCAAGGACACCTCGCTCTACAAGACCTTCCTCGGCTCGGACTTCGTGAAGGAGGGCAGGTCGGCCGGCGAGTGGCTGACCAAGGAGTACGCGGACGACAAGGGCCCCGTCAACATCGTCGAGCTGCAGGGCACCACCGGTTCCGCGCCCGCCAACGACCGCAAGGCCGGCTTCGCCGAGATCGTCGGCAAGGACGACAAGTTCAAGGTCGTCGCCTCGCAGACCGGCGACTTCACCCGTGCCAAGGGCAAGGAGGTCATGCAGGCCTTCCTGAAGTCCCACAAGGACATCGACGTGCTCTACGCGCACAACGACGACATGGCCCTCGGCGCCATCCAGGCCATCGAGGCGGCCGGCAAGAAGCCCGGCAAGGACATCAAGATCATCTCCATCGACGGGATCAAGGACGCCTTCGTCGCGATGACCGAAGGCAAGATCAACGTCGTGGTGGAGTGCAACCCGCTCCTCGGCGACCAGCTGATGGACCTCGCCAAGAAGGTCGTGGACGGCGAGGAGGTGCCGCCCCGGGTCGAGACCGAGGAAGGCGTCTTCACGCAGGACCAGGCCGAAGAGGCCCTGCCCACCCGCCAGTACTGAGGCGACCGGAACCGGCGCCGGAGGGGGCACGCACCGCCCCCTCCGGCGTCACCGCCACACGAGTGAGAAGGAGGGCGGATGACAGCCCCGTCCACCCCGGCAGTCCCGGACGCCGGCGAGCGGCGGCCGGTCCTGGAGGCCACCGGCATCCGCAAGCAGTTCCCGGGCGTACTCGCCCTGGACGGGGTCGCCCTGCGGCTCCACCCCGGCGAGGTCCACGCCCTGATGGGCGAGAACGGCGCCGGGAAATCCACCCTGATCAAGGTGCTCACCGGCGTGCACACGGCCGACGAGGGCACCCTGCTCGTCGACGGCCGGCCGGGGACCTTCGCCGACCCCCTCCAGGCCCAGCAGGCGGGCATCAGCACCGTCTACCAGGAGGTCAACCTCTGCCCCAACCTCTCGGTGGCGGAGAACATCCTCATCGGACGTGAGCCCCGGCGCCTCGGACTGGTCCACTGGAAGGCCCTCAAGCGGCGCGCGGCCGAACTCCTCACCGAGCTGGACCTGGACCTCGACGTGTCCTCCCCGCTCGGCTCCCACTCGCTGGCGGTGCAGCAACTCGTCGCCATCGTGCGGGCCGTGGACGTCTCCGCCAAGGTGCTCGTCCTGGACGAGCCCACCTCCAGCCTCGACCGCGACGAGGTCGCCCAGCTCTTCGCCCTGGTGCGCCGGCTGCGCGACCGCGGGGTCGCCATCCTCTTCGTGACCCACTTCCTCGACCAGGTCTTCGAGCTCTGCGACCGCGTCACCGTCCTGCGCAACGGCCGCCTCCAGGGTGAGTACGCCATCGGCGAACTCACCCCGGTCACCCTCGTGCAGCACATGATCGGCGGCGAACTCGCCACCCTCGAGGAACTCTCCGAGCAGGCGCACGAGGAGGCGGCCGAACGCGCCGCGGGCGAGCCCCTCCTCCAGGCGCGCGCACTGGGACGCAAGGGCTCCGTCGAGCCCTACGACCTCGACATCCACCCCGGCGAGGTCATCGGCCTCGCGGGCCTCCTCGGATCCGGCCGCACCGAGACCGCCCGCCTGCTGTTCGGCGCCGACAGCGCCGACAACGGCCAGGTGACCGTCGACGGCAAGGCCGTCTCCCTGCGGTCGCCCCGTCACGCCGTCACCCACAAGATCGCCTTCTGCTCGGAGAACCGCAAGACGGAGGGCGTCTTCGGCGAGCTGACGATCCGCGAGAACATCGTCCTGGCGCTCCAGGCCGCACGGGGCTGGACGCGCCCCCTGTCCCGCACCCGGCAGGAGGAGCTCACCCGCCGCTGGATCGACGCCCTCGACATCCGGCCCGCCGACCCCGAGGCCCAGCTGCGCAACCTCAGCGGCGGCAACCAGCAGAAGGTGCTGCTCGCCCGCTGGCTGCTGACCGAACCCCGGCTGCTCATCCTCGACGAGCCCACCCGTGGCATCGACGTCGGAGCCAAGGCGGAGATCCAGAAACTCGTCGCGCGCCTCGCCGCGGACGGCACCGCCGTGCTGTTCGTCTCGGCGGAACTCGAAGAGGTGCTGCGCCTGAGCCACCGCGTCGCCGTCCTGCGGGACCACCGCATGGTGGCCACCCTCGTCAACGACGACAGCGTCACCCCCGACCGCATTCTGGCCACCATCGCCACCGGAGCGGACTCATGACCAACCCGCCCGACCGGTCCCCGCGGACCGGTCCGCCCGGCGCGCCCACCGGGGCCGCACCCGGCACCGCACCCGGCGCCGTCCTCAAGCGGCTGGCCGGACACCGGCTGCTGTGGCCCTCGCTGGTGCTGCTCGCCCTGCTGCTCGGAAACCTCGTCTTCACCCACGACTTCTTCGATGTCCGGGTGCAGGACGGGCACCTCTACGGCAGCCTGATCGACATCCTGCAGTTCGGCGCGCCGCTCACCCTGGTCGCGCTCGGCATGACCATGGTGATCGCCACCCGCGGCATCGACCTGTCGGTCGGATCCACCGTGGCCATCGCCGGCGCCCTCGCCTGCGAGCACATCGCCGGCTCCGCCGACCCCGGCAGCGCCGGCACCGTGCTGACCGCCGTCGCCGTCGCGCTCGGCGTGGCGGTCGTCCTCGGCCTCTGCAACGGCCTGCTCGTCGCCCGCCTCGGCGTACAGCCCATCGTCGCCACCCTGATCCTCATGGTCGCCGGCCGCGGCGTGGCCCAGCTGATCACCGACGGGCAGATCATCACGGTGAGCAGCGCCACGTTCCACATGATCGGCGGGGGTTACCTGCTGACCCTGCCCTTCGCCGTGCTGCTCGCCGCGGTGGTCGTCGCGCTCACCGCCGTCGTCACCCGGCGCACCGCGCTCGGCCTGCTGATCGAGGCCGTCGGAGGCAACCCCGCCGCCGGCCGTCTGACCGGCATCCGCGCGGCCGGGCTGCTGACGCTGGTCTACGTCTTCAGCGCGGTGTGCGCGGCCGTCGCGGGCCTGATGATCAGCTCCAACGTCTCCGCCGCGGACGGCAACAACGCGGGCCTGTGGATCGAACTCGACGCCATCCTCGCCGTCGTGATCGGTGGCACCGCCCTGACCGGCGGCCGCTTCTCCCTCGGCGGCACCGTCCTCGGCGCGCTCGTCATCCAGACCCTCTCCACCACCGTCTACACCCTCGGCGTCCCGCCCGAGACCACCCTCGTGTTCAAGGCCTTCGTGGTGATCGTGGTCTGCCTCGTGCAGTCACCGGTCTTCCGGGCCAAGCTGGCGCGCCGCCGCGGGAGCCGGCCCGCCCGATCCGACAGCAAGGCGGCCGCCGCCGGCCCGCAGCAGGAGGTCCGCGCATGAGCACCGGCACCGTCCCCAAGGCGGCGCGCCTCACCCGCCCGCTCACCCGCACCGGCTCACGCGTCACGGGCAGCCGGATCCCCCTGCTCGTCACGGCGGTGCTGCTGGTGGCGATGTTCACCGTCGGATCGCTGCGCTACGACGGCTTCTTCTCCACCCAGGTCGTCCTCAACCTGCTGATCGACAACGCCTTCCTGCTGGTCGTCGCCGTCGGCGCCACCTTCGTCATCCTCACCGGCGGCATCGACCTCTCGGTCGGCTCCATGGTGGCCCTGTCCACGATGATCACCGCCTCGCTCGTCGAGCACCACGGCTGGTCCCTGGGCGCCACGATCCCGCTCGTCCTGGCGATCGGCGCCGCGGGGGGTGCACTGATGGGCTGGATCATCCACACCTTCGAGATCCAGCCGTTCATCGTCACGCTGGCCGGCATGTTCCTCGCCCGAGGGCTCTGCTACACCATCAGCACCGAGTCCATCACCATCGACGACCCCACCACGGTCTCCATGGCCCAGACCCGGCTGTACGGTTCCGGAGGCCTCTTCGTCTCCGTCTCCGTCGTCATCGCCCTGGTCGTCCTGCTGATCGCCTTCGTCGTCCTGCACCACACCCGCTTCGGCCGCGGGGTGTACGCGCTGGGCGGCAACGAGACCTCGGCGCGGCTGATGGGTCTGCCGGTGGGGCCCACGAAGATCGCGGTCTACGCCGTCAGCGGCCTCTGCTCGGCCCTCGGCGGCGTGCTGATGACCTTCTACATGCTCTCCGGGTACGCCCTGCACGCCATGGGCATGGAACTGGACGCCATCGCCGCGACGGTCATCGGCGGGACGCTGCTCACCGGCGGCTCCGGCTTCGTCCTGGGCACCGCCCTCGGGGTCCTGGTGCTCGGCATGATCCAGACCGTCATCAACTTCCAGGGCACCCTCAGTTCCTGGTGGACCCGGATCGTCATCGGCGGCCTGCTGCTGGTGTTCATCGTGCTCCAGCGGCTGATGACCGGGCGCCGCGCGGAGACCGACTGAGCCCCGGTCCCGGTCGGGCGCGCGGCGGCCGTGGTCGTCGTGCGCCCGACCGGGACGCGCCCGCACCGCACGCCGCCGGGCGCCGGACCGCACGCCACCGGGGGTGGCCGCGCCGTCCGGCGCCCGGCGGCGTGCGGTCGCTTCGGTCGGTCCCGGTCGCTGCCGGCGGCCCGGTCTCCTCGGTTCGCCTCGACCGCTCCGGACGCCTCGGTCGTGTCAGCCGCCTCCGTCGCCTCCGTCGCCTCCGTCGCCGCCGTCGCGTCAGTCGCGTGAAGGCTCGCGCCGCGCCGTGCTGGCCCGCACGATCAGTTCGGGAGCCAGGGTGTGGTGGGCCACCCCCTCCGCCGTCCCCTCGATGTACTCCAGCAGCAGGCCGATGCTGCTCCGCCCCAGGGAGGCGAAGTCCTGGCGCACCGTGGTGAGCGGCGGGGGGAAGAACTCGGCCTCGGGGATGTCGTCGAACCCGGCGACGGCCACGTCCGCCGGCGTCCGCAGCCCCGCCTCGCGGAAGGCCCGCAGCACCCCCAGCGCCATCTGGTCGTTGGCGACGAACACCGCCGTGAGACCCCCCGCCCGGCCGGAGGACGCCAGCACCCGGCCCGCGAGCTGCTGGCCCGCCTGGTAGCCGGACAACGGGCTCCAGTCCCCCCGCAGCAGCGGCGGCGCCTCCACGCCGGCGTCCCGCAGCGCCGCCTCCCAACCGGCGGTGCGCGCCTCGCTCTCCAGCCAGTCCGCGGGTCCGGCCACGTGCCAGACGGTGGAGTGCCCGGTCGTCAGCAGGTGCTCGGTGACCATGCGGGCGCCCAGGTGCTGGTCCAGCGAGACCCCGGGCAGGTCCAGGTCGTGGCCGCCCTCCACGGTGACCACCGGGCACGGGGCCTCCAGCGCCGCCAGCGCCCGCACGGCGTCGCGCCAGGGGGTGATGGCGACTATCCCCTCCACGCCCCACCCCGCTAGGTGCTGCACCGCCTCGGTGAGCGCCTCCTCGGTGGCCGCCCGCAGGGTGACGGCGGAGGTCAGGTACCCCCGCTCGCGCGCGGCCTCCTGCACCCCGGCCAGCGTGCTGGCGGGGCCGTGCAGCGTGGTGTTCACCGCGATGACGCCGAGCGTGTGCGTCCTCCGCGTCGCCAGGGCCCGGGCCGCCGAGTTGCGCCGGTAACCCAGTCGCTCGACGACCTCCGTCACCACGGCGCGGGTCCTGGCGCTCACGTTCGGGTGTCCGCTGAGCACGCGCGAGACCGTCTGGTGCGACACGCCGGCGACCCGGGCGACGTCCGCCATCGTGGGCGCCTTGGAGCCGTCCGGTTGCTGGATCAATCCTCTTCCCCTCTCGATGGGCGGCCCGTCCGGGTGCGCCGTCCCGCGCGCGCGGAGCACCCCGAGTGCGGGCCGGCCCGCGGTCCATCCTGTGCGCCCCCGATGCGAGCGCTCACATCATGATCGCAGCCAACCTCTCCTTCGGACACCGCAACTTCGTCCCCGCCCTTGAGTCGGCGCCATGTTAGCGCTCACAATTCTGGGGCCCACCCACAACGGCGGCCGCTTTCCGCGAGAACACTCACGGTGGCCGGGCCGCCGATCCCGGAAGGACGGTGAGAGCGTAGTGAACGCAACGCCCCTCAGGAGCCTGCGTCGTGAGGTCCTGGAGGCCAACCTCCGCATCCCCGAGGCAGGCCTCGCGACCCTCACCTGGGGGAACGTGAGCGGCGTGGACAGGGAGGCAGGGGTCTTCGTCATCAAGCCGTCCGGGGTCTCCTACGCCGACCTCACCGAGGAGGACCTGGTCGTGGTGGCGCTCGACGACGGACGGGTCGTCGAGGGCGCCCTCAGGCCCTCCACCGACACCGAGACCCACCGGTGCCTCTACCTGGCCTTCCCGTTCATCGGCGGCGTCACCCACACCCACTCCACCCACGCCGTCGCCTTCGCCCAGGCCCGGCGGCCCATCCCCGTGCTGGGCACCACCCACGCCGACACCTTCAACGGCCCGGTCCCGGTGACCGAGGACCTGACCCCCGAACAGTGCGCCCGCGACTACGAGTTCAACACCGGACAGGTCATCGTCCAGATGCTCCGGTCCGACCCGCGGCGGGCCGAGGAGGTTCCCGGCGCGCTGGTGTCCCGCCACGGCCCCTTCACCTGGGGTCCCACGGCCACCGCCTCCCTGGAGAACGCCGTCGTCTGCGAGGCCGTCGCCGAGATGGCCCTGCACACCCTCGCCCTCGGCGCCCGCCTGGGC
>NZ_JBRIOU010000002.1:1583529-1583975 GCF_053474865.1 Streptomyces sp. CO7
GGACCCGAGCGGAGCGGTCCCCATCCCGGCGAAGGTGATCGTCGCGGCCACCCGCCCCTGCATCCCGTCCGGGGTGAGCGCCTGCCTGACCGCCATCACCGTGACGTTGACCAGTTGGCCGCCCGCGCCGAACAGGAAGTTGACCGCCACGAGAGCGGCGACCACCAGCGGGGTCGGGCCGTGCAGCGCGGGCACGCAGAGCATCACGCCGTCGCCGACCAGCGCCCCGCAGACCAGCACCGTCCCGTGGCCGAACCGGCCCGGCAGACGGGCGGCCAGCAGCGAACCGACGAGCGCGCCGGGCCCCGTCGCCGCGAGCGCCAGCCCGACGGCCGCGCCGGACAGGTGCAGCTCACGGGGCAGGAGGACCAGGTACACCGTCATCGAGGCGGCCAGGAAGAACTGGAAGGCCGCCGACGCGAGGCCCACGGTCCGCAGCGCGGGAT
>NZ_JBRIOU010000002.1:1584075-1598656 GCF_053474865.1 Streptomyces sp. CO7
CCTCCCGCACGCCCGGGGACCGGTTCATGCCGGCGGATCCGCCGGACGGAGAGGAACGACAGCACGAAGAACGCCGCTCCCGCCGCGACGCCGACCGCCGCCGAGAACAGGGAGACCAGCGCGCCGCCGAGAGCGGGCCCGCCGATCTGCGCGGCGGACCTGCTGCCCTCCAGGGCGCTGTTGCCCCGCAGCAACTGATCACGCGCCACCAGCCGTACCAAGGACGCCTGGTACGCCACGTCGAAGAACACGGACAGCGCCCCGACGGCGAACGCGGCCACGAGGAGGGCAGGCAGGCCGAGGAGGCCTAACGCGCAGGCCACGGCCGCCGCGCCGAGCACCACCGCCCGGCCGGCGTCCGCCACCACCAGGACCGTGAGGGTCCTCCACCTGTCCACCCAGGCGCCGACCAGCAGCGAGAGCAACAGCACCGGAGCCTGCCCCACCGCGCGCAGGACTCCCAGCCGGCCCGCGTCGACGTCGAGCGTCAGGACGGCGAGGAGCGGCAGGACCACCAGGGCGGTGTGCTCGCCCAGCTGCGAGGCGCTCTGCCCCCACCAGAGCCGCCGGAAGTCCGCGTCCCGCCACAGCGCGGTCGTGCGGGGCGCGGGTGGGGGAGGGGAGGCCACGAGTTTCTCCTCACGGGGTCGCCGGGCGTGCGAACGGTAGCCCCGCGACGCGGCGCGGCGACAACGGATTTCCGCTCACCCCGCGTGAACGGGTGCCACCGTCCTCCCCGATGGCCGATCATGACGGCATGGACCCGCAGAAGGTGACCTTGCGCAAGATGACGCCGGAGGAGTACGACGCGGCGACCGAGCACCGTGAGGCCGAAACGGCCCGCGCACTCGGCAAGTTCATGCCCGACGACCTGGCGAGGGAACGCGCGCGTCAGGGAACCGAGCAGTTCCTGCCCGACGGGCTCGACACGCCCGGCCATCACCTCGTGGTCGCCGAGAACGGCTCGGGCGAGGTCGTCGGCAACGCCTGGATCGGCCCGGACCCGCGCCAGGCCGCCGGTACCGCCGACTCGGCCTGGCTCTACGACATCAACGTCTTCCCGCAGTACCGCCGGCACGGCTACGGCTCCGCCCTCCTCGCCGCCGCGGAGAACCTCGTCGCCGCCGAAGGTCGCAACTCCCTCAACCTGAACGTCGTCGGGGACAACACCGGAGCGATAGCCCTGTACCGGAGCAGCGGCTACGAGGTGGCCACGATGTACCTGTCGAAGAACCTGCGGGCCTCGGGCCTGCCCGGCGGAACAGGTGATGACTAGTACGCCAGTGTGGTTTCGTGATCCACGTCGGCGAGGCGGCGGATGGCCGCCGCCGGTGGTGACTCCAGGACGCTGCACGCCGGCGTAGGCGCCCAGGCCATCGACTACCGTTGCTGACCAGCCTGTGCTGGGGGGCTTCGGTCATGCTGAGGGGAACGAATGAGTAGCGATCAGCCGCAGCCTGCCGCGCGCCTCGGCACGATCTCGCGCCTGACCGTCCGGGCTGAGAAGCGGGACGTCTGGCTCTGCTTCGAGCCCTGGGCGACAGAGCACACCGTTCCGGCCGGCACGAGCGTGGTCGTCGAATTCGGCGGCGTCCGTAGTGTCCTCGAGATACAGCATCACCCCGAGGGCATCACCTTCTACAGCAATGGCCTTCATCCCGACCTACGCGGCGAGGACGGCTCCGAAGTGCTCCTACTCAGCGACGTGATGCCGCCCACGCCGGACGTTTCCGACCAGGCCTTTCGTAATATCATGTCCATGATGCCGCCCGTTCGCCCGCCTGCCGGGCCCGAACACGTAGTGACCCGGTGCGGCGTCCGACAGATGCGACCACCTCGAGATGATCAGCGGTTGCGTGGACTCTCGAAGATCGTGCGGTGGCTGCGAGCCATGGCATAGACCCTGTATCTGCAGCGCTGGTAGCGGTCTGTGGGGCTTGCGTGAGCATCCGGCGCAACTGACAGCACCGCACACCTGCGATGCTGTCCGGCATGGATCCCGAGCCGCGCGGTGTTCTCGCTCGTCACTATGACGCAGGAGGCTGGTTGGCTCGGTTCGCGGGTCGCATGTTTGTGGTCTGTCCGCGATGCGGAGGGCGAGCTCTCGTGATCCCCCAACTTGGCTTTCCTGATCCCAGATACTTCAGTGAGCTCCTTGTCCAGCCGCGTCGCCTGGTCTGCGGAGGGTGCGGTGCAGTCGCCGAATGGAAACCCGAGGCACAGGGGCCTGGGCTGGTCGGCGCGGTGCTGGGCGGCAGCGAGGATCCGTTCTTCCGGCGGCCGCTATGGCTGCAGACCCGATGCGCCGGTCACATCTTGTGGGCCTACAACGAGGAGCACGTTGACGAGCTGTCCTCCTACGTCCGGGCGCGATTGCGTGAGCGTGGTGGAGCGCGGCCGACGATGTCGATGTTCGCTCGACTGCCGGCCTGGATGAAGGCGTCGGACAATCGCGCAGAGGTGCTGGCCGGCTTGGAGACGCTGCGGACACTGGCCGAACGGACGGCGCCCGGCGACCGCGCCGATGCCGCCCAGGAGCGCGGTGACCGTCCCCGAGCGCGCCGGAGTATGTACTTCCGCGGCGGGCCTTATGAGTCTTGAACGACCTGCTCACAGCCATCTGTTGCGGGCCTCATGAGGACGGTTGCCTCATAGCGGGCCGCCAACATGTCGTATCGCATCACGACTACACGATGCACTGGGGTTGGGCGAGGCGCACCAGGTGCAGTTCCGCTGCCACCTCCCGAACTGGGCATGGACACGGCTCCCCGCTACTGGTGAACCCAACTGGACGGGCGCCGCACCGATCTCCACGACGCTTTCATCTCCCTCGCCTGCAGCCTCATCTGCTGCTGGAGACGCCTCAAGAAAGCCAACTCATGATCGTGGCACGAGCTCTCTCGGCGGAGAACGCCGTTCCCGCGGGTCCGCGTCACTTGGTGGCCGGGTCCACTTCCTCGGCCTTGATCAGTTTCCTCAGCTCCGGCAGGGTCTTCCTCGAGGTCTGCTCGATGTACAGGGTGCCGCCGGCCGGATGGTCCACGGTCACGGCGTCGACGGGGTCCACACCTTCAATCGCGTACACGTTTACCGGCTCCGAAGTCGATCTCTGCTCATCGTCGTTGGGGGTGTCGTCGCACCCGGGGCTGGTGCCCGTGCCCAGCCGTTTGCCCGCTCTGACGTCCTCGCTGTCGCCTTCGTCATCAGGATGGAGCGCGTGGCCGAGATAGGTGTGGCCTCCATACACGAGCAGAGCCGCGCAGGAACCGTCTGCACCACTTTGCGTGATGCCCGCCCCAGCGCAGGACGTGGACATGATCAGGGCCGCCGCCGCAATCGCCGCGCGCACACTTGTGGACCCCGTTATGCTTCTGCGCGTCGTCCAACCGACCGTCTGCTTGCCCGTCACGAATGTCCTCCCTCAGCTACCGCTACCTGCGGCCTGCCGAACTTCGACGCCACAGGGCCGCGAAAGGTTCGGGCGTCTCCTACGGCATGCTGAAAGTTGCGGAACGATCCTCGGCCGGAGACGCTCAACAGCGCGTCGACAGCTCCCTCGGGAGGCTGGCGCCCTTGGACGGGCGCCCAGCTGTCGGGCTTTGGCCCCCGGCAGACTGCCGTTCGCCGAATCCAGCCGGCAGATTCCCTGTGCGGTCCCCGGTGGAGCGCCCGGGGACCGCGCGTGAAGGAGGCAGGTGATGTGGCTGGGGGCCGTCCTGTTCATCGGAGGCGCCTGCATCTCCCCCTTCGTACCGTGGCTACTCTTCCCGTCCCGCCGGACGGCAGGAGCCGTGACTGCCGGAGTTTGGGGAGTGCTCGCCGTCCCGTGGTTCTTCGTCGGCCTTGGGGAGTACGGACCATCGGCCGCTGCCACCATCGTGTCCAGTACGGTGCGGATTCTTGTCGAGGTTCTGGGAGTGCTGGAGCCACGACGTGCCGCTCGGCAGTTGGAAAAACAGCGACCGCAACAGCGGTGATTATCCAGGCCACTCTTGCGGGCGGTCCCGATACGGACACTCATTGGGGCGGACAGGACCCTGGAAGAGCCCGATCTTCCCGGTTCAAGAGACTCTTTTAGTGAGCGTTTGGTTCGCTAATACGGTGGTTCGCGTTGGATTGTGCCCGTGATACGGGCATCGCACCACGCCTGTATGCCGCGATGAGCCAGTAATGGCCCGGACGGGCGCCTGAGCGGCGCGTGCTTTCGCCCAACAATGCATCGTCTCGTTTAGCAGTGCCCCGGCCTGTCCCGAAGCTTCCACCGGCGGCCCGCACGCTCTCCCCGCCCGGGACGCGGTCCCGTACTCCGGCAGTATGCAGCCCCGGCGACGCTGCCCCAGCGACCTGTCCGACGCCCGATGGGAACTCATCCGCCCCACCCTCCAAGCCTGGCGGAACGCCCGAGCCGGCATCCGCCGTCCCACCCACGACCTGCGCGACCTCATGGACGCCATCCTCTACGTCGACCGCACCGGCATCCCCTGGCGCTACCTCCCCCACGACTTCCCGCCCCACCAGACCGTCTACGGCTACTTCGCCAAATGGGAAGCCGACGGCATCTTCGACCAGCTCACCGGCCTCCTGCGCCGGCTCGTCCGCGAACGCGAAGGACGCGAGCCCGCCCCAGCGCCTGCCTCCTGGGCTCACAGTCGGTCAAGACCTCCGCCAACGTCCACCTCACCGACCAGGGCTACGACGCCGCCAAGAAGATCGCCGGACGCAAACGACACCTCGTCACCGACACCCTCGGCCTCCTCCTCGCCGTCCTGGTCACCTCCGCAGCCGTGCACGACTCCACCGCCGGCGCCCACCTCCTGGACCAGATCTCCGCCCACCACCCCGGCGTCACCAAAGCCTGGGCCGACACCGGCTACAAGAACGCCGTCGTCGAAGAACGCACCCTCGGCTGGCTCATGCACCACCGCCGCCTCGCCCGCGACTACGAAACCCACCCACACCGATCAGCCGCCATGATCCACATCGCCGCCATCGACCTCATGAGCCGCAGACTCACCCAGGAAACCACCCCCGACTGGCGCGGCACCTAACGTCTTGTGCGATTGATCTCTGCCTCCCGAAAGGGCTGTGGCCTCAGGGACACAAAGTGATTCGACCTGTGGGGATGGTGCTCCGTGCAGACCTACTCTGCGTTTCCCCTGCCCAAGGGGAACACCGTGTGCGTCACGTTCAGTTGCTGGCGTCCTTCTTGATCTGCACCAGTGCCTCGTCCCAAACGTCCCCTCCATCCGCCCAGGTCCACAGCCATCGGCGCAGAGACGGTGCCGCGTAGCACAGGCCATCGTGAGGGTTCTGGCCCCATTCCGGTACCCAGCCGTCGGAGTCCCAGAGAAGCACCGGATTGTCGATCGCTATCAGGGAGACATACCACTCCATGGTGCAGCCGCCACCCGTCAGGAAGAACCACGAGGCCGGTGGCCCCCATCCTGGCCGCTGGTCGTGCACGGCGGTTGCGCAGGGCCAGTCCTGGACGTGCCAGTGCGGAATGCTGCGCGGTATCAGTGATGCGAGGCCGCCATCCGGCCCGAATCCTCCGTCCCCGATCTCGGTGTATATGCGCCGAAGCAACTCGGGCAGCCGATACCCGAGCCTCTGCTCCACGTGCTCGACCTCGGCCATCGTGACGGGTGGGAAGGGCTTGTCCGGGAGACCTCCGCGGGAAGGGATCGCGCCTTCCGCACCCCATGCAAGTGCGTGCAGCCTCTCCAGAAGCGCGTCGTCGTCCGCAGCAGTTCGGCGGGTGGGCTCGGTCACGAGCCGGAACTGTAGCGGGGGAGCTGGAGAAGCCGTGCGTTGGGCGTGCTGGCGAGCGAGGGCGGTTGGCTGCCAGCCAGCTCCGACCCAAACGGACAACAGCGAACCAAACGCTCACTTAGGTGATATGACCGGCGGTTGAACATCAGCTCACACGTGTGACAGGACCCCAGGATCCGGGCAGTTCCCGCAACGTGTCGCCAACGATCAGACGCGGTCGCCGCGAGTGCCACCGCGCATCGTCACCCTGGCCGCGCAGCGGCACGGTAGCCAGTTGGAAGCGGGCATCCAGCGCGTCGAGCTCCGCCTGCCGCACGGCCCGAATGCTGTCGGTGAACACGGGCCATGCCTCCGCCAGCCACCTGCGGCAACGAAGCATGTCCGCGTACTCCCAGGCATGTTCGATGTCGAAGCCTTCTTCGACATCCTGCACCAACGACTCCCAAGCCTCCATCATGGCGTTGAGCGTCACCATCCCGAACCGCGCCGCCAGACCTCGGCTGGCCCGATGCACCGACTCGTAGTCATCGGCGCTGAGCGCCTCCATGTCCATGGGCACAGCCTGTCAGCTGTTCCATGCCGGATGGATGCCTCACTCAACAGGTGAGAGCACCGGGGCCAGGACGATGACCGGGCCGAGATGCAACAGCCCAGATCACAGCCAGTGGAAGCAAGGCCAGAAAAGTGCGTGAACAATCGTCATGAAGCCGGCCGTGGCAGTCGTGGACAGCGCCCGGCAGTGCAGGTGAGGACCGGAGCAGGCGTCCGAAGGAACTGGCGATGACCGCAACGTTCGTGCCACGGCGCGTGCTTGCCGGAGTAGCAGGGGCGGTCGGCTGCCATGCGATCGATAGAAGCAGCGTGCTGTCCAGGATGACGAACCTCTTGGCCGTCCCGGGCCGTAGGGCGTCGGCAAGGGGTGGCGCCGGCGCGTCCGGAGCCTCCCGGGGCAGCGCTAGGCGCTGTCCGCGCCCGCACCGACCAGCAGTCGGCACGCCTGCGCCCGCTCCTCCACCCACTGCGCCTCGTCCGCCTCGACGCGCAGGAGGCGCGCCTGTGGCAGGCGGGTGACCGCCTCCTCCAGACGGCCGTCCGTGAAGAGGGCGCCCACGCCGTCCTCGACGGCCCAGCCGGCGGGCAGCCTGCCCGTGGCCACCGCTTCCAGGTAGGAGGCGCGGCGCCCCGGTTCGCCGTCGTAGTGGGGGCACACCGAGCCCGGCAGGATGCCCAGCCCGTCCGGCAGGAAGGTGAGCGGGCCGAAGGAGTCCGTGTGGGACCCCTCCGCCCAGCAGTTGGCGCCCGCGCTGATGCCGCAGAGCAGGGTCCCCAGGTCGTAGGCCTCACGCATCAGCCGGTCGACCCCGTGGACGCGCCACACCGCCAGCAGGTTCGCGGTGTTGCCGCCCCCGACGTGGACGACGTCCTGACCGAGCAGGAAACTCCGCAGCCCTTCGTCGTCCAGCTCCCGGCGGAACAGGGGCAAGACGGAAGCCTCGCAGTCCCGCCCTGAGAAGGCGTCGAGGAACCGGTCGATGTATGCGAGGGCGTCCCCGCCGGCCGTGGGGACGAAGCACACCTTGGGGCGCGGCTTTCCCGCCCGTTCCAGCACCCAGTCGTCCAGCAGTCCGTCCGCGTCCGTGGAGAAGCCCCCGCCGAGCAGTGCCACACGCCGAGTCGGAGCACCCACAGCCGCCGCCGTGGAATCGCCTCGTGCAGTCATCGTCGCCGCGGCAAAGTCTTCACCCAGCGGATCTCACCGTCGTGCCATTCGTCAGTGGCCTCGAGCCCCGCGGCGGTGGCGACGGCGGCGGACGCGGTGTGGGCCGGGTGGATGTGCGCCACCACGGTCCGCACACCCTGCTGTCCGAGCCGGTCGACGAGGGCGCGGGCCGCCTCGCCGGCGATGCCCCGGCCCTGCCACGGGGTCCCGACCACCCAGGCGACCTCGGCGACGGTGTCGGGGCCGTCGAAGTGGACGGTGGCCTGAACCGTGCCCGTCAGGCACGAGGCGGCACGGAGCCGGATCACCCAGTTCAGCCAGCCGACGGCCGGGTCGGAGGAGCCCGCGACCAGGCGCCGGTAGCGCGAGCGCAGTCCCTGCGGGGTCTCCGGCTCGCCGCCGATGAACGCGTGCAGCGCGGGATCGCCCAGTACGGCGGCCATCTCCTCCGCGTGCTCGACGCGAAGGGGCAGCAGCTCCAGCCGCTCCGTCGCGATGGTCTCGGCCGTGAAGGTCACCGCTCGCCTCCGTCCTGGGTCGTCCGTCGGCACGGCGCGGAGCCGCGTCCCGGCCGCCTCATCCGTACCGCTCCGTCAGGGCCTCCAGATACCGCTCCAACCGCTGCGTGAGAACGGCCGGCGTCAGGTCCTCGCGCCCGAGCTCCCGCCAGGGTACGGCGACCTTCTCCGCGTCCGGCGCGAACGCCAGCGCGTCCAGGACCCGCCAGTACAGGTGATCCGCGGGGCTCTCCGCGAGCACCCCGCCGGCCGCGACGTACCGGTCCTCCAGCGCCATACCGGCCTCCACCCCGTGCAGCAGGGCGAGGGCGGTGGAGCAGTGGGCCACGTCGAGGTCCGCCGGACCCCAGGAGGTCTCGACCCAGTCCACGACCCCGCTGATCCGCAACCGGTCGCCCTCGCCCGCGTACAGCACGTTGCCGGGATGGAAGTCCCGGTGAAGGAAGCAGGGCCGGTGGTCGGGGGCCGGCCGGCGGATCACCTCGACGGCCCGCCGCCACACCTCCGGCGACCCCGGGTTCTCGGGGAGCCGCACGGACTTCGGGTCGGTCCACGCCTGGTAGTCGCGGGGACGGGTCGCCTCGGTGACGCGCACGCCGTGGACGGCGGTCAACTGCCGGGCGAGGAGCTCGCTCCGGCGCGCGACGCCCGCCGCCTCGTCGTCGAACCTGAGGCTCCCCGGCAGCAGCGACATCAGCAACGAGGGGTGGTCGCAGTGCTCGGCGGTCGCGTCGACCGCGACGAGGCGGGCCGCGGGGACACCGGTGCCGGCGAGCAGGCGCAGGACCTCGGCCTCCCGGGTGAGCAGCCCGGGAGCGTGCTTCACGAAGAACGGCTTGACGAAGGACCGGAGGACCAGCGAGTAGGCGCCGCCGTCTTTGTCGATCTCGAGGCGGCGCATCCGCGCAGTCCACCCGCCGCGCAGTCGCGTGGCCGCGCGGATCCGGTGACCGCCGGGGAGTTGGTGCTCCACCCAGGCTCGGGTTCGGGCCCACCCCGGGTCTGCGGGATCCGCGCCGTCGGCCGTCGCCGGCGCGCCGTCCGCCCCGGATCCCGCCGCTCCGCTGCCGTTTGTCATGGCCACACCTTAGCGATCATGGGACAGGCAGCGGGTGCGAAGACGGCTGAAGGCGGTGGGCGTCGGGCGCCTCGGGAGAAAGTCCTTGATCTGCAGGGCGCATTCGCGCGCGCTCGTGCGGGTGGTGTCGCACTCCAGGTCGTAGTCCCCGTGGCTGTGCACGAGATCGTACTGGTGGGCGGCCAACCCCGAGGGGCGGTCCCCGCGCGCCCGTTCGCGGCGGAGCAGCTCGTCCCGCGAGCACCGGACGCCGACGAAGAGCACGCTCTCCGGCCGCAGCACGGTCAGACAGTCCACCAGCCGCCACGGCTCGCTGAGCACGTGGTCGACGACCACGTCGTTGCCCACCTCCGCCATGGCCGCGATCGAGCGGTGGAACCCCATCCGGGTCCTCCGCAGCGCGGCGTCGAGCTCCGCCTGCCCCAGCTCCCGCTTGGTCCGCATGGCGTTGAAGCTGTCGACCGCCAGGTGGAAGAACACCCTGTCGTCGAGGACGGTCAGGAGCTCGCGGGCGATGCTCGACTTGCCCGAACTGGACGTGCCGTTGAGGAAGATGATGCGCCCGGGTCCCATACGGACATGATCACACGGCGTCGCTCCGAGGCGTGCGGCCACCGGCGTCCGGCAGCGCTGCATCCGGCAGCGCCGTGGGTGGCGGCGCGGTGGGTGGCAGCACCGGGGGCGGGAGCCGGAACCAGTAGCGCCTCACCGGACCGTCCTCGGTCTCCCGTATCCCCTCGAAGACGCCGCCGATGCGCTCGATCGTCCTCGCCGAGGCCAGGTTGTCCCGTTCGCAGACCAGCAGGACGCGCTCCATCCCCAGCTTCCACGCCTCGCCGAGCATCCGGCCCAGCGCCCAGCCGGCCAGTCCGCGACGGCGTGAGGACGGCCGGATGCCGTACCCGATGTGACCGAACTGCAGGATGTGGTCGTCGTGACCCAGCCGCAGCGCGATGCCGCCGAGCACCTGTCCGCCCTCGACGATCCACCGGTACACGCAGACCGTCCGCACCGTCCCACCGGGCCCGGTGGCCGGGAAGGACTCCTCGGCCATCCGCGCCAGCCACGCCGCGAAGCCGGCCGGCGACTCCACCTCGTCGGTCGGCTCCAGGCCGAAACCGTCCTCGTGGGGACCCGGACCCCACTCGCGATGCGCCTGGAGCCAGGCGGCGTGCAAGTCCGCGGTGGGCGCGATGAGTTCAGGCATGACGCGACGATACCCACGTGCACCGCGGTGCGTCGCGGACCACGGCCGGTCCTAGCGGCGGCGATGCGTCCCCGGCCGCGGCCGGTCGGTGACGTCGCGCGGAGTCGCGGTGCCGTTGTCAGGCTCGGCCCGGTCGCGGCTCGGTGGCGGCTCCGTCGCCACGGCACCGCGGAGCCCGCGCGAGAGATGACATGAGCACGCCCTTCGGGTGGGTAGGTATGCGCGGGACCGCTGCTCGCCACCCGCCCCCACCGGAAAGAGACGGTATGAGACTTCACCGCACGTCCGGAGCGGCCGCCCTCGCGCTGGCCCTGCTCCTGGCCCTGACCCTGTCCCTGACGTCGGCCGGGCCCGCCGATGCGGGCCAGACGAGCCTCCGCGCCGCAGACCCGAGTGTCCTGCGGGTCGGCGGCACCTACATCTCCGTGCAGTCGACCGGCGCCGGCATCGCCGTCCGCCAGGCGTCCTCCACCGGCGGGCTGGCCTCGGCGACGCCCCGCCAGGTCTGGTCGGACAGCCGGAACCTCGGCGAGGTGTGGGCGCCCGAGATCGTGCGCGACGGCGGCCGCTACTACGTCTACTTCACCGCGGGACGCGGATCCGCCCACCGGATGTACGTGATCAGCTCGGCCTCCCCGGACAGCGGCTGGAGCGGCGAGACGAAGCTCGCGCTGCCCGACGACAAGTGGGCCATCGACGGCACCCTGTTCACCTTCAACGGGCAGCGCTGGTTCGTCTGGTCGGGCTGGGCGGGCGACACCAACGTCGAGCAGAACCTCTACATCGCCCGGATGAGCAGCCCCACCACCCCGACCGGCGGGCGGTACGTCATCTCCCAGCCCCGCGAGAGCTGGGAGCGCGTGGTCGGCAACCCGTACATCAACGAGAGCCCCGAGGCGATCAAGGACCCCAACGGGCAGCTGCACATCGTCTACTCGGCCAACGGCAGCTGGAGCGACCAGTACTGCCTGGCCGACCTCCGGCTGCGGGCCGGCGGCGACCCGACCTACGTCTGGGACTGGTACAAGTCCAACGGCTGCCTGTTCGGGTCCAACCGGGCGACCATGATGGCCGGCTGGGATCCGACGCTGCACGTCAACGGCCCCGGCCATCACACCTTCGTCCTGCTCGACGGGGATATCGCCACCAGCCCGCCAGCCGGGCCGACGTTCCCCCTGATGTTCCACGCCGTGCCCAAGGGCACCCCGTACGCCTGGGAGAACCGGTACTGGTACACCGGCAGCTTCTGCTGGTGGGGCAACACCGCCTACAGCAGGGCCAACGTACCCGGCCCCACCACCGACACCGGGTGGAGCCTGAAGTTCTTCGAGTGACCCGCCGGCGAGGGGAGGACCCGACGGAGCGGGCCCTCCCCTCACGTCGTCGGAACCGCGTCACTCCCCGCCGTCGGGGACGTACAGGCAGAAGGGATGGCCCGCGGGGTCGATCAGCACCCGCACGTCGTCCTGCGGCTGGAAGTCCGCCTCCTTCGCACCCAGGGCGAGCGCGCGGTCGACGGCCGAGGGGAGGTCCTCGACCTCGATGTCCAGGTGCATCATCATCTGCTGGTCGGACGGGCCGGCGGGCCACACGGGCCGGGTGAACCGCGACTCCGTCTGGAAGGACAGCGCGGCGCCTCCGCCGGGCGCCGCGAGCTCGATCCAGTCGCTTTCCTCCCTCCGCGTGGACCACCCGAGCAACTCGCGGTAGAAGCGCGCGAGTTCACGTACGTCGGGAGCGTCGAGCGTGGTGGCGGACAGGGTGAACCGTGGTTGCTTCGTCATGTGGTACGTGTTGCCCACTCGCCGTGACCGAAAGACCGGTGAAGCGGGTTCCGGGCCGATTCGGCCGGTTCCACCCACTCGGGAGATCCGGCGATCCGGCGATCTCGGCGGGAGTAGCGGGAGTACCGGTGCGTCCCGCGCCGCAGGCCTCGAGCATGGACGTCACGTGGTCGCCCGTGGCCGACTCCGCCTCGGACCGGGCCATGACGGTGGATATCACGCCGGGCACGCCCGGACGCCCCGGAGGCCCGGGCGTCGTCCGGGCGGGCTGCGGCGCTCACCAGGCGGGGACGACCGCCCCCGCACGGTAGGAACGCACCACGACTCCGTCCCCGTCCGCCTCGCGGCGCACCAGGTGGGCGCGGCCGACGCCGTCGACCCGCGCCACGGGAGCCGCCGCGCCCGGCTCCGCGGTGATCCGCAGCGCCGTGTTCTCGTCCAGGGCGATGCCGGACGCGGTCAGACCCCGCCCGACCGCGGACACCAGTCGCGCCAAGGTGCCCCACTGCGCGGTGTGAACGTCCACGGAGAAGGGCACGAGACCGAGCCCGGGCCGCACCTCGACCTCCTCCAGGTCCTCCGCGGTGTCCTCGGGACACACCGGCACGCCGTCGCCCAGCCAGCCACCGACCACCGCGTCGCGGGCGGCGACGGCCGCACCGGCGGAGAACCCCGCGAACGGCATGCCGCGCTCGAGCAGCAGGTCCGCCAGCGCCTTGCGGCAGTCGGCCAGCGCCTCCTGGTAGGCAGGGGTCAGCCCGCCGCCCACGAACAGCGCGTCGACGCCGTCCAGCAGCGCCGGGTCGAAACGCTCCCCGATCGGCACCAGCAGCGGCACGGGCACACACGCCCCGCTCGCGTGCAGCACACCGGCGAACCGCTCGAACTGGGTCGGACCGTCACCGTCCCGCTCGTCCACCAGGAGAACGCCGACCCGGGCCCCCTCCCCGGCATCCCGAAGGAACGGCCCGTACAGCGCCGGCACGAAGGCCTCGTCCCGGCCGCCGCCGATCAGATGGATCCGCGTCCCGGTCCGCCCGCTACTCATCCCGCACACTCCGCTTCTGTCGAACCCGCCGGACCCGCCTGATCAGCGGGAAGGCGCACAGCGTAAGGGGACGGGTGGCACCGGTCGACGCATTTCCGGGTCCGGCCGGCCGAGCGCCGAGGGCGCGAAGAGGAACCGGGGCCCGCACCACGCCTGGCGTGGTGCGGGCCCCGGCCGGGGAGGGACGAGCGTCCTCAGGTCAGCCGACCGTGCAGGCCGTGCCGTTGAGGGTGTAGGAGCCCGGCTTGGTGAAGGACCCGGAGTAGGTCCCCTGGAAGCCGAACGACTGGCTGGCGCCCGCCGCGATCTGCGCGTTGGACGAGGTGTTGGTCGCCGTCACCGCGCCGGAGTTCGGCGAGACGGTGGCGTTCCACGCGTTGGTGACCGTCTGCCCGGAGGGCAGGGTGAACCCGACCTTCCAGCCGTTGATCGCCGTGGAGCCGGTGTTGGTCACGGTGATGTTGGAGGTGTAACCACCGGGCCAGGAGGTGGCCGTGTTGGTGACCTTGCAGGAACCGCTCGGGTTGGTCGGCGGCGGCGTGGTCGGGTCGGTGGGCGGCGGGGTCGAGGTGCCGGAGTTGACCGTCGACGAGAAGGAGTTCACCGCGAGGCCGGCACCGTTGATCCAGGGCTCGAAGCCGGCCTGGATGCTGGTGATGTACCAGGACTGCTGAGCCATGCCCTTGGAGATCGTCTGCCGCACGAAGTCCATGACGTCGAAGCTCATGCTGCTCACCGCGGACGGCGCGACGAAGGAGATCACGTCGTTGCCGCCGTTGTTGCCGGTCCAGACGTCCCAGGTGCGGCCGGCGACCGTGGCCGTGCCGGTCTTCGAGCCGATCGGCTGGATGGAACCGACCTTGTTGAGCCAGATCATGATCTCGGTCGCGCTGACGCCGTCCTTCTTGGGCGACGGGTCGAGCCAGATGTCGAACGACGCGTTGTAGGTCGCGTTGCTGACGTAGGTGTACGAGATGCTGCTCGGCGCGCTGGAGATGGTGCTGATCTGCTTCGGCAGGTTGGTGCCCGGCGAACAGTTCGTGTAGTGACAGCCGTTGAAGATCGACGGGTACGACTTGGGGGCGCCGTTCGTGGGAACGGAGCCGTTCGCCGTCGTCAGCTGGAAGCCGCTGCTGGTGACGTTGATGCACTGCTGCTCACTGGTTCCCCAGCGGTTGTTCTGTACGACGTACTTGCCCTGGATGGTGGTGGAGCCGTACTGGTCGCATATCAGGGTGTCGGCCTGCGCCGTCGTTGACGCGAGACCGACCGAGGTCAGCGAAGCGATTGTCAGGATCAACGCGGCCAGTGCGGGGTGCAGGGCGCGAAGCCTGGACAACAGGGCGGACATGCGGGTCCCTTCATCGAAACGAGCTGGTGGGGGGTGGTGCTCGGGGCGAATCGAAGACGGTCGCGCATCACTCCTTGCATGGGGGGTGCGGATGGCCCGTGGG
>NZ_JBRIOU010000002.1:1598756-1599513 GCF_053474865.1 Streptomyces sp. CO7
GCCCGTGGGGGACCGGGTGGGGGTCGTGCACCAGTGGGAGCGCTCCCATGGTGTGGGTGGTGCCGGGAGTGGTCAAGGTGTTGGAGGGTTCGAAATTATTCGAAGACACTTTGCGGAAGCCGGCGGGAAAAAGGCCCGTCATCCATCTGTACGCGTACAGGAGTTGACGCTAACGTCCGTAGCACCAGTGGGAGCGATTCCGTTTTCAGTCGACACGTCCGCCTGTACGTGTCCGGCCCGCCAGGAGTCGCTCAGATGCGAAAGTCCCGTGTTCCCGCCCCCCGGCGTGACGCGGCGTGCTCCCGGATGCCGGGCGGAGTCGAACCGCACGGACAAGGAGACCCGCACACGATGCGCCGTACCAGAACCGCCTTACTCTCAGCCTTCGCGATGGTCGCGGGGGCCGGGGGAGTGGCCGCCGCCATGCAGCCCTCGACCGCGGCCGCAGCCGCCGCGGCCTGCACCGTGAAGTACCAGGTGCAGAGCTCGTGGAGTGGCGGGTTCACCGCCAACGTGACCCTCACCAACAACTCGGCCGCGAAGTCCTCCTGGAAGGTCGGCTGGTCCTTCGCCGGCAACCAGAAGGTCTCCAACGGGTGGAACGCCAAGATCACCCAGAGCGGCGCCGCCGTCACCGCTGCCAACGAGTCGTACAACGGCCAGCTGGGCAGCGGGGCCTCGGTCAGCTTCGGCTTCAACGGCACCTTCAGCGGGACCAACGCGGTGCCCACGGCGTTCACGCTCGACGGTGCGGCCT
>NZ_JBRIOU010000002.1:1599613-1600869 GCF_053474865.1 Streptomyces sp. CO7
CTCCCAGCCTCCGACGAGCCAGCCGCCCACCTCCCAGCCTCCGCGCCAGAAGGTGGACAACCCGTACGTCGGCGCCAAGGGGTACGTGAACCCGGACTGGTCCTCCAAGGCTGCCGCCGAGCCGGGTGGTTCCAAGGTCGCCAACCAGCCGACCGGTGTCTGGGTGGACCGGATCGCCGCGATCAACGGCGCGAACGGAGCGATGGGCGTCCGCGCCCACCTGGACAAGGCTCTGGAGCAGAAGGGCTCCGGCGAACTGGCGATCCAGTTCGTGATCTACAACCTGCCCGGCCGTGACTGCTCCGCACTGGCCTCCAACGGCGAACTCGGCCCGACGGAGATCGACAAGTACAAGACGCAGTACATCGACCCGATCGCCGCGATCTTCAAGGACCCGAAGTACGCGGGCCTGCGGATCGTCACGACGATCGAGGTGGACTCGCTGCCCAACCTGATCACCAACGTGTCCGGCCGTGACACCTCGGTGGCCATGTGCGACACCATGAAGAGCAACGGGAACTACGTCAAGGGCGTCGCCTACGCGCTCAAGACGCTCGGCGCCATCCCCAACGTCTACAACTACGTGGACGCCGGACACCACGGGTGGCTGGGCTGGGACACCAACCTGGGCCCGACGGTCGACCTGTTCAAGACCACGGCCACCACCGACGGCGCCCAGCTGTCGAACGTGCACGGCTTCATCGTGAACACGGCCAACTACAGCGCCCTGAAGGAGCCGTACTTCAAGGTCACCGACTCGGTGAACGGCACGTCCGTGCGTCAGTCCAAGTGGGTGGACTGGAACCAGTCCGTCGACGAGGTCACCTACGCGCAGATGCTGCGGGACAAGGCGATCTCGGCCGGCTTCCCGAGCAACATCGGCGTTCTGATCGACACCTCCCGTAACGGCTGGGGCGGCACCGCGCGTCCCACCGCCGCGGGCCCGACGACCAGTGTCGACGCCTACGTGAACGGCGGTCGCGTCGACCGTCGTATCCACCTGGGCAACTGGTGCAACCAGTCCGGTGCCGGTCTCGGCGAGCGTCCGAAGGCCAGCCCCGAGCCGGGCATCGACGCCTACGTCTGGATGAAGCCGCCGGGTGAGTCCGACGGCGCCAGCCAGGTGATCGACAACGACGAGGGCAAGGGCTTCGACCGGATGTGCGACCCGACCTACACGGGCAACGCGCGCAACGGCAACAGCATGTCCGGGGCGCTGCCCAACGCGCCGCTGTCCGGCAAGTGGTTCTCGGCCC
>NZ_JBRIOU010000002.1:1600969-1607541 GCF_053474865.1 Streptomyces sp. CO7
AAGGTTTTTCCCGCCCCATTCCCGGGGGCGGGCAAAAACCCCCTCCCCGCCGCTGTCCTGACACCGGCACCGCACAGAAGGCTGCCCGCCCCGCCGTCGACACGGCGGGGCGGGCAGCCCGCGTTCACGCCGGGGCATGCTCCGGCCCGAAGACGTCGGCCACCACACAGCTGACGTTGTCCGGTCCGCCCACCGCGTTGGCCAGGGCGACGAGATCACGTACCGCCTGCTCCGGGCCTTCGACCTGGGTGAGCACCCGGCGTATCTCCGCGGTCGCGACGACCGCGGACAGGCCGTCCGAGCACAACAGGTACCGGTCACCCGGCCGTGCGTCGTGCAGGCGCATGTCGGGGGAGTGGTCGGCCCCCGGGCCCAGCGCCTTCACCAGCAGCGACCGCTCCGGGTGCGAGGACGCCTCCTCGGGGCTCAGGCGCCCCTCGTCGACCATGGACTGCACCATGGTGTGGTCGCTGGTGATCTGGAACAGGCCGCCGTCGCGCAGCAGGTACACCCGCGAGTCGCCGATGTGGACCAGCGCGAGCTGCGAGCCCGTCCACAGCATGGCGGTCAGCGTCGTCCCCGCGACGACGGCCTCGCCCGCGGTGGACGCCCCGTTCCCGACGGCCGCCCGGACCGCCTCCTCGGCCTGCTCGACCGCGTCCTCCAGGACGCCGAGGAGCCCGGCAGCCGGAACGCCGTCGGTCTCCAGCCGCTTCAGCGCCCCGAGCGCCGCGGTGCTTGCGGGTGCTCCGCCGGCGCCGTAACCGTCGGCCACGGCGAGCAGCCGGGGACCGGCGTGGACGGCGTCCTGGTTGCTCTCGCGGACCAGGCCCCGGTCGCAGAGGGCGGCGTAACGGATGCCCAGGGGCTCGGCGACCGTCGAGGTGTTCGTGGACATGGCAAGGTCCTTCCGCTGCAGATGGTCGACGAGGAAGGTCGCCAGGTCCCGCCGCGCGGCCGTCTCGGTCTCGACCCGGGCCCAGAAGGCGCGGACCTCCCGGGCGGCCTGCCCGGCCTCCAGCGCGCACACGTGCCGGATGCGGACCAGCGGCATGCCCAGCCGTCGCAGCCAGGCCACCAGCCGGGCCCGTTCCAGCTGCTCGGGCGCGTACCACCGGTAGCCGTTCACCGGGTCGACGTGCGCGGGCGCCAGCAGACCGAGCTCGTCGTAGAGCCGCAGCGCCTTCGGCGACAGCCGCGACGCCTTCGCGAACGCCCCGATCGTCAGCAGCTCCGGATCCACCCGTGCCTCCATGACAGCCCCCTCCTCGTACCGGACGCCTCGCGACCGGCCCTGCCGATGCTGTGGCTTTCCCCAGGGTGAAGGTCAACCTCCGCCTCCGGACGGCCGTCGCCGGTGGCGTCAGACGTCTCCAGGCGCCCCGGTGGCGGGGCCGAGTTCCGCCGCCACGGCGGTGAGGGTCGCCCCCAGCGGGAGCGCGACGCGGGTGAGGGCGAGGCGGTCACCGCGGGTCGGGTCCCGGTTGACGATCAGCACCGGCTTGCCCTCCTGCGCGGCCAGCCGCACGAACCGGAGGCCGGACATCACCGTCAACGACGACCCGAGGACCAGCAGCGTCGTCGATTCCCGCACCAGGCGGCGGCAGTGCTCCACCCGCTCCGGTGGCACGTTCTCCCCGAAGAAGACCACGTCGGGTTTGAGGACGCCGCCGCAGACCGTGCACGGCACCACGTGGAAGTCGCCGACCTGTTCGTCGTTCAGATCGGCGTCGCCGTCCGGGTTCAGCCCACTGGCCACCGGCGCGAACCCCGCGTTGACGGCCTCCAGCCGTTCGGCCAGCTCACGACGCGGACTCCGCGTGCCGCAGGAGAGGCAGACCACCCGGGCCAGACTCCCGTGCAGCTCCACCACCGCCTCGCTGCCGGCGGCCTGATGCAGACCGTCGACGTTCTGGGTGATCACCCCCGTGAGCCGCCCCTGCTCCTCGAACGCCGCCACGGCCCGGTGCCCGTCGTTGGGGTGGGCGCGGCCGAAGGTGCGCCAGCCGAGATGACTGCGCGCCCAGTAACGCCGCCGGGCCTGCGGGTCGGAGACGAAGTCCTGGTACGTCATCGGCGTGTGCCGGCTCAGGCTGCCGCCCTCGCCCCGGTAGTCGGGGATGCCGGACTCCGTGGAGATGCCCGCCCCGCTGAGGACCAGCACCCGGCCGACGCGCAGCGCGTCGACGACCGGTCCCGGATCCGCGGTGCCCGGAGGCAGGTCGTCGGGCGGGGTCCAGCTCAAGGTGGGACGCGTGCGCATGCGGCCAGGGTACGGAAGGCGCGCCGACGCCCGCCCGCGCCCCGCCAGGGAAGGCACTCCCGCCGCGGCGATCACCGTCCGTACCGGCCTGGCTTCAACAGGAATTCCGGGGGCACCCTCAATGCCATGACACCCGGGGAGCGGCCGTCCCTCGACGGCTCGGGAGGTATCGGTCATGCGGATCGGCGTCGGGATATTACTGGTCCTCATGGGCCTGTTCTCCGCGTGGGGCGGCGCGGGGAAATGGGCGGAGGTCTTCGGCAGCGATGCGGGTGAGCGTGTCCGTAGTTCCCACGCGGTCGCCCACCGCCTCGTCGGCTGGCTGCTGGTCGTCGGAGGAATTCTCTGTGCGGCCGGGGTCGGGGAATGACGTGCGGGAATTCCTGGTCAGAGCGATTCCCGGCAGAGGGGTTCCCGGCAGAGGGGTTCCCGGCAGAGCGAAGGAGGAAGCGATGACGGTGGCATTGCCCTTACTTCTGGCGGTCGAGGACAGTCGTCCCGACGGCCCTTCGTGGAGTCCTTATCTCGCACTGGGGATATGGCTCTGCATCGCGATCATTCTCGGCACCCGGTTCTACCGCAGGCGCCGACAGGGCAAATAGCGCAGCACGTCCGAGAACGTCATCCGACCTCTGCGGACGCGACCTGTCCGGCCAAGGTCCGCAGGAAGCGCGTGCGGGCGTCGTCCCGCCCCGCGCACAGTGCGGGGACGGCCTCGAAGGCGGCGAGCGCCCGGCACCAGGCCAGGACCCGGTCCGCAGACTGACCGGGAACCAGCGAGGACAGCCGCTCGGCCCTGCGCTCCAGCGCCGGGAGATCGGTGACGCCGTCCAGCGCCCAGTCGACCGCGTCGAAGTCCGGGTCGCCCCAGGTGGGCCGGGGATCGATCGCCACCAGTCGGCCGCCGGGCCCGGCCAGGACGTTCCCGGCGTGGAGATCGCCGTGCACCAGTCCCACGGGGCCGGTGTCGCACAGCGCGAGACAGGCCGCGCGGGCGCGCTCCAGCACCGCCGGGTCGAGCGCGGGACGGGGATCCGCCGCGGCGAGGCGACGTACGGCCAGCGTGTGGAGCAGCCCGATCCGGTCCGCGAGCGGGCGCAGCCCTGACCGCCGCGGACGGCTGGGGACGCCCTCCCGCAGAGCCCGGAGCAGCGCCGCCACCTCCGGCAGGCACGGGCCGCCGCCCGCCGTCGCCGGCGCTGGGGAGACCCGCGCCGCGGGGAGGAGGTCCGCCGGCGTGGGGGAGAGGTCCGCGAGCAGGAGGGCGCCCACGCCGAGGTCCTGCTCCAGCAGGTCCACCACCGACGGCGTGCCCGACCAGAGGGACAGGGCCTCCGCCTCCCGGGCGGCGATGGCGAGCTCCGGCGTGACTTTCAGCCACACCGTCGCTCCGGCGTCCCGCCGCAGACAGCGGACGACCCGCGACGTGCCGCCGCCCAGCGACTGGACGGGTACGAGGCACCAGCGTTCGGAGAGCTCCTCCACCAGCGACGGCAGGGCGTCGCACCAGGCGGCCACGCCCGGTCCGAAGCGCACGGTCAGCCGGTCCCTGGCCGCCCGCGGAACACGGACCGACGCCGCACCTTCGTCCACGTGATCCCCCTCGCCCAACGACCGTACTGCGTGCGGAACTTCACCCGGAGATCGGCCGGGGTCACTCGCCGGACGGCGGACCCTGCATCGCCCGGCGAGCGTCCAGCAGATGATGCCGCAGCTCGTGCGCCGTGTGCACGGCGACCCAGCGCAGCGACCGCTCCTCGGGCGCGGGGTAGGTGTACACCAGCGTGCGCTCCCAGTCCGCGGGCGTGAGGAGGTCCAGCACCCCGCCGAACAGCAGCGCCGCGTCCCGGAGTTGACGGGCGACGTCGGCCGGCAGCTCCCGTGCGTAACCGGCGTGCTCGACCCGCTCGTCACGGCCCATGGCCTCGGCGACGGGCGTGTCCCGACGCCGAGCGGCCAGCAGCCGTTCGCGCTGCACCAGCAGGACGTCCCGCACATGGCAGGCGTACTCCAGGGGCGACCACACGTCCGGCGCCGGACGTCGCCGCAGCAGGGACGGCTCGGCCGACAGCAGGTCCGCGTACTCGTCGGCGTACGCCCCGGCGAGCCGCGGGACCGACGGAGCCAGCGAAAGGTCGTACTCGAAACCGCAGTCCTCGCAACCTGTCATGCGCTCACGCTAGTACGGCCGAGCGGCCTGCCCGTCCACGGGCAGGTCACTCCGCTCAGCTGTAGTACGCGATCTTCTCGTCCAGCACCCCGATCGCCCGGTGCAGGGCGGCCACCCGCTCCTCGAGGGCGATGCGGCGCTCATGGAGGAAGGCCACCCTGTCCCGCGGGGAGCGGTCCGAGCGCAGGATGGCGACGAACTCCCGCAGATCGGCGATCCCGAGCCCCGCCTCGCGGAAGCAGGTGACGAGGCCGATCCAGAAGACGTCGTCCTCGGTGTACGCCCTGCGCCCGCCGGCGGAGCGCCCGATGGGGCCGATCAGTCCTTCCCGCTCGTAGTACCGCAGCGTGTCGATGGACACCCCGGTGCGGCCGGCGGCCGCGGCGGGGGAGAGGGTGGTCATCAAGGGCTCCTTCGGTGACCGCTCCGGCGGGCTACCGCGCCTCCGCGAAGCGTGCCAGGTGTTCGTCCGTCAGCCGCACACCGCGCGCGGCCAGCGCCTCCTCGATCTGCTCCACCCGGCTCACGCCCACGATGGGGCCGATTCCCTGCCGCAGGAGCCAGGCCAGCACGACCTGGTTCGGCGTGGCCGACACCTCGCGGGCCACGTCCTCGAGGACGGCGAGCACCCGGGTGGTGCCGGGGTGATCATAGGTCTGCGGGAACGGTTTGTCCGCGCGGACGTAGGAACCCCACAGCAGCGCGCTGTACGCCCACACGGAGAGGTCCTCCGAGCGGGCCAGGTCGAGGTCCTCCGCGGTCATCATGCGGTGACCGCCCTCCGCCACCGGCGTCAGCGGGCGCGGCTGCACCAGGGAGTGCCGCAATTGAAGGGCCGACCACGGCTCGACGCCCTGCTCGCGCGCCAGCGACCGGGCGCGCTCCACCCGCCAGGCGGCGTGGTTCGCCGCACCGATCCGCACGGCCGTCCCCTTCACGACCAGTTCGCCGAAGGCGCCCACCGTCTCCTCCAGCGGCGTCCCGCGGTCCTCCGCGTGGGCCCACAGGAGGTCGACGTGGTCGACTCCCATCCGCCGCAGGCTTCCCTCCACCCCGGCGCGGACGGCGCGGGCGGAGAGCCCCTCGGCGCTCTCCGGCCACACGTGCGGAACGAGAGGGTTCTGGCGGACCTTGGTCGCGATCCGCACCCGGTCCCGGGCACCCGGCCGGGCCGCCAGCCACGACCCGATGACCCGCTCGGAGGCGCCGCCGAGGCCGTCGGGGTCGTTCCAGAACGCGTAGCAGTTGGCGGTGTCCAGCCAGACGCCGCCGCCGGCGACGAAGGCGTCGAGGATCGCGAAGGCCCGCTCGGGGGCGACGCGCGTGCCGAATTCCATGGTGCCCAGTACGACGGGCGGTCGGTTGCCGTTCATGCCGACCATGCTCGGATCTGGAGCGCGCTCCAGGTCAAGTGCCCCGTGCGGGCAATCCGTTTGACACCGCCGCGTCGCACGGGCACACACTCCCCGCCATGCGCACCTACCGAGAGCTCTTCCGCGCCCCCGAGTTCACTCCGCTCTTCGTCTCGAGCGCCCTGTCGGTGGCCGCCACCACGGTCTCCGGGCTCGCTCTGGGCACCCTGGTCCATGCGGCCACCGGCTCCCCGCTGCTCACGGCCCTCGCCATGTTCGGACCGTCCCTGGCCCAACTCGTCGGCGCCGCGACGCTGTTGTCGGCGGCCGACCGTATCCGTCCGCGCGCCGCGACCACCGGCCTGGCCCTGGTGTTCGCGGTGGCCACTGCGGTCCAGACCGTCCCGGGACTGCCGGTGTGGGCGGTCTTCGCCGTCCTGGCGGCCGAGGGGCTGGTGGCCTCCGTCGGAGGCGGGGTCCGCTCCGGACTGCTCAACGACATCCTCACCAAGGACGGCTACCTGCTGGGCCGCTCCGTGCTCAACATGGCGGTCGGCACCCTGCAGATCTGCGGTTACGCCGTCGGCGGCCTGCTCGTCGCCCTGTTCTCCCCGCGCGGCACCCTGCTCGTCGGCGCACTGCTGTACCTGGCCGCCGCGGCCGTCAGCCGCCTCGGCCTGTCCGACCGGCCGCCCCGGGCGACCGGCCGGCCCACCGTCGCCGCCACCTGGCGCGTCAACGCCCGCCTCTGGGCCCCGGCCCCCCGCCCCCCCGTCCACCCGGCGCC
>NZ_JBRIOU010000002.1:1607641-1614857 GCF_053474865.1 Streptomyces sp. CO7
CCCCCGTCCTGATCGGGGCGCTCGCCCCGCTGTCCCGCCCCGGCTGGGCCGAGGCCGGGCGGCACCTGATCGCCGGGCTGGAACTGGCCCTGGAGGACGTCGACGCGGACGGCGGCGTCCGGGGACGGCGGCTGGAACTGGTGGTCCGGGACACCGCCGCCGATCCGGCGCGTGCCGCGGCGGCCGTGGACGAACTGGCCGGCCTGGGCGTCGCCGCGCTGGCGGGGGAGTACCACAGCGTCGTCGCCCGCGCCGTCGCCGCCAGGGCCGACGCTCTGGGCCTGCCCTTCCTCTGCTCCTCGGCGGTGCTCGACGCGCTCACCGACCGGAGCGCCGAACACGTCGCCCGCCTCGCCCCGCCCCAGTCCCACGGCTGGCGGACCTACGCGGACTTCCTCCTCGCCGCGGGCCACAGCCGGATCACCGTGGTGAGGGAACCGAGCGCGTACTGGACGGCCGGCACCCGCATCCTCGACGACCACCTCGCCGCGCGCGGCGGCGCGGTCACGGCACTCGACCTGCCCGCCCTGACGCCCGCGGAGGTCTGCGACGCACTCGCCGCAGGCCGGTCGACGGCCCTGCTGCTCCTGCTCGGCCACCCGGAACCCGCGGTGTCCGTCGTCAAGGCCGTGCGCGGCGACCGGCGCCTCGCCGGCCTGCTGCTCGGCGCCCCGGCGGGGCAGCCGGAGTTCGGCTCATGGGCGCGGCTGCTCGGTGACGACGGCGCCGGCGTCCCGTTCCTGCGCTACCTGCCCGAACGCCTCGGCCCGCTCGGCACCAGGGTCGAACAGGCCCTGCGGCTGCGGCTGGACGCCGAGCCCTCCTTCGTCGCCTTCGAGGGGTACGACACCGGGCTCCTCCTCGCCCACCTCCTGCGGTCCCACGGCGCCGATGCCGCGGCGATCGCCGCCTCCTGGCCGCGGGTCGCGGTCGAGGGCACCCGGGGGGAGATCCGGTTCACCCGCACCCCGGGAACCGGTGTCTGGCAGTGGGCCCACCCGCCGGTCCAGGTCGTCGACCGGGACCCGGCGCACCCGGCACGCTTCCGCGTCCTGCACACCGGCTGAACCGGGGGGCGTTCACAGCCCCGTCCCGGCGAACGCGCACCGTGGGGGCGAGCGCCCCGAAGCAAACCGCTGGTGCGCGGGCCCGTCGCCTTCCTACGGTGACCGGGTGACCTACGAGATCATGCTCATGCGGCTCCGGCCGGGCCTGACCCTGCTCGAGACGCTCGACGCGCGCACCGCCGAACTGGGCTGGGACGCCGAGTTGCCCGAATTCCACCCCACCACCGCGCAGCGGGCCGAGTGGGAGCAGATCGTCACGCGGGTGTCGCGGGAGATATCGCCGGTCGGGACCGCGCAGTACCCCCGGTGCCTCACCCTCGACACGGTCGGTCTGCCGTGGCGCGTCCAGCTCGACCACTACGGGGACAGCGCCGACATCGAGGTGGCCTACACGCACACCGGGATTGCGGCGCGGGCCGTGGCCGAGGCCGCGTACCTCATAGCCCGTGTCGTCGAGGAGGAGACGGGCATGGTGGGCCACGACTTCGAGGTGGATCAGCCCACCATGTCCGGCGACCCCGCCCTGGCCGCGGCCCGGCTGGGTGCCGTGAACGCCTGGATACGCGGGCAGTTCGGCTGACGCGGCCCCGGCCGCCGCCGCCCCTCAAGCCCTCGGGAAGCCCCCGGGAGCCCCCGGGGCGCGCCCGGGCCCGGCCGGGCCGCTGCTCAGTGGCCGCGCAACGGGCGGAAGTACCGGTCGAGCGCCCAGTCGGCGATCCGGTGACCGACGCGGTTGCCGACGACGTCGGCCGTGCGGGTGTGGATGCCCGCGAACACCCGGGCATCGATCGCGTCACGGTCGTACGCTCCCGCGTGCTCGTAGTGCCGCGTCGTGCCGCCACGCGTGGAGTGGACGGTGAGGTCGATCCGGTCGGTGCCCAGCAGCTTGGTCATGGCACCGGTCAGCGCACCCGCGGTGGTCGCGTGACCGCTCAGGTAGTCCGGATGGGCGGGCGTCGTCAGCAGCGGCTCCCAGCCGGGATCCGGCGACGTGGCGGGACTCCCGTCCTCGTACGCGCGGTGCACGGCGGTGATGGGGCGCCAGTTGCCGTACCGCAGCTTGGCGTCCCAGGCGGCGATGATCGCGTCGGCCTGGGTGGTGTGCACCGCGGCGTACAGCCTGGCGGTGGCGGCGATGTCCAGCCGGTGCCGGGCCGCGTGGTCCCCCAGGGCCCCGGGGAGGTCCAGCTCGGTGAAGAACCGCGCCGTGTCGGTCTGCGCCGGGGTGCGCCGCGTGCTGTCCTTCGCCCCGAACTCCCTGACCTCGACGAGGTCCCGCACGTACCGGGCGGAGCCCAGCGCGGGCGGCGGGCCGGGGCGGAACATGTCGGGGGAGCGGAGGAGCAGCGGCCGCATCCGGCCGAGCCAGGCGTTCGAGAAGGGGGCGAAAGCCGGCGGTGTGGGACGCCAGACGCCCGGGGCCGGCGGCCGGTCGAAGGACACCGGCGCGCCCCGGCCGTCGTTCGCCCTCAGCTCGACGACGTGGTCCGCCGCGCGTCGCCCGAAGGCGACGCCCTCGCGCTCCGCCCGGCCGTCGGGGATCTTCGCCAGCGTGGCCGCCAGAGCGGTGTCCAGGCCGGCCGCGGAGGCGGGGAAGTAGCGGGTGAGCAGACGGTGGGCGGCCGCGGCGGCGGCCGCAGCGGAGGAGGCGTGGCGCGGTCCGCGTTCCCGCCAGCGGTACGAGGCGTACCGGCCCTCGATCCCGCTCACGGCGTTGTGGACGGCGGTCGCCGCGTAGGCCTCCCAGAACGCCCGGTCCGGCGGGGTGCCGTCCACCTCGTCGGCGATGGTGTCGGCGGCGATGCGCATCCAGTCGGAGACCACGGCAGCGTCCCGGCCGGCCGGCGGCGCGACCTGATCCGCGGCGGCGGTCGCCGCCAGGGGAAGGGCGGAGACGAGCACCGCCAGGCCCACGGCCAACCGCGCCAGCGGCGCGGACGCGACAGAACTGTTCTTCTTCGTCATCCAGAGGCTCCTCGCACGAGTCCCCCGCAGCACTCTGCCCCAGCCCACGGGACCCGGCACCGCCAAGCGACCGCCGCTGCGCCGACGGGAGTACCCGCCCCCGCCTCCGGAGCACCCGGCCACCATCCGGTCGAGCCGCCCGAACTCGGCATCCCGGGCCGTCAGTCGATCCGGACGAGTACCGCGTCCCCCGCACGCGCCGCCGCCCGGAAGAACTCGCCCAGCGCCGCGTAATGACCGGTCACCCAGTCCAGCGGCTCACCGCGCTCCCGGACGACGTGCGGACAGATGTCCGCGGCGGCGAGATCCGCCGGGCCCACACCCTCGGCGAGGGAGGCGGACGAGATCCGGTCGAACGCCTCGGCCGCGACGCGGACGCGCTCGGGCCGGATCAGCCGCGGCGGTCGGTAGCCCCAGTCCTCCGCTCCGGGAAGCACCTCGTCACCGAGGACGACGTCGACCGGGAAGCCGGCCCGGTCGAGCACGAACCCGAGCGCCTGCCAGGTCTTGTCGACCTCGTGGCGGCGCGAGCCGGCTCCGGCGTCCGGCACCTTGGCGACAGGCCCGTCGACGAGCCCCATCGCCCACTTCGGCTCGCTGATCGCCCGCTCGAGTTCCCCTGGGGACAGGCGCGCGTACTGTCCGATCATGCTCATGGCCGGATGCCAGAGGCAGGGGCAGACACCAGGACGTCCCCCTGCGAGCCCGGCCCGGGCACCTCCTTGACCAGGCGGACGGTGTCCTCGTCCGGGCCCGGCACCACCCGGTACCCCTCGCTGCGGTAGAGGCGGACATTGCCTTCGCTGCGGGCGCCCGTGTGGAGCACCAGCGTGTCGCAGCCCTCTTCGGACTGCCCCTCCCCGACGCGCAGCAGCCACCGGCCCAGGCCCTGCCCGCGCAGGTCCGGCGCGACGGCGAGCCGCCCCACGTGCCACGCACCGCCGCTGCGCCGCGCCCGGACCATGCCGAGCAGCCGGCCGTCCCGCCACAGCCCGGTGGCATGCCACGTCCCCAGCCACTCACCCACCTCCTGCGGCGACTCACCCAGCGCCGGAACGGCCAGGCTGTCGTTGGCGAGGGCCTCGTCCACCCAGCAGCAGCGCTGCAGCACCGTCACCTCGCCGGCGTCCTCGGGGGTCAGCCGCCGCAGGTAGGAACCCGGCAGCGGGCCGGGCTGCACGCCGGGGCGCGCCCTCTCCCGCAGCGGCCGCAGCGCGTGCGAGACGCGGACCAGCTCGTCCAGGACGCCCACCGCCGCCCCCGCGAGCGCCGGAGCGGGACGGACCCGCCCGTCCTCGACGGCGTCGGCGATGCGCAGCGCGACCGTGGACCCGAGCGGCACCAGACGCAGGGTGGTCACCACCTGCTTGGCGTGCTGCACGGCCCGGGTGCCCGCGGAGGTGTGGCCGTAGCTGACGAAGCCCATCGGCTTCCACGCCCACTCCCGGGCCAGGTGGTCGAGCGCGTTCTTGAAGGCGGCGGGCATCCCGTAGTTGTACTCCGGAGTGATGACGAGGAAGCCGTCCGCCGAGTCCACGAGCGCGCTCCAACGGCGGGTGTGCTCGTGGACGTACACGCCCGAGGACGGTTCCCGCTCCTCGTCCAGGAAGGGCAGGGCGAGGTCGGCCAGGGACACCGGCACCAGCTCGACGCCGAGTTCGGCGGCGCGTGCGCCGACCGCCTCGGTCCACCACGCGCCGACCGCGGGCCCCAGAGCGCCGGGACGGGTGCTGCAGACCAGGACGAGGACGCGCATCGTTTTCGTTGTCATGGAAATGAAAGCTAGGTGTAGATTGATTCCATGTCAACGAGAGAGTCGCCGGAAGCCGTCGACTGGCTGAATCACGACGAGGAACGGGCCTGGAGGTCGTACCGGCGCATGGTGCTGGCCGTGCAGGCGGCCACCGCGCGCGACCTGGCCGACGTGGGCCTCTCCGAGCCCGACTACGAGGTGCTCAGCACCTTGTCCGAGCTGCCCGGACGCACCAGCACCCTGCGGGACCAGGCCGCCAAGATGCGCTGGTCGCGCAGCCGGCTCTCCCGCCACGCCACCCGCATGGAGGCGCGCGGCCTGCTGCGGCGCGAACCCGACCCCGCGGACGGCCGGGGCTGCTTCCTGGTGCTGACCGACCACGGCATGGAGACCCTCGAAGTGGCGGCCCCGGCCCATCTCGCCTCGGTACGACGCCACTTCGTCGACCGCCTCACCCCCGAGGACCTCCGCGCGCTCGAACGCGTCGCGGACAAACTGCGGGACGAAGAGGACTGACACGACGCCGTGGCACGCCGCCGCCCGGGACGTGTAGGTTCCCGGGATGAGCGATCACCGCAGGACCCGGATCCGACGCGCGGAGCAGGCGGACGCGGCGGCGATCGCGCGCATCCACATGACCTCCCGGTCGGCGACCATGCCCTATCTGCCCCCCGCAGAAGCGCGACCACGAGCAGGTGACCCGATGGGTCCTGCACGTCCTCCTCCCGCGGCACCGCACCTGGGTCGCGGTGCGCGACGCGGAGATCGCGGGCTACGCGGCCCTCGACGGCGACATGCTCGAACACCTCTACCTGCGCCCGGACATGAGACGCCAAGGCATCGGCACGCTCCTGCTCGACGAGGTCAGGCGGCACAGCCCCGACGGGGTCTCCCTGCACGTCTTCCAGCAGAACACCGACGCCCGCGCGTTCTATGCGTCGCACGGATTCGGCGTCCTCGACACCGACGACGGCGCCCGCAACATGGAGCACCTGCCCGACATGACGCTGCGCTGGACACCGGAGAACACGAACTGAGCCGCACCGTTCCGGCCGCGGCCGTCGCGCCCACCCGTCGACCGCCCGGCCGGCCGGCTTCCGAGCGGGGCGATCAGAAGAACGTCATGTCCCAGTCACCCGAGATCAGGGCCCGGACGGCTGCCTCGAACCCGTGTGCCACCCGCTGCACTCCGGCGTCACCCCCGAGGACGATGTCGCCGTTGTCCGCGAGGAGAACCATCTCCTCGGTCTCGAAGGCGATGCCGACCGGCACGGCGGACATGCCGAGACGCCTCTCGAAGGACCGCACGTTGGGCGGGAAGGCATCCACCGCCTCCTCGACCGAGATCGTCAACGACGTCTGGCTCCCGGTCACGTGCGACGGCCAGAAGACCGTCGTCGCACCGTACATGCGCAGGAACTCCACCAGCCGGCCGGTGACACCGAAACCCGCCCGCCGATAGGCCCGTCGGGCCGCCTCGACGTCCACCGGGCCGCACACGACGCGCGAGGCGCCCGCGAACGCCCTGCCGAGGGTCTTTTCCCTCGCTTCGGGAAGCACCACCTAGGCCCGCCAGGCCCGCAGCCGCTCCGCGGCGGCGTACACGTCGGCCTTGTACGTCCTCACCTCGGCCACCAGCTCCGGCAGCGCCCCCCGCGGCGCGTCCACCGCCTCGCCGGCCTGAGCCATGTACTCCACCGCGGTCAGCGCGGCGAAGAACGCGTTGCGCGCCGGCAGCGGCTCCTCGCGGGCGAGGGTCACCAGCAGGGCCGCGGCACGCCAGGCGTTGTCCGGTTCGTAGCCGATCCGGGGCGTGTTCACCCGATGGCGCTGCACGGCGGCGGCCAGCGCCGAGTAGTCGGCGACGTCCAGCTCGCGCGGCATGAGCAGCGCCTGGCGCTCCAGGAGCCACGCCAGGTCGATCAGCAGTTCCATCAGGCGGCGTCGGCCTCGGCGCCCCGCGGCACGGTGGCCGGCTCCTCGTCGGGGAACGCCTGCGCGAACTCCTCGGCATGCTGCCGCACCCACGCCGCGGCCCGGCCGAGCGAGGCCGGATCGGACAGCCGGGGATCGCGCAGGGCGGCCTCCGTCAGGATGGCGGTGACGGTGCTGCCCTCACGGGCGGCCCGCTCCTGCAGCCTGGCATGGACCTCGTCGGGGACGCGGATGGTCACGGACTTCGCCATGCGGCCAGCGTACAGCGCGTGCTGTACGTGGTCGATTCACCCGTTCCGGTCGCGGGGGAGGGGCTCCCGGAGTGGCGACGAGCTCCGCCCCGGACCGGAGTCTGTACTGATGCCCGGGTCGGCCGCCGCCCGCTGTGGACCGTCACCCGGAACCGGACGGGACGGGACTCGGACCAGATTCCGACGAGTTCCGACGAGACGACACACCACGGAGGACGACGCCATGACGAGCACGCCCGAAGGCC
>NZ_JBRIOU010000002.1:1614957-1619569 GCF_053474865.1 Streptomyces sp. CO7
GCCCAGCTCCCCGGCCGCCCGCCCGTCGTCGACATGGCCACCTGGCAGGCGACCCGCGACGAGCTGCTGCGCCGCGAGAAGGCCCACACGCACGAGGGCGACGCCATCGCCGCGGCCCGCCGCCGGCTGCCGATGGTGGAGTTCGACGGGACGGTCGAGGTCGTCGGACCCGACGGCCCGGTCCCGTTCCTGGACCTGTTCCAGGGACGCGACGAGCTCGTGCTGTACAAGCACATGTGGTACCACGGCGCACCGCCCCAGGGGCAGTGCGAGGGCTGCACCACGACGGCCTGGCACCTGAAGGACGCCGTCTACCTCAACGCCCGCGGCGTCTCGTTCGCCGTGGTGACCACGGGCCGGTGGGACGAGGTGGCCGACTTCGTCGAGTTCATGGGCTACACCCAGCCCTGGTACTCGGTGCACGGCGTGGACGAGCCGGTCGGCGGGAGCATGGGGTACCTCGCCTCCTACCTCCGGGACGGGGACCGCACCTTCCTCACCTACTCCACGACCGGCCGTGGCACCGAGCGCGCCAACAGCTCCATGGGGCTGCTGGACATGACTCCCTACGGCCGCGGCGAGGCGTGGGAGGACAAGCCCGAGGGCCGGCCCGAGGGACACGAGCCGTGCTGGTACTGGCGCACGGACGCCCAGGGCAACGCCACCTGGGGGCCGACCAGCCGCCCCGTGCCGCAGTGGACCCGACCCGGCGCTACCCCGGTCCGTACCCTCGGCCGGCACGGCCCCCACCACTGACCCGACCGCGGGACCGCCGTCGCGGGGGGCTCACCGCTCAGGAGGACTCGCGCACCACCAGCTCGGTCGGCAGCGTCACCTGCTGCCGCTGCGCGCCGGCGTCGGCGATCTCGGCCAGCAGGATACGGGCCATCATCCGGCCCACCTCCTCCACCGGCTGTCGCACCGTCGACAGCGGCGGATTGGTGTGCCGGGCGAGAACGGAGTCCTCGAACCCCACCACCGCGACGTCGTGCGGCACCCGGTGCCCCTGGTCCCGCAACTCGGCCAGCGCACCCACGGCCATCAGGTCGGAAGCGGCGAAGACGGCGTCGAGATCCGGTGCACGTTCAAGAAGCGAACGCATCGCCCGGCGGCCGCCCTCCTCGGAGAAGTCCCCGGGCTCCACCAGCGACTCGTCGGCCCGGCGCCCCGCCAGCTCGTGGGCGCGGCGCCAGCCGGCGAGCCGGGAGCGGCCCACGTCCATGTCCAGGTCTCCGGTGATCGTCGCGACGCGGTCGCGGCCGCCGCTCAGCAGGTGCTCGACCGCCGCGGTCGCGCCCCCGATGTTGTCCGAGGTGACGTGGCTCAGCCGCTCGTCCTCCCCGCGGCGGCCGGCCAGGACGGTGGGCAGGCCCATCTCTTCCAGCATGGCGGCCACCCGCTCCTGGGCCCGCACCGAGACCAGCAGCACCCCGTCCACACGTCGCGTGGCGATCGAGGCGGTCAACTGGTCCCGCTCCAACTGGTCGCGGACCAGCACGAGTTGCAGCTGGGTCCGGGTCTCGGTCAGGACTCCGCTGACGCCGCGGATCAATGCCGCGAAGAACGGTTCCGACCCCAGCCGGCTCTCCGACTCGGGGATCACCAGGGCCACCGCCTCGGTCCGGCTGGTCACCAGGCCCCGGGCGACGGAGTTCGGAACGTAGTTGAGCTCCTTGATCGCTCGCAGCACCCTCTCCCGCGCGTCGGAGCTGACCAGTTCCGAGCCGTTGAGGACGCGGGAGACCGTCGTCCGCCCCACTCCGGCTCGGGCGGCGACGGTCTTGATCGTGGGCGGACGGCCCTCTGACATGCGGTTCTCCCTCGGTGGCCGCGGCGAGGGCCACGGACATGATCGCCGCAATTGTGGCAGACGCCGAGCCGTTCCCGGCCCCGGGGAGCGCACGCCGGTGTGAACGGCACGACGGGTTCCGGAAACAAGTTGGTTTCACGTTATTGACATGCGCCCCCGGTTGGCACGAGTGTTCCATCCGTCGGTGGGAACGTTCCCACCCCGCGTTGGGAACGTTCCCACCCGGTGAATCGGCACGTTCCTCCTGGATCGTCCCACTTGCTGTGGTTCTTACAGGACTCGTAACTCCGGTGCGTCAGCGCCGTCGCTTGGAGGAAAGAAACATGACCACTGTTCACACGTCCGCACGGACGAGGGCGGTCGCGCTCGTCGCGGCGGTCAGCGCCATCTCGCTCCTCGCCGGCTGCAGCGACAGCGATGAGTCCGTCACCGGCGGCGGCAAGAAGGACGGCAAGGTCATCATCACCATGGGCATGTACGGGGTGATGGGCTTCAAGGAGACCGGCCTCCTCGAGCAGTACGAGAAGGAGAACCCGAACGTCGACATCCGCGCCGAGGTGGCCGGCGACGAGCAGACCTACTACACCGCCCTGCAGACCAAGCTCGCCGCGGGCAAGGGCCTCAAGGACATCCAGGGCATCGAGATCGGCCGTGCCAAGGAGGTGGTCGACACCCAGGCCACGAAGTTCGCGGACTTCAAGGGAATGGCGGGCACCGACCACTTCCTGCCCTGGAAGCAGGCCCAGATCACCACCAAGGACGGCAAGGTCCTCGGCCTGGGCACCGACATCGGCCCGATGGCCGTCTGCTACCGCAAGGACCACTTCGAGGCCGCCGGTCTGCCCACCGACCGCGAAGAGGTCGCCAAGCTGTGGGAAGGCGACTGGAAGAAGTTCGTCGAGGTCGGCAAGGACTTCAAGAAGAACTTCAAGGGCGGCAAGGTCTCCTACCTGGACGCCTCCAGCGGCCTGTTCAACGCCATGATCTACGGCCACTCGGAGCAGTTCTACAACGAGCAGGGCGACCTGATCTACAAGGACAACCCGGTCATCAAGGAGGCGTGGGACCTCGCGGCCGACGCCGCCGAGGCCGGCCTGTCCGCCAAGCTGCGCCAGTTCCAGCCGGGCTGGGACCCGGGTCTGTCCAACGGCACCTTCGCCACCACCGTGTGCCCGGCCTGGATGCTCGGCCACATCGGCGAGAAGGCCGGTGACAAGAACAAGGGCAAGTGGGACGTCGCCAAGGCCCCCAAGGGCGCCAACTGGGGCGGCTCCTTCCTCGGCGTGGTCGAGCAGAGCCCGGTGAAGGAGGAGGCCAAGAAGCTCGTCGCCTGGCTGACCGCGCCGGAGCAGCAGGCCCACATCTTCAAGAAGCAGGGCAGCGTGCCGTCCTCCCAGGTCGCGCTCGAGGACCCGGCCGTCAAGGACAGCACCTCCGAGTACTTCAGCAACGCCCCGATCGGCCAGATCTTCGGCCAGGCCGCCCAGGAGATCCCGGACAAGCAGGTCCTCGGCCGTAAGGACGGCACCATCAAGGACACCTTCTCCCAGGGCCTGACCCTGGTGGAGCAGGGGACCGCGCGTGCCAAGGCGTGGGAGACCACCTCGGAGCGCATCGAGAAGGCGGTCGGCTGACCGACGCTCCTCCCGGCCGCCCCGGGCCCGCCGGCCACAAGCCGGCGGGCCCGGAGCCCGGCTCGTACATCTGCTCTCAGGAAGGAAGTCCGGTGGCCACCTCCACCACCAAGGCCCAGACCGGCGAGGGACGCGAAGGTCCTGCTCCGAAGCCCGGCTCCGACGGCCGGCGCCGTCGCGGCGCCCTGCTCCACCGGCTGGACATCAAGGGCGCGCCCTACGCGTTCGTCGCGCCGTTCTTCGTCGTGTTCGCGGCGTTCAGCTTCTACCCGCTCGTGTACACCTCCTGGATCTCCCTGCACCGGGTGGAGCTGGCCACTCTGGACATCATGGAGTGGGTCGCGTTCGACAACTACGTGGCGCTCTGGAGCGACTCGCGGTTCTGGAACGCGCTGGGCAACACCATCACCATCGGCATCCTCTCCACGGTGCCGCAGCTGCTGATGGCCCTGGGCCTCGCGCACCTGCTCAACTTCAAGATGCGCGGCTCGCTGTTCTTCCGCGTCGCCTCGCTCGTGCCGTACGCCACCTCGGTCGGCGCCGCCGCCCTGGTGTTCACCATGCTCTTCGAGCGTGACTTCGGCATGATCAACTGGGCGCTCGGCTCGGTCGGCATCGACCCGGTGAACTGGGAGTCCGACAAGTGGCCCGCCCAGTTCGCGATCTCCACGATCGTCATCTGGCGCTGGACCGGCTACAACGCGCTGCTCTACCTGGCCGCCATGCAGGCCATCCCCGTCGAGCGCTACGAGGCCGCCGGCATCGACGGCGCCTCCCGCTGGCAGCAGTTCATCCACGTCACGGTGCCGGGGATCCGCTCCACGGTGGTCTTCACCATCGTGCTGTCCACCATCGGCGCGACCCAGCTCTTCGGCGAGCCGCTGATCTTCGGCCAGGGCCCCAACGGCATCACCGGCGGCGCGGACAACCAGTACCAGACGCTGGGACTCCTCCTCTACGAGGAGGGCTGGAAGAACTACCAGATGGGCCGCTCCGCGACCGTCGCCTGGGCGATGTTCCTGCTCCTCATCATCGTCTTCGTGGCCCAGGCACTGATCAAGCGCCTGCGCTCCCGCACGTCCTGACCAGGAGACTCCATGACCACAGAAAGCCTCTCGGTCCGGACGAACGCACCGGCCGGGACCACCACCCCGGTGAAGCCCCCCAC
>NZ_JBRIOU010000002.1:1619669-1620545 GCF_053474865.1 Streptomyces sp. CO7
ACCCCGGTGAAGCCCCCCACCGGCCGCCCCGGCCGTTTCGCGCTGCGCCCGCGCGCCGGCCGCCAGCACCACGCGGGCCCGCTCGCCTACATCCTGCTCGGGATCACGGCGCTCCTGTCGATCTTCCCGCTGTACTGGACGATGGTGGCGGCGTCCACCGACAACACCCGCGTCAGCGAGACCCCGCCGCCGTTCCTTCCCGGCCCCAACCTCTTCAGCAACCTGGCCCGCGCCTGGGACGAGGCGGCGATGGGCAAGGCCATGCTCAACAGCCTGATCGTGGCCGGCGTCATCGCCCTGTCCACGGTGATGTTTGCGACGCTGGCCGGATTCGCCTTCGCCAAGCTGCGCTTCAAGGGACGCAACGTCCTGCTGATGCTGGTCATCGGCACCATGATGGTCCCGCCGCAGCTGGGCGTCGTGCCGCTGTTCATGATGATGGCCGAGCTGGGATGGTCGCAGCAGCTGCCCGCCGTCATCTTCCCGACGCTGGTGAGCGCGGTCGGCGTGTTCTTCATGCGCCAGTACCTCTCGGAGGCGCTGCCCGACGAACTCGTCGAGGCCGGCCGCATCGACGGCGCCCACTCGCTGCGCATCTTCTGGAGCATCGTGCTCCCCGTCGCGCGGCCCGCGATGGCGGTCCTGTTCATGATCACCTTCGTGCACGCCTGGAACGACTTCTTCTGGCCGTTCGTCGTGCTCGACATGACCAACCCCACGGTCCCCGTCGCGCTCACCCAGCTCAGCGCGGGCTACATCCGCGACCAGTCCCTCATCATGGCGGGCGCGCTGCTGGGCACCCTGCCCCTGCTGGTGATGTTCATCGTCTTCGGCCGACAGATCGTCAGCGGTGTCATGGCGGGCGCCGTCAAGGGC
>NZ_JBRIOU010000002.1:1620645-1622343 GCF_053474865.1 Streptomyces sp. CO7
GGACCCCTCCCCCCTCCTTCCTTCGAACGTGAAAAGGAAACACATGGTCACCGCTGATCAGGCCGCCTCCACCCCCGGCGCCGACCTCACCTTCCCCGAGGGCTTCCTCTGGGGTTCCGCGACCGCCTCGTACCAGATCGAGGGCGCGGCCGCCGAGGACGGCCGCACGCCGTCCATCTGGGACACCTACTCCCGTACCCCGGGCAAGGTCCGCAACGGCGACACCGGCGACATCGCGACCGACCACTACCACCGCTGGCGCGAGGACGTCGCGCTGATGTCCGAGCTCGGCATCGGCGCCTACCGCTTCTCCCTCGCCTGGCCCCGGATCCAGCCCACCGGGCGGGGCCCCGCCGTGCAGAAGGGCCTCGACTTCTACCGGCGCCTGGTCGACGAGCTGCTGGAGAAGGGCATCCAGCCGGTGGCGACCCTCTACCACTGGGACCTGCCGCAGGAGCTCGAGGACGCCGGCGGCTGGCCGGAGCGCGCCACCGCCGAGCGGTTCGCCGAGTACGCGGCCATGGCCGCGGACGCCCTGGGCGACCGGGTGAAGACCTGGACCACCCTCAACGAGCCCTGGTGCAGCGCCTTCCTCGGCTACGGCTCCGGCGTGCACGCCCCCGGCCGCACCGACCCGGTCGACGCCCTGCGCGCCGCCCACCACCTCAACCTGGGCCACGGCCTGGCGGTGCAGGCGCTGCGCAGCCGGATCCCCGCCGACGCGCAGTGCTCGGTCACGCTCAACATCCATCACGTGCGCCCCCTCACCCAGGACGCCGCCGACGTCGACGCCGCCCGCCGCATCGACGCGCTGGCCAACCGCGTGTTCACCGGCCCGATGCTGGAGGGCGCCTACCCGGACGACCTCCTCAAGGACACCGCCGGCCTCACCGACTGGTCCTTCGTCCGCGACGGCGACCTGGCCGAGATCCACCAGCCGCTGGACTTCCTCGGCGTGAACTACTACTCGCCGACCCTGGTCTCCCGCGCCGACGGCAGCGGTACCCACAACTCCGACGGCCACGGCCGCAGCGCCCACAGCCCGTGGCCGGCCGCCGAGGAGGTGGCGTTCCACCAGCCGCCCGGCGACACCACCGCCATGGGCTGGGCGATCGACGCCTCCGGCATGTACGAGCTGCTGCGCCGCCTCGGCTCGGACTTCCCCGAACTGCCGCTGATCATCACGGAGAACGGCGCCGCCTTCGACGACTACGCCGACCCCAACGGCGAGGTCAAGGACCCCGCGCGCATCGCGTACGTCCGCGACCACCTGGCCGCCGTCCACCGTGCCGTCCAGGACGGCACGGACGTGCGGGGCTACTTCCTGTGGTCGCTGCTGGACAACTTCGAGTGGGGCTACGGCTACAGCAAGCGGTTCGGCGCCGTCTACGTCGACTACCCGACCGGCAGGCGCATCCCCAAGGCCAGCGCCCGCTGGTACTCCCAGGTCGCCCGGACCGGCATCGTGCCCGGCGCCTGACAGCCCGGCCACCGACCTGGTGCGGCGTCCCACAGCCCGCACGTCGCCGCACCGCGGACCCGCCCCCGAACGCCCGCTCTCCCGGGCCCGGGGGCGGGCCTGTTTCCCGCGGCGTGCCGGAGGGCGGCCGCGCGGGGACCGGCGGGGCGCACGCTCACTCGAGCAGACCGAGCTCCGTGTCCGGCCGGCACTGCGGGCACGGCTGCACACCCTCGGCC
>NZ_JBRIOU010000002.1:1622443-1630923 GCF_053474865.1 Streptomyces sp. CO7
CCCTCGGCCAGCGCGCGCAGCGCCTGCTCGCGCGCGACACCCCGGCTGCGGCGGCCACCGCTCCAGCACCCGCCGACGTGCACGTAGACGGGGGAGCGCCCGCCGAGCCCGTGCTCGACCAGCCACTCGGCCTCCGGCGGCCCGTCGTGGTCCGCGCGCCGCCGGGCCGCGGCGGCGCGCTGCTCCTCCTGCGCGATCCACCTCCGGGTGCGCTCGAGGTCGCGCAGCTGCACCCTCTCCAGGAAGCGCAGGAGGGCGAGCCGTGAGGGCTCGGCATCGGACTCGGTCACATATTCGAGTATACGTTCGAAATGCGGGGGCGCTTTCCGGCGACCCGACGAAACCGCAGGCAGCCTCCTCCTAGACTGGCCGGATGCCAGGCAGCAGGCCCGCACCCCCGGGCGGAACCCGGACCCTCGCCGACACCTACCGCCGCTTCGGCGAGTCCGAGGTGGCCAAGGCCTCACCGCTGTCCGCGCGCGTCGCCCTGGCCCTGAGCGCCTCCCCCCAGGCCCTGCGCGTCGTCGAAGCGGCCCCCGCGCGCCGCCGGAACCCCCGGCTGATCCTCGCCGCCCTGCACGATCTCGCCCTCGCCGGCCGGGCCCCCGCGCTGGCGGCCGCCTACCGCGCCGGGGACGCCGAGGCCGCCGTCGCGGCAGCGGTCGACACCCTCCTGCGCCGGGCCGACGCCGTCGTGGCCACCGCGGCGCGACGCCGGACACCGGCCGACGTGACCGGGCGCCACACCGTCCTGCGCCCGCTCGTCGCCGAGGCCGCGCACCGCCTCGACGCCCACGCGATCGCACTGATCGACCTCGACTGCGCCGCGGGCTTCAACCTCGACGTCCACCGCGCGGCCGTCGCCTACGACAACGGGCAGACTCTGGGCGACCCCTCGTCGCCCGTGCGCCGGACGGCCTCGGTCGTGGGGGACCGGCCCCTGCCGGAGCGAGCCCTGCCCGAGGTCGTCGCCCGCCTCGGCCTCGACGCGCACCCCGTCGACGTCACCGACGCCACCGAGGCCCGCTGGCTGCGCGCCGGCCGGTGGCCGGACCGGCCGGAGCAGATCGCCGCACTCGAGGCGGAGATCGCCCTGGCGGCCGCCGGCCCTCCGCTGCTCCTGGCCGGCGACGTGCTCGACACGCTGCCCGAGGCGTTCACCCGGGTCCCCGCCGACGCCCTCCCCGTCGTGACCACCACCTGGGCGCTCTCCCGCCTGCGCCCCCAGGACCGCCGGCGCTTCCTGGACCTCCTGCGGGACGCCGCGCACGCCCGGCCGGTGGCCTGGGTGTCCGCGGAAGGGGTCGGGGTCGCCCCCGCGATCCCCACCCTGGGCGACCGGCCCGCCTCCGGCCACAGCATCCTCGGCCTCGCACTGTTCGACGGACCGGAGCTCCGGACCACGGCGGTCGGCCGGTGCTGGTCCCAGGGCCGCATCCTGAGCTGGCCGGCCGGCGACGCCGGCTGACGCTCCTCGCCCCGGCCCGGGCTCCCTACCGGTTCCGCCCCTCGGGCAGACGGCCGAGCTCCGGAGCGGACAGGTGCAGCACCTTGTAGCGTTCCGTCGCCTCCTCGTCGGCCTCGGACGTCCCCGCCCACAGGACGAACCGCAGCAGCCGCCAGTGGTACGGGTCGACGGCCAGCGCGGCGGTGTGCACACCGTCGAGACGGGCCAGACGGCGCAGCTCCTCGCTCTCCCGCTCGACCAGCGCGGACAGGCCCAGCCCCGTACCGTCCGGATCGGCGTCCGCGGCCACCGCGGTCAGCCGCCGCGACGCCGCCCGGACCGGAGCGGTGCGCGCCGGACCGGCGTGGCAGCCGATGCCCGTCCAGTGCATGACCCGGGGCCGGCCGAAGTCGCGCACGATGTTCTGGAAGCCGCCACCTGCGACCAGGAACCGGGCCATCGCCCCCGGCTCGTTCCACAGGTAGAACGGTGCGTACTGGTTGACCGGGGAGCCGTCGACGCCGCGTTCGCGGATCGCGTAGGCCTTCAGGCCCAGCCCGGCACGGTCGTCCAGGACATGACCGCCCCTGGCCACGCGGTCGCGAATGATCCGCATGTCGTGGTCGGCGGGCAAGGTGATCTCGTACTGCATGGCGTACACGGCGGTGACCTTCCGAAGGAACGGGCGGAGGGACGGGGAACGGCGGAGCCGGTCAGGGACGGACGTACGCGGCGAGCAGTCCGAGCACACCGTCGACGGCCAGGTCGAACGGCTCGACCGAGGCGGCGGCCCGCGCCAGCACGTACCCGCCCTGCAGCACCGCCACCGTCGTCGCGGCAACGGCCCGCGGGTCCAGCCCCGCGTCCAGCTCGCCCCGCTCACGCCCCTCGGCCAGCACCTGCGCGAGCCGTTCCCGCAGCCGGGCCAGCGTCCGGTCGACCGGCTCCCGCAGCACGGGATCCGCCATCACGTCCGGATCCTGGGTGAGGCGTCCGATCGGGCACCCCTTCAGCACATCCCGTTCCCGGCGCAGATAGGCGGTCACCCGCTCCACAGCGCTCCCGCTCCCGGACAACTGCTCCTCGGCCCTGGCGCACATCTCCTCGGCCGTCCGGTCGACGGCGGCCAGCGCCAACTCCCGCTTGCCGGCGAAGTGGTGGTACATGCTGCCCTGGCCGACGCCGGCCCGCTGCTGGATGCCCTTCGGGCTGGTGCCGGTGTACCCACGCTCCCACAACAGTTCGCGGGTGCTTTCGACGAGACGTTCCGCTGCGTCCACGCGAGGAGTGTACATACCAGTAGGTACAGAACTCCGCGCGGATCATGCGGAGTTCGGCCCGCGGTACGTCGCAGGGCACGGGCACCGTCCGGCCGTGTCGGACCCCACTCCTACGATCATCCGCATGCCTGATGCCTTTACCGTGCTGTGGACCCACGAACGATGCCGAGCCCTGCGCAAGGCCGGCAAGGTGGGGGAGCGGCCGCCGGTCGCCTTCAGCGGAGCCCACACCTCCCTGCCCACCTGGTCACGCGCCCGTGCGGGCGACGAGGTCCATGCCCTCCACGTCGACCGGTGCGTCGTCCACGTCGTCACACGCATGCGGGTGACGGACCGTGAGCGCGGCGCCTGCTGCGGCACCCCGCCCACCACCTGGCAGGACCAGGCCCACCCCGGTCACGACGACTGGTGGATGCTCGGCGCGGACGGCTGCGGCGCCGAACCCGTTCATGTCGACGCCACACCGATCCGCTTCGACATGCCCCTCCCCGGCGACCTCCTGTCGACCCTCACCTGGCGCAACCTCAAGGGCCGAACCCGTCGGCTCAAGCACGTCGTCGACGGCCGCCTGGAGAACTCGATCGGCATCCAGGGCTTCTACCGGCTCACCCCCGAATCGGCCGCCGACCTGGCCGAGTTCGTCCGCACCGCCACCTGAGGCGGTCACGCCGGTCGCTGTCGGTCCCCGCCGGTAGCGTGCGTCCATGCCCCTCGACCGCGATCTGGCCGCCCGTATGGCGCAGCCGGACTTCTGGCCCCTGTACTCCTTCGACGCCACGGCGGTCCGCGCCTACGACGATGCGCGGGAGGAGGCGGGAGAGGAGGGCGAGGAGGAGTTCCGCACGCGCTTCCTATCGGCCCAGGATCTGGGCCTCGAGCTCACGTTCGAGCCCGGCCTCTCGTACGTCGACCTGGCCGTGGTGTCCCCCGAAGCGGCGCAGCCCGAGACCCTGGGCTGGGACGACACCGCCCACTTCCACCCGCACGTCATGTCCTGGTCGGAACTCGACCTGCTCTGCAGGGCGACCGCCCTCCACGACCCGACGCTGCGTCACCCGGGCCCGATGGCCGCCCTGCTGCTCCGCTTCGCCTTCCTCACCGAGCAGGACGACCTCGACGCGATCGCCCCGTTCACCGACGCGGCCTTCGCCGGGACGTGCCCCAGCGGGACTTCCTCCGCCGGGGTCCTCCCCGACGCACCCGCCGGCACCGGCATCGCACCCGCCGGCACCGCGCACGGTGCCGTCCGCGTGAGCGTCCGCGAGGAGACGCGTGCCTGGTTCGACCAGCGGGACCTGCGCGGCACCGGCGTCACCTGGTCCACCCGCACCGACGGCCACCGCGCCGTGCACCAGGAGGACGAGTCCGGCGCCCACCTGTACTCCTCGCGCGCACCCGACGCCACCGAGGAGGAGTTCCCCTTCACCGCCTGGTCCCGGCTCCTGCGGTGTGCGACGCGGACCCTGGAGGCCGCCGGAGCCTGTCCGGCCCTCCGCCGCCCCGAGACGCGCAGGGCCCTCGACCGCTGCGCCGAGCCGGACGGACACACCCAGATGGGCTCCCTCACCACCACGTTGCGCGCGGCGGGTCTGGGGGAGGGGCCACTGCTGCGCGCCCTCACCCGGCCTTCGTCACGGGCGGAGGCCGCCTGGGCGGTGGAGACCCTGGCAGGCCTCCCACAGGGCCGGGTGACGGCCGCCTGGTTCGGCCGGAGCCCCCTCGCGGACGCCCGCACCTGGTACCTCGACCTCACCCTGGCCGCCGCCGGACACGGAAGCCGCTTCGGCATGAGGTTCGCCGTGGAACTCTCCGCGGCGCTGGGGGACGCCGGTCTGGGTTGGGCGGAGACCACCGGCAGCACCTCCGTGCGGGACGCGAAGGGCGGCCACGTCCACGCGTCGGACCTGCTGACCGTCCTCGTCAGGGACGACCTGCCGACGGCCGTCCGCGTCATCGCACGCCGGCTCCAGGAGCACGGAGCCCTCCGGACGGCCGACCTCCGACACTCCGGCGCGCCTCGCGAGCGCATACCGCTCCCCGAACCGTCGTAGGGCGCCGACGCGGACAGGGTCTCAGGAGGAGAACCGGACCCGCACGAGGTCGCGAGGCCCCCGCCCTACCGCCGCCCGGCACCGAGCACATGGCTGATCGCGGCGACGACGTCCGGAGCCACATGGGCCGGTCGGCAGAATTCCCCGTCCCACGTCCGGCCGTTCGACACCCACACGCTCGACAGCCCGAGCGCGGCGGCCCCCGCGATGTCGGCACGGGCCGAGTCGCCGATCACCCACGCGCCCGGCAAGGGCGCGCCGACCGCCTCCGCGGCCGCCCGGAAGATCGCCGGGTCGGGCTTCGCGCAGCCCACCGCCTCGGATACCACCCACCCCTGCACCAGCCGGTCGAGACCGGTACGGCGCATCTTGGCCTCCTGCTGAGCCGTGCGCCCGTTCGTCACGACCACACAGGTCCGGCCCTCGGCCACGGCCCGCGCCAGAGCCTCCCGGGCACCAGGCATCAGGACCACCCGATCGGCCGCACCCCGGTCCACCAGGGCGCGCACCGCAGCGGAGGGCACCCGCCCCCGGTAGCGGTCGAGAAGGGCCGCCGCCACGTCCTCGCGCGTGGCGTAGCCGCCAGCGTCGAGTGCCATCACCCATGCCAGATCGTCCGAGGGCAGACACTGTTCCGCGAGGAACGCCGCGACGGCCGCGCGGAAGGCGGCGTCACGGTCGATCAAGGTGTTGTCCAGATCGATCATCAGCAGGCCTGTCCCGGCTCCCACACGCCGCGTCATCGGCCAGTGCCCTCCCTCGTCCCCGTGCCACCGGCGCCGCACCGCTCGATCACGGCAACCACGTACGCCACCCACTCGGGGACCCGCGCGAGGAGTTCCCCGTCCCAGGTCTCCTCGTGGTAGCCGCAGTGGAGGTAGAGATGCCTGGCATGCCGCAGGACGGGCCGGAGCCCGGTCGGCAGACGGTCCAGCACCCAGTCCGCCGCGGTGTCCTTGCGGCCGATCCGGCCGGTCCCGAGCGTGTACCAGACACGGGCCAGGGTCAGCAGGACGTTGCGGGTGTCCTCCTCGACGCTGTCCAGCAGTCCGGGCACCCCCTCCATACAGGCCCGGACGATGTCCGAGTGCGGGACCTCGTCGAGCAGCTGGGCCGGTTCGGGCCCGGCGAGCGCCTCGTCACCGGCCAACGCCGTCGCGACCGTCAGCGCCAGGTCGGGCATGGGCCGCGGCAGCGGCACCAGTCCGGCCTCGTACGAGTCCCGAAGCCACTCGCCGTAGAGGAAGTCGCCCTCCGGCGGGTACCGCCACGGCCGCACCTGCGACTGGACGACCACGGTGACCTCGAGCGGACGCCGCCCGTTGCGGGAACCCGAGACCGGCAGCAGTCCGGCGAGCAGGGCCCGCCGTCGCCGCTCGTCCATCCCCGTGCGGGTGACGAGCAGCACGTCGACGTCGCTGGCCGGCCTCCACCCCCCGAGCACGGCGGACCCGTGCAGGTAGGCGCCGACCAGGCTGCTCCCCAGCACCGTGTCGGCCAGGCGCACGACTTCCCGTGTCTGGTCCACCCGACGAGCATCGCCGGTGCCGCCCTCCGGCGCACAGCTTTTTTCCGGCCCGACCCGTCGACCCGACCCGTCGACCCGCCCCGTCGGCCCCGGAGTGTCCGGCGACCGTCAGCCGGAGAACTCCACCGTCAGGTGCTCCGACAGCGCGCCCAGGAAGTCCGCCGCGTCGAAGATCTCGCCCGCCGAGGCCACCCCCTTGGTACGGATACGGCCCGAGAGGATGCGCTCCACCGCCTCGACGGCCAGTGGGGCCGTCACGGCGTAGATGTCCCGGCCCCGCGCCACCGCGCGGCGTTCGACCCCGTCCTTGCGCACGACCACGTCGACGAGGAACGTCTGCGCCGAGCGGCCCCGCGCGTCGGACGCGACGGGGGAGGGGGTGTCGGGGGAGGCGATGTCCTGGGCCGCCTCGACGGTCATGTACGTGCGGACCTCGGGCACCCGCAGATGGCTCGGCACTGTGACGATGTCGGCCATGGAGAACTCGCCGATGACGGCACGCCGCCCCATCGGCTCCGGGAAGCTCCAGGTCGTCGTGGGCGCCGCGTCGTCCCGGTACTCCAGGCGGCCTCCGGCGTAGCGGACCCGGCGGCCGTCACGACGCCGGCGGGACACGGCGCCCGCGGCACGGGTGCCGGCCGTCGGGTGCCAGTGGTCCAGCCCGTACGCGATCTCCACCTCGTCGGCGGACGTCCAGTCCCCGAGCGCCGCGGTGACCAGCAGGTCGCCGAGCCCGCCGTAGAAGGCCATCGCCGGAACGACCACCGCACCCGCCGCACGGGCACGGTCCGCGAAGTCCTCGAACGTGTCGGCGTTGGCCTCGATCTCGGCCGCCACGTCCACGTACGGGATGCCCGCCCGCAGCGCCGCCTCGATGACGGGGGCCGCGGTGTCGGCGAACGGTCCCGCGCAGTTCACGACGGCCGCCGTGCCGGCCAGCGCGCGGTCCAGGGAGGCGGCGTCGCCGGCGTCCGCCGGACGGGTCTCGGGACCACCCACCGAGGCGGCGAACTCCTCGAGGCTCGCGGCGTTCCGCCCGCTGAGCACGGGGACGAAGCCACGGGCCGCCAACTCGGCCACGACGAAACGGCCGGTGTGTCCGTACGCCCCGAACACCGCTACCTGACGCATGACTTCTCCTTCGTCACCGGGCGGAGAGCCGAAGTCCCTCCGTCTGACCCGTCGTGACCATCCTGGCGGGTGAATTCACGCGATCGTGAGTGTCCGGAACGACATGGCGCATACACTTCCGGACATGGACCACACCGTGGCGGTGGCCGTCACCGACGGCATGCTGAACTTCGAACTCGCCCTGGCTCTCGAGGTGTTCGGCAGTCCACCCGACGCCGTGAAGGGCCCCTGGTACGAACTGGTCGTCTGCGCGCCCCGGCCCGTGGGGAGCGGCAGGTTCCTCCTGGAACCCGACCACGGCCTCGAGAGGCTGCCGGACGCCGACACCGTGATCGTGCCGGGCTGGGCCGACATCGACCAGCCGCCGCCCCCCGAACTGCTGACCGCGGTGCGCGCCTCCCACGAGGCGGGCGCCCGCCTCGTGTCCCTGTGCACCGGAGCGTTCGTGCTGGCGGCCGCCGGCCTCCTGGACGGCCGCCGCGCCACCACGCACTGGGCGCACACCGCCGACCTCAAGACCCGCCACCCCGGCGTGGACGTCGACCCCGACGTCCTGTACGTGGACGACGGCCGCGTGCTGACCTCCGCGGGCAAGGCCGCCGCGATGGACCTGTGCCTGCACCTGGTCCGCCAGGACCGCGGCTCCGCCGTCGCCAACGCGGTCGCCCGCCGGCTGGTCGTCCCGCCCCACCGGGACGGCGGCCAGGCCCAGTTCGTCACCACGCCGGTGCCGGCCCCGGCCCAGCACCCGCTGGCCGACCTGCTGCCCTGGGCCATGCAGCGGCTCGACCAGCCGATCACCGTGGAGGACCTCGCACGCCGGGCCGGCATGAGCTCCCGCCACCTCACCCGCCACTTCCACTCGGTCAGCGGCACCACCCCACTGCGGTGGCTGCTCACCCAGCGCATCCGCCGCGCCCAGGAGCTCCTGGAGACCACCGACGACGGCGTCGACACCATCGCCACCGCCACCGGCATGGGCACCGCCACCACCCTGCGCCGGCACTTCCACCGCACGGTCGGTGTGCTGTCTCTTATACACA
>NZ_JBRIOU010000002.1:1631023-1631449 GCF_053474865.1 Streptomyces sp. CO7
GTCGCGACCCGCGCCGAGCCGCCCCGTACCCACCACCCGCACCTCCCGTCTTCCGTACCCTGGTCCCATGCCGACAGCGCCCGAGCCCGCCGCCGACCTCCACGCCTGGGCGAGCCAGGACGCCCGTGCGGCCGTCGACGACTACCTCGAGGCGCTGAGCCGCGGCGGGTACGCCCCCGCGACGCGGCGACTGCGCGCCGGCCTGCTGCGGGAGTTCCTCGACCACGCCCTCGACGAGGCGAGGACAGGCGCCCTCAGTGCCGGGCAACTCCTGGACCCCGAACGGGCGTCGGCGTGGCTGGAGGCGGCCGCCGCGGGGGAGACCCGCCGACGCAACACCCTGCGGGGACCGGACGCCAGGGCGTCGGAGGAGTCGCAGCGCGCCCGCGCCCAGAGCTACAACTCCCTCGCCGCCCACCTGGGAGC
>NZ_JBRIOU010000002.1:1631549-1632694 GCF_053474865.1 Streptomyces sp. CO7
GCCCCCCAGGGCACCGGCGAACGCCTCACCCCCACGGAGGCGGACCGGCTCCTGCACACCCTCGCCGTCAAGCGCCCCTCCGGCGCGAACGCGGCCACCAGCATCCGCACCGCCGCGGTTGCCGCCCTCGTCGCAGGCACCGGACGCACCGTCCCGGAACTGCACCGGCTGCGCACCGCCGACATCGACCTCCCGCGGCGCCTCGTCCACCTCGACACCGGCCCGGAACCTCTGGACGCCCGCACGGCCGAGATCCTCGGCCGCTGGCTCGACGTCCGCGGCCACATCACCGACCGCCTCGAGGGCAGCGACCCCGGCCACCTGTGGATCCCCACCAAGCCCGGACGCCCCCGCGACGGCGCCCGCGCCGTCAAACCCGGCATCGCCCGCGCCGCCGTCCGCACGCTCCACGCCGCCCACCGCAACCTGGTCCTGCAACTTCTCGGCCGTCCCGTGCGGCCGGGCGCGCTGCTCCCGACGGACTGACCCGGATCGGCTCCAGCCCCTCCCTCCCGAACCGGACCACCGGCTACCGTGCACAGATGAACGCTGCACTGCCCGCCGACGTGACCGAAGCGCTGGACGCCGTACTCGGCCCCGACAACGCCGTCCACGCCGCCTTACGGGCCCAGATACCGCACCTGACCGTCCGCACCCGCTGCACCTGCGGATGCGGCAGCGCCTACTTCCAGCTCGACAGCGAGACCGTGGAACGCGCCCCCACCGGTCCCGGCACGGCGATCGCCGCAGAGGCCCGGTTCGTCATGGAGGACGGAACCTGCCCCGGTGAGGTCCTGCTGTTCGTCCAGGACGGCCGTCTCTCGTGGCTGGAGGTCTGTACCTGGGGCGACGACACCGAGGTCTCGCTCGCGACCACCCTCCACCGATTGCGCCCCGTCCGCTGACCGGCCCGCTCCCCGAGCGAGCGGTCCGGCACCACGGCGAGGGCCGGTCCGACGCGGGGCAGAGACGTCCGACGCGGGGGAGGGCCCTCCTGCGCGACGACAGCCGCCGGACACGGTGGGCGGAGGCCGTCGGACGCGGCGGAGCCCTCATGCGCGCCGAGGCCCGCAACCGCCCTCGGCCGTCCCGCGCCCTCTGAGGCGCTCCCCGGCGGCGTGCCGCACGCCGCCGGGGAGCGCCTC
>NZ_JBRIOU010000002.1:1632794-1638241 GCF_053474865.1 Streptomyces sp. CO7
GTCCACGGCATCCCCACCACCTACCGCCTGGCCGACGGTGACCTGGTGAGCGTCGACTGCGGCGCCCGCCTCGACGGCTGGACAGGCGACGCCGCGATCACCTTCACCGTCGGAACGCCGCGCCCGGCCGACGTCGCCCTGATCGACGCCACCCGCCGCGCCCTGGACGCGGGCATCGCCGCCGCCCGGGTGGGTGGCCGGATGGGCGACATCTCCCACGCCATCGGCTCCGTCGCCCGCGAGGCCGGCTGCGGCATGCCCGCCGACTTCGGCGGCCACGGCATCGGCCGCCAGATGCACGAGGACCCCCACGTGCCCAACCGGGGCCGGGCCAACCGCGGTTACCCCCTCCGCCACGGCCTCGTCCTCGCCATCGAGCCCATGCTCATGGCCGGCGGGAACGACGCCTACCGCACCGACCCCGACGGCTGGACCCTCCGCACCACCGACGGCAGCCGCGCCGCCCACATCGAGCACACGGTGGCCATCACCGACCAGGGCCCCCGCATCCTCACCCTGCCCTGACCCCGACCGCGGAACACCCCCGCACCCTTTCGTCCAAGCCCTCGAAACTTGCGCGATACGGCGAAAGTCGACCTCCGCCCGTTCTCCGCGAAAGTCGAGAACCCGCACCCCCCTCCCCTCCGCGGAACCCTTCCCACGTCCACGACCTGCACCAATCACTCACTCTCAACCGATCTCCCACGCAACGGCTTTCGCAACACTGGTCGAAAGTATTGACACACCGCATGGGCCGTCACGAAACTCGGCGTTCTGCAAGACCGCCTGGGTTTCCCACGACCGCCCAGCGCCCCGCCAGCCTTCGGCAGGAGGAGTCGTGCACGACGAGAAGGGCCCCGTCCGGGGGCCGAGCCGCAGGGGCTTCATCGGCGGCACGGGAGCCCTGGTCGCCGCCACCTCGGGGCTGCTCCTGCCCGGCACGGCCCACGCCGACCCAACGGTCACGGCCAACCGGACGGGCACGGACAGCGGGTTCTTCTACTCCTTCTGGACCGACGCCCCCGACACGGTCGCGTTGACGCTGCGGCCGGGCGGCGCCTGCAGCACCACCTGGCGCGACACGGGGAACTTCGTGGCCGGCAAGGGATGGAGCAACGGCAGCCGTCGCACGGTGCGTTACTCCGGAAGCTTCTCGCCCTCGGGCAACGCCTACCTGTGTCTGTACGGGTGGACCGCGAACCCGCTGGTCGAGTACTACGTCGTCGACAACTGGGGCGCCTACCGTCCGACCGGCTCCCCCCGGGGCACCGTCACCAGCGACGGCGGCACCTACGACATCTACCAGACGACCCGGTACAACGCGCCGTCCGTGGAAGGAACGAAGACCTTCAGCCAGTTCTGGAGCGTCCGTCAGCAGAAGCGCACCGGGGGCATCATCACCACGGGCAACCACTTCGACGCCTGGTCCCGCGCCGGCATGGAGCTCGGCAGCTTCAGCCACTACATGATCATGGCCACCGAGGGCTACCAGAGCTCCGGCACCTCCAGCCTCACGGTCGGCTGAAGGCTCCCCGCCCCCTCGTCACACCGCCGCCCGTACGGCCCACCCCGTCCGCCTCCAGCAGCGTGCTCACGAAGCGACGACACACATGGACCCGTGCGAACGCACCTCTCACCGTGCCCCCTTGCTCCAGCGGAGTATGGGGGAGAACACCGACGGCATCGTCGGCCCACACGAACGAGAGGACACCCGCATGCGCAGGTTCAGCACGGGCCGCACCGTGGTCCGCCGGGACGTGCACCGCTCCGGCCGGGTATGGAGCGAGCACGCGCTGCGCGTCATCGAGGACACCGGCGAGACCCTCCTGGCGGCCTGCCCCCCAGGGGCGGAGACCCGCTGGCCCACCCTCTACGCCAAGGCCCGCGAGGACGGGGACCGCTCGATCCGGCTGGCCGCCTTCGACGCGATGGCGACCGACACCTGGGAGCTGACCTCAGCGACCTGGCAGCAGACCGAGGTGCTGCTGTGGAAGCCGCAGCACACCTGGTTCAGCGTCAACGCCTTCTACACCGCCGCCGGGCTGCGGACCTGGTACGTGAACTTCGAGCATCCCACCGCCCGTACCCCCGACGGCTACGACACCCTCGACCTCACGGTCGACCTCCTCGTCGCCCCGGACCTGACCACCTGGCGCTGGAAGGACGAGGACGAGTACGCGCACGTGCGCCGCCTCGGCATCGTCACCGACACCGAGCACCAAGCCGTGAACACCGCCCGTGACGAGGCCCTCGCCATGATCGAGGAGCGCTCCGGCCCGTTCGCCGACGCCGCCGCCTGGCAGACATGGCGTTGGGACTCCCTCTGGCCCACCCCGCGCCTGCGTGACGGGGGCGACGAGCAGTGATCGGACGCCTCCCGCTCGACGAACAACTCCTCGCCCTGCGGTCCACACTGTCCCGCAACGACGTCCTGACGGAGGTCCTGCACCGCGCACCGCAACTTCGCCTGCCCGGTTGGTACCTGACGGCCGGCTGCCTCTTCCAGACGGTCTGGAACGTGGTCACCGGCAGACCGCCCGCCGACGGCATCAAGGATTACGACCTCTTCTACTTCGACGACCGCGATCTCTCCTGGGAGGCCGAGGACGCGGTCATCCGGGCCGCCGAGCAGGTCTTCGCCGGTCTGCCCGCCGAGGTCGAGATCCGCAACGAGGCCCGCGTGCACCTCTGGTACGAGGAGAAGTTCGGTGTCCCGTGCACCCCGTACACCTCCACCGAGGCCGCGATCGACAGCTTCGCCGCCACCACCTGCTGCCTGGGTGTGCGCCTCGGCCCGTCAGGACGATGGCGGGTGTACGCGCCCCACGGCCTCGCCGACGTCTTCAACCTCGTCGTCCGTCCCAACCCGGTGCTCGCGCCGCGTGAGGTCTACGAGACCAAGGCGGTCCGGTGGCGCCGCCAGTGGCCCGAGCTGACCGTCCTGGACTGGCCCGCCCCGACGGGCGAACTCCACCCGCCCGGCTCCGCGCGCAGCGAAAGCCAGGGGCGGTGAGCGACGGGGGAATGGCATGCACATAGCATGCGCACGCCATTCCCCCGTCGACATGTCATGTCCTCCCGAGGAGCACCACCCGTGGCCACCGACCAGCCCGACCCGCACAGACCCGGCACCCCCGAACCCACCGTCGGCAGGCCCGCCTACGACCGGTTCGCCATCGCCGCCCTGGCCTCCGGCCTCCTGTGCTTCGTCCCGCCACTCGGTCTGATACTCGGCGCGATCGCCCTTGTCGGCATCAGAAGGACCGGTCGGCGTGGCCGAGGCCCGGCGCTCGCGGGGATGGCCCTCTCCGCCACCGGCACGCTGCTCATGGTCCTGTTCTTCACCACCACCGGCGGTGAGGCCCTGCGGGAGAGGCTCGTCAAGGCCCTGGGTCGGAGCACCGGCCAGGCCTCCGTCACGGCCGGCCTGGAACCCCGTGACTGTTTCGACGAGCCCGGTGCGCCGAAGGACCCGGCGGATCTGGCGACGTACGCGGTCGTCGACATCGACGAGGCGTCCTGCGAGGACCCCCACGACGCTGAGGTGTACGCCCGTCTCGACCTCCCGGCCGGCGCGTTCCCGGGGGACGGCGAGGTGGTCGCCGTGGTCGACCAGTGGTGCGCGGAGCAGATGAGTGCCTACAGCCCGGATGCCTGGAAGCTCTACGAGCAGGCGCGCTTCCACTTCTACCCCCCGTCGGAGGAGGACTGGGCCCGCGGTGAGCGCGGTGCCGTCTGCGCGTTCGCCCCGGCGGAGTACGGCGACCAGCTCACCGGGTCGCTCCGTCAGGACGGTGACGCGCTCGACCGTCACCAGCGGGCCTATCTGGAGGCCGCAGGCCAGTTGAACGCCGCCCTGGCCCGAGTGCCGCTCGACGACGTGGAGGAAGCACTCGTCCACCACCAGGAGTGGGGATCCGACGTCGCCGGCTACCTCGGGCTGTACGCCCAGGACCTGCGGGACCACAAGTGGGAAGGGGAGGCTGCCCCGCTGGCCGCCGAACTCGCCGAAAAGGCCGACGGCGTGCGCGGCGAGTGGGAGAAGCTGGCGATGCTGGAGGACGTCGACGCATTCTGCGACCAGTGGGCCGTGGCCGAGCAGACGGTGGCGGACGACGTCGCCGGAACGGTCGCCGCGCTGCGCACCCAGCTGAAGCTGTCCACCCCCCGTCCCGTCACCACCGAGTACCAGTACCCGCCGTCTTCCCTGCTGTTCTGAAGTGCCGCGCCGAAGGGGCAGGACGGCTGTCGTCCGTCAGGCGAACATGCTGCGTAGGGGTCTGGTTCGCCAGTCATCGGGTCCAGGCCCGCATGGAACCGGCGTTCCTGTTCCGCGTGGTGGACGAACGTACCGACCTGTCCCCACAGCGAGAGATCGCTCAAGGGGCACGCGTCGAACTCAGCGGTCGCCCGTGTGCGCGTACTACCCGGCATCGATTTGGGTGCTGACCACGGTCTTCAGTGCCTCGCCCAGGTGAAGAGGGACGGGGGCGCCGAGCGGCGGACGACTCAGAGGGTGGGCGCCGGCTGCCACTCCCGCCGGAGCAGCCCGAAGACCCACGAGTCGGAGACCTCGCCGTTGACGACGCAGTCCTCCCGCAAGGTCCCCTCACGCACGAAGCCGAGCTTCTCCAGCACGCGGGCGGAAGCCACGTTGCGCGTGTCGGTCTCCGCCTGGACGCGATGGAGGTCCAGCGTGTCGAACGCCCACCGCAGCAGAGCGCCCGCGGCCTCGGTCGCGTAGCCGTTGCCCCATGCGGCCTCGCCGTAGCAGTAGCCGAGCGAGGCGCTGCGGTACTCCGGATTCCACCCGGCCAGGGTGCACCAGCCGATGAACGCCCCGTCGGACGCACGCTCCACGGCCAGTCGCGTCCCCGTGCCCTCCCGTTCCATCTGCCGGCACACCTCGAGGAACCTGTCAGCGCGTGCGCGGTCGGTCCACGGCGGCGAGTCCCAGTAACGCAGTACGTGGGCGTCGCTGTGCAGCGTGTAAAGGTCGTCCGCGTCCGTCTCCTCGAAGGCACGCAGTCGAAGGCGAGCGGTCCGCAACGCCGGGACGGGCAGCGACGTTCCCATGTGGCCTCCCCTGATCGGTGACCGGCCCATCAGACAGCCGCCCCGTACCACTCGCAACGGGTTTTCCCGGCGGGTCGGCACATGAGGTGTCGCCGCTGATGCAACGCATGCTGATCGGCCAGGTCCGACGGGTTCGTGCCATTCGCCGGCGACCCGCCTCCGGCGTCACCGGAACGCCCCTACACATGAAAGGTGGCGGGTGCACCCAGCCCGCGTCAGGCCCGCGCGTGCCCGTCGGAGCACGCCGCGGTGCTCCGGTGCGGAGGAGACGGGGGAACGATGGCGGTACGTCGACGGCGCCGGCGCGCGGAGAAGTGGGCGCGCAGGCAGGCGCGGGGCTCGGGTGCGGTGGCGGGGGTGGCGGGGGGGGG
>NZ_JBRIOU010000002.1:1638341-1639751 GCF_053474865.1 Streptomyces sp. CO7
GGCCGTGGTGGGGTGGGGAGTCTTGAACTGGTCGACGGTGTGGCCGGTCCTGGTCGCCGTGCTCGCTGCAGCCGTGCTGGGTGGAACCGGATGGATGCTGCTGCGGGCGCACCGCCGCGCGGTGGGGCAGGACCGTGCGTGGCGGGCGCAGGAGGAGGCCCGAGCGCGTGAGTTGGCCATGTCCGAGGTCGACGCCTTGTCGTGGCAGGAGTTCGAGACATACGTCGCGGAGCTGTGCAGGCGGGACGGCTGCACGCAGGTCACGGTCAGCGGCAGGAGCGGTGACCTGGGCGCGGACGTCGTCGGCTACCTGGTCGACGGCCGCAAGCTGGTCGTCCAGTGCAAGAAGTACGCGCCGCAGCGGAGCGTGTCGTCGCAGGACATGCAGAAATTCGTCGGCACCGCCCGCCTCGAGCACGGCGCGGACGTCGCCCTGTTCGTCACCACGTGCCGCACGTTCACGAAGGCCGCGCTGGGTCTGGCGCTGCGCCAGGACATCGTGGCGCTGCACCGTGACCTGCTGGGCTCCTGGGTGAAAGGTGCGCATCTCGAGGCGCTCATCCCACTGAACGGCAGCGGTGGCGGCCCCGGGCGGCGCCCTCCCGCCTGATCACGGGGGTGTGGCCGGGCCTGGTGCGGTGAGTGATACATGGGGGAGGGGTACACCGGCACCAGCCACGTGAAGCAACGGAACAACGTTTTGTTGGCCAGTGATAGGTTGTCCCGCATGTCTTCCGATGCTCGGGATGCTGCCCGTAGGCGGCTGTCCGCTCTCACCGCGCCCGTGGACGCGGCAGGCGGTGAGATCGCGGCGGTCCGGCTCGAGGAGGATTCCGCCCTCATTGGGCGCTTCCTCGCGACGGTCGGCACCCGTGCGGCGGACGGTACGGAGGGTGCGGAGGAGCCGGGCGGAGCGGCCGCCGAGGACAGCGGGGCGGCGCTGAGTCTGCTGGAGGGGATGCGGGCGGCGCTGGACGAGGTGGAGGCGCAGGTGGTCATGGAGGCGCGTCGCCGCGGTCTGGACTGGCGGCAGATCGCCCGCCACCGGGGCCTGAACTCCTCCCAGGCGGCCTCTCAGCGCCATCAGCGGCTGGTGACGCGGCTGGAAGAGATCCGCCAGGGCGTCAGGTGAGGGAGAAGTCGGTGACGCATCAGCAGCCGGAGCTCTTCGCTGCCGTCGATTCGCTTCTCGCCGCGGTCGACGACGGCCGTCTGCTGCCGGCCCCCGCCGAGCGGAGGCGGCTGCGTGAGGCAGCCGGGCTGAGCGAGGCTGCCGTCGCCCAGGCCCTGGGCGCACGGGTGGCGAGCGTCCAGGCGTGGGAGGCCGGCCGCTCGGAGCCCAAGGGTGAGCGCCTGGAGGGTTACCGCCGGCTGCTCGACGGGCTGGCTGCCCGCCACCCCGCCCCCGAC
>NZ_JBRIOU010000002.1:1639851-1640452 GCF_053474865.1 Streptomyces sp. CO7
GTCCCGCACCGCCCCGCAGCCGGCGCCCCGCCGTCCCGCCGCGCGGAAGCCCGCCCCGGCCGGGACGCCGGCTCCGACGAAGGCCCCACCCCACGGGCGGCGGGCGCCGGCCGGAACCCCGGCGGCTGCCGACAAGCGCAAGGCGACCCCCAGTCCCGTCACGGCAGCGGACGACCCCCGGTTCGTCAACGGCCCCCTCGCGGTCCTCGACGCCGACCCGAACGGCAAGGTGCAGGCGTACTGCGTCGGCGGCCTGGTCCTCGACGTGCCCGCCACCACCCTCCCCGCCCTGGTGGAGTGGACGCTCGACGAGGCCAAGCTCGGCCGGCCCAGACTGTCCGGGCCCGGCAAGGACGCCGACCCGCTCCTCGTCCTGACGGTGACCGCCCTCGAGCGCTACGGCCTGCCCACGGCCCTCACCGACGCCGAGCGGCTCGCCGGACGCCTCCCCGAGAGCCACAAGGCGGTCAAGCAACTCGCCCGTGCCCACTGGCAGCTCACCAAGCGCGGTCTGGGCCCGTGGGCGCGGATCTACCGCCCCGCCCAGGGCGCGGAGCGCTCCTGCGTCCAGCTGTGCGTCCCGGCGTGGAACGCCCTGGAC
>NZ_JBRIOU010000002.1:1640552-1643197 GCF_053474865.1 Streptomyces sp. CO7
CTCCGAGCACAACCCCGGCTCGCTGGGCAGCCACCCCGTCGACCCGGCGCCGTGCGAGGCGCCGGACGGCCACCCCGTCCTGGCCGGCCTCCCGCGCTTCCACATCCGCGGACCGGAGCAGAAGCTGTTCGAGGAGGCCTACGACTGGGCCCGCCCGATGACGGACGACGAGTGCACCCTGCGGCACCTGGTCGGCATCGACGTCAACATGGCCTTCGCCGCCGGTGCCAACGGCCTGACCGTCGGCCTCGGGGCGCCCACCCACGTCACGCGCCCCGCGTTCGACCCCAAGCTGCCCGGCAGCTGGCTGGTGGACCTCTCCCACGTCGACCTGTCACGGGTCAAGGTGGGCAAGCAGTGGGTCCGTCTGGACGCCGACCTGCTGCCCTCCCCGTTCACCCCCAAGGGCGAACGACCCGAGGGACCGGCCTGGTACGCCACCCCCACCGTCGCGTACGCCGTCGAACTCGGCTACGACGTGCAGCCGCTGGAGGCCTACGTGCGCCCCGAGAACGGCCGCTACCTGGACGGCTGGTACCAGCGGCTGCGCGACGCCTACCTCGCCACGATGGCCGACCTCGGCGTCCACCCCGACATGCCCGCGGCCGACTTCCTCACCGCGATGCGCCACCACAAGGAACGCGACCCGCACCTGGCGATCGTCGTCTCCGCGATCAAGGCCACCGTCAAGGGAGGCCTCGGCAAACTGCGCGAGCGACCCCGGGGCGAGGGCTGGCGACCCGGTCTGCCGTGGCGCGCCCTGTCCCGGCCGACGTGGCGGCCCGACATCCGCGCGGCCGTCATCTCCCGCACCCGCGTCAACCTCCACCGCAAGATCGTCAAGCACGCGGCGTTCACCGGCCGCTACCCCGTGGCGATCCTCTCCGACTGTGTCGTCTACGCCGCCGCCGGCCCCTCGCCGCTCGATCTCCTGCCCTACCACGACGGCAAGCCGCTGCCCGGCGGCTTCAAACTCGGCGTCAATCCCGGACTGGTCAAGCACGAGGGCACCCAGAGCGTCCTGTGGGGTGAGGAGGTCCGCGAACGGTTCGACGCCCCGGACCTCAACCTCGCCCGCTACATCAAGGACGGCAGCGTCACCGACACCGACACCGGCGAGTAGGGGAGAGGACAGGCGATGAGCATGTTCGCAAAAGGCCTGGACGCCGCCGTCGAGAGGGCGTTCACCCGTCCGGCGCCCAAGAGGGCGGGCACGCAGATGCGCTACCTGGTCAAGCAGCTCGGCGGCACGAAGCCGGTCGCCCAACTGCTGCGGGTCTCCCAGCGCACCGTTGAGCGGTACGTGAAGAACCAGATCAGAAGGCCGCGCCCCGACCTCGCCGCGCGTCTGGAACGCGAGGTCAGGAAGCGCTGGCAGCCGCAGGTCCGGGCCAGGGTCAGGGCCAGGGCCGCCACCACCGACGGCATCGTCATCGACACCCGCGCCCGCCTCGGCTACACCGCACCCATCGGGTCGACCGACCAGGACCGCATCCGGCACCTGACCGTCGCCCTGCCCCCGCAGCACGCCGCCCGCCTCTTCGACGCCCACGAAGCCGGCGCCGGAGACCAGCAGCTCCAGCAGATCGCCGCCGAAGCCCTCAGGGAGGTCTACTTCCAGGACGGCGGACGCCGCGCCGGCAGCCTGGAGGAGGTCCGCTTCACCGACGTGGAGCACCTGGAGTTCGAGCTCTGACAGCCGCCGGTCGCAGGGCGAGAAGATGCAGCCGACACCCCGTCGGGGCGGAGCCGGGCGCCGTCCGCCGGCCCCACCCCGACCGGGGCGAGGCCGGCGACCGGCTCGAGCGGGTCAGCGGTTGGTCCACAGGTTCCAGAAGAAGGTGCCCTCGGCGCACTGGTAGCGGTCCCAGTGCCCGCGCTCGATGCCCTGCTGGCCCGCCGTCTGGCACCCGCCCAGGGTGACGTACTTGCCGCGGTGGACGTCGAGGCTGTCGGCCGCCCACGCGGTGGCCGCACCGTGGGGCGCGGCGAAGGCGGGCGCTGCCGAGGCCGCACCGATCGCGACCGCCGTGATCGTCGCGAAAGCCGTGAGTGCCGTACGTACACGCATGATGAAGCCCTTTCGGAGAGGGGTTCGGCCCCGCCGAGCGGCGTTCGCCGGCACGGCCAGGACCAGGATCGGAAGCGGCGGACGCTCACCCTCGGGGGTGATCCGTCGAGCCGGTACGCCGAGTTTGCGCAGGCAGGCGCGCTTTCGCCACCGGATCCCGCTTGATTCACCGATGTCGGGACAAATAGGGTTCTGACCTGCTGGGACGTCCTCGTCCCGGGAGGCGGGACGGTCGCGTGGGACCGCGTCGTCCCGTCGTCCTGCTCGGCGGAAGGGCCTTCGATGACCGGTTCGCGGCCGGAGCGCGACGCGGCGGTGCGGAATCTGGCGAACGCGCTACGCGGACTCCAGCAGCGGTCGGGCTGCACACTGCGCGCCCTGGAGGCGCAGGTCCGCATCAGCGACTCGTCGCTCTCCCGCTACTTCCGGGGCGAGAGCGTGCCGGTCTGGCCCGTGGTGCGCGACCTCTGCCGGGCGATGGGGGCCGACCCGGCGGAGTTCCGCGCCGCGTGGGAGGCCGCCGACCGTGCCCGCCGTGGCGAGGAGGGCGAGGGCCACGCACTCGACACCGCAC
>NZ_JBRIOU010000002.1:1643297-1646609 GCF_053474865.1 Streptomyces sp. CO7
GCCGCGAACAGGCGTGGTGGCGCCGGCCGGGCGGAGGGCTGACCCGCGGTGGCGTCGTGGCGGTGGCCGCGGCGGCGACCGCCACGGGAAGCCTCGTGACCTGGATGCTGGCGGCCCTCCTGCTTCCCCTGGGCGGACCGGGTGGCCCACAGGCCCAGGGCGCCCTGGGCGGAACGGGCGGACGGGGCGAGGCCGGTGTCGTCGTCCACAACGCGGAGGAGGTGTGCCGGAAGCCCCGCACGCACAACTGCGCCCTCTCCCTGGCCTACGACCCCTACCGCCCCTACGTCAGATCCAACGCCGCGGGCCGGGTCTGGCACCACGACCTGCTCCAGGCGCGCTGCACGGTCGCCGACGGCGTCACCGTCACCGACGAGAACGGGAAGCACAGCAGCATCTGGATCCAGGTCACCCGCGACGACGGGCCGGTGTGGCTCCCCGGCATTCGCGTCGCCCCCGACGAACTCGACCAGCTCGCCCGGCTGCTGCCCCGCTGCACCCCCTGACGCGCACCGGTCTACCGAGTCGGCTCCTGACCCGGTGCTCCGCCGAACCGGTCGGCGGCCAGTTCCTGGTTGAGCGTCTGCAGGAAGTCTGCCACCGTGGCGAGCTGCTCGGACGTGAACTGCTCCATCGCCGCCTCGGTGCTGCGCGCCAGCGGGCTGAAGTACTGACGGGCCAGCGCGCGGGCCGCCGGCTTGTACTCCAGGTGGACGACCCTGCGGTCGGCGCTGTCGCGCGTCCGGCCGATGTGGCCGGCTCGCTCCAGCCGGTCGATGCAGGCGGTGACCGCGCCGGAGGTGAGGCTCAGGCGCTCGGCGAGCCGTGAGGGCGTCATCGGGCGGCCCTCCGTGACGGCGGAGTCCATGACGGCAGCCAGAGCGTGGACGTCGGTGGCGTGCAGACCGTGGCTGTGCGCGAAGGAGTGCGCGCGCCGGTTGGTCTCGCTGGTCAGCGTCCGCAGCAGGACGGCGAATGCCTGCAGGTCGTGCGCTGTGTCGTTCCGGCTCTCCGGACTGGTCCGTTCCATGACTCCATTCTAAGATCTCTCGATTGTTGAGATACTTTATCTTTGAGATATATTGACCTTCGTCCTTCGCTCCGCGTCCGTTGGGAAGTGCATGAACACCCTGCGTCGACCAGTCCGCCTGCTGGTCCCTCTCGTCCTCGTCGTCGTCTGGCTCGGCCTCGGAGGAGCCTTCGGCTCCTACGCGGGCAAGCTCGGGGAGGTCGCCACCAACGACCAGGCGGCGTTCCTGCCGCAGAACGCCCAGTCCACCAAGGTCATCGAGGAGCAGAAGGCCTTCAACCAGGAGGAGACCCTCCCGGCGATCATCGTGTGGACCGCCGAGGGCGGCGGCCCGGTGGACAAGGCCCAGCAGAAGGCCGCCACCGGGCAGCTCGCCTCCCTGGCCGAGGCCGACGGGGTGGCCGGCACCCCCTCACCGGCGCTGCGTTCCGAGGACGGGGAGGCCCTCCAGGGCGTCGTCCCGCTGAGCCCGGACCTCGGTGACCGGCTCGCCGAGGTACTGGACGACGTCAAGGCGGCCGCCGCCGAGGTGCCGGGCACCCGCGCGCAGCTCGCCGGTCCGGCCGCCACCCAGGGTGACCTGAGCGAGGCATTCGCCGGCATCGACGGCATCCTCCTCGGCGTCGCGCTCGCGGCCGTGCTCGTCATCCTGCTGCTCGTCTACCGCAGCGTCCTGCTGCCCTTCACCATCATCATCAGCGCCGTCTTCGCGCTCGGCGTGGCCTGCGCCGTCGTGTACGTCCTCGCCGACCACGACGTCGTGCGGGTCGACGGCCAGGTGCAGGGCATCCTGTCGATCCTGGTGATCGGCGCGGCCACCGACTACGCGCTGCTGCTGACGGCACGCTTCCGCGAGGAGCTGTCGCACAGCGGGGACAAGGTCGCCGCGGCCCTCGCCGCCACGCGCGGTTCCTTCGGCGCGATCACCGCCAGCGCCGCGACCGTCGCCCTGGGCCTGCTCGCCCTGCTGCTCAGCGACCTGACCAACAACCGCGCGCTGGGCCCGGTCGGCGCGATCGGCATCGTCTGCGCGGTCCTCACCACGCTGACCTTCCTTCCGGCGGTGCTCGCCCTGATGGGCAAGGCGGCCTTCTGGCCGGCCAAGCCCCGCTCCGCCGACGCGGAGAGCGGCGGCCACGGAATCTGGCGGCGGGTCGCGCACCGGGTGGACGCCCAGCCGCGACGGCTGTGGCTCGGCACCATGGTCCTGCTGGTGGCCGGGGCCGCCTTCTTCCCCGCCCTGCAGTCGAAGGGCGTGCCGCTCGACGAACTCTTCGTCAACGACGCGCCGTCGGTGGCCGCACAGCAGGCCCTCGGCAAGCACTTCCCCGGCGGCTCCGGCCAGCCGGCCGTGATCATCGCGGACGCGGACGAGCGGGCGGACGTGACCGACGTCGCCGCCGCCACGGCCGGGGTGGCCGACGTCCGCGTGGTCACCGAATCCGGCAGGCCGGACGCGGCGCCGCTGGTGGCCGACGGCCGGATCCGCATCGACGCGACCCTCACCGCCGCACCCGACAGCGACGCGGCCAAGGAGGCCGTGAGCGCGCTGCGGGAACGGCTCGACAAGGTCGACAGCAGTGTCCTGGTCGGCGGCTACACCGCGCAGCAGTACGACACCCAGAGCACCGCGGAGCACGACCGTACCCTCATCATCCCCGTCGTCCTCGCGATCATCCTGGTCATCCTCGTCCTCCTGCTGCGGTCCCTGCTCCTCCCGGTGCTGCTGGTGGCGACCGTGGCACTCAACTACCTGGCCACGCTCGGCATCGCCGGGCTGGTGTTCGAGCACGGCTTCGGCTTCTCCGGCACCGACGCCTCCGTCCCGCTGTACGGATTCGTCTTCCTGGTCGCCCTGGGCGTCGACTACAACATCTTCCTGATGTCCCGCGTCCGGGAGGAGACGCTGCGCCTGGGCACCCGGCAGGGCGTCCTGCGCGGACTGGTCGCCACCGGCGGGGTGATCACCTCGGCCGGTGTCGTCCTGGCGGCCACCTTCGCGGCCCTCATCGTCATCCCGCTGGCCTTCCTCGCGCAGATCGCCTTCATCGTGGCCTTCGGCGTGCTGCTGGACACCATCGTGGTGCGCTCGCTCCTCGTGCCCGCCCTGGTGCGCGACATCGGACCCAAGGTCTGGTGGCCCAGCCGCCTGGCCCGTGAAGCGGCGGACGCGCACGAGGACCAGGACGGGCCGGCGGCTGAGGCCGAGGCGGTGGAGGCGCAGGCGAAGCCGAGCTGATCCGTGGCGGGCCCTGGTGGCAGGCCGTGGCCCCGGCCCCGCC
>NZ_JBRIOU010000002.1:1646709-1647954 GCF_053474865.1 Streptomyces sp. CO7
GGGCCGGCCGCCACGGCCGAGCGGCGTCCCTGCGGTCTTCGCGGACAGGGGCCTCTGCTCACCCGATCGCCCCGCCGGGTCGGCGCGCGACCATCACCGGCGCCCGCCCGGCCGGGGGACCCGTCCGGACCGCCGCGGTCACGCGCCCCGCCCACCCGGCCGCCGCCTGCTCGCACGTCACAGGTGTGGACCGGCCTAGTTGCCGCCGAAGGCCGCGTCGAAGGAGGCGGCCGGCGGGTCGAAGTCGAAGGCCTTGAGCCGCCTCAGCGCCTCGGGGGCCCCTTGCAGGCGGTCCATACCGGCGTCCTCCCATTCGACCGAGATCGGACCGGCGTAGTCGATGGCGCGCAGCATCCGGAAGACGTCCTCCCAGGGAACGTCACCGTGCCCGGCCGACACGAAGTCCCAGCCGCGCCGCGGATCGCCCCAGGGCAGGTGCGAGCCGAGCCGGCCGTTGCGCCCGTCGAGCCGCTTGCGGGCCTCCTTGCAGTCCACGTGGTAGATCCGGTCGCGGAAGTCCCACAGGAATCCGACCGGGTCGAGGTCCTGCCACACGAAGTGCGACGGGTCGAAGTTGAGTCCGAAGGCGGGCCGGTGGTCCACCGCCTCCAGGGCCTTCTGCGTGGTCCAGTAGTCGTAGGCGATCTCGCTGGGGTGGACCTCGTGGGCGAAGCGCACGCCCTCGGCGTCGAACACGTCCAGGACGGGGTTCCAGCGGTCGGCGAAGTCCTGGTAGCCGCGCTCGATCATCGACTCGGGGGCGGGCGGGAACATGGCCACCAGATGCCAGATCGCCGAGCCGGTGAACCCGATGACGGTGTCCACGCCGAAGGCGGCTGCGGCCCGGGCGGTGTCGGCGATCTCCGCGGCGGCCCGCCGTCGGACGCCCTCGGGTTCGCCGTCGCCCCAGATTCGGGTGGGGAGGATCGCCTGGTGGCGTTCGTCGATGATCGCGTCGCAGACCGCCTGCCCCACCAGGTGGTTGGAGACGGCCCAGCACTTCAGACCGTACTTCTCGAGGAGCCGGCGGCGGCCGTCCAGGTAGGACGGATCGGCGAGGGCCTTGTCGACCTCGAAATGGTCGCCCCAGCAGGCGAGTTCGAGTCCGTCGTAGCCGAAGTCGCGGGCCAGCCGGCAGACCTCCTCGAGCGGCAGGTCGGCCCACTGGCCGGTGAAGAGCGTGAAGTTGCGGGGCACGGTACGTCTCCTCGATCGGTTCGCGTGAAGGACTGGGTCCGCGGGCGG
>NZ_JBRIOU010000002.1:1648054-1656753 GCF_053474865.1 Streptomyces sp. CO7
GCTCACCCCACGGGGGTGTAGGCGGAGCCCTCGGCGGCGCTCGCCTCCACCGCCGCGAGGACGCGTTGGACGCGCAGACCGTCGGCGAAGGTGGGGGCCGCCGGTCGTCCGGTGTGCACGGCGTGCACCAGGTCGCGGGCCTGGTGGACGAAGCTGTGCTCGTAACCCAGCCCGTGCCCGGGCGGCCACCAGGCGTCCAGGTAGGGATGCTCGGGCTCGGTGACCAGGATGCGGCGGAACCCGGCGTGCGGAGCGGCCTCGCGGTGGTCGTGGTACTCCAGCTCGTTCAGCCGCTCCAGGTCGAAGGCCAGCGAGCCCTGCGAGCCGTTGAGTTCGATGCGCAGGGCGTTCTTCCGGCCGGTCGCGAAACGCGTCGCCTCGAAGGTGGCGAGGGCGCCGCCGGCGAAGCGGCCGGTGAAGACGGCCGCGTCGTCCACGGTGACCGCGCCTCGGCCCACCGACGCGTCCGTGACGGCCAGGCCGCTCGACGAGGCGGCGGGCAGCGGCCGTTCACGGACGAAGGTCTCGGTGAGGGCGGACACCCCGGCCAAGGTGTCACCGGTCAGGTACTGGGCGAGGTCGACGATGTGGGAGCCCAGGTCCCCGAGCGCGCCGGAACCGGCGCTCTCCCTGCGCAGCCGCCACGTCAGCGGGAACGCGGGGTCCACCAGCCAGTCCTGCAGGTAGACGACCCGCACGTGGCGCAGCGTGCCCAGGCGGCCTGCGGCGATCATCTCCTGCGCCAGGGCGGCCGCGGGGACGCGACGGTAGTTGAACCCGACCATGGCGATCTGCCCGCGCTCCTCGGCCGCCCGGGCCGCCGCCGTCATGGCCTCCGCCTCGGCGACGCTGTTCGCCAGCGGCTTCTCGCACAGGACGTGCTTGCCGGCCTCGAGGGCGGCGATCGCGATCTCGGCGTGGCTGTCGCCGGGGGTGCAGATGTCCACGAGGTCGACGTCCTCGCGGGCGATCAGGGCGCGCCAGTCGGTCTCGGCGGCCGCCCAGCCGTGCCGCCGGGCCGCGGCGCGGACCGCCTGGGGGTCACGGCCGCCGATCACGGCGAGCCGGGGTTCCAGGGGCAGGTCGAAGACCCGGCCCACGGTGCGCCACGCCTGGGAGTGGGCGGCGCCCATGAAGGCGTGGCCGACCATGCCGATCCCGAGGACGGGTCGTGCTGACGGATCGGACTGTGGCATGCGGTTTCTCCTCCTCGTCGACACGCGCTGCTCGGACGGCCCCCGCCCGAGCAGCGCACCATTCGCCCGGCCCCACGGCCGGGCCCGCGCTCGGCTCCGGGGGTCAGTCGAAGCCGACAGACATGTACTGGTCGACGTTGGACTTGTCGACGACGGCCGAGTACGCGGTGACCTGCGAGGGGATCTCGAACTCGGCGAGGCCGGAGACCCCCTTGCCCTGACCGAGCGCGCGGGCGAGGTCGATCGCGGAGGCCGCCATGGTCGGCGGATAGAGAACGGTGGCCTTCAGCACCCCGTCGTCCGCCTTGATCGCCTCGAACGCCGACAGAGCCCCGGCCCCGCCGACCATCAGGAAGCCGCTGCGGCCCGCCTGGTCGACGGCCCGCAGGGCGCCCACGCCCTGGTCGTCGTCGTGGTTCCACAGGGCGTCGAACTTGGGCTGGGCCTGCAGCAGTTGGGCCATCTTGGCCTGTCCGCTCTCCACCGTGAACTCGGCGGCCTGCCGGGCGACCTTCTTGATGTTGGGGTAGTTCTTCAGCGCGTCGTCGAAGCCCTTGGTGCGCTGCCGGGTGAGTTCCAGGTTGTCCAGGCCGGCGAGTTCGACCACCTTGGCGTTCGGCGTGTCCTTGAGCTTCTCGCCGATGTAGTGGCCGGCGTTGAGGCCCATGCCGTAGTTGTCGCCGCCCACCCAGCAGCGGTAGGCCTGCGGCGAGCTGAAGACGCGGTCCAGGTTGACCACCGGGATCCCCGCCCGCATGGCCTTCAGACCGGTCTGGGTGAGCGCCGCGCCGTCGGCCGGCAGGATCACCAGGACGTCGACCTTCTTGTTGATCAGCGTCTCGATCTGGCCGATCTGGGTGGCGGTGTCGTTGGACCCCTCGGTGATGTCCAGGGTGACGTCGGAGTACTTCTCGGCGCGGGCGCGGGCCTGCTCGTTGATGGCGTTGAGCCAGCCGTGGTCGGCCTGCGGGCCGGCGAAGCCGATGGTGACGGCCTTGCCGGGCTTGTCGTCGGCGGCCTGCTGGGAGGAGCCCGTGTTCTCCTTGTCCTTCTCGTTGCTGGTGCAGCCCGCCAGGAGGGCGCCGGCCGAAACGGCGGCGGTCCCGAAGAGCAGTCCCCTGCGGCTCGTGAGGTCTGGCATGGTGGTGGACCCTTCTGTCGGCTCGGACGGATCAGGTCAGCTCGTTCTTGACGGTGCGGGATTGCACCAGGACGGCGGCGACGATGATCGCGCCCTTGGCGATCTGCTGGACGTCGCTCTGCAGGTTGTTCAGCGCGAAGATGTTGGTGATGGTGGTGAAGATCAGCACACCGAGGACGGAGCCGACGATGGTGCCGCGGCCGCCGCTGAGCAGCGTGCCGCCGATGATCGCGGCGGCGATGGCGTCGAGTTCGTAGAGGTTCCCGTTGGTGTTCTGGCCCGAGCCGGAGAGCACGACCAGCATGAACGCGGCGATGCCGCAGCACAGTCCGGACAGCAGGTAGAGGTACAGGCGCTGGCGGCGGACGTCGATGCCGGCCAGCCGGGCGGCCTCCGCGTTGCCGCCGACGGCCACCGTGCGGCGGCCGAAGGTGGTGCGGTTGAGCAGCAGCCATCCGGCGACCGTGACTCCCGCGAAGACCAGCACCAGGGGTGGGACGCCGAGTACGTAGGCGTCGCGGCCACCCAGGTCGAGCACCCCCTCCACGGTCACCCGCTGGGTGCGTCCCTCGGTGATCAGCAGGGCGAGCCCGCGCGCCGAGGCCAGCATGGCGAGGGTGGCGATGAACGGGACCATCGCGCCGTACGCGATCAGCGCCCCGTTCACCAGACCGCAGCCGACCCCCACCACCACCGAGGTGAAGAGGATGCCGGCGAAGCCGAACTCCTGGGTGGCCACGGTCGTCGCCCACACCGACGACAGGGCCACGATCGCGCCGACCGACAGGTCGATCCCGCCGGCGGTGATCACGAAGGTCATGCCCACGGTGACCACCCCGACCACCGAGGCCTGGGTGAGCACCAGCCGCAGGTTGTCCAGGTCCCAGAACGCCTCGGGCCGGGTGACGCAACCGGCCACGACCAGCGCGGCGAGCACCCCCAGCAGGGACAGGGTCCGCACGTCCAGCCGTGCGAACACGGGCGGCGGTGCGGTGCGGCGGCCCTCGGAGGGCGGCGCCTGCTTCTCCGCACCGGAGGCGGGGGGGACCCCGCCGGCTGACGGAGACACGGGGTGCGTCATGTCTGGCTCCCTTCGGCAGCCGCGTCGGTGGCGTGCAGCACGAGATCGAGGACCCGGTGCTCGTCGAGTTCGCCGGCCGGCGCGGTGTGCACCACCCGGCCCTCCCGGAGCACCAGGACGCGGTCGGCGAGGCCGAGCACCTCGGGCAGTTCGCTGGAGACCAGCAGCACCGCGAGCCCTTCGTCCGCCAGGCGGCGGATCACCGCGTACAGCTCCGCCCGGGCGCCGATGTCCACGCCCCGGGTGGGCTCGTCCAGCAGCAGGACGCGGCAGCCGCGCAGCAGCCAGCGGGCCAGCACGGCCTTCTGCTGGTTGCCTCCGGACAGGGTGCGCACGGCGGCGTCCGGGTTGTCGGGGCGGATCGACAGCTCCCGGGTCGCCGCGCGGGCGGCGGCGCGCTCGGCGCGGCGGTCCAGCCAGCCGCCCCTGGCGAACCTGCCGAGTGTGGAGACGGAGACGTTGCGGGTGACGCTGTCCAGCATCAGCAGCGCCTGCGCCTTGCGTTCCTCCGGGGCCAGGCCGAGGCCGGCGCGGACCGCGGCGGGCACGCTGCCGGGCCGCAGCGGCCGTCCGTCCACCAGGACCCGGCCGGCGGCGGGCCGGCGCGCGCCGTAGAGGGTCTCCAGGATCTCGGACCGGCCGGAGCCGACCAGCCCGGCCAGCCCGACGATCTCGCCCGGCCGCAGGTCGAGGTCGAGCGGCTGGAACTTCCCCTCCAGGGCCAGACCCCGGACGGTGAGCACGGGCGCCGCCTCGGGCGAACGGGCGGGCCGGGGCGGAAAGGCGTGCTCGACGCTGCGGCCCGTCATCAGGGAGACGATCTCCCGGGTGGGCGTGGTCCGCGCGGGCAGTGCTCCGGCCACCGCCCGGCCGTCCTTCAGGACGGTGACCCGGTCGCCGATGCGGCGGATCTCCTCCAGCCGGTGGGAGATGTACACGACCGCCACGCCCTCCTCGGTGAGGGAGGCGACGATCCGGAAGAGGTTGTCGACCTCGCCGGGGTCCAGGGCGGCGGACGGCTCGTCCATCACGATCAGCCGGACGTCGTGGGAGAGCGCGCGGGCCATGGAGACGATCTGCTGCTGCGCTGCGGACAGCGCGCCGACCGGGCGGGCCGGATCGATCTCCGGGTGCCCGAGCCGGCGCAGCAGCCGGGCGGAGGCCTCACGGGCCACACGGGGCCGGACGACGAAGCCGGCCCTGGTGGGCTCGTGGCCCAGGTAGATGTTCTCGGCGACCGACAGGTGCTCGACCAGGTCGAGTTCCTGGTAGATGGTGGCGATCCCGAGGCGCACGGCGTCGCTGGGGGAGCGCAGGGAGACCGTTTCCCCGGTCCAGGTGACGGCGCCGCCGTCCGGCCGGTGGACGCCGGCCAGCACCTTGATCAAGGTGGACTTGCCCGCGCCGTTCTGCCCGAGCAGGCAGTGGACCTCGCCGGCCCGGACCTCCAGGTCCACCCCGTCCAGGGCGCGGACGCCCGGGAACGACTTGGTGATCGCGGTCATGGTGAGCAGTGGTGCGGAGGTTTCGGACGGCATGACGCATCTCCCGGCGTTAGGCAGGGCGGCACGGATCGCGCGAGGTGACGGCGGGTACGGCTCGGGGCCGGGCGGTTGCACGGCCCCGGCCGTCGGGGGGTGGAGCGGAGACGGCGCCTGCTGCTGTCAGGCGGGGGAGAACACGTGGTCGCTGATCAGTCGGGCCGCGCCGACCACTCCTGCGGCGGCCCCGAGTTCGTCCAGGACGATCGGCAGGTTGCCGGTCGCCAGGGGGAGGGACTGGCGGTAGACCTGGGTGCGGATGGCGGCGAGGAGGTTGTGGCCGAGGCCGGTGACCCCTCCGCCGATCACCACCAGGCCGGGGTTGAAGAAGCTGACGAGGCCCGCGATGACCTGGCCCGCGCGCGTGCCGCCCTCACGGATCAGGTCGAGGCTGGCGGCATCGCCCGCCGCGGCGGCGGCGCCGACATCGGCCGCGGTGAGCCGGCCGTTCTCGGCCAGCCGTGCGGCGAGCTGCGGTGAACGCCCCTGCTGGGCGGCCTCCACCGCGTCCTTGGCGAGCGCGGCCCCGCCGAAGTGGGCCTCCAGGCAGCCGCGGTTGCCGCAGGCGCAGCGGCGGCCGTCGGGAACCGCCTGGATGTGGCCGATGTCGCCGGCGCTGCCGGTGACCCCCCGGTGCACCTTGCCGCCCACCACGATCCCGCAGCCGATACCGGTGCCGATCTTGACGCACAGGTAGTCGTCCACGGAGCGCGCCACACCGGCGTGCATCTGGCCCAGCGCCATCAGGTTCACGTCGTTGTCGACCATGACCGGGCAGCCCAGTTCCTGGCTGAGCGCCTCCCGCACCGGGAAACCGTCCCAGCCGGGCATGATCGGCGGCGCGACCGGGACCCCCTCGGGAAACCGCACCGGCCCCGGCACCCCGATACCGGCGCCGTCGAATCCCTCCGCCGCCCCCGATCCCTTCAGCTTGGCGGCCAGGTCCAGTACCTGCTCGAAGACCGGCACGGGACCCTCGCGCACGTCCATCGGCTGGGTGAGATGCCCCAGCACCTCCAGCTCGGCGTTGGTGACGGCGACGTCGACCGAGGTCGCGCCGATGTCCACACCGAGGAAACGGAGGCCGGGAGCCAGCCGGACGTTGTGCGAGCGGCGGCCTCCACGGGAGGCGGCGAGACCGTCGGCGACGACCAGCCCCGTCTCCAGCAGCCGGTCCACCTCGACGGCGAGCCTCGACCGCGACAGTTCGACGCGGTCACCCAGCTGCGCACGGGAGCTGGGCCCCTCGTCCCGCAGCAGCCGCAGCAGGCGGGCCTGATGGGCGTTGGCGGGCCGCGCGGTCATACGTCTCACGATCCCCTCCTGGCCCAACTGCCGTACCCACGTGTTGCTTTCGCGGAGAACGTAGCAGCGGCAGCGCGAAGGGGGAAGAAGTTGCGCACGGATCCGCGTGACTTCTTCCCGCGACAGGACAAAGCCCTGCCCGGCCCTCGCCCCGGAAGGCAGGCGTCACTCGTTTTGTGACCGGGCGCGCTCGCCGATTCATAGACTGCGACGATGCTGACCGAAGTGCTTTCCGACCACCCCGGCCGTCAACTCCGGCGCACCGAGGGGGAGATCGAACGCCACCACCGTGCGGTCGCCCAGCACCTGGCGGCTGTCGCGGACCTTCGCGCACGGAACGCCGCGTCACGGCGGTGGTGGCAGCTCGGCCGGCGGCTGGCGCACTACTTCGAGGTGCGCGAGCTGGAGCGCAGAGCGCCGGTCGTCGATCCGGCGCTCCTCCACCGCCGGGCGCAGCAGGAAGCAGGAGTGGCCGCCGAGGACACGGTGACCCACGCCCTGCGACAACTGCCCGACGCATGGCTGCTGTTCCGCGGGTACACCAACCGCAGGGGCGAGATCGACCACCTCCTCGTCGGACCAGGAGGTGTCTGGGCCATCGAGGTCAAGGGACGCAATGTGCGCGTGCACGTCCAGGGCGACCACTGGGGCTACGAGAAGTACGACCGGTACGGAAATCTGGTCGACCAGGGAACGCTGACGGACCGCCGAGGCCGCAGCTGGGGCCGTCAGGTCAGCGAGCCCGCCTCCGCCCTGCAGACCTTCCTCGCCACGCGCGGCGTGTACACCACGGTCCACACCGCTGTCACGGTCGTCAACGACCGGGCGAGCCTGGGCTTCTGCGACAACTGCTCCATCGACGTGGTGAGCATCGGCACGCACTATCTGCTGGACGCCATCCAGGACCGGAGGCCGGTCCTGGACGCCGACACCTGCCGCAGGATCGCGGCGCTGATACGCCGCGACCACACCTTCCACGCGCAGCGCCGCGGATCACGAGGGCGACGAGGCGCACCGTGAACCGGGAGGGCTCCGGTGCGGTTCCCGCATGACCCGCACCCCGTACGAGACACCCGAGGGCGACATGTCTGCCGGGCTCACGCACCCGCTCTTCTCCCACCCGCCCCGCGGCCGGCGGCCGAAGGGCGGACCTGTCGCAGGCGTTCTCCCTGCGGCCCGAACAGGACCAGATACTCGACCGGTCCCTCGGAGCCCGCGTTCGCCACCCCGTGGGGAACGCGGGTGTCGAACTCGGTGGCGTCCCCGGCGGCCAACGCGAGGTCCTGGTCGCCGAGCGCGAGCCACAACCGCCCGTACAGGACGCACAGCCACTCGTGGCCCTCGTGGGACGCCTGACGCGGCCGTGCGGGCGGGCCCTCGACAGCGGGCAGGACGTGCTTGTGCGCGTGCAGACCGCCGACGTACCGGGTGAGCGGCAGCACGACCTTGCTGTCGCCGAAGCTCGGCGGAGCCGGCGTGCGCGGTTCGCCCACCGGGACGCGTGCCGTACCGGCCAGCTCGTCCAGCGTGACGCCGTACTCCTGCGACAGCCGCAGCAGCACCTCCAGGGTGGGCCTGCGCCGGCCGGTCTCGATCCGCGACAACGTGCTCGGCGAGATGCCGGTCGCGCAGCCGACCCCGGCGAGCGTGCCGCCGTGCTTCTCGCGCGCCGCGCGCAGCCTGGGCCCCATCGCCGCCATCGTGCCGTCCACCTCGTCGACCGCCACCGTGCCCCCTCCTTCGAGCAGCGTCGCCCCACCGTCCACCGGTGAGTTTGCCAGGACGGCACGTCCGATCGCGTCGGGCGGGTGTCGCGCCGCATGATCGACGGGAAGCCGCGTCCGCCCGCGAACCGAGGAGAAGCACCCATGCGATCCGAGCCGAACACCCTGCTCCGCCACCGCACCGTCGAGGCCCCGGCCGGACGCCTGCACCTGGTGGAACAGGGCACCGGCCCCCTGGTCCTGCTCGTGCACGGGTTCCCCGAGTCCTGGTACTCCTGGCGCCGTCAGCTCCCGGCCCTGGCCGCGGCCGGATACCGGGCGGTGGCGATCGACGTGCGCGGCTACGGCCGTTCCTCCAGGCCCGCCCGGACCGACGCCTACCGCATGCTCGATCTGGTGGAGGACAACGTCACCGTCGTGCGCGCCCTCGGCGAGGACGACGCGGTGGTCGTCGGCCACGACTGGGGCTCCAACATCGCTGCCACCTCCGCCCTGCTCCACCCGGAGATCTTCCGCGCCGTCGGCCTTCTCAGCGTCCCCTACGCACCGCCCGGAGGCCCGCGGCCCAGTGACGTCTTCGGCCGGATCGGCGGCCCCGAGCAGGAGTTCTACGTCTCGTACTTCCAGGAATCCGGCCGCGCCGAGGCGGAGATCGAGCCCGACGTCCGGGGCTGGCTCGCCGGTTTCTACGCCGCGCTGTCCGCCGACACC
>NZ_JBRIOU010000002.1:1656853-1661567 GCF_053474865.1 Streptomyces sp. CO7
TCGTCGCCCCGGGCGGCCGGCTGCGCGACCGCTTCCCTGCCGGCCCGCTCCCCGGCTGGCTGACCGAGGAGGATCTCGACGTCTACGCCGGGGAGTTCGAGCGCACCGGCCTGACCGGCGCGCTCAACCGCTACCGCTCCATGGACCGCGACTGGGAGGACCTCACCCCCCACCACGGCGCTCCGATCACCCGGCCCGCCCTGTTCATCGGCGGCACGCTGGACGCGTCCACCACCTGGATGGCCGATGCCATCGACGCCTACCCCACCACGCTCCCCGCCCTGTCCGCCTCGCACCTCCTGGACGGCTGCGGCCACTGGGTGCAACAGGAACGCCCCGACGAGGTCAACGCCCTGTTGACCGACTGGCTCGCCACCCTCCACGGCTGAGACCCGACGGGCGACTTGTGCCTGCCCGCCCTCAGCGGGTGTCGATGATCATGAGGGCGGTGTGGAGGGAGGTCCGTGACGCGGCGGTCTCCAGGGAGACGCCCAGGATGCGCTCGACGGTGCGGAGCCGGCTGTAGAGGGTGGGCCGGCTGAGTCCGGTCAGTTGCGCGGTGCGGGTCTTGCTGCCGCCGCCGTCGAGATGGACGCGCAGCAGTCCCACGAGGTCCTCGCCGGTGCGGACGTCGTGGTCCAGGAGGCTGCCCAGCTCGGTCTGGGCGAAGCGCTGGACCCGGTGGTCCTCCCGCAGGAGGGTCACCAGTCCCCGCAGACGCACGTCCGTCGAGCGGTAGAGACGGTTCGGTTCGGGCATGGACAGGCCGACGTCGGCGACGTGTTCGGCCTCGTCGAGGCCGCGGGCGGCGTCGGTGAGACGCGGGGAAGCGGCCGCGGTGCCGGCGACCCAGGCATCGGTGCCGTCCCTGCCGGCGAGGCGTTCGCGCAGGCCCGTGCAGACGGCGCGCAGGACACGGTCCGCTCCGGCCGGCGGGCAGGAGACGACCGCCGAGACGGTGCCCGCCCGACGGACGGCGAAGATCGCGCTCGCGCCGGCCGCGGTGACGGCCTGCCGCAGGGAGGACAGCAGGCGCCGGTCCACCTCGCCCTGGGCCAGGACGTTCGCCCCGGCGGGCCGGGGCACACGGACGCACAGCGGCGCGTAGCCGCTGGCGGCGCGCAGACCCAGCGAGGTGGCCCTGGCCAGGGCTTCGCTCTCCTCGCCGATCCTGCCGTTGACGAGGTCGTCGAGCAGGCCGCCGAGGGCCTGGACGACGAGCGCCTCACGCTCCTGCTGGATCATGCGGTGCAACTGGAGGGACTGGGCGGCCCGCTCCAGGACCATGCGGGCGTGGGGGTGGTGCGGCCCGTGGCCGGGCAGGACCAGTCGCCCCCACTGCTCGGAGCCGACACCGACGGGTACCGCCGTCCAGGGCCGGCCGGGCCCGCAGCCGTCGGCCGGGCTGTGAAGGCGTGAGCGCTCGGCCCACTGGTGCAGGAGCCCCGCGGTCGAGGTGTCGAGGGCGCAGTAGGCCAGGACGTGCCGGCTGAGGTCCTCCAGGACCAGGCAGGCGCCCAGGGTCTGCGCGGCCTTGGTGACGATGTCGGTGGTCGAGGCCCGCGCGAGGTTGAGCGAGGTGAACGCCTCGTGGGTGGTACGGGCGAACTCGACCTCCTCGTACTGGTCGGCCACGATCAGCCGGTGCACCTGTTGGGTGACCTCGATGAAGCGGGTCCTGGCGGCCAGCGTCACCACCGGGATCCCGAGGGAGTCGGCCAGTGCGGGCAGACAGTCGGGGGCGGCGTGCAGGAACGTCCCCAGCTCGACGACCAGACCGGCAACCCTCTGCCCGGCGAGCATGCGCAGGTAGGTCTCGGTGGCGTGGGCGTCGCCGGTCAGGGGCGCGCCCGTGGTCAGCACGAGCTCGCCGCCGGCCAGGAGGTCCGTCAGGTCCACGAGGTCGCTGACGTGGACCCAGCGCACCGGTCGGTCGAGCCGGGCATGGCCTCCGACCACGGCCGGTCTTCCCGCGGCCAGGGCGGACAACTGGAGGACTTCCCGGACGGTCGGCTGGTGCATCGACACACCGTAAAGATCCAGCCGTCCTTCTGTACAGACTGTCGGCCGCCGCGCTGACAGGCTTCTCGCGAACCGGCCGCCGAACTCCGCGCGGCCGGCTCCACTGCCCTGACGCACCAGGGCAGCGCGACGGAACAAGGTGAGGCAACCGTGCACACGACGACGAACCCGCAGCGCATCGGACACTGGGCCGACAACCAGCACTTCGCCGGAAGCAGCGAACGCACGGCGCCGGTGACGAATCCGGCGACCGGCGCGGTGACCCGCGAGGTGGCGCTGGCGCACGAGGCGGACGCCAGGGCCGTCATCGAGTCCGCCGCGGCGGCCTTCCCGGCCTGGCGGGACACCTCCCTGGCCAAGCGCACCGCGATCGTCTTCCGCTTCCGGGAGCTGCTCAACGCGCGCAAGGAGGAACTGGCGGAGATCATCACCGCCGAGCACGGCAAGGTGCTCTCCGACGCGCTGGGCGAGGTCACCCGGGGCCAGGAAGTGGTGGAGTTCGCCTGCGGCATGCCCCACCTGCTCAAGGGCGCGTTCAGCGAGAACGTGTCGACGGGCGTGGACGTGCACTCGGTCCGCCGGCCCCTGGGCGTCGTCGGGATCATCGCCCCGTTCAACTTCCCCGCCATGGTGCCGATGTGGTTCTTCCCCCTCGCCATCGCGGCCGGCAACACCGTCGTCCTCAAGCCGAGCGAGAAGGCGCCCTCCGCCGCGCTTCGGCTGGCCGAACTGTGGGCCGAGGCGGGCCTGCCCGCCGGGGTGTTCAACGTCCTGCAGGGCGACAAGGCGGCCGTGGACGAGGTGCTCACCCACAAGGCGGTCAAGGCCGTCAGCTTCGTCGGCTCCACCCCGATCGCCCAGTACGTGTACGCGACGGCCACCGCCCACGGCAAGCGCGTCCAGGCACTGGGCGGCGCGAAGAACCACGCCGTCGTGCTGCCCGACGCCGACCTGGACACCGCCGCCGACGCACTGGTCGGCGCCGGCTTCGGCTCGGCGGGCGAGCGCTGCATGGCCATCTCCGCCGTGGTCGCCGTCGGCGACGTCGCGGACGACCTGGTCGCCAGGATCGCCGAGCGGGCCCGCGCGCTGCGCACCGGCGACGGCACCCGGGGCTGCGACATGGGGCCGCTGGTGACCGCCGCGCACCGTGACCGGGTCGCCGGTTACGTCGACCGGGCCGAGGCGGAGGGCGCGACCCTCGTGGTGGACGGCCGGAAGGTCACCGCGGACGGCGCACCGGACGGCTTCTGGCTCGGGCCGACCGTCATCGACCACGTCACCACCGACATGTCCTGCTACACGGACGAGATCTTCGGCCCGGTCCTGTCGGTGCTCCGGGTGGACACCTACGACGAGGCACTGGACCTGGTCAACGCCAACCCCTTCGGCAACGGCACCGCCCTGTTCACCAACGACGGCGGCGCGGCCCGGCGCTTCAACAACGAGGTGGAGGTCGGCATGGTCGGCATCAACGTGCCGATCCCGGTGCCGACGGCCTACTACAGCTTCGGCGGCTGGAAGCACTCCCTGTTCGGCGACAGCCACGCCCACGGCACCGAAGGCGTCCACTTCTTCACCCGCGGCAAGGTCGTCACCACCCGGTGGCGCACCCCCGCCGAGGGCGGCGTGGACCTCGGCTTCCCGCAGAATGTCTGAGAGGACGACCGTCATGACCGCAGCCGACCCCCAAGCCCTGCTCGACGCCGCCGCCCGGACCTACGAGCTCGACCGCCGGCACGTCTTCCACTCCTGGGCCGCCCAGGCCGAGATCACCCCGATGGTCATCACCCGCGCCGAGGGCTCCTACGTCTGGGACGGCGCCGGCAACCGCCTGCTGGACTTCTCCTCCCAGCTGGTGAACACCAACATCGGCCACCAGCACCCCGACGTGGTCGAGGCGATCGTCGCCCAGGCCCGCACCCTGGCCACCGTCGCCCCCCAGCACGCCAACGACCAGCGTTCCGAGGCCGCCCGCCTGATCAGCGAGCACACTCCCGGCGACCTGGACCGGATCTTCTTCACCAACGGCGGCGCCGACGCCAACGAGCACGCCGTGCGGATGGCCCGGCTGAGCACCGGCCGCCCCAAGGTCCTCACCCGCTACCGCTCGTACCACGGCGGGACGCAGACCGCGATCAACCTCACCGGCGACCCCCGGCGCTGGCCGAACGACCACGGCGACGCCGGCGTCGTCCACTTCTTCGGCCCGTACCTCTACCGCAGCCACTTCAACGCCACCTCCGAGAGCGAGGAGTGCGAGCGGGCCCTGGCCCATCTCCAGCAGGTCATCGAGCTCGAGGGCCCGCAGACCATCGCGGCCGTCCTGCTCGAGTCGATCCCCGGCACCGCCGGCATCATGCTGCCCCCGCCCGGCTACCTCGCCGGTGTGCGGGAGCTGTGCGACCGGTACGGCATCGTCTTCATCCTCGACGAGGTGATGACCGGCTTCGGGCGGGCCGGCAGCTGGTTCGTCGCCTCGGACGAGGGCGTCGTCCCGGACCTGCTGACCTTCGCCAAGGGCGTCAACTCCGGCTACGTGCCGCTCGGCGGCGTCGCCATCGGACCGCGCATCGCCGACCACTTCGCGCACCGCCCCTACCCCGGCGGCCTGACCTACTCCGGGCACCCGCTGGCCTGCGCGGCGGCCGTCGCGGCGATCACCGTGATGGAGCGCGACGGCATCGTCGAC
>NZ_JBRIOU010000002.1:1661667-1676107 GCF_053474865.1 Streptomyces sp. CO7
CTCCCGGCCCGTGGGAACCCCCGCTTCCTCACCGGAGACGACCAGGACCCTCCGCTGTGCGCCCTGCCCGGCATGCCCCGCACCAGCCACACCCACCAGCTCGCCCCCGGCGACACCGTCCTGCTCTACACAGACGGCCTCATCGAGAGACCTGCGGCATCCCTCGACGAAGGACAGCAGAGCCTCCTGTCCGCTGCCGCGCTCCACCGCGGCAGCCCCCTGCCCGAACTGCTGCGGCGGCTGCAGGACCTCTCCGACAAGCGCGACGACACGGCCCTGCTCGCGTTCCGCGTCGCTCCGGCCGACTCCGGCATCGCCCGCTACTGATGGCGTGTCAGTGCCCGCTTCCAGGCTGTGCGCATGACTGATCAACTCGTGGCGGAAACGCTGAGCCGGTTTCGGGCCAAGGCGGCGGAAGCGGGCGTGTCATCGCGCAACGTGGAGCTGTTGATCAGCTCCTTCCTGCCGGCGGTCTATCCGCAGATTGGCGGCGACGGACCGGTCGTCGTCCACCTCGGCGGCAACAACCCCATGCTGCCGGTCGGCGCGGGCAAGCCGAGCGAGCCATTCACCTGCAGCATCGACTGCGCGCAGATACCGCCGAACACGACCGGCCTCCCTCTTCCGGCCGACGGGCACCTGCTGCTCTTCGGCGACGCCGAGAAGTTCGGTCAGGGCCCGGGGCCCGGCTACGTGGTGTACGTACCCGCCGGGACGCCCACGACGGAGGTCCCCGCCCCGGAGCCCGTTCGCGGCGCGTACAGGGAGCAGGACTACCGCTCGGTCCGCGTGGGGCCGTCATGGCCCTCGTCCGGTCCCGACGGGTTCGCAGACCCTTCCGACGACGAGTCCGAGTTGGCCGTCGAGGAGTACGAACTCATGGACCAGCTGAGCGACATCTGGGAGGAGGCCGGCGGCAACCATTTCGGATCCGACCTGTACCTCGGCGGCCATGCGGACTTCTGGAACGACGATCCCGTCGCACTGGCGAACGAGTACGAGTACGGGGGCGGTAACGACTGGTGTCTGCTCGCCAACTGGTACTGCGACGACGTCGTCGCGCTTCCCCTTCCCCGCATGCACTGGTTGATCCGCCGCCAGGACCTCGCCGACCTGCGCTTCGACCGGGTGATGATCTCCGTCGACATAGGTGGGTAGCTCTCCCCCGGTTCGCGCGCGCAACGGAACGACGACGGCCCCGCCACCCCGACTGCGGACAACGCCGGTCAGTTCCCGGTCTCGCGTCTGCCTGCCCCAGCCTTCCGCAGCACGTCCTCACCAGGTGCATACCGGCAGCGTCATGGTGCCGATCTCCGCCGGCATCTCCCGCCACTGCCCACCCGTCTTGAACCGCCGGACCACGCCCTCGAACTGCTGCCGCAGCCGCTCAGGGTACGGGCCGTACTCGCCGATCGGCAGATTCGGCCCGATGAACTCCCACTCCACGTAGGTCAGTTGCACTCGCGTCACGCAAGACGATCTACCGGGACCACGCCTCGACACGAGGGCAATGCCCGAAGATTGATCGCGACTCGATTCGCCCCCTTGTGCCGTACTCACCGCTGGGGAAGGTGTCGGTTGTGCTGGGCCCCGACGCCTAACCGCTCGGGTGACGGGGCACCGGCCCGCAGCCGTGGCAGGCGACTGATTTGCTGCTGTGCCCGTACCGTCGACCGCTTCTGAGTACGCTCACCAGCATGTCCGCCGCTGCGCTGTCCTTTGGTTCTGCCGCCCGCCTGTACGACTCGATTCGGCCCGCCTACCCGATGGGGGCTGTCTCCTGGGCCGTCGGTGCCGAGCCGGTGCGCGTGCTGGACCTGGGAGCGGGCACCGGACTCCTGGCCGGTGCAGTGCGTTCAGCCGGCCACGAGGTGATCGCGGTCGAGCCCGACGAGCAGATGCGCGCCGTGGCCGCCGAACGCCACCCGGGCATTCGAATCCTCGCAGGCAGTGCCGAGGACATCCCATTGCCGGATGGGTCCGTCGACGCCGTCGTGGTCGGTCAGGCATACCACTGGTTCACCCCGCAGGACGCCCTGCCGCAGATTCACCGGGTGCTGCGCAAGGACGGCGTCCTCGCTGCGATGTGGAACATCCGTGACGATCGGACCCCATGGGTGGCCGAGCTGTCGGACATCGTCGGCGACGAGTCGTACGGCCTCGAAAGCGCCTGGCCGTACGGACCGGTGACGCCATGGTTCACCGAACCCGAACGCGGCCTGATCGAGCACACCGTGACCGTCCCGACGGACCGGCTGACCGACCTGGTGCGGTCCCGCTCCTCCTACCTGACCGCCGACGCCGCCGAGCAGGCCCGTCTGGACCGGGAGATCGGCGAGTTGGCCACCACCAACCCTGGCCTGACCGGCCGGGACAGCGTCGAGATGCCGTACAGAACTTGCGTCTACCGGATGAGGCCTGTCTGATTTCCGGTACGAAGCCCCGGCGAAGCGCGAGCCCGGTCGTCTCCGTCGCCTACCCGGACGAGTGCGGCCGCAGGATGTTCTCCCGGGGACCAAGGGATGCAACGCCCGGGCCCTGCCGCACACCGCACGGATCGCGCGGAGGTGCTCTCGCCGGTCCCGTCCGAGTGGCGACGCCGGCCACGGTCGCCGGTGCCCGAGTGCGGGTGTCAGCTCTCTTGGTGGCGGGCGATCACCTGGGCGCGTAGTCGGCAGGCGTACCAGGCGGTGGCGCCGCACACGCCGAAGTACAGCGCCACGGCCTGCACGGCGAAGGCGCCGTAGTCGAACTCCCACGGGTGTCCACCCGCCCCGGCGACGGCGGCGGGAGCGTCGCGGACGTAGGGGTGGAGCACGGTGACGAGGCCGCCCAGCGCCTGGGCCCCGGCGTACAGTACGACCAGCTCGCCGAAGGCTCGCAGGTAGGCGCGGCGATCGTCACGCCGCAGCCGTGCCACCGCGTGCCGGGCGCGCCCCGGCAGCCAATCCGGCCCCGCCGGAGCCGCCCTCGCGCACACCTCGGGCACGTACACCACGGCGGCCACCAGCCCGGCGGCCAACGCGAGCCACACCACCGCGGCCGCCGTCTCTCCGCCGCCCTCGTAGCGACTGCGGCCCCAAGGCAACAGAAAGACGCCCAGCAGGGGGAGTTGGGCGATGAGCGCAGCGGCCCAGGTGCGGCCCAGGACCGCTGCGCTGGGCACGGGGAAGCGGGGGAGTGGCTTGGCCTGTGTCGTCATGCCTTGAGGTAATCAGGGTCGCGAGCACGGAGCCATGGGCGCGGCACCACCCCCGGGGTGGTGCCGGCACCACCATCTCCGGGTCCGCCCGAAGTACGGATGACCCGCCTCGAGGGCGTTCCCCGGAGCAGGGAGCGCGGCGGCCCCCTCGTGCCGGAGGAGAGACCCCTCCGGGCTCTCCGGGCCGCCCGCCACCATATGGCTGCTGCTGCGGCTGCTGTGCAGGGGCGACTGCCCTCTGCCCTCGATGCCGTACGCGGCGCATCCGTACGCCCGGTGCCCGCGTCGCCGGCCGGACCGCCGGCCGTCGACCGCTGTGCCGGTTTGGCCGATACGCCAGCCCGCACGGCGGGTTCTTGGCGGATGTGTCCATCTGGGCGAGGTGCTGGTTCCGCATGATCAGGGGCCAGGAAGACCGAGCAGCTCAGGGGCGGGATGGTGGCCGCTACGAGCTCACGCCCGACCGCGACCTGACCCCGACATCGTCACTGCCCGGCCTCCGGGCCCGTCGATGTCGTGCGAGTGAGTCCACTCGGTTGGCCCCACCGGTTGGCCGGTTCCACCGTCCGACCCGAGGCTTGCACTGTTGTCCTGCCCGTACAGGAGAGGAATGACATGTCGGAACGCAACACAGCGCTTCGCAGCCTGCACGACATCGGTCTGGCGGCCTGGTTCGGCGGCTCCCTGATGGGTGCCGTCGGGTTGAACAGGGCGGCCGAGCAGGCAGGAGGCGACGAGATGTCCACCGCTCGCATCGCCAGTGCCGGCTGGTCCGCCTGGACGCCGGTGAACGCCGCGGCGATCGGCGCGCACCTCGTGGGCGGAGCGGGCCTGCTGGGGGCGAACAGCGCGCGGGTGCAGTACCAGCAGGGCGTGGGCGCCTCGACCGTCGCCAAGATGGTGCTGACGGGCGCGGCGCTGGCGGCGACCGCCTACAGCCGCGTGGCGGGCAAGAAGGTCGAGCTCGCCTCCTCGCCGACGTCGGAGCCCGCCGAGCAGGACGCCCACCCCATGAGCCTGCAGGAAGCACAGCACAAGCTGACCCTGCTCCAGTGGGCGGTGCCCGCGTTGACCGCCGGCGTGCTGGTCCTCAACGCCCTGCACGGCGAGCAGCAGCGGCCTTCCCAGCAGAAGCTGGGCATGCTCCGCAAAGCGGTCTCGACCATGACCGGCGGCGCGCAGTAGCGCTCACCGCGTCCTGCGGTTGCGTACGTGACGCCGGCCGCGCCTCTTTTCCGCGCGGTCGGCTACGCGCCGTCGGACGGGGAGCCGTTGTCGTCCGGCTGGTAGCGCAGGAGAAGCAGGGCCGAGTCGTCACCCAGGTCCTCGGCCCAGCCGGTCAGGTCGCGGCGCAACGCCGCGACGGTCTCGGCGGGCCGGCCGGCGTGCGGAGCCGCGGTGAAGTGTTCCGCCAGCTCGAAGAACGCTCCCGCGGCGTTGCGCGCCTCGATGACACCGTCGGTGACCAGCAGCAGTTCGTCGCCCGCAACCAGCCTGAACCGGGTGGGTCCCGGTGTGTCTGCGGCGTCGGCCAGCCCCAGTCCCAGGGGAGGGGACACCACCGTGAGATCCTTCTGCCGCACCGTGCCGCCGGGATGGCGCAGCAGCGGTGGGGGATGGCCGAAGCTGAGCATGCTGCAGACACCCTCGTCGTCGAGCGAGAACATGAGCACCGTGGCGAAGCCCTCCAGGCCCGTGTCGCGCTCCAGGCTCCGGCCCATGCGCCCGACGATGCCGCTCAGCTCCGGCTCCTCGTGTGCGGCCTCCCGGAACACCCCGACCACCATGGCGGTGGTGCGGACCACCCCCAGGCCGTGGCCGCGCACGTCACCGATGACTCCCCGTACTCCCCACCGGGTCTCGACGACCGTGTAGAAGTCGCCGCCGATCTGGGCTTCCTCCGCGGCCGCGTCGTAGGAGGCGGCGACCTGCAACGGACCGATCCGCGGTGCGGGCGGGGGCAGCAGCGCCCGCTGGGCGGCATCCGCCACCCGGCCGAGTCTGCGCAGCCGGGTCTCGTTCATCACCCGGCGGCGATGAGCCAGCAGCGCGAGCGCGGTGGTCGCCGCGACGGCGACGATCCGTGCGATCGCGTCCAGGTCGGTCAGATTGTGGTTGTGCCAGCTCAGCAGCACGACCAGCACCAGGCCGACGGCGCCCGCGACGATGATGTCGCGACGGCCGTGGTTGACCGCCATGAGCAGCGGAAGGACGGCGAACAACGCACCCGCCGACCGTCCCGGTTCCAGCAGCAGGTCGACCCCGGTGATGGCCACGGCCAGCAACAGCACAGCCCAGTACGACATGGAGAACCTCACGGACATGCCTCCACCATGTCCGACCCCGGCTACCTGCGCGAGCGACGGACACCTGGACACGCCGGGTCGCGACCGCTGGATGCGATGCCACGTCCCCGGCGGCCACACATCACCCCGTCCGGCGAGCCCGACAGCGCTCGCCCGCCGGCGCGCCCCCGTTCGCTGCCGCCTGGCGCCGAACCGTCTGCCCCGGCAGGTGCGCGGGGGGTTCCTTGAGCGCAGGGGCGCGCCCTGGCCCTCGGGCGGACCGCGGCTGCCCTTCCCGGGCCGGGTTCCTTGGGTTGACCGCTTCGTGGGGCGGTTGTTCGGTCCTCGGGACCGGAGGGGCAGGCCGGGGAAGCTCTCCTGGACTGTCGGCCGTACCAGCCACGGTATTTCCCGCAGATGAGCACGGCCGGCCTCCGACGTCGTCCCGCCCAGGAATACGGTGGGGTTGCCGTGGCCGTCGGGGCGTCAGTCGAGAAGGGCGGTCGCCTCGACCTCGACGAGTACGTCCGGCTCGAAGAGGTGGGCGACACCGATGAGGGAGGCCGGGGGCATGGGCAGGCGCAATCCGATCTCGTCGGCGACGGATTCGACGCCCGCCATGAACGCGGTGATCTTCTCCGGGCTCCACCCGGTCACGTAGAACGTCAGACGCAGGACGTCCGCGAACGACGCTCCGGCCCCTGTCAGCCCGATGGAGGTGTTGCGCAGCGCCTGGGCGACCTGTCCGGCCAGATCACCTGGTGCGACCGGCGTCCCGTCGGCCCGGCGTGCGACCTGGCCGCTGACGTGGACGTGCCTGGTTCCGGTCCCCACAGCGACATGGTGGTACGGGGCCGGCTGCAGCATGCCTTGCGGTGTGAAGTGTCGAACAGTCATGGCTCGCTCCTCGATGAAGTAGGTATCTGTAAGCTACTTAGTAGACGAAGGACACTTCAACGAGACCAGGTTTCGCCATGGATACCGCCGACGAGGTCCGCATCGACGCACCGCATCGCGAGCTGCTCGACCAGATCCTCGACAAGTGGTCGCTCAGCGTCCTCAACGAGCTCTGCGAACGCCCGTGCCGCTTCAACGAACTGCGCCGCGCCATTCCTCAGGTCACGCAGAAGTCGCTGACCGCGACACTTCGGCGACTCGAACGCAACGGCGTGATCGAGCGCGAGGTCGTCTCCACCCGACCCGTGGCGGTCCGATACCGGATCACCCGTCTCGGCAAGTCCCTTCGACACCCCATCGACGTGCTGCTGGCCTGGGCCACGCAGAACTTGCCCGCCATCGAGCACGCACGCGAAACCTTCGACACACGGGAAGAAGCGACCGCCCCTTAGAACCCTCGCCGAGCCTTCAGCGAGAGGGCTACAACGGCTGGAGGAACCGCGTTCTCCTCAGGCCGCGCGGCCTGCCCAGCGGGCCCCGCGCGCGGTGCCCCGTTCGATGTCGTCCCGGGGCAGGCCGATGCCCAGTGAGGTCTCCAAGGCGTGGAAGTAGAGCTGGAACTCGCCCGTGACGTCCGGATGGTCGAGCTCCGCACGGCGAAGGGCCCGGTTGAGGAAGTCGAGATCCCCGCCACGGCGGTAGGGAGGCCGGCCGGCGTCGTACCAGATGAGCTCCAGCATTCCCCGGTCGTCGTCGACCTGCACCCCGTCGCGCATGTAGTCGAAGGTGTAGATCGCCTTGCCGAGGCAGGCGCTGAGCAACACGCGCTCGGTGATCCCGAGCCGGTCGTACCGCTCCTTGTCGAACCCGCCGCGCGGGGGCGTGTCGTGGTACAGCAGGTACGCCCATTCCCCGGCCTGTCCGAAGCAGAAAGTCTCGTAGTTGGAGGAAGCGAAGGGGCCGCCGTCCTCGGCGAGCAGTGCCGGCAGGTCGGACACCTGGACTCCGGCGGCGACGTCGTCCGGGTGTGCGCCGTGGAAGAGGGCGATGTCCTCGAAGCTGATGTTCTCCCCGCGGTAGAATGTCAGGTTGGTGTAGGGAGCCTGGTCCCTCCATCCCCCCGCGATCCAGGCGAAGCCGTCGATCGGGTCGAGTCCGCAGGGTTCCACGGTTGCGGTGTCATCCGTGCCGCCTGTGCGGAAGCGTCTGCCCCACACCGGGTCGATGCGGTCGAGCAGTTCGGCATGCCGGACCACGGCGTTCCGGCTCGGGGGCACACCAGGGCCGGACTTCCGGGCGAGGATCCGTGTCACCTCCTCGGCGATGAAGTAGAGGGCCAGGTCGAGGTCATCGGCGGCGAAGATCTCTTCTTCCTCGTCCTCGAATCCGCGTACCAGGCCGTCGTCGCCGATTCCGACGTACAGCTTCCCGGGCTCGAAGTCCTCCAGCGGCTCATGGTGGTCGCCCAGCCTGATGACGGGCGGGAACATGGCGTCGTCGAGAACGTCGGAGCCGGCTGCCTTGCGCTGCCAGGCCTGTATGAGGTCTTCCTTGGTGATCCGCATGGACGTCATCGTGCCGCTCGCCACCGACATCACGAGCCACCGGGTCGAGTTGGGGTCCGACGCCTCGGGCGGGCCTCGGCCCCGAAGAACTCATCGTCTCCAGGCCGCCGTCCGACGAGGTGGCCCACCACACAGCCCTGCCAGGTGACACCGTGCTCTCCGGCTCCTCCGCGGGGGTTTCGGCGTCGTTCCATCACACGTCGCTCATACCTGGCTCCGCTCGATGCCTGTCCGGCATTCGTTGATGTGCGAGCGTGGCTGTATCGCCGTGTTGCAGAACGTCTGCTGCTCAGGGGCACGAAGGCCGGGTTCCACGGACGAGCAATGTCGCTGAGAATCGAGAACGCCTCGATGCTTGCTTCCTGCTGACTCTCGGGTCATTGTCCGCGGACGACAGATCGCCGGCCGCGGTATCGCATGGCACGGGGGAGTCCGGGACTCCGCTGCGTCTGCCGCTCTGAGCTTGTTGTCCGCTGGGCCGGCGAGCGCCTTGCCCGCACAGCCCGTGCCGGACCTCGGCTTCGGCCTCCGCGGCCGACCCGGCCGCGAGCACCGCAGCTGCGGCGACGACGATGACGAGTTCCGCAATCGACGTGCGCATGCACGGCACAACCCGCTGAGCAATGCCGTCGCTACGGTCCCCGGTCGCCGATCAACCGAGAGCCTGCATCACCGCTTGCGGCAGGAGCGGTCCGGCGCGCGCCCTGGGCGCCGGACCGTTACCGCGGGTGGAGGCTGGTGTGCTGAGCGGTGCACCGGTGAAGTTCGCAATGCGATCAGTAGCGTGAACGCCGAAGCAGGAAGATCCCGGCGGCGATCACTTGCGCTGTCAAAGCGGAGATCACCACTCGATCAACCTCCATCGTTCCTAGGGCCTGTTGTGAGAGTCCGGGTCGCGTGCGGTCTGGCGTCCATGCGGGGCATCGTTGTCAGTGGTGCTGTGCATGATCGGCGCGTCAGCTTTTCGCGGAGATAGGGAAGTGCCATGCCGATCACAAACCAGCAGGTAGCGGAACACGCATTCCTGCGGCAGATGTACGACGACTCGTACTTCCCTGATCACGTGGTCGACCAGGGGAAGGCGATCCTGCTGCGGCTGTGCGAGCGCATCGAGGCCGAGCGGCCGTCGGACCTGGAGAGCTTGTATGCACTCACCCAGGCTGCGACGGAGGAGTTCAACCTGCTGGACAGAGAGTTCGTGGCGGCCGGAAGCGAGATCGAGACGGTGGCGCGGGAGTGGATCTGTGACGAGTTTTGCTTCGTCGCGTCGGCATACGAGTTCACGGAAGCGGATGCAGAGGAGCTGACCGCCGGCCGGGACTGGTGAACCAGGACGGGAGGGCTACCTCACCGGTGGCCGTCCTCATCGGAGACCAACTTCACTCAGCACGATCAAGGCCGGCGTCAGACCGGCTGTCCGCTGTCAGAGGGTGGCAGCACGCAGCACGATCAGGGCGACGGAGGCCATGGTGAGGACCACCGCCGGAGACGCGCCCTTGCGGTCGCCGACGCGCAGGTGGAAGGCGACCGCCCCAGCGAAATACAGCGTCAGGCCGATCGCGGCGGCGATTCCGACGGGTCCCCACCAGAGTCCGGCGATCACACCGGTCGCGCCCGCGATCTGAGCGCCGATCAGGAAAGCCATCATGCTCTGCGGCACTCCGAGGGTGGACATCTGCTCGGTGATGTGTCGCGTCCGCAGAGACTTGGCCCCGGCCGATACCAGGAGAAGGGCCGACATGAACACGGTGACGACGGCAAGGGAGACGAGCATGGCTGAAACCTCAATCGTGCGAGATGCGAGTAAGGGGGCGTGCGCACCTCAACGACGATAGGCGGCCATCAGGTACCTCCAGGTAACCTTCGGGGCATGAGCCTGCGACCTGGAATTGGCTTTCTAGCCGACTGTCCCGCTCTCCTGGCCATGGAGATCATCGCCAGCAAGTGGTCCATGGTCACGCTCTTCGCGCTGACCGACGGCCCGTTGCGCCACGGCGAGCTGGTCGAGCTGAGCGGTGGCATTTCGCGCAAGGTACTGACCCAGACGTTGCGCCGGCTCCAAGCCAACGGGCTCGTCGAGCGGCACGCGTACGCCGAGGCGCCACCGCGCGTGGAGTACGGCCTGACCGATCTCGGGCGAACCCTGGAGGAGCCCATCAGGATGCTCACCGCATGGGCGAGGGAGAACGGCGAGGCGGTCGTCGCCTTCCGGGAAGCAGCTGAGGCGGCCAGGACCATCGAGGCGGACCAGACGATCCCGCGGTGAAGACCCCTCATGTCGATCAGAACCCGAGCCGTTTCTGATCACTGAAGGTTGTCCCTAACTGCCTGCCGGGGGTGAGTGGTCTCGGTGTCTGCTGATGGCTGGCCGCGATGGCAGGATGACGGCTTCGCCTGATCTCTATGATTCCGGCATGATCACGTTGTCCGTCGACCCCACCTCGCAGAGCCTTGCCGCAGGCCAAGCACTGGGGACGCTCCTCATCACCGCCGCGGCCATGGCCGTCATCTGGTTTGCCACCCGGACGTGGCGACGTGGTCCCGTGCCGGCAGGCGCAGTCGAACCCGAACCCGAACAAGCCTCCTCGGCTGCCCAGCGCCGGTACAACATCGTCGTCGGCGTACTGCTCGTCGTTGCCGCCGCGGGCCTGGCACGGGCATACAGCTATGAGGGACAGCCGCCCGCCGACGCGGCGCCGGTCGCCCAGGAACGGGTCATCGACGCCGCCCCGCGCGTCGGCGCATACGGGCTGCTCACCGAAGAGGACGCAGCCCTCTACGAGCAGCAGACTTCCGGTAAGACGCTCCAGGGAAAGCACTGGTTCTACGACGGTCCCGGCCAGGGGCCGATAGGCGCCATCCTGCAGATCAACGCCGTCGAATGGGACGCGGAACTGGCCGAGGAGAAACGCTCGGACACCATGACCCAACAGCTGCGCAACTTCTTCGCCGGTGCGAAGGCGAGTGAGGTAACCGCCTTCGAGGCGGGCCTCTGGGGCGGGCAGTTGAGCTGCGGCTTCATCGCGCCGAACGCCGGAAGCCGACCGATCGTGTGCGCATGGACCGACGACGGCACCTCCGGCAGCGTGGTGCTGGTGGACGAAACGCGTCTTCCCCGGGCCGCCGAGGTCGCCCTGCAGTTCCGCACCGCCTCCGAGAAGCGAACCTGACGCACCCACCGAGTCAGGTCAGTTCGGTGCCGGCGGTGGGGCTTTGTACGGCTCGTTCCCGGGTGACCCAGGCCGCTGGGACCGGACCGGCGACACCCCCTGAACCTCCCGTGCCGACTCGCTCGTCAGCCCGGCCCAGGGCACGCTTGAGGACGTGAGCAGCGCGCCGATCGTCGCGTACCGGCCTCCCCCCCCCGCAGGCGGCCGGGAAATCACCATGCACCGCCACGGCCGCGAGGAGATCCTCGGCACTGCCTACAGCAACCACGACCTGCTCGTGTTCCTCGAGGGCACCGGCGTCACCGACCTCGTGGCAATACCGGACGACCCGCAGTGGCAGGAGCGGCGCAGCGGCCACGCCCACGAGTTCAACGCCACCTGCACCTGCCGTCTAATCTCGGTGCTCGACGAGACGGGCAAGTGACTCCGTAGGCCGGCAGAGCCACCGCAGGAGTGGGTCGGTGACCACGAAGTAGTGGGCGCTGACCCAACCTCGCTGCTTGTCCAGGATCTGCGCGGCGCCATCGCGGTAGACGTAGCGGAGATAGCGGCGGCGGATCGATGCTCCTGCTATCAGCAGTACTGGAGAGGCGACAAGGATAACCAGCGGGATCAGGGTTTGTGCGGCCGTGATCCTGGCTCTCTCCTCATAGCGCATGCGCTCAGTGTGCTGCTCCTCTGTGTCGCTTGTCAGGCTGTTCTGCGGGGTTTGGTGCCGACCTTGTGGTGGGTGGGACGGCTGTACGCCTCGCCGGCGACGGCATGGCCCGCTCCACGGTGTGGTCCCTGTGGTGGGACTGAACCACACCACCGCACCACCGCACCACCGCCCGGTCACGACCGCCCGGCTGCGCCCAGGTGCTGGAGGGCGCGGGCGAGGCCGGCGCGCCGGACGGTCCCGGTGGTGGTGATCTGGGCGGCGAGGCGTTCGTAGGCTGCGAACGGCCCGGCCAGTCGCTCCAACTCGTTCGCATCCAGCCGCTGAGGGGGCGGGGTGATCCCAGGGTGTTCCTGGCGCCACGCCCACAGTCCCTCGATGGCCTCGCGCGAGGTGGCCCGGCACGCGGCGACGCTCCGCTCGACGAGCTCGGCCTCCAGCCGGCACGCGACCCGCTCCGGCACACCCACCTCCCGGGAGCCGGGCCACCAGCCCGGTTCCCACGCCTCCTTTGGCGCCGCCACCACGTCCGGTCCCACCCACGCTCACGGAGCTCCTCGCGCACCCCGAAGGACAGCAGAGCGTCCCGCGTGTCCAGCAACTCCCCGGCCGCCCGCAGCCGCTGCACCTCCGTCCCCGCCACCCGGCCCACAGCCCCCTGTCACGCTCTCCCCGGACTGCCTCCCGACTTGTGTGAACGCGCATCATGGGCAGGGCTAGCGGCCCGGCGTGACAGTGGTGAGGGCTAGGGTGCGCTGTCGTGGATGCTGCTGATCTCGATTACCGCGCCCGAACGTTGACGGGTTGTATTCCTCCGCTGCTGGTGGCGCGGCTTCTCGAGCTCGGGTATGAGCGGGAAGTGGAGTTCCAGGCCGGCCGCGGGGAGTGGTTCTGTGCGCTGGAGTGGGCCCGGCTGCTCGGGCACCGAGGCCGGCGCGAGCAGGCGTTGGAGGTGCTCGCTCCGTACGTCGCCACGAACTGGTGGCCAGCGGCCCAAGCGCGGGCGGAGCTGCTGGAGGGCTGGGGCCGGGCGGAGGAGGCGATCGCGCTGTCCCGCCCGTACGCGCAGGCCGGTGACCGGCTGGCGCTTGTCTTCTTCGCGCGCCTGCTGGCCCGCCGCGGCCGCGGCGGCGAGGCGTTCATGCTGCTGCGCGCCGGGATCCAGGACTGGTTCCTCGCCGAGTGCTTGGTCGACGTCGCCGAAGCGGCGGGCATGGACGAGGAAGCGGCGGCTTTGTTGGAGGCCCGGGTGGAAGCGGCGGTCCCCGCTTGCGACGACCCTGACTGCAACAACCTCCGGATGGAACCGTCCAACGCTATCGGCCTGCTCGCCGCGATCAGGGAACGCCAGGGCCGGATCGAGGAGGCGATCGCCCTGCTGCACACCCGCAAGGTCACCTCCGTCAACGGCCGTGACCAGCTGGCCGACCTGCTGGCCAGGCACGACCGGATCACGGAGCTGCGTGCGTACGCGGCGACCGAGCACCACGGGCACGCCGCGCAGCGCCTTGCCGAAGTGCTGGAGGAAAGCGGCGACGTGGAAGGCGCGATCGCCGCCTACCGCACCTTCGGTGCCACGCCGTCCGGCATGTGGCAGGTGATTGTCCCGCTGTCCGAGCTCCTGGTCCGGCACGGACGGGGCGACAAGGCGATCGAGGTGATGCGCGCATTCACCGAGCGGCCCGGCGGCGCGGAGGACTGGATCGTCCACGCTCTTTGCACCCTGTATGCCGAGCACGGCCGGCCCCGGGACGGCCTGGCCCATCTCGATGCCCTCAAGGTGCGAAGCGGCGGCAGGGAGGACTGGGACCTTTTTCAGGTGCGGCTTCCGCTCATGGCCGACTGCGACCTGCTCGATGAAGCGATCGAGCAGACGCGCGCGCACCCCGAGGGCGACACCTGGTACGGGGCCCGGGCCCTGTCCGACGTGCTCGCCAAAGCCGGCCGCACCGAGGAAGCCGCCGCAGTCCTCGAACAGCACCCGACGCTCAACAGGGCTCTCCGCGCCGAGCGCCTCATCGACCTCGGCCGCATCGAAGACGCTGTACGAGTCCTCCAACAGCCGGTGCCCAAACCGACCACACCCGCCTGGAACGGTGCTTACTCCACCGAACCACCATTCTGACACTGCGCACGCAAAACCCACCCCGCTGGTGGGGCCTCCTACCAGCGGCGGCCCGTTCCGGTGGGGCCCAGGGCGTTGGCGGGCCGGCTCGGCCGCGACGTCGAGGCGACCGCGCCCGGTGGCGGCAACGAGAACCCGGAAGCTGGGCGCCGCTCCTGCCCGCCGGCCCGGCCTGCAGCGAACGACCCGTCACTTCGACTGCGCAGCACAGCCCCAAGGTGAACCCGGTCCTGCCGGGCCCCAGGGCGAGCAGGGTGAGCCCGGTCCGCCCGGGCCGACACCGCCGCCCTACTTCGAAGTCATGGAGTTCACCGGGGACCGGGACACGATCCTCGCCTCGGATAGCAGTGGGAACCTCGCCCGTGACGGCGGCCGGCAGAGCCCGCACGGGCTGGAAGGACGAGCTCATCGAGCGCTGGGAAGCCGCGCTCCAGGACGGTGCGCCGCCGCCCCTGCCCGACCCGGCCACCAAGAACTTCGCACAGGACACGCCCGGCTTCGGCTGACTTGACGCCAGCGGGGCCGGACAGGGTCACCC
>NZ_JBRIOU010000003.1:0-4771 GCF_053474865.1 Streptomyces sp. CO7
CCCCCACCCCCTCGCCCACCTGCGAGCGGGTGCTGTGGTGGTGCACCTAGGACCGGTCCGACGAACGGTCCCGGCCGGGTCCGCGGAGCCGGAGGACGAGTGCGGCGAGGTGAGGCCGGCCCGGTGGCGGGCGGCGCGTTCGCCGAAGCGGGCCGCGGCCTGCGGCGCCCTTGACCGGACCGTCTCCGTCTCCGTCTCACATGCCGATCGCCCCGTCGATGCGTTCGCGGAGCAGGTCGGCGTGGCCGTTGTGGCGGGCGTACTCCTCGATCATGTGGATGAGGACCCAGCGCAAGGACACGGTTCCGCGCCAGGAATCCTTACCCTCGACATCGAGGTCCGGAGCCCGGGCGGCGAATCCTTCGGCGAAGGCCACCTCCGTCCGCCAGGCCCGCATGGCCGCCTCGACGGCCCCGGGGACGTCCACGGCGCCGTCGAAGTCACCGTCCGGATCGGCCGGCGAGGAGAAGAGGGGCGGCGCGGCCTGCCCGGCCAGGACCCGCCGGAACCAGCGGCGCTCCACATCGGCGAGGTGCCGGACCAGTCCGAGCAGCGAGAGCGTGGACGGCTCCACGGTCCGCAGCGCCAACTCCGGTCCCAGGCCGGTGCACTTGAGATGAAGTGTGGCGCGCTGGGCCCCCAGGACGTTGAGCAGGATGCGTCTCTCGTCGCCCGTGGTCGGGCCGGTGAACCGGTGGGCCCCCTCGGCGCCGCCGAACAGGTCCCCCCTCCTGGTCAGATCTCCCATGTCCGCCCCCTCGACGTGGCGGAGCCGACCGCGGCCCGGGCACCGCGCATGCGGCGCAGGGCCAGCTCGTCGGCGGCCTGGGCCGGGGTCCGGCCGTGACGGCTGGCGGCGTCCAGCAGGTCGTGGACCGTGTCCTCGATGGCGAGGACCCGCGCGTGGGCCTGGTCGGCGCCGACGCGCTGCAGTTCGGTGCTGACGGCGTTGATGACTCCGCCCGCGCTCGCGACATGGTCCGGCACCCACACGATGCCACGGTGATGCAGCAGGTCGGCGACGTCAGGGGAGGCGAGCTTTTTGTTCGCCGGTCCCACCACAGCACGGCAGCGCAGCTCGGCCACGGTCCGCCCGGTCAGGACGGATCCGAGAGCCGCCGGGACGAGGATGTCCACGTCCGCGGCGAGGATCTCGTCGGGCGGGCACCAGAGGGCGTCGAGCTCGTCGGCGATGCCGCGTCCGGCCGGGTCGATGTCGGTCACCGTCAGGGCGGCGCCCTCTGCGGCGAGAAGGCGGGCGAGGCCCGCGCCGACGTGCCCCAGCCCCATCACCGCGAGACGGACTCCTGCCATGCTCGCCGTGCCGTACAGCCGTCGGCAGACGGCCCGCAGCGCGGCAAGAGTCCCCTGCGCCGTGTGCGGGGACGAGTCGCCACTGCCGCCCAGGTGCACCGGCCGGCAGAACACGTGCGGGGTGATCTCCCCGATCAGCGCCATGTCGTCGGGGCCGGTACCGACATCCGGCCCCGTGGCGTACCGCCCGCCGAGCGAGGTGATGACCTCCGCCACGTCCCGCAGCACCGCGCGGCGCCGACGGGGGTCGAGCTCCCCCGGCCCGGGCAGGACCACGACGGCCTTGCCTCCGCCGCTGGGCAGCCCGGCCACCGCGAACTTGGCGGTCATGGCGGCCGACAGGCGCAGGGCGTCGGCGAGGCCGTCCCGCCAGTCGGGGTAGTGCCAGAGCCGGAGACCGCCGGCTGCCGGACCGAGCGCCGTGGAATGAATGGCCACCATCACCGGCAGCCCCGAACGCTCACCCGTGTGCAGGGCGACCTGCTCGTGGTGCAGCATGCGACCGTCCTCCCTTCATCGGTTCGGTTGACGGACGCCATGCTGCACGGGTGGTGCGGGAATCGGGGCAACGGCCGAACAAGTGCGTGAAGTTGGGTACCGTTGCCGGTCATGGACGAACTTGATTCGGCGATCGTCCGACTACTCCAGACGAATGCGCGGACGTCCAACCGGGAGCTGGCCCGGCAACTCGGCATCGCCCCCTCGACCTGCCTGGAGCGGGTCCGGGCGCTCCACCGGCGGGGTGTCATCCGCGGTTACCACGCCGACATCGACCCCGCGGCCCTGAACCGCAGTGTGCAGGCGCTCGTGTCGGTTCAGGTGCGCCCGCTCAGCCGCAACGTCATCGACGCCTTCAAGGGCTTCGCCAGCGGCCTGCCGGAAGTGCTCCACGTGTTCGTGCTCTCCGGAGGCGACGACTTCCTGCTGCACGTGGCGGTGCAGGACCTCGAGCACCTGCACTCCTTCCTGACCGACCGGCTCAGCAAGCGCGGTGAGATCACCGGCTTCCGCACGTCCGTGGTCTTCCAGCAGGTGAGCAACACCGTCCCCGCCCGCCTGCCCGCCCCGACCGGTGACCCCGGACGGACATCGCCCTGACGACGCGGTCGAGGTTTGCCCGCGAGGCCGTGCCCTGGCATCGTGACGGCGGCGATCAGCGAACACTATGCCGCTGCCTCGGTGCCGCGGGACGTGGAGGTGCGTCGGTGACTTCTTCCCCGAAGCCGAGCCGCCGACCCGTGGTGGGCGTCGGCGCGATCCTGCTGCGGCCGGACGGCCGCGTTCTCCTCGGCCACCGTCTGAAGCGGGGCGAGCCGGCCTCGTGGTGCCTGCCCGGCGGCCATCTCGAACCGGGGGAGAGCTGCGAGGCGGCCGCCGTGCGGGAGATCGCCGAGGAGAGCGGGATCCACGAGGTGCAAGGCGCGCGGGTGTTCGCGTTCGCGCTGGACACCGTCGCCGACGGCGTCCACCTCACCGCCGGTGTGCTCGCGCGCACCGTGTCGGACGCTCCGGCGGCCTCCCTCACCGAACCGGGGCCACGGGGCAGGGCCGGGCCTGCCCCGTGGCGGGGGCGGCGAGGGCGTCAGACCTTGACGACCGCCTTGCCGACGTTGTCGCCGCGCAGCAGCATGCCGAGGAAGGCGTCCAGCCCGTTCTCGATGCCCTCGGTCACCGTCTCGCGGTACTTGAGCTCGCCGGAGCGGATCCAGGCGCCGGCCTCCTCGACGAACGCCGGGCGCAGGTCCTCGTGGTCGCCGACCAGGAAGCCCTCGATGCGGCCGCGGGTCTGGATCAGCCGGGCCAGGTTGCGCGGGCCCGGGACGGGCTCGGTGGCGTTGTAGACGGCGATCATGCCGCAGACCGCGATGCGGCCGCCAACGTTCAGCGAGCCGAGCGCCGCCTCCAGGTGGTCGGCGCCCACGTTGTCGAAGTAGACGTCGACGCCGTCCGGCGCGGCCTCGCGGAGCTGCTTGCTCACCGGGCCGTCCTTGTAGTTGAAGGCGGCGTCGAAGCCGTACTCCTCGGTGAGCAGCCGGACCTTGTCCGCGGAGCCGGCCGAGCCGATCACCCGGGAGGCGCCCTTGAGCTTCGCCATCTGGCCCACCTGCGAGCCGACCGCGCCGGCCGCGCCGGAGACGAAGACGCTGTCGCCCTCCTTGAACGACGCCACCCGGAACAGGCCCGCGTAGGCGGTCAGGCCGGTCATGCCCAGGACGCCCAGGTAGGCGGAGAGCGGGACGGCGTCCGGGTCCACCTTCGTGGCGTGCCGGGCGTCCAGGGAGGCGTAGTCGCGCCAGCCGAGCATGTGCACCACGTGGTCGCCGACCGCGAGGTCCGGGGAGTTCGAGGCGACGACCTCGCCGATCGCGTGGCCCTGCATGGGCTTGTCCAGCTCGAACGGGGCGACGTAGGACTTGGCGTCCGACATGCGGCCGCGCATGTAGGGGTCGACCGAGAAGTACAGGTTGCGGACGAGGACCCGGCCCTCCTTCAGCTCGGGGAGCTCGCTCTCGACCAGGGCGAAGTCGGAGGGCTTGGGCTCGCCGACCGGGCGGCTCAGCAGGTGCCAGGCGCGGCTCTGTGCGGGAAGTTCAGGTGTATGGGACATGCGTTCCATGGTGCCTGGTCGCTCCGGAAGGCGCACCGCTAGAGTTCCCGGCATGCGTGATCTCGGGGTCGGTTTCGGTTATCTGTTCAAGGGCCAGCGCTGGGTGGCCAGGCACGGCAGGCAGTACGGTTTCGGCCTCGTCCCGGGGCTGATCACGCTGGTCCTGTACGTGGGCCTGCTGGTGGCGCTGGCCGTCTGGGGCGCGGACCTGGTCGCCTGGGCGACGCCCTTCGCCGACGACTGGTCGCAGACCTGGGCCGACGTGGTGCGCGTGGCGTTCACCGTGCTGCTCTGGGCGGCGGCTCTGCTCGCCGCGGTGCTCACCTTCACCGCGATGACCCTGCTGATAGGCCAGCCCTTCTACGAGGCGCTCTCCGAGCGGGTCGACCGCGACGTGTCGCCCGACGGCACGGCCGCCGTCTCCGACCTCCCGCTGCTGCGGGAGCTGTGGATCTCCGCGCGGGACAGCCTGCGGGTGATGGTCCGCGCGGCGCTGTGGGGGCTGCTGCTGTTCTGCTGCGGGTTCGTCCCGGTGGTGGGGCAGACGGCGGTGCCGGTGATCGGCCTGTTCGTCACCGGGTTCTTCCTCACCGAGGAGCTGACCTCGGTGGCCCTGCAGCGGCGCGACGTCCGGCTGCGGGAGCGGCTGCGGCTGCTTCGGTCGCGGAAACTGCTGGTGTGGGGCTTCGGGGCGCCGCTGGCGGCGTGCTTCCTGGTGCCCTTCGTGGCGGTCTTCCTGATGCCGGGGGCGGTCGCGGGGGCGACCCTGATGGCCCGCGACCTCCTCGGCGAGGACGAGGGCCGGCCCGCCGGCGACGCCGCCACCCTGGACCTCACCAAGCCCTGACC
>NZ_JBRIOU010000003.1:4871-13152 GCF_053474865.1 Streptomyces sp. CO7
GTCCGGGAAGTGCTGGGTCTCCAGGGCGACGCCGTCGCCGGGGGCGAACCCGCCCTCCAGGAAGTCCCCGGTGTACACCTGGATGCCCGGCTCCGTCGTGGCGACCGTCAGCACCCGCCCCGTGGACTCCTCCCACATCTCGCCCACCGGCACCGCCTCCGCGGTGACCCCCTTGTCGAGGACGAGGTTGTGGTCGTAGCCCTCACCCGTCAGGCGCCCCTCGGTGCCGCGGAAGTCGAAGCGCGTGCCCTCGACCCCGGCCACCGGTCCGTCCGGGATGTTCGCCCCGTCCACCGGCGTGTACCGGGAGGCGTCGAGCCGCAGCCGGTGCCCGCGCGCCGTGCCGGACCCCGCGCCCGCCAGGTTCCAGTACGTATGGTTGGTCAGGTTCACCACCGTCGGCGCGTCCGTCACCGCCTCGTACGTCAGGGACAGCGACCCGTCCTCTTTCAGCGCGTACACCGCGGAGACCTCCAGACGGCCGGGGAAGCCGTCCTCGCCCGCCGGGCTCACCCGGGTCAGCCGCAGCGCGTGCTCACCGTCCGGCTCGACGTCCCAGACCTGCTTGTCGAAGGCCTCGTCCCCGCCGTGCAGGCAGTTCTCCCCGTCGTTGCGCGGCAGCGCGTGCTCGGCGCCGTCCAGGGCGAACCGGGCGCCCGCGATCCGGTTGGCGTAGCGGCCGATCAGCGCGCCGAAGAACGGGCCGGTGAACTTCCGGTACCCGTCGAGCTCGTCGAAGCCGAGCGCGACGCCCGCCGTGCGGCCCTCGCGGTCCGGCGTCTCGACCGACTGGACGATGCCGCCGTACGAGAGGACCCGCACCCGTACCCCGGCCCGTTCCAGGGTCCACCGGTGCACCGAGGCGCCGTCGGGAAGGGCGCCGAAGAGTTCACTGTTCATGATCGCCACCCTAGGCCGTGACCGCGCGGTAGGCGATGTCGGCCAGCCTCGCCTGGCCGTCCACGCCGGGATGGAAGAGGTCCCACCGGCTCAGCTGCCGGGCGCCGAACCGGTACGCGTAGACGGCCCCGCCGTCCGTCCGGCACCGCCGGTCCCGCGCGCACACCTCGGCCAGCGCCTCGTTGTACTCCTCCACCCGCTCGCGCACCTTCCTGCGGCGCTCGACGGCCTTGCGGTCCATCGCCTCAGCCTCCCCCAGCATCGTCGGGCAGATGCCCAGCTTCCAGATCTCCTGTGCCATCGACGTCCCCCGGCCGACCTCCCACAGCCGCTTGAGGTCCGGGATCGACGCCACGTACACCTGCGTCTTCGGGGACTCCCGGCGCAGCGTGCCCAGGGCCGCCTCGAACTGCTCGCGGAACTCCTCCACCGGGGTCATCCCCTTCACCGACCCGCGGCAGGCGTCGTTGGCGCCGGCCAGCACCGTCACCAGCTCCGGCCGCCGGGCCGCGGCCTGCCGCATCTGCCCCTCGACGTCGGACATCCGGGCGCCGGTCTCCGCGAAGTTCCAGCTGCGCGCCCGGGCGGTCGCGCCGTCCCCCAGCAGCCGGGCCGCCAGGCTCCGCACCTGCGGGGAGTCCCCCGTGGACCAGGACACGCTCGGGCAGTCGGAGAGGACCTGGCAGGAGTCGAACCCCGTGGTGATCGAGTCGCCGACGGCGGCCACCGAGCCGGGCGAGCGGTCCCAGGAGGAGGGCGACGGCGAGGCCTTCGGACGGGGCGCCGCGGACTCCTCGCCGCCGCCGCACGCGGCCAGTGCCGGCAGCGCGGCGAGCGCGACGGCCGCGAGGACGGCGGGCCGCGGCCTCACACGGCGAGGGGTCGGCATGCCCGGGGCTCCTTCCGGTGCTCTCGTGGGCCGTGGCGCCCATGGTTCCGGCGAAAGAGGGCACAGGTCGCTCGTGCCCCCACCATGAGAACGCGCGGGAGTTCCCGGTGCCGCCCGGATGCCGCCCCGCCCGCCCGCACAAGCGTCCCACCGGGTGAATGGCGGCGTTTCGCGGCCGTGGGACCGACCGTACGTCACACTCGCCACCCGTCGGCACGATAGCCTCGCTCCGTGGCTCCCCCGACACGCCGTCAGGCCGCTGTCCGGGAACCCAGGAGCCCCGTCCGTCCGTTCTGTCCGTGGCAAGCGCGCCGCTTCGAGGAGGTCTCGGTGACGACACGTGGGGTTCTGTACGTGCACTCCGCTCCCCGCGCGCTGTGCCCGCACGTCGAGTGGGCGGTCGCCGGGGTGCTCGGCGCCCGCGTGAACCTGGACTGGATCCGGCAGCCCGCCTCGCCCGGCACTTGGCGCTCGGAGCTGTCCTGGCAGGGCAAGGCCGGCACGGCCTCCAAGCTCGCCTCCGCGCTGCGCGGCTGGCAGATGCTGCGCTTCGAGGTCACCTCGGAGCCCAGCGCCGGAGCCGAGGGCGAGCGCTACAGCTGCACGCCCGGGCTCGGCATCTTCCACGCCGTCACCGGCATCCACGGCGACATCATGATCCCCGAGGACCGGCTGCGCGCCGCGCTGGCCCGCGCCCGCAAGGGCGAGACGGAGCTCGAGGCCGAGGTGGCGAAACTGCTCGGCAAGCCGTGGGACGACGAGCTGGAGACCTTCCGCCACGCCGGTGAGGGCGCCCCCGTCCGCTGGCTCCACCAGGTCGTCTGACCCGCCGCGCACGGAACAACACCGCACGGAACGCGAGAGGGCCCCCGCCGGAGCGGGGGCCCTCAGCCGTGCGGGCGGTGTCAGACCGTCCGGAAGGCCAGCACCACGTTGTGGCCGCCGAAGCCGAAGGAGTCGTTCAGCGCGGCGATCCGGCCGTCGACCGGCAGCTTGCGCGCCTCGTCGCGGACCACGTCGGCGAGCCCCGCGGCCGCCGGGTCCAGCTCCTTGATGTTGATCGTGGGCGGCGCCACCCGGTTGTACAGCGCCAGCACCGTGGCGACCGACTCGACGCCGCCGGCGCCGCCGAGCAGGTGACCCGTCATCGACTTGGTGCCGGAGACCGCGATGTGGTCCGTGTCGTCGCCGAACACCGCGCGCAGACCCTTGAGCTCCGCGATGTCGCCCGCGGGCGTCGAGGTGGCGTGCGCGTTGACGTGGACCAGCTCGGCCGGGTCCAGGTCGGTGCTCGCCAGCAGGTTGCGCAGCGCGGCCTGGATGCCGCGGCCCTCGGGCTCCGGCTGCACGATGTCGTGGCTGTCGGCGGAGATGCCCTGGCCGACCGCCTCCGCGTACACACGGGCGCCGCGCGCGGCGGCGTGCTCGGCGGACTCCAGGATCAGGACACCGGCGCCCTCGCCCATCACGAAGCCGTCGCGGTCCGTGTCGTAGGGACGCGAGGCGCCCTCGGGGTCGTCGTTGTTCTTGGACATCGCCATCATGTTGGCGAACGCGGCCATCGGCAGCGGGTGGATCGCCGCCTCGGTGCCGCCCGCGACGACCACGTCGGCGCGGCCGCTGCGGATCATCTCGATGGCGTAGCCGATGGCCTCGGCGCCCGAGGCACAGGCGGAGACCGGCGTGTGGACGCCCGCCCGGGCGTTCACGGCCAGGCCCACGTTGGCCGAGGGGCTGTTCGGCATCAGCATGGGGACGGTGTGCGGGGAGACGCGGCGGACGCCCTTCTCCTTCAGCACGTCGTACTGGCCCAGCAGGGTGGTCACGCCGCCGATGCCGGAGGCGATGACGGCGCCCAGACGCTCGGGCTCGACGCCCGCGCCCTCCTCGCCGGCCTTGGCGGTGAAACCGGCGTCGGCCCACGCCTCCTGGGCGGCGACCAGCGCGAACTGCGCCGAACGGTCCAGCCGGCGGGCCTGCGGGCGCGGAATGACCTCGGTCGGCTCCACCGCGATCTGCGCGGCGATGCGGACGGGCTGTTCGGCGGCCCACTCCTGGGCGAGGGGGGTGACGCCGGAACGTCCGGCGACCAGGCCCTCCCAGGTCGAGGCTACGTCGCCACCCAGCGGTGTGGTTGCGCCGATACCGGTGACGACCACGGTGCGATTGGTCGGGCTCACGGGAACTCTTCTCCAACGAGGTACGAGGAATAACGGCGCCACCGCACAGTCACCGCTGCGGGTGCCTTCGCCCGGGAGGCGAGGCACCCGCGGCGGCGACGCTGCCGGGTGGCGGGGGCCAAGCCCAGGTGCTGAGGGTCGCTCAGCTCTGGTGCTTGAGGATGTAGTCGGCGGCGTCGCCCACCGTCTTGAGCGTCTTGACGTCCTCGTCCGGGATCTTCACGTCGAAGCGCTCCTCGGCGGCGACGACGACCTCGACCATGGACAGGGAGTCGACGTCCAGGTCGTCGGTGAAGGACTTGTCCAGCTGGACGTCCTCGGTGGGGATGCCGGCGATCTCGTTCACGATCTCGGCGAGACCGGCGACGATCTCTTCCTGGGTGGCGGCCATGTCGGCGCTCCTTCGTAGATGTATTTCTGAGGGTGTGGCGCTCTATGTCCACATGTCCGTGCCGGAACGCTTCGTCCCGGAACGGAACGCCTAGGGGAGGGTAACGACCGTCGCGGCGTAGGCCAGTCCGGCACCGAAACCGATGACCAGGGCCGTGTCGCCGCTCTTGGCCTCGCCCGTCTCCATCAGCCGGTCCATCGCCAGCGGGATGGAGGCGGCCGAGGTGTTGCCGGTGGTGCGGACGTCCCGCGCGACGGTGACCGTCCCGGGAAGCTTGAGGGTCTTGAACAGCGAGTCGATGATGCGCTCGTTGGCCTGGTGCGGGATGAACACGTCCAGCTCGTCCGGGCCGATCCCGGCCGCGTCCAGCGCCTGCTGGGCGACCTTCGCCATCTCGAAGACGGCCCAGCGGAACACCGTCTGGCCCTCCTGGGTGAGGGCGGGGAACTTCACCCGGCCGGCCTCGTCCAGCGGCAGCTCGTCGAGGTCGCCGACGCGGTAGCGGTTCCAGGAGACCGTCTGCTTGATGACGCCGGACTTGTCGCCCTCGGAGCCCCAGACCGTCGGGCCGATGCCGGGCTCGTCGGACGGGCCGACCACCACGGCGCCCGCGCCGTCGCCGAACAGGAAGGCCGTCGCGCGGTCCTCCAGGTCCGTCAGGTCCGACAGGCGCTCCACGCCGATCACGACCACGTACTCGGCGGACCCCTCGACGACCATGCCCTTGGCGAGCGTCAGCGCGTAGCCGAAGCCCGCGCAGCCGGCCGAGATGTCGAAGGCGGCGGCCTTGTCCGTGCCGAGCTTGGCGGCGATCTCGGTGGCGACGGCCGGGGTCTGCTCGAAGTGGGAGACCGTCGCGACCACGACCGCGCCCACCTGCGCGGCGTCGATCCCGGCGGCGGCCAGCGCCTTGCCGGCCGCCTCCAGCGACATCGCCGGGACGGTCTCCTCGTCGTTCGCCCAGTGCCGGGTCCGGATGCCGGAGCGCGACCGGATCCACTCGTCGGAGGAGTCGATCGTCTCGAGGATCACCTCGTTGGGCACGACCCGCGCGGGGCGGTAGCCGCCCACGCCCAGGATCCGCGCGTACGGGGCGCCCTTGCTGGGCTTGATCTTCGACATGTTCGGTCGGCTCCTTCTGGGGCGTCAGGCGTGGTCGGCGATGAGCGCGCGAGCCGCGTCGAGGTCGTCGGGGGTCTTCAGGGCGAGCGTCTTGACGCCCGGCAGGGCGCGCTTGGCGATGCCCGTGAGCGTGCCGCCGGGGCAGACCTCGATCAGCGCGGTCACGCCGAGCTTCTGGAACGTCTCCATGCACAGGTCCCAGCGGACAGGGTTGGCGACCTGGCCGACCAGCCGCTGCAGCACCTCGGCGCCGGAGGAGACCGCCGCGCCGTCCTTGTTGGAGACGTAGGCGACCCGCGGGTCGGCCGGGGTGAGCGCCTCGGCGGCCGCGGCGAGCTTGTCGACCGCGGGGGCCATGTGGTGCGTGTGGAACGCGCCGGCCACCTTCAGCGGCACCACGCGGCGCACGCCCTCGGGCTTGTCCTCCACCAGCGCCTCGATCTGCGCGGCGGTGCCCGCGGCCACGATCTGACCCGCGCCGTTCATGTTCGCCGGGGTCAGGCCCAGCTTCTCCAGGTGCGCGACCGTCACGTCGGGGTCGCCGCCGAGCAGCGCGGCCATCCCCGTCTCGGTGACGGCGGCGGCCTCGGCCATCGCCAGACCGCGGGTGCGCACCAGCGACAGCGCGGCGGAGTCCTCCAGCACGCCGGCGAACGCGGCGGCGGTGATCTCGCCGACGCTGTGACCGGCGACCGCGCCGGGCGTCACGTCGCCGAGCGCCGACGCGGACAGCAGACCGGCCGCGACCAGCAGCGGCTGCGCCACCGCGGTGTCGCGGATCGCGTCGGCGTCGGCCTCGGTCCCGTGGTGGACGAGGTCGAGGCCGATCGCGTCCGACCACGCGGCGAGGCGGTCGGCGGCGCCGGGGAGTTCGAGCCAGGGAGTCAGGAAGCCGGGCGTCTGTGCGCCCTGGCCGGGAGCGACGAGTACGAGCACTTTCACACTCTCTCTCGGAGACGGCGACCCCCGCCCGTGGGGACAGGGACGAAGAACGGCAAGGCTAGTTGTAGGACCTGGACAAACGCTCAGGCGAGGTGATCACCATCGGTGAGACGCCCGAGGACCAGGGCCACCCGCAGGGCGAACGCGGAGCGGACGTCGGAAGGTGACCACCCGGTGACATCGGTCACACGTCGGAGCCGGTAGCGCACGGTGTTGGGGTGGACGAACAACATGCGGGCCGCGCCCTCCAGGCTGCTCGCCTGCTCCAGGTAGACGCTGAGCGTCTCCAGCAGCGCCGATCCGGCCTCCTCCAGCGGTCTGTAGATCTCCTCCACCAGCTGCTCGCGCGCCATCGGGTCCCCGGCGATCGCGCGCTCCGGCAGCAGGTCGTCCGCCAGCACCGGGCGAGGGGCGTCCGGCCAGGCCGAGCACGCCTTGAGCCCGGCGGTCGCCGCCTGCGCGGAACGGGTCGCCGCCAGCAGGTCGGGCACCACGGGACCGGCCACCACCGGGCCGGCGGCGAACGGCCCGATCAGCGACTTCGCCACGTGCATCGGGTTGTCGCTGCCGCCGGCGATCACCACCAGGCGGTGGCCCAGCACGCCGGTCAGCACCTGCAGCTTGGTGTGCCGCGCGGCGCGCCGGATCGCCTCCACGGTCAGCTCGCTGTCGCCCTCGGGGGCGGTGCCCAGCACCACGCACACGTGCTCCGGCGAGTTCCAGCCCAGCGCCGCGGCCCGGCTCACCGCGCCCTCGTCGGCCTCCCCGGAGAGCACCGCGTTGACCACCAGCGACTCCAGGCGGGCGTCCCAGGCGCCGCGCGCCTCGGCGGCCTGGGCGTACACCTGGGCGGTGGCGAAGGCGATCTCCCGCGCGTAGACCAGCAGCGCCTCGCGCAGCACCGACTCGTCGCCCGGCGCGGCGACCTCGTCGATCGCCGACTCCATCACCTCGATGGTGGTGCGCACCATCTCCACGGTCTGCCGCAGCGTGATGGCGCGGGTCAGCTCGCGGGGGGCCGTGCCGAAGACGTCGGTCGAGATCGCCTGCGTCGGGGTCTGCGGGCGGCGGAACCACTCGGTGAACGCGGCGATGCCCGCCTGCGCGACCAGACCGATCCAGGACCTGTTCTCCGGAGGCATCGCCCGGTACCAGGGCAGCGTCTCGTCCATCCGCGCGATCGCCTGCGCGGCGAGGCTGCCGGACGACCGCTCCAGCCGTTTCAGCGTGGCGGAGTAGCGGTGCGGGGCGGGCGGGCCGGACGCGGACGGAGCGGCTTCGGAAGGATCTGGTGCGGGCACGCCCCCAAGGGTGCCCCATGCCGGTCGGCTTGCGACGCGCCGGGTGGCAGCGGTCCGTGTGCGGACCGTCACACCGGGCTGGTGACCGGCCCCGGCGGGCCCCGCGGGCCGCGCGGTGCGGCGCCGGTAGCGTGGCCGGTGTGACCATCGACGTACGGCGGGCCGGCGGCCGGTACCCGGGCGGTGACCCCGGCGCGGGGATCACCACCCGCCACGCCTTCTCCTTCGGCTCCCACTACGACCCGGACAACCTCGGCTTCGGCCCGCTGATCGCCGTCAACGAGGAGCGGCTGGAGCCGGGCTCCGGGTTCGACGAGCATCCGCACCGGCACGTGGAGATCGTCACCTGGGTCCTGGAGGGCGAGCTCACCCACCGCGACTCCGGCGGACGCGAACGGCGAGTACGCCCCGGCGACCTTCAGCACCTCAGCGCGGCGGCCGGGGTCCGGCACGTCGAGCGCAACGACGGGGCCGTACCGCTGCGGTTCCTGCAGATGTGGCTGACGCCCGTGGCCGCGGGCGGCGAGCCGGTGTACACGCTGGTGCGGGAGTTGGG
>NZ_JBRIOU010000003.1:13252-15870 GCF_053474865.1 Streptomyces sp. CO7
GTGCTGCACATCCACCGCCTCGCCGCGGGCGACAACGTGGCGCTGCCCGACGCCGGTTCGCTCTACGTCCACCTCGCCTCGGGCGAACTGGCGCTGGACGGACGGGTGCTGACCGCGGGCGACGCGGCCCGCCTCTCGGACGAGAAGGGCCTGGTGGCGGAGGCGGCCGACGCGGCGGAGTTCCTGGTGTGGGAGTTCCCCGACCGGCCTCGGGCCGCCCCGGCCACCTGACCTAGTGGCGGGCCTCGGCCAGTACCGCGTCGGTGAACGGGGGCCAGGCGTCGATCGCCCACTGGGCGAAGGGGCGGTCGGTGAGGGCGACGCAGGCGAGGCGGGCGTGGGGGTCGACCCACAGGAAGGTGCCGGACTGGCCGAAGTGGCCGAAGACGGCGGGGGAGGAGGCGGACCCGGTCCAGTGCGGGGACTTGCCGTCGCGGATCTCGAAGCCGAGGCCCCAGTCGTTGGGGTTCTGGTGCCCGTACCCGGGGAGCACCCCCTTGGTGCCGGGGAACTGCACGGTCATCGCCTCCAGCACCGTCCGCGGGTCCAGCAGACGCGGGGCCTGGACCTCGGCGGCGAAGCGGAGCAGGTCGGAGACGGTGGAGACGCCGTCCTTGGCGGGCGAGCCGTCCAGGGCGGTGGCGGTCATGCCGAGGGGCTCGAGCACGGCCTGGCGGGCGTACTCGGCGAAGGGCATCTCCGTCGCCTTCTCCAGGTGGCGGCCCAGCTCCTCGAAGCCGGCGTTGGAGTAGATCCGCCGCTCCCCGGGGGCGGCCATCACCCTGTGCTCGTCGAAGGCGAGACCGGAGGTGTGCGCGAGGAGGTGGCGGACGGTCGCGCCCTCGGGACCGGCCGGCTCGTCCAGTTCGAGCGCGCCCTCCTCGTACGCCACCAGCACCGCGTACGCGGCCAGCGGCTTGGTGACCGAGGCCAGCGGGAACCGGTGGTCGACAGGGCCGTGGACGCCGGCCACCGTGCCGTCCGCCCGCACCACGCCCGCCGCGGCGGTGGTCACGGGCCAGGACTCGATCATCGCCAAGCTGTTCATGTCGAAGAGCGTAGGCGGATCAGAGCACCAGCCGCATCGAGGGGTACGGGTTGGGGACGAAGCCGAGCGAGGTGTAGAGCGGCTCGGCGTCGGCCGACGCGGTGAGCCCGACCCGTGCGCAGCCCTGCTCGCGGAACCAGGAGAGCAGCAGTTCCACGCAGGCCCGGGAGTACCCACGGCGACGCGCGTCCGGATCGGTCGCCACGCTGAACACGTGGCCGTCGAGTCCGCCCGGGTTGTCCGGCCCCCCGATCCGGTAACCGATCTGTCCGACCGCCAGCGACGCCAGCGTCCCGGGGTTCTCGGGGTGGTCGACCACGAACGCGGCGAAGTCGCCGTCCTTGTCGGCGAGCCGGCGCCGCAGCGGCTCCAGCGCCCCGGCGTGCCACTCGGGCGTACCGCCCGGATCCGACGGCGTGCGTCCGGGGTGCACCGCGTCGAGCATGACCTGGCGGAGCCGCAGCACCTCACGGGCGTCGTCGGGCAGGGCGCGTCGGGCGAGGACCATGCCCGGACGATAGCGCCGCCGGTCCGTTCGTCCGCCGCTCCCCTCCGGCCGCGCACGAACGGACCGGCGCCCTCCGCATGTCCTGCGGAGGGCCTGACCCGCTGTGACCTTGGGCTGCCCATGGGGGTGGGCGTCCAATCCAGACTCACCCGAACAGGTGAAATATCCGCACCTGTGTGCGGAAGATCGGGCGGCGCGGAGGATCGTGCCCCTCCGCGCCGCCCACCCCCCCCGTACCCGTCAGGCGTTGGGCACCGTGTCCTGGAAGGCGGTCCCGGCCGTGCGGTAGGCGGCCACCTTGGCCGCCACCTGGGCCGGGGTGAGGACCTGGTCCTTCACGTGGAGGACGTAGTCGACCTTCTGGTCGTAGGAACGCGGCGTGGTGCTGGTCTGGCCGGCCAGGTCGATCAGCCACTGGTTGAAGTTGATCGACATCGGCCGCTCCGGCAGGTACCGGGAGTCGTGACGGCCGAACTCCTGGCCGTCCACGTAGTAGACGATGCTGCTGTTGTCGATCGTGACGACCAGGTCGTGCCAGCCGGCGTAGCTGGTGCGGGACTCGCTGTGCGCGTTGACCGCCTCCCACGGGTCGGGCCGGTAGGTCTCCCACGAGGTGGTGTACAGGATGTTGGAGGGCTCGCCCCAGCCGCCGTTGGGCAGGTACTCGAAGTCGTACTCGGCGTAGTCGTCGGCCATCGGCGCGGTGAGGTCGTTGATGGTGAAGAAGGTCTGCACGAGACGGTCGCCGTCCGGACCGCTGCGCGGGGCGTCGGAGAAGTGGACCCGGGCCGCGTAGGTGCCGTTGCGGAACTTGACCGCGCGGGTGAGGACCTCGGTCATCTCGGTGGTCCCGGCGGTGCCGGCCGTGGAGGTCTCCAGGTTCATCACCGTGTTGGAGCCGTCGCGCACGAAGGTGACGTTCTCCGGCGCCCAGGTCGCGCCGGGCACGCCGGGGCCGCCGGAGTTGGAGCGCACGCTCCAGCCGTGGGAGGCGAGCGCCGGGTCGGTGTGCGAGGTGTAGGTGAAGTCGTCGAAGAGCGTGGCGCCGCCGCCCGGCGGGTT
>NZ_JBRIOU010000003.1:15970-16525 GCF_053474865.1 Streptomyces sp. CO7
TTGCCGGCCGGCGCGGTGCCCCAGACCTGGCTGCCGCCGACGGTCGCGGTGACCTTGCTCCAGTCCCCGTAGGAGGTCTGGGAGGGACCGAAGGAGTAGTCGTCGCTCTGCACCAGCGGGCGCCAGTCGGAGCGGTGGAAGCGCAGTTGCAGGTCGCCGCTGTCGGCGCCCGCGGCGAGACTGCCGGCCCCGGAGGTGAAGCCGATCTCCAGGTACCGGTCGGCGGTGGCCGTCGGGTTGGCCAGGGTTCCGAAGGTCCCGGTGATGTTGGCGCAGCCCTTGACCGCCCAGGAGCAGCGGAAGGTGTACGAGGCGCCCGCCTCGGCCTTGAAGTAGTACCGCAGCTTCACCTGGCCGAGGGACAACGAGGAGGAGCCGGTGTTCACCACCTTGAACCAGGGCTCGGCCTGGTCGCCGCCGGTGGAGCTCTGCCGGTACTGGACCTTGACCTGCTCCCCGGCGGCGGCCGCGGGCAGGGTGGTGAGGGTGGCGCAGCCGACGCCGGCGGCGAGCGCGGCGGCGAGCAGGGTGGCGCGGATCCGGTTGCCGCTGACG
>NZ_JBRIOU010000003.1:16625-22775 GCF_053474865.1 Streptomyces sp. CO7
GGGTGGGGGAGCGGCGCGCACGCGCGGCGGCGCCCTACCCCTTCACCGCGCCGCCGGCCATGCCGGCGGCGACCCGGTGCTGGAGCACCAGGAAGAGCAGCAGGACGGGAAGGGCGAACAGCGTGGAGGCGGCCATGGTGGCCCCCCAGTCGGTGCCGAAGACGTTGGAGAACGAGGAGAGCCAGACCGGCAGGGTGCGGTCGTCCTGGTTCTTGATGATCAGCATGTTGGCGAAGGCGAACTCGTTCCAGGCGGTGATGAAGCCGAAGAGCGAGGTCGCCAGCAGGCCGGGCGCCAGCAGCGGGAAGGTGACGCGGCGGAACGCCTGGGAGCGGGTGCACCCGTCGACCCGGGCGGCCTCCTCCAGCTCCACCGGGATGCCGGTGAGGAACGACCGGAGGGTCACCACCGTGAAGGGCAGCGTGATCATGAAGTAGATCAGGGTGAGCGTCGGCAGCCGGTCGAGCATGTCGGTGTCCCGGGCGATGACGTACATCGGGATCAGCAACGCCTCCCAGGGGGCGACCTGGGCGACGAACACCATCAGGACGAAGGCCCGGCGGCCCTTCCAGCGCATCCGCGCCACCGCGAAGGCCGCGCCCAGCGCCACCACCAGTGCCAGCACCACGCAGGTCAGGGTGACCAGCAGGCTGTTGCGCCAGAACTGGGCGAAGCCGTCCGCCCGGGCGGCGGTGGTGAAGTGCTCCAGGGTCAGGGAGGTGGGCCAGAAGACCGGGGTCTCGGCCTGGATCTCCGGCGTCGGCTTGAACGCCGTGAGGATCATCCAGTAGACGGGGAACGCCGAGAGGACGAAGACGATCAGCGCCCCGGCGTTCAGCGGCAGACGGCGCCGCGCCGCCCGGCTCACTCCTGTGCTCATTCCTCGGCCTCCTGACGGAGCATCTGGCGCAGGTACGGGATCAGCACGGCGAGCAGCAGGAGCACGGTCAGGGTGGAGACCGCCGCGCCGAGGTCGTAGCGGTGCAGGGACTGGGCGATCCGGTAGGCGTAGACCGGCAGGGTCGTGGTGGCCTGGTCCGGTCCGCCGCCGGTGATCGCCCAGATCTGGGCGAAGCAGCGGAAGACCCAGATGATCTCCAGGCACAGGATCAGCCCGAAGACCGGCCGCAGGATGGGCAGGGTGATCGACCGGAAGATCCGCCACGCCCCCGCCCCGTCCAGCCGCGCCGACTCGTAGAGCTCGGCCGGCACCGTCAGCAGCGCCGCGTGCAGGGTGATCGCGACGAAGGGCACCGACTGCCACACCACGATCAGGAGCAGCACGGTGAAGGCGGCCGTGCCGTTCGCCGTCCAGGAGAAGTCCTCGAACGACGCGAAGCCGAGGCGGGTGAGCGCCCAGTTCACGACGCCGAGCCGGGAGGCGAACAGCCACTGGAAGACCGTGGTGGTCGCGATGACCGGGCTGGCCCAGGCGAGCACCAGACCGCTGGTCACCACGATCCGCATCACCCGGCCCAGCCGCTGCAGCATCAGCGCCACCAGCGTGCCGAGCACCATGATCAGCACGACGTTGAGCAGCGTCCACCACAGGGTGCGGCGGACGACCTCCCACAGCTCCGGGTCGGACAGGATCTCCCGGTAGTTGGCCAGGCCCACGAAGCCGGCGTCGCCGCGGATGAGCTCGCCCATCCCGAACTCCTGCACCGAGATCAGCAGGTTGCGGATCAGGGGGTAGCCCAGCAGCAGCACGGCGCCCACGACGGTGGGGGCGATCAGCAGGTAGGGCCACAGGCCGCGCGGGTCGAAGCGGCCGCGGCCCCGGGAGGAGACGGGGGAGGGGCCGGGGACCGCGGCCGGGGCGTCCGCCCTCGTCCCCTCCCGCGCGTCCGCGGATGCCGGCCGTTTCATGAGTTCAGCGTCTTGGTGATGCTCTCGGAGGCCTTCTTCGCCGCCTTCGCCATGTCCTGGCCGGTGAGGACGGCCGTCATGTACTCCTTGATCGGGTTGGCGGCCTCGACGGCGGCCCACTGCGGCGAGTTGGGCGTGGCCCGGCCCTGGGCGGCGGCCGCGGCCATCGCCGCGGTGCCCTCGTTGTCCTGGATGACGGAGGCCAGCGAGGTCCGGTTGGGCACGTAGCTCATGGTCCTGGCCATGTCGCTCTGCCAGGTGTCGCCGGCCAGCGCCTCGATCGCCTGGTAGGCGGCGTCCTGGTGCGCGGAGGCCTCCGGGACGATCAGGTCGGACCCGCCGGTGAAGGTCGCGCCCGGCTTGCCCGGAGTGTTGCCGGGGACGGGGAAGAAGCCCAGCTTGCCCGCGAGTTCGGGATTGGCCTGCTCGATGATCTTCGCGCCGCCGGGCACCGCGATCACCTGCGCGACGTCGCCCTTGGCGAACACCTCGGCCTGCGGCGGCTCGGCCTCGTCGGAGTCCTTGGGGCCCTTGCCGAGCGCCTGGAGTTTCTTGTAGAACTCCATGCCGCGCAGCGCCTCGGGCGTGTCCAGCGAGCCCTTCCAAGGGCCCTGGGTGTGGACCGCGAGGTCGCCGCCGTCCTCCCAGACGAAGCCGGCCAGCGTGTACCAGTTCTGGCCCGGCAGGTAGATGCCCTGGACCTTGTCGCTGTTCAGCTTCTCGGTGACCTCGATCCACTCGTCCCGGGTCTTCGGGGGCTCCTTGATGCCGGCCTTCGCGAAGTGGTCCTTGTGGTAGATGACCACCCGGTTGGCCGCGTACCAGGGGATGCCGTACTGCTTGCCGTCGATCTTCCCCGGCTCGGCCAGGCCCGGCAGCCAGTCGGAGCCCTTGAGCTCCTCCACCTTGTCGCTGAGGTCCTTGACTCCGCCGCTCGCCGAGTACTGCGCGACCTGGGTGTTGCCGACCTCGATCACGTCCGGGGCGTCGTTGCTGGCCAGGGCCGCGGTGACCTTCTCACCGATGCCGTTCCACTCCTGGATCTGGATGTCCAGGTCCAGGTCGGGGTGGTCCTTCTCGAAGGCCTTGGTGAAGCGGGCGAGGAAGTCGTCGGTGACGCTGTCCTTCATGATCCACACGGTGATCTTCTGCGGGCCGTCGCCCTTGTCGGAGGACGAACCCGAACTGCAGCTGGTGAGCGCGGCTGCCGCCGCCAGGGCGGACAGACCGGCGATGATGCGGATCTTCACGGTCACCTCGATGAGACCTGACCAATTGGTCATCCGGCATGGAGTGGTAAACGAAGTTGGCACCCTCCGCAGGGCCCGTCAATCCCCCAGGAATTACTCAACACCCTTGGAAATACTGAGCACTTCGGGTTCAGGGAAGGTGCGGCACGCCGCTTGACCAGTTGACCGGTCGGCGGGTTGGGTAGTTGACCAGCCGGTCCGTCCGCGGCCGGGGAGGGAGGCCGTCATGCGGAGCGGGTCGTCGAGCGCCATGCTCAAGCGGGAACGTGTCCGCGAGCACCTGCGCGTCCTGATCGAGGCCAGCCGGCCGGGCGACGCGATCCCCTCCGAGCGCGCCCTGTGCGCCGAACTCGGCGTGTCCCGGCCGACCCTGCGCGCGGTGGTCGACGGCCTGGTGGCCACCGGCCTGCTGACCAGGGAACAGGGCCGGGGCACCTTCGTCGCCCCCGCCAAGATCACCCAGGAGCTGACCTCGGACCGGGCCCCGCTGGACGTCCCCTCCGCCTCCGGTTCCTGGTCCAGCCGCATCCTGGAGCGCGCCACGCTGCAGGCCGGGGCCCGCATCGGCCGCCGGCTGCGGATCTCACCGGCCGCCGAGCTGGTCTACATCGCCCGGCTGCGCCTGGTGGACGGGGCCCCGATGGCCGTCGAGCACCTGCACTTCCCGGCCACCCTGGTGCCCGCCTCGCTCACCTCCGACGAACTGGAGGCCGGCGACCTCTACGACCACCTCAGGGAGCACCACGGGGTGACCGTGCACGAGGCCACCCAGTCCATCGAGCCGACCGTCGTCAACGAGGCGGAGGCCGCCGTCCTCGACGTGCCGGTGCTCTCCCCGGCGCTGCTCATCGAGCGCCTCACCACGGACACCTCGGGACGCCCCGTCGAGTACGTCCACTCCGTCTACCGGGGCGACCGCTACCGCATCGTCTCCCGGCTGGCCCTCGGCCCGCCCGGCCCGCGCCCGCGGCCCGGGGGACACCACCCCGGCATCCCGCCGGGGGACTTCGCCCACGACGGCATCATCACCTCGTCGACCACCGGGGACGCGTACTGACCCGGCGGGCTCAGAGTTCGGCGAGGAGGTCGGCCTTCTTGGCGGTGAACTCCTCGTCGGTGACCAGCCCCGCCTGGTGCAGCTCGCCGAGGTGACGGATCCGGTCGGCGATGTCCGCCGGGTCGCGCCGGGTCACCCCGACCGCCACCGGCGTCATCCGCTCGGCCGTGTTCCTGTCCGCCGCGCCGCCGGCGGCCCGCGCCGCGGCCAGGACCGCCGCCGCGAACGGCAGCGACTCGTGCACCGGGCCGTACCCGAGCCCGAACACCACCGCCGAGGGGTCCTGGTCCACCGGCACGTGCGGCCCGTGGTCCGACGCGCCCCGCCGCAGCAGCCGCAGGTGCCCCTCCAGCGCCTCCGGGGAACGCCACTCCACCCCCGCCAGGTCGGCCACCGGCACGTACTGGTCGCCGGTCTTCCACTTGGCGGAGGACGCGCCCGTCCAGGACCAGCGGAAGGTCACCGTCGAGCCGTCGAAGGACGCCTTCGCGTCGTAGGCCTTGAACTGCCGCGGCGCCTCCGGTGGCGCGACCAGGCAGCTCGTCGTCGGACCCGGATCGCCCGGCAGCAGGGCGCGCAGCTCGTCCGCGTAGTACTCGGCCAGCGTCTCCCGGTCGCCGGGCAGCACCAGCCGGTACGGGTCGCTGCCCTCCGGCAGCTGGCCGTCGGCGGCGTCCATCAGCGGGTCGGCCCCCGCCCTCGGCCGGGCGCGCAGCACGACGGTGCCGCGCCGCCCGCGGGACAGCTCGACCCCGGCGAGGGCGGCGAGCGGTACACGGCGCTCGCCGAGCGCCTGGAACAGTCTCGGTGTGCGGATCCCCCGTTCGTAGCGGATGAGCACGGAGTCGGACCCGAACTCCCAGGCGGCATGAAATCCGGCCAGTACGTCACCCATGCGGCTCATCGTAAGCGTGCCTCCCCCTCGACGTCCCGTGTCCGACAGGCCCCAAATTTTTCCGGCGCTACGAGCTTCTGACCGGCGACCCTCCGGTAGGAACGGTTCCGCACGCGTCTTCTTCGCGCGCGCAGTGCACGGCCGACGGATCCCCGGCCGCGACCAGAGCGAAATTCCCCAGACTTTCGCTGCCTGGCGCGAAGTATCCGGTGTGCCCCTTCGCCCCCGCCGCGGACAGCACCCTGGCGCCGAACGCGGGGGAGACCGGGTCGGCCCCGTGGCCCAGTCCGCCGAGCTCCACGTGGGGCAGCTCCCCGACCCAGTCCCCGGCGGAGCGGGCGGCCCAGATCCGCGCCCGGGAGCCGAGGCGGGAGGCGCGCTCGGTGCGCATCCCGGGGCTGCCGGCCACCACGATGTCGGTGACCCGGCCGGGCAGCGACCGCGCGGCCAGCCCGCACACCACCGAGCCGTAGCTGTGGCAGAACAGCGCGACGCCCGCCTTGCCCGGCAGGGCACCCACCAGCGCGGACAGCCGGCCCGCGCCCGCCGAGGCGAGCGAGGCGGTCGCCGCGTCCACGCCCAGACCCTCCGGGGCGGTGTAGTCGGCCCAGGCGATCACCGCGGTGCGCACCTCGGGCCGGGCCTCCCGCTGGGCCCGGCGGAGCGCCAGCGCCATGCCCACCGGGGCGGAGCGGGGGAGGGCGGAGCGCTGGAAGGTGAGCAGATCGGTGCCCGCGCCGGGCACCACCACGGAGATCCGGTCGGCGCGCTCCAGGTCGCCGAAGACCTCGGCGACCCGCCCGCGCCCCTCCGGGTCGAACGCCAGCACCTTGCGGTCCCCGTCCGCCAGCGAGGCGAGGCGGTGCAGTCTGCGGCGGGCCTCGGCCCTGCCCTCCGCGTCCAGCCGGGGGTCGCGGGGCCGCGCGCGTTCGCCGCGCAGCGCCTCGGCCAGGGCCAGCCGGTTGGCGTAGTACCGCAGCCGCACCGGCGCGCCGTTCATGTCGCCGACGGCCAGCGGGTGGCTGCGGGCGAGGCGGCGTCGCTCACGGGAGGTGAGGGAGGCGAAGAAGGCGGCCAGC
>NZ_JBRIOU010000003.1:22875-24072 GCF_053474865.1 Streptomyces sp. CO7
GTCGGGCAGCGGCCGGCCGTCGATCCGGCCGCGCCCCCACGCCGCGACATCCGCGGCGAGCGCGCCGGCCTGCCGGTGGCCGGGGAGCGCGGCCCAGCCGGAGGTGGTCAGCAGGGCGAAGACCACCGCGAGGGCGGGCAGGGCGTGGGCCGCTCTCCGCCGCAGGCCGCGACGGGGCGGCCCGAAGGCGGGACGGGTCGGCGAGGTCGTCATCGGGGGGAACCCTAGGAGACCGGCCCGGTCGCCGGAAAGCCGTAACTGGCATAAATGGCACGCCCTTTGCGGGCAATCCGAACAGTGAACCCGATAGGCGCCCCTACAAGGCAGAGGGTGCAAGGGAGTTGATATGGCCGGCTTCGGACAAGGCGCGCGCAGGCACCCCCGCTCACGTGGCGTGAGCTCGTCACGGACCGGGCTGGACAGCGCGACGCTCGCGATCATCGGAGTCGTCTGCGCGGTCGCCGGACTCTTCGTCGCCGGGATCATCCTCGGCCCGGCGGCGGTCGTGTGCGGCTGGCTCGCGATGGGACGCACCTGGAAGGGCGCGAGCGCGGGGTGGCCCGCGCTGGTCGCGGTCGTCCTCGGTGCGATCGACACCGTCCTGGCGCTGATCGCTCTCGCCGGGGCAGGAACGGGCGCGGGAATCCTCTGACCCGCCCGTCCCTGGGCCGAAGGGCGCCGGAGCGCCTCCTCTCCGCTCCGGCGCCCTTCGGCATGCCCGGGCGCGGTCGCGCCCCCATTCACCGCCGCCGCTGAGCGGACCCGGGCCCCCGGCGACGTCGCCGGGGGCCCGGGGTGTCTCCTCGGGGGTTCCCCAGGGGCCCGGGCCGAGCCTCGGCCGGCCGCCGGTGCGTCCTGCGGATCCCGGTGCCGGGCCGCGCCCTCGCCGGGCACGCGCCCCTGCCGCAGTGGCGGACGTGTGGGGCGGCGACGCCGCCGGTGCGACCGGGGTGCCCGTCCGTCCGCGGCTGCCGGCGCGGAGTCCCGGGTCCCCCGGTGGTTCCGCGCGCCCCCGGCCCCCGGGGACAGCGGCCTGGGGCTGTCAGGCGTCCGGCGGGGCGGACGGTGACCAGGGCCGCCCGGTGGTCTCGATCGCGCGGGCCCGGTGGTGCTGTGGCGTGGTCCCCGAGGGTGTCCGGCGGGGACGGGAGGTCGTCGGTGCCGGCGGTGCCGGCGGTGCCGTCAGTGGTCCTTGGC
>NZ_JBRIOU010000003.1:24172-30250 GCF_053474865.1 Streptomyces sp. CO7
GGGTTCGGGAGGGCCCGGCCGGGCGGCGGTGAGGGCGGCGATCTCCGTGCGCAGGGCGCGGACCTCCTCGGTGAGCGTGCGGATCTCCTCCGTCTGGCGCCGCTCCTCCGCGTCGTCCTTGTCGAACTGGGCGATGAACCAGGCCGCGATGTTGGCGGTCACCACGCCGAGCAGCGCGATGCCGGACAGCATCAGCCCCACCGCCAGCAGCCGCCCCAGCCCGGTCGTCGGCGCCAGGTCCCCGTAGCCGACCGTCGTCATCGTGGTGAACGCCCACCACACCGCGTCGCCCAGCGTCCTGATGTTGCCGCCCGGCGCATTGCGCTCCACCGACAGCACGGCCAGCGAGCCGAAGACCAGCAGCCCCACCACCGACCCGGCGACGTACGTGGTCAGCCGCACCTGCGAGCTCAGCCGCGCCCGCTGGCCCACCAGGACCAGGGTGGAGACCAGCCGCAGCAGCCGCAGCGGGCTCAGCAGCGGCAGCAGCACCGCCAGCAGGTCCAGCACGTGCGTGCGGAAGAACTCCCAGCGGTCCTCCGAGAGCCACAGCCGCGCCGAGTAGTCCACCGCGAACGCGGCCCAGACCACCCACTCCACCCACCGGCACGTCCGGACCACCGCCGCCGTCGCGTCCGGGTCCACGATCGGCACCGCGTAGGCGACGGCGAACACCACCGCGAGGAACAGCAGCGGCCGCTGGGTGCGCCGCTCCCAGGCCTCCAGCGGGGCCGTCGCCGCCACCGAAGCGGTGGAAGCCGCAGAAGTCGCGGGAGCCGCGGAGGCAGTCGTTTCGTCCATGACCATCCGTGAATCGTAGAAAGGGCCCTCACCGCCCGGAAAGGCGGTGAGGGCCCGGGACACGCGAAGGATCAGGCGTCGCCGCCCATGGTGCCGGGGTCGGCCGCCCGCACGTCGAGGATCCGGTACCGGTCGATCGCCTGCTTCAGCACCCCGCGGTCGACACGGCCGGCCTTGGCCAGCTCGGACAGCACCGCCACCACCACCGACTGGGCGTCGATGTGGAAGAAGCGGCGCGCCGCACCGCGGGTGTCGGCGAACCCGAAGCCGTCGGCGCCCAGCGAGGTGTACGGACCGGGCACCCACCGCGCGATCTGGTCGGGAACCGACCGCATCCAGTCGGAGACCGCCACGAACGGGCCCTCCGCGCCCGAGAGCTTCTGCGTCACCCAGGGCACCCGCGGTTCCTCCTCCGGGTGCAGCAGGTTGTGCTCCTCCACGTCCACCGCCTCGCGCCGCAGCTCGTTCCAGGAGGTCGCCGACCAGACGTCGGCCCGCACGTCCCAGTCCTCGGCGAGGATCCGCTGCGCCTCCAGCGCCCACGGCAGGGCCACGCCCGAGGCCATGATCTGAGCCGGGACCGACCCCGCCGTGCCCGGCGCGTACCGGTGGATGCCCTTGAGGATGCCCTCGACGTCCACGTCCTCCGGCTCGGCCGGGTGCACGATCGGCTCGTTGTAGACGGTCAGGTAGTAGAAGACGTCCTCGCCGTGCGGGTGCTCCGGCGAGGAGCCGTACATCCGCCGCAGACCGTCCCGCACGATGTGCGCGATCTCGAACCCGAAGGCAGGGTCGTAGGCCACGCAGGCCGGGTTGGTGGAGGCCAGCAGCTGCGAGTGGCCGTCCGCGTGCTGGAGGCCCTCACCGGTCAGCGTGGTCCGGCCGGCCGTCGCGCCCAGGACGAAGCCGCGCGCCATCTGGTCGGCCATCTGCCAGAACTGGTCGCCGGTGCGCTGGAAGCCGAACATCGAGTAGAAGACGTACACCGGGATCAGCGGCTCGCCGTGCGTCGCGTGGGCCGAGCCGGCGGCGATCAGCGAGGCGGTGCAACCGGCCTCGGAGATGCCGTCGTGCAGCATCTGGCCGGTCGGCGACTCCTTGTAGGCGAGCAGCAGCTCCCGGTCGACGGACTCGTACTGCTGGCCCATCGGGTTGTAGATCTTGGCGCTCGGGAAGAACGAGTCCATGCCGAACGTCCGGTACTCGTCCGGCGCGATCAGCACGAACCGCTTGCCGATCCCCTTGTCCCGCATCAGGTCCTTCAGCAGCCGCACGAACGCCATGGTGGTGGCGATCGTCTGCTTGCCGGAGCCCTTCTTCATCGCGGCGTAGGCCTGGTCGCCCGGCAGCTCCAGCGGCTTGCCCCGCAGCACCCGGGTGGGCACGTACCCGTCCAGCGACCGGCGCCGGTCGTGCATGTACTGGATCTCCTCCGAGTCCTTGCCCGGATGGAAGTACGGCGCCTCGTAGGGGTCCTCCAGCTGCTTGTCGGAGATCGGCAGGTGCAGCCGGTCCCGGAAGCGCTTGAGGTCGTCCACCGTCAGCTTCTTCATCTGGTGCGTGGCGTTGCGGCCCTCGAAGTTCGGCCCCAGCGTCCAGCCCTTGACCGTCTTGGCCAGGATGACCGTCGGCTGACCCTTGTGGGCCAGCGCCGCCGCGTAGGCAGCGAAGATCTTCCGGTGGTCGTGGCCGCCGCGCCCCAGATGGAGGATCTGGTCGTCGGTCATGTTCTCGACCATCGCGCGCAGCCGGTGGTCGTCGCCGAAGAAGTGGTCGCGGATGTACCCGCCGGACTCGGTGGCGTACGTCTGGAACTGACCGTCGGGCGTCCGGTTCATCCGGTCGACGAGGACGCCGTCGCGGTCCTGCGCCAGCAGCGGGTCCCAGCTGCGGTCCCAGATCAGCTTGATCACGTTCCAGCCGGCGCCCCGGAAGACCGACTCCAGCTCCTGGATGATCTTCCCGTTGCCGCGCACCGGGCCGTCGAGGCGCTGCAGGTTGCAGTTGACCACGAAGGTCAGGTTGTCCAGCCCCTCGCGGGCGGCCAGGGAGAGCTGGCCCAGCGACTCCGGCTCGTCCATCTCGCCGTCACCGAGGAACGCCCACACGTGCGAGCGCGACGTGTCCGCGATGCCCCGGGCGTGCATGTAGCGGTTCATCCGCGCCTGGAAGATCGCGCCCAGCGGGCCCAGGCCCATGGAGACCGTCGGGAACTCCCAGAAGTCCGGCATCGAGCGCGGGTGCGGGTACGAGGACAGGCACTCGGGCGCCTTCGACTTCTCCTGGCGGAAACCGTTCAGCTGCGCCTCGGAGAGCCGGTCCAGCAGGAAGGCGCGGGCGTAGATGCCGGGGGAGGCGTGGCCCTGGAAGAAGATCTGGTCGCCGCCGTCACCGCGGTCCTTGCCCCGGAAGAAGTGGTTGAAGCCCACGTCGTAGAGCGAGGCGGAGGAGGCGAAGGTGGCGATGTGGCCGCCCACCCCGACGCCGGGGCGCTGCGCGCGGGAGACCATCACCGCGGCGTTCCACCGGGTCGCGTTGAGGATCCTGCGCTCGATCTCCTCGTTGCCGGGGAAGAACGGCTCGTCCTTGGTGGCGATCGTGTTGACGTAGTCGGTGCTGCGCATCTCGGGCACGGCCACGCGCTTCTCGCGCGCCCGCTCGATCATGCGGAGCATCAGGTAGCGTGCCCGGTCCCGGCCGCGCTCGTCGATCGCGGCGTCGAGGGAGTCGAGCCACTCCTTGGTTTCCTCTGGGTCGAAGTCGGGGACCTGGCTGGGCAGGCCGCCGATGATGATCGGGGCGCGATCTGGTCCGGGTCCGGAAGCCACGGCGTTCCTTCGCTCTCGCTGGGGTCCAGTCGTTCTCGGTGGGTATCTCCCATGGTGTACCCGCTGATCGTGAACCTCACCTCCCGCGCGTCCGGGCGGGAGTCGAGCCGATGGACGACCCCCGTGACGCGCGGGTCACGGAAAGCGAATACGCTCACTCCAGACACGTTTCGCAAAACAATTCGCACGTCGCACGCATGGTGTCCGCCGAAAGCGGCAAAGAGGACAGAATAGTGTGGCCTGCGTCACCCGGGCCCGGTATCGGCGCCCGGAACTTGCCACGGTGCCGCCGGGAACGTCACCGTTTCGGCGGTCTCGACGGCCGGGTACTTGCGCGATCGGTCCCGCCCGTGTGGACTACGGCCAATGCTTCGCGTACGCGCGTGGCTCGAACCCTTCCCCCGGCCGCACTGGAGCGAGCCGGAGGAGACACAAACGCAACATGATCAGGAGGCAACCCGTGAGCGCGACCGCGGACCACGCGGAGGAGCGGACGAACCCTGCCGCCAGGCTGGGGTTCCAGCCCGAGCAGGTGGTCCAGGAGATCGGCTACGACGACGACGTCGATCAGGAGCTCCGCGAGGCCATCGAGGAAGTCATCGGCAGCGAGCTGGTCGACGAGGATTACGACGACGTCGCCGATGCCGTGGTGCTGTGGTTCCGCGACGACGACGGCGACCTGACCGATGTGCTGGTGGACGCCACCACGTACATCGAAGAAGGTGGCTCGATCCTGCTCCTCACGCCCAAGACGGGCCGTGACGGCTACGTGGAGCCGAGCGACATCGCCGAAGCCGCCACGACCGCGGGCCTCTCCGCGACCAAGGGCGTCAGCGTGGGCAAGGACTGGAGCGGAAGCCGCCTGCTGACGCCGAAGGGCGCCAAGACCAAGCGGTGACGTCCCCGCCGGCCCCGAGGGGACCGGCTGCACGACCGCCCCGCGGGGGGACGTCCGGACCACACGGTCCGGACGTCCCCCCGCGGTGTTTTCCCCCCGTCCCGTACCGGCCGCGTAGGGTGTGATCCACCTGATCAGCAGCAGCACGGTGCCACCGAAGGGAACACGAAGAGATGGCGATCGAGGTCGGCAACCAGGCTCCGGACTTCGAGCTGAAGGACAACCACGGTCGGACGGTGCGGCTCTCGGAGTACCGCGGCGAGAAGAACGTGGTGCTCCTCTTCTACCCGTTCGCCTTCACCGGGGTGTGCACCGGAGAGCTCTGCGACATCCGGGACAACCTGCCGTCCTTCGTCAACGACGACACCCAGGTGCTCGCGGTGTCCGCCGACTCCATCCACAGCCTGCGGATCTACGCCGAGCAGGAGGGCTTCGAGTACCCCCTGCTCTCCGACTTCTGGCCGCACGGGAACGTGTCGCGCGCCTACGGCGTCTTCGACGAGGAGAAGGGCTGCGCGGTGCGCGGCACCTTCATCATCGACAAGGAGGGCATGGTCCGCTGGACCGTCGTCAACGCCCTCCCCGACGCGCGCGACCTCGACGACTACGTGAAGGCGCTCGAGACGATGTGACCCGACGCCGACGTCGTGGCCGGTTCACCTCCCGCCGGGAGGGAACGGGTCACTACGATCGGTCGTTGACCACTTACCGACGTACCACCAGGGGCTCCCGGCCCCCGGACAGCACAAGGGAGAACTCGTGGGAGTCAGCCTCAGCAAGGGCGGCAACGTTTCGCTGAGCAAGGAGGCGCCCGGTCTGACGGCCGTCATCGTCGGCCTCGGCTGGGACGTCCGCACCACCACCGGCACCGACTTCGACCTCGACGCCAGCGCGCTGCTGCTCAACGCCGCCGGCAAGGTCGCCAGCGACGCGCACTTCGTCTTCTTCAACAACCTCACCAGCCCGGACGGGTCGGTGGAGCACACCGGCGACAACCGCACGGGTGAGGGCGAGGGCGACGACGAGCAGATCAAGGTCAACCTGGCCTCCGTCCCGGCCGACGTGGACCGGATCACCTTCCCGGTGTCGATCTACGACGCCGAGGCCCGTCAGCAGTCGTTCGGCCAGGTCCGCAACGCCTTCATCCGCGTGGTGAACCAGGCCGGCGGCGCGGAGATCGCCCGCTACGACCTCTCCGAGGACGCGTCCACGGAGACGGCGATGGTCTTCGGCGAGCTCTACCGGCACGGCGCGGAGTGGAAGTTCCGCGCGGTCGGCCAGGGCTACGCCTCGGGCCTGCGCGGCATCGCGCAGGACTTCGGCGTCAACGTCTGACGTCACCGTCCGACGCCGCCATCGGCGTCGACGTCCGGCGTCGGCGTCCGACGCCGCGACGTCACCGCACGCGCCGCGGCCCCGCGCCCCGGCTCCCGTCCGGCACCGCCTCGGCGGCACCCCGGCCGGGAGCCGGGGCGCGGGCGGCACGGGCCGGGGGGCTCCGAGTTCCGCGGCCCCTGGACCCGCCCGAGTTCCGCAGGCGGGTCCGGGGGC
>NZ_JBRIOU010000003.1:30350-32405 GCF_053474865.1 Streptomyces sp. CO7
GGCGGGTCCGGGGGCCGGGTGACGGCTCGCGGGTCCGTGGGGGCGGCACTGCTGTGAACCCGGCCGCTCGCCGGCTGCCCGCTCGGCAGCCGTCATCCGTACGACAAGGGGAGGATCCGTTCATGGGCGTCACGCTCGCCAAGGGAGGCAACGTCTCCCTCTCGAAAGCCGCCCCCAACCTCACCAAGGTGACGGTCGGGCTCGGCTGGGACGCGCGCTCCACCACCGGGGCGCCCTTCGACCTCGACGCCAGCGCCCTGGTCTGCGGCGCGGGCGGCCGCATCCTCGGGGACGAGTGGTTCGTCTTCTACAACCAGCTCTCCAGCCCGGACGGTTCGGTGACCCACACGGGCGACAACCTGACCGGCGAGGGGGACGGCGACGACGAGTCGATCGTCGTGGACCTGCCCCAGGTGCCGGCGCAGTGCGAGCGGATCGTCTTCCCCGTGTCCATCCACGAGGCGGACCTGCGCGGCCAGAGCTTCGGCCAGGTCTCCAACGCCTTCATCCGGGTGGTCAACGAGGCCGACGGCCAGGAGCTGGCCCGCTACGACCTCTCCGAGGACGCCTCCACCGAGACGGCGATGATCTTCGGCGAGCTGTACCGGTACCGGGGCGAGTGGAAGTTCCGCGCGGTCGGCCAGGGGTACGCGTCGGGTCTGCGCGGCATCGCGCTCGACCACGGGGTCGCCGTCTCCTGAGCCCCGGGCGTCACAGGAACGCGACACGACCCTAGACTTCGGGTCAACGAAGAGTAAAGCCGGGTGCGGGGCGGTCCCCCGCCACATGATGGGGTAGCCAGTGGTACTCAAAACCTTCGGCTGGTCGTTCGCGGTCACCGCGCTCGGCCTGGTCGTAGCGGTCATCTACGGGGGATGGACGGCCTTCGGCGTCGTTGCCATCCTGTCCATCCTCGAGATCTCGTTGTCCTTCGACAACGCGGTGGTCAACGCCGGAATCCTCAAGAAGATGAGCCCGTTCTGGCAGCGCATCTTCCTGACCATCGGCATCCTGATCGCCGTCTTCGGCATGCGGCTGGTCTTCCCCGTCGTCATCGTCGCCATCAGCGCCAAGCTCGGCCCCATCGAGGCCGTCGACCTGGCGTTGAACAACAAGGACCTCTACGAGCAGTACGTGACGGACGCCCACCCGGCGATCGCCGCGTTCGGCGGTATGTTCCTGCTGATGATCTTCCTCGACTTCATCTTCGAGGACCGGGACATCAAGTGGCTGGCCTGGCTGGAGCGCCCGCTCGCCAAGCTCGGCAAGATCGACATGCTGTCGGTCTGCATCGCGCTGATCCTCCTGCTGGTCTCGGCGATGACCTTCGCCACCCACGCCCACACGCACACCGGTCACGCGGACAAGTCCGGCACCGTGATGCTGGCCGGCATCGCCGGTCTGATCACCTACCTGGTGGTCGGCGGTCTCTCCGGCTTCTTCGAGGACAAGCTCGAGGAGGAGGAGGAGCGCGAGCACGAGGCGGAGGAGAAGGCCGCCGCCGAGGGCAAGTCCCGCTCCGCGGTCCAGCTGGTCGGCAAGGCCGCGTTCTTCATGTTCCTCTACCTCGAGGTCCTGGACGCGTCGTTCTCCTTCGACGGCGTCATCGGCGCCTTCGCCATCACCAACGACATCATCCTGATGGCGCTGGGTCTGGGCATCGGCGCCATGTACGTCCGTTCCCTCACCGTGTACCTGGTCCGCCAGGGCACCCTGGACGACTACGTCTACCTGGAGCACGGCGCGCACTACGCGATCGGCGCCCTGGCGGTCATCCTGCTGGTCACCATCCAGTACCAGATCCACGAGATCATCACCGGCCTGATCGGCGTCGTCCTGATCGCGAGCTCGTTCTGGTCCTCGGTCCGCCGCAACCGCAGGCTGGCCGCGGCCGAGGGCGGTTCCGGCGGCAAGACGGAGGTCACCTCCGGGGCGTGAGCCGTGTGACCCCCCTTCGTGCCCGTGTGCGACCCCGCGTGTGACCTTCGCCGCGTGTACCGCACCCCGCACGGAGGGAACGCTCTCAGCGGGGCGGTCGCGGAGGACGGACAGTCC
>NZ_JBRIOU010000003.1:32505-36823 GCF_053474865.1 Streptomyces sp. CO7
GCTTCCACGGAACAGCGGTCCGGCGAGCGGGGGACGAGGCCGGGGGCCGCGGCGTTCTCGGGGTTCTCCGGTTTCTTCGACGGCCTGCGGCCCTGGCACGCGGCCGGCTTCGACACCCGGGGCGCCCGGGGCGGTCCCGTCCGGCTGACCAGCCGGCGCCGCCGGGTGTCGCTCACCAAGCAGGGCGCCGACACCGGCAACCTGCGCGTCCAGCTGGCCTGGCGGATGCGGACCTCCGACCTCGGCGGCGGCACCGGGAGAGCCTGCTGCGCCACCCGCTGCGGGCGCTCCGGCCGCCGGAGGTCGTCGGCCACACCCAGTCCATGGTCCGCGTCGACCTCGACCTGGGCTGCCTGTACGAACTCACCGACGGCTCCAAGGGCGTCGTGCAGCCGCTCGGCGGCCTCTACGGGGCGATCAACGAGCCGCCCTACGTGAAGCTGGACGGCGACGACCGGGCGGGCTCCGGGTCCGGCGAGACGATGCACATCAACCTCGACCACCGGGACGACATCCGGCGGCTGCTGGTGTTCGCCTACATCTACGACGAGACCCCCGCCTTCGACCGCACCGAGGCGACGGTCACGCTCTTCGCCGGGGCGGACCCGGTGATCGAGATCGACCTCGACGAGCGCCACCCGCAGGCGCGGTCGTGCGCGGTGTTCATGGTGGAGAACGTCAAGGGCGAGATCTTCGTCCGCCGCGAGGCGCGTTACGTCTACGGCTACCAGGCCGAACTGGACCGCCTCTACGGCTGGGGTCTCAACTGGGGCCGCGGCCACAAATCCACCGGCCGCTGACCCCCACGGCCTGCGAGGGCCCGGCCGCCCGCCCGCTGGCGGGGGACCCCGCCAGCGGGCCGTGAGGTCAGCGGGAGAGGAACTGGGGGCCCATGGGGGGCATGCGGAAGCCCTGGTCGCCCACCGGCTGGGGATAGCCGTACGCGGACGCCTGCGCCGGCACCCTCTGCACGGTCGCCGCCGGCGGATACCCGTACCCGGCGGCGGCGCCACCGCCCGCCGGCGGATACCCGTACCCCGTCGTGGCGGGCGGCGCCACGATCGCCGCAGCCGTCGGCTCCTCCGCCGGCAACGGCCGCGAGAAGTCCGGCCCGGAAGCGGGCGACTCGATCCCGTTCCCCGGCTGCTCGGCCGCCGCGGCACTCACGTCGGGGTCCTCGACCGAGATGCCGAAGTCGGAGGCCAGCCCCTCGAGCCCGTTGGCGTAGCCCTCTCCGAGGGCCCGGAACTTCCAGCTCCCGCCCCGCCGGTAGAGCTCGCCGCAGATCATGGCGGTCTCCTCGCCGGTCTCCGGCACGATGTCGAAATACGCCAGCGGATCCCCGTCCGGCACGTCCGCGTCGTACAGCAGGATGCGCAGGTCCTCCACGCGGGAGAACGGCGCCCCGTCCGCCGAGGCGACGACCAGAACACGGCTGACATCGGCCTCGACACCGTTCAGATTCGTCTGGACCGTGTCGGTGAGGCCCTCGGTGACGCGCTTCTTGCCGAGCCGCCAGACCTTCCCGGAGGGATGCCGTGGCTGGTTGTAGAAGACGAAGTCCCCGTCCGAGCGCACGCGTCCGTCCGTCCCGAGCAGCAGCGCCGAAGCGTCCACGTCGGGCGCGCCCGGCCCCGCCGACCACCGGAGCACGGCGCGTACCGTGCCCGCCTCCAGCGGGACGTTGGAGCCCTTCAGCATCGCGTGCGTCATACGGGCAATCCTGCCCTCTGGCTCCGGCAAGGACAATGCGGGGGTCGGCCGGGCCGATCGGGACGAGTTCGGCCCGGGAGGGACTGTCGCGGTCCGTAACGGACATACGCCGGTCACCCGAACTTCACGGACCTCGGGAACTGCGGAAATAGATCTGTACGTACTATTACCGGCCACCCTCTTCGGCCGCTGATTTTCTCACGGGGGACACCATGCGTCACTTCGGGCACGTAGCCCCGGAGGTGCGAGAGCGCCTCTTCCATCAGGAGCCCTGCGAGTTCACGGCCGACTCGCCCGCCCCCGTGCTCTCCGCGGCGCTGGGCGCGACCCTCTACAGCCCGGCCACCCGCCCGCGGCTGGCCGACGACGTCCTCAAGCAGGCGGCCCGCGGCGTCGTCTCCATGGTCCTGTGCCTGGAGGACTCCATCGACGACGCCGACGTCGAGGCCGGCGAGGAGAACCTGGTCCAGCAGTTCGCCGCCCTGGACGCCCAGCTCCGCGAGACCTCCGGCGAGCGGCTGCCGCTGCTGTTCGTGCGGGTGCGGCACCCCGGGCAGATCGGCGACCTGGTCCGCCGCTTCGGCGCGTCCGCCCGGCTGCTCTCCGGCTTCGTGGTGCCCAAGTTCACCCAGCGGCACGGCACCCCCTTCCTGGAGGCGGCGGCCGAGGCCGAGGCGGCGAGCGGCCGGCGGCTGTTCGTGATGCCGGTATTGGAGTCGCCCGAACTGCTCCACCTGGAGACGCGGACCGAGACCCTGACGGGGATCTTCGACACGGTCGACAAGTACCGCGACCGGGTGCTGGCGCTGCGGCTCGGGGTCACGGACTTCTGCTCCGCCTACGGCCTGCGCCGCGCCCCCGACATGACCGCCTACGACGTGCGGATCGTCGCCTCGGTGATCTCCGACGTGGTCAACGTGCTGGGGCGCGCCGACGGCACCGGCTTCACCGTCACCGGGCCGGTGTGGGAGTACTTCCGGTTGCAGGAACGTATCTTCAAGCCGCAGCTGCGGGAGAGCCCGTTCCGCGGCGACGCCCGGGAACTGCGGGAGAACCTCATCGAGCACGCGCTGGACGGCCTGCTGCGGGAGATCGCCCTCGACCAGGCCAACGGCCTGCTCGGCAAGACCTGCATTCACCCCACCCACGTGCAGCCCGTCCACGCGCTCTCCGTCGTCAGCCACGAGGAGTTCTGCGACGCGCAGGACATCCTGCGGCCCGAGCGGGGCGGCGGCGGGGTGCTGCGGTCGGCGTACACCAACAAGATGAACGAGGTGAAGCCGCACCGGGCGTGGGCCGAGCGGACCATGCTCCGCGCGCAGGTCTTCGGCGTCGCCCAGGAGGACGTGGGCTTCGTCGACCTGCTCGCCGCGGCCTCCGACGCCTGCCCGTGAGAGCCCGCAGTTCGCGAGCGGCCCTCCCCGCGGCCGCGGGCCTCTCCTGCCCGGGAGCCAGGGCGGGGTTGCGCCACGCAGGCGCTGCCCACGCAGGCGTGGCCCACGTGGGTGTGGCCCACGTAGGCATGCCCCACGTGGGTCTGGCGTACGCAGGTCTGGCACACATGGGCCTGGCCCACGCAGGCGGGCCGCACACAGGCGTGTCCCGCACTGGCGGGCGGGACACGCCTCCAGGCCACCCGGGCCCCACCGGCGGGCGGGAGACGCCGCCAGGCCATCCGGGCCACCCGGGCCACCGGGACGAACGGCCCGCTCAAGCCATGCGGGTCGCCGGGACCACCCGGGGCGCCCAGCCCGTCCGGGTCACCGCGAGCACCCGGGCCCCGTGAACACGGACGGGCGCCCCGCACGCGCGCCCCGCACGCCGCAGGCAGACGGACGCCGGAGGGCGGCGGCACACGCCGCCCCACCGGCCGGACACACAAGGGACTCATGAAGACAGCCGACACCGCCGAGGACCGCACCGGCCCCTGGACCGGCACCTGGGTGGCCGAACGCCTGGGCGTCGCCCTGGAGGGCGACCCTGCCCTGCGCGAGCTGCTGGGGCTCGCCCTGCGCCGCAACCCCCGCCGCGCCCACCTGCTCGTCTCCCACGTGCTCGGCAAGCACGTGCCGCAGTCGCCCGCCGTCGTCCACGGACACGGCGTGGCCCTGGGCCGCCGGGTCCGCGAGCTGCTGGGCCCGCAGGAGGCGTCGCGGGCCGTCGTCCTCGGCTACGCGGAGACCGCCACCGGCCTCGGCCACTCGGTCGCGGACGGCCTCGGCGACGCCCCCTGCCTGCACTCCACGCGTCGTCCCGTCCCCGGCGTCGACGCGGCCGGCGGCTTCGAGGAGTCCCACTCCCACGCCACCAGCCACCTCCTGCTTCCCGAGGACCCCGCGCTGCTCGCCGGGGACGGCCCGCTGGTGCTGGTCGACGACGAGTTCTCCACCGGCAACACGGTCCTGAACACCATCCGCGCCCTGCACGCCCGTTACCCCCGCACGCGGTACGTGGTGGTCGCCCTGGTCGACACCCGTTCGCCCGCCGACAGCGGCCGGCTCGCCGAGTTCGCCGCGGAGATCGGCGCCCGCGTCGACCTGGTCGCCACCGCGACCGGCCGGGTCCGGCTCCCGGAGGGCGTCCTCGAGAAGGGCCAGGCCCTGGT
>NZ_JBRIOU010000003.1:36923-42301 GCF_053474865.1 Streptomyces sp. CO7
GACCATGTCCTCGCGGCGCCGGGCGGCGCCCCGCGCCGCGAGGACATGGTCCCGCGGCAGCGCACGACCCCCGCCCCGCTCGCCCGCCGGGTGGACCTCGGCTGGCCCGAGGGCCTCCCCGACGGCGGCCGGCACGGCTTCACGCCGCACCACCGCGCCCGGCTCGACGCCGCCCTGCCCGCGATGACCGCGCGCCTCGCCGAGGCCCTGCCGGCCGGCGCCCGCCGCGGCCGCGTACTCGTCCTCGGCTTCGAGGAGCTGATGTACGCCCCGCTGCGCCTGGCCGCCGGGCTGGAACAGCTGCTCGCCGACGCGCGGGTGCGGTTCTCCACCACGACCCGCTCGCCCGTCCTCGCGGTCGACGACCCCGGCTACGCCATCCGCAGCCGCCTGGTCTTCCCCGCCCACGACGACCCGGCCGACGGGCCCGGCGACCGCTACGCGTACAACGTGGCCGGCGCCGGCTTCGACGCCGTGATCGCCGTCGTCGACTCCGCCGGCGACACCTCGGCGCTGCACGCCCCCGACGGCCTGCTCGCGCAGCTCGCCGCGCACACCCCGCACGTGCTGCTCGCCGTCGTCCCCAGTCACGTCCCGAGCGTCCAGGGCCGCGCCGCCGGTCCGGATCTCGCCGGTCACGACCCCGCGGGTCACGACCTCGCCGGTCACGACTCCGGCCGCGCCGCCCACGGCAACGTCTCCCGCCCCGCCCCCGCACGGACCGCCCGCGAGGGCGGCGCCGCGCGCGCATCCGAAAGGCCCGCCATGCTGCCGGAGCCCCTCCGCGGACCACACTTCTCCTCCTACGCCCCCGACGAAGTGGGCTGGCTGCTGCAGGACCTCTCCGACGTCACTCTCGAGGCGCCCACCGAGGAGCGCGAGGAGGCCATCCAGAGCGGCGGCGCCCACTACGCCGAGTCGCTGCCCGTCGAGTACCAGCCCAGCGAGGACTACCAGCGCCTCTTCCACGCCGCCCTGGACACCTCCGCCGCCCGGATCGCCGAGGCCGTCGGCGTGGTCACCGAGACCGTCCTCGCCGAGCGCGGCGCGCGCTCGGGGCGGACCGTGCTGGTCTCGCTGGCCCGCGCCGGAACCCCGGTCGGCGTCCTGATGCGCCGCTGGGCCCGCCACCGTCACGGCCTGGACCTGCCGCACTACGCCGTCTCCATCGTGCGCGGCCGCGGCATCGACGCCAACGCCCTGCGCTACCTCGCCGCCCACCACGACCCGCGCGACGTCGTGTTCGTCGACGGCTGGACCGGCAAGGGCGCCATCACCCGTGAACTCGCCGCCGCCATCGAGGAGTTCGAGGCGGCCGAAGGGATCACCGGCTTCGACCCGGAGATCGCGGTGCTCGCCGACCCGGGCTCGTGCGTGAGGACCTACGGCACCCGCGAGGACTTCCTCATCCCGTCCGCCTGCCTCAACTCGACCGTCTCCGGGCTCATTTCGCGCACCGTGCTGCGCTCCGACCTGGTCGGTCCGCACGACTACCACGGCGGCAAGTTCTACCGCGAGCTCGCGGACGCCGACGTCTCCGTCGCCTTCCTGGACGCCGTCTCCGCCCGCTTCGACGAGGTCACCGACGTGGCCCAGGCCCGCGCCAAGGAACTCGTCGCCGCGGACCGCACGCCCACCTGGGAGGGCTGGGCCGCCGTCGAACGGATCAGCGAGGAGTACGGCATCCACGACGTCAACCTGGTGAAGCCCGGCGTGGGCGAGACCACCCGGGTGCTGCTGCGCCGGGTACCGTGGAAGATCCTGGCCCTCAAGGACGCGGGCGCCGACCTTGACCACGTCCGGCTGCTCGCCGCACAGCGCGGGGTGCCGGTCGAGGAGGTGGACGAACTGCCGTACAGCTGCGTCGGACTCATCCACCCGCGCTACACGCGCGGGGCCACCGGCACCGACGGACGGGCGGTGGCCGCACGATGACCGAGTCCCATACCGGCGGCGCTCGCGCCGTCGTCGCCAGCGACCTGGACCGGACCCTGATCTACTCCACGGCCGCTCTCGCGCTCACCATGCCGGACCAGGACGCTCCCCGGCTGCTGTGCGTCGAGACCCACGAGCACAGACCGCTCTCCTTCATGACCGAGGCCGCGGCGGAACTCCTCGCCGAACTGGGCGAGGTCGCCAGCTTCGTGCCCACCACCACCCGCACCCGCGCCCAGTACGAGCGGATCAGCCTGCCCGGCCCGGCGCCGCGCCACGCGATCTGCGCCAACGGTGGCCACCTGCTGGTCGACGGTGTCTCCGACCCCGACTGGCAGCGCACGGTGGCGGCGCGGCTCGCCGAGGAGTGCGTGCCGCTGGAGGAGGTCTCCGAACACCTCCGGCGCACCGCCGACCCGCAGTGGCTGCTCAAGCACCGGATCGCCGAGGACCTCTTCGTCTACCTCGTGGTCCAGCGCGACCTGCTGCCCGACCAGTGGGTCAAGGACCTCGCCGAGTGGGCAGAGAACCGCGGCTGGACGGTCTCCCTCCAGGGCCGGAAGATCTACGCCGTGCCCAAGCCGCTCACCAAGAGCGCCGCGGTCCGCGAGGTCGCCCGGCGCACCGGCGCCGACCTCGTCCTCGGCGCCGGTGACTCCCTCCTCGACGCCGACCTCCTGCTGGCGGTGGACCGCGGCTGGCGCCCCAACCACGGCGAACTCGCCGACACGGGGTGGGGCGCGCCGACGGTCGTCCCCCTCGTCGAGCGCGGCGTGCTCGCCGGCGAGCGCATCCTGCGCGAATTCCTCACCGCCTCCCGCGCCTGACACCCGGGGACGGCGGCGCGGCCCGGTGCACCTCTCGGGCCGCGCCGCCGTCCCCAGGGGCCACCGCTCCCGCGGCACCTCCACGCTTCCGCGGGCGGCCGGCCCGCTTCTGCGGCACCTCCACGCTTCTGCGGGCGGCCGGCCCGCCCCACCACACCGGGCACCGGACGTCCGCGAGCCCCCCAACCGGCCGCCGCCCCGCATAATGACCCCATGCCTCGCTACGAGTACCGCTGCCGCAGCTGCGGCGACACGTTCGAACTCAGCCGCCCCATGGCGGAGTCCTCCGCCCCCGCCGCCTGCCCCGCGGGCCACGAGGACACCGCGAAGCTCCTCTCCACCGTCGCCGTCGGCGGCCGCTCCGCCGGCTCGGCGGCGTCCGCCCCCGCGCCCTCCGCCGGTGGGGGCGGCTGCTGCGGCGGAGGCTGCTGCGGCTGACAGCCCTCCGGCAGCGGACGTGCGCGGATGAGACGTGACGACAGCCCCCAGGAGACCCGGCGGCTGCGGCTGAGCCGCACCTTCGACGAGGACGCGGAGCTCTACGACCGCGTCCGGCCGGGCTACCCGCCCGAGCTGTACGACGACCTCGCCGACCTCACCGGCGCCCGCCCCGGGGCCCGGGTCCTCGAACTCGGCTGCGGAACCGGCCAGGCGACCGTGCCCCTGGCCGCCCGCGGCTACCGCGTCACGGCCCTCGACGCCGGCCCCCGGATGGCCGAGGTCGCCCGCCGCAACCTCGCCCACGCCCCGGCGGCGCGGGTCGTGACGACGGACTTCGAGACCTGGCCGCTCCCCGAGGAGCCGTACGACCTCGTGCTCTCGGCGACCGCGTTCCACTGGATCGACCCGGCCGTCCGCACGGTCAAGGCGGCCGAGGCGCTGCGCCCGGGCGGAGCCCTCGCCGTCGTGCGCACCCAGCACGTACAGGGCGGCACCGAGCAGTTCTTCATCGACGTCCAGCGCTGCTACGAACGCTTCGACCCGGACACCACACCCGGTCTGCGACCCCCCGCGCCCGAGGCCGTGGACAGTTCGGACCACGCCGAGGAGGTCACCCGCAGCGGCCGGTTCGGCCCCACCGTCGTCCGCCGCCACCTGCGCGACATCACCTACACCACCGCGGACTACCTGGACCTGCTCCGGAGCTACTCGAACCACCGGGCCTTGCCGCCACGCTCCAGGGACGGTCTGCTGAACTGCGTCGCGGCGCTGGTCGACGGCACGCACGGCGGCCGGGTGACCAAGCGCTACCTGCTGGAACTCGCGGTCTCCCGCAAGCACCCACCGGGCAAGTACCCACCGGGCAAGTACTGACCCGGCAAGCACCGACCCGGCAAGCACCGACCCGGGACGCCGACGGGCCCCGGCCCTCTCAGCCTCCCGCCCGCTCCTCCCGTATCGCGGCGACCACCCGCGCCACGTCCTCCCGGACGGCCCGCGTCTCCTCCAGGAAGTGCCACCAGTCCGGGTGCCGCCCCGCCTCCTCGACCTCCGTCGCGGCCCGCTCCAGCCGCGCCGCCGCCGCGTCCAGCGGAGCCGCGTGCCGGGGGTCCGGGCGGTGCCGTCCCGCCATCGCCAGCCGCTGCGCGTCCCTCACGGCGAACCGGGCGCGCTCCACCTCGGCCTGCGGGTCCTTGCGCACCGCCTCCAGCCGCCGCAGCCGGTCCCCGGCGGCCGACACCGCCTCGTCCGCCGAGTTGAGCAGCGCCCGCACCGTCGCCAGCAGCGCCGTCGCGTCGGCCCACCGCTGCTCCTGCCGCGCCGCCCGCGCCTCCGCCAGCCGCTCCCCGGCCTGCGCCACGCTCCGCGCCGCCTGCTCGGGCACCGGCTGCAGGTCCTGCCAGCAGGCCAGCGCGAAACCCCGCCGCAGCTCGCTCAGAACCGACTCGACCTGGGCCGTCCTCGTCTCCAGCGCCTCGGCCCGGGTCCGCAGCGACACCAGCCGCCGGTCGATCTCCACGGCCCGCTCCGGCAGCCGCGCCGCCTCGGCGCGCACCGCCTCCGCCTCCCGGGTGACCCGGTCGGCCCGCTGCAGCGTGGCGGCCACACCGTGCCGCCCGGCGCCCTCGTTGAGCAGCGTCAGCTCCGGCCCCAGCGCCGCCAGCCGCGCCGCCAGGTCGTCCGCCCGCAGCCCCGCGCCCCGGGCGGCGTCCAGCTGCTCGGCCGCGTTCCGCAACGCCTGCCGGGCCCGCTCCACCGCCGGCGCCAGCCGGGCCAGCTGCGTCTCCGCCTTGCCCAGCAGCGGCCCGAGCCCCTCGGCGAACCGCTCCAGCTCACGCCGCACCTGGTCCAGCTCGTCCCGCGCCCGGCTCAGCTGCTCCCGCGCCCGGCCGGCCGTGGCCGCGTCCAGGTCGTCACGGTCCAGGTCGTGCGCGTCGATCGCCTGGATGTACCGGTGGCTGACCTCGTCGACCCGCCCCCCGAAGTCCTCGAACGAGGCCAGCGCCCGCCGGGCCTCGGGGGAGTCGTCCACCGCCCTGATCGTCTCGATCGACAGCCGCATCTCCCGCTGGGCCGTGTCGAGCTCGTAGAACGCCTGCGCCGCCGCGTCCTTGGCCTCCTGCGCCTGGGCCCGCCGGTCGTCCGTCCGCCCCCCGAACCAGCGCCGCGTCCCCC
>NZ_JBRIOU010000003.1:42401-48921 GCF_053474865.1 Streptomyces sp. CO7
ATCAGGGCCACCACGTCCTTGACCGGCCCCGGCGTCCACGACTTGTCCGACACATCCACTCCCCGTCACACCGCCGGGCCGACCCCGTCATTGTCCCACCTGTGTCGACGCGCCACACGGCCCCGGCAGTTCGCTCCCCGGGCGGACGGTTTGCGGGGCGCCGGGCGAGGCAAGGTAGGCTGTCGGCTCGTATTGTCCTGCGCGCGTAGCTCAGCGGTAGAGCGCCGCCCTTACAAGGCGGATGTCGGCGGTTCGAAACCGTCCGCGCGCACCAGCGCAAAGGCCCCCGCGATCATGGTCGCGGGGGCCTTTTCGACGTCCTCGCCGACGGCAGGGGAGGGCCCTTCAGCGGTCCGGGTCCACTCCGTCACCTCCGGGAGGTCGGTCCCGTGGGCGCGGACGGAGGAGTGGTGCCGGGTGTGGGCGTCGGCCATGGCCTTGGTCCGCCTGTGCGGGCGACCCACCCGCACTGTCGTACCGCGCTGTTATATCTGGGGCATGACCGCCTTCCGCGACTTCAACTTCAAGCTTCTCGTCGTCGAGAAGCTCATGTACTGGGACAAGACCCTCGTCCCGGCGTTCGGCCTGGGCCGGCTCATGGCGGAGCGAGGCGTGGACGACCTGCACGAATACGCCGAGGAGCACGACCTGGAGTACCAGGTCTTCGACGAGGCCAGAGCCTACTTCGAGGCCCTGGAGATACCGGCGGAACTGCTGGCCACGGTGGAGGAGTTGACCTTCGACGGCGGGCATCGGGTCTACATGGAGTGCGCCCCGGTGTGGGACGGCGAGGACGACCTGTTCGACGTGAAGTCGCTGGAGGACCTGGACCTGCTGCCGAACCTCAAGGTGTTCACCGGCGTGCGCGCCCTGGAGCACATGATCCCGGGCGCGAAGGACGTCCTCGCCGCGCGGGGGATCACCGGCCGCTACTAGACGCCGGTCGTCCCCGGCCTGGCGGTCAACGCGTCGTCGGGCCGGTGGGCGGGGCGGCCGCACGGTCGGCACGGGCGGCCGTCGAGGCCGCGGTGACGACGGTCTCGGTGATGCCGGGGCCCTCGGTCCCGCTGCCGCTGGCCGCTATCGCGGTGAGGACCGCCAGGACGGCGGCGAGCCCGCCGATGCCGAAGGCCTCGCCCCAGTCGACGTCCAGGATGCCGATGCCGTCGGCACTGATCGCGCCGAGGGTGCCCTGGGCGAAGGTGCGGACCGCGCGCTCGGCGGTGGCCTTCCAGAACGCCTTGGTGGTGAGACTGCTCATCTGCGGAGGTCCCCTCTCGCGGGTGGGTGGACGTAGCCTCCCTCTTCCTCCTCCGCGTGGAGATATCCCAACTGGCCCCCAATTGACGTGCCTTGGCGGGCGGTCGATGAGCATCGCGAATACCACGAATCCGCTTGACGGAGGGCGGGCGCTGCGCAAGATCGCCGCGGACGGCCGTGCGCGAAGAGCGCGAGCCGGTGCCGGTGGTGGTAGTGGTGGTTGCTGGTTGTGGGACGGGCCGGCGCGGCGCTGGCCGCCGACTCCGAGGTGAGCCGCGGGAACGGGCGCTCCCTCTCCAGCGGCGGCCTCGCCAAGGAGTACGGCTTCACCGACCGCGACGGCAGCCGCCCCCGCCCGGACGCCTGGCGGTACATCGTCGAGGTCCAGGACGCCGGACGGGAGGCGGACGTCACGGGGTACCGGTGACGGCTACCTGAGCGGCGAAGGCGGTTGTGTCGGCGGTCGGGGCCGCGGACGTGGCGGGGCGGTGGTGGGTGCCGGTGGTGTCAGGCGTCGTCGGGCCGGGCCGTGGCGTGCTTCACGCCCGAGCGTGCCTCGACGGCGTCGGCGCCCTGGACGTCCTGCCAGAAAGGGTGGGTGGTCACGAACACCGCCAGTTCGTGCTCGCGGCGGCGCAGCTTCTCGACGTAGGCCTGTTCGTCCGGGGACCAGCCGGGGGAGGCGGGGCGCTCGACCTTGCGCCAGCCGTTGTCGTCGCTGAAACCGTCGTGGGGCGCGACGGACCAGGGGAGACGCTTCAGGAGGGCCGAGAGCTCGGCCCTGACCTGATGCAACTCCGCCTGACCGTCGAGCAGGTCGCTCGGGAAGTCGTAGGTCTTGGCCACATCGACAATGCTACGCCTGTTCGATTTCTTGAAGCGAGTTCGACCCGTCGGTTTCCCTCGAACGGGTGTCCCGCGTTGTCGACGTTTGATCGGGCGTCGGCGAAAAATCCCTGGTGGGCCGCGACGGCGCGGCCTATGTTGCGCGGCATGACGGACGAAGGCTTCAGGCATCCACGGCTCGCCGCGATCTACGACCCGCTCGACCCCGACCGCGGTGATCTCGGCGCGTATCTGCGGATGGCGGAGGAGTTCGGAGCCCGCCGGGTCCTGGACATCGGCTGCGGAACGGGCGTCTTCGCGCTTCTGCTGGCCGGCCGGGGGGTCGAGGTGGTCGGCGTCGATCCCGCCGGGGCGTCCCTCGATGTGGCCCGGGCCAAGCCGGGGGCCGGGCGCGTCCGGTGGATCCACGGCGACGCGACGGATCTGCCGCCGCTGCGGGTGGACCTGGCGACGATGACGGCGAACGTGGCCCAGGCGATCGTCGACCCCGAGGTGTGGGCCGGGACGCTGCGAGGGGCCCACGAGGCTCTCCGGCCGGGCGGACGGCTGGTGTTCGAGACCCGTGACCCGGCGCGGCGCGGCTGGGAGGAATGGACCCGGGAGGCGTCCTGGGGCGTCACGGAGATCGAAGGGGTGGGCACGGTCGAGAGCTGGGTCGACCTGGTGGACGTGAGCCCGCCGCTGGTCGCGTTCCGCTGGACGTACGTCTTCGCCTCCGACGGGGCGGTGCTGACCTCGGACTCGACGCTCCGGTTCCGGGAGTGCGACGAGGTGGAGCGGGATCTCGCCGACCACGGTTTCGTGCTGGAGGACGTGCGGGACGCGCCCGACCGGCCGGGGCGGGAGCTGGTCTTCGTGGCGCGGCGGCCCTGACGGCGGAGGTCGGCCGGGGCCAGTGTCCGTGCGTCCCCGTCTGCGCGGAAACGCTTCCGCGGTGGGCGGTCCGCGCGACACTTGACGTATGTGTCGCAGCATCAAGACGCTCCGTCCGCCCGTGTTGCCGGGCGAGGCCACGGAGGAAGAGATCAGGGCCGCCGCGCTGCAGTACGTGCGGAAGGTCTCGGGGTTCCGGGCGCCCGCCGCCCACAACCGTGAGGTGTTCGACGCGGCGGTGGATGCCGTCGCCGAGGCCACGGCCGAGTTGCTCGCCCACCTGGAGGTGAGAGGGAGCAAGGCTCCGGCCCCGACCGCGTAGGGGAGCTCCCTCCTGCCTCCCGCCGGGGCCGCGGGCCGCCAGGCGTGTCGCCGGGTCGGTGGTGTCGCTGGGCGGGAGGTGCCGCCCAGCAGGGCGAAGGCGCCGGGGTCAGGCCTGTCGTCGGCCGGCCCGGAGTCCGGGCGAGGCCGGTCGTTCCGCGAGCTTGGTCAAGGTGAGGTCGGTCGTTCCGCGGGCGTGGCCAGGGCGGAGGTCGTCCGGCGGCCCTGCCGAGGCGGAAGCTGGTCGTTCAGCGACCCCGGCCCGCGGTGAGCCCGGTCGCCCAGGGTGGCCCCGGCCCGCGATGAGGTTGGTCGCTCGGCGCGGCCCGGAGGCTCGGCATGCCCGCCGGCCACGTCGGGCCGGGCGACCGAGGGGGTCCGTGGTCCGTCGGGCCTGCCGCACGCCTCCGCGCTGTGGGCGGACTCCACGCGCTGGGCCGAACGGGGGACAGACCTCGCATAATGCAGCAACCGGGCCAATGGGGTGCGTACAACGGAGGTGCAAGTCCATCGGGACGCGGAAACGTACCTTCCGGGCAGCCGCCCGGGGTGCGCGCGTCACGCCGTCCATGGAGGGGATCATGCGCATCCGCCAATTCGCCGCTACCACAGTCGCCGCCCTGGCGCTCGTCGCGGGTCTGGGCGCGGGCACCGCGTCGGCCGCGCCGGCGACCTCGGCCACCGCCTCGGCCACCGCCTCGGCCACGCAGAGCGTCAGCGCGGACCGGCACTGCCACCAGCACAACGGCCACAACCACTGGCGTGGAGACCGCTGCCGCGACCGCCGCTGTCACAACCACCGCGACCACGGCCGCCACCACTGGCGTGGCGAGCGGTGCCGCGACCACGGCAGGCACCACGGCCGTGACCACCGCTACGACCGCGACCGCGACCGCTACGACCGCGACCGCTACGACCGTGACCGCTACGACCGCGAGCGTGACCACGGCCGCCACCACGGTCGCCGCTGACCCCGACCGACCTGCCCCCCGCCCCCGCCGGCCTCAGCCGGCGGGGGCGGGGGCGTGTTCGGCCCGGGCCCGGCAGGAGGGGGCCGTGGACTCACGTGCCGCGCGGACGTCCCCAGGTGGGGCCGCCGGGGGCCGCGCCGCCCGCCTCGGACGCCGGACGGCGCAGCAGGAGGGCGGCGGCCGACCCGGCCAGGAACAGGGCGAGCACCGACACCGCCGTGGCCAGCCAGCCCGCTCCCAGCCACTCGCCGCCGAAGTACCCGAGAGCCACGCTGTAGCCCGCCCAGCTGATCCCGGCCAGCACCGACCAGGGCAGGAACTCGCCCACCCGTCGCTGCGCCACGCCCGCGCCGAAACTGACCACCGAACGGCCCGCGGGGGCGAAACGGGCCACCAGGACGAGCGCGCCGCCGCCGTGCGCCAAAGCGACGCCCAGGCGGGCCTGCGCGGTGCGCAGCCGGCGTGAGCGGGCCATCACCTGGTCCAGGCGCCGTCCGCCGCGCAGGCCCACCCGGAACGCGGCCAGATCGCCGAGGACCGAGGCGGTCGCCGCGCAGGCGACCAGGACCAGGAGATCGGGAAGGGCGGTGGCCGCGGCCGCTCCGTCCACCCCGTCGGCGCCCACGGCGGCCGCGCCGGTCTCGGCAGCGGCGGCGGTGGCCGCGGCGGCGACCAGGATGCCGCTGGGCAGAACCGGCAGGAAGACGTCGAGCAGGATGGAGGCCGCGATCAGCCCGTAGATCCACGGACTGGTGGCCAGCGTTCCGGCACTCTCCCACACGGCTTCCTCCCGGACCTCTCTCCCGGCTGGTGCCGGGCCGCGGCGTCGCAGGGGGCGGCAAGGGCGGCCGATGGCGGACAACTGGCAAAGACTACGCCGATCAGGTGATTGGCGTGCATGAGGGGCACGTATGCCCGCAAGATCACGTTCCTCCTTGTGCCGGTGCCCGACGAGCGCGGCGCGGCCGCCTCACGTATCAACGGAGGTGCAGACCGACGGTGAGCAGTGACGACAGCGAGGAGCGGCGGAGATGGCGGCTTGGGTCGGAGTGTGCGCGGGGGTCGCGGCGGCGGCCGTACTGGGAGCAGGCGGGGTGGCCGTCGCGGACGACGGCGGGCAGCACGGGAAGAGCGGGCGGCCGGGCTACACGATGACGACCGACGGCGTGTTCGCCGGGAAGAAGAAGGCGACGACGGCGTTCACCTACGACAAAAAGCTGGTGCCGGTCGGCTCCTGGGTGGAGGTCGGCCAGCGGACGGCGGTCGACGGGGCGACCACGGTGACCCTGCGCGCCAAGGGGCTGAAGGCCGGTCACACCTACGGGGTCCACGTGCACACCAAGCCGTGTGCCGCCGACCCCGCCGCGGCGGGCGGGCACTACCAGCACCGGCCGTCCACCGACCCGTCCGCGGTGAACCCCCGTAACGAGGTCTGGCTGGACTTCACGGCGGACGGCAAGGGCTCCGGCAAGGCGACGGCTCACCACGACTGGGGCTTCCGCAAGGGCGGCGCGTCCTCCGTGGTCATCCACGACAAGCCGGGTTCCTCCGGAGCCAGGGTGGGTTGCTTCACGGTTCCGTTCGGCTGGACGACCGCGCGCTGAACCGACGGCCGGTCAGGGCGCCCAGCGACAGGGCGCCCGGGCCGGACGCGACCAGAAGGAGGAACGACCAGCAGAAGAGGGCGGCCGGTTCACCCCCGTTCTCCAGGGGCCACAGCCCGCGGGCCTGGTGGACACCGAAGTACGCGTAGGCCATCGAGCCGGAGCAGATCAGGGCGGCGGTACGGGTGCCGAGCCCGAGCAGGACGAGGCTGCCGCCGACGAGCTGGATGACGGCGGCGTACCACCCCGGCCAGGCGCCGGCCGGGACGGTACCCCCGGTGCCGTGGGCTCCGCCGAGGACGCCGAACAGGGACGCGGCTCCGTGACAGGCGAAGAGAAGACCGGTCACGGCGCGGAAGAGGGCGAGCACGTGACGGCGGGCGGCGGCGGTCCCCTGGTCCACCACGAGGGCGAGCGAGGCGAACGTTCCGCCGGTGGGCGCGGTGGGCGCGGTGGACGCGGCGGGCACGGTGGCGACGACCGCGGGGTCGGGGTCGGGGTCGGCGGCACAGGTCGCCTCGGGCGTCACCTCTGCGGCGGCAGCCGGGGCTGTCGGTTCGGGCGCTGCCGCGACCGAAGCCGCGGGTGCGGACGCGGCGGTCGTCGCCGGCTCCTCGGGTGTCCGGGTGCACGGCGGGGGAACGG
>NZ_JBRIOU010000003.1:49021-60123 GCF_053474865.1 Streptomyces sp. CO7
CACCAGCTACCTGGCGAGCTGCTGATCAACCCGCCCGGCCCGCCCGGCCGGGCCGGCCGGGCGGGCCGGGCGGGTTGATCAGCAGCTCGCCAGGTAGCTGGTGAGCGCGCTCTTCTCGGCGGAGTCCACCGAGAGGTTGTAGTAGTACTTCACCTGCACCCAGGCGCGCACGTAGGTGCAGCGGTACGCGGTGCGGGACGGCATCCAGGTGCCGGGGTCCTGGTCGCCCTTCGCCTGGTTCACGTTGTCGGTGACGGCGATCAGCTGCGGGCGGGTGAGGTCGTTGGCGAACGCCTGGCGCTGCGCGGTGGTCCAGTTGCGGGCGCCGGAGTCCCAGGCCTCGGCCAGCGGCACCATGTGGTCGATGTCCACGTCGGAGGCGAGGCTCCAGGTGGCGCCGTCGTAGGGCGAGTACCAGCTGCCGCTGGTGGCGGCGCAGGCCGAGTCGGTGACGACGCCCGAGCCGTCGCGCTTGAGGACGGTCTCGCGGGTGTTGCAGGCGCCGCTGACGGTGATCCAGTGCGGGAAGAGGTCGCGGCTGTAGCCGGTGCGGACCTCCGTCTGGACCGGGAGGGCGGCGAGGTAGCTGCGGGCAGTGGTGGCGCTGACGGGCGTGGGGAGGGCGGCGGAGGCGCTCGGGGCGGTGAAGAGGCCCAGCGAGGCGAGAAGCCCGGCCAGCGCCGTGACTATGCCGAACCGGCGGCCGTGACGCGCGTAGAACTTGGGCATGCGAAGTCCCTCGAGTGGTGGGGATGCGAAACGCGGACGGACGGCATGCTCTTCGCGTCACGTTGCCGGCGGATGAGCAGCCGGTGAGAAGGTAGCGACGGGTACATGCCACGACAAGAGGCCGGAGGCGGTTCCGGCGGGTTCGCCCGGATGATCACCCCGCACGTTCACGTACGATGGGGGCAGCGGAAGGGGAGTAGCCCTACGCCGGGACCGTCGACATACTGCTCAGCTCGCTGAGCCGGCGCCCGGAGGCCGTGGACCGGTGTGAACCGGAACGGCCGGCGAGACCTTCGGCAAGCAGTGCATACCCGTGTGCATCCGTGTGTGCTGCCCTGCCGAGGTGTTCGCGATCGCGCAAGCTCTCGGCGGGGTGGCCCGACCGATTGAGGAACTGTGATCAGCATTGGTGTGACGGCGCTCGTCTTCGGCGTCGTCTTTCTCGCGGAGCTCCCCGACAAGACCGCCCTGGCCGGTCTGGTGCTCGGGACGCGTTACCGCGCCTCCTACGTCTTCGCCGGTGTCGCGGCGGCCTTCCTGGTCCACGTGGTGCTCGCCGTGGCGGCCGGCAGCGTGCTGACGCTGCTGCCGCAGCAGATCGTGCACGCGATCACCGGTGTGCTCTTCCTCGGTGGCGCGGCGGTGCTGCTGTTCAAGAAGGGCGAGGACGAGGAGGAGGTCCGCAAGCCGGAGAACCAGTCCTTCTGGAAGGTCTCCGGAGCCGGTTTCATGCTCATCCTGGTCGCCGAGTTCGGCGACCTCACGCAGATCATGACGGCCAACATGGCGGCCCGGTACGACGACCCGCTGTCGGTGGGCCTCGGGGCCGTGCTGGCGCTGTGGTCGGTCGCCGCGATCGGCATCGTGGGCGGCAAGGCGCTGATGAAGAAGGTGCCGCTGGAGCTGATCACCAAGATCGCCGCCGTGGTCATGCTGGGCCTGGGTCTGTGGAGCCTGTGGGAGGCCGTGACCGGCTGAGCCGAGGGTTGGCGTGTCCACATCGTGGACCCCGGGCTGGCGTGGAGCGCGACGGTTTTGTATCGTTGAGGAACAAAGTGGTTCCCGCTCGTCACCCCCTGACCGGCGGGCGGGGCCACCTTGGTTTTTCTCCCTCGTGTCTGGAGCCGTGCCGCATGGGTGCCGCCGTAGAACTGTCCGTACGCGCCCTGCTGCTCGACATGGACGGGACCCTCGTCAACTCGGACGCCGCGGTCGAGCGCGTCTGGCGCCGCTGGGCCGCGAACCATGGGCTGGACGGCGACCTCGTGATGAAGGTGGCGCACGGCCGCCAGGGGTACTCCACGATGGCGCTGATGCTCCCCGACCGTCCGATGTCGGAGAACTACGCCGACAACACCCGGCTGCTGGCCGAGGAGACCGCCGACACCGACGGTGTGGTGGCCGTGCCGGGCGCCCCCGAGTTCCTCGCCTCGCTGCGGGACGTCCCGCACGCCCTGGTCACCTCGGCCGACGTGGGTCTGTCCACCGCGCGCATGGCGGCGGCCGGGCTCACGGCGCCGGAGATCAAGGTCACCGCCGAGGACGTCGCCGTCTCCAAGCCGGATCCGGAGGGCTTCCTGAAGGCGGCCGCGGAGCTGGGGATCGCGCCGGAGGACTGCCTCGTCTTCGAGGACTCCGAGGCCGGGATCGCCGCGGGCAAGGCCGCCGGGATGCGGGTGGTCGGGATCGGTCCGCGGGCGCGCGCGTACGCGCCGGACGTGGTCGTGCCCGACCTGCGGGCGATCCGGGTGTCCCACGCCGCCGACGGTTCGGTCCTGGTCAGGGCCGAGCAGGGCTGACGCCGCCGCTTCTCCGACCGTGCGGGACAGCGGCAGCCCGCCCGACGGCGAGGGGTCGCAGGACGTACGAAACCGCGTGACCGCGCGAAACCCGCGTGACGCCGCGAAGGACCGTGTGACACGCCGCGCGCGGCACCGCGGAAGCCCGCGACGCGGGCCGCGTGCCGTCGCGCCGAACGGGCAGGCCCATGAGGGCGCTGCCGATCGACCAACCGGGCCCGGCCCTTCACCGCCCGCCGGCCGGGCCCGGTTTTCCACCTCTCCGCCGCTGCCGCTGCCGCCGTCTCCGGTGGTTCAGCGGCTCCCCGCCAGGTGGCGGCCGGTCAGCGGCTCCCCGCCGGGCGCCGGTGGGTCAGCGGCTCCACGACGAGCGGCCGTCGCGCTGTCCGTCGTCGTCCCGCTCTCCGTCGTGGCGGCCGTCGGAGTCGCCGTCGCCGCTGGTGATGGCCTCCAGCGCCGCCCGGGTGGCCGCACCGTAGACGCCGTGCTCGTCATCCTTGATGCCGTTGATGTACTGGAAGGCGCTCACCGCGTTGCGCACCTGGTCGTCGTAGCGCCCGTCCGCCCGGCCGCCGTAGAGCCACAGTTCCGCGAGGCGGCGCTGGAGCTCCACCACCTCCGGGCCGCTGTCCCCGGGGCCCAGCGAGCCGGAGACCGGCGTGGTGCCGCTCTCCGTGCCGTCGGCGGGCCGGGAGGGCGAGGCGCTGGAACGTTCCGGCTCGGGGGACCGCGAGACGTCCGCGGAACCCGACGGGTCGGCCGAGACCTCGGCCGAGGTGCTCGGCGACGGGGAGGGCGAGCCGCTTCGCGTCGCCGCGGCCGCCGGTGAGCCCCCGGTCGCCGGATCGGTGTCGTCCTGGGTCGGGTCCACGTCCGGCACGCTCGCGCGCTGCGGCATCGAGGTCGTCCGGGACGGCACCTGGTAGGAGAACAGCCCGCTGGTGACGCCCGCGATCACCGCGCCCACGCCCACCACGGACCCGGCGGTCACCATGGCGACCCGGCGCCTGGGCGTCCGGCGGCGGCGGTGCGCCCCGCGCGCCCCGGCGTCCTGTCCCGCCTCCGGCTCCGCGTTCTCGGCATCCCCGGCCTCGGGCGGCTCCGCCCCGGCGTACGCGGGCCCGGGGCCGGAGGCGCCCGCCGCACCGAGCGCGCCGTGCGGCGGGTGGCCGTCCGGGTCCTGCGGGGCGGTGTGCGCCTGGTACGGGCCGTGGCCGCCCCCCGTCGCCGGCTGCTCGGGCGGCAGGGGGCCCGCGAGGGTCACCTCGGAGTCCCTTGCGGCGACGATCTCCCCCTGGATCACCCGCGGCTCCCCGGCGGGCGCCGCGCCGGACGGTCCGCCGGAGGTCCCGCCCAGGCCGACGTACGGCCTCACCCGCAGCGGGTCGAAGTCCTCGGCCTCGGCGGTCTCCCGCTCGCGCGCCTCACGCAGCGCGTCCGCGGCCTGCAGCGCGCAGGCGCAGGACGGGGTCCGGTCCGCCCGGCGCGGCGTACCGCACCCGGGGCAGTCGTTCCCCTGGTTCTCGTTCACGCGACGGTCCCCTCCCCTGTAAATCTCCCGTGATTATGCAGATTTTCGGACCACACGAATACGCAGCCCCGTAATTCCCGGCCGTCCCGGAGGACTCAACAGGCCATAACGGGTCACTCCGGCCACGATGGATGTGTAGGTCGAGAGCCCGGGAGGACCCATGGCCGACGACGCACAGCGGAGGGCCGACGGCGACGGGGCCCGTGCGGGGCACGCGCGCTCCGGTTCGGGGCCGCCGCACGAACGGCAGGCGTCCCCGGCCGTCGCCCAGGACGCGGAGCACCTTCCGTACTCCGCCGACCGGCCCGGCCCGCCCGGCGACGGGGACCCGCACCTGCACGGCGGCGTCCCCGAGGAACCGAGCCACGTGGCGCCCAACGTGATGGTGTCGATCGGCGCGTTGCTGCTGGGCATGCTGCTGGCCGCGCTCGACCAGACCATCGTCTCGACCGCGCTGCCCACCATCGTCAGCGAACTCGGCGGCATGGAGCACCTGTCCTGGGTGGTCACCGCCTACATGCTGGCCGCCACCGCCGCCACTCCGCTGTGGGGCAAGCTGGGCGACCAGTACGGGCGCAAGCGCCTCTTCGAGACCGCCATCGTGATCTTCCTGGTCGGCTCCGCGCTCTGCGGGATGTCGCAGAACATGCCTCAGCTGATCGGCTTCCGGGCCCTGCAGGGACTGGGCGGCGGCGGCCTGATGGTGCTGGCCATGGCCATCGTCGGCGACCTGGTGCCGCCCCGTGACCGCGGTCGCTACCAGGGGCTGTTCGGCGCCGTCTTCGGCGCCACCAGCGTGCTCGGGCCGCTGCTGGGCGGACTGTTCACCCAGCACCTGAGCTGGCGCTGGGTCTTCTACGTCAACCTGCCGCTGGGCGTCGTCGCGCTGGCCGTGATCGCCGCCGTGATGCACATCCCGCGCCGGCGGGAGAAGCACCGCATCGACTACCTGGGCACCCTCCTGATCGCCTCGGTCGCCACCTGCCTGGTGCTGGTCACCTCGCTGGGAGGCACCACCTGGGCCTGGGGGTCCTGGCGGATCGTCTCGCTCGCGGTGCTGGGCGTGGTGCTCGCGGTCGCCTTCGTCGCCGTCGAGCGGCGGGCCCAGGAACCGGTGCTGCCGCTGAAGCTCTTCACCATCCGCACCTTCAGCCTGACCGCCGTGATCAGCTTCATCGTCGGCTTCGCCATGTTCGGGGCGATGACCTACCTGCCGACCTTCCTGCAGGTCGTGCACGGCATCTCGCCGACCATGTCCGGCGTGCACATGCTGCCGATGGTGGTCGGCCTGCTGCTGGCCTCCACCGCCTCCGGGCAGGTGGTCAGCCGCACCGGGCGCTGGAAGGTGTTCCCGGTGGCGGGCACCCTGATCACCGCGCTCGGCCTGGTCCTGCTGCACCTGCTGGACGCGAACAGCTCGACCTGGGTGATGAGCGCGTACTTCTTCGTCTTCGGTGTCGGTCTCGGCCTGGTCATCCAGGTGCTGGTGCTCATCGTGCAGAACGCGGTGTCCTACCAGGACCTCGGCGTCGCCACCTCGGGCGCCACGTTCTTCCGCTCCATCGGCGCCTCCTTCGGCGTGGCGGTCTTCGGCACGGTCTTCGCCGGACGCCTCGAGAACAAGCTGATCGACGCCTTCAACGGCGTCACGCTGCCGCCCGGGGTGACCGTGGACGGCCTGAAGGCCGACCCGCGCGGCATCGGGGCGCTGCCCGCCGCGCTGCGCGACCGGGTCCTGGGCGCCTACTCCGACGCCATCACGGACGTCTTCCTCTACGCCGCCCCGGTCGCCGCCCTGGCGTTCCTGCTCGCCCTCGCGCTGCGCGAGGACCCGCTGCGCGGCTCGGTGACCGCACCGGACGGCACGGAGACGCTGGCCAGCAACCCCGTGTACCGCTCCTCCCGCGACGAGGCGGCGCGAGGGCTGTCGGTGCTCGCCAGCCGCGAGGGACGGCGCGACGTCTACCGGGGGATCACCGAACGGGCCGGCTACGACCTGCTGCCCGCGGCGAGCTGGCTGCTGCTGCGCACCCGCCGCCACGGATGGACCGAACCCGCCGTGCTGGCCGAGTACAGCAAGGTACCGCTGGAGCGCATCATGGCGGCCGGACGGCAGGTCGAGGAGCGCGGCCTCGCGGTCCGGCGCGGGATCGACCTCGAACTGACGCCCGCCGGGCACGAGGTGGCCGACCGGCTGTCCCAGGCGCGCGAGGAGTCCATGGCCGAACTGCTCGGCGACTGGTGGGGACCCGACCGGCCCAGGGACCTCATCCAGCTGGTGAAGGAACTGAACGGCGAGCTGTCCGGATCGGACGCCGAACGTCCGCGCCGGGCCGGCGGCTCGACCTCGCACCGCTACTGGCGGGCCGCCTGACGGACACCGGGGAGCCCCCGCGAGCGCGTCCTCCCGCCTGCCCTGCCACGAATGCGCCGTTTGAGCGATGAGGCCGAGGCAAGACGAACGGGACGAAGCGGTCCGCGTGCAGAGCGGGCCGGGAGCGACCCCGGAAGGCATCCATGTCCAAAGGCGTGATCATCGCTCTGATCGTCATCGTGGCCGCCGTCGTACTGATCGCGGCCTTCCTCGCCAAGTCCCGCAACGCCAACGGCGGCCGGAACCTGCGCAGGCGATTCGGGCCGGAGTACGAACGCACCGTCGCCCGGCACGACGGCGACACCGGCGCCGCAGAGCGCGAACTCTCCGCCCGCGTCGAGCGCCACGGTCAGCTGCGCACGCGACCGCTGGAGCCGGCCGAGCGCCAGCAGTACGAGACTCGATGGGCGGCCGCGCAGGAGCGCTTCGTCGAGTCGCCGCGCGAGGCGGTGGCCGAGGCCGACCGACTGCTCGCCGAGGTGGCCGCCGGCCGGGGCTTCCCGGGCGGCAACGACTACGACGAGCAGGTCTCCGCGCTCTCCGTCCACCACCCGCACCACGTGAACGGCTACCGGCGCATCCACCGCGCCGCGCTCGCCGCCGCGGGCGGCGCCGCGGACAGCAGCTCGGCCACCGAGGAACTGCGTGAGGCCCTCGTCGAGGCCCGAGCGCTCTTCGACGAACTGATCCACGACCGCGGCCACCGCACGGGCTCCACCACCGGCGCCCGCGACACCCACGGGCAGCACGAGCGGAACGGCGGCACGACCCGGTCCCACCTGCCCGGGGCCCTCACCCGCAACCACGCGAAGGGGAGCTGACGCATGAGCGACCGCATGACAGACCGCATCACCGAACGCCTCACCGGCCGTACCCACGACGACCGCACCACCGGGCACGGGACCGACGGCACCACCGACGGCGCCCACCGCACGACCGACGGGCAGCACACCGACGGGCAGTACGCCGACGGCCACGGCGCCGACGGGCAGCACACGACGGGCCACAACGGCGACGGGCACTACGCGGCCGGCCAGAACGGCGGCCAGTACGGCGACAGTCCGTACGGCACGCAGAACGGCGACGGCCGGTACGGTCACGGCGCGCAGGACACCGCCGTCACCCCGGTCCGCCCGCTCAGCGACCCGGGCGTCCCGCCGACCACGGACAACCACGACCTGCGCGACGAGCGCGACCGGTCGGCCGGCCAGGGCATCAAGGACGGCAAGATCTTCCAGGACGGCCACGACACCACGGACGGCCTCGGCGCGCGGAGCGGCCAGGGCACGCCGGGCAGCACCGGCGCCGCGGGCACCGGCGCCGCGGGCACCGGCGCCCACAGCGTCGGCACGGACGACCTCGGCGCCCGGGGCGCCGGCGTCCCCACGACGGACTCCTCCACCACGGGCACGCAGGACACCCTCGGCGCCCACACCGCGGCCCACACCACCTCGCACGGCACGGGCGCCGCGGTCGGCGGGCCGTTCGGCGGCGTCACCGGTGCGCACGACGGGCAGCACGGGCACAGCGACGCCGCCCTGGGCGACCCGTCCTACGGCGACACGTCCCACGACGCCACCACGCACGGCGCCACCAGCCATGGCACCGCGACCCATGGTGACAGCACCCACGGTGACAGCACCCACGGCTCCGGCACCCATGGAGGCGAGACGGCCCACAGCGGTCTCCCCCATGGTGGCGGCGCACATGGCGGCAAGCACCACACGGACGACGGCCCGGGCGAGACCCTGCACCGGCTGTTCCCGCACGAGGACACCGACAAGATGTCCACGCGCCTGCACCACGTGGTCGGCGGCTTCGTCGATGAGCCCCGTGGCTCGGTGGCCGAGGCCGAGAAGGTCCTGGACGAGGTGTCCGAGCGCCTCACGTCCTGCCTGGCCGCGCGGCGCCGCACGCTGCGCACCGCCTGGCACTCCCTGGGCGACGAGACGGCCGACCCGGCCGCCGACACCGAGCAGCTGCGGCTGATCCTGCGCGACTACCGCGAGCTCACCGAGCGTCTGCTGCGCCTCTGACCCACCCGCCGCACCGCACAGCTCATCCCCGCCGGGCCCGCCGCTCGGCCAGCACGCCCTCCACGTCGAAGGGCTTGCGGCCGAGCGGCGGGCCCGGCGGCGGCTTGTACATCATGTCGCGGATCCGGACGTTGACGTCCTCGAGGATCTTGCGCGCGGCCCGCTCCGACGGCGCGTCCAGCGCGGCCTCGTAGGCGTCCTCCGCCTCCTTGCGCAGGGCCAGCGCCGGGGGCAGCACGGACAGGCCCTCACGGGCCATCTTCCGCTTCACCCACCACAGGTCGTCGTGCGTGGCGCCCAGGTCCGGCAGGGGCTTCCCTGCACCCGGGAGATCGGCGAACTCCCCGCGGGCCTCCGCCTCGCGGATCTGCCGGTCCACCCAGGACTCGAAGTTCACACCCGGCGGCTTGCGATCGGTCATGCGTCCATTGTCCAGGAGAGGCCGACCGGGGGACGAGCGGCATCCGGCCGATCTATCATCGGCACCGGTCCCCGCCCGTACGCACCCGAGGAGCTGAGCGCAGTGCTCGAACTGACCATGGCGGCCGTCTCCGGCACCGACGAGGGCGCCACGGCCGGCATGCAGATGGCCGACGCGCCCAGTGCCCCCGGCTCGGTCCTGCGCGTCGGCCGTGACAAGGCGGTCTGCCGGCTGGGCACCCCGTCGGACTGGCTGTTCGTCTCGCGGGTCCACCTCGAGTTCCAGTACGGGTCCGACGGCGCCTGGCACCTGACCTGGCTGCGCGGCTCGCAGCCGGACCCCTCCTCGGAGGTCGGCGTCCTCATGGGCGGCGTCGCCCACCCGGTGCCGTACGGGGGCTCCGTCGCCCTGCCGCCCGGCGGTTCCGGCGAGGTCGTCGTCCAGGACCGCACCTCGCCCCGCAGCGTCAACGTGGGCTTCTACCACGAGGTGTGACCGGGCGGGGACGGATACCGCACCGGCCGGGATGCGGGCGTTCCGTCAGGAGAGCACCCGTGCCAGTGCGAAGCCGTCCCAGCCCTTGGCGCCCACGGTCTGCAGCGCGGTGCCGCTGAGCCGGGGGTGCCCGGCGATCAGCTCCAGCGCCTCGCGGGTGCCGCGGACGTCCGGCGCGTCGCTCCCGGCGTCGGCGACACGGCCGGCGCGCACCACGTTGTCGACGACGATCAGACTGCCCGGCCGGGTGAGCCGCAGCGCCCACTCCACGTAGCGCGCGTTGTTGACCTTGTCGGCGTCGACGAAGACCAGGTCGAACGGGGGCCCGTTCTCGGCGGCCAGCCTCGGCAGCGACTCCAGCGCCGGGCCCACCCGCACCTCCACGACGCCGTCCAGGCCCGCCCGGGCGAGGTTCCCACGGGCGATCTCCGCGTGCCTCTCCTCGTACTCCAGCGTGACCAGGCGGCCGTCGGCGGGCAGGGCACGCGCCATCCAGATGGTGCTGTACCCGGCCAGCGTGCCGATCTCCAGGATGTTCCGCGCGCCCTGCGTCTCGGCGAGCAGGCGCAGCAGTTTTCCCGCGCCCGCCGAGACGCCGATCGGCGGCAGACCCGCCGCCTCCGCGTCGCGCAGCGCCGCGGCCAGCGCCTCGTCCTCGGGTGCGAGCAGGTGGGACAGGTAGTCGTCGACGTCGTTCCAGCGAGCCGATTCGCTCATCGGGCGTGACCCTTCCTCAACGATGCGGAGCGGGCGGGCGCGCCGTGCGCCGACCCTTGCGAGGATTGTCGTCCGGCCGGGCCGCCCCGGGCGGGAGCGCCGCCGGTGTACCGGCGCTCCGCACGGGTCAGTCCTGGACGCGGCCGAAGCGCGGGCCGGAGGAGTCGGTGGTCACCTCGTAGTCGGCGACCCTCCCGCCCTCACGGATCGTCCGGCAGACGTGCCCGGTGGGGGCCTTGTCGTCGACGGCCTCGGCGGCCGGCATCTCCTCGCAGCTCAGCGTCATGCCGGCGGACCCGCCGAACTGCTTCCAGAACTCGTGGTGGACGCGCTCGGCGACCAGCAGCCGCTTCTTCGGCTCGGCGCGGTACGGGGTGAGGATGTCGCCCTCCTCGTAGGACGCGCCGACGGTGACGGTGTAGGGGATCTCGACGCCCTCGTAGGTCACCGTGCACGCGCTGGAGGCGCTCGCCCGCCGGGTGACGCCGTCGGGGCAGACCGCGGTGGTCCTCCCCTCCACCAGGGCCTCGCTGAGCAGGTCCCCCTGGAGCGCGTACTCGACCTGGCTGACGAAGTCGGCTCCGCTGCTCGGTTTTCCGGGCGGGTCCTCCATGTCGGAGCCGCTCGTGGCCACGCCCTTTTGGGGGCCGGTGATCCGCACCGCCAGCGGGCCGGTGTCCGCGGTGGAGCGGGCCGACGCCGGGCCGGAGGCGGCTCCCGGCCTGTCCGCCGGGTCGCCCGTGGCCGCATCGTCCTCGGGGCCGCAGCCGGCGGTCAGCAGCGCGGCTGCCGTGACGCCCAGGAACAGTCGGGGAATTCGTCGCATGGCCGAAACCCTACAAATCCCTCCGACGCGGCGGGGCGGAAACGGGGCGCTGTTACACCGCCGTCCCCGGGCCTTCAGGGCGCCCCAGGTCATCGCCGCCGCGCGGCCCGGCACGGTTCGGCGCCCGGACGTTCGTCACCGGACCGGGACGGGGGCGGGCGGTAAATCGGTTGG
>NZ_JBRIOU010000003.1:60223-60892 GCF_053474865.1 Streptomyces sp. CO7
ATGCACAGCATGCGAACCCCCGCGCCGACCCCGGTCCCGCCTGCCTCCGCGACGCGGTCGTCCACGCCGCCGCCCGGTCCTCCTCCTACACCGCCGCGCACGACGGGGGTCGTGTCCGGGGCGTGGTCGGTGGCCCCGGAGGACGTGGGCTCGGCCGACGCCGCCGCCCTCTGGCGGGCGTACTACACGGAGGTCAGCGACCGCTGGTACCTGCTCCACGTGGGCCGGCGCACCGATCCGGACGACCTGGAGCGGGGGATCGCCGCCGACACCGGGGAGGCGCTGCGGCCGCCGGGCGGCACGCTGCTGGTCGCGCGGCACGACGGAGTGGCGGCGGGGACGGCGGGCGTGCGGCTGCTGGGGGACGCCGAGGACGGCGTCGCCGAGCTCAAGCGGGTGTTCCTGCTGCCCGGGTTCCGCGGCAGGGGCGGCGCGGCGCTGCTGGTCGGCGCCGCGGAGGACGCGGCCCGGGCGCTGGGCGCGCGGCGCCTGATCCTGGACACCCGCAGCGACCTGGTCGAGGCGAGGACGCTGTACGCGCGGCTCGGCTACCGCGAGACCGCGCCGTACAACGACAGCGCCTACGCGGAGCACTGGTTCGCCAAGGAACTCCCCTCGCCGGACCGGCCGCCGACCGACCCCGGAGCGCCGACGCCCTGACCTCCCGGG
>NZ_JBRIOU010000003.1:60992-62738 GCF_053474865.1 Streptomyces sp. CO7
GCCCAGGGTCGCGCCACCCGCCCGGAGGGCTGCCCCGTCCCGTGCGAGACCGGCCGTTTCGCCGATGCCGGGGGCGGACGGGCGGCGCGACCCTGGGCGGCGTCGGATTCCCCACCCCCGTTCGGAGGGCTCCATGCGCCGCCCCCTGGCGCCGTCTCCTCGGCGTCCTCGCCGCCTTCGCCATCGCCTTCACCGTCTCCGGTCCCGCCGCGGCCGCGGCCCCGCAGGCCTCGGCGGCCGAGGTCACCCCGCTGAGCACCAGCACGCCGGTGGTCTTCGTCCACGGCTACACCGGCAACGCGTCCAACTGGGTGACCGCCATGTCGGTGTTCCGCACCAAGGGCTGGTCCAGCGACAGGCTGTTCGCCTACGAGTACAACTCCTACGGCAACAACGTGAGCAACGCCCAGGGCCTCGCGTCGTTCGTCCAGAACGTCAAGTCGCGGACGGGCGCGAGCAAGGTCGCCATCGTCAACCACTCGATGGGCGGCCTGGTCAGCCAGTACTACCTGAAGGTCCTCGGCGGCAACGCCAACGTCAGCCACCTGGCCTCGATCGCCGGCGCCAACCACGGCACGACCTACGCCGGCGCCTGCCTGATCTACGTGACCTGCCAGCAGATGTACCCGGGCTCCTCGTTCATCTCCCAGATCTCCTCGGGCGACGAGACGCCGGGCAGCACCCAGTACGCCACCTGGTACTCGGCCTGCGACGGCATCATCCTTCCGTACACCAGCACCCGGCTGGACGGCGCCGACAACAACCCCGTGGCCTGCCAGACGCACATCGGGTTCCTCGCGGACACCTTCGTGCTCGGCGACATCGCGGACTTCGTCTCCTGACGCGGTCCCCGCCACGGAAAGGGCCCGGCTCCCGCGCCGCACGCGGGGGCCGGGCCCTGCCGTTCCCGTACTTCTCTCAGGGTTTCTCGAAGGTGACCGGCGCCTCGAACGCCGCCTGCCGCGTCGCCCGGCGCAGCGCCCGCAGGACGGCCGGTCCGACCGTCGTCGTCAGCACGGCGGTCAGCAGGGCGCGGCCGAGGTCCCAGCCCATCGACGTGGTGAGGCAGTAGGCCGCGAAATGGGCCAGGTTGACGGTGAGCGGGGCGCCGGGGACGGGCGCGACGGCCGGGGCGATCTGGCCCGTCATGAACGGCCAGCCCCAGAGGTTCATCAGCGTCCCGTAGGCGAACGCGGCGAGGAACCCGTAGGCGGTGAGCACCGCGATCTCCACGCGGCCGCCGAGCCTTCGGGGCAGCAGGCCCGCGCCGAGGGTGAACCAGCCCAGCGAGAGCATCTGGAACGGCAGCCAGGGACCCACCCCGCCGGTCAGCAGGGCCGAGGCGAAGAGGGTCACCGAGCCGAGGACGAAGCCGAAGCCGGGGCCGAGGACCCGGCCGGCCAGGACCATGAGGAAGAACGTCGGTTCGAGTCCGGCCGTGCCCGCTCCGATGGGCCGCAGCGCGGCGCCGGCCGCGGCGAGCACGCCCAGCATGGCGACGGCCTTGGCGCCGAGGCCGGACTCGGCGATGGTGGCCGTGGTGACGGCGACCAGGAGCATCAGCAGCCCGGCGAACAGCCAGGGGGCGTCCTGCTGGTGGGCGGCGGCCGAGGAGCCGGGCGGCGCCACCAGGGGCCACAGGAAACCGGCCAGGCCCACGCAGCTGACCAGCAGCAGGGTCAGCGCCGAGCGCCCGCCGAGGCGGACGGCGCGGGGACGCTCCTGGACCATCCCATGCTGGCCCTC
>NZ_JBRIOU010000003.1:62838-63636 GCF_053474865.1 Streptomyces sp. CO7
GGGTCGGGGGTGCGGCGGTCATGCCAGCGCCTCCCGGACCTGGCGCACGGTCAGCCAGCGCTGCGGTGCGAGGACCTTGGTCACCTGCGGGGCGTAGGCGGGCAGCGCCAGCACCACCTCGGCGGTGGGGCCGTCGGCGACGACCTCGCCGTCGGCGAGCATCACCACGCGGTGGGCGAGGTCCGCGGCCAGTTCCACGTCGTGGGTGGCGAGGACCACGGCGTGCCCCTCGGCGGCCAGTCGGCGCAGGTGGCCGACCAGGCGGGTCTTGGCCGCGTAGTCCAGGCCGCGGGTCGGCTCGTCGAGCAGCAACAGCGGCGGACGCGCGGTGAGGACGACCGCCAGGGCGAGGGTGAGGCGCTGGCCCTCGGAGAGGTCGCGCGGGTGCGTGGAGTCCGCGATGCCCGGCAGGAGTTCGCTCACCAGGGCCCGGCAGGAGCCGGGCTCGGCGCCCGCGTCGCGGTCGGCGGCGGCGCACTCGGCCGCCACGGTGTCCGCGTACAGCAGGTCGCGGGGCTCCTGCGGAACCAGCCCGACCCGGCGGACCAGGTCGCGCGGCCGGGTGCGGTGCGGGACCGCGCCGCAGGCCAGCACCGCACCGGAGGCCGGCTCCACCAGGCCGACCAGGGCGGACAGCAGGGTGGACTTGCCCGCGCCGTTGCGGCCCATCAGGGCGACGGTCTCCCCGGGCGACACGGTGAGCGACACCGACCGCAGCGCCTCGACCGTGCCGCGGCGCACGACCAGCCGGTCCACCACGGCGGGCACGGGGGCGGCCTCCGCCGCCGGCGGGGTGGC
>NZ_JBRIOU010000003.1:63736-64588 GCF_053474865.1 Streptomyces sp. CO7
GCCTGCCAGGCGGCCCAGCTCGACCACCGGCGGGAAGACGGGGGAGGCGGCCATCACCTCGGCCGGGGCGCCCACCACCGCGGCCTCACCGGGGGCCGGCAGCAGCACCACCCGGTCCGCGTAGTGCACGACCCGCTCCAGCCGGTGCTCGGCCATCAGCACCGTGGTGCCCAGGTCGTGCACCAGCCGCTGCAGCACCGACAGGACCTCCTCGGCGGCCGCCGGGTCCAGCGCGGAGGTCGGCTCGTCCAGCACCAACACCCGCGGGTGCGGGGTGAGCACCGATCCGATGGCGACCCGCTGCCGCTGCCCGCCGGACAGCGTGGAGACCGGCCGCTCCCGCAGGTCGGCCAGACCCAGCAGGTCCAGCGTCTCCTCCACGCGGCGGCGCATCACGTCGGGGGCCAGGCCCAGCGACTCCATGCCGTAGGCGAGTTCGTCCTCGACGGTGTCGGTGACGAAGTGCGCCGTCGGGTCCTGCCCCACCGTGCCGACCACGTCGGCCAGTTCACGCGGCTTGTGGGTGCGGGTGTCGCGTCCGGCGACCGTCACCCGGCCGCGCAGGGTGCCGCCGGTGAAGTGCGGCACCAGGCCGTTCACCGCGCCCAGCACCGTCGACTTGCCGACGCCCGACGGGCCCACCAGCAGGGTGAGTTCGCCCTCGGGGATCGAGAGGTCGAGCCCCCGGACGGCGGGTTCGCGCGCGCCGTCGTACATGACGGAGACGTCCTCGAAACGGATCACGGTCGTCGGTCCTTGCCGTTCGGTACGGAGGCGGGCGCGGGTGCGGAGGTGCCTGCGGGCGCGGAGGCGGAGGTGCCTGTGAGGGCGGCTGCGGCCGCGGGGGCGGCG
>NZ_JBRIOU010000003.1:64688-72292 GCF_053474865.1 Streptomyces sp. CO7
ACCCCGCCGCGGCCGCCCGCCCGGCGCTGGCCTTCCCGGGCCGTTCCCTGACGTACGGGGAGCTCGCCGGCGAGGCCGGGGCGGTGGCGGTCCGCGTCGGGGGCCGGGCGCGGCACGCGAGCGGCCGGATCGCGGTGTGGGCGACGCCGGAGCCGGAGACCAGCCAGGCGCGTGCGCCCCACCGCTCGGGCCGGTAGCGGGTGCGCGGGGTGCGGCGGCCGCCCAGCCACAGCCCGGCCAGTGCGGCCGCGATCCCGGCCAGCAGCAGCGGCAGCCCGTACACCCCGCCGACCGCGCTCAGCAGGCCGTACGACCCGGCGGCGACGCCGAGCAGCCCGCCCAGGGTGAGCGCCGCCGTGACGCGGCGCTCGGCGACGGGCACGGCGGCGGTGCGGCCGTAGCCGCGCGCGTCCATCGCGGCGGCCAGCGCCACCGAACGGTCCAGCGCGCCCTCCAGCACCGGCAGGCCGACCTGGAGCAGGCCCCGCACGCCCCGGTCCGGCCTCCCGCGCAGCCGCCGGGCGGCGCGCAGCCGCAGCACGTCGCCGATCAGGTGCGGCGCGAAGGTCGTCGCGACGACCACCGCCACCCCCACCTCGTAGAGCGCCGCCGGCAGCGCCTTCAGCAGCCGCGAGGGGTCCGCGAGGGCGTTCGCCGCGCCCACGCAGACCAGCAGGGTGGCCAGGCGCAGGCCGTCGTACAGGGAGAACAGCACCTCCTCGAGGTGCACCGGGCCGCCCAGGCGCATCCCCTGCGCCCAGTCGGGCAGCGGCACCTCGGGAAGGCGGAACAGCAGGTGGGTTCCGGGGATCGCGGTGCCGAACACCAGGAGAACACCAGCCGGATCCCCAGCACCAGCAGACCCAGCTTGACGAACGCGCCGTACGAACGGGCCCAGGGGGCGTTCGAGCGGCAGGCCATGACCACGTAGGCGCTGACCCCGATCAGCAGGGCCAGCAGCAGCGGGTTGCGGGTGCGCGAGGCGGCGACGCCCAGGCCCAGCGCCCACACCCACCAGGCGCCCGGGTGGAGCGCGGAGGCGCGGGCTCTGGCGGCGTCCCGGTTCGCGGTCACGGTCATCGCTGTCGTCCCGTCATCCCCGCCTGCGGCGGGCCTGCCAGACGGCCGCACCGCCCAGGACGAGCACGGCGCCCGCGCCCGCCCACAGGCCGAGCGACGGGCCCGGCTCGGAGGCCTCGGCGGCACCGGAGTCGGTACCCGAGTCGGCGTCGGTTTCGCCGGCGGCCTCGTCGGAGCGGTCGGCGGTGGCGACCTGCTCGCCGCAGCCCTGGCGCGGGTAGCCCTCGATGGCGCACAGCATGGCGCTGCTGTCGTAGCGCAGCGGCGCGGCCACGGCAGCCAGCGCGTCCGCGGCGGAGGCGTCCTCGGCCACGCTCGCGCAGGCGGTGCGGCCCGCGGGCGGCTTCTCGCCGCCGGGCGCGTCCGTCGCGGTGCCGAAGTCGATCACCAGGGCGATCCGCTTGCGGCCGTCCCGCTCGGGGGTGTTCTCGCAGATCTCCGCGAACGGCTTCGTGTCGCGCGGGGTGGCCGCGTCGGCGGAGTCCTCGCTCACCGAGAAGCGGAAGCCCTGCGTGGACCCGTCCTGCGGGCGCAGCGTGGCCGGGCCCTGGGTGGCGTACGCCCACTTCTGCCCGTCGAGCTCCCAGTAGGACCAGTACCGGTACCCGGCCGCCTGGGCCGTGCCCGCGCCCTGCGTGAGCAGGGCGCAGGTCAGCGGCGCCAGGACGGCCGCGGCGAGGGTGCGCGGAAGCCTCACGGCCGCCGCTTCCGGACCGTCAGCAGCACAGCCGCTGCCGCCAGGAGGACCAGCACGGCGCCGCCGGCCCACCACACGGCGGGGGAGACACCGGCGTCGACCCGCTTGCCCGGTTCGGCGGAGTCCTCGGCCTTGACGGCCTGCGGGGCGGGTCCGGTGGCGTTCAGTTGCTTCACCAGGTCCTGTCCGCCGAAGTCGCGCGGGTCCTCGCCCGCCGCCCTGGCGGCCAGGATCAGCTGGGCGTAGGCGGCGGGGCCGGTCTGCTTCGCCCAGGCGACGCCGTTGTCCCGCAGGTGGGCGACCGCCTTCTCGGCCTGGTCGGCGTGGCCGGTGGAGGCCAGCGCGATCACCGCGTCGGCGGTGTTGCCGAGGTCGGGCTGCGGGTCGGCGCCGGGCAGCACGGAGGTGAGGTGACCGTCCTTCGTCAGCGGGCCTGCCAGGTAGGCCGCGCCGTTCTCGGCGGCCTGCTCCGGCGTCGTCGCCTCGGCGCACTCCGCGGCGGATCCGGCCGGCTTCATCGGCTTCCCGCCGAGACCCGCGCCCAGCGAGCCCAGCACCGCGGCGGCGGTGGCGTCCGCGTTGGCGAGCAGCTTGCCGGACTTGTCGGGCTGGTAGGCGAAGGCGCCCGCGTCCTTGCCCTTGCAGGGCAGCGCGAAGGTCAGCAGCGCGTCCAGGGGCGACTTGCCGCCCTTGACGGTCTCGGCCGGCTTCCTGCCCGCGGCGACGAGCGCGCCGGTCACCACGGAGGTGGAGTTGGCGTCGGAGGGGGTGCCGGGGTTGTAGCCCCAGCCGCCGTCCTCGTTCTGCACGGAGACCAGCCAGTCGACGGCCTTGCCGACGACGTCGTCGTGCCCGCCGAGCGCGGCCAGCGCCTGCACCGCGGCGGCGGTGCTGTTGCTGTCCACCATGGTCTTCGGGTCGCAGGCCTTCGACGGGTCCGGGCGGAACGCGGCGAACGAGCCGTCGGCGCACTGCTGTCCGGTCAGCCACCCGACGGCCTCGGCGGAGGGCTTCAGCCTGACCGTGTCCTGGGCCAGCAGGGTCAGCGACTGGCGCCAGACACCGTCGTAGGTGGGGTCGGTGGAGCCGTGGAGACCGGCGGGTATCTCCGGGGGCGCGGACGGCGACGCGGCGGGCGCCGGGTCGTCGGCGAAGGCGGCCGGGGCCGCTGCGGCACCGAGTACGGCGGCAGCGGCCAGGACCGCTGCGGCGCGGCGAACGTTCATGATCGGCGGAGTGCCTCTCCCTGTGGGGGAGCCAGGCAGCGACGGGCGCGGGGTGCGGGCCCGGCGGCTCGGCTCCGTATACCTCGACGGTGCCGGCCACCGACGGGAGCCGGCGGCCATGAGCCGGTCACGGTCGGTCGGGGCATTCCGGCTCGCCACCGTCCTGCGGCGGCTCACGGTTGCGGGTCAGCGCCGGATTTGCACCGGCTTCCCCCCGAACGGGTGTGATGACGACCGGGCCACTCTACCGGCACGCCCCGGCACCGACAGGGGCGCGGTACCGGCCGGAACCGTGCCCTCCGCGCCCCGCCCCGCCCCCGCGGCCGGCTCCGCCTCGATACACGGGCATATATCCGGCCATGACGGCCAGGACCAGGGCCGAGGGGCCCTCGACCTGCGGCGGCGGTACGGCTAGATTCCGGGAATGGTGCTGATCGGAGTCGGCCGAACCGCCGACGTGTACGTGCTCGACGAACGGTGGGTCCTGCGCAGGTACCGCGACGCCGCCGTCGGGGACACGGAGGCCGAGAGCGCCCTGATGGCCCACCTCCACGCGTGCGGCTACCCCGTCCCCCTGGTGCGCCCCCGCGACGAGCACGCCGCCCGCACCGACCTGGTGCTGGAGCGGCTGGACGGGCCGACCCTGGCGGGCGCGCTGTTCGCCGGCCTGATCACGCCGCAGGAGGCGGGCACCCTGCTCGCCCTGCTGCTCACCCGGCTGCACCGGGTGCCGCCGCGCACCGCGCAGGACCAGGACCCCGGCAACCGGATCCTGCACCTCGACCTGCACCCCGAGAACGTCGTCCTCACCTCCGCCGGCCCTCGCGTCATCGACTGGGCCAACGCCGCCGAGGGCCATCCCGGCCTCGACTGGGCAATGACCTCGGTGATCATCGCCCAGTACGGAGCCACCGCCGGGGGCGGGGCCGCCGGGCTCGCCCAAGAGGTGCTGGCCGCGCTGCTGTCCGACCCCGGGGCCGGGCACCTCACGCCGTCGTCGCTGGCACAGGCGCTGCGGCGCCGCGCGGCCGACCCGACCATGACGCAGCGTGAGATCGCCGCGCTCGGCCAGGCCGGGGCCCGCGTCCGCGAGGTCACCGGACTGCGCGCTGCCTAGAGCGCCGCGCGGGCGGACGGGAGCCGGCCGGAACCGGACATCTCCCCATGTCAGCAAGGACGTCGGTGCGCCCGCGCCGTGGCGAGCATCACCTGGCAGACTTTCCCCCGTCCGGCTACCAGCGGGTAGATTCGGACAGTCTCTTTTGTGATCACGGGTGATGACCGGTGATCGCGAGTGATCATCCGAGACTTGTTGCCGGTAGCCGCCGCGACGTAACCTCGCGGGACAGTTCAGGAGAAGGGGGCCGTACGTGACCGCTGAGGCCATGGCCGCCGACGGTCAGCCGGCTCTGCGCATCGCGCTCCTCACCTACAAGGGCAACCCGTTCTGCGGCGGACAGGGCGTCTACGTGCGCCACCTCTCGCGCGAACTCGCCCGGCTGGGCCACAGCGTCGAGGTGATCGGCTCCCAGCCCTACCCGGTCCTCGACGAGGGCGAGGACCTCGCCGGGCTCTCCCTCACCGAGCTGCCCAGCCTCGACCTGTACCGCCAGCCCGACCCGTTCCGCACCCCGCGCCGCGAGGAGTTCCGGGACTGGGTCGACGCGCTGGAGGTCGCCACCATGTGGACCGGCGGCTTCCCCGAGCCGCTCACCTTCTCGCTGCGCGCCCGCCGCCTGCTGCGCGCCCGCCGCGGCGACTTCGACGTCGTCCACGACAACCAGACCCTCGGCTACGGCCAGCTCGGCGACCTCGGCGCGGCCCTGGTGACCACCGTCCACCACCCCATCACCGTCGACCGGCAGCTCGACCTCGACGCCGCCGACGGCTGGAAGCGCCGCCTGTCGGTGCGCCGCTGGTACGGCTTCACCCGGATGCAGAAGCGCGTCGCCCGCCGCCTGTCCTCGGTGCTCACCGTCTCCGGCAGCTCCCGGCAGGAGATCGTCGACCACCTCGGAGTGCGCCCCGAGCGGGTCCACGTGGTGCACATCGGCGCCGACGCCGACCTGTTCTCGCCCGACCCGTCCGTCGCCAAGGTCCCCGGCCGGATCGTCACCACCTCCAGCGCCGACGTCCCGCTCAAGGGCCTGGTCTTCCTCGTCGAGGCCCTCGCCAAGCTGCGCACCGAACAGCCGCACGCCCACCTGGTCGTGGTCGGCAAGCGGGCCGAGGACGGGCCCGTCGCCCAGGCCATCGAGCGCTACGGCCTCGAGGACGCCGTCGCGTTCGTCAAGGGCATCAGCGACGCCGAACTCGTCGATCTGGTCCGCTCCGCCGAGGTCGCCTGCGTGCCCTCGCTGTACGAGGGCTTCTCGCTGCCCGCCGCCGAGGCCATGGCCACCGGCACGCCGCTGGTCGCCACCACCGGCGGCGCCATCCCCGAGGTCGCCGGCCCCGACGGCGAGACCTGCCTGGCCGTGCCGCCCGGCGACCCCGGCGCGCTGGCTGCCGCCCTCGGCCGCCTCCTCGACGACCCCGCGCTGCGGGCCCGCCTCGGCGCCGCCGGCCGCGCCCGCGTGCTGGAGCACTTCACCTGGAAGCGCGCCGCCGAGGGCACCGTCGCCCACTACCGCGAGGCCGTCGCACGCCGGCGGACGGGCCGCGCCGCGCCCGTCACCCCAACCCCGACCACCGGCCACTACCGCGAAAGCAGGACCCCGTGCTGACCGTCGACTTCTCCCGGTTCCCGCTCGCCCCGGGCGACCGTGTCCTGGACCTCGGCTGCGGAGGAGGCCGGCACGCCTTCGAGTGCTACAAGCGAGGCGCCCAGGTGGTCGCCCTCGACCGCAACGGCGAGGAGATCCGCGAGGTCGCCAAGTGGTTCGCCGCCATGAAGGAGGCCGGTGAGGCCCCGGCCGGCGCCACCGCCACCGCCATGGAGGGCGACGCGCTCAACCTGCCCTTCCCCGACGCCTCGTTCGACGTCGTCATCATCTCCGAGGTGATGGAGCACATCCCCGACGACAAGGGCGTCCTCGCCGAGATGGTCCGCGTCCTCAAGCCGGGCGGCCGCATCGCCGTCACCGTGCCGCGGTACGGGCCGGAGAAGGTCTGCTGGGCGCTCTCCGACGCCTACCACGAGGTCGAGGGCGGCCACATCCGCATCTACCGGGCGCACGAGCTGCTCGCCAAGATGCGCGAGGCCGGCCTGCGCCCCTACGGCTCCCACCACGCGCACGCGCTGCACTCGCCCTACTGGTGGCTCAAGTGCGCCTTCGGAGTGGACAACGACAAGGCGCTGCCGGTGCGGGCGTACCACAAGCTGCTGGTGTGGGACATCATGAAGAAGCCGCTGGCCACCCGGGTCGCCGAGCGCGCCCTCAACCCGGTCATGGGCAAGAGCTTCGTGGCGTACGCGACCAAGCCGCACCTGCCGACCGCGGCCGCCGGAGTCGCCGGGGCCGCCGCCGACGCCGCCGGGGCCGACGAGCCCGCCGGGGCTGACGCGAAGTGACCACCCCGCGTACCGAGCACCTCGTCCTTCCCGGGGTGCTCACCGCCGAGCAGGCCGCCACCACCGTGCGCGGCCTGCTCGCCGTGCAGCGCGAGGACGGAGCCATCCCCTGGTTCCGCGGCCACCACCTCGACCCGTGGGACCACACCGAGGCCGCCATGGCCCTCGACGCGGCCGGCGAGCACGAGGCCGCCGAACGCGCCTACCTGTGGCTCGCCCGGCACCAGAACCAGGACGGCTCCTGGTACGCCGCCTACGCCGACGGCGCCCACGACGAGGTCACCGACCGGTCCCGGGAGTCCAACTTCGTCGCCTACGTGGCGGTCGGCGTCTGGCACCACTACCTGTCCACCGGCGACGACACCTTCCTCGACCGGATGTGGCCGGTCGTCCACGCCGCCGTGGAGTTCGTGCTGCGGCTGCAGCAGAGCGGCGGACAGATCGGCTGGAAGCGCGAGGACGACGGCACGGCGGTGAACGACGCGCTGCTGACCGGCAGTTCGTCCATCCACCACGCGCTGCGGTGCGCGCTGGCGGTCGCCGAGCAGATGGAGGAGCCGCAGCCCGACTGGGAGCTCGCGGTGGGCGCGCTGCGGCACGCCGTCCGCCTCCACCCCGAGCGGTTCCTCGACAAGAACCGCTACTCCATGGACTGGTACTACCCGGTCCTCGGCGGGGCGATGGAGGGCGTCGAGGCGCGGGAGCGGATCGCCTCGCGCTGGGACGAGTTCGTCGTCCCCGGGCTCGGGGTGCGCTGCGTCGTCCCCAACCCGTGGGTCACGGGGGGCGAGTCCTGCGAACTCGCGCTCGCACTGTGGGCGGCGGGGGAGTCCGACCGGGCGCTGGAGATCCTCCAGTGGGTGCAGCACCTGCGGGACGAGGAGTCCGGGCTGTACTGGACCGGGCTGGTCTTCGAGGACGGCGCCATATGGCCCCAGGAGCTGACCAGTTGGACCGCGGGGTCGCTGCTGCTGGCCGTCGCGGCGCTGGGCGGTCACGAGGCGACCTGCGCCGTCTTCGGCGGCGACCGCCTCCCCCGGGGCCTCGACCCCGACTGCTGCGACAGCGCCACCGACCCCGTCTGACG
>NZ_JBRIOU010000003.1:72392-75862 GCF_053474865.1 Streptomyces sp. CO7
GGGCCGGGGGGTGGGTGACGCTGCGGGGAGAACCGTTCTCTTCCCCGGAGGCACACCCATGCCCGTCACGATGCGCCGCCTGGTGCTGGCCGTCACCTTGTGCTGCGCCCTCGTCGCCGGCACCGCCGGCTGCGGCAGCGAGGAGCACTCCACCTCCTCCCCGCAGGCGAACACGCAGGCGCACCCCAAGTCCGTCGACGACCAGGCCATGGCGCAGATGCAGGCCGAGGCGAACCAGGCCCAGGCCCAGGAGATGCGGGCCGAGCCCACGCCCACCAGCTCCGCCGAGAAGCAGAAGTTCGCCAAGACCCGCTTCGTGGTGAACGCCGGCCTCGCCGCGGGCGCCACCTACCAGTGGATCGTCAAGCCGTTCCGTTCGGGCAAGTTCAAGAAGGGCGCCGACGGCCGCCGGCTGTCCCTGGTGAAGGCCGGCCTCGCCGGCGTCTTCACCTACAACCGCCTCAAGGCGGCGCTCGACAACGCCAAGGGGGACCCCACCCTCTCGAAGGCGGTCGCCCCGCTGGAGGAAGGCCTCGAGAAGCTGAAGGACCTGCCCAAGCAGCTCCGCAAGGGCGACAACACCGACGACATCGTCAACAACTTCGACAGCATGATCAGCGACGTGAAGGACGCGGGCAAGTCCGCCGGCGCCGAGGTGCAGGACAAGGTGCCGTCCGCCGGCCAGCTGCAGAGCGACCAGTGAGGCGGACCCCGGCGCGTCCCTGACGCGGCACGACGAAGGCCCCCGCCGGTCACCGGCGGGGGCCCTGTCACGAGTTGACGGGAGTCGTCAGCCCCGCTGGATGCCCGAGGAGTCCTGCAGCAGACCGCGGCGGCCGTCCTGGGTCTGCGCGATCAGACCCGGACCCCGCTGGTCGACCGCCAGGTACCAGACGCCCGGGGCGAGTTCGGCGATCTGCGTCGGCGAACCGTCCTCCGCGTACAGCGCGCGCGGCGCCGGCACGGCGAACCAGAACGGCGAGAACTCCGGCGACGGCTGCTGCGGCTGGCCCTGCGGACCCGGCCCCTGCTGCGGCTGGCCGCCGAACTGCGGCTGCTGCACCCCCGGGTAGCCGTACCCCTGCGGAGCCTGCGCGCCGTAGGGCTGCTGCGCGGCCGGACGCGGCGTGGCACTGATCAGCGGCGCCTTGAGCGCCTCCACCGCGCCCTGGGCGACCGCCGCGCCGGCCAGCACCAGCGCCGCGATGAAGCCGAGGATCAGCCCGGCGCCGGCGCCGCCCTCGGAGTCCAGCAGCGTCCACAGCAGGTACCAGAAGGCGAACACCGTGAAGGCGACGCCGACGGTCCCGAGGTCGTGGCCGGCCACCTTGCGGGGCTGCGGCAGGCACCGGTTGACGACGATCAGTGCGGCGCCGATCACGCCGCCCATGAAGACGCCCAGCGCGACGGCCAGGTTGCTCCAGGCCGTGAAGGAGATGCCGTAGTCGTTGTCAACGAGGTCGAGGAACGACGCGATGAACAGCAACAGCGCTGCTCCGATCACCACGCCGTCGCCCCGAGTGAGGGAGCGGATGTTCACTACAAGTCCTTCGTCGTCTCGTGTCGTCGTGTCGTACCGGGCTCTGCCGCGGATTGGACCCTACCGTTCGCACCGTCACCGCGGTCACCCGGTGGGCAGGTCCACGCACGTGCGACGCTCATCCGCCCAGGAACCCCACGATTCCGTCGGAAATGCCCTGTGCGGCCTTCTGACGCCACTTGCCGCTGGTCAGCAGCGCGGCGTCCTTGCTGTTCCGCATGTTGCCGCACTCGATGAACACTTTGGGGACCTTCGACAGATTGAGACCCCCCAGATCCTTCCGCGTGACCAGCCCGGTGCCGTCGCCCACGTAGTCGGAGGGCGCGCTGCCGGTGGCCCGCACGAAGTTGCCCGCCACGCGTTCCCCCAGCTCACGGGAGGGACCGACGATCGGGCGGGTGTCCGCGCCGCCCCCGGTGACCGCGCCGGGGAGGATCACGTGGAAACCGCGGGCGTCCGCCGAGGAGCCGTCGGCGTGCACCGACACCACGGCGTCCGCCTTCGCCTCGTTGCCGATCCGCGCCCGCTCGTCGATGCACGGCCCCCACGGGCGGTCGCCGTCCTGCGTCAACTTCACCATGGCGCCCTGCTCCTCCAGCAGGGTCCGCAGGCGCCGGGACACGTCGAGGGTGAACTTCGCCTCCGCGTAACCGGCGTTGGTCGACGTGCCGGTGGTGTCGCACTCCTTGCCGCCGTTGCCGATCCGCACGGTGCGGTTGATCTCGGCGGTGTGCGCGGCGTTGCCGGTGTTGTGCCCCGGGTCGATCACCACCACCTTGCCGCGCAGCGGACCCGAACGGGCGGGCGGCCTGGCGGTGGAGGAGGCGGAGGGCGTGGAACTCCCGCCGGGAGTGGGTGACTTGGCGTCATCGTCCGGTGAACCACTGCCGGCCGCACGGGAGTCGGGCGACGAGGCGGCGTCGGAGCGGCCGCCGTCGTCCGGGCCGCCGGTCACCGCCCGCTGGACGGCCACCCCCGCGGCGGCCAGCGCCACCACCAGGGCGGCGATCAGCGCGCGGCGGCCCCGGCGGGGACGCGGCGGGGGAGCGGGATCGAATTCCGGGCCTGCGTACGACACGGTGCGAGCCTAACGGGGCGGTGGCGGCTTCCCCGGCGGGGTCGGCCCCGGTGGCTTCCGGCCCGGCTCTCGGACTCCCGTGCTCGGACGCCCGGCCCTCGGACGCCCGGCCCTCAGACGCCTGTGCCGGTGCGCCGCAGGACGCGGAGCGTGCCGGTCGCCGAGACCTCGGTGAACGCGCCGGACTCCAGCGCCCGCAGGTACACCCGGTACGGGGCCTGGCCGGTGAACTCGTCCAGCTTGACGGGGAAGACGTCGTGGATCACCAGCAGTCCGCCCGGCGCGACGTGCGGGGCCCAGCCCTCGTAGTCGGCGTTCGCGTGCTCGTCGGTGTGCCCGCCGTCCACGAACACCAGGCCCAGCGGCGCGCCCCACACCGAGGCGATCTGCGGGGAGCGCCCGACCAGCGCCACCACGTGCTCCTCCAGGCCCGCCCGGTGAAGGGTGCGGCGGAAGGCCGGCAGGGTGTCCATCACCCCCAGCTCGGGGTCGACGGTCTGCGGGTCGTGGTAGTCCCAGCCGGGCTGCTGCTCCTCGCTGCCGCGGTGGTGGTCCACGGTGAGCGCGAGGACCCCGGCCCGGCGCGCGGCGTCCGCCAGCAGGATCGTGGAACGCCCGCAGTAGGTGCCGACCTCCAGCAGCGGCAGACCCAGCCGGCCGGCCTCGGTCGCCGCCGCGTACAGGGCGAGGCCCTCGTCGGCGGGCATGAAGCCCTTGGCGGCCTCGAACGCCGCGAGGACCTCGGGGGCGGGGTCGACGGTCGTGGCCATGGTGCTCCTCGGGAGGTACGCGCGGGTGCGGGCGGTGGTGCGGGGGTGGTGCGCGCCCATGCTGCCGTACCGGGTTCCGGGG
>NZ_JBRIOU010000003.1:75962-76543 GCF_053474865.1 Streptomyces sp. CO7
GACGGGGCCTGGTCAGTCCGTTTCCTCGCGCAGGGAGGCGGCCAGCGCCGGGTCGACCACCGTCTCGCCGGTCAGCACGCGGCGGATCGCCGTGGCCAGTTCGTCGACCGGGCCGTGCTTGACGAGGAACCCGGCGGCCCCGGCGGCGAGCGCGCGGCGCACGGACGCGGGGCGGCCGGAGGTGGCCAGGAGCAGCACGCGGCAGTCGGGGGCCTGGGCGGTCAGCTCGGCCGTCAGGTCCACGCCGCCGCGGCCGGGCAGGTCGACGTCCAGCAGCGCCACGTCGGGGCGGCGGGTGAGGACGGCGTCGAGCACCTCGTCGCCGGAGCCGGCCTGCGTCACGACCTTCAGGTCCGGGTGCATCTCCAGCAGCAGGGCGAGGCCGCCGTGCGCGGTGCGGGGGTCCTCGGCGAGCAGGAGGCGGACGGAACGGGCGGGCCGGTGCGACGGGGGCATCTCGTTCACGGGCCCAGCGTAGGTTCACCGCCGCTCCCCCCCCTCCGCTCCCACCTCCGCACCCGGGTGATTCCCCGGGGCCGCGCCCCCCGGCGGCGTGGGATCCGCCGGGGCCGGGACTGGAG
>NZ_JBRIOU010000003.1:76643-77795 GCF_053474865.1 Streptomyces sp. CO7
CCGCAGGGCTCCTCGCCGGTGGCGTACGGCAGCCGCAGCTCGCCTCCCTCGTCGAACCGCCCGGCGCCGGTGAGCCAGCCGGCAGGCGCGGCCACGTGCCACACCCGCCGGTCGGCGGGCCGCCACAGCCCGATCCAGGTGCCGCCCACCCCGTCCACCCGCAGCGCCACCGAGCAGGCCTCGGGCGTCAGCACCTGCCCCGGCTGGATCGCGAACGGCGTCATCACGCACTCGGCGGGACACAGCCCTTCGGGGAACCGCACGGGCAGTGTCGAGCCCAGCACGCCCCAGCCGAGCCGGTGCCGCCCGGGGGAGGGGGCGTCCGAGCGGATCAGCAGCAGCCCGCTGTCCGGGTCGGCCGTCACCAGCCGGTCGTCGCTCTCCGCCGAGATCTGCAGCAGTGGCGAGACCTCGCAGCCGCGCGCCAGGTCCACCACCACCGTCTTGGTGCGGCCGCCCGCCTCACGGTCGAGGGCCAGCATCCGGCCCTCGTGGTCCAGCCACACGCCGCCCGAGCAGCGGCCCCGGATCTCGCCCAGGTGCTCCGGACCGCAGGAACCGCCCGCCACCAGCCACACCGCCGTGGACCCGCCGGGGCTGACCGCGACCGCGTAGGCCCGCCGGCCGTCGGGGGAGGGCGGCAGCAGCCGCATCGACTCGCCGTCCGGGCACTCCACGGAGCCGACGGACAGCTCGCCCGTGACGGGACCGGTCGGGTAGAGCAGGGTGAAGGTGTGCCGCAGGCCGGCCGTGCGGTGGATCAGCACCCGGCCGTCGCTCATCGGCTGGACCTCGGCGTCCGGCTCCTCCGGCTGGTTGCCGGGCAGCGGGACGACGTACGGCTCCGGCCCGCCGAGGGCCCACCGCTCGGGCAGCCAGGACTCGCCGTCCGCGGCCAGGGTCAGCCGGGCGGCGTACGTCCCGTCGTGGGTCAGCACGCACTCCGGCGCGGGTGGCGGCAGGTACCGCGCGACGGGACGGGGCGCGGTCGGCTCCCGCACCCAGCGGGACGCGGGACGGGGAGACGTTTCCGCCGCGGCGCGGGCCGGACGCGTGGCCCGCGCGGTGGTCACCTCGGCGCCCTTGAGGACCACGGGCCGCACGCCGCGTACCCCCTGCGGGGTCGGCACGGCGAACCCCTGGCCCAGGGAG
>NZ_JBRIOU010000003.1:77895-78577 GCF_053474865.1 Streptomyces sp. CO7
GGCATTCCCGGCGGCAGGTGTGACGCGCCCGCCGGGCGGTGCGGCCGCTGCTCCCGGGACGTTTCCGGCGGCAGGCGTCCCGTGCCCGAAGGATGGTGCGGCCGCTGCTCCCGGGGCGTTTCCGGTAGCAGGCGTCCCGTGCCCGAAGGGCGGTGCGGCCGCCCCTCCAGGGGCACCCCCGGCGGCGGATGTTCCGCGCCCGAAGGGCGATGCCGAGGCGCGTCCCTGGGGACCCCCGACGGCGGGCGTCCCGCGCCCGCCGGGCGGTGCGGCGGTGGACGCCTGGGCGGTCCCGCCCGCGGGCGCACCGCCCCCCGGTACCGGCAGGGTCCGCACGACCGTCGCCCCCTGGGGCGGCGGCACCACCCCGGGTCTGGACGCGCCCGGGGCCGCGGGGGTCACCGCCAGCACGTACGGCGGCGTCGTGGACGGCGCGGACGGCGTCGCGTCCGCGCCGGCGGCCGGGGCGGGAAGCGCCCCGGCGTCGTCAGGTTCCGGCGCCGCCTGGGCGCCCACTTCGGTCATGGTCACGTCGTCGTCCCCCGAAGCCCCCGGCTCGACGTCGTGGAGAGCCTGGGAGAGGTACAGGCTGTCATCCTCGGGTCACCTCCAGTGACGAAACCTAGGTTCGTACGCGCGCCCGGATGAGCCCCCGCTCCCCGCTTCACCCGTACGTGTGGCC
>NZ_JBRIOU010000003.1:78677-83374 GCF_053474865.1 Streptomyces sp. CO7
CAGGTAGCCTTGCCCCCGTGCCCCGTCTGTCTGAAGTCATCGCCGCCCTGGAGAACCTCTGGCCCGCCGAGCGCGCCGAGTCCTGGGACGCCGTCGGCACCGTCGCGGGCGACCCGGACCAGGAGGTCACCCGCGTGCTGTTCGCGGTCGACCCGGTCCGGGAGACCGTCGACGAGGCCGTGAAGCTCGACGCGGACCTGCTGGTCACCCACCACCCCCTCTACCTGCGCGGCACGACCACCGTCGCGGCGTCGACGTTCAAGGGCCGCGTGGTGCACGACCTGATCAAGAACGACGTTGCCCTGCACGTGGCGCACACCAACGCCGACAAGGCCGACCCGGGCGTGTCCGACGCCCTGGCCGGCGCTCTCGGCCTGCGCGTGCTGCGCCCCGTGGTGCCGGACCGCGACGACCCGGCCGGCCGCCGCGGCCTCGGCCGCGTCTGCGAGCTCGACGCCCCCGAGACGCTGCGGGAGTTCGCCGCCCGCGCCGCCGCGAGCCTGCCCGCCACCGCGCAGGGCATCCGGGTGGCCGGCGACCCGGAGGCGAGGATCCGCACCGTCGCCGTCAGCGGCGGCTCCGGCGACAGCCTCTTCGACGACGTCCGGGCCGCCGGCGTCGACGCCTTCCTCACCGCGGACCTGCGCCACCACCCGGTGAGCGAGGCCCGCGCCCACAGTCCTCTCGCGCTGATCGACGCGGCCCACTGGGCCACCGAGCAGCCCTGGTGCCAGCTGGCCGCCGCCCAGCTGGAGGAGATCTCCGAACGGCACGGCTGGAACCTGCGGGTCCACGTGTCCACGACGGTCACCGACCCCTGGACCGCCCACGCGGCGTCCACCCACCCCACCCACTGACCTCACCTACTGGAGCCCCCAACTGAACGCCGCGCCCGCCGACCAGATCCGCCTCCTCGACGTCCAGGCCCTGGACACCCGTCTCCAGCAGCTGGCCCACAAGCGCCGCTCACTGCCCGAGCACGCCGAGATCGAGTCGCTGAACAAGGACCTCGCCCAGCTGCGCGACCTGCTCGTGGCCGCGCAGACCGAGGAGAGCGACTGCGCCCGCGAGCAGACCAAGGCCGAGCAGGACGTCGACCAGGTCCGCAAGCGCGCCGCCCGCGACCAGCAGCGCCTGGACTCCGGCGCCGTGTCCTCCCCGAAGGACCTGGAGAACCTGCAGCGCGAGATCACCTCGCTGGCCAAGCGCCAGGGCGACCTGGAGGACGTCGTCCTCGAGGTGATGGAGCGCCGCGAGTCCGCCCAGGCGCGCGTCGCCGAGCTCACCGAGCGCGTCTCCGCCGTCCAGGGCAAGCTGGACGACGCCACCGCCCGCCGTGACGCCGCCTTCGGCGAGCTCGACGGCGAGGGCGCCACCGTCACCAAGGAGCGCCAGGTCGTCGCCGCCTCCGTGCCGGCCGACCTGCTCAAGCTGTACGAGAAGCTGCGCGAGCAGCAGGGCGGGGTCGGCGCCGCGCGCCTCTACCAGCGCCGCTGCGAGGGCTGCCAGCTGGAGCTCAACATCACCGAGGTCAACGAGGTCCGCGCCGCGGCCCCCGAGACGGTGGTGCGCTGCGAGAACTGCCGCCGCATCCTGGTCCGCACCTCCGAGTCGGGTCTCTGACCCTCCTCTCCTTCCAAGGGGCTTTGCGCGTGCGGGAGTTCGTGATCGAGGCCGACGGCGGGTCCCGGGGCAACCCGGGGCCCGCCGGTTACGGCGCGGTGGTGGCCGACGCGGCGACCGGCGAGGTCCTCGCCGAGACCGCCGAGTACCTGGGCGTCACCACCAACAACGTGGCCGAGTACAGCGGCCTGGTGGCCGGCCTGCGCGCCGTGCGGGAGATCGCCGCCGCCGAACTGGCCGCCGGCGGCGAGGTGTCGGTCCGCGTCCGCATGGACTCCAAGCTGGTCGTCGAGCAGATGTCCGGCCGCTGGAAGATCAAGCACCCCGGCCTCGCGCCGCTCGCCGAGGAGGCGCGGGGCGTCCTGCCGGGCGCGAACGTCACCTACGAGTGGATCCCGCGCAAGGAGAACAAGCGCGCCGACCGTCTCGCCAACGAGGCGATGGACGCGGGCGCGCGGGGGGAGGCGTGGATGCCGTCCGGTCGTCCGGCCCCCACCGAGAAGCACCTCGCCGACCTGCGCGCCGCCGCGGGCGTGGCGGCGAAGCCGGCCGTGGGCCCCGCACCGGCCGGGGGCTCCGCCCTCGCCGAGGCCCCCGGATCCAGCGAGGTCTCCGGATCCGCCGATACCCCCGGATCCGCCGAGGCCGCCCGATCCGCCGAGGCTGCCCGATCCGCCGAGGCTGCCGGAGCCGCCAAGGCCGTTGCCCGGGAGGCTCCGCGGCAGCAGGACGCCCCCCAGCGGGACGCCGAGCAGCAGCAGGCCCAGCAGGGCGCTCGCCGACCGGGCACCGCGGCGCAGGACGCGGGCGGACAGGCCGCCCCCCGGCAGGGCTGGTCGGCCCCCGACCTCGGCGCCCCCGCCACGCTCGTCCTGCTCCGCCACGGCGAGACCCCGCTGACCCCGCAGAAGCGCTTCTCCGGCAGCGGCGGCACCGACCCGTCCCTCTCCGAGGCCGGCCTCGAGCAGGCACGCCGCGCCGCCCGGCTGCTGGCCGCCCGCGGCACCGTGCAGGCGATCGTCAGCTCCCCGCTGGCCCGCACCCGCGAGACCGCCGCCGTCGTCGCCGACCGCCTCGGCCTCGACGTCACGGTCGACGAGGGCCTGCGCGAGACCGACTTCGGCGCCTGGGAGGGCCTCACCTTCGCCGAGGTCATGGAGCGGCACCCCGAGGACCTCGACGCCTGGCTGGCCTCGCCCGACGCCCGTCCCACCGGGGGCGGCGAGAGCTTCAACACCACCGCCGTGCGGGTGGAGGAGGCCCGCGACCGCCTGATCGCCGCCCACGCGGGCCGCACGGTCCTGCTGGTCACCCACGTGACGCCGATCAAGACCCTGGTCCGCCTCGCGCTCGGCGCACCGCCCCAGGCCCTGTTCCGCATGGAGCTGTCCGCCGCGTCGATCTCGGCCGTCGCCCACTACGCCGACGGCAACGCCAGCCTCCGCCTCTTCAACGACACCTCGCACCTGCGCTGAGCGCGTGCGGCGGGAGGTCCCGCCGCACGGCGGTCAGTGGATCTCCCGCACCACCACGTCCAGCGCCCACGGCTTCCCCGCCTTCGCCGGAGGCTCCGACTCCACCGTGTGGCCGAGGTCCCGCAGCGCCTCCACCAGCTCCGCCGGGCCCTGGGGGTCGACGCCACCGGTCAGCAGGGCGCGCACGATCCGCCCCTTCGTCGCCTTGTTGAAGTGGCTCACCACGGAGCGCTTCTCCACGCCGTCCACCAGCTGCGCGTGCAGCACCCGCACCGTGGCGGTCCGCCCCGCGACCTCGTCCTTCGGCTTCCACGCGGCGGCGTAGGCCGACGAGCGCAGGTCCAGCACCAGCCCGTCCCCGGCCGCCTCGGGCATCGCCTCGGCCATCGGCCCGCGCCAGTGTGCGGCCAGCGCCCCGGCGCCCGGCAGCTTCACCCCCATCGAGCAGCGGTACGACGGGATCGCGTCGGCCACGCCCACGGCGCCCCACAGCCCGGAGAACACCAGCAGCTGCCGCGCGGCCCGCTCCCGGGCGGCGTCGTCCAGACCGCCCAGCCCCAGCGCGTCGTACAGCACGCCGGTGTAGATCTCCCCGGCCGGCCGCGCCCCCGCTGTCAGCAGCCCCGCGTTCTTGGCGACCTCGCCACGCAGCCCCTCGCTCAGCCCGAGCACCTCACGGGCCTTCTCCTCGTCGCCGGAGCACAGCTCCACCAGCTCCTCCAGCACCGCCCGCCGGGCCCCGTTCAGGCCGGGCAGCGACAACGACTCCAGCCGCACCGGGGCGCCGTCACCGGACGGCGCCTTGCCTTCGGACGGGGGCAGTAGGACGAGCACGGGGAACTCCTTCAGGTTCACGGAACCCCGCCAGCGTACGACGCGCCCGGCAGGTGGCGTCCCGTGGTCCCGGCCCTCCGCCCTGTGCCACGATCGAGGGACAGCACCTCGATCTCCTGGACGGTGATCAGCACATGTCCGACTCTGGTGAGCGACCGAACGGAGGGCGTGACATGACCGCCATGGCACACGAGCCGCTCACGCACAGTGACGTCGTGCTCGAAGGCTTCCTCGCCCTGGACACCCCGGAGGGCTTCCGGGCAGAGCTGATCGAGGGAGAGATCGTCGTGACGCCACCGCCGGACGGGGATCACGAGGATTACATCGACCTGATCCTCACGCAGGTCAAGGCGCATTCGCTCACGCCCATGCAGTTCTCCGGTCACAAAGGGCTCAAGCTCAACAGTGGCGGGGCGTGTCCCAAGAACCATGCGATCCCGGACGCGACCTTCGCTCCCACCTCTCTTCGGCTCTTTCGAGGAGCCGAGCCCTGGATGCCGTGCGACGGTGTGGCCATGGTGGTCGAGGTCACTTCCTCCAGGGCGGTGGCGGACAGGGAATCCAAGCGACGTTGCTACGCCCGCGGAGGCATCCCCGTCTACCTACTGGTGGATCGGGACTCCTCCTCGGTGACGCTGTTCAGCGACCCCGAGGGTGACGACTACCTGCAGGCCCACAAGGGCCCCTTCGGCAACCCCATGCCGTTGCCCGCACCGTTCGGCTTCGAGCTCGACACCTCCGAGTTCCTCTGACCCGGCCCCGCCC
>NZ_JBRIOU010000003.1:83474-86522 GCF_053474865.1 Streptomyces sp. CO7
GACGAGCCGGGCGGGCGGCCGCGTGAGTGCCTCAGGGCGCTCCCGAGGAACGTCCGGGCTCCACAGGGCAGGGTGGTGGCTAACGGCCACCCGGGGTGACCCGCGGGACAGTGCCACAGAAAGCAGACCGCCGGGGACCTCGGTCCTCGGTAAGGGTGAAACGGTGGTGTAAGAGACCACCAGTGCCCAGGGTGACCTGGGCAGCTAGGTAAACCCCACCTGGAGCAAGGTCAAGAGGGGCATCCTCCGCGAGGAGGGCGCCCTGCGCGGACGATCGAGGGCGGCCCGCCCGATGTCCGCGGGTAGACCGCTGGAGGCCGGTGGCAACGCCGGTCGTAGATGGATGGCCGTCGCCGACGGGACCGCGAGGCCCCGTCGGAACAGAACCCGGCGTACAGCCCGACTCGTCTGCCCCCAGGCTTCCCCCGGACTTCCGTCCGGGGCCCCGGGCTTCCGCCGGATCGGGTGAAGACTCCGTCAGCACCGCCCGCATCGCCTGAGCGGTGACATGCACATGGGATTAGATGGACGCATGTCTTCCACCAGCAACAAGCAGTCGCAGGCCTTAGAGCCGCGTGTCCTGCTCGCCGCTTCCGTCACCGTGTTCCTGTGGGCGTCCGCCTTCGTGTCGATCCGTGCGTGCGCCGACTACTTCTCCCCCGGGGCGCTGGCCCTGGGCAGGCTCCTGTCGGGTTCCCTCGTCCTGGTGGGCGTCCTCCTGGCGACCAGGGGCGGGCTGCCGTCGCGCAAGGCCTGGCCGGGCATCGCGTGTTCGGGGGTGCTCTGGTTCGGCGGCTACATGGTGCTGCTGAACTGGGGCGAGCAACTGGTCGACGCCGGGACCGCGGCGATGGTGGTCAACATCGGGCCGCTGGTCATCGCGCTGCTCGGCGGCTGGCTGCTCAAGGAGGGGTTCCCGCCCATGCTGCTGGCGGGAATGGCCGTGTCGTTCGCCGGCGCGGTGGTGGTCGGTCTCTCGATGTCGGGGGAGGGGGAGTCCTCGACGCTGGGCGTACTGCTCTGCCTCCTGGCGGCCCTCGCCTACGGCGGCGGCGTGGTCTCGCAGAAGCCGGCGCTGAAGCACGCCACCCCCATGCAGGTCACCACCTTCGGCTGCCTGATCGGCGCGGTCGTCTGCCTGCCGTTCGCCGGCCAGCTGGTGCGCGACCTGGGCACGGCCCCCGCCACGGCCACCCTGAACGTCGTCTACCTGGGGGTCTTCCCGACGGCGCTGGCCTTCAGCACCTGGGCCTACGCGCTGTCGCGGATCAGCGCCGGCTCGCTGGGGGCCACCACCTACGCGGTGCCAGCGGTCGTGGTGCTGATCTCGTGGATCGCCCTGGACGAGGTGCCCGGCTGGCTCACCCTGCTCGGCGGCGCGGTGTGCCTGGCGGGCGTGGCGGTCTCCCGGATGCGGCGACCCGCGGGACGGGGCAGCGCCGGGACGGCCGCGGCGGCACCGGAGGTGGCGGGCGAGGCGGGCTCCGAAGGGACCGAACCGGACGGGGTGCGCACCGACTCCGGGCGCTGACCGTCCCGGAGGGCGGAGGCACGTCCCCGTCCCGCAGTGCACCGAAGGCGCGTCCCGGAGAGGGTTCCGGGACGCGCCTTCCGCATGCGCGCGAGGTCCGCCGGGCGGCAGGACCGCCGGGCGGCGGGGTCAGACGACGATCTCGGTCTCGTTGCGGCCCAGCAGGTAGCCGAGCTGGACCCGGGTGTCCGCCCCCAGCTGGTGTTTCAGCGCGGCGATGTGGCCCTGCAGGGACCGCTCGCTGATGCCCAGGCGGCGGGCGATGCGCTTGTCGGAGTAGCCGGCCACCAGGAGGCTGCTGATCGAGTCGCGCAGTGACGGGATGACCTCCTTCGCGGCCTCGGAGGCGTGCAGCGGGACGAAGGGGAACTCCTTGGCCCGGTCCCAGGAGCGCTCGAAGGTGTCCCTCAGGAACCGCACAATCGCGGTTTCCCGAATGGCGAGACCGGTGGTGCGGCTCTCGTTCGCCGAAATGAATGCCACGGCGTCGTCGACGATGATGAGACGGTCGAAGAATTCGGCAAGAGTTCGCACGCGAACCCCGAACTCCGTCACCGCCCTGACGTATTGCTTGGTCGTTTCGTCGAAACGCGTCGTGTGCTGATAGAGGGTCCGCATGGAGACGCCCGCCTCGATGTGCCTGCGGACCGACTCCAGCGCCTTGTCCAGGACCGGTCCGGGGCGCGGACCGTCCGGCTGAGCTGTGAGGATCTCCGTGCGGGCGCCCGCCAGGGCCGCCCCGATCGCCTCGTTGATGGCGTCGAGGCCGTGCAGGTACGCGATGGCGGGCACGGTCCGGGCGGGTTCCGGAGGGGGTGGCGGCGTCACCGGGTCGCCGGCCGACCGCGCCTCGGCAAGCCGGGACAGAACGCTCAACTGCTCCGTGATGGACCGCACCGCGGACTCGAGGTCCTCCCGGCCGGCGGACGGGTCGGGGTCGCCCTGTGTCGGTAAGTCCCGATCTGCGCCTTCCGTCACTTCGCGCTCCTCTCGCGGGGTGCCCGGATTGCCTGTCTTCTCATGTTTTGGATGCCTCGGGTTCCAGCAGTGCCGATACCTGAGACATCTTAGGGCTCCGATTCGTCGCTGCGGCAAGGAAGAGTGAGCGGTGCGGGATCGGAGCGGACCTGGAGCAGCCGATTCCGTAATGGATTCGCATTCGCGTCGCCCTCGTCGGCCTTAATTCGTTCGGCATTCAAAAAGAGGAGATCGGACAGCCATGCCCAAAAACAAGAGCGCCTTCCGGACACACTCGAGCCGCACCTCCACCAACTCCGCCGCTCCCACGTCCCCCACCCGCACCTTCACGGTGCGCAAAACCCTCGCCGCGGCCGCGCTGCTCGCCGCGTCGGCCCTCGCCGCGGTCACCCCGGCGCTCTCCACGGCCCTGGCCGACGGCGAGCCCCTCGGGGACGTCGGCTGGAACCGGAACGGCACCGTCACCGCCGGCTCCCTCGACGACGTCGGCTGGAACGGGCCCAGCCCGGTCCCCAGCCCCGTCCCCACCCCCTGAGCAC
>NZ_JBRIOU010000003.1:86622-88479 GCF_053474865.1 Streptomyces sp. CO7
CCCCCGGGCCACCACCCCCCCCCCGCCACGAGAGAGCGAAGGACAGCCCGCGATGACCACCTCCCCCTGGTTCGTGACTCGACCGGACGCCCCCCGGCCGGCCGTGCGCGTCTACTGCTTCCCCCACGCGGGCGGCAACGCGAAGTCCTTCCTCCGCTGGCAGCCGGACCTGGCGGGCGATGCCGAGATCGTCGGCGTCTGCCAACCCGGCCGCGGACACCGCTTCCGCGAGACCCCGCTCGAGAGCGTGGCGGACCTCGCCGACGGCGCGGCCGAGGCCATCGCCGGCACCGGCGGACCCTTCCTCCTCTTCGGACACAGCTTCGGCGCCGTCCTCGCCTTCGAGGTGGCCCGACGCCTCGGGCCCTCGGCCGGACCGCGCCACCTCGTAGCCTCCGGCTGCTCCGCCCCGGCCCTGCTGCCGACCCGGCGCGTGGTGGAGACCGCACGGCTGGACGGCCCCGCCTTCACCGAGGCGGTCGGCTTCTTCGGCGGACTGCCCCCCGAGGTCGTCGCGGACGAGGCGTTGCAGGACCTGCTGCTGCCCCATCTGCGCTCCGACTTCCGCACGGTCGCCCGGTACACCTACCGGCCGTCGGCCCCCCTCACGGCGCCGGTGACCCTGATCAACGGAGCGGACGACCCGCACGTCGACGCCGCCGCACTCGAGCCCTGGGCGCGCGAGAGCGTCCACCCCCCGGTGGCGCACCAGGTGCCCGGCGGCCACTTCTACTTCGAGGACGCCCCCGCCCTCGTCACCGACGTCCTGCGGCCACTCGTCCGGGCGGTTGATCACGGAACGGCCCCCCGCGGGGAGCATGTGGAGGTTGTCTGAGCCCCGCACGCCACCTTGCACCGGCGCGAGAAAGCGCCCAGCAGAGAGGACCCGCCGTGAACCCGGCCTCCACCGACCAGCAGCGACGAGCCGCGGCCTTCCGCCGACTCCACGAGGCGGACGTGCCGTTCGTCGTCCCCAACCCGTGGGACGCGGGCACCGCGCGCATCCTGGGCGCCCTCGGATTCTCCGCGCTCGCCACCACCGGCGCCGGCCTCGCCTACAGCCGGGGAGTGCCGGACGGCGAGGGACGGCTCGGCCGGGACGACATCCTGGAGAACGCCAGGAGCATCGTCGAGGCGACCTCGCTGCCGGTCACCGCCGACCTGGAGAGCGGCTTCGGCGACACCCCGCAGGAGGTGGCCGAGACCGTCCGCCGGGCCGCCGCGGCAGGGCTGGTCGGCGGCTCCGTCGAGGACTCCACGGGCCGCCCGGACGACCCGGTCAGGCCGCTGGAGGAGGCGGTCGAACGGGTCGCCGCGGCGGTGGAGGCCGCACGGGGGCTCGACTTCCCCTTCACCGTCACCGCCCGGGCGGAGAACTTCTTCCAGGGCAGGCCCGACCTGCCGGACACCGTCCGCCGGCTGCGGGCCTACCAGGAGGCCGGCGCGGACGTCCTCTACGCCCCCGGGCTGCCGGACGCGGACGCGATCCGCACCGTCTGCGCCGCGGTCGACCGGCCGGTCAACGTGCTGCTGGGGGCGCCCGCCCTCGCGCTCACCGTCGAGGAACTGGGCGCGCTGGGGGTCCGTCGCATCAGCGTCGGCTCCGCCATGGCCCGGGCCGCGATCGGCGCGCTCGTCCGCGCCGCGCAGGAGATCAGGACCCACGGCTCCTTCACCTTCGGAGCCGACGCACTCCCGTACGCCGAGGTCAACACGATGATGGCGGCCGAGCTCCCGCCCGGCCCTCAGGAGGACCGAACGCCGTGAGCACGCGAACCCCGGGCGAGCGAAGCCCGAACACACCGACCCGTAGCCCCCGAACGCCCAGCCCGCGCACCGCGAACCCCCGCACCGCGA
>NZ_JBRIOU010000003.1:88579-94361 GCF_053474865.1 Streptomyces sp. CO7
CCCCCGAGGGAAGCACCGCGCCCGCCGGCGGCCCGGACGCCGCCGGCCGGGGCGGGACCGCCTCCTTACACCTGTCCGCCCCCGCCTACGTCCTGGGCGAGAAGGAGCTCGACCACACCGTGGTCGAGGATCTCGCCGACCGGGCCCGGGAGTTCGGCATGCCGCCGCAGGCCGCGCTGTGGGGGTGGGGCACGGTGCGGCGGACCGCCGAGACCTTGCAGGGTCTCGCCGTGCGCGCCGGACTGGAGACGCTGCGGGCGAGCGGGACGGACCCGTCGGACGTCGACTGCCTCGTCCTGTGCTCCACCCGCTTCCCGGGCGGCCCGCGCACCCACGGCCGGTTCGTCCAGGAGATCCTGGACGGCCTCGGCCTGGAGAACGCCGCGTTCACCGGCGTCACGCTCAACCGGTGCACCAACCTGCTGGCCGGCCTGCGCCTGGCCCAGGCACTGGTGGCCGCCGGCCAGCACCGCACGGTGCTGGTGGTCACCACCGACCGGGTGACGGACGAGTCGCGGCGGCTGGAGAAGTTCGCCCTCTTCAGCGACGGGGCGGCCTCCGCCCTGGTGAGCGCCGAGCCGCTGGGGCCGGACGCCTACGAGATGGTCGCCGGCGCCTCGGCCCAGGACCGCCGTGAACTGGAGTGGACCAACGAGGTCAGCTCCGTGCTGTCCCGCACGGTCAACGAACGGATCCTGCACGCCGCCGAGATGAAGATCGGCGACATCGACGCGGTCCTGCACCTGAACCTCTTCAAGCCGCTGGTGGTCCTGAAGGAGCGGCAGGCCGGGTTCACCAAGGACCAGCTCTGGCTGGACAACATCCCGAGGTTCGGCCACTGCTTCGCCGCCGATCCGCTCGTCAACCTCGTCGACCGGGCCCGGGCGGGCCAGGTCAAGGACGGCGGCAGCTACCTGCTCGCGGCGAGCGTGCCCGGGGTCCGGATCGGACTGCTGCTGCGCAGGCGGCCCGCCGCCCCCGCGCCCGGCCCGCAGGAACACGAGACCCAGGGGTCGGCCGGGGCCACGGCTCGGCGCCCCGCCACCCAGGCAGACGAGACCGGGGAGTCACGATGAACGCCAGCACCGCATTCGCCCTGCCCGACGGCATGACCTCGCTGCCCCGCGGCCCCCGCCACTTCGGGCCGAAGGCCGCCGAGGAGGCCGCGGAGCTCGTTGCCGGCCCGCCCGAGGCCCTCTTCGGCCGGCTGCTCACGGACCAGGAGAGCGAGACCACCCTGCTGGTCGCCCTCCACGTGGTGGAGTCCTTCCTCGCCTCCGCCCAGGCGCCCGCGCCGCAGCCCTTCGACGCGGCGGACGTCGCGGCCTGGACGGCAGGCGTCCGGCGCGAGATCGCACCCGCCGTGCGCGCCCTGCGCGACAGGCCCCGGGAGACCCGCGAGCTGGTCCTGCGACAGCGCACGCCCCTCACCCTGCTCGGCGCCTGCTGGCTCGACACCGTCTCCCAGGCCGCCACCCAGCCCTCGGTCGTCGTCAACCGGCTCTTCGGGCACCACTGGCTCCTGCGGGGCGAGGGCGAGTTCGAACGCGGACAGCTCGCCCGCAGCCGTCGCTCCCTGGCCCAGCAGCACGTCCACGTGCCGGCGGTCGAGTCCGCCGGATTCCTCCGGGAGACCGAGGCCCGGCCGCTGACCGCGCTGATCGCCGCCTTCCACCTCGCGCTCTCCCGGCTCCCGGCCTCCTACCTCCCCGAAGTGGTCGGCGTGCACTACGCCATGGCCGCCCTCGGGACCGACTCCCTGCTCCTGGGCGACGAGCCCCTGCTGGCGGAGGAGGACGTCCGGCCGCTGGTGGAGGAGTACCTGCTGCTCACCGGGAAGTCGCCCACCGGCGAGGACGACCGGGCCCGGATGCTCCGCGCCGTCGCCCTCGTCCACGACCTCGAGCGGGAACACGTCGCGACCCTGACCGAACTCGCCGACCGGCACGACGGACTCTCCCTGGAGGGGAGGGTGGCCCGCATCGTGGAGCGGCACGCGGCGTTCGCCGGACGGCAGCACCGCGGCGTGCGGGTGGGCAAGCGGCGGCTGGCCGACTGGCTCGGCGACCCGGACCTCGACCTGCGCGAGTTCGTCGCCGCATTCCGCGAGTCCCGGCAGATGAGGACCGACGCCGACGGATCGTGCCGCTTCCTGAAGTCGATCAAGTTCGGCGGCCCGATGTTCGGGATCTTCGACGAGCGGGAGGCCGCCGTCTTCACCGAGTGGAGCCGGGCCATCGCCGCCGGGGAGAGCCCCGGCCTCGACTTCGCGCCCGAGACGGCGGGCGACGCCCGGTTCGAGGAGCGGGCCGCGGCGCTGCGCGCGCTCCGGCCGGGCGAACTGGTGCTGGAGGACGCCCCGGCCGGCCTCGACGACCGGCACCTGCTGCACCGCGTCGTCAACGTCGAGCAGTACCCGCACATCCTCCCGGTGGCCAGGCGGCTGGCCGAGTCGGGGCTGGAGGACGCCGAGATCCTCTTCCGGCACGGGAGCGGCGGGAAACTGACCGACGCCTCGTACTTCGACTACACCCCCGAGGCGCTCATGGAGCGCGTCGACCGCGTCTACTGGGACAAGCTGGTCGACCCCTACCGGCCGCTCACCGAGATCCCCGACCGCGACGAGGTCGTCTTCCAGCAGACCACCTACGCCCTCGGCAGCCTGGTCGACGGCGCCTGGGCCCACCGCATCGGCAACCTCGGGCGCAACGACCGGCGCAGCGACGCGATGCTCTTCTCCATCTACGCCGACGAGATGGGCCGCGGTGACCTGGCCAAGAACCACATCACCCTGATCCACCAGGTGCTGACCAGCATGGACATCCACCTGCCGCACATCCGTCAGCCGGAGTTCCTGGAGCAGGGCGACCTGCCCGACCACCTCTACGGCTTCTCGCTCCACCAGCTGTGCCTGTCGCTGTTCCCGGACAGCCTCTACAACGAGATCCTCGGCTACAACCTGGGCATCGAGATGTTCGGTCTCGGCGAGATGCGGCTGCACGAGATACAGAAACTGCGCCGCCACAACTTCGACGTCTCCTACGAGGAGGCGCACCTGTCGATCGACAACTTCTCGGCAGGGCACGCCCGTCAGTCCGCGGACATCGTCGTCTCCTTCCTGGAGGACGTGCGACGCCGCTCCGGCGAGGAGGCCGTCCAGCGCGAGTGGCGCCGGGTGTGGCGCGGCTACGCCTCCTTCGCCTACTTCGTCGAGCACCACCTGGTCCGGCAGGCCCGGGAGCAGGAGCAGACGCAGGAGCAGGAGCGCGAGCACCAGCGGGGACAGCAGGCCGGCGGGGCCGCGCCGCTGCCGCAGGAGGAGGCCGACCTGCTCATCTGACCCGCCGCCCCGGCCACGACCGGCCTTCGCGACCGACCGCTCCCGGACCGACCACCGGAGAAGGACCAGGACCATGGAACCCGCCACGAGCTTCGACCCGGAAGTCCTCGCGCTTCCCTTCTACGACGACAGCCACCGCGACCTCGCCCGGGCCGTCGGCGTCTGGTGCGACGACAACGCCCCGTTGTGGCGCTCGGTCCGGGAGGAGGACCCGGACAAGGCCGGGCTGACGCTGGTGCGCCGGCTCGGCGAGGCCGGCTGGCTCTCCTTCCTCGACCCGGCCGCCGGCCAGGCGCACCCCGGGGACCTGCGCGCCCTCTGCCTGACGCGCGAGGCCCTCGCCTACGCCGAGGACCTGGCCGACTTCGCCTTCTCCATCCAGGCGCTGTCCGCGACGCCGGTGATCCGCTTCGGCAGCGACGAGCAGAAGAGGACGTACCTGCCCCGGATGGCCTCGGGGGAACTGGTCGGAGCCTTCGCCGTCTCCGAGGAGCAGGCGGGGAGCGACGTGGCGGCCGTGGAACTGCGCGCCGAGCGCGGCGAGGACGGCGGTTACGTGCTCGACGGGCGCAAGGCGTGGATCGCCAACGGAACGATCGCCGACGTCTTCGTGGTGGTGGCGCGCACCGGCCCAGCGCCCGGCGCGCTCGGGCTGACCACCTTCCTGGTCCCGCGGTCCACGCCCGGGCTCGAGGTCCTGCCCCTGGAGCCGCTCGCCCCGAGATCGTTCGCCCACCTCTCGTTCACCGGCTGCCGGCTTCCCGCGGACGCCGTACTGGGCAGGCCGGGACGGGGGTTCGTCGTCGCCATGGACCTGCTGGAGCGGTTCCGGATGACCGTGGGGGCGGCGGCGCTCGGCTTCGCCCGGCGGGCCGCCGACACCGCGCTGGCGCGGGCCCGGACCCGACGGGTGGCCGGCGGGCTCCTCGCCGACCAGCAGCTGACGAAGGCGACCCTGGCCGACATGGAGGTCTCGCTCGGCGCGGCCGCGCTGCTGGTGGCCCGCGCCGCCTGGGAGGCGGACCGCGGCAACCGCCGCTTCGCCCACCACTCCAACATCGCCAAGCTGCACGCGACCGAGGAGGCGCAGCGCGTCGTCGACTCCGCGGTGCAGCTGCTGGGAGCGTCCGGGCTGGTCCGGGACAGCGTCACCGAGCGGCTGTACCGGCAGATCCGCTCCCTGCGGGTCTACGAGGGGACCTCGGAGGTGCTGCGGCTCTCCATAGCCGGGGCGCTCGACACGCGGCGGGCGGACCGCGCCGCCGCGGACCTGACCCCCTGACGGCACCCGAGCCCGACCCGACACCTGTCCGACGAACGAGACCGCCCCGGTGGGCCGAGCCCGATCCGCCCGCCGCCCGCGCCGTACCGCCCCCCGCGCCGTACCGCCGACCGCGCCGTGTCCGACCGCCACCGCGCCGCCGACCGAGGAGAACCCCGGTGACCACCCCCGTCGAAGCCGTCCGGATGACCGACCCCTACCCCTACTACGCCGCCCTGGTGGCCGAACGCCCGCTGGCGTACGACGAGAGAGTCGGCGCGTGGGTGGCGTACGACGCCGCCGCCGTGGGTGCGGTGCTGCAAGCCGGGCAGCTGAGGGTACGTCCGCCCCAGGAGCCGGTACCGGCCGGCATTCGCGGCACCGCGGCCGGCGAGGTCTTCGGCGACCTGGTGCGGATGACCGACGGCGGTCTCCAGCACCACCTCAAGCAGGTGGTGACCCAGGCACTCGGCGAGGCGGACGCGCAGGCCGCCGCACGGACCGCCGCCGGGCACACCCGGGCACGCCTGGCCGAGGGCTTCGACGCGGCCCTGCTCGAGGACCTGATGTTCTCCGTGCCGGCCCGCACGGTCGCGTCCCTGTGCGGCCTCGACCAGGGGCGGAGCGCCGAGGCCGCCCGCCTCGTCGGCGACTTCGTCCAGTGCATCCCGGCCTCCGCGACGCCGCCGCAGCAGGCCGCCGCGGCCACCGCGGCCGCCCGGCTCCAGGACCTCCTCGGCCCCGCCCTGGAGAAGGAGGAGGGAGGTCTCCTCGCCGCCCTGGTGGCCGCCGCCCGCAGCCACTCCTGGACCAGGACCGCCCCGCTGCTGGCCAACGCCGTCGGCTTCCTGTCCCAGACCTACGACGCCACGGCCGGACTGATCGGGAACACCCTGCTCGCCCTCGCCCGGGGAGAACGGATGCCGGCCGGACCGGACGGCGCGGACGCGTTCGTCGCCGAGGTCGCCCGGCACGACGCCCCCGTCCAGAACACCCGCCGCTTCGCCGCGGCCCCCTTCCGGCACGGCGACGCCGAGATCCTCCCCGGCCAGCAGGTCCTGGTCGTCCTCGCCGCCGCCAACCGCGACCCCGCCGTCAACCCCGACCCCGCCCGCTTCCGGCCCGACCGGAGGGACCCGGTGGTGCTGACCTTCGGCGCCGCGGCCCACGCCTGCCCCGGC
>NZ_JBRIOU010000003.1:94461-99511 GCF_053474865.1 Streptomyces sp. CO7
CACGCTCGCCGTCACCGTCGCCCGGGCCGTCGTCCAGGAACTCCTGGCGGCCGGCTTCGACCCGGCCACGCTGCCCGCCGCACCCGCCTACCGCCCGCTGGCCAACGCCCGCATCCCCGTCCTGTGACCACCGACCGGTCCTCCGACCGTCCCTGCGCACGACCCTCGCACGCCACCGCCGAGAGAGAAGGTTCCGCGACCATGCCGGAGACCCCGCACCTGTGGATGCGGCACGAGACCCGCGCCAGTGAGCGACGCGCCCCGCTCGTCCCCGAGGACGCCGGACGACTGGTCCGCCAGGGCGTCGTGATCACCGTCGAGGAGTCCGGCCGGCGCGTCTTCCCCCTGGAGGAGTACGCCGCCGCCGGCTGCCGCACCGCCCCCGCCGGAAGCTGGACCGACGCCCCGCGCGACGCCTACGTCCTGGGCCTCAAGGAACTCCCCGCCGGCCCGGCCCGCCTGGAGCACCGTCACATCTTCTTCGGTCACGCCTACAAGGGGCAGGAGGGCGCGGGCGAACTGCTGGGGCGGTTCGCCGCCGGCGGGGGCGCGCTGCTCGACCTGGAGTACCTGGTGGACGAGGACGGCCGCCGACTCGCGGCCTTCGGCTACTGGGCCGGCTACGTCGGCGCGGCACTCGCCCTGCTGTACCGCCGGGGCATGCTCAAGCCGCCGCTGCGACCGCTCGCCAAGGAGGAGCTGGACGCCCTGCTGCGCGAGGGCGCGGACCAGGACTGCCGCGCCCTGGTGATCGGGGCGCTCGGCCGCTGCGGCCGGGGAGCCTGCGACGCGCTGGCCGCCGGCGGGGTGGACGCCACCCGGTGGGACGTCGAGGAGACCCGCGACCTGGACCGCCGGGCGCTGCTCGCCCACGACCTCCTGGTGAACACCGTGCTGACCACCCGGCCGGTGCCCCCCTTCCTGCGCCGCGAGGACCTGGACGCACCGGGACGCCGGCTCTCCCTGGTCTCCGACGTCACCTGCGACGTGACCTCCGAGTGCAACGTCCTGCCGGTGTACGACCAGGTCACCGACTGGGACAGCCCGGTGCGCCCGCTGGCCTGCGACGGCCCGCCCGCCGAGATCGTCGCCATCGACAACCTGCCGTCGCTTCTGCCCGCCGAGAGCAGCCGCGCCTTCTCGGCGGAGCTGGCCCCGCAGCTCGCCCTGCTCGGCGGGAGCGGCCCGGCGTGGCGGCGCGCGCTGCGCTCGTTCGAGACCGCCGTCGCCACCACCGTCGCCGACGACCACCACGAGAGGGAGAGTCATGTCCGCTGACCGCACCCCGCAGACGGGTCCCGCGAGGGAGCCCGGGCAGGAGGCGGCGCCCGCGAGCGGCGTCGTGCACTGGATCGGCACCGGGCTGTCCACCGGGGCGTCCGGACTGCGGCTGGTCTGCGACCGGGCCGCCCGGGTGGTCCTGTGGGACAGGACCGCCGAACGGGCCGCTGCCCGCCTCGACGCCCTGGGCCTCGCCGGCCGCGCGGAGACCCGCGCCCTCACCGACCAGGCGCTCGCCGCCGCGCTGGGCGCGGGCGACGTCGTCGTGTCGATGCTGCCCGCGGGCGAGCACCCGCGGCTGCTGCGGACCGCCCTGGCGGCGCGCGCCCACTTCGCCTGCACCAGCTACCTGTCGGAGGAACTCGCCGGCCTGGCCGCCGAGGCGCGCGCCCAGGGCCTGGCGGTGCTCGCCGAGGCGGGGATCGACCCGGGGGTGGACCACCTGATGGCCCACCGGCTGGTGGAGCTCGCCCGCGAGGCGGTCGGCGACACCGCGGAGACGGCCGACCTCGTCTCCTACTGCGGCGGGGTCCCCGCCGTCCCCAACGACTTCCGCTACCGCTTCAGCTGGGCGCCGTACGGGGTGCTCGCGGCACTGGGCACGCCCGCCCGCCACGTGCACGGCGGCGAGGTCCGCACCGTCCAGCGCCCCTGGGAGGCCACCCGCGTCCACCGGCTGGGCGGCGAGGAGTTCGAGGTCTACCCCAACCGCGACAGCGTGCCCTTCGTCGGCCAGTACGGGATACCCGAGGGCTGGCGGCTGCGCACCTTCGTCCGCGGCACCCTGCGCAACGCCGGCTGGCACGACGCCTGGCAGGACGTGTTCGCCACCGTGCGCGGCGGCGACCAGCGGCGCCTGCGGGACCTGGCCGCCGAACTGGCCGCCCGTCACCCCACCACCGCGACCGACCGCGACCGGGTGGTGCTCTCCGTCGCGCTGGACGTCCGGACCGCCTCCGGCGCCCGCTGGCAGGGCTCCTACCTGCTGGACGTCACCGGCGAGGCCGACGAGAGCGCGATGGCCCGGTGCGTCTCGCTGCCCCTGGCCTTCGGGGTGACCCGGCTGCTGGACGGGGCGCTGCGGGCCGGGGCCAACCGGCCCGCCCCGCCCGAGGACGCCGCCTCCTGGCTGGACTCCCTGGCGGCGGCAGGGCTGCCCGCCGTGTTCCACGAGACCGCTCCCGAGCTCGCCGACGACAGGGAAGGAACCCTGGCATGAACCGCACCGACCGACCCGAGGCGTTCGTCCTCACCGGGGCCTTCTGGGTCGTCTGCCGCAACACCCGCTACCTGCGGGAGCTCGCCGACCGCGGACTCAAGGTCCTGCTGATCACCCCCGAGAGCTACCGCGAGCACGCCGGCCGCTGCATGGCCGACCCCGGCCACCCCGCGTCCCTCGTCGACGAGATCGCCTTCGTCGACGGATCCCTGGACCACGAGGGCTCGTTCACCGCGGGCTTCGTGGCGCGGGCCCGCGACTGGAGCCACCGGTACACGATCGTCGGCGCCTACGCCGTGGGCGAGACCCTGGTGGAGCCCACCGGACTGCTCGGCGACGTCCTCGGCCTGCGCGGCCCGGGCCTGCGGGCCACCAAGGTCTGCCGCAGCAAGTACCTGCAGCGCTGGTACCTGGAGGAGTTCTCCCCCGCCTCCACGGTGGTGCCGCCGGGGGAGAGGGCCGCGCTGGACGCGGACGCCCTGGAGTACCCCGTGGTGGCCAAACCGGCGACCCGCCACTCGAGTTCGGGCGTGGTGACCGTCGCCGACGCCGCCGCGCTGCGCGAGGTGGTCGCCGCCTACCCCGGCCACGAGACGGTCCTGGTCGAGCAGAAGGCCCTGGGCCAGGAGTACTCGGTGGAGAGCCTGGTCCAGGACGGCAAGGTGATCTTCGCGGCGGTCACCCGGAAGGAGACCACCGAGTCGGCCGCCCGGACCTTCGTGGAACTCTCCCACTCCGTGCCCGGGGTGCGCCCCGGACAGGACCAGGAACTGCTGGACGCCAACCGGGCGATGCTGGAGGCCCTGGACTTCCGCGACGGCATCGCGCACGCCGAGTGGCGGCTGGCGCCGGGCGGCCGGCCCCACCTCATGGAGGTCGCCGCGCGCACCCCCGGCGACGGCCTGCTGGCCCTGTACCAACTGGCCACCGGCGCCCCGCTGGAGCCGGAGATCGTCCGGATCGCGCTGGGGGAGACGGCCTCGTACCCGCAGCCGCGCCGCTGGGCCCGCCAGATCTACCTGGAGCACGAGGAGGGCGTCCTCGAGGACGTCCTGGTCGACTGGCCCGGGGTGAGCGCCGCATGGGTCGGTGACGGCGGCATGTGGCCCGAGACGGAGGCCGGCCCGGTCGACGCGCCGCCCACCCTGCGCGCGGTCCTGGTCCTCAAGGACCGGGGCGCCCGCCTCGGTCCGCTGGAGAGCTCCGACGACCGCGCGGTCACCTTCCTGATCGACGCGCCCACCCCCGAGCAGCTCGACGCACTGGAGGACCAGGTGCGGGCCGCGGTGCGCCTGACGATACGCGAGGAGGCCACCGTGGCGTCTGACCAGCAGCTGAGCGAACCCGGCGGCCCCGCGAAGGCCCCGGCCACCGTCTGGGGCACCCTGCGGGAGGCTCCGCTCGCGGTGAAGACCGTGCTGGCCGGCGTCCTGGTCAACCGGCTCAGCGGGTTCCTCAACATCTTCCTCGTCCTGTTCCTGACCGCGGAGGGCCACTCGCCCGGCGACGCGGTGACGGCGCTCGGCTTCTACGGCGCGGGAGCCGTCCTGGGATCGCTCGTCGGCGGCACGGCGGTCGACCGGCTGGGGGTGCGCGCGGCGACCGTGGTGTCCATGGCCGGCACCGCCGTCCTGACGGCCTCCCTGCTCTACCTGCCCGGCCTGCCCCTGCTGCTCACGGCGGTCGCCCTGGCCGGCCTGTCCGCCCAGCTCTTCCGGCCCGCCTCGGCGACCCTGCTCTCCGAGCTGACGCCGCCCGACCGCCACGTGATGATCTTCGCGATGTACCGGTTCGGGCTGAACGTCGGCGCGACCGCCGCGCCGCTGGTCGGCTACGGCCTCTACCACGCCGGCGGACAGGGGTACGTCCTGCTCTTCTGGGGCGAGGCGCTGCTCGCGCTGCTCTACGCCGTCGCCGCGCGGGCCACCCTGCCGGCCCGGGCGGGTCGGACCGGGCGGACACCGGGCGAGGGCGAGGGGTCCGGGCGCGGCAGCTACGCGGCCGTCCTGCGGGACCGGCGGTTCGCGCTCTACCTGGTCGCCGCCTTCTGCCACGCGGCCGTCTACGTCCAGTACACCTCGACCCTGCCGCTCTACATGCAGGACGTGGGCATGGCGATGTTCTGGTACACCTTCGCCGTCGCCCTGAACGGCTTCGTGGTCGTCGCCTTCGAGCTCCTGGTCACCAAGTACGCGCAGACCTGGCCGCTGAAGGTCACCATCGGCCTGGGCTTCGCGGTGGTCGGCGCGGGGGTCGCGCTGTACGGGCTGCCGATCGGGCCGGCCGCCGTGGTCATCGGCACGCTGGTCTGGTCGCTCGGCGAGATCATCGGCGGCCCCTCGGTGTTCGCCTACCCCTCGGGCGCCGGACCCCTGCACCTGAGGTCGCGCTACATCGGCGGCTTCCACTTCATGTTCGGCCTGGGCACCGCGCTCGGCCCGGTCATCGGCGGCTGGCTGCTGCTGAGGCTGGACGGCGGGCTCCTGTGGCCGGTCGTCGCCCTGGGATCGGTGGCCGCCACCGTCTGCGGACTGGCCGCCGTCCAGCCTC
>NZ_JBRIOU010000003.1:99611-107968 GCF_053474865.1 Streptomyces sp. CO7
CCGCACCACCCCACCCGCCACCGCCGGGGCCACCGGGCCGGCGGGCCCGGCGGCGGCCCCGGCCTGCCCGCACACCCGGCTCACCGACCCCGTTTCGTCATCGAACGACCCGGTTCGTCACCATCCGCCGCACCACCCCCGGTTCATCACCGCATCCGTATCGAAGGAGAGGCTCGACCATGGGGCAAGACAAGAGCGCGACCGGCCCGGCGCACTACCGGTGCGTGGGGGTCGGGGTAGGACCCGCGAACCTCAGCCTGGCGTCCCTGCTGCACGAACTCCCGGACATGCCCAACCTGTTCCTTGACCGCAGGGCGGCGTTCGGCTGGCACGACGACCAGCAGATACCCGGCACCACCCTCCAGGTGTCCATGTTCAAGGACCTGGTGAGTCTGGCGGACCCCCGGTCCCCGTTCTCGTTCATGGCCTACCTGCACGAGCAGGGGCGCGTGTACCACTTCCTCAACGCGCAGTTCGACGAGATCCCGCGCCGCGAGTGGCGCAACTACCTGGCGTGGGCCAGCTCCCGCAACCCCAACATCCGCTTCGGCGAGTCGGTCCAGGAGGTCGACTTCCACCGCGGGCGGTTCGTCGTGCGCACCGACCGCGCCGAGGTGACCGCGGACAACGTGGTCGTCGGCGTCGGCAGCAGGTCCTGGGTTCCCGAGCCGGCCCGCCCGCACCTGGGCCCCACGCAGTTCCACGTCAACGAGTTCCTGAGCTGGGCCCATGACCTCGGCGGCAAGCGCGTCGTGGTGGTGGGCGGCGGGCAGTCCGGCGCGGAGGCCGTCAGCAACCTGATCTCCCGGTCCGGCGCCGACCTGCCCCGCCGGGTCTCGTGGATCTCGCGGCGCAGGAACTACTTCCCGATCGACGACACGCCGTTCACCAACGACTACTACATGCCGGACTACGCCGACCACTTCTACCGGCTGCAGCAGGAGACCCGGCTCAAGCTCAACGTCGAGCACATCCTCACCAGCGACGGCATCTCCGGGTCCACGCTGCGGGAGATCTACCAGCGCATCTACGTCCACCGCTTCATCGACGGCCGGCAGGACCTGATCGGTCTGCACCCCTGCCGGGAGGTCACCGAGGTCAGCCGTGCCGCGGGCGGAGGCTGGGACCTCACCGTCCGGCACGCCGACGAGCCCGGCGCGGCCGACCACTTCGAGGCGGACGTGGTCGTCTGGGCCACCGGGTTCAGGCCGGCCGCGACGGAGTTCCTCGCGCCGATCGCCCACCGCCTCGAGCGGTCGGGGGACGAGCTGCGGGTCGACGAGGACTACGCCGTCCACTGGGACGGGCCCGCCGACCGCAGCCTCTTCGTGCAGAACGCCGTGCGCGGCCAGCGCGGCCTCGCCGACCCCAACCTGAGCCTCAACGCCTGGCGCAGCCGCCGCATCGCCGACCGGCTGTGCGGCGTCCGCGCCGACGAGCAGCTGCCCTCCTTCGTCGAGTGGTCGACCAAGGCGGCCGCCGTCGGCCAGTGGGAGGCCTGACCATGACGGAGAGGACCGACTACGCCGTCGTCGGGGCCGGGGTGCTGGGCTGCCTGATCGCCCGGGAGATCGTCCGGCGCGACGCCTACGCCACGGTGACCGTGCTGGAGCGCGAGGCGGTCGCCGGCGGCGCGAGCCGCCGCTCGGCCGGCCTGCACTTCCCCCGTGGCGGGACGTCCCGGGTGCGGGCCATGGCCGACGACAGCCAGCGGCGGTACGCGCGACTGAGGGCGGAACAGCCCGGCCTGCCCATCCACAGCCTGCCCATGACGGTGATCGCCCCGTCCGGCCGGGAGGCGGAACTGCGCGAGGTGTACGTGCCGGACGCCGGGCTGCGTCCGGCGACGGCGGCCCCCGCGATCCTCGGCGGCGTCCCCGAGGGCATGGACGTCTGGGAGGCCGACGGCTGCCAGTACGCGGACGTCCACTCCCTCACCCAGGTGCTGGCGGCCGGGCTGCGTCCCGCCGTCCGGTTCCGCGAGGGCGTGCGGGTCGACGCGCTGGAGCCGGCCGCCGGCGAGGTGCGGCTGCGGCTCAGCACCGGCGACGTGATCGAGGCGGGACACGTGGTCCTCGCCCCCGGCCCCTGGGTGGCCGCTCCCGCCTGGCGGGAGCTGACCGGGCCGCTGGGCGTCAGGGTGAAGAAGATCGTCGCCCTGCACATCGAACGGCCCCCGGCCCCCGGCGACGGAGCGGTGGTCCTCCACGAGGAGGACGCCTTCCTGCTGCCGTACCACGACCGCGGCCACTGGCTGTTCAGCTACACCTGCCAGGAGTGGGACGTCGACCCCGACACCGTCCCCTCCACGCTCTCCCCGCAGAACCGGCGCGAGGCCCTGGAGATCCTCGGCCGGTACGCGCCCGGCCTGGTCGACGAGTGCCGCTCCGGCCGGGTCTTCTGCGACGCCTACTCCCCGGGGCGGGAGCCGGTGGTGCGGCCGCTCACCGAGGACGGCCGGGTCGTCTTCGCCGGCGCCGCGAACGGCTCCGGCTACCGGCTGGCCCCCGCGCTGGCGGCGCTCACCGCCGATCTCCTTCCGCTTCCCTCCTCCCGAAAGGTCATGTCGTGATCATCCACAGGTACGACGAGAACGTGCTCTCCGAGGCATTCGGCATCGACATGAGCGACGTCGAAGGGCTGGGCACCGGCGCCGGCTGGGGCCGGGTCGTCCCCGGCGCCGCCTCGGACAGCCACCAGCACGACGAGACGGAGATGTTCGTCATCGTCGCCGGCCACGGCGAGATCGTCGTCGACGGACGCCCGCACCCGGTCGAGCCGGGCACGGTCGTGGTCTTCGACCCCTTCGAGTCGCACGTGCTGCGCAACACCGGCGACGGCGACCTGGTCTTCCTCACCCAGTACTGGCGCGACTCCCGCCGCGCCCTGGAGTCCGCCGGGAACACGGAGCGGAAGAACTTCGGCGAGCGTCCGGTCTTCGTCTTCTCCACCCCGCCCACCCCCAACGGCGACCTCCACCTCGGCCACCTCTCCGGCCCCTACCTCGGAGCGGACGTCTTCGTCCGCGCACAGCGGATGCAGGGGACCAACGCCTGGCACCTGACCGGCAGCGACGACTACCAGAGCTACGTGGTGGCCGCCGCCCGCGCCGAGGGCAACGAGCCCGCCGTGACGGCGGCGCACTACAGCGCCGAGATCGCCGCGACCCTCGCCCTGATGGACATCCGGCCCGACCAGTACACGGTCACCGACGCGGACCCCGCCTACCGGGACGGCCTGCGGGACTTCTTCAGCCGTGTGGTCGCCGACGGCACCGTGAAGGTCACGGAGTCCGAGGCCCTCCTCGACGCGGACAGCGGACGCTACCTCTACGAGGTCGACGTCAAGGGCCGCTGCCCGGCCTGCGGTTCGGGCACCGGCGGCAACATCTGCGAGGAGTGCGGCGAGCCCAACGTGGTCACCGACCTGGTCGACCCCGTCTCCGCCGGCTCCACCCGCCCGCCCCGGCGCGGCACGGTCGCCCGCTGGACGCTGCCGTTGCACGAGTTCGCCGACGCGACCGCCGCCCACCACCGCCTGGGACGCGTCCCGGCCCGGCTGCGCGAGCTCGCCGCCCGCCTGTTCGCCCGCCCCTCCCTGGACATCCCGGTCAGCCACCCCTCCTCGTGGGGCGTGCCGCCGGCCGAGACCGACGTGGACGGCCAGGTCATCTGGGTGTGGCCGGAGATGTCGTACGGCTTCCTGCACGGCATCCAGGAACTCGGCCGGCGCCTCGGGGAGGACTGGCGCGCCGCCCGGCCGGAACAGGACTGGAAGATCGTCCACTTCTTCGGCTACGACAACAGCTTCTACCACGCCGTCCTCTACCCGGCCCTGTACCGGCTGGCCTTCCCTCGGTGGACGCCCGACATCGACTACCACGTCAACGAGTTCTACCTGCTGGAGGGCGCCAAGTTCTCCACCAGCCGGCGCCACGCCATCTGGGGCAAGGAGATCCTGAACCCCGACACCGTCGACGCCGTCCGCTACTTCCTCTCCTCCACCCGCCCGGAGGGCTCCCGCACCGACTTCCGGCGCGCGGCCTACGAGGCGACCCTGAACGACACGCTCATCGGGTCCTGGCAGGGCTGGCTCAATGACCTCGGCTCCCGTGTCGGGGAACGCCACGACGGTCTGGCCCCCGACGCCGGCACCTGGACGCCGGAGCAGTCGGCGTTCCTGGCCAGGCTCGGCGGCCGGCTCGCCGCCGCCACCGGCGCCCTGGCGTCCGACGGCTTCTCCCTCAGCCAGGCCGCCGCGGAACTCGACGGCATCGTCGCCGACACCCTGCGCTTCTCCCGCCAGGAGGAAATCCTCGCCCGCGACACCGAATGGCACAGCGAGGCCCGCACCGCCCTCGCCCTGGAACTGGCCGCGGCCCGGCTCCTCGCGCACGCCGCCGCCCCCGTCATGCCCCGCTTCGCCGCGCGACTGGCCGAGGCGCTCGGCCTGCCGGAACCCTCCGCCTGGCCCGACACCGTCGAACTGGTCACCCCCGGCTCGAAGATCACCCTCACCGACGCGGTGTTCTTCCGGCCCACCGGCACCGGCACCTCAGGTATCGGTACCTCCGTCACCGACGCCTCCGTCACCGAGGCGCAGGCGCCGGCGGACGAGACGACCGGGTCCGCCGAGGCCGTGGGCGGCTCGCCGGCCGTGCGGGAGTGGCTCACCTCCACCGTCCGCGACCTGCTCCAGCTCTCCGGGACCGAGCTCTCCGGCGACGCGGACCTGGTGGGCGCCGGGCTCAGCTCCCTGCAGGCCGTGACCCTCCAGTACCGGATCCTCGAGGAGTTCGACGTGGACCTCACCCTCGACGAGCTGCTCGGCTCGACGAGCCTGGACGACCTCGCCCGGACCGTCGAGGGGCGCGCCGGAACCCAGGAGCCCGCCCGCGTCGCCGCCGGAGGAAACCGATGAGCCTCTTCGAGGTCCTCCGCGAGATCGAGAGCCGGGGGCTCTCCGTCACCGTCGACGGTGACGACCTCAGGCTCCAGGGCGGACGCGAACGGATGGACCCCGGGTTCATCTCCCGCGTCAGGAACGCCAAGCAGGAACTCGTCGCCCACCTCTCCCAGCAGGCGAGGAGCGGCGGCCCCGGCTTCCCCCTCACCAGCCTCCAGCGCTCCTACCTGCTCGGCCGCGGCGGCGTCTTCGAGATCGGGGACGTGGCCAGCCACGTCTACCACGAGATCGAGGGCTGCTGGGACGTCGACCGTCTCCAGACGGCGCTGCGCGGCGTGGTGGACGCGCACAGCGCGCTGCGCTCCCGCTTCCCCGGCGACGACCGGCAGACCACGCAGGCCCGCGGCGACGGGCCGGTGATCGGCCGCCTCGACCTGCGGCGCGAGAGCCCCGAGGACCAGGACCGGATCCTCGCCGACCTGCGCGAGCAGCGCTCGCACCGGGTCCTGCCGGCCGACCGCACGCCCCTGCTGGCCGTCGACGTGACCCTGCTCGCCGACGACCGGATGGTGCTCCACGTCAGCCACGACGGCCTCGTCATGGACGGCATCAGCATGTTCCTGTTCTTCCGCGCCTGGCACGAGGCCTACCAGGCGCAGCAGGGCGGCGCCGCCGCGGCGGCCGGCGGCCCCGACGAACTCGTCTACGAGGACTACCTCGCCGCCCTGCGCGCCGGGCGCGACCGGGCCCCGGCCCACCGCTCCCGCGACTACTGGCTCGCCCGGGCGGAGAAGCTCGCCCCCCACCCGGACCTCCCGCTGCGCACCAGTCCCTCGGCGCTGAGCCGGTCGCGCTTCTCCCAGCGGCAGGTGCGCCTCGACGCGGCGACCTGGGCACGGGTGAAGGAACGGGCCGCGGAGGCCGGACTGACGCCGTCGGCGCTGCTGCTGAGCGCCTACGCGGAGACGCTCTCCGTCTGGGGCGCCGGAACGGCCTTCACCCTCAACACCACGGTGGCCGTCCGGCCGCCCGTGCACCCGCGGATCTTCCAGGCCGTCGGCCAGTTCTCCGACACCCTGCTGGTCGAGGTGGAGATCGACCGCGGCGTCTCCTTCGAGAAGCGCGCCCGCGCCCTGCAGACCCGGCTCCGGCGCGACCTGGACCACCACCACTTCTCCGGCGCCGACGTCATGCAGGAGATCGCCCGCCACCGCGGCTCGGTGGGCGCCGCCAGGATGCCGTTCACCTTCAACAGCGCCATCGGGCACGCCGACGGCGTCGACGGCTCCACCCTGGAGCTGTTCGGCCGCGAGACCTTCACCGTCAGCCAGACCCCCCAGGTGTGGCTCAACGCCTTCGCGATGGAGCAGCACGGCGGTCTCGTCGTCCAGCTCGACGGCGTCGACGAGCTGTTCCACGAGGGCTTCCTCGACGACCTCGCCGACGGCTACCGGACGCTGCTGACCGCCCTCGCCGACGAGGAGGCCTGGCGGCGCCGGACGTTCGACCTGCTGCCCGCCGCCCAGCGCGAGCGCCGCCGCCGCGCCAACGACACCGCCGTCGAGCGGGCCTGGACCATGCCGGGCGAGGCGATCGCCGCCCGGGCGGCCCGCACGCCCGACGCCCCGGCCGTCGTGACCGCCGGCGGGAGCCTGTCCTACGGCGAGCTCCTGGCCCGCGCCGCGGACGCCGCGCGATGGCTGCGCGCGGGCGGCGTCGGCCGCGACGAACTGGTCGGCCTGGTGACGCACCGGGGGCCCGAGCAGATCGTGGGCATCCTCGCCGTCGTCCTCGCCGGAGCGGCCTACCTGCCGATCGACGCCGCGCTGCCGGCCGAACGACAGGAGTACATGCTGCGCGACGGCAGGGTCACCCACGTCCTGACCGGCACCGGATGGCAGGACCCGACCGGCCGGATCCGCACGCGACACCTCGACCTGACCGAACCCGCGGGGCCCACCGGCGAGCTGCCTCAGCCGCTGCCCGGAGCCGGCCCCGACGACCTCGCCTACGTCCTCTACACCTCCGGCACCACCGGGGCCCCCAAGGGCGTCATGGTCAGCCACCGCAGCGTCGCCAACGTGGTGGAGGACTGCCGGGAGAGGTTCGGCATCACGGCCGACGACCGGTTCTTCGCGATCAGCGCCTTCAACTTCGACCTCTCGGTGTGGGACGTCTTCGGGGCGCTGACCGCCGGAGCCGCCCTGGTCCTGCCGGACCGGGACCGGGCCGCCGACCCCTCCCACTGGCTGGAGCTGTGCGCCGAAGCCGGAGTGACGGTGTGGAACTCGGTGCCGGCCATCGTCGGCCTGCTGCACGAACAGGCCCTCGCCGAGAACACCGTGCCGCCCGCCCTGCGCCTGGTGATGATGAGCGGCGACCGCGTCCCGCCGGCCCTGCCGGCCGCGCTGCGCCGCCTCGAGCCGGACCTCGACGTCGTCTCCCTCGGCGGCCCCACCGAGACCACCATCTGGAACATCCTGCACCCGGTCCTCCCGCACGAGGACGGCAGCGAGTCCATCCCGTACGGCCGGCCCAACTCCAACAACCGGGCCTACGTCCTCGACCAGGACGGACAGGACTGCCCCGACTGGGTGACCGGCGAGATCTGCGCCGCCGGAACCGGCCTGGCCCGCGGCTACTGGAGGGACGAGGAACGCACCGCCCAGCGGTTCTTCCACGACGCGGACCGCCGCGAGCGGCTCTACCGCACCGGAGACCTCGGCCGGTACCTGCCGAGCGGCGAGATCGCGATCATGGGCCGCGGCGACTTCCAGATCAAGGTCAACGGCTACCGCATCGAGGCCGGCGAGGTCGAGACCCGGCTGGTCGCCCTGGACGCGGTGGCGCAGGCCGTGGTCACCCCCGGCCAGGGGGCGCGGGGCAGCAGGCTGGTCGCCCACCTGGTCCCCGCCGGTGACGAGCGGCCCTCGGCGGCCGACCTGCGCGAACCCCTGCGCCGGACGCTGCCCGACTACATGGTCCCCGCCGTGGTGGTCTGGCACGACGAACTCCCGCTCACCGGCAACCGCAAGGTCGACCGCGCGCGTCTGGCGGCCCTGCCCGTGGAAGAGCCCGACCGCGCCACCGCCCCGGCCGCCGGCCAGGACGACGGCACGCCCGCCACCGGGACGGAGAAGGTCCTCACGGAGATCTGGAGCTCGGTGCTGCGCCAGGCCGCGGTCGGCGTGAACGACCGGCTGGCCGACCTGGGCGGCGACTCCATCGCCGCCGCGCGCATCCTCACCGCGGTCCGCAAGCGGTTCGGGGTGACCATCCCGCTCGACATGTTCGCCGAGATGGACACCGTCCGCGCCATGGCCGCCACCCTCGCCCCCGAGGACGGAACCTCATGACCGCAGACAGGACCCGCGCCCTGCCGCCGCCCGGCGGCTCCGTCCTCAACGACATCGTCTCCCTCCCGCCGACCGGCGGGACGATCACCTTCGCCC
>NZ_JBRIOU010000003.1:108068-111544 GCF_053474865.1 Streptomyces sp. CO7
CCTTCGCCCGCCTCGACGGCGCCCGCAGCATGCCGCTGACCGAGCTCCACGAACTCTCCGGCCGCCTGGCCAGGAGGCTGCGGGCCCGCGGCATCGGGGCCGGCGACCGGATCGGCGTCCTCGCCGCCAACTGCCCCGAGTGGGTGCTCCTGGACCTCGCGGCGCTACGGCTGAAGGCCGAGACGGCGGGCTTCGACCCCGGCAAGTTCGACCCCGACGACGATCTCGCCGGACGCTACGACCTCGCCCTCCTCTTCACCGACCGGCCGGCCCTGGCCCCCGGGACCGTTCCGCTCACCCTGGTGGGCGACCTCCTCGCCGAGGAGGACGACCCGGACGAGCCGCCCCTGCCCCCGGTGGTGTGGGAGCCCGGCGACGTGACCACGGTCAAGTTCACCTCCGGCAGCACCGGCCCGCCCAAGGGCCTGGGAGCGACCGCGGGCAGCATCGACGCCTCCCTCGCCGCGGTGCAGGGGATCTTCGAGCACAAACCCGGTGACGACCTGTTCGTCTTCCTGTCCCTGTCGCTGCTCCAGCAGCGCTACTGGGTGTACTCGGCGCTGGCCCACGGACACGACGTCACCGTCAGCACCTACGAGGCGGCCTTCGCGTCCCTGCGCCGCACCCGGCCGACCGTGGTGATGGGTGTGCCGGCCTTCTTCGAGACGGCCAAACGCCAGATCGAGGCCCGGCTGCGCCGGCCGGGCGGCGAGGACACCCTCCAGGCCGCCGCCCGCCGGGTCTTCGGCGACCGGATCCGCTACCTGTGGACCGGGTCCGCCCCGGCCGCTCCGGCGATGCTGCGCTTCTTCGGCGAGGCGGGCCTGCCGATCTACGAGGGGTACGGGCTCAACGAGACCTGCATCGTCGCCAAGAACCATCCCGGCGCCGAACGGGAGGGCAGCGTCGGCCGGGTGCTCCCCGGCAAGGAGGTCCTGTTCGACGAGGACGGGGTCATCTCCGTGCGCAGCGACCACCCCGTCAACCGGGCCTACGCCTACGCCGCTCCCGGCGACAGCGAGCGCGTGTTCGGGCCCGGAGGGACCGTGCGGACCGGGGACGTCGGGTACCTCGACGAGGACGGCTTCCTGTTCGTCAGGGGCCGGGCCGACGACGTGATCGTCCTGGACAACGGCAAGAAGATCGTGGTCAGGCCGATCGAGGAGAGCATGCGCTCCGGCGGCGCCGTCGCCGAGTGCGTGCTGTTCTGCCCCGCCCAGACCGAACTGGTCGCCGTGGTGTCCCCGGCCTCCCTGCCGGCCGACCACGCCGCCGTCGCCGAGCAGCTCGCCCGCCACAACGCCTCGGCCGCCCTCGACGAGCGCATCGGCCGGGTGATCGTCGCCGACGAGCCGTTCAGCGAGGGCAACGGCCTGCTCACCTCCCAGTTCAAGCCCCGCAGGAGTCACATCCTCGACGCCTACCGGGCACGCGTCCACGACCCGAAAGAAGGCATCCATGCGTCCTGACATCGAGCTGACGGCCAGGGACCACCTCTCCGCCGTGCTCAACCCGCCCGTCGCCCCCGAGGCGATCGACCCCGACGCCGACCTGGCCGGCGTCTACGGGCTCACCTCGCTCAACAAGGTCCTCTTCCTCACCGAGGTGTGCGAGGCCGCGGACGTGGACCTCGGCCACTTCACCGAGGACGACCTCGCCGACATGCGCACCCTGCGCGTCGTCGCCGAGTCGCTCACCCTGCACACCGGAAAGGCGGTCTGACATGAGCTGGATCGACGTGGCGCCCGCGGTTCTGGAGAACGAGCACGTGCTGCTGCGGCCCGTCACCGAGGCGGACCGCGAGGGCGTGCGCGCCGTCGCCATGGACCAGGACATCTGGCGCTACTTCGTCTCCCTGGTGGAGACCGACGCCGACTTCGAGACCTTCTTCGCGGCCTGCCTCGCCGACCAGGCGGCCGGCCGGCGCGTCGTGTTCGTCATCGTCGACAAGGAGAGCGGCCGCATCGCCGGCAGCATGAGCTACGGGAACATGGCCGAGGCCGACGCCCGGCTGGAGATCGGCTGGTCCTGGCTGGGACGCGACTTCCGCGGCCGCGGCGTCAACCGGTGGGCCAAGTACCTGCTGCTCGAGCACGCATTCGAGCACCTCGGCGCGCAGCGGGTCGAGTTCAAGACCGACGTGCTCAACGAGCAGGCGCGCCGGGGCCTGCGCAACATCGGGGCGGTCGAGGAAGGGGTCCTGCGGAGCTTCAACTACATGCCGGGCGGCCGGCGCCGCGACGCCGTCTACTACAGCGTGCTCGGCGGCGAGTGGCCCGGCGTGAAGGCGCAGCTCGCCGTGCGGCCGAAGGTCTCCCGGCTGGACACCGTCGGATGACCCCCGGCGAGGGCATTCCCCTCGTCCGGGCGTCGGGTTCGCCCTTCGACCTCGGACACGCCCACGGCGAGGCCCTCGCCGGCCCCCTGCGTTCCTTCCTCGACGACTCGGTGGGCCGCCTCGGCAAGGTGATGCCCGAGCCGGTCACCCGGGAGGGGCTGCGGCCGCGGATCGCCGCCCACCGGGCGGCGGTCGCGGCGGCCCTGCCCGACCTGGCCGAGGAGGTGGCCGGGCTGGCGGCGGGCGCCGGGATCACCGAGGAGGACGCCTGGCTGCTCCAGCTGCGCAGGGAGATCATGGGGTACCGGAAGATCCGGGCCGCCGGCGACTGCACCACCTTCGCGCGCACCGACGGCTCCCGCCCGGTGCTCGCCCAGACCGTCGACCTCAACGGCGACCTGGACTCCCACCTGGCGGTCCTCGACCTCACCCGGTCCGCCGGAGGGCACCGTGCCCTGGTGCTCAGCTTCGCCGGGCTGCTCGGCTACCTGGGGCTCAACAGCCGCGGCCTCGCGGTCGGGCTCAACCTCGTGCTGGGCGGCGAGTGGCGTCCGGGCGTCCCGCCGTACCTGGCCATCCGCCACCTGCTGGACACCGCGGGCAGCGTCACCGAGGCGCTGGACGTGCTGGCCGGCCTGCCGCTCGCCAGCTCCCGGACCCTGGTGCTGTGCGACCGGCGGCGGACCGTGTACGTCGAGATCCTGGAGAACGAGGCGCGCGTCGTCGGCGACACGGAGGTGGCGCACGCCAACCACTTCCTGCACCCCGACTTCGCCCCGCGGGACGAGATCAACGTCTTCGCCCGCAACTCCTCGGTCCGCAGGCTCGACGCGGCACGCGCCGGGCTGGGGAGCATCCCGGCCGGCGCCGGGGCCGAGGAGTACTTCTCCCTGCTCTCCCGGCCCCCGATCAGGGTGCCCGACCGGGGCGACATCAGGGCCGAACGCACCGTGGCCGCCGTGGTGGCCCTCCCCGACCGGGGCGAGCTGCACGTCCGGCGAGGGGACCCCGCGCTGACCGCGACCCAGGTGTTCCGCCTGCAGGACGAGTCGCTTCCGGCGTCCGTCGGCTCGGCGGTGGGCGGGGCGGCGGACGCGGCGGTCGCGTCGGTCGCAGCGGGTGCGGCGGTGTCGCCGGC
>NZ_JBRIOU010000003.1:111644-112294 GCF_053474865.1 Streptomyces sp. CO7
GACATGAGGAGGGCGACGTGGAGGGAGCGCGGAGATGAACGGGGACGCGGCGGCGCAGTTCTGGCTCGTCGACCTCGACACGGCGGAGCCGGCGTGGAGGGGCCCGGACCTGGCGGCCGGCCACCCGGCCGGCGCCGGCCGGGGCCTGGCGACCGAGGAGGAACGGCGGCGCGCGGCGGCGTTCAGGAGTCCGCTCACCGCCCGCCGGTTCCTGCACTCCCGGCTCGCGATCCGGGCCCTGCTGGGCCGACGCCTCGCCACGGGAGCGGACGGCCCGCGGCTGGCCCGCCTGCCCGGGGGCAAGCCCTACCTGCCGGAACACCCGGGGGTCCACGTCAGCTGGTCGCGGTCGGACGGGCTGCTGCTGGTCGGCGTGGACGACCGGGGGCCGATCGGCGTGGACGTGGAGAGTCCGCGCGTCATGCCGACGCCCGAGGACGTGCTGGAGACCGTGTGCGACACCTTCCCCCGTCCCCTGTCCGACGCGGGCTTCTGGCCCGCCTGGACGATGCTGGAGGCGGCCGTCAAGGCGACGGGGGTGGGGCTGGCGTGCGGCGGGAAGGACGTCGAACTCCTGCCGGGCGAGGGGGAGGACGTCCGCCTCGGCCGGGTCGGGGGGCATCCGCCCGACCGGTGGCACGGACGGACCC
>NZ_JBRIOU010000003.1:112394-124432 GCF_053474865.1 Streptomyces sp. CO7
GACCCTGCGATGGCCCGCCGCCGAGGGCCGTCCGGCCGCGGTCGCCGCCGTGGTGACCGACCGGCTGCTCCCGGCCCGCCTCTCCGTCGTCCGCTTCCCGGCCTCCGACCTGCTGCCCTGGCCGCCGGGAGCGCCCGAACCGTTCGTGATGCCGGAACCGTTCGTGGTGCCCGGACTGCCGGGTGCCGCGGGGCCGTGGAACGGCTGGAGCCATGACGAGGAGGCCGTCACATGCCTGACGATCTGACACCGGCCGCGGCGGTGCGCGGTGCCGCGGCGCCCGCCGTCGCGGTGCCCGTCGCCGTGTCGACCGACGCCACGTCGACCGACGCCGCGTCGACCGTCCGGGAGAGCGCAGGACGGTGCGAGCTGCGGGTGGGGGTGCCGGCGGCCGACGGGACCTGGGCGGCCCTGTCGGTGTCCGAGGCCCTCACGGGGGAGCGGACACCGCTGGGGTCCTGGACCCGCAGGGGCGGCGTGCGGGAGCTGACCGCCCGGGGTGTGACGGCCCGGCTGACCGGGAGCTGGGACGGTCCCGTCCTCACGCTGACCCGGGAGGCCGGGTCGACGGGCCCTGAGCTGGACGGCTCCCTGCTGACGAGGATCGCCGGCCCCTCCGGTCACGGGGCGGGCGGTGGGACGGTGGCCGTGGACCGTGACGGCGCGGCCGCCGCGTCCTCCCCCTCGGTGCCCGACAGCCGCGGCACCACCTGGTACCGGGCCTGGCGGGAGCTCGCGGAGCTCTGCGGGCTCCCGGCCCGGGCGTGCGCCGAGGTCGTCGCCCCCGGCGTCCTCCGCACGACCGGCGGACGGGAACCGGTCCTCGTCTACGACCACATCGGTCCGCCGCCGATGCCGCCTGGATGGCTGCTGCACTCCTGGTCCGCCCACCAGGCGGGCCTGCACCACTTCTCCCGGCGGCCGGGGCAGGGCGCCCCGGTGCCCCACGTGCGCTCCGCACGCCCTCCGGAGCGGGAGCGGGCCGCAGCCCTCCGCCGCGCCTGGGCGGTCCTGGCCACCCGTCCGCCCGGCGAGCTCCCGCTGCCGCCGGGCACCCCCTCGCCGGTCCTGCCCTCGTTCGGCGACCTGGGCCCGCTCTGAGCCTGTCCGCCTGCCACGGCAGGCGGACAGGCCGGCCCCGACAAACCCGGGTGACGCGAAGCCGGAGGTTCCCTACCGTCGCCCCATGTCCTCAGCCTTCGCGCACCTCACGTCCCGTCCGATCGTCCCGACGGACGCCGCGGCCCTGTCCGCGCTGCTCAACGCCATCGAGGTCGTCGACGTGTTCGGCGAGTACTACTCCGAGGAGGACGCCGCCGAACAGATCAACGCCCCGCTGCTCGACCTCGAACGCGGCACGGTGGGCCTCTTCGACGGCGACCTGATGATCGGTTACTCCTCCGCCGCCCACCAGCCGCGCGCCGAGAACGTGCATCGGGTGATCCTGAGCGGCGGCGTACACCCGGACCACCGGCGCCGCGGCCTCGGCGCGGGGCTGCTCGCCGCCGGGATCGCGTGCGCGAAGACGCTCCACACGCTGCACCACCCGGGTCTGCCGCTGGCCGTCGACGTCCGGAACAACGCGCGCAACGCCGGCGCACTCGCCTGCTACCGCGCCGCGGGCATGACGCGGTCCGGCTCCTCCTCGCACCTGCGGCACCCGCTCGGCGCCGGCATCGCCGACGTCCCGGTCCCCGACGGGCACACCGTGGAGGCCTGGACGGCGGGCAACGACGCCGACTTCTCCCTGGCCAACGACGAGGCGTTCCTCGAAAGCCGGGGCGGCGGGGTCCCGATGCCTGCGAAGCGCTGGCGCGAACTGCTCGGCTGGCAGGCCTTCCGCCCGGACCTCAGCTTCCTCCTGCGGGACTCCACCGGCGCCGCCGCCGGCATGCTGCTGGTCTTCTCCTGGGACGCGGACACCGAGGCGACCGGTGTGCGCGAGGCCCAGATCCTGCGGATCGGCACCCGCCCCGGCCACCGCGGCCGCGGTGTCGCCTCCGCGCTGCTCGGCCACGCCCTGCGCTCCGCGCGGGACGCCGGCTTCGATCGGGCCGGTCTCGACGTCGACGACGACGAACTGGCCAAGGCGGGTCGCCTGTTCGAGCGTGCCGGCTTCGCCGTCGCCCGCACCGAGGTCGTGCACACCCTCGAGTTCGCCCCGCCTGTCCCGTAGAGGCAGGACGGCGCGGTGCCGGTGGAGCGGCACGAGAGTCTTCGAAACTTTCGCGGGAGTCGCTTCATATTGCGCGCAGAATGCTCGCGATATCTCCCCACTTCTCTCGTCGGCCCGTACAGGCAGCAGTGTGAGCAGTGCTCAACGACGCGTCAAGTGCCGTACCGGGCAAGGAAATGTTTCCGAAAGAATGTCGAAAGCGTTGACAGGATCATGGGGCGCTGCGGAAAACTGCGGCCACGTCGAACGACAGGAAACCTGCGTCCCCCCACGCCTCGTGACGGACGCCGGGTCGGTACCGCACGGCCATGGGCGATCCCCGTCCGTGTCCGTGTTCCATGCAAGGCCGCCGGGCGGCAGATGTCGCCCGGACCCCCCGCCAGCCTTCATCGGAAGGAAGCAGCATGCAGCAGGACGGCACGCAGCAGGACCAGCTCCAGCACAACCCCGCCCCCTTCGGCCTGAGCCGCCGGGGCTTCCTCGGCGGCGCCGGCGCTGCCGCGCTCGCCACCGCGACCGGGCTGGTGCTGCCCGGCACCGCCCACGCCGCCACCACCATCACCACCAACCAGACCGGCTACGACGGCATGTACTACTCGTTCTGGACCGACGGCGGTGGCTCCGTGTCCATGACGCTCAACGGCGGCGGCAGCTACAGCACGAAGTGGACCAACTGCGGCAACTTCGTCGCCGGCAAGGGCTGGAGCACCGGTGGACGCCGGACGGTCCGCTACTCCGGCTACTTCAACCCGTCGGGCAACGGCTACGGCTGTCTCTACGGCTGGACCTCGAACCCGCTGGTCGAGTACTACATCGTCGACAACTGGGGCAGCTACCGGCCCACCGGCACCCACAAGGGCACCGTCTACAGCGACGGCGCCACGTACGACATCTACCAGACGACCCGGTACAACGCCCCCTCCGTGGAAGGCACCAAGACCTTCCAGCAGTACTGGAGCGTCCGTCAGCAGAAGCTGATCGGCAACGGCACCATCACCACCGGCAACCACTTCGACGCCTGGGCCCGGGCGGGCATGCCGCTGGGCCAGTTCAAGTACTACATGATCATGGCGACCGAGGGCTACCAGAGCAGCGGCAGCTCGAGCATCAGCGTCAGCGGCTGACGTCCGCCGACGCACCACCGGCTGCGGGTCCCGTCCTGGTGACGGGGCCCGCGGTCGCGGTCGTGCGGCCGGCCACCGCTTACGCGGCGTCGACATCGGGCCTGCTTCACTGGAGCCGGCGTGGATCCGCCGCCGGCGGCGGATCCCGCCACCAGCACGAGCGACGGCGCGAGCACGAACGACGGACGGACCATGGCACAGGCGAAGACGGCGGACCCGACGGACCCTGCGGCGGTCGGTGCCGGGCAGGACGGCGTGGGCGGCGGAGGCGACGGCGCGGGCGGCGACGACGCCGGACCGGGCGCCGCGCGCGGCCCGCGCGCGACGCTGCGCCGGACGGTCCGCGCCGCCTCCCGGCCGCGGACGTGGCGGCGCGGACCGGTGCTCACCGCGCTGGCACTGCTGCTCGGCCTGGTCCTGCTGCTGCACCCGTGGATCACCGACGCCGGCGGCCTCGGCAGCCTGGTGGAGACCTTCCTCCCGTGGTTCGGCCTGCTCGTGCCGGTGCTGCTGCTCCTCGCGCTCCGGCGGCGCTCGCCCGCCGCGGTCCTTGTCCTGCTGCTGCCGGTCACCGCGTGGCTCGGCCAGTTCGGCGGGCTGCTCGCCGACAAGTCGCAGGCCGGCGGCGACCTCACCGTGGTCCAGCACAACGTGGGCGAGGCCAACCCCGACCCGGCCGGCACCGCCCGTGAGCTGGCCGGCTCCGGCGCGGACGTGCTGGCGCTGGTGGAACTGGCCGCGAAGGCGCGGGGCACCTACGAGAAGGAGCTGGCGGAGGCCTACCCGTACCACTCCGTACAGGGCACGGTCGGGCTGTGGAGCCGGCTGCCGCTGTCGGAGACCCGGGCCGTCGACATCGCGATGGACGCCGGACCGCTGGGCGACCGCAAGCCCGCCGCCGAGAAGCTGACCTACAACCGCGCGCTGCGCACCACGGTGGCCACCGACCGGGGGCCGCTGACGGTCTACGTCGCCCACCTGGGGTCCGTGCGTCTGATGCCGCGCGGCGGCTTCTGGACGGACAGCCGGGACCGCAACGCGCAGGCGCTCGCCGAGGCCCTCGCCGCGGAGAGGAGCGAGCGGCTGGTGCTGCTCGGCGACCTGAACGGCACCGTCGACGACCGTGCGCTCGAGGGCGTCACGTCCGGCCTGACGTCGGCGCAGGAGGAGGCCGGGGACGGCTTCGGCTTCACCTGGCCGGCGGCGTTCCCGGTGGCGCGGATCGACCAGGTGCTGGCGAAGGGCGTGCGGCCGGTGGGGTCCTGGGTGCTGCCGGCCACCGGAAGCGACCACCTGCCGGTCGCCGCCCGCCTCGCCTGGTGACCCGGCGGCCCGGTCGTCGACGGGTGTGACGCGCGGGGGTGTCCCGCAAGTGCTGGCTGCGCGCGGCCTCGGCGTCAGCCGACCGGGTGGCCGGCGTCGTCGGTGTGGTCGGACTGGCTGGAGAACTTGCCGAGGAAGACGTCGAGGTCGCCGTCCGGGCGCAGGGTGAGGACGGCTCCGTCCTGCCAGGCCCCGTTCTCCGCCCACCACGGGGAGCCCGCCGGGTCGCCCTGGTTCTGGTGGATGTTGTGCATGCCCAGGTCGCCCTCGGGATCGTCGTCGAAGGGCTCGCCGAAGAGCAGGACCTCACGGCCCGGCGCCAGCACCGACTCCAGGGCCTCGGCCGCGCCGGTGTTGGAGCCCGTCTGCCACGGGTGGGAGCCGACGAGGTCGAGGAGGTCCTCCAGCCAGGACGGCGGGCGGCGCAGGAACAGGATGCCGGAGCGGTCCGCCAGGGCCGGGTGGCGCACGAAGTCCAGGGCGCCGGAATCCGGGGTGCGGGCCAGTTCGTGGTAGCCGGGCGGCAGGTCCTGGACGGGGCCGAGCGCGTCGGGGGGCAGGGTGAAGGTCTTCCACCGCACGCCCACGGCGGAGGCGTGGCTGTCGACGTCGACCGCGCAGTGGTGGCGCCCGGCCGGGGCGTCCACCTCCAGGTTCACGTGGAACCAGCGGCCCTGGTGGTCGGGCCGGTCGCGGTGGTGGCTGTACAAGGTGCCGCGGAGCACGCCGTAGTGGACGAAAGGCATGCGGTCAGTCAAGCAGCCGGCCGGGCGTCCGGCCGGGACCGTCCGTCGTTCGGAGTATCGACGTCCGGCAGTCCGGGCCTTGGCCTGCGGGGGCCTGCGGGGGCCTGCCCGGCGGGCTCCCCCGCCGGTCGCCGCGGGGCGGGTACCGCCGGGACGGGGCGTCGTGGCGTCGCGCCGGGAGCGCGCCGGCCCGTCACCGCCGTGTGTCAGGCGACGGCGTCCGGGCCCGGGGGCTGCTGGACGACGACGGTCACCGTCGGGGGGTCGAGCCGCTCGCCGCGCCACCGGTCGACCACCTGCCGGGTGGCGCTCTGCAGGGCGCTGCCCACGAAGCCGCCGGTCCCCGCCTCCAGGACCACCGAGGAGACGCCGCCGTCGAGGGCGTCCGGCGGCAGGGCGGCCTGCTCCTGCCGCCAGGGGAGACCGGTCTCCGCGGTGAGCGCCTCCAGAAGCTCCGCCGGCTCGTCCAGCCCGGCCATGCCCTCCACCCGCACCACGATCGTTCCCGCCATCTCCCCGCCTCCACGGCGCAGTCGGGCCCGCACGGTCCACTCTGCCAGGCGCCGGCCGGGCGCCGCGAGGGAGCGTGACCCAGGGGCGCGTCCCTACACCGCGGCCCGCGCCACCCGGACGGTCGTGAGGCGCGGGCAGGGGAAGCGCCGGGCGGTCAGGCCGAGCCGGAGGCCAGCAGCGCCACGTGCGGGAGCGTGAGGAGGCCGTCGTCGCCGAGGAGCGGCTGGGTGAGGGCGTCGAACTCCTTGCGGACCGCGTCGATCACGTCCTGCGGCTGGGCGGCGATCAGCGCGCCGGTCGGGGCGACGCCGCCGGCCGTCCCGGCCCACCACCGCTCCGGATCCACCCGATGGTCGAAGCGCACCGTCTCGCAGACCACGCCGGTGAACCCGGCCCCGGCCAGCAGCGCGGCGAAGCCTTCCTCGGTGCGGGCGAAGTCCTCCTCCGGCGCGAGGGGCGGCAGCGCCGGGGGCAGGTCCAGGCCCGCCGCGACGACGGCCTTGTACGCCAGGCTCTGCCCCGCGCCCCGCTCCTCGCCCCACAGGGAGAGGGCGACCCGCCCGCCGTCCGCGGTGACCCGGCGCAGCTCCGCCGCCGTGGTCCGCGGCCGGCCCACGTGGTTCAGCACGAAGTTGGCCAGGACGGCGTCGAACGTACCGTCCACGAACGGCAGTTCCGGCAGCGCCGCCACCCGGACGTCCGCCTCCGGCACGGCCTCGGCGGCCCACTGGGTCATGTCCGGCTCGGCGTCGACGGCGCTCACGATCGCCCGGGCCCGGCAGGCGGCCGCGGCCACCGCGCCGGTGCCCGTGCCGACGTCCAGCACGCGTGCCCCGGGCCCGACCCTCGCGGCCTCGATCAGCGCGGGGACGGTCTGCGCGCACAGACCGGCGAAGCTGCGCGCGTATGCGGCGGCGCGCCCGTCCCAGATGCGTCGCTCGGCTTCGTCGAATGCAGTCATGTTCATCGGGGCATGTTACGAACCCGCAGCGTGAAATGGGCGTCTGACGGAATGTCCGGCAGGTGAACCGGTGGCGCCGTGCTGACGCGCGCGCTCGCGCACGCGGCGCTCGTCCCGTCCGTCGCGCTTGTCGCGCTTGTCGCGCCCGACGTTCGTGTTGCCGGAACACGAAGGCCGCGTGGCGGTCGCGCTACGGGCCGCCCGGATGCCTTGCCTGGCTCCGCGAGGGCTTCCTAGGGTCGGGGACATGCGGAAACACCTGCGGCTCACCAAGAGGCGCGCCGTCGACCTGATGCGCGTCGCCACCGCCGTCTGTCACTGAGCCCGACGCCCGGCCCCAAGGCCCGGCCCTCCGGCCCACGGCCCGGACGGCACGGTCCTCCGGCCCACGGCGCGACTCCCCGGACCCAACGGCACGGTCCTCCGGTCCGGACGGCGTCACCCCTTCGGCCGGGCGGCACCGCCCCGTCGGCCCGGACGCCGACCGCCGCTCGATCCGGGAGCACCGCCCCACCGGCCGACCCGGCCCACACGGGCGGTTCGGCCGAACCGGGCCGACCCCGACCGAGGCGGCTGGTCCGGCGAACCCGGGTCACGCGGCCTCGCGCCGACCGGGCAGACCCACGCCGACGACCGAACTGGTCCAGCTGCCCCGGCTCTGCCGAGCCGGCTGGTCGGGCCGATCCTGCCGAGTCGCTGACCGATCCGGCTGACCCGGTCGACCGTGCCGCGGTCGGCTGACCCGGCTGGTCCGGCCGACCCGGTTGGTCGGGACCGCTGACCTGGCTGACCCGGCTGGTTCGGCCGACCCGGTTGGTCGGGACCGCTGACCCGGTCCTCCCGACCGTCCCGGTGAACCTCACCCGGCTGGTCCCGCCGTCCCGGGCCGCAGCGTCGCGCCCGGGCCGAACCGGCGCCCCTCCCGTCCCGCTCACTCCGCTTCCCGGTCGCCCCGCCGCCGTACCCGCGTGCGGGTGGCCGCCTCCGCAAAGGCTGTCCGATGAACCTCCGTACCCGCATACCCCGTCCGACGTCCGGCCGGCGCCGCCTCGCGCTGCCGGCCGCGGCCCTCGCCCTGCCGTTGCTGCTCGCCTCCTGCGCACTGGACGCGCAGACCACCGCGAGCGGCAAGGACCTCGCCGACACGAAGATCCCGGCCGAGGTGTCCCCGGACACCGAGCTGGTCGTCGGCAACCCCTCGCTCAAGGTCGCGCTGCAGCTGTCCGGACAGCTCGACAAGCTGCCGTTCAAGGTCGAGTGGGCGAACATCAGCGGCGGCCCGCAGTGCTCGGAGGCGTTCCGGGCCGGCGCGCTCGACGTCTGCTCCTCCGCGGACATCCCGTCCATCAACGCGCACTGGACCGGCCTGGACACCAAGCTGGTGGCCGCCGCGTTCCGCAAGGACCCCTACGCCAACCCGATCTACGAACTGGGCATCGCGCCCGGCGCCGGCATCAAGACCCTGGCGGACCTGCGCGGCAAGAAGATCGCCTACAGCCCCGGCCAGGCCCAGGGCGCCCTGGTCCTGCGCATCCTCGACAAGGCCGGCCTCACCCAGGACGACGTCGAGCTGGTGGAGCTGGCCAGCACCGGCGACGTCTACCCGACCGCGCTCGGCAACAAGCAGGTCGACGCCGCGCCCATCGCCGACGTCAACATCAAGCGCTACCTGAAGAACTACGGCGAGCAGGGGGCCACCACCCTCAAGCACGGCCTGCGCGACGACCCGGCGCACCTGTGGGTGCTCACCGACTCGGTCGCCGACCCCGAGAAGGCCGCCGCCATCCGGGAACTGGTGAAGTACTGGGCCCGCGCGCAGGTCTGGATCGACCGGCACCCCGACGAGTGGGTGGAGGGCTGGTACGTCAAGGACCAGGGCCTCAGCAAGGAGGACGGCGAGTACCTGGTGAAGCGGGCGGGCCACCCGGTCATCCCGGCCGACTGGACGAAGGCGATCGCCCGCCAGCAGCAGACCGTCGACCTGCTCGCGAAGGAGCAGAACCACGACAGGTTCGACGTGAAGATCCTCTTCGACCGACGCTTCGAGAAGGTCGGCGCGCGGGCGGCGGCCGAGGCCGGGGGTGCGTCATGAGCGTCGACCTCCCCGCACGCACCGCCGTCGCGACCCCGCAGGCTCCGTCGGCCCGGCCGGCCGTGACGAAGGGCCGGCCCGTCACCCGGCTCGGCCCGCGGCGGTCCGCCGGCCGGCGCAGGCTCGGCCCCGGCCGCCCGGTGCCCTACGGCTGGGCCATCGGCCCGGTGCTCCTGTTCGCCCTGTGGGCGGCGGGGTCCGCGGCCGGGCTGCTCGACCCGCGGGCGCTGCCCGCGCCCTGGACGGTGGCCGCGACGGCGGGCGACCTGATCGCCGACGGACGCCTCCAGGACCACCTGCTCACCTCGGCGCAACGCGCCCTGCTCGGGCTGCTGTTCGGCGTCGCGGCCGGCCTGCTGTTCGCCCTGGTGTCCGGCCTCAGCCGCGTCGGCGAGGCACTGGTGGACGGCCCCGTGCAGATCAAGCGGGCCATCCCCTCCCTGGCGCTGATCCCGCTGCTGATCCTCTGGTTCGGCATCGGCGAGAGCATGAAGGTGATCACCATCGCGCTCGGCGTCTTCGTGCCCGTCTACATCCACACCCACAACGGCCTGCGCGCCATCGACAACCGCTACGTCGAGCTCGCCGAGACGGTCCGGCTCGGCCGCACCGCCTTCGTCCGCCAGGTCGTGCTGCCGGGCGCCCTGCCGGGCTTCCTGCTCGGCATGCGCTTCGCGGTGACGGCGGCCTGGCTCGCGCTGGCCGTCGTCGAACAGGTCAACGCCACCAGCGGCATCGGCTACATGATGGAACTCGCCCGGACGTACGGACAGACCGACGTGATCCTCGTCGGCCTGGTCGTGTACGGCCTGCTCGGGCTGGTCTCCGACGGCCTGGTGCGGCTCGTCGAGAGGAGGACGCTGACATGGCGTCGCACCCTGGCCGGCTGAGCCCGGCCGTCGTACGGATCGAGGACCTGGTCCGCTCCTTCGACGGGCGCCGCGTCCTCGACGGACTCCACCTGAGCGTCCACGACGGCGAGTTCGTCGCCCTGCTGGGCCGCAGCGGCTCCGGCAAGAGCACCCTGCTGCGGGCGCTGGCCCGGCTCGACCACGACGTGACGGGCGACGGCCTGCTGACCGCGCCCGACAACGTCTCGGTGGTCTTCCAGGACGCCCGCCTGCTGCCCTGGAAGCGGCTGCTGGAGAACGTCGTCCTCGGCCTCGGCACCCCGGACGCGCAGGAACGCGGCCGGGCCGCCCTCGCCGAGGTGGGCCTCGCCGGGCGGGAGCGGGCCTGGCCCGTCGAACTGTCCGGCGGCGAGCAGCAGCGCGTCTCGCTGGCCCGCTCCCTGGTGCGCGAGCCGCGCCTGCTGCTGGCGGACGAGCCGTTCGGGGCGCTGGACGCCCTGACCCGCATCCGGATGCACGCCCTGCTGCGCACCCTGTGCGCGGCGCACCGGCCCGCCGTCCTGCTGGTCACCCACGACGTCGACGAGGCGATCGCGCTCGCCGACCGGGTGGTGGTGCTGGAGGAGGGCCGGATCGCCGCCGACCTGACGGTCGACCTGCCCGAGGCCCAGCGCACCGGCGGCCCGGGGCACGCCCGCCTGCGCGGCCGGCTCCTCGCCCACCTGGGCGTGGACCTCACCGGCCACGAGCAGGCCCACGAGCCCGCGCCCGACACCGCGCCCGCGCACGAACGTGTACGCGACACCGAGGAGATCCCCGCATGAGCGCCCCGCGGCGGCAGCTGCACCTCAACCTGTTCGTCTACCCCGGCGGTCATCACGAGGCCGCCTGGCGGTACCACGGCTCCGACCCCGCCCGGGTGCTGGACATCGGCTTCTACCAGGACCTGGCCCGCCGGGCCGAGGCGGCCACGTTCGACGCGGTGTTCTTCGCCGACGGCCCGTCGCTGCCGGACAACGTCCGCTACGCCAGCCGTTTCCGGCTGGAGCCGTTCACCTGGCTGTCCGCGATCGCGGCCGCCACCGAGCGGATCGGCCTGATCGCCACCGCCTCCACCACGTACAGCGAGCCCTACAACCTCGCCCGGCTGTTCGCCTCCCTCGACCACCTCAGCCACGGGCGGGCCGGCTGGAACATCGTCACCACCGGGGCGCCCGACGCGGCCGCCAACTTCGGCCTGGACGCGCACCCCGTGCACGCCGAACGCTACGAGCGGGCACGGGAGTTCGTGGACGTCGTCGGGAAGCTGTGGGACAGCTGGGAGGACGAGGCGCTGGTCGCCGACCCGGCCACCGGCGTCTTCGCGGACACCGACCGGGTGCACCGCGTCGACCACCGGGGACGTCACCTGAAGGTGCGCGGGCCGCTGAACACCCCGCGCACCCCGCAGGGGCGCCCGGTGTACGTGCAGGCCGGCTCCTCCGAGGACGGCCGGGCCTTCGCGGCCCGGTACGCGGAGGCGGTGTTCACCGCGCACCAGACCCTGGCGAGCGCCCAGGAGTACTACGCCGACGTCAAGGCCCGAGCCGCCGCGCTCGGCCGGGACCCGGGACGGCTGCTGGTGCTGCCCGGCATCAGCCCGTTCATCGGCTCCACCGAGGCCGAGGCGCGGGCCCTGCACGAGGAGTTCAACGAGCTCACCCAGCCGGGCTACTCGCTGGACCTGCTGCGCAGGCTGCTGGGCCTGGAGCTGAGCGAGGAGGAGCTCGACGGGCCGGTGCCGCGCCACCTGATCGAGACCGGCGGGGAACGCGGCAACGGCAGCCGCTTCCAGCTGGTGCTCGACATCGTCGAGCGGGAGCAGCCATCCGTCCGGCAGCTGCTGCACCGCCTCGCGGGGGCGCGCGGCCACCGGGTCGTCGCCGGCACGCCGGAGCAGATCGCCGACACCCTCCAGCTCTGGTTCGAGCAGGGCGCCGCGGACGGTTTCAACGTGATGCCGCCCTGGTTGCCCGGCGGGTTCGACGTCTTCGCCGACGAGGTCGTGCCGCTGCTGCGGCGCCGCGGCCTGTTCCGCGAGGCCTACCGGGGCGCCACCCTGCGCGACCACTACGGGCTGACCCGCCCGGCGAGCGTCTACGCCACGGGAGCCGCCGGAGCCGCTGTCCCCTCCACCGCCGGGGCTCCCGCCACCGCGGGAACCACCGGAGCCGCGGGCGCCGCCGAGGCCTCCACCGCCGCCGATGCCACCC
>NZ_JBRIOU010000003.1:124532-127740 GCF_053474865.1 Streptomyces sp. CO7
CCCGCCACCGCCGAGGTCCCCGCCCGGCAGAAGGAGCACGTCCCCTCATGAGCACCCGCAGATCCCGCACCGCCCTGGCCGTCCTCGCCGCGGCCGTCCTGACCGGCGGCCTCGCCGCCCCGCAGGCCGCGGCCGAGCACCGAGGCGCCGACACCACCGCCGTCGAGTGGTTCGACGTCACCGCGCGGGCGGTGGCCGCCGCCCCCGCCGCCACCCAGGTCACCAACAGCCGGACCTGGGCGATCGGGTGGCTGGCCGCCGCCCGCGCCACCCGGGCCGTGCCGGCCGGCGTGGACCGCGCCGAGTACCGGCGGGCCGCGCTCGCCTCCGCCGTGCACCGGGCGCTGACCGAGCTGGTGCCCGGCCAGGCCGCACAGGTCGACGAGGCGTACGCCGCCACCCTGGACGCGATACCCGACGGCCGGTCCGAGGACCGCGGCGTCGCGGCCGGCGAGCGGCAGGCGTCGCTGCTGCTCGCCGAGCGGGCGGCGGACGGTCTGGACCCCGCCTCGGTCAACGCGCCGTACCCGGTGCCGGCCGCGGCGCCCGGCGTGTGGCAGCCGACGCCGGCCGCCTACGCCCCGGCCACCCAGTACGGCAACCGGCTCGCGAAGCCGTTCGCGCTGCGCTCGCAGAGCCAGTTCCGGCTGCCGCCCCCGCCCGCCCTGGACTCCGCGCGCTACGCGGCGGACCTGGCCGAGGTGCGCGCCTACGGGGCGGCCGACAGCACCGTGCGCACGGCCGCGCAGACGGACACCGCGCAGTTCTGGTACGGCTCGTCGTTCACCCTGTACACCGAGCCGCTGAGGGTGGCGCTCACCCGTTCCTCGCAGGGCCTGGCGGGCCAGGCGCGGCTGGTGGCCCTGTTCCACGTCGCGTCGGTGGACACCCAGATCGCCACCTCGGACAGCAAGTACGCGTACACCCGCTGGCGTCCGGTGACGGCGATCCGCACCGGGGCGATCGCCCCCGACCCGGCCTGGTCGCCGCTGCACAACACGCCTGCCCACCCCGACTACCCGAGCGGGCACGGCACCTACTCCGGCTCCGCGGAGGGCGTGCTGACCGCGCTGAGCGGGGCGCGCACCGCGCCGTTCGAGCTGACCAGCCCCACCGCGCCGGGCGTCACCCGGACGTACACCGACTGGCGGCGGCTGTCGCGGGAGAACGTGGACGCCCGCGTCTGGTCGGGGATCCACACGCGCTCCGCGGACGAGGCGGGGATCACCCTCGGCCGGTCCGTGGCGGGATACGTGCTGCAGCGGCAGGGAGAGCTGCTGGCGGCGCGCTGACGGGACCTGTGAGGGGATCCCGGCGCACCGGTTCCCCGTGCCGCCCGGGCGGCACGGGGAACCGGTGCGTGCAGGCCTCGCCGTCGTCAGCGCACGTTGACGGCGGTCCAGGCGGCGGCGACCGCGCTCTGCTCGGCGGAGCCGGCGCCGTAGAGCTCGCCGGCCGCCGCGAGGGTGGCCGCGCGGGCGCCCGCGTAGGTGGTGGACGAGGTCATGTGCACGGTCAGCGCCCGGTACCAGATCGCGCCGAGCCTGCCCCGGCCGATGCCCGTGAGGGTGGAGCCGTCACAGGTGGTGCCGGAGTGCTCCAGGCCGCCGATGTCCTGCGTGCCGGTGCCCTCGGCGAGCAGGTAGGCGAAGTGGTTGGCGACGCCGGACGAGTAGTGCACGTCCAGGTTCTTGGTCGTGGAGGACCAGCAGGCGGCGGAGGAGCCGTCGCGGTCCGGCCGGTCCATGAAGCGCAGGGCGGCGTCGCCGAAGCCGGGCTGCACTATCTCCTCGCCGACGTAGTAGTCGCCCGGGTCGCTCGCGTTGCCGGCGTGGAACTCGACCAGCGAGCCGAAGATGTCGGAGGTGGCCTCGTTGAGACCGCCGGACTCGCCGGAGTAGGTGAGGTCCGCGGTCGCCGAGGTCACGCCGTGGCTCATCTCGTGACCGGCCACGTCCAGCGAGACCAGCGGGCCGAAGGTGGTGCCGTCACCGTCGCCGTAGGTCATGCAGAAGCAACTGTCGTCCCAGAACGCGTTGTTGTAGTTGCTGCCGTAGTGCACGCGGTTGTACGAGCCCTTGCCGTCGCCCGCGATGCCGAGCCGGCCGTGCACGTCCTTGAAGTAGTCCCAGGTCATGTTCGTGCCGTACTGGGCGTCCACGGCGGCGGAGGCGCGGTCGGAGGTGGCCCCGGTGCCCCAGGCGTTGTCGGCGTCGGTGAACACCGTGGAGGGCGCGCGGCGCAGACACAGGGTCAGGATGCACAGGTCGGTCCTGTTCGCCGCGTCACCGGTGTAGGTGTTGCCCCGGGTCGGGTCCTTCAGGGAGTACGAGGTCCCGCTGCCGGTGGTCTCCAGCGACACGGTGCCCGCGTACAGGGAGCGGCCGGTGCCGGTCGCGGCGTGCACGGAGTCCCAGGAGTCCAGCTCCTCGCCGGTGCGGGCGTCGACCAGCACCTCACGGCCGACCGGGTTGCCTCGCGCGTCCTTCGCGGTCACCTCGGTGTGCCAGGCCAGCCGCGGGGTCCGGCCGTTCAGGGCGTCGACCACCAGCCGCGAGTCGGCCTCGGGCGCGACGACGGTCCGCTCCACGGACCGCAGAAGGTCCTCGGCGACGTCCAGGGCCTTCGCCTCGGACACGGCCGGGGTGAGGGCCGGCACGGACAGCCGCGCGCGGCTCGCCCGGTCGGCGCCCTCGAACGCGCCCGTCGGCGAGAGGTGGACGACGAAGTCGCCGCCGAGGACGGGCAGGTCGGCGTAGGTGCGGTCGAAGCGGACGTGTTCGGAGCCGTCCGCGTCGACGACCACGTCCTTGACGACGAGTTCCTGCCGCGCGCCGAAGCCGAGGCTCCCGGCCCGGGCGGCGACGGCCTTCTCCGCGCGGGCGACGGCGGCGGCCTCGCGGTCGGGGGAGGGGGTTTGCGGCGCGGAGGGCGCCGCGGAGGCCGTGACGGGCAGGGCGGTGGCCAGCAGCAGCGCGGCGGCCGCCGCGGCGGTGGCGGCGAAGCGGGATCCGGTCCCTCTCGCGCGGGGACGCGAGAGCCGGGTGCGGTTGGTGTCCATGACAAGCATGGTTGTCCCGCCCGGGAGCGGACGAGACCCGTCCGGCTGGGGAGATACGGTGAGCGACGTGCGGAGTGCGGCGCGCCGACGGCGATTCCGCGCCACCTGCGACGGCCGCGGCCCGGCGGTGCCGGAGCGGGGTGGGAG
>NZ_JBRIOU010000003.1:127840-129815 GCF_053474865.1 Streptomyces sp. CO7
GGGACGCACGGCCGGGGAGGGTGTACCTGGCACCACCCCCGTCGGGGGGCCGTGCCCCGTGCGGCCGCCGCCCGCCGGCCGTAGCGTCGGGGACGTCGGGAACACACCCGGCGAAACGGCACCGTACGACGGGGAGTTGGACACATGTCCGCCAAGAAGGCATGCGTGGCCGCAGTGCGCGGTTTCGCCCTGGGAACGTTCTCCCTCATCGGCTCCTCCCTCCTGCTGGTCCTCACCCTGCTGGCCGCCGCCCTGGTTCCTCTCGGCGTCGGCACCCTGCTGCTGCCGCCCCTGCTCGGCCTCGTCCGCCGGTTCACCGACCTGCGGAGGCTGGCGGCGGCCCGCTGGTACGGCATCGACATCCCGCCCGCCGTGCACGGCCCCGGCCCCGCCGGGCTGCCCGCCACCGGCCCGGCCCGCACCCTGCACCTGATGACGGACCCGGCGGTCCGCCGCGAACTGCTCTGGCTCCCGGTGGACATGACCGCGGGCTTCCTCCTCGCCATGCTGCCCGTGGCACTGCTGAGCAACGCGGTGCAGGGGATCGCCCTGCCGCTCGGGCACTGGCGGGTCGTCGCGGAGGGCGGGGACTACTGGTACCTGTTCCTCCCCGTCAGCTCGCAGGCCGACGCGATCGGCGCCGGGCTCCTCGGACTGCTCGTGCTGCACCTCGCGTTCCGCTTCAACGACCGCCTGCTGAAGGCCCACTTCACGCTGACCCGGAGCCTGCTGTCCCCGGGCCGGGCGTCGCTGGAGCGCCGGGTGGAGGAACTCGCCCGCACCCGGCACGACGCCGTGGACACCTCCGCCGCGGAACTGCGCCGCATCGAGCGCGACCTGCACGACGGGGCGCAGGCCCGGCTGGTCGCCATGGGGATGAGCCTCAGCACCATCGAGACCCTGCTCGACAAGGACCCCTCGCAGGCACGGCTGCTGCTCGCCCAGGCACGCGCCGAGTCCGTCGAGGCGCTCGCCGAACTGCGGGACCTGGTACGCGGCATCCACCCGCCCGTGCTGGCGGAGCGCGGCCTCGGCGACGCGGCGCGGGCCCTCGCGCTCCGGACGCCGCTGCCGGTGGAGGCCGACGTCGACCTTCCCGGCAGGCCGGAGGCCGCCGTGGAGTCGGCCGTCTACTTCGCGCTCAGCGAGATGCTGACCAACGTCGTCAAGCACGCCGGGGCGACCCGGATCTGGCTGGAGATGGGGTACCGCGACGGCATGCTGCGCCTGACCGTCGGCGACGACGGGCACGGCGGCGCCGACCCGGCGGCCGGCACCGGACTGGCGGGGGTGGAGCGGCGGCTGGGAGCATTCGACGGTGTCCTGGCCGTCAGCAGTCCGACCGGCGGCCCCACCGTGGTGACCCTGGAGATTCCGTGCGCGTTGTCCTCGCCGAAGACCTCTTCCTGCTGAGGGACGGCCTGGTCCGGCTGCTGGAGGCGCACGGCTTCGAGATCGCCGCCGCCGTCGACAACGGCCCCGGACTGGACCGCGCCCTCGAGGAACTGGAGCCGGACGTCGCCGTCGTCGACGTCCGGCTCCCGCCCTCCTTCACCGACGAGGGGCTGCAGTGCGCCCTGCGGGCCCGGAGCCGCCGCCCCGGCCTGCCGGTCCTGGTGCTCTCCCAGCACGTCGAGCAGCTCTACGCCCGCGAACTGCTCGCCGACGGCAGCGGCGGCGTCGGCTATCTGCTGAAGGACCGGGTGCTGGACGCCGGGCAGTTCACCGAGGCCGTCCGCCGGGTCGCGGCCGGCGGCACCGCCATGGACCCCCAGGTCATCTCCCAGCTGCTGCAGCGCAGTTCGGGCGACGACCGGCCCGTCTCACGGCTCACCCCGCGCGAGCGGGAGGTGCTGGAGCTGATGGCGCAGGGCCGCTCCAACGCCGCCATCGCCGGCCGCCTGACGGTCACCGAACGGGCCGTCGCCAAGCACACCGCCAACATCTTCGCCAAGCTCGGCCTGGAGGTGTCCGA
>NZ_JBRIOU010000003.1:129915-132088 GCF_053474865.1 Streptomyces sp. CO7
GTCCTGGCCGTCCTCGCCCACCTCGACGCCGCCTGAACCGGCGCCCGCCCGCTCCCGGCCGACCCCGGTGCTCGGCCGGGACGGTCAGGCGCCCTCCTGCGGGCGCCTCTTCCCCGCCTCGACGGCCTGGGACCGCCGGCGGACGCCCTCCACGTGGGCGGTGAACACCTCGCCCGCGTCCGGGGTGAGGATCCGCAGCGCCACCAGCGCGCTGAGCGCCACGTCGCACAGCTCGGCCCGGACGTCGTCCCAGTCGTGGGTGACGCCCTTGCGCGGGTTGTGCCCCATCGCGCCGATCACCGCCTGCGCCGTCTCGCCGACCTCCTCGGACAGCTTCAGCACCGCCAGCAGCACCTCCTGCTCGCGGGGCCGGGTGTTGTTCCGGTCGATCCAGGTCCACAGGTCCTCGACCGACTCCCACATCCGCTGCTCGTCCACGGGGTCAGCGCTCCAGAACGACGCGGCCGCCGATCTCCACCCAGCCGCCCGGCTGCGGCGCCGTCAGGATCTGCGAACCGGCGCCCTGGGTGATGTTCAGGGCGCGGCCCAGCTGCTGGGTGAGGAGCAGCGCGGCCGCGCCGGTCGCCTCGTCCTCGTCGATGCCGTCGTCCCGGCCGGGGAAGGCGCGGGCCCGGACGCGCCCCGCCGCCTCGTCCTCCCAGGCCCAGGCGTAGATCCACTCGCCCTTCTCCGGCACCTCGAGGGAGTCCACCTCGACGGCGGAGGCGTACTGCCGCAGGATCCGCGGCGGCGCCCACTCGGCGCGGGCCTCGATCCAGGTGAACTCGCCGTCCAGCCGGACCCCCACCTCGCCGGCGGCGGTGATCAGCTCGGGCAGGTCCAGCAGCCAGGCGGTGCCCACGCAGGGGTGGCCGGCGAACGGCAGCCGCAGCGTCGGGGTGTAGATGTCGATCACACCGCGCTCCGGGTCGTCGACGAACACCGTCTCGCTGAAGCCGAGTTCGGCGGCCATCGCCTGCCGTTCGGTCTCGCCGGGGATCTTCGAGCCGTCGCGGACCACGGCGAGTTCGTTGCCGTAGCCGCGCCCGGCGTCGCAGAAGACCCGGAGCACGTCGTAAGGAGTCACGTCGCGCATTCAAGCATCCCCCCGGTACCGCCCGGCGCGCCGCCCGGCACGGGTAGGGTGCGGCTGCGTAAGCCGGAAGGAGAAGGCGAGTTGAAGAGCACGAGGGGGCGTCGCGTCCTGCCGGCCGTCCTGGCCGCGCTGTCCCTGGCCCTGAGCGGGTGCGTCGTGGTGCACGGGGAGCGGGAGGTCCTGCCGGCCGCCACCCCGAAGGAGGCCGCCGGCGCGCTGCGGACGTTCACCGACGCCTACAACGCCGCCGACGAGGCGTACGACCGGAGCCTCGACGAGGACCGGGTCACCGGCGCGTTCGGCGCCATAGACGGCGCGCGGCTGAAGGCGCGCCACGCCAACCACCCCGACGGCAACGCGGCCCACGAGCCGCTCGAACTGAGCGACGCGCGCTACACCATCCCCGCCAAGGCGGGCTGGCCGCGCTGGTTCCTCGCGGACGCCCGGGGCAACAAGGGCGGCGACGCCCGCTGGATGCTGGTGTTCGTCAAGGAGCACGCGAAGGAGCCCTGGCAGGCGGCCTACCTGACGCTCCTGGACCCCGACGACGTGCCGGACTTCCGCAAGGACGAGGACGGCCACGCGGTGCCCGCGACGGCGGGCGACCAGCTGGCCCTTGCGCCGTCGAAGCTGAGCGAGGCGTACGCCGGCTACCTCGGCGAGGGCGGCGACGCCTTCGCCCAGGGGCCGCACACCAGCGTGGTGCGCGAGCAGCGGAAGCGCAACGAGAAGCGGCCCGGGCTGGTGCGGCAGTTCAAGGACGAGGCGCTCACCAAGGGCGACTACGCGCCGCTGGGGCTGCGCACCGCCGACGGCGGGGCGCTGGTGTTCTTCGCGACCCGGCACTTCGAGCGGCTGACGGCCGCGCCGGGCACGGAGATACCGGTGCAGAACGAGGACGTGCGGGCGCTGATCACCGGCGAGGTCGGCCAGACGCTCACCATGGAGTACGTCTCGCAGCAGGCGGTGCGGGTGCCGCGCAAGGGGCAGGCCGTCTTCCTGAGCCGGGTGCCGGGGCTCACCGCGGCGCGCGGGGAGTAGCCGCCGCCGCGGTGAGCCCCGGCACCCGGCTCAGGA
>NZ_JBRIOU010000003.1:132188-134100 GCF_053474865.1 Streptomyces sp. CO7
TGTCAGCGCTGGAGGGGCCAGACCGCGCCGGTCGGCTCCTCGCCGGCGTGCTTCTCGATGGCGTCGGTGAGGGCCTCGAGCAGCAGCAGCGGCTCCGGCAGGGCGTGCTCGGGGCCGCGCACCCACCGCACGGCCCGGCCGTCGTCGCCCGGCAGACGGGCGGGCGGCACCAGGACGTACGAGCCGCGGCAGTGCCAGCGCAGACCGGGATGGTCCTCGTCGGTCTCGGGGTGCGAGTCCAGCTCGCAGGGCCACCACTCGTCCTCGTCCTCGGGCGTGCCGCGGGTCTGCGTGAAGAAGAGCATCCGCCCGTCGTCGCTCTCCGCGACCGGGCCGACGTCGACGCCCTCGGCGAGCAACCGCTCCAGCGCGGCGCGGCCCGCGTCCAGGGGGACGTCCAGCACGTCGTTGAGCATGCCGGTGGCGGTGATGAAGTTCGCCTCCGGGTCGGCGCTCAGCCAGCGCCCGACCTGCGCGGGATCGGTGGTGGACTGCGTCTGCCAGGCGAAGGAGAGCGGGTGCCGCGCGGGCGTGGGACAGCCGACCCGTTCGCACGAACACCGGTAGCCGACCGGGTGCGCGGCCGGTGCGAGCGGCAGCCCCGCGGCCGCGGCGGCGAGCAGCAGGGCCTCACGGTCCTCGACCCCGGTGGCCTCCTGCGGACGCCGTCCGCGCAGCCACTGCGAGAACCTGCTCTGCCGGCCGGGACGGCCGCCGAACGTCGCGCTCATCTATCCCCTCACCTCGCCGATGGTGCGGACAACATGCCCCATGGTCGCACCGCCACGTCCGTCCGGGGCGAGCCGGCGGAAACGCACCCGGCGCTCCGATCGGAGGTCATTGCCTGATTTCATGGTAATTGCCGGGCTCGGCGGGCGGCCAGGAGTCCCCCCAGTCGGCATCCCGGGCCGCCTTGTAGAGGTCGCCGTGGCGCTTGGTCACCGTGTGGCGGCGCAGCTGCTCCTCGGCCTCGCACAGGTCGAGCAGCACCTGGCCCTTGCGGATCTGCGGGCGCCGCACCACCCGGGAGGGGGCGGGGGAGACCTCGGCCTCCGGCAGCCGGGTGGCGGCGACGTAGCTGAACTTCTCGTCCTCGTAGGGCAGCGAGCCGGCCTTCACCTGACGGTGCAGGGAGGAGCGGCTGACCCGGACCGAGAAGTGGCACCAGTCCTCGCCGGGGACGATCGGACAGGCCGCGCTGTGCGGGCAGGGGGCGGCCACCCGGAAGCCGGCCGCGATCAGGCGGTCCCGGGCGGCGATCACCCGGGCGTAACCGTCGGGGGTGCCGGGCTCGACGACCACGACGGACGGGGCGGCGGCGGCCGCGGCGTCGACGACGTGGGCGCGGTCCTGCTCGGTGAGCTCACCGAGGACGTAGGACACCGTGACGAGATCGGTGCTCTCGATCCGGAGCGCCGCTCCGATGCGCGAGCGCTGCCAGCGCGCCTCGGTCAGGGCCGCGTTGGCGGCGGCCAGCTCGCGGCCGAGCGTGAGGGCGGGCTCCGCCCAGTCGAGCACCGTGACGGGCCGCTCCCCGTCCCAGGCGGCGGTGACCGCCCAGGTGGCCGCGCCGGTGCCGCCGCCCACGTCCACGTGCGAGGCGGGCGTCCACCCCGGGACCGCCGCGGCGAACGCCTCCAGCGCCGAGCGCACCGCCTCGAAGGTGGCCGGCATCCGGTAGGCCGCGTACGCCGCCACGTCCGCGCGGTCGCGCAGGATGGGGGCGGCGGTGGGGGTCCGGCCGCGGTAGTTGGCGATCAGCCGGTCCACGGCCTGGGCGGCCTGCCGGGGCGGGAGTCCGTCGAGCAGCGCCGCGAGCGCGGTCCGGAGGGTCTCGGCGGGGGAGGACACGATGTTCACCCCCCGATTGTCGCAGCCACCGGGCGCCGCCCCGCCCGCCGCGGTCCGGCCC
>NZ_JBRIOU010000003.1:134200-138647 GCF_053474865.1 Streptomyces sp. CO7
CTCCGGTCCGCCCGGCCCCGACGTCTCACGGACCGGGCACCGGCCGGGCGCCCCCGCGACGCCGGGGCGCCCGGCCGGTGCCCGGTCCGTGAGACGTCGGGGCCGGGCGGACCGGAGTGCGCGGCGGCCGATCTATGCTCTGCGCAGGGCTGATGTCACGAGGTGAGGAGCGGCCGGGATGGCTGAGACGGTGCGATGGGGAATTCTGGCCACGGGCGGGATCGCCGCGGCCTTCGCGGGTGACCTCGTCGACATTCCGGACGCCGAGCTGGTGGCGGTCGGTTCGCGGTCGCAGGAGTCGGCCGAGGGGTTCGCCGAGCGGTTCGGCATCCCGAGGGCCTACGGGGACTGGGCGTCGCTGGCCGCCGACGAGGACGTCGACGTGGTCTACGTCGCCACCCCGCACACCGCCCACCGGGCCGCGGCCGGGATGTGCCTGGAGGCCGGGCGCGGCGTGCTGTGCGAGAAGCCGTTCACGCTGAACCTGCGCGAGGCCGAGGAACTGGTCGCGCTGGCGCGGGACCGGGGGCGCTTCCTGATGGAGGGGATGTGGACCGCCTGCAACCCGCTGGTGCGCCGGATGCGGCAGCTGGTGGAGGAGGGCGAGATCGGCGAGGTGCGGACGGTGCAGGCCGACTTCGGCCTGGCCGGCCCGTTCCCGGTCGCGCACCGGCTGCGCGACCCGCAGCAGGGCGGCGGGGCGCTGCTCGACCTCGGCGTCTACCCGATCGCCTTCGCGCAGATGCTGCTGGGGGAGCCGGACCGCGTCACCGCGCAGTCGGTGCTCTCGCCGGAGGGTGTCGACCTGCAGACAGGAGCGGTGCTCGGCTGGGAGAGCGGTGCTCTCGGTCTGGTGCACTGCTCCATCGTCGGTGCGACGGGCATCACCGCCTCCGTCACCGGCACCCGCGGCCGGATCGACGTGCCCGACGGCTTCTTCCAGGCGGATCGTTTCGTCCTGCACCGTGAGGGCCGCGAGCCGCAGGAGTTCGCGCTCACCGCGGGCGACGGCCTGCGCAGCAGTTTCCGCCACGAGGCGCTCGAGGTGATGCGCGCGATCCGGGCCGGCGAGACCGAGTCCCCGCTGGTCCCGCTGGAGTCGACCCTCGCCGTCATGCGCACCCTCGACGCGATCCGCGACCAGGTCGGAGTCCGCTACCCGGGCGAGTGACCCGGGGCGGTTCACCGCGCCGCACCCGGCGTCGTCCGCGGCGACGACCGTCCCGTGGCCCCCGGCGGCAGCCGTCCTGCCCCGGGGGCGCGGGGACGCGTGCCCGCCCCGCGCCCCCGGAGGCGGCGTGCCGTCAGGCCGAGGGCGGCTCAGGCCGGGGCGCCTCAGGCCGGGGTGAGCCCCGGGTTGCCCGCCTCGGTGGTGAACGCGGCGGCCACCGTCAGCGGCTCGCCCGGCGTGGTGATCCGCGGGACCGTCTTGAACTCGGTCCGGGCCTCCCGCCGGCCCAGCTCGACCGTGGCGTAGCCCCGCAGCCCGTTGTAGAACTTCAGGTGCGGGTTCCGCGCGTGGTACCCCGCCCAGTTGGACGGCCGTGCCGAGCCGTCGCCGCCCGAGGATATGGAGCTGGTGACGATCTCGGTGCCCAGCGTCCGCGAGGTGGGGTCGTCGAAGTCCTCCTTGACGTCGAGGCCGTAGTGCACGTGGACGTCGCCGGTGAGGATCATCAGGTTCTCCTGGCCGGACGCCTTCCACCCCTCCAGCACCCGCCGCCGGGAGGCCGGGTAGCCGTCCCAGGAGTCCATGGACAGCGTGGTGTTCCCGGCGGTGGCGTGGTTGCGGCGGCTGAAGGTGACCTGCTGCGGGACCACGTTCCACACCGCGGACGACCGGCGCCAGCCGTCGACGAGCCACCGCTCCTGCTCCGCCCCGGTCAGCGTCATCGACTCCGCCTCGGACTCGGCGGTGGGCGTCTTCCAGCCGTCGCCGTTCGCCTGGTCGGTGCGGTACTGCCGGGTGTCCAGGACGTCGAACTGGGCCAGGCCGCCCCAGTGCATCCGCCGGTACAGCCGCAGGTCCGGGCCCTCGGGCCGCTGGGCGGCGCGCAGCGGCATGTTCTCCCAGTACGCGCGGTAGGCGGCGGCGCGGCGCAGCAGCCACTCCTCCGGCGGGACGGAGCCCTCCGGGTGGTCGCCCGCGTAGTTGTTCTCGGTCTCGTGGTCGTCCCAGGTCACCACGAACGGGTGCGCGAGGTGGGCGGCGATCAGGTCCGGGTCGGACTTGTAGAGCGCGTACCGCAGACGGTAGTCCTCCAGCGTCACCGTCTCGTGGGCGAAGTGCGCGGGGATCACGCGGTCCGTGTAGTTGCGGGCGCCGCCCTTGGCGTCGACGGCGTACTCGTAGAGGTAGTCGCCGAGGTGGAAGACCGCGTCCAGGTCCTCGCCGGCCAGGTGGCGGTAGGCGGTCCAGTGGCCCTGGTCGTAGCGCTGGCAGGACACCATGCCGAACCGCAGCCGGTCGACCCGGGCGCCGAACGCGGGGGCGGTGCGGGTGCGTCCCGCCGGGCTCACCCAGTCGCCCACGCGGAAGCGGTAGTGGTACTCCGCGCCGGGCCGCAGGTGGCGCACCTCGACGTGGACGGCGTGGTCGAACTCCGGGTGCGCCCAGGCGTGACCGCGCCGGACGACGCGGGCGAAGCGTTCGTCATGGGCCAGCTCCCAGTGCACGGAGACCCGCCGGTCGGGCAGCCCGCCGTCGGGCTCCAGGGGCCTGGGCGCCAGCCGGGTCCACAGTGCCACCGAGTCCGGCAGCGGGTCGCCGGAGGCCACGCCCAGCGTGAACGGGTCCTCGGACAGCTGGGCGGACTCGAGCTCGTCCGCGGCGGCGGTGCCGGCGCCGGGCAGGCCCACCGCGAAGGCCAGTGCGGCCGCCGCGGCGGTGGTGGTCAGGAATCTTCGGCGGCCGAGCCGGAGCGCGGCGTCGCGGAGTTCGGCGGAGTGCGGACCGGTGGGCGAGGGCATGGTGGCCTTCCGGGACGAGGACGAGGACGAGGACGAGGACGAGGACGGGGTGCGGAAGGCATTCGAGCGGGACAGGACGACCCCCCGTTGTTGAGGACACGACATGCAGATGACGGCTGGGTAACCTCCCCGCGACCCCCGGTGATCACTCGCGTGGGCGGATGGAACGGCGCAAAGCCGGGGACCCGGGTCCGGTCCGCACCGGTAGAGGGTTCAGGGAGTCGACGTGACGTGTTTCGACCGGCGTGATCTTGGTCTGCTGCTGCTCCGGGCAGGCACCGGCGGCGTGCTCGCCGTGCACGGCACGCAGAAACTGTTCGGCTGGTTCGGTGGCCATGGCCTCGAGGGCACCGGGCAGTGGATGGAGTCCATCGGCTACGCCCCGGGCCGCACCAGCGCCGCCATGGCGGGCGCCGCCGAGACGGGCGGCGGCCTGCTGCTGGCCCTCGGCCTGGCCACGCCCGCGGCGGGCGCGGCGGCCGCGGGGGCGATGGCGGGAGCGGCGGCGGTCCACGCCCCGCAGGGCTTCTTCGCGCAGAGCGGCGGCTACGAGTACGCGGCCTCGCTCGGCCTCACCGCAGCGGGCCTGGCCGTGACCGGCCCGGGGCGGATCTCGCTCGACCACCTGTTCGGGCACGCGCTCAACAAGGGGTGGATGGTGCCGGCCGTGTTCGCCGCGGTGGGCGCGGCGACGGCGTGCGTGGTGGGCAGCCGCAACCGCCGGGTCCGCAAGCAGCAGGACGAGGGCGTGCAGGAGCCGCTCTTCGAGGAGTGAGCGACCTCGCGCCGGACGACCGGGCGGCGACCCGCGTTCACGTCGAGGCGACCCCGCTCACGACGTGGCGCCCCGCGCTCCCGTCACGGCGCCCCGCGCTCGGGTCACGGTCGCCGGCAGGGCCGCCCCGCGCTCGGGCGGCCGGGCGCATCACGCGGCCGGGAGGGTCATTCCACCGCCATGTGGAGGCGGAGCACCAGCTCGTCCGCCCCGGCGCGCAGCTCGACCAGGTCGCAGAGCTGGTGCATGATCCACACCCCGCGCCCGCCGTGCGGCGAGCGCGGGTCGGGGCGGCGGCGGCCCACCAGCGGGTCGGTCAGCTGCCCGCCGTCGCGTATCTCGGCGACCAGCGAGTTCTCGGCGCGCCACATCCGCAGCGTGCCCCGCCCGCCGCCGTGCCGCACCGAGTTGCCGGTGGCCTCGCCGATGGCCAGGAGCCAGTCGGTGCGCCGGGCCGGCGAGAGCCCGCAGCGCGACGCCCAGTCCTCCGCCGTGCCGCGCGCCAGCGCCAGCTCGTGCTCGCCGAACTCGACCACCAGCGGGTCGACCGGGTCCGGGAGCGGGGTGTCGAAGGACCGGCAGACGTCCAGCGGGTCGGCGAAGTCGGGGCTGATCCGCCGCACGCCGTCCTCGGTCACGACCGGGTGGATGCGGCGGGCCGCCTCCAGCACCTGCTCGGGCAGCGTCACGTCGTACGGGCAC
>NZ_JBRIOU010000003.1:138747-142224 GCF_053474865.1 Streptomyces sp. CO7
GCGTCACGTCGTACGGGCACAGCACGCTGACCCGCCGGCCCGCGAAGGCCAGGTTGACCAGGGCCTGGTGGCGCAGCGCCTCCACCGTCTCGGACGGTCCGCGCTCCGCGTAGAGCGGCTCGCCCACGATGGACGGCCGCGACTCCGAGCTCTCGTGCCGGTCCGCGAACTCGCGGAACAGTGACAGCAGGCGGCCCGGGTTGCGCCCGGCCTCCGTCACGTCGAGCCATGTGATGCGCTCCGCCAGGTCCGCCAGGTGCGCGCGCAGCCGCTCGAGCCGGGCCCCTGGGACCACGACCAGCGCCTGAGCGCCGCGGCCCAGGACGGCGGCGCGGACGAACCGGCCCACTCCGTCGAGGTACTCCGCGTCGGAGCGGTAGAAGAGCGCGGGGTGGAAGAGCCCGGAGCCGGGCCCTCGACCGGGCGGCTGCCGGAAGTACGTGGTGGTTCGGCTGTGTGTCGTCATCGCTCGGCGATCTCCACAGGGGTTCCGAGCTCGGGGAACAGTCCGAGGAGCCGACGAAGGGGTGCGGGGGCGTGCAGCAGACGCAGACGTCCCTCGCGGCGGCGCCGGGCGGCCTCGACGAGCGTCACCAGCGAGGCGATGTCCAGATGCCGGAGACCGGAGAGGTCCAGCTCGACGTCTTTGCCCGGGGAGCCGCTCACCACGGCCGCGGCGGTGCGCACGGCGTGGCGGGTGTCGTACCCGGCCGAGCCGGACAGCTTCAGGCCGGTGCGGCCGGGCAGCGGTTCCAGCCGCAGGGCGGGGCGGTCGACCGGGTCGCCCCGGTGGTGCTGGTGCGCCCCGGCCAGCAGGGCCAGCAGGTGCGCCGGAACGCGGCGGCGGTCGTAGAAGCACCACGCCGTGAGCGGCAGTGGTTCGAAGACCTCGTGGTGGAGGCGGAGCTCGTACTCCAGCAGGCGGTCCGCCCCCGCCACGTCCTGTGCGCCCCAGGCCATCTCGCCGATCGCCCGCAGCCCGCGGTGTCCCTCCGCGAGCGCGGTGTCCATGGCCCGGTGCCACAGGCCCATCATGGCGTCCGGGTCGAAACGCGGCCCCGACAGGTAGGTGCGCTCCGCCGTGGTGACCACCAGGCGGCCCTCGGCCTCCGCCCGCGCCGCGTCGACGCCGGCGGACGCCAGCGCGCCCCTGACCCGGTCGGGGTCCGTGGTGGCCGCGAAGTACTGCACCTGCTCGCCGCGCTCGAAGCCCGTGCGGACGAAGGGCACCAGATGTCCCGCCCACTCGCGGTCGTCGGAGAACACCACGCCGCTGTGACGACCCGTTCCGGGGGTCGGCGGCGCGGGAACGGCGGCCGTGGAGGTCATGGCCATCTCGTCCGTCCTTCTCCGGAGCCCGTCTGTCCTGTCAGGCTGCCGGGGCCGCCTGCCCCCGGCAGGATAACGAAGTGCAGACAGCCCCGATGCCCCGTTCCGCCGAGCCCAAACGGGGCCGGACGGCTCAACTTCGCAGGGCTTTCACCGCCTCATCCACATCGTCGTGGAATGTGAAGATCTGGTCCAGCCCCACGGTGTGGAACATCTGTCGCAGGTCAGGGCCCAGTCCGCACAGGGCCAGCGGCCGGACGGCCCGCTCGGCGCGGTGGTGGGCCGTGACGAGCACGGTGATGCCTGTGGAGTCGCAGTAGGAGAGCCCGGTGAGATCGATCACGAGGCCGGCGGAACGGGCGAGGTCCAGCTCGTCGAGGGCGCCGAGCAGGGCGCCGGCCGTGTGGTGGTCGAGTTCGCCGGTCGCCCGCAGCACGGCCGCGCCCGAGGGGTGCGTGTGCCGGTCGACGGTGAGGACGGGGTCGGTCTTGGTCACCGGGTCTCCTGGTGGGGGGTGCGGATGGGGCGGAGGACGGACGGCAGGAGGGGACGGACGGCCCGGTGATCCTTCCGACGGCGCCTGCCGCGGGTGACGCCCGGTCGGTGACGACCGGCCCGGAAAGACCAGTGGGTTCGGCTTATCCTACGAAGCCTGTGGAATGAGTGTGGGGTTCCCGTGAACATCCGGCGGCGCGCGCGTCGCTCGGGTACGGGTGCTCGGTCGAGACGAAAGGCCCATCCATGGCACGCTCCTTCTCCCCCGGTGGTTCCGCGTCGGCCGGGGCGGACGTGTTCGCCGCCGACCCGGAGGTCGGGCGCGACCTGGCCGCGGTCGACTGGACGGCGACCCCGCTGGGCCCCCCGTCCGACTGGCCGCAGAGCCTGCGCACGGCGGTGAGCATCCTGCTCTCCTCCCGGTTCTCGATGTGGATGGCGTGGGGCCCGGAACTGACGTTCTTCTGCAACGACGCCTACCGGCACGACACGCTGGGACAGAAGTACCCGTGGGCGCTCGGGCGGCCCGCCCGCGAGGTGTGGGCGGAGATCTGGGACACCATCGGCCCGCGCATCGGCACCGTCCTGTCCACCGGCCGGGCCACCTGGGACCAGGGGCTGCAGCTGTTCCTGGAACGCTCCGGTTACCGCGAGGAGACGTATCACACCTTCTCCTACAGCCCGCTGCGGGACGACGCCGGAGAGATCGTCGGCATGCTCTGCGTGGTCACCGAGGAGACGGAGCGGGTCATCGGCGAGCGGCGCATGGCCACCCTGCGCGACCTGGGGTCCGACCCCAGCGTGGTGCGCACCGAGCAGCAGATGCTGGACTTCGCCGCCCGCCAGCTCGGCCGCAACCCGCAGGACCTGCCGTTCACCCTCACCTACCTCTTCGACGACGGGCCCGACGCCGGCGCCGTGCCCGAGGGCGCCGAGGGCCGCCACGGCCGCGTCCGCCTGGCCGGCGCCAGCGGCATCGAGCCGGGCCACCTCGTCGCGCCCCTCTCCCTGACGCCCGGCGAGGCCGCCCTGTGGCCCGCCGCCGGACCGGGCGAGGGCACCGAGGCCGTCGACCTGACCACCCTCGCCGACGGCGCGACGGAGCTGCCCCACGGGGCCTGGGACGCGCCGCCGACCGAGGCGCTGCTGGTACCGCTGCCCCGGCAGGGCGGCGCGCCCTACGGATTCCTGGTGGCCGCGCTGAACCGGTACCGGCCGCTCGACGACGGTTACCGGTCCTTCGTGGAACTGGTCGCCGGACACGTCGCCGCGGGCATCGGCAGCGCCCGCAGCTACCGGGCGCAGCAGCGGCGGGCCGAGGAGCTGGCCGAGCTGGACGAGGCGAAGACCGCGTTCTTCTCCAACGTCAGCCACGAGTTCCGCACCCCGCTCACGCTGATCATGGGCCCGCTGGAGGAACTGCGCGGCCGGCTGTCCGACGCCGACCCGTCGGTGCGCGACGAACTGGACGTCGCCCACCGCAACGGCCTGCGGATGGGCCGCCTGGTCAACACGCTGCTGGACTTCTCGCAGATCGAGGCGGGCCGGATGCGGGCCGCCTTCGCGCCGGTCGACCTCTCCGCGACCACCGCCGACCTGGCCGGGGTGTTCCGCTCGGCCGTCGAGCGGAACACCCCGGCCAGGTCGGCGGTG
>NZ_JBRIOU010000003.1:142324-143682 GCF_053474865.1 Streptomyces sp. CO7
CACCGGGGCGACTTCGACCGGCTCCGGTGCCCGGGACGGCAGTGACGCCCCTGCCCCCGCCGGAGAGGGCGCAGGAGGCGGGACCACCGCCGGGAGCCCCGCCGAGGCGGCCCACGGGAGCGGGTCCCCCGCCGGGACCGGCCGCGCCCCCGCGGACGCCCCGGCCCTCGCGGCCGCCGAAGCGGACGGGCCCGGGACCGCGGTGGTGCGGGAGCGGGCCGGGGCCCGTGTCCTGGTCGCCGACGACAACGCCGACATGCGCGCCTACCTCACCCGCCTGCTGACCGGCGCCGGCTACCGGGTCCGCGCCGTCGGCGACGGCCTCGAGGCGCTGGAGGCCGCCCGCGCGGTGCAGCCCGACCTGATCGTCGGCGACGTGATGATGCCGCGGATGGACGGCCTCGCCATGGTCGGCGCGCTGCGCTCCGACAGCCGCACCGCCTCCGTGCCGGTGCTGCTGCTGTCCGCGCGGGCCGGGCAGGAGGCGTCCATCGAAGGCCTCGAGGCCGGCGCCGACGACTACCTGGTCAAGCCGTTCGCCGCCGCCGAACTGCTGGCCAGGGTCCGGGCCAACGTGGAGCTGGCGCGGATGCGCGGCCGGCACGCCCGCTGGCGCGCGGCGCTGGTCGACGCCCTGCAGGAGGCGTTCTTCGTCTGCGACGAGACCGGCACCATCCTCGAGGTCAACTCGGCCTACACCGAGATCCTCGGCTACGGCCCCGACAGCCTTCCGGGCCCGCACCGGCCCTGGGAGGAGACCGGCCGCGAGGCGCACGACCGGTGGGGCCAGGCGTTCCGCGAGGCGCTCTCCGGCCGGCCCGGCCGCTGCACCGTGGCCGTGGACCGCGCCGACGGCCGGCGGATCTGGGTCTCGGTCAGCTGCAACGAGGCCCGCGACCCGGACACCGGCCGCCGCGTCGTCGTCGGCACCTTCCGCGACGTCACCGCCGAGCACTACGCCGTGCAGCGGGACAGCGCCCTGGCCGCCCTCGGCCTCCGGCTCTCCCAGGCCGTCGGCCAGGAGGAGGCGCTGACCGGCGCGCTGGAGGAACTCCAGCAGGTGTGGCGGGCCGCGCAGGTCCTCGCCGTCGTCTTCGGCGACCGGCCCGAGCCCTGCGTCGCCGCCGTGGGCCACCCGGCCGCCGACCGCTGGGAGCGCCTGTCCGAGGAGGACCGGGCGGAACTCACCGCACTGCGCGACCGTCCCGCGCTCAGCCCGGTCGCCGACGGCAACCGCGCCCACGTCGTGCTGGAGCACCCCGAGGGCCCGATGGTGCTCCGGGTCGACCTCGGAGGGCGGCGGCCCTTCATCCCGGAGGACCAGCTGCTGCTGTCGCTGCTGGGCGGCCGCCTCGCGC
>NZ_JBRIOU010000003.1:143782-148044 GCF_053474865.1 Streptomyces sp. CO7
GCCGTACCGCGCTCGCCCTGCAGCGCGCCATCCTCGGCCCGGCACGGCTGCCCCAGGGCTTCGCCGTCCGCTACGAGCCGGCCGTCCCGCCCCTGGAGGTCGGCGGCGACTGGTACGACACCATCGCCCTGCCGGACGGCCGCATCGGCATCGTCGTCGGGGACTGCGTGGGCCGGGGCCTGGACGCCGCCAGCGTGATGGGCCAGCTGCGCAGCGCCTGCCGGGCGCTGCTGCTCCAGGAGGCCGGGCCCGCCCGGACGCTGGCCGCGCTGGACCACTTCGCCGCGGGCATCCCCGGCGCGCTGTGCACCACCCTGTTCTGCGGCGTGCTCGACCCGGAGACCGGACGCCTGGTCTACGCCGGCGCCGGACACCCTCCGGGGATCCTCGCGGGACCCGACGGCGAGGTGACCCTGCTCGACCGGGGCCGCTCGCTGCCGCTGGCGGTGCGGCCCGGCGCCGAGCGCCCCGAGGCGGAGTGCACGGTGTCGCCGCGCTCGACGCTGCTGCTGTACACCGACGGCCTGGTCGAGCGGCGCCGCCGCCCGCTGAGCGAGGGCATCCGCCTGGCCGGGGAGGCGCTCCAGGAGGGCCGGAACCTGCCCGCGGACGAGCTCGCCGCACGGGTCATGGACCTGCTCGCCCCCGAGGACGGCTACGACGACGACGTCGCCCTGCTGCTGTACCGGCACCCCGGGCCGCTGGAGCTGACCTTCCCGGCGCAGTCGTCGGAACTGGCCGTCACCCGCGGCACGCTGCGGGGCTGGCTGGCGCGGTGCGACCTGCCGGAGGGGATGGCCCAGCAGGTCCTGGTCGCCGCGGGGGAGGCCTGCGCCAACGCCATCGAGCACGGGCACCGGGACAGCCCCGGCGGAGCCGTCCGGCTGCTGGCCGCGACCGGCGCCGACGAGCTCAGCCTCACCGTCGAGGACAGCGGCCGCTGGAGGCCGCCCAGCGTGGAGGCGAGCCGACACCGCGGGCGGGGAATCGCGCTGATGCGCGCCATGATGCAGGAGGTCACCGTCACGCCCGGCGAGACGGGGACCACGGTTCGGATGTGGACGAGGATCGCCAAATGACGCCGCTGACCGTGACCCCCGGCACCGCGCCCGGCGGGCGGCCACTGCTGACGGTGGCCGGTGAGATCGACCTCGGCAACGCCGGGCTGCTGGCCCGCGAGCTGGAGGCACTGGAGACGACCGACGCCGCCGCCGAACGGGTGGTGGTCGACCTCACCGCCGTGGACTACTTGGACAGCGCCGGACTCAGCGTGCTGTTCGTCCACGCGGAGAGACTCGAGATCGTCGTCTCCTCGCTGCTGGAGCCGGTGCTGACGTACTCGGGCCTGACCGAGCTCGCCGTGGTCCGCGCGCCGTAGCGCGCGGGGCCCGCGGCGGGCGCCGCGGACCCACCGGCCACGGCCTGCCCCGACCCCTGCCGCCTTACGGCAGGGTGAGGATCTCGGCGCCGGTGTCGGTGACGACGAGCGTGTGCTCGAACTGGGCGGTGCGCAGCCGGTCCTTGGTGACCACCGTCCAGTTGTCGTCCCAGATCTCGTACTCGTACGTGCCCAGCGTCAGCATCGGCTCGATGGTGAACGTCATGCCCGGCTGCATCACCGTCGTGGCGTACGGGCTGTCGTAGTGCGGGATCACCAGGCCGGAGTGGAAGGAGGTGTTGATGCCGTGCCCGGTGAAGTCGCGGACCACGCCGTAGCCGAACCGCTTGGCGTACGACTCGATGACCCGGCCGATCACGTTGATCTGCCGGCCCGGCCGCACCGCCTTGATCGCGCGGTTCAGCGCCTCCCGGGTCCGCTCCACGAGCAGCCGGGACTCCTCGTCGACGTCACCCACCAGGTAGGTGGCGTTGTTGTCACCGTGCACCCCGCCGATGTACGCGGTGACGTCCAGGTTGACGATGTCGCCGTCGCGCAGCTCCGTCGAGTCGGGGATGCCGTGGCAGATCACCTCGTTGACGGAGGTGCACAGCGACTTCGGGAAGCCGCGGTAGCCCAGCGTCGACGGGTAGGCACCGTGGTCGCACATGAACTCGTGCGCGACGCGGTCGAGTTCGTCGGTGGTGACACCCGGCGCGATGTGCTTGGCGGCCTCCTCCATCGCCTGCGCGGCGATCCGGCCGGCCACCCGCATCGCCTCGACGGTCTCCGGAGTCTGCACCTCGGGGCCGGTGTACGGCGTCGGCGCGGGCTTGCCGACGTACTCGGGCCGCCTGATGTTTCCGGGTACGGATCGGGTGGGAGAAAGCTCCCCTGGTACGAGCAGCGACTGGGCAGACATGCCTGCGAGTCTAACCAGCGGGGCATACGGCATCAGCCCGTGTGGACGAGGGAAGGAGACAGGCATGGCCCTGTTCAAGAAGCGCGCGGCCGGCAAGCCGGGCGAGTGGTACTACTGCCTGCAGCACAAGAAGGTCGAGGAGGGGCCCGAGTGCCCCGCCAAGGACCGGTTCGGCCCCTACGCGACCCGCGGCGAGGCCGAGCACGCCATGGAGACTGCCCGCGAGCGCAACCTCGAGTGGGAGAACGACCCCAAGTGGCACGACCCCGCGAAGCGCGGTGACCAGGAGTAGACGGCCCTCCGGGCGGCCCGGCGGCCCTACCAGCGCGGGGGCGGCGGCGCCGTCAGCTGGTCGGCGAGACGGGACAGCCGGTCCCGGAACCTGCGCCGCCCGCGCGGCGCGGTCGCCGAGTTCTCCCCGGCCGCCGCGCTGACCAGGTGTTGCACGGTGTCCAGGTCGACGACGGCCTCCGCCCCGTCGACCGGACCCAGCAGCTCGTGCGCCATCGCCGCCAGGTCCTCGTGCCCCTCCGGCCCTCCGGGGCCCTCGGCACGGGGCCCGGCGAGCGCCAGCACCGTCGCCCCGGCGCGCCGGGCGTCGCGCACCCGCTCCAGCAGCTCGGGGCCCGTCGCGTCCGGGGCCACCACCAGCAGCGTCTCCCCGCGCCGCGCCGCCTCCAGGCGGCGGAGACCGACGGCCAGGTGGGCCGGGTCCGAGGCCCGCGCGGCGTGCCGCACCAGGGTGGGGGAGAGCTCCGGCGTCCCCGACCAGGCCGCCTCGTCCACCAGGTGGGCCGCCAGGTGCCACGGCTCGTACGCGGGCGTGCCCACCAGCAGCAGCCCGCCGCCGTGCGACACCACCGACCCGCGCAGCGCACCCGCGAACCGGCGCGTCGCGTCCAGCCACTCCGTCCCGGCCAGGACCTCGCGCAGCAGTGCCACCCGTACGGCATCCATGCGGCGCATGGTGCCGCACACCGCCGCCGGCGGTCCTTGGTTCACCGCCGATTCCCCCGAACTGACGGCCGGGACGACACGTGCTGACGTTGCCGCCCGGCGCGGCGGCCCGGAGCGTGGCCCGGCGCCGCGCGCGGGGCGGAGGCCGACGCGGTGGCCGACACCGTGGCCGACGTGCTCGCTGACGTGATCCATCCCACCGCCGAGCGGGCGCTTTCCGCACGTAAAGTCAGGCGCATGACCACTACAGACAGTGCGCGCAACGATGCGCCCCACGCCGGGCAGAAGGCCCCCGCCAAGGACCCGTGGGACCTCCCCGACGTCTCCGGGATGACCGTCGGCGTCCTCGGCGGCACCGGCGACCAGGGGCAGGGCCTCGCCTACCGCCTCGCCCGGGCCGGCCAGAAGGTGATCATCGGCTCCCGCGCCGCCGACCGCGCCCAGGCCACCGCCGAGGAGATCGGCCACGGCGTCGAGGGCGCCGACAACGCCGAGTGCGCCCGCCGCAGCGACATCGTGATCGTCGCCGTGCCGTGGGAGGGCCACGCCAAGACGCTCGAGTCGCTGCGCGAAGACCTCGCCGGGAAGCTCGTCGTCGACTGCGTCAACCCGCTGGGCTTCGACAAGAAGGGCGCCTACGCGCTCGAGGTCGAGGAGGGCAGCGCCGCCCAGCAGGCCGCCGCGCTGCTGCCGGACTCCCGCGTCACCGCCGCCTTCCACCACCTCTCCGCCGTCCTGCTCAAGGACCCGGAGATCGAGGAGATCGAGACGGACGTGATGGTGCTCGGCGAGGAGCGCGCCGACGTCGAGATCGTCCAGGCGCTCGCCGGCCGCATCCCCGGCATGCGCGGCGTCTTCGCCGGCCGTCTGCGCAACGCCCATCAGGTGGAGGCGCTGGTCGCCAACCTGATCTCGGTCAACCGCCGCTACAAGGCGCACGCGGGGCTGCGACTCACCGACGTGTGACCGCCGGGGGGCGCGAGCGCGGACAGGGGCATGGGGGAC
>NZ_JBRIOU010000003.1:148144-148888 GCF_053474865.1 Streptomyces sp. CO7
CCCGTCCACGTAGCACCAGGAGCGCCCCCCATGCCCCGCCCCCGCCTCGCCCTCTACGCCTTCGTCGTGTGCGTCCTGTCCGTGGTCGCCGCCGTCGTCTCCTTCGTCGAGGGCACCTGGGGCCTGGGCATCGTGTGGGTGCTGCTGGCCGGACTCTCCTCGAACATGTGCTGGTACTACTACAAGCGGACGAAGGCGGAGCGCGGGCACTCGGCCACGCGCTGAGCCCCTGACCAGCGGCGCGCCGCACCGCCCGCGGGACGTCGCCGCGGGCTCCGGGGACGGCTCCGGTACGGTGGCCGTCCTCGTCCGATGGACAATGGGGCCGTGCGCTTCCGAGTCCTCGGCACCATCCAGGCCATCCGCCCCGACGGCACGCCCGTACCCGTCGGCGGCGCGAAGCTGCGCACCCTGCTGACCCTGCTGGCGCTGCGGCCCGGCCGCGCGGTCCCGGTGGCCGTCCTCGTCGACGAGGTCTGGTCGGACGATCCCCCGGCCGACGCCACGGGCGCGCTGCAGGCCCTGGTGGGGCGGTTGCGGCGTCTCCTCGGCCCCGGCGCGGTGGCCTCCGCGGACGGCGGCTACCTGCTGGACGCCCGGCCCGACGACATCGACCTGTACCGCTTCGAGCGGCTCACCGCCGACGGGCTGCGGGCGCTGGCCGACGGCGACCCGGCCAAGGCGGCGGAGACCCTCGACGAGGCGCTCGGCCTCTGGCGCGGCCCCGCCCTCGCCGACCTGCCC
>NZ_JBRIOU010000003.1:148988-159332 GCF_053474865.1 Streptomyces sp. CO7
GCCCCGTTCGGCCCGGACGGAACCCCGCCCGGCCCGAACGGGGCGGCCCCCGGCCGGGACCGGACGGCGACGCCGGCCGCCCCCGGCCACGACGGAACCGCAGCCACGGACAGCCCCGCGTCCGGGGACGACGGCTTCGGCGAGGGCGGGACCTCCCCCGCGCGGGTGGCCGTCGCCGGGAACCTGCGCACCCCCCTCACCTCCTTCGTCGGCCGGGACGCCGACGTCGCCTCGCTGCACCGCGACCTGGCCGGCGCCCGGCTCGTCACGCTGCTCGGTCCCGGCGGCGCGGGCAAGACCCGGCTGTCCCAGGAGGCGGCCCGCACCACCGCCGCCGAACTCGCCCCGGACGGCGTCTGGCTGGCCGAGCTCGCCCCGGTCGACGACCCCGCCGCCGTCCCGGAGGCCGTGCTCACCGCCGTCGGCGCCCGCGAGACCGTGCTGTACGGCGGCGGCGCGGAGGAGATACGCGCCGCGACCGACCGCAAGGACGACCCCGTGCGACGGCTCGCCGAACACTGCGCCCGCCGCCGCATGCTGCTCGTGCTGGACAACTGCGAGCACGTCATCGACGCCGCCGCCCGCCTGGCGGAGGAGCTCCTCGCCCGCTGCCCCCACCTCACCGTGCTCGCGACCAGCCGCGAACCCCTCGGCGTACCGGGGGAGTTGATCCGCCCGGTGGAGCCGCTGCCGGAGCCCCACGCGATGCGGCTGCTCGCCGACCGCGGCGCCGCCGCCCGCCCCGGCTTCCGGGTGGACGCCGACGCGGAGACCGCCGCCGCCTGCGCCGAGATCTGCCGCCGCCTCGACGGCCTCCCGCTGGCCATCGAACTCGCCGCCGCCCGCCTGCGGATGCTCGCCCCCCGCCAGCTGGCGGACCGGCTCGACGACCGCTTCCGCCTCCTCACCTCCGGCAGCCGCACCGCGCTGCCCCGCCAGCAGACCCTGCGCGCCGTGGTGGACTGGTCCTGGGACCTGCTGGACGACGCCGAGCGCACGGTGCTGCGCCGCATGTCGGTCTTCGCCGGCGGCTGCGACCTCGACGCCGCGGAAGCCGTCTGCGGTCCGCACGCCCTGGAGGCGCTGGCCTCGCTGGTCGACAAGTCCCTGGTCGTGGCGGCCCCCTCGGCCGACGGCCCGATGCGCTACCGCCTCCTGGAGACGGTCGCCGAGTACGCCCGCGAACGCCTCGCGGAGGCCGGCGAGCACGCCGCGACGGTGCGCCTGCACCTCACCCACTACCGCGAACTGGCCCGCATCAGCGACCCGTTGCTGCGCAGCGACCGGCAACTCGACGCCATCGGACGCCTGGAGACCGAGTACGAGAACCTCCGCACCGCCCTGCGCACGGCCGTCGCCGAACGCGACGAGCAGGAGGCCCTGTGCCTGGTGCTCTCCCTGACCTGGTTCTGGCAGATCCGCGGCCTGCGCAGCGAGGCGAGGCACTGGAGCGCCGCCGTCCTGCAACTCGGCCCCAGCCCCTTCGCCCCCGGCGCGCCCGCCGCCGTCCCGCTGTGGGAGCGGTGCACCGACACGTCCCCGCCGCTCGCCGGGGACCTGCTGTGGGAGGCCCGGCGGGGTGTGCACCTGGTCCACCTGGCGTGCATGGACATGCAGGGTGAGCTGAAGGCATGGCAGGACCCGGCGGCGCAGGAGAAGCTGCGGGCCATCGCGCGGGCCTACGAGCCCGGCATGCCGCAGGTCTGCCGCAACCCCGGAACCCTCTGGTTCTTCGCGGTCCTGCTGACCGGTCAGGTCGACCGCCTGCGGGAGATCGTGGACGCCGCCGTCCGCACCACCGCCGACCGTCCCGACCACGCCTGGGAACAGGCCCTCGCCCTGCAGATGCGGGCCAACCTGATCGCAAACCGCCCCGACTGGGAGGGGGACGCGATCGCCGACGCGGACCGCTCGCTGGAGATCTGCCGCCGCCTGGGGGACGTCTGGAGCATCGCCGAGGCGCTCTGCGCCCGCGGTGCCGCCAACGAACGCGCCGGCCGCTTCGAGCAGGCCGCCGACGACTACCGCCAAGCCGTCGGACAGGTGGAGCTGCTGGGCGCCCACGCCCAGCGCGACGTGCTCCGCTCGCGTCTGGGAGCGGTCCTCCTGGAGACCGAGCGGCCCGAGCGCGGTGAGCAGCTGCTGCGTGAGGTGATCGCGAGCGGGCCGCTCGGCGACCAGGAGGCGGGACCGGCCGCCAGGATCGTGCTGGCGAGCTGGCTCGGCGTCACCGGGCGGACCGACGAGGCCCGCCGGTACGTGCGGGAGATCCGCGAGGAGTTCCCCGCCGCCGCGTTCATCGTCTTCGACTCGTTCATCGCCGGCACCGAGGCCCTGCTGGACGCCATGGACGGCAGCTCCGGCGCCCTCGGGCACGTCCGGCGCGCCCTGTCGGGCGCCGGTGACTCGCTGTCGCGCACCATTGCCCCGCACCTGCACTCGTTCCTGCTGACCGTGGCCTCGGTGGCCCTCGCCGGCTACGGCGGCGACCGGGCCGCGGACGGCGCGCGCTGCCTGGGAGCCGCGGTCGCCGCGCTGGGCGAGGACCACCTGAGCGGCGTCGCGGAGAGGCGCCTGGGGGAGCACGCGGAGTCCGCGCTGCGCGCCGCCCTCGGCGACGCCGCGTTCGAGGCCGCCTACGCCGAGGGCCGCGGCCTCCCCGTCGAGGAGGCCGCGGCCCTGGTGTGACCCGGCCCGGGGCCGGAGTCCGGCTCAGCCGCGCGTGGTGAACTTGCGGACGGCGTACGGCGCCATGATCGCCGTCAGCAGCGCGGTCCACCCGAGGGTCACCCACAGGTCGCGGGCGACCGGGCCGCCGACCATCAGTCCACGGGAGGCGTCCGCGAGCGCCGACAGCGGGTTCCAGTCGGCGAAGGCCTGCAGCCAGCCGGGCATCGAGGACGTCGGGGCGAACAGGGACGACCCGAACTGCAGCGGCATCATCACCATGAAGCCGATGCCCTGCACCGACTGGGCGCTCTTCGCGGTGACGCCGATGGCGAGGAACACCCACATCAGGGACGTCCCGAACAGCATGGAGAGCCCCACCGCCGCCAGCAGGCCGAGCGGCCGGTCGATGTCGAAGCCGACCAGCAGGGAGACCACCAGCAGGATCACGGTGGAGAGCAGGACCCGCAGCTGCTCCACGGCGATCTTGGCGAACAGCACCGATCCGCGCCCGATGGGCAGCGAACGGAAGCGGTCCATCACGCCCTTCTGGATGTCCTGGTTGAATCCGGTGCCCACCGACATCGACATCGACAGCGCCATCATGGCGAGCATGCCGGGGACCAGGTACTGGACGTAGGCGTCCCGGCCCCCGCCCAGCGCCATGCCGATCGATCCGCCGAAGACGTAGACGAACAGCAGGGTGAAGACGATCGGCATCAGCACGGCGTCGAACATCGACTCCGGGTCCTGGCGGATCCACAGCAGGTTCCGCCTCATCAGCGCGCCGGTGTGCCGCAGGTGGCCGCGCAGGCCGATGTGGTCGTCGGCCAGGTCCCGCGCCGGGGAGGCGGCGGGGACGGGCGCGGCGGTGGTGGTGGCGCTCATACGGCGGCCTCCTCGAGCTTCGGGTCGGAGCCGGCGCCCGCCTGGGCGTCGTCCCCGGCGGACGTGTCGGACGCCTTGTGTCCGGTGAGGGAGAGGAAGACCTCGTCCAGGCTGGGCAGCTCGGTGACGACCGAGGCCAGGGCGATCCCGCCCGAGGCGGCCGCCGCGAGGACCGTGGTGAGCTGCTCGTCGCTGAGCACCGGCACCCGCACCGAGCCGCTCTCGGCGTCCACCGCGACGGTGGCGAGACCGGTGACGCCCAGCGCGTCCAGCGTGGCGGCCAGCGGCTGCAGGTCGGCGCGGTCGGCGGGCCGGATCCGCAGCGAGCGGCCGCCCACCCTGGCCTTCAGCTCGTCGATGCCGCCGCCCGCGACCACCCGGCCGCGGTCCATGACCGCCAGCTCGCCGGCCAGCTGCTCGGCCTCCTCCATGTACTGCGTGGTGAGCAGCACGGTCACGCCCTCGCCGACCATCCGCTTCACCTCGTCCCACACCTCGTTGCGGGTGCGCGGGTCCAGGCCGGTGGTCGGCTCGTCCAGGAAGAGGACCTGCGGCCTGCCGATCATCGAGGCCGCCAGGTCCAGGCGGCGGCGCATGCCGCCGGAGTAGGTGGACGCGGGCCGGCGGGAGGCGTCGGTGAGGGAGAAGCGTTCCAGCAGCTCGTCCGCGCGGGCCCGGGCGGCTTTGGACGGCAGGTCGAGCAGGCGTCCGATCAGGTACAGGTTCTCGCGCCCGGAGAGCTTCTCGTCCACCGAGGCGTACTGCCCGGTCAGCCCGATCACCCGGCGCACCCGCCGCGGCTGCCGCAGGACGTCGATCCCGGCGACCGTCGCCCGGCCCTCGTTCGGGACGATCAGCGTGGAGAGGATCCGCACCAGGGTGGTCTTGCCGGCGCCGTTGGGGCCGAGCACCCCGAGGACGGTGCCCTCGCGGACGTCCAGGTCCACGCCGTCCAGCGCGCGGGTCTCGCCGTACCTCTTCGTGAGCCCCCGTACCGAGACCGCGGGGGCGGGCGTCTTGTCGTCGTCGCGTGTCATGGGAGCCACGCTGTCAGGTGACGCCGACACCGCGCCGACATTTTTCCGACAGGCGGCCGACGAGGGAGCGGCGCGCGCCGGCCTTTCGCCGACAGGTCGCCGACGTTTCACCGACGACAGGAGGGCGGCCCGGGTCCGGGAAGACCGACAGCCCGCCGACGGGGGGATCGGCGGGCTGTCCTCTCAGTGGCCTGTCGGGCGCGCGGCCCCGTCCGGTGCGACGGGGCCGCGGTTTGCCGGGGTCAGTGGACGGAGTGCTCCTCCAGCGGGAACGTTCCGCCCACGACCTCCTCGGCGTACGCCTTCGCGGCGTCGCCCATCACGCTGCGCACGTCCGCGTACTGCTTGACGAACTTCGGGACCCGCCCGGGGGTGAGGCCCATCATGTCCGTCCACACCAGCACCTGCGCGTCGCACTCGGGCCCGGCGCCGATGCCGACCGTCGGGATGTGCAGGGTGTTGGTGACCTCGGCGGCCAGCTCGCGCGGCACCAGCTCCAGCACCACCGCGAAGGCTCCGGCGTCCTGCACGGCCTTGCCGTCGCGCAGCAGCTGCTGGGCGGCCTCCTCGCCGCGGCCCTGCACCCGGTAGCCCATGGCGTTGACCGACTGCGGGGTCAGGCCGATGTGGGCCATCACCGGGATGCCGGAGTCGACCAGGAGCTTGATCTGCTCGTGCGAGCGCTCCCCGCCCTCCAGCTTGACGGCCGTGGCGCCGGACTCCTTGATCAGCCGCATCGAGGAACGGAGCGCCTGCACGGGGCCCTCCTGGTACGAGCCGAACGGCAGGTCGGCCACCACCATCGCGCGGCTGGTGCCGCGCACCACGGCGGCGGTCAGCATGACCATCTGGTCCAGCGTGACGGGCACGGTGGTGTCGTAGCCGAGGTGGCAGTTGCCGGCCGAGTCGCCGACCAGCAGCACCGGGATCCCGGCCTCGTCGAACACGGACGCGGTCATCGCGTCGTAGGCGGTCAGCATCGGCCAGCGCTCGCCGCGCTCCTTGGCCAGTGCGATGTCGCGGACGGTCACCCGGCGGTTGCTCCTGCCGCCGTAGAGGGACTTGCCACCGCCGTCAGGGCTCTTCTGGGCAGCCTGAAGCTGCGTCATGGAACGGCTCCTTCATCGTCATCTCGAGGCGCCCTCACGGCGTCCCCGGACCATTTCCATGGTTGCACCTGACACGCGACAGGAGAAGAGGGGGGAGCGGGATGTGCGGTTTGTGTCACGGTCGGTGGTTTCGGCGCCCCATCGGTGGAACCCGTTCCTCCCGGTTGGTCGTCCCACCCCTTGTAAGGCGCCGCGCGACGGGAGATGCTCCCGAGCGCCCGGCGGGACGGAAACCGGACATGGCCTAGGGTCGTAGACACGCGTACGACGCGTACAGCGTGTGGGACCCACTGGTACGGACGGTGTGCACGGCAGGTGGTGAGGCGGCGGATGACGCAGCAGGCGGTGGCGACGGAGACGGACGGGGCCGACCGGGATCCCCGGCGCCCAGGCCGGATGCGGCGCCTGGCCCACCGCTGGGTGTGCCGCTTCGTCGGGGACGCACTGGCCGGGCCCGGCATCTGGCGGCGCGGCCTGGTCCTCGCGGCCTGCGCGCTGGCCCTCGCCGCCGCGATGCGGCTGCACGCCCACGTGCCCAACGCGATCGGCAACCTCGGCAGTCTCGCCGAGACGTTCCTTCCGTGGTTCGGACTGCTCGTCCCGGTGATCCTGCTGGCGGCGCTGGTACGCCGCTCGGCCACCGCGGTGATCGTCGGCCTGCTGCCCGCGTTCGTGTGGGCCGGGCAGTTCGGCGGGCTGCTGTCGGACAAGACCGACCCGACGGCCGACGGCGACCTCACCGTCGTCACCCACAACGTCAACGCGCAGAACGTCGACCCCGCGGGGACCGCCCGCGAGGTGGCGGCGCTCGGGGCGGACCTGGTGGCCCTGGAGGAGCTGACCGAGTCGGCGGCCCCGGTCTACGAGCGGACCCTCGCCTCCACCTACCGCTACCACTCGGTGCAGGGCACCGTCGGCCTGTGGAGCAAGTACCCGCTGCGCGAGGTCGAGCCGGTGGACATCGAGCTGGGCTGGACCCGGGCCATGCGCGCCACCGTCGAGGCTCCCTTCGGCGACGTGAAGGCCTACGTCGCCCACCTGCCCTCGGTGCGGGTCCGGCTGGACGCCGGCTTCACCGCCCGCGAGCGCGACCGCAGCGCCGACGCGCTCGGCGAGGCCGTGGCCAAGGAGCGGCAGGAGCGGATCGTGCTGCTCGGCGACCTCAACGGCACCATGAACGACCGGGCGCTGCGGGCGGTCACCTCGCAGATGCGCTCCACCCAGGGCGCTGCGGGCAGCGGCTTCGGCTTCAGCTGGCCGGCGTCCTTCCCGATGGCCCGGATCGACCAGATCATGGTGCGCGGCGTCGAGCCGGTGAGTTCGTGGACGCTCCCGGAGACCGGCAGCGACCACCTCCCGGTCGCGGCGCGCGTGTCCGTACGCTGACACGTGTCCGTACGCTGACACGTGTCCGTACGCTGACATACGACACGTACGCACCCCTACCGACCTCTGGCGCGCGCCGTCACCCGCACCGGCACTCCCGCCCGTACTCCAGCACGCGCGCCACCTGGCCACCCCCGACATCCACGGCACCTGATACGAACTGTTCACCGTTTCAGTGGGAGCAAGAGCCCGCGACCTCTGAAATACTGATGCCCCGGGTTTTGTTTCGGAGTGGAACATACTCCTCGCGGAGCCCGTCACACCGGCCGTGACCACCCCTGCTGAAAGGCACACGCCCCATGCCACTGGCCCTGCTCGCCCTCGCTGTAGGCGCCTTCGGAATCGGTACGACCGAGTTCGTGATGATGGGCCTGCTGCCCCAGGTCGCCGCCGACCTCGGGGTCTCGATCCCCTCCGCCGGACACCTGATATCCGCCTACGCCCTGGGCGTGGTCGTCGGCGCGCCCCTGCTCGCCGCCGTGACCGCCCGCATGGAACGCCGCCAGGTCCTGCTCTGGCTGATGGGCCTGTTCATCGTCGGCAACGGCCTCTCCGCGCTCGCCCCCGACCACACCTGGCTGCTCGGCGCGCGCTTCCTCAGCGGTCTGCCGCACGGCGCCTTCTTCGGCGTCGGCTCGGTCGTCGCCACCACCCTCGTCGCCCCCGAGAAGCGGGCCCGGTCGGTGGCCACCATGCTCACCGGCCTCACCGTCGCCAACATCGTCGGCGTCCCGGTCGGCACCCTGCTCGGCCAGCAGCTCGGCTGGCGGGCCACCTTCGGCGCGGTCTGCGTGATCGGTCTCGCCGCGGTCGCCGCCCTGTTCTTCCTCGTGCCGCAGGAGAAGCGCACCGCGCACGCCGCCCCGCCGGTCGGCCTGCGCGGCGAACTGGCCGCGCTGCGGTCCGTCTCCGTCTGGCTGGTCCTCGGCACCACCATCGTGGGCAGCGGGGCGCTCTTCTCCGCCTTCAGCTACATCACGCCCATGCTCACCGACGCCGCCGGCTACGCCGAGGCCTCCGTGACGCTGGTCCTCTCGCTGTTCGGCGTGGGCGCCACCATCGGCAACCTGCTCGGCGGCCGCCTCGCCGACCGCTCGCCCAGCGGCACGGTCTTCGCCGGCCTCGGCGCCGTCACCGTCACGCTGCTGTTCTTCCCGCTGCTGATGGACACCAGGGCGGGCGGCGCGGTCGCGGTGCTGCTCCTCGGCGTCACCGCCTTCACCCTGGGCGCGCCGCTCCAGCTGATGGTGATGACCCGCGCCGCCAGCGCCCCCTCGCTGGCCTCCTCGGCCAACCAGGCCGCCTTCAACCTGGCCAACGCCGGCGGCGCCTGGATCGGCGGCCTCGCCCTCAGCGCCGGCCTCGGCGTGACCTCGCCCGCCCCGGTGGGCTCGGTGCTGGCCGTCCTCGGCATCGGCGTCGCGGCGCTCTCGCTGCTCGCCGACCGCCGCGAACGCCGCGCCGGGCGAGTGGTCGCCACCCACCTGCCGGCCCCCGAGAGCACCCGAGCGCGGGCGGAGGCGGAGTAGGGGCACTACCGGGACTGGGGCGCCGAGAGGCAGGGGCGCCGGAGGCGCGGCCCCCTGCCTCGGGCGCACCCGGAGGCAGGGGAACCCGCGGGCCCCGCCGGAACGGGCGGGCGGAACGGGCGGGCGGAACGTGCGATCCGACCAGCGGGTTACCGTTGCCGTATGCGTCTTCTCCGCTCCACCGACCTGGCCCTGCGCGTCCTGATGCGCCTCGCCACGGTCCCGGAGGACGCCACCCCGACGACGCGTGAGGTCGCCGAGGCCGTCGCCGTTCCGTACACGCACACCACCAAGGTGGTCGCGGAACTCCAGCGCATGGGCCTGGTCGACGCCCGGCGCGGGCGGGGCGGCGGCCTCTCCCTCACCGCCGCGGGCCGCACCGCCTCGGTCGGCGCGGTGGTGCGCGCCTTCGAGGGCGACGGCGAGGTCGTCGACTGCGAGGGCGGCGAGACACCCTGCCCCGTCCTCCCCGCCTGCCGCCTGCGCGGCGCCCTCCGCCAGGCCCAGGAGGCCTTCTTCGCCTCCCTGGACCCACTGACCGTCTCCGACATGGTCACCACCCCGGCGGGCCCCCTGCTGCTGACCCTGGCCCCACCACCGGCCCGGACCTGACCGCCGGCGCCCTGGCCGTCAGGGCGCCTCCGGGCCGCCCGCCTCGCGCGGGCGGCCCCGGGTGGCCACCAGCGACCAGCCGATCGACACGGTGATGGTGACCGCGATGACCCCGAGGGTGAGCGGGATGGGGAGCTTGCCGACCGGCGTCTCGGAAAGGATGAGCTTGACGCCGGCGAAGGCGAGCAGCACCGCGAGCCCGTAGTGCAGATAGGCGAAGCGGCGCAGGAGGCCGGCGAGGCAGAAGTAGAGGGCACGCAGGCCGAGCACGGCGAAGGCGTTCGCGGTCCACACCAGGAACGTGTTGGTGGTGATCGCCAGGACGGCCGCGACGGAGTCGATCGCGAAGATCAGGTCGGTCGCCTCCACCGCGACCAGGGCCACGAACAGCAGCGTGGCCACCCGCCTGCCGTCCAAACGGACGAAGAACCGGCTGCCGTGGAACGAGGGATCCGTCGGCACCAGTCTCCTGACCAGGCGCACCACCGGGTTGCGGTCCGGATCGACCTCGGTGTCCTTGGAGAAGGCCATCTTCCAGCCGGTCCAGATCAGGAAGGCGCCGAAGACGTAAGCCGTCCAGAAGAACACCCGCAGCAGTTCCGCCCCGACGAAGATGAACACCAGCCGTGCCGCCAGGGCGCCGAAGACCCCCCAGAACAGCACCTTGTGCTGGTAGGCGTCGGGGACCGCGAAGAACGAGAAGACCAGCGCGAAGACGAAGACGTTGTCGATCGACAACGCCTTCTCGATCAGGTAGCCGGCGTAGTAGGTGGAGGACACCTCCCCGCCCTGCCAGGCCAGCAGGACGAGCCCGAAGCCCAGTCCGACGGCGATCCAGACCCCGCTCCAGACCGCCGCCTCACGGAAACCGATCACGTGGTCGCCGCGGTGGGCGAGCAGGTCCACGGCCAGCATCACGCCGATGCAGGCGGTGACGGCTGCCCATGCCCAGATGGGGACCGGGAACGACAGATCGTTCATCGTCGAGCGACTCCTCTCTCGCGGTCCCGAGCAAGGTCAGCGCCCGCCGAGACCTACCGCCTCCCCTCAGCGGAATCCAGCGGGGCGTCGCCCGCCACCCGGGCACGGCAGAAGTGGCAGCGCGCACCGGCCGGA
>NZ_JBRIOU010000003.1:159432-169637 GCF_053474865.1 Streptomyces sp. CO7
GGGGGGTGCAGAGGCCCGGGCCCCCGGGGGCCGGGGCACGCCGATGCCCGAGTCACCGGTGGGGCGGTGACCCGGGCATCGGCGCGGACCCTTGTGGATCTCGGGGGCCTCGAGGGCCTCGGGGCAGGGGCGACGGGGCCCGGCGCGGAGCCGGCCCCGCGCCGGGCTCGGTCGGCCCGGTCGGCTCAGTCCTGGCCGAGCCAGAGGTCGGGCCCGAACACCTCGTAGTGGATGTCGGCGGCCGGCAGGCCCTTGGCCAGCAGCTGCGCCCGCACCGCCCGCATGAACGGCAGCGGCCCGCACAGGTACGCGTGCGTCCCCGGAGCCACCGTCACCTCGTCGAGGTCCACCAGCCCGCCGTGCGCGCCCTCCGGCGCGTCCGCCTCGTACCAGAGGTGCAGCGACGCGTCGGCGAGCTGCGCCACCGCGGCCTCCTGGCCGGCGCGCAGCGCGTGCGTCGCGGGGGAGCGGTCGGCGTGCACGACGGTCACCGCGCCCTTGTGCCCGGACTCCGCCAGGTACCCCAGCATCGCCGCGACCGGCGTGACGCCGATGCCCGCCGAGGCCAGCAGCAGCGGCGCGTCCGCGTCCTCGATCACCAGGTCGCCGAAGGGCGCCGAGACCCGCAGCACGTCACCCGCGCGCACGTGGGCGTACAGGTGGTTGGAGACCTCGCCCTCCGGCGCGCTCCCGTCCTGCGCGACCCGCTTGACGGTGAACTGCCGCACCCCGGCCCCCGGGGCCGAGGACAGGCTGTACTGACGGATCTGGTGCGCCCCGTCCGCCAGCTCCACCTGCACGGACACGTACTGGCCGGCCTTGAAGGCGGGCGCCGGGCGCTCGTCGGCCGGGCGGATCCGGAACGTGGCGACGTCCGCCGTCTCCTCGACCCGCTCCACGACCTCCCACTCACGCCACTCGTGCGCGCCCTGCTCCTCGTAGAGCCGCTTCTCGATCGCGATCAGCGCGTTGGCCATCAGCCAGTAGACCTCGTCCCAGGCCGCCGCCACCTCGGGCGTGACGGCCTCGCCGAGCACCTCCACGATCGCCGCGAACAGGTGCTCGTGCACGATGTCGTACTGGTCCGGCTGCACGCCCAGCGAGGCGTGCTTGTGGGCTATGCGGGCGAGCATCGCGTCGGGCCGCTCGTCGGGGCGGTCCACCAGGTAGGTGGCGAACGCCGCGATGGAGCCCGCCAGCGCCTGCTGCTGGCTCCGGGCCGCCTGGTTGCCGCGGTTGAACAGGTCGCGCAGCAGCACCGGGTGGGCCGTGAACAACCCGTCGTAGAACCGTGTGGTGATCTCGTTGATGGCCGCCCCGACGGCGGGAAGGGTGGCGCGCACGGTGGCGGCGGACTGCTCGGACAGCATGGGAGGCCTCCTGGATGCCTTGATCTGGCACGCGAGACGTTAGTAAAACTTGCATCTGAGATGCAAATTAACGGTGCGGGTGTGTGAGCAATCTGTAATGTGCCTTGCGCACCGCGCCCGCGGCCACCACCGAGCAGCCCTTCATCGACCCCCGCACGCCCCTTCCGGAGGGCCCGGAGATCGGGTATGGCGGGCCCGGGGGCAAGATGTCAGGCTGGTGCCCGACACGCGGTGCCCGCCCGCACGCGGTCCGCCCGCAACGCAGGCGAAACCCACGTGTGGTGGTATGGGCCAGGCGGGTCGGATCAAGAAGATGGGGAAGCACACAATGGACAAGCAGCAGGAGTTCGTGCTCCGCACGCTCGAGGAGCGCGACATCCGCTTCGTACGCCTGTGGTTCACGGACGTGCTGGGCTTCCTCAAGTCCGTCGCCGTGGCTCCGGCCGAGCTGGAGCAGGCCTTCGACGAGGGCATCGGCTTCGACGGCTCCGCCATCGAGGGCTTCGCCCGGGTGTACGAGTCCGACATGATCGCCAAGCCGGACCCGTCGACCTTCCAGGTGATCCCCTGGCGCGCCGAGGCCCCCGGCACCGCCCGGATGTTCTGCGACATCCTCATGCCGGACGGCTCCCCGTCCTTCGCCGACCCGCGCTACGTGCTCAAGCGGGCCCTCGCCAAGGCATCCGACCAGGGGTTCACCTTCTACACCCACCCCGAGATCGAGTTCTTCCTCCTGAAGAACAAGCCCACCGACGGCACCCCGCCCACCCCCGCCGACTACTCCGGCTACTTCGACCACACCCCGCAGAACGTGGGCATGGACTTCCGCCGCCAGGCGATCACCATGCTGGAGTCGATGGGCATCTCCGTCGAGTTCTCCCACCACGAGGGCGGCCCCGGCCAGCAGGAGATCGACCTCCGCTACGCCGACGCCCTCTCCACGGCCGACAACATCATGACCTTCCGCCTCGTCATGAAGCAGGTCGCCCTCGAACAGGGCCTGCAGGCCACCTTCATGCCCAAGCCGTTCTCGGAGTTCCCCGGCTCCGGCATGCACACCCACCTCTCCCTCTTCGAGGGCGACCGCAACGCCTTCTACGAGTCCGGCGCCGAGTACCAGCTCTCCAAGGTCGGCCGCTCCTTCATCGCCGGCCTGCTGCGCCACGCCGCCGAGATCTCCGCGGTCACCAACCAGTGGGTCAACTCCTACAAGCGCATCTGGGGCGGCTCCGAGCGCACCGCCGGCGCGGGCGGCGAGGCCCCCTCGTACATCTGCTGGGGCCACAACAACCGCTCCGCCCTGGTCCGTGTCCCCATGTACAAGCCCGGCAAGACCGGCTCCGCCCGCGTCGAGGTCCGCTCCATCGACTCCGGCGCCAACCCCTACCTCACCTACGCCGTCCTCCTCGCCGCGGGCCTGCGCGGCATCGAGCAGGGCTACGAACTCCCCCCGGGCGCCGAGGACGACGTCTGGGCCCTCTCCGACGCCGAACGCCGCGCCCTCGGCATCGAGCCCCTCCCCCAGAACCTCGGCGAGGCCCTCACGCTGATGGAGCGCAGCGACCTGGTCGCCGAGACCCTGGGTGAGCACGTCTTCGACTTCTTCCTCCGCAACAAGCGGCAGGAGTGGATCGAGTACCGGAGCGAGGTCACCGCTTTCGAGCTGCGCAAGCACCTGCCGGTGCTGTAAGGGCAGGTCAGGCGCGGTCTGACGTGACGCAGCGGTGAGGGGCGGTGGTCGATCGACCACCGCCCCTCACTGTTCCGAAGGCCTGTCAGCGGCCTTGGGCCGTTTCTGGGCCGTCCCGTAGAGGGCGTCGATGGCTCGATTGAGGCCTGCGTTCGGCTTGTGGTAGCTGCTCACCAACCATGACCGTCTCGACTTGGCTCAGCCAGAGCTCGGCCTCACGCTGCAGAAAAAAGCCTGGCTGGGGCGGTCGGCCCACGGCTTGTGATAGCGAAGATCATGGTTCCAACGTCGTGCTTTACGGGCAGGTTCACTGACCGCCCGACTCGCCATCACCTTACGGGGTCATGATCACTCGACCCAAAGCAGCTCCAGCCAAAGCCGCTACGCCGACCTAGGATGGGATCTCACCGTAATGATGACTTCCGCATAACTCCCCGCGCGAAGTGGCGCAGCAGATAGCGTATAGGCCATGGATCTTCAGAGTCGACCTGAGTACCCGACAACCCTGCCTTGGCTTTCCAGGTCGGGAGCGATGCCCTCCATGCCTGGGGGACATGACCAGCAGATCGCCACCTTGAGGAGCCTACTGGAGCAGATTCGAGAGCACCCGCACCTTACGGACGAGATTGCTTGGCCGTCTGACAGAACTACCACGATTCGTGACGCTACACACAGGCTGGGAGCCTGCGGTCTCGTAAAAAGGGTGGACCGTAAAGCTGTGCAACTCACGGACGTGGCGCTTCAATGGCTAGAGTCAGACGATGATGAGCTTCTCATCGCGACATTGCACGCACATGTCCGTTTCGTTGGTGAGATTTTGCGTATTCTGGAAGATGGAGAGGTCGGTCATGAAGATCTGAAGAATCTAGCCAATGATCGCTTCGCCCTTGCATGGTCATCCCTCGACCAACTGCGGAGGCGAACTAATTGGCTTCGATGTGCCGGTCTGGCGGAACTCAGGTTTGACAACAAACTCATCATTACGGAGGCAGGTCGGGATTTCCTGAGTTGTGTAGAAGTGGCCGACCCGTCAAGACTGCCCCATTCGCAACATGCGGTATCAGACCAGCCAATTGATATCGCCCAGGCTTCAGAAGCTACTCAGGTCGTCCTCGATGCCCTAAATGAAGAATCCTTGAAGGTGCGGAAGTCAACCATTGGCTACATTCCGAAAGGTGTCAACGGGGATGCTGTTGCAAGCCTTCTGGCGCTAGTCAGTTGTGCGATCCCTAGCGTATCGCGCAAGGATCTTTACGCATTTTGTCAGCGGGAGTTCGGCAGCAAAGATTCGTCGATTTCCGCACTATCACCATGCTGCGCGGCACCGGACTAGTTGAGCAGGTTGGCCTGGACGCCTTCGCTGCAACTGAACAGGCGAAGGCATGGGTTAACTCAGGAGACAACCTGGAGTTGGCAAGAGTTCTCCACTCCAACATTTTGTTCTTCGGCGAAATTCTGCAGTCTCTTGCGGACTCTGACAGAGCTCCCGGCCTAGCTGCTTATGCGTCCCAAATGTACGGTATGCCGCGCGAGGATGTATCAGGGATCAGAACTCGATTGCAGATCCTGCGCGGGTGTGGGCTGATCGAGGAAATCTCGTATGCACGCTTTAGGCTTACCCCTCTGGGAGACGCTTTCAAGGAAACGCTCCCGCTTCTTCCTCCTGGGGCTGGACGCAGCGCTGAGGCCTCATCCTCGCCTAGTGAGGATGAGGCGATGGCGCCCGGCGAGGTCTTGGGGATGGAAGTTCTTGCCGCTTCCACGGATTCCGCAAACCCTGCGCGGTTTGAAAATGCGATCGCCGCAGCCTTCGAATATCTCGGCCTCGATGCGAGACGAGATGGTAGCCCTGGTAATACCGATGTAATCATCACGATGCCTTTTGGGCAAACGAAAATGAAGTTGATCATTGTCGACGCTAAGAGTTCCGCTTCAGGCATCGTTCGAGAGCAGCAAGTCAACTTTGACACATTGCGTGAGCATAAGAAGAAACATCGAGCCGACCAGGTCGCTATCGTCGGCCCATCATTCGCTGAGGATCGAATTAGAAAGCGCGCAGCGGAGCATGGTGTCGCACTAATCGATGCCGAGTTTCTAGCCGAGGTTCTTCGGCGGCAGGCGGATGCCCCTCTGGCGCCGCACGAACTGCTAGGCATCTTTGATCCGCTAGAGCAAGAGCAGCTCAAGTTGGCTTGGAGTCGCTCATCAAGGGAAGCGTCACTTCTAACTCATGTAGTGAATCTTCTAATCCGAGAGTCTTCGGAAGCGGATACGTTTCTTGGAGGTGGGCTCAGCGTCGAGCACATTTATCTTATCCTGCGGGGTGAGATGGAATCGAAACCCAACCCGCAGGAGATCGAAAGGATTCTAAATCTGCTTGCGTCGCCGCTGATTCGAGGCGTTGCTGAGCGGGGAAATCGCTATTTCGCTTTGGAATCTGCAGATGTCACTGCCCTACGTCTCGAATCACTGGCAAAGGCCCTGCGACAGGTGACGATCATGCTCGAATAGCGCGCCCCTTGGCTTGGCGACCTTCCTACTCTCACAGCACGCCACATCCGTCCCGCCATGCAGCGACCGGCGCAGCATGGCGGGTTAGCATCAAGCACGCTTTGATCAGATCCCTCTGTTTGGTCTCCAGTCCCTCGCTGGCCGGTCATTCTGCGTGCGTACCCGGAACCTCCGAGGGGAGCGAAGGCCGAGCGCAACGGTCACGGGTGAGCCTTGACGTCCCTCGGAGAAAGCAGGTGCGGCGGAGTTGCTCGACCGACGAGGGATGCGATCTGTGCCTGCGGCCCGGCGGCTTGGGGCTGGCGCGGCTCCCCGAGCAGCCCCCCTCCTGGGGGCCGTGCGAGGTGGGCCAAGGGCGACAAACGTCGACTACTCGTCACCTGCCGCGGTGACTTAGGTCCGGTAGGGCAAGAAGTGCGGCGTGACGGCCCACGTCCGCATTGACCCTGCTGGGCCTCATGCGTCATCTGCAGGGCGTCGAACGCCTGGTTCCAGCGGACCCTTGCCGGCGTCATTAGTACGACGAGTCAGACCCCACGCCAGCCAGGGGTGTCCACGCGGACCAATTGAAGGTGTGTGAGGAGTCGCGGCAGGGGCGCGTAAAGGTGGTTACCGCCGACCCCGCGCCCATAGTGCCCAGCCCGGAGTTCGGCCACGCTGACGTGCGGTTCGTCCTTGAGCGCGTGATTGAGGAGTATGCCCGCCACATCGGTCAACGCGGATCTCCTCCGCGAAGCCATCGACGGCGCCACCGGCGAATAGCCCGCGCCCACTCAGCCACCTCAGCAGGTCGGGGCGCCGGTCGGACGTGACCGTCGACCCGTCGTTTGCCCGCACCGCCCTTTCGGCTATTGCTCGTTGTCCCCCTGGAAGGCCCTCAGCAGGGCCAGGTCGTCGAGGCGATGGCCGCGCAGGTCGGCAACGTGAGTTGCGGACCGTACGGCATGCACCAGGGTGCGGAGGGCGAGGGAGAGTTCCGCTGAGGTTGTCGCCGGGGCGCGGACCAGTTCCCGGGCTCGGATCGCGTCCTGGCGGGCGACGGCCAGCAGCGTCTCCTCGTGGGCGTCGGCGAGTGAGTTCAGCCTCCCGTTCCCGTAGGTCGTGAACGCAGGCTTGCCGTCGTCCGTCTGCCAGGGAAGCTCGCGCAACGGTTCGGGCCGACCGTTCAAGCGCTGGATACGCTGGTACACGTCATTCGTTCCTGTTCAGCGAGTGTCCGTGCCCTCGGACGATGCAACGTCGCGAGGGCACTTCGAGCGACAGAGCTACCACGGTATACCACGGTGCACCATGGGTGCCCGATGCGGCCAGTGGTGCACCGCGTCACTCTGGATGCATGGCTGAGTACGAGTGGCAGCGCGTGGCGAGGGAGATCGAGCAGGAGATCGCTTCCGGTCGCATCCCGCGAGGCGGAGCCCTGCCCGGCATCGTCCGGATGGCCGAGCAGTACGGCGTCGCCGACCGCACGGTGCGTCGCGCGCTCCAGGATCTTCGGGACCGCGGCTTGATCGAGACCTTGCCGCACAAAGGTTCCTTTGTCCTCGGCCAGCCGTAGAGGACGGGGCCGGGGCAAGCCTGTGCCGTTCCCAGTTGGCTCCGCCGCGTGCTCGACGGCTTAGGTTTGGGTGGCCGCGAGGTGTAGCCAGCGCGCGCCTCGCGCGCTTCGGTGCGGTGCTGTCACGCCGCCTCTTGCTCCCCGGGCACTCGGGTGTTTCGCGGCAGCAGCCAAGGGGCGAGTTGGACGATGCCGAAGGCCGCCTCGGCGGCGAGGAACAGCCACAGCCAGCGTGGGGCGCCGTGGGCCAGCGCGTACGCCTGCCAGGTGGCGAAGAGGGTGCGCGCGAGGCTGTCGAAGAGGCCGAAGAGGGGTGCCGGGTCGACGATCCGGAGGAGGGCCCAGACGGCCACGACCGAGCCCATCAGGTTGGCGAAGAGAACCTGTATCGGGTCGAGCGCCGGCAGGGTGCCCAGGTCCAACGTGTCGCCCAGCTTCGACAGCGCGGCGTGGAGCAGGGAGTAGGTCCATGGCGTGGCGAAGCCGGCGGTGACCACGAGGTCGTACCAGGCGCTCGCGCGAACGACGCGCGGGTACGCGGGGTGGGACGGGGTGGGACGTCGTGTCATGGCGAGGCTCCTGTTGGTCTCCTGGAGGGACGCCACGACGCTAGACAGTGGAGTACGGTCCAAGGTCAAGTCGGTGAGGGCGGGGGAGCGTTGTGCGCATCGGGGAATTGGCCGCGCGATCGGGTCTGAGCAGGGACGCCATCCGGTTCTACGAGAAGATCGGGCTCGTCTCCGGGCAGCGCCTGGCCAACGGTTACCGGGACTTCCCGCCCGAGACGGTGCCCTGGCTGCAGTACGTGCGTACGGCGCAGACGCTTGGCTTCTCGCTGGCCGAGATCGCGCGGACCGGCGAGGAGTTGCGTGACGCTCCCGACACCGCCGAGGCGTTGTCCGCGCTGTTCGAGGAGAAGATCCGGGTCGTCGATGCGCGGATGGCCGAGCTCGCGGAGTTGCGGGCCGAGTTGGAGGCGCGGGTAGGCACCGGGTGTCCGTTGAGGGCGCGGAGGGTGGCCTCCGCCGGCTGATGTCAGGGCATGGGCGGACGGGGCCACATCCGCCCGGTGTATGTCCGAGGTGCCTGCGACACTCCGGCCATGGAGACCACGCTGCAGCTGACGATCGACTGTGCCGATCCGCAGAGGATGGTGGCGTTCTGGAGTGAGGCGCTGGGCTACGTCCCCGAGCCCCCGCCGGCCGGGCACGGCACGTGGCGTGCGTACTGGGCGGCGATGGGGGTGCCCGAGGAGGAGTTGCCCGAGGGCGCGGGTGACTGCCCGGAGTCGATCGTCGACCCCGCCGGGCGCGGGCCCCGAGTCTGGTTCCAGCAGGTTGCGGAGGCGAAGGTCGCCAAGAACCGCATCCACTTCGACCTGAAGGTCGGCGGCGGCCGCGACGTGACGCTGGAGGTCCGCAAGCGGCGGGTCGACGCCACGGTGGAGCGGTTGGTCGCGGCCGGGGCCGCCGTGCTCCGAGCGGCGGACGAGCCGGCCGCGGGGCAGTACGCGGTGCAGATGCGGGACCCGGAGGGCAACGAGTTTGATGTCGTCTAGTGCTTCCGCAGGCGGCGTGCTCGGGTTGTTGCTGGGGTTCGCGGCCTCGGGTGTAGTCGGTCCGTTGAGGCCGGGAATGCCGGCGGATGAGGCCGATCGTCTGCTCGGCGGGGGCACCGGGCTGGTCGTGCCAGCATCTGGCTCAATCGACGAGCGGGACCCACACGGTTCTCTTGGGTTCAAGGACGGGAGTCTGGAGCTTTGGGCCGGCCCTGACGGCAGGGTGTGCCTGCTGGGGTACGACGCGGTGGACGGCCAGGGACGGTTCCAGGGTCCGACGCGTCTCGGGACCGAGTTCCGGCAGGAGGACAGGACGCCGACGCGTGAGGCGCTGCTCGACGGCCTCGACCGGCTCGGCTGTGCCTGGCGTCGCGATGACGCGCTGACGTTCGGCGACCAGGCCGCCGTCGAGACGGAGGCCGGGGTTTCCGTGGTCTTCGTGCGCGCGGAGGTGGCGGCCGGGGAATGGTTGGTCTCGAGCCTGTACGCCACAGCACCCGAGGTCGGTCGTGCCTGAGTGCGGGGACGACGTGGACTGGGCGGGGCTGTTCCACGCCGAGGGACCGGCATCCGACACGCCGCGGCGACTGCGGGCGCTCCTGGGCGACGACGCGCGCGCCTTCGTCGACGGGTACACACACCTGTGGTCAGGGACCCTTCGCCCTGAGGGCGGTGTGTGGCCGGTGATGGCGCCGGCCGCCTTGCTGGTCGCCGAATGGCTGGACGATTCCTCGCTGTGGCCCGAAGACCCCACGATGCCCGAGGCGGTGCTCGCCTACCTGTACGCGGTGGCAGTGGGTGCCGACCTTGAGGACCGGGAGGCCGAGGTCCGGGCGCGCGTGGCGCGATGTGAGCCGGAGTTGCGCCGTTGGAACGTGCGGTACCTGACGGCGGACGCGGCGGGGCGGGAGCGGCTGTGGGCGGACGGCTCGGGGATGGCGGAACTGGTCCTGCAGCGGGCGGCTCTCGCCTGTGGCGATGCCGTGCCGGAGCTTCTCGGGCGGGTGCTGCCGCACCTGGGTGCGGAACGTGCCCGGCGCAGGACGTGCGCGGCGGCGGCCGTGGGCGGGCTGGCCCGGCACCCGTCGGCCTCGGCCCAACGGCCCGCGTTGGTGGCCCGGTTGCTCGCGCTGGCCGGTGCTGCCGAGGACCCGTACGACCTGGCGACGACGGTGGTTGCGGTCGGACAACTGGGTGGCGACACCCGCTCGTGGCTGAGCCACCCGCACTTGGGGGTACGGGTCTGCGCCGCCCTCGCGTCGGCACTCGCCCATGACGCGGCGGCGATCGAGGTGCTGCGGGCGTCGGGGTGGTGGTCACATGCGGCCGTGGAGTCCTTCGGGAAGTCCTTCGGCGACATGGCGCCGCCGCTGCAGTTCCAGTTCCTGCCGTACCGGGACCTGCTCGCGAACGCGTGAAGGGGTGCCTTCGGTGCGTGCGGGCGAGAGCATGGGCTGATGGATGACGTGACGGGCAGTGGCGGGGTCGTCGTGCGCCGGGCGCTGGAGGCGGACGCGGACG
>NZ_JBRIOU010000003.1:169737-172260 GCF_053474865.1 Streptomyces sp. CO7
GGCGTAGAGGGCGACCTCGATGGGTTCCGCCGCGAAGGGGAGGCGGACGAGGCGGATGTCGTGGGAGGCGCCGAAGACCTCGGCGACGTACTCCGGGACCACGGCGATCAGATCCGTCTGCTCCAGCAGGTAGGGGAGGATCGTGAAACGGGTGACCTCCACGGCGACCCGGTCGAGGAGACCGTGCGCGGCCAGCAGTGAGCGGGGCGTGGCGTGGCCGCTGGGGCCGAAGACGGTGGCGTGGTGCTCGGCCGCCAGTTGCTCCAGGGTGACCGCGTCGCCCGTCACCCGGGGGTGGGACGAGGCGACCACGCCGACGTAGCGCTCGCGGAAGAGCGGGACGCGGACGGTGCGGTGGGAGGCCATGACGGGGGTGGCCACGAAGGCGTCCAGTTCGCCGCGGCTCAGCCGGCGTTCGGCGTCGTCGACGTCCAGCGGCCGGACGGTGAAGGAGACGCCGGGGGCCGAGCGCCGGGCGGCCGCCACCAGGCGGGGGAGCAGGGTGGTCTCGCCCAGGTCGGAGAGGGCGAGGGTGAAGTTGGCGGACATCGTCGCCGGGTCGAACTCGTCGGCCTGCCGCGTCGCCTCGTCGATCTGGGACAGCGCCCGCTGCAGCGGCTCGTACAGCCGGCGCGCGCCCGCCGTCGGGGTCAGGCCGCGCCCGCTGCGGCGGAACAGGTCGTCGTCGAAGTGCCGGCGCAGCTTGGCCAGGCTGTAGCTGACCGTCGGCTGCGTGACGTGCAGCGCGTCGGCCGTGGCCGTGACGCTGCCGGTCTCGTAGAGCAGCACGAACAGCCGGGCCAGGTTGAGGTCGAACTCCCGCATGCGGCCGGAGCCTACGCGTCCGTATCGAGCAGATCTATATCGCGGACCGGAAACATTTATTGGTCTCGGGTGAGAGCCGCTGCTTAGCGTGTCGGCCATCACACGAAAGGAACGTGAAACGTTCGTGCCCTCCATACGTCATGTCTCGCACCAGTTCCTGGCCCGCCGGGGCCTGACCACCGTCTTCGGCAACCCCGGGTCCAACGAGCTGCCCTTCCTCGCCGACCTCCCGGACGGCTTCCGCTACGTGCTCGGCCTGCACGAGGGCGCCGTGGTCGGCATGGCGGACGGTTACGCCCAGGCGACCGGCCGGCCGGTGCTGGTGAACCTGCACGCGGCGTCCGGCTCCGGCAACGGGATGGGCGCGCTCACCAACGCGGTGTCCTCGCGGACCCCGATGGTGATCGTGGCGGGACAGCAGGTGCGGCCCGCGGTGGGCCCCGAGGCGAACCTGGCCAACGTGGACGCGCCCTCGCTGATGAAGCCCCTGGTGGGCTGGGCCGCCGAGCCCGCCTGCGCGCAGGACGTGCCCCGCGCCCTCGCCCAGGCGGTCTTCGAGGCGGAGCTCCAGCGCAGGCCGACGTATCTCTCCGTGCCCTACGACGACTGGGCCGCCGACGCGGGGGAGAACGGCGCCGCCGTCCTCGACCGGTCCGTGCGGCGGGGCTCCGCGCCCGGGACGGAGCTGGGCCGCGACCTGGTGGAGCGGGTCACGGCCGCCGAGCGTCCGGCGCTGGTGCTCGGCGGCGACGTCGACACGGCGGGGCTCTTCGACGACGCCGTCCGCCTCGCGGAGCGGCTCGGCGGCCCGGTGTGGGCGGCGCCGTCGCAGTTCCGGCTGCCGTTCCCCAACCGCCACCCGCTCTTCCGCGGCGTGCTCCCCGCGGGCATCAAGCCGATCTCGGACGCCTTCGAGGGGCACGACCTGGTGCTGGTGCTCGGCGCGCCGGTGTTCCGCTACCACGAGTACCTGCCGGGCCGGTACCTGCCCGAGGGGACCCGGCTGATCCAGGTGACGGAGGACGCCTCGGCCGCCGCCCGCGCGCCGATGGGCGAGGCGGTGGTCGCCGACCCCGGCGCCGTGATCTGCCTGCTGCTCGACGTTCTCGGTGAGGGCGCCCCCGTGCCCGGCGAGGAGTACCGGCCCGCGCCCGCCCCCGCCGCGGGGGAGGGGGACCGGCTCCACCCGGAGGAGGTGTTCGCGGCGCTGCGTGACGAGCAGCCCCAGGACACGTCGTACGTGGTGGAGTCGACGTCGACCAGCGCGGCCTGGTGGCGGCAGATGGACCTGCGCCGCCCGGGCTCCTACTACTTCCCCGCGGCCGGCGGGCTCGGCTTCGGCCTGCCCGGCGCGGTCGGCATCGCCCTCGCCCAGCCGGACCGGCCGGTGACCGCGGTGATCGGCGACGGGTCCGCCAACTACGGCATCACCGCCCTGTGGACCGCGGCCCGGCTGCGCGTCCCGCTCACCGTCGTGCTGCTGCGCAACGGCACGTACGGCGCGCTGCGCTGGTTCGGCGGACTGCTCGGGGTGCCGGACGCGCCCGGCCTGGACATTCCCGGGCTGGACTTCACCCGCATCGCCGAGGGCTACGGGGTGCCGGCCCGGCACGTCACCGGCGCGGAGGAACTGCGCGCCGTCCTCGCGGAACGACCCGACGGCCCGCGTCTCGTCCAGGTCGACACGGCGCTCACCAC
>NZ_JBRIOU010000003.1:172360-173730 GCF_053474865.1 Streptomyces sp. CO7
TCCCCCGTCCCCTTCGTCCCTGGGAACCGCCATGACATCCGTGACACCGTCGTCCGGCCCGGCGCAGGCCGCCACCGGCAGGCGTACCACCTGGACCGTGCTCCTGTGCTGGATCACCGTCATGCTCGAGGGCTACGACCTGGTCGTCCTCGGCGCCATCATCCCGACCCTGCTGAAGACCCAGCACCTCGGCATGACGGCGGTCGACGCGACCACCGTCGCCACGCTCTCGCTGGTCGGCGTGGCCATCGGCGCGATATCGGTCGGCCCGCTCGCCGACCGGATCGGCCGGCGCCGGCTGCTCATCGCCTCGGTCATGGTGTTCTCGGTGTTCACCGTCCTGGTGCCGCTGGCCGGCTCGGTGACCATGTTCGCCGCGCTGCGCCTGATCGCCGGCCTCGGCCTCGGCGCCTGCATGCCGGTGTCGCTGACGATGATGGCCGAGAGCATGCCCGCCAGCCGGCGGGCCCGGGCCAGCACCCTCACCATGACCGGCTACCACACCGGCGCCGTCGTCACCTCGCTGCTGGCCCTGCAGTTCGCCGACGACTGGCAGGTCCTCTTCTACGCCCTCGGCGTGGTCGGTCTCGTCGTCGCGGTGATCCAGTGGTTCTTCCTGCCGGAGTCCGAGGCCTTCGTGAAGGCCAAGGAGTCGGGCACGGCGGAGCGGGTGCCGTTCACCGAGCTGCTGAAGCCGCTCCACCTGCGGGCCTGCATCGGTGTCTGGGTCGCCTCGTTCATGGGTCTGCTGCTCGTCTACGGCCTCAACACCTGGCTGCCCAAGCTGATGAACGACGCCGGTTACCCGGTGCCCACGGCCGTCACCCAGCTGCTGATCCTCAACCTGGGCGGTGTCGCCGGTCTGCTCGTCGGCGGCTGGGTCGCCGACCAGAAGGGCATCAAGGGCACCACGCTGGGCTGGTTCGGCGCCGCGGCGGTCATGCTGGCCTGCCTGTCCGTGAAGATGGAGAACGACCTGCTGCTCAACGTGGTCGTCTTCTTCACCGGTGTGTTCGTGTTCTCCGCGCAGGTGCTGGTCTACGCGTACGTGACCAACTTCTTCCCGGCGGCCATCCGGGGCACCGCGCTCGGGTCGGCGTCCGGGATCGGCCGGCTGGGGTCCATCGTCGGCCCGTCGATCACCGGCGCGCTGGTCACCGCGGGGATCGGACACCCATGGGGCTTCTACTCCTTCGCGCTGGTCGCCGTGCTCGCGGTGGTGGCGGTGCTGACGCTGCCGAAGGGGTCAGCGGCGGAGCCGGGGGCCGGAACGACGGCCGCCGGGACCGCCGCGGCCGCGGAGGGGGCGTCCGCCTGACGCAGTGCCTCCGTGCGGGGCGGCAGCCTCGTCCGGCGGTGGGCCGTCGTAC
>NZ_JBRIOU010000003.1:173830-175640 GCF_053474865.1 Streptomyces sp. CO7
TCCGTGCGGTGGGCCGTCGTACCGCTCCGCGCGGTGCGGCGGCCCACCGCACGGACGGGGCCGCGCCGTCACGTCGCACAGGGGGCGGAGGAGATGTTGCGGGCGGTGACCGGCGGCCCGAGGCTGGGAGGGCGGTGCCGGATCACGACGAGTGCGGACGCGACCGCGCGGATGCCGGTGGGCGAGGAGAGTGTGCGATGCGGATGATGATGAAGGCCCGCTTGGACACCCAGGCGTCGAACAAGGTGATGAACGAGGGCGGGATGCCCGACCTGGTGAGGGAGGCCATGGCGCGGCTCAAGCCGGAGGCCGCCTACTTCACCCCCGAGGGCGGGCGCACCATGATCCTGTTCTTCGACATGCAGGACAGCTCCGAACTCCCCGCCGCCGCGGACCCGTTCTTCCAGGAGCTCGGCGCGCACGTGACGTTCCAGCCGGTCATGAACCTCGACGACCTGCAGCGGGGCCTCGCGGCCCTGGGCTAGGCCGGTGCGTCGGGGCCGGCCCGGTGGTGCAGGCGGTGGTGCAGGGCGCGCACCTCGTCGACCAGTTCCGGGACCGGTCCCTCCACCACCGCGTCCGGGACGACGGTGGTGACCGGCAGGGCGGCGACCGGGGCGGCGGGGACGCCCCACCCGGTGAGCCAGCTCGCCAACTGGGCGCCGGAGGCCACGTACACGATCCGGCCGAGCCCCACCCAGCCGTGCGCGGCGGCGCACATCGGGCAGTGCTCGCCGGAGGTGTAGACGGTGGCCGCGGCGCGCTCCGCGGGTGTCATGTGCCCCGCCGCCCAGCGGGCCAGGGCGAACTCGGGGTGTCGGGTGTGGTCGCCGGAGGCGACGCGGTTGTGGTCCTCGCCCCGGACGGTTCCGTCACCCGCCACCAGGACGGACCCGAAGGGCTCGTCGCCGGACTCCAGGGCCTGGGCCGCCAGTTCCACACAGCGGTGCAGGTGCCGCAGATCCACGTCACTGATCACCGGGTCACCTTAACGGGACGGGTCGCCTCAGTGGGGCGTGTCGGCGGGCGCGTGGAAGAGGGCGTCGAGGTCCGGGTACGGGATGGCGTGGTCGAGCGAGTCGTAGCCGCCCGTGCCGTGCAGGTCGAGGGCGGCCCGGCGTGCGGCGGCGTAGGCGGCCTGGGCGACGCCCGAGCCGAGGCTGACCCGGGACACGCCGAGGGCGCCGAGTTCGGCCACCGTCGGGGCGCCCGGTCCGGCCAGGACGTTGAGCGGGACGGCCAGTCCGGCGGCCAGTTCGGCAACGACGGCGGGGTCGGTGACGCCGGGGACGAAGACGCCGTCCGCACCGGCGTCGACGTACGTGCGGGCGCGGGCCAGCGTGTCCCGGAGGCGGTCGGCGGGGTCCCCCAGGCCGAGCAGGTACGTGTCGACGCGGGCGTTGACGAACAGGTCGACGCCCGCCTTCCGCGCCGCCTCGCGGGACGCCTCGATCCGGTCGGCGAGGGCGCGGGGCGGGCGGGTGCCGTCCTCGATGTTGACGCCCACCACCCCGGCGTCCAGGACGCGGGCGACGGTCTCCGCGACCTCCGCCGGGCTCTGCCCGTAACCGCCCTCGATGTCGGCGGTGACCGGGACGGCGACGGCCGAGGCGATGCGGGCGAGGACGTCGAGCACCAGGTCGGGGGAGACGCGGTTCCCGTCCGACGCGCCGAGCGACCAGGCCACCCCGGCGCTGGTGGTGGCGATCGCGGGGGCCCCGGCCGCCTCGACGACACGCGCGCCGGCGACGTCCCAGACGTTGGCCAGGGCGAGGGGGCGCGCGGGGGTGTGGAGAGCACGGAACAGGGC
>NZ_JBRIOU010000003.1:175740-180295 GCF_053474865.1 Streptomyces sp. CO7
GAACAGGGCTGCGGGGGAGGGCGCGTTGAGGCTGCGGGCCGTTTCGGTCATGGGTTCAGACAACCAGCGGGGCGGGCTGGGGTCTGGCGGAAATCCGACACGGACGGCAGCCGGAGGGGAGTTCGGGTCACGGCCTCGCGGTCCCCTCAGCGGTGGGCGTCCCGGTGGGCGTCCCGGTCGGCGGCCAGCCGCGCCGCGTGGCGGCGGATGCGGGGGAGGTCGTCGGGGAAGCAACTGTCCCACGGCTCGTCCAGCCGCCACCAGGCCGCGGGCTGCCCCGGCTCCGGGGTGAGAGGAGTGGTGACGTCGGCGAACGCGGCGTACGACAGGCCGAGCGTGACCGAGTGGTTCGGGGCGTACGAGCGGACCGCCACCGCCGACGACTCGGGCAGCGGCTCCACCCGCAGGCCCGTCTCCTCGAACACCTCCCGGACCGCCCCCTCGCGCGGGGTCTCGCCCGGCTCGACCGCCCCGCCGGGCGGGACCCAGCCGCGGCGGGGGTGCTCGATCAGCAGGACCTGGGCCAGCGCCTCGTCGAACACCCACACCTCGGCGCCAAGGGGCGCCATCGTGGCGGGTGTTCGCGCGGCGGCGGCCAGCCACGAGCGGGCGTCGTCGTACTCGTCCAGCGCCCGTCCCGCGTCCAGGACCGCCGCCTCGACGGCCCGTTCCCCGACCACGCCCCGCTTCGTCGCGTCCATCCCGCCACGCTAGGGGGCGGCACCGACAGCGCCTCCCGGCAGCGGACGGTGGGCGAAGTCTGCCCGGTCACGGCACTGACTCGGGCTGCGCACGGCGCTGCGGGTGCTGCTTGTGGTGAGCGTCGCGCAGGTGGGCCTCGTCCTGGCCACCGAGGGAGATCTGCGTGCCCCGCGCCGCCGAGGCCGGCCGGTACCGCCCTCGACCTCGACGTGCGCACCCCGGTCGAGATCTCCCGGGACCGGTACTTCGAGCTTCTGGACGGACGTCGGCGTCTCGCGCTCGGCCCGGCCGGGCCCATGCTGCTGACCGGCGCCTGCGCGGCGCTGACGGCGGGGGAGGTCCGCCGCGCGGACCGGTCCGCCGGTCTCGGCCGTGCAGGTCGACCGGGCCGATGAAGAGCACCCGGCCGGACGTCGCCGCGGGCGGACCTCTACCGAGGTGTGGCCTTGGCGGATGCGATCGCGGCGTGGGCGCACTCCCGGTCGATGGCGGTGACGGTCATGCCGGTGAAGCCGCGTTCCTCCTCCGCCGATGCGCCGGGAGTGGCCGCCGCCATCTGGTCCGCCGTGAGGGAGCCCGTCATCACGTCGAGTGTCCATTCCTCCCGCTCCAGGGAGAAGAGCGATCCGTAGGTCTTGGAGAAGCCGCCCGTCCTGCGCCAGCCACTCTTCTCCAGCGCGGCGACGACCGTCCTGACGGACTTCTCGTCCGGATCGTCCGGTGTGCGCACGTGGCCGCTCACCACGCAGGAGGCCGTGATGTCCGACTTCGGAAGGTCTACGAAACGGGGCTGCCCGAAGCCCCCGGCGTCGACGGCCGCACGTACCTCTCGCTCGGCCGAGGTACGCGTCACCGGCGCGGCCTCCTCGGCGGCCGGCGTCGCCTTCCCGGCCTCGCCGCTCGGCTTCGTCCGGGCCTCGCCCCCGTCGGTGCCGCCGCACGCGGCCAGCACCGGTACCGCGACGCACGCCGCCAGAAATCTCCCCACCCCGCGCAATGTCCTGCGCTCCTTCCACGTCGAGCCGAGTCGTCGGCGGAGTGTGGCACAGGCGGGGTGCGGCCGGAAGATCATTCTCCGGAGACCGTGAGGGTGCACCGGCTCCGGGGCAGCGTCGTCGCGATGTAGTGGTCCTCGGCCGCGCGCCAGCGGGTGATCCACTCCTCCGGGTTCTCGGCGCGGTCCCGGACGCGGCGCAGGCAGGTGTCGCGGGGGGTGTCGACGTAGACGGTGAGGTCGTACAGGCCGGACAGCTCAGGGCGGGCGGAGTAGACGCCCTCGACGATCACGACCTCGGTGCCGGTGCCGGTCTCGTGCCAAGGGCCGAGCCGTCCGGTGGCCCAGTCGTACGGCCGGTGGCGGGCGGGGCGGCCGGCCCGCAGGGGCAGCAGCACCTCGTCGCGGAGCCGCTGCCAGTCGAAGTAGCGGTGGTAGCCCTGTTCGGGGTCGAGGCGTGCGCGTTCCTCGTCGGGCAGGGGGCGGTAGAAGTCGTCGACGTGGACGACGGCACAGTCCCGCAGGCTCTCTGCCAGAGAGGCGGCCAGGGTGGTCTTGCCGGAGCCGCCGGGACCGTCGACGGCGACGAGCACGGGGCGGCCGCCGTCGGGGGTGGGCAGGGCGGCGATCACCGTCACGACAGAGAGGATCCGCTCCGACGGCGGCTGCTGCGCGGTGGCATCCATGGCGCAGACGGTACGTCCGTTCCGCTGCGGCCCGGCTGCTCTCAGGCGAAGCGCCAGCGGGTCTGGCTGAAGGGGCGGCCCTTGCCGAAGCCGAAGACGGTGCGGGGGGCGACGGCGAAGACGAGGGCCGCGCCAGGGCCGTGGTGGAAGTGACCGTCGCGGACCTCGAAGCGCCAGAAGTCGCCGTACTTGTCCTTCCACCGGGCCGCCAGGTCACGCAGCCGGGCGTCGTCCGTGACGCGGGCGGCCTCGCCCTCGACGACCAGGTCGTAGCCGGTGTCCCACAGGTTGGTGCCGGTGGTCAGCGTGACGTGCGGGTTGGCGGCGAGGTTGCGGGCCTTGCGTTCGTCCGGGCCTGTGCAGAAGTGGAGGGCGCCGTCCGCCCAGACGGCCGGCAGCGGGGTGACGTGCGGGCGGCCGTCGGGGCGGACGGTGGAGATCCAGAACAGTTCCGCCGCGGCCAGCAGGCGTTCCGCCTCCGGCCACTGGGGTGGGATCGCGTCCGGGTCGCTGTAGCGGGGGTCGAGGTGGGATTCGACGGGTTCGGCGGGCATCGCGTCCTCCAGCTGAGGGCCCGGGCGGGAGCGGTCCCACCCGTGTTCCCCGTTTCCCGCCGAACCAGCCGTGCGGCCCGCGCTACGTCCGGTTCGCGGCGGCGGGGGAGGCGGACCCGGCCGCGTCGGGGCCCTCGAGGGCCTCGGCCTCGTCGAGTTCACCGGGCTCCCAGCGCAGCAGGTCACCCGGCTGGCAGTCGAGGACCTCGCACAGGGCGGCCAGGGTGGTGAAGCGGACCGCCTTGGCGCGGCCGTTCTTGAGGACGGCCAGGTTGGCGGGGGTGATTCCCACCCGCTCGGCCAGCTCGCCCACGGACATCTTGCGGCGGGCCAGCATCACGTCGATGTCGACGGCGATCGGCATCAGATCACCTCGTCCAGCTCGGCCCGCATCCGCGACGCCTCGACGTCACGGTCCACCGCCTGCGCGAGCAGCGTCCGCAGGACCAGAACGACGAGCGCGACGCCGAACACGGCCAGGCCCACGCCGCCGACGATCAGCACCACCCCCGGCGCCACCTGGTCCTCCTCCGGCGCGCCCGGGTTCAGCGAGGCCAGCAGCACGCCGAACACCCAGATCAGCACCGCCGCCGAGGCGAACGCCCCGGTGATGACGTCGACGAAGCGGAACGCCGCGTGCGAGAACACCGTCCCGCTCCGCGCCATCGTCACCAGCCTCCAGACGCAGACCAGCACCACCTGGGCCGCGACGACCCCCAGGAACACGAGCGTCACGAACGGCAGCGGGGCGACGTCCCCCGCCTCGTCCCTGGTGTCGAAATAGATCAGCGGCAGCAGCACCGCCTGGACGAACAGCGACCCCGTGAGCAACGCCGCGATGACGGCCCGCAGAGCGAGCACGGCCAGTTTGCCCATCGCCCCTCCCTCTTCCCTCATACAGTCAATCGAAGAACGATGGGAAGTTATCGAAAAACGATAGGTAAGGCAAGTGGGAGCCGGGTGTCGGCTGGGCGGTGAGGCCGGCCGGGGGCTAGTCGCGCCGCTTCGCCGCCTGGTCGGAGAGGAGCTGGTGCAGCGGTTCCGTGGCCCGGTGGCGGAACTCCTGGACCGCCCAGCCGTTGCCGTCCGGGTCGCTGAAGTACATGAACGTGGCGCCGTCCTGGCCCTCGACGAAGGAGACCGGTTCGCTGACCTCCAGGCCGCGGGCGGTGAGCTCCTCGTAGGCGCGGTGGATGTCGGGCACGCAGAGCTGCAGGCCGTGATAGGTGCCGGGGCGAGGGGTGCCGGTGGGGATCTCCAGGCCCTCGGCGAGGGCGATGGAGCAGCCGGAGCCGGGTGGGGTGAGCTGGACGATGCGGAGGCCGGGGGCGACCTCGCCGTCGAGGTCCACGTGGAAGCCGACCTTCTCCGCGTAGAACTCCTTGGCGCGGTCCACGTCCGAGACGGGGATCGGGACCACCTCGAGGGTCATCTCCATGTTGGTCATGGGTTCCACCGAAGCGGACGGGGGGTTCGGTCGCCAGTGGAGTGCGCCCGGGTGGGGGCCGGGGGGTCGCGTTACCCCGCCACCGCCGCGTGCGGTGCCTGGGGCCCGGGCCCGGTCGCGTGACAGCCACGTTCCTGCGTACGGCTGTCCGCCGGGACGGTGGGCCCCTGCC
>NZ_JBRIOU010000003.1:180395-189652 GCF_053474865.1 Streptomyces sp. CO7
TCCGCAGGGTGGGCAGGTGGGTGCGGTTCAGCGTTTGCACGCGGGGCAGCAGGGTGCTGCCCCGCCGCCCGCAGTGGTCGCCCCCCGAGGGAGGCTGTCGTCCGCGCGAGGGCACGGACCGTGGACCGCCCCGCGAGGGTCCCTCGCCCGGGGCCGGGGGCTAGGCTCGGGGCCGGACGATCACGATGGTGGAGAGGCGGCGCTGATGGCGACTTCGGGGCGGCGGAGCAGCACCTTCACCCTGCTGCTGCGGCACGGGTTCACGGACCCCTCGGCCGCCGGCAGGCTGCTGGAGAGCCCCGAGCTGAGTGCGGTCCGCGGCGACCCGCTGCTGCTGGAGGCGCTGGCCGCCACCGCCGACCCGGACCTCGCGCTGCGCGGCCTGGTCCGCATCCTCGAGGCGCAGCCCGACCGCACCCACCGCTCCCGGCTGCTCGACACGCTGCTGTCCGCCAAGCCGCTGCGTGACCGGCTGCTGGGCGTGCTCGGCGCCTCCGAGGCGCTGGGGGACCACCTGGCCCGGCACCCGGACGACTGGCAGGCGCTGGTCACCTACGAGCCGCGCGACCTGCACCAGGGCGTGCCCGAGTTCGAGGAGGGCCTCGCCGACGCCCGCGACCCGGTGGAGCTGCGGGTGGCCTACCGCCGCTGCCTGCTGTCCATCGCCGCCCGCGACGTCCGCGGGACGATAGACGTCGCCGAGACGGCCGGGGAACTCGCCGACCTGGCCACCGCCACCCTGCGCGCCGCCCTCGCCATGGCCGAGGCCGCCGCTCCCGAGGACACCGCGCTGTGCCGGCTCGCCGTGATCGCGATGGGCAAGTGCGGCGGGCACGAGCTCAACTACGTCTCCGACGTCGACGTCATCTTCGTCGCCGAGGCCGCCCGGGACGCCGACGAGCGGGCCGCGCTGCAGGCGGCCACCCGGCTCGCCTCCCACCTGATGCGGATCTGCTCGGAGACGACCGTCGAGGGCTCGATCTGGCCGGTCGACGCCAACCTCCGCCCCGAAGGGCGCAACGGCCCGCTGGTGCGCACGCTGGCCAGCCACGTGGCCTACTACCAGCGCTGGGCGAAGACCTGGGAGTTCCAGGCGCTGCTCAAGGCCCGGCCGGTGGCCGGTGACCGGGAACTCGGCGCCGCCTACCTGGCGGCCCTGCACCCGATGGTGTGGCAGGCCGCCGAGCGGGACAACTTCGTCGCCGACGTGCAGCAGATGCGCCGCCGGGTGGTGGCCGGCATCCCCGCCGCCGAGCTGGAGCGGGAGCTGAAGCTCGGGCCGGGCGGCCTGCGGGACGTCGAGTTCGCCGTGCAGCTGCTGCAGCTGGTGCACGGCCGCGCCGACACCTCGCTGCGCAGCGGCACCACCCTGGACGCGCTCAAGGCCCTCGCCACCGGCGGCTACGTGGGCCGTGAGGACGCCGCCGGGCTGGACGCCGCCTACCGGTTCCTGCGCGAGACCGAGCACCGCATCCAGCTGTACCGGCTGCGCCGCACCCACCTGATGCCCGAGGACGAGGACGACCTGCGCCGCCTCGGCCGCTCGCTGGGGCTGCGCTCCGAGCCCGTCACCGAACTGCGCAAGGAATGGCGCAGGCACTCCTCGGTGGTGCGGCGGCTGCACGAGAAGCTGTTCTACCGCCCGCTGCTCAACGCCGTCGCCCAGCTCGCCCCCGGCGAGGCGCGGCTGCGGCCGGACGCGGCCCGGGAGCGGCTGGTCGCCCTCGGCTACGCCGACCCGGCGGCGGCGCTGCGCCACCTGGAGGCGCTGTCCGCCGGCGTCTCCCGCAAGGCGTCCATCCAGCGCACGCTGCTGCCGGTGCTGCTCGGCTGGTTCGCGGACTCCGCCGACCCGGACGCCGGGCTGCTCAACTTCCGCAAGGTCTCCGACGCACTCGGCGCCACCCCCTGGTACCTGCGGCTGCTGCGCGACGAGGGCGCGGCGGCGGAGAACCTGGCCCGCGTGCTGTCCGCCGGGCGGCTCGCCCCCGACCTGCTGCTGCGCGCGCCCGAGGCGGTCGCGCTGCTCGGCGACGGCGGGGAGGGCGAACGCGGCGGCCGTGGCGTCGGCGGCGGCCTGGAGCCGCGGTCCCGGGAACGGCTGGAGCAGGAGGTCCTCGCCGCGGTGAGCCGCGCGGGGACGGCCGAACAGGGCGTCTACGTGGCGCGCGGGGTGCGGCGCCGCGAGCTGTTCCGCACCGCCGCGGCCGACATCGTGGGCTCGTACGGCACCGAGACGCAGCCCGCCGAGGCCGACCCGGGCGCGCTGGTCGACCGCGTCGGCGGCGCCATCTCCGACCTGACCGCCGTCACCCTGGCCGGCACGCTGCGGGCGGTGGTCCGCGAGCGCTGGGGCGACGAGCTGCCCACCCGGTTCGCGGTCATCGGCATGGGCCGCTTCGGCGGGCACGAGCTGGGCTACGGCTCCGACGCGGACGTGCTCTTCGTGCACGAGCCGCGCGAGGGCGTCGACGAGGCGGAGGCGGCGAAGGCCGCGAACACCGTGGTCTCCGAGATGCGGCGGCTGCTGCAGCTGCCCAGCACCGACCCGCCGCTGATCGTCGACACGGACCTGCGGCCGGAGGGGCGCAGCGGGCCGCTGGTGCGCACGCTCGCCTCCTACGCGGCGTACTACCGGCGCTGGTCCCTGGCCTGGGAGTCGCACGCCCTGCTGCGGGCCGAGCCGGTGGCCGGCGACGAGGAGCTGGGGCGTCGGTTCGTCGAGCTGGTGGACCCGCTGCGGTACCCGGCCGGCGGGCTGGAGGAGGACGCGGTGCGCGAGGTGCGGCGGCTGAAGGCGCGGATGGAGTCCGAGCGGCTGCCCCGCGGTGCCGACCCGACGCTCCACACCAAGCTGGGGCGCGGCGGGCTCACCGACGTGGAGTGGACGGTGCAGCTCACCCAGCTGCGGCACGCGGCGCGGATCCCGGAGCTGCGCACCACGCGGACCCGCCAGGCGCTGGCCGCGGCGCGGGACGCGGAGCTGATCGGCGCGGACGACGCGGCGGTCCTCGACGAGGCGTGGGTGCTGGCGACCCGGGTCCGCAACGCGGTGATGCTGGTGCGCGGCCGCGCGGGGGACACCTTCCCGACGGACGTGCGGGAGATGGCCGCGGTCGGCCGGTACCTGGGGTACGGCCCCGGCCGGGCGGGCGACATGATCGACGACTACCGGCGCACCACGCGCAGGGCCCGGACGGTCGTGGAGCGGCTGTTCTACGACAGCGCCGTGTAGCAGCGGGGCCCGGGACGCCGCGACGGGGCCGGCGGTCCTCGGACCGCCGGCCCCACGCGCTGTGCTCCCTCCTCCGGTCGCCGGTGAGCCGAGGGCGGGGGAGGCCGGCGGGTCAGCCGGGCCCGGAACCCCGGGCCTCGTCCGCCAGGGACCGGCCGGAGTCGCGCGCCTGCCCGGCGACCTGTCCGCCCTGGTCGCGGGCGGCTTCCTGGGTGGTCCGGGCCGCCTCGGCTGCGCTGTCCTTCACCTCCGCGGCAGCGCTCCGCGAGACCTCCGTGGCGCCTTCCTTCAGGTGCTGCGCCGACTCGGCGGCGGCCTTCTTCACCGGCTCCAGTGTCTCCCCGCCGCGATCCATCAACTCGGCGGCCTTCTCCTGCTCGGTCCGGGTGGCCGGCAGCAGCGAGGAGGTGAGCAGACCGAGACCGAAGGCGACCAGGCCGGCGGCCAGCGGGTTGCCCCGGGTCCGGCGGCGGGCCGTGTCGGGCGCCTGCTGCACGGCTTGCTCCGCCTGGTCCGCCGTCTCACGCGCGGTCCCGGCGGCGCGGGAGGCCCCCTCCCGCAGCGAGCCGGCCGCCGACTGCGCGGTGTCCGACACGCTGTGCGCGGTCTGCGAGGCCGTGTCCGAGGCGCGGTGAGCGGTCTGCGAGGCGGTGCCGGACACGCCGTGGGCGGTGGAGGAGGCGGTGCCCATGACCCGGTCGCGGAGGCCTGCCGCCGTGCCGCGCACGCGGCTCGTGCGCCGTCGCACCGCCTGCCGCGGGCTGGTCCGGCGGGTGAGCTGGTCCACGTCTGCGGACAACTGGTCGCGAGTGGCCTCGATGTCGGCCCTCATTCGGTCGGGTGACGTGCCCATTGCGCGTTCTCCTTCAGGGTCTCGACGGTTCGCTCGGGCTTCGGTGAGACGGTGTGCGCCTCGGCGCGGCCCTTCCGGTACAGCACGGCCGCGACGACGGCCCACAGCGCGGTGACGATCAACGCCGCCCAGCCGCCGTCCATGACGTTGGAGAGGCCGAGCAGGAGGGCCAGCGACAGGAACAGGAGGACCATGTAGCCGGCGAAGCCCGCGCCGCCGTACATGCCGGCCGCCTTGCCCGCCTTGGCCGCCTCCTCCCTGACCTCGGCCTTGGCCAGCTCGATCTCCTGGCGGAAGAGGGTTTGCAGGTCCGCCGTCACCACGGACAGCAATTCGCCCACGGACCTGTCCTGCTCCTGCGGCTCGTACGAGCCGGACGGGGGAGGAGTCGAGGCCACCTCACACCTCCGGGTACGGGTGTTGACGAGCCGGCACGGGGCCGGGCGGGGAACCGGACGGCGGCTGCGTGGTGATCGGCGTGCGCACGCCCGCCGTGCCGGAGACCTGCTCCTGCTCCTGCTCATGCCCGGAACCGTCGGGTCCGGAGGCTTCCTTCGCCACCCGCGCCAGGCGTCCCACGGCCATCCCGGCCAGCACGGCACCGCCCAGGAACGCGCCCGGGCGACGGCGGGCGAACGCCTCCAGGTCGGACACGAGACCGTCGGCCCCCTGACTCTCCAGGTAGTCGGCCGCCCGGTTCCCCCGGTCTGCCGCCTGGGCCACCAGCGTGCGGGCGGGCGAGTCGCCCCGGGCGTGCTCGGCAAGGCCGGAGAAGTCCTCCGCCCACTGCCGCAGCGTGCCGGCCGCGCGGCGCGTCTGCTCGTCCGCTTCGTCCTTCGCGCGGTTCCGCAGGTCTTCGACGACGGTGCTCGCCTGCTGCCGTGCCTCACCCACGACCGCCTGGGCCTGTTCCGCCGCGGTCCCCGCGACCTGGCTCGCGCCCTGCTTGGCCTTGTCGGCCGTCGAAGACGCCTCGGTTCTGACCTTGTCCCCGGTCGTCCCGCTTCCGGTCTGTACGGACTCACTCATCGGCGACTACTCCTCTTCGGTGTCCCGCCTGCGGTCCTGTACCGCGGACCGCCTGTCCGAACTCGAGTGGCCGATAGGGCAGGAAATGACACGTCCTGTCCTGGAGAAAAGGGGAGGAATCGGCGCTTCCTCACCCCTGCCGCCTCGTCGCCGCCTTCTCTGGCGCACCACGCGGACGAAACAGGCAGCGTGCAGAGGCCGTCGGAGAAACGACCGCAGGTGCGAACGGAGATCGTTCGCACCTGCGGTCTGTTGCTCTGCGGTGATCGGACTCAGGGCGGCCGGTCACCGCCGGCCGGTCACCGGCGTCCCGCGGGCGGGAGCGTGCGGGTGTGCGCCCGCGAGCCGCCCGCCCGCCGGTCAGGGAGCCCGGCGGGTGCCGGCTCCACGGAAGGCGGCACCGGCAGGGCCGGCGTCGCCGCCCCGCGGTGGAAGGGGCCGGGGACCGACGCCGCGCCGTACATCAGGCGCGCGACGGCGAAGCCGAAGGCGAGGCACATCAGGCCCCCGACGGCGTCCAGCCAGAAGTGGTTGGCGGTGGCGACGATGACCACCAGCGTGGCCGTCGGGTACAGCAGCGCCAGCACCCGCACCCACGGCACCCGGGCCAGCGCGAAGACCGTCAGACCGGCCCAGAGCGACCACCCTATGTGCATGGACGGCATCGCCGCGTACTGGTTGGACATGTGCTTGAGGTCGCCGGAGGCCATCGACCCCCAGGTCCCGTGGACCAGCACCGTGTCGACGAACATCGAGCCGTTCATCAGCCGGGGCGGCGCCAGCGGGAACAGGTAGTAGCCCACCAGCGCGACCGCAGTGGTCGCGAACAGCACCGTGCGCGCCCCGGAGTAGAGCAGCGGCCGGCAGCGGAACAGCCATACCAGGACGCCGATCGTCACCACGAAGTGCAAGGTGGCGTAGTAGTAGTTCATGCCGACGATCAGCCAGGTGACCGAGTTGATCCCCTGGTTGACCGTTTCCTCGACGGCGATGCCGAGCCGGTTCTCGACGTCCCAGAGCCAGTCGGCGTTGCGCAGCGCGACGGCCCGTTGCTCGGGCACGGCGTTGCGGATCAACGAGTACGTCCAGTAACTCGCCCCGATCAGCAGGATCTCGAACCAGATCCTCGGCCGGCGCGGCGTGCGCACACGCCGCAGCAGACCCGGTCGTTCGTCCGCGCCCGCGTCTGTGCCGGGAACGGCCTGCCGCGGGCGGCCTTCCAAAGCGGTCACGGTCCCTCACCCATGGCACGTCAGTCTGCCAGAAATGCCTTACCCGACCGATCATCCTCCGGAAGGATCCTGGTCGCATTTCGTTCACCGGAACCCTTAGGGGTCCGAACCATTCGCGGGGCGAACCTCCCGGCGGAAGCCGGTCCGTTCAACGCGCGGCGCCCGGGCCGGCGGCCGGCGCGGAGGCGGTGGAGCCGCGCACCACCAGCTCCGGCATGAAGACGAACTCGCTCTGCGGGGCGGGCGTCCCGGCGATCTCCTCCAGCAGCGTGCGCACCGCGGCCTGCCCCATGGCGGGCACCGGCTTGCGGACGGTGGTCAGCGGAGGGTCGGTGAAGGCGATCAGCGGGGAGTCGTCGAAGCCGACCACCGAGACGTCCTCCGGCACCTGCAGGCCCAGACCACGGGCCGCGCGTATCGCGCCCAGCGCCATCATGTCGCTCGCGCAGACCACCGCCGTGCAGCCGCGGTCGATCAGGGCAGCGGCGGCCGCCTGGCCGCCCTCGAGGGTGTAGAGCGAGTGCTCGACCAGCGTGGTGGTCTCCCGCTCGGACATGCCGAGGCGCTCCCGCATCGCCGAGGTGAAGCCCTCGATCTTGCGCTGGACCGGCACGAAGCGCTGCGGGCCGAGAGCCAGCCCGATGCGGGTGTGGCCCAGCGACGCCAGGTGGGTCACCGCGAGCGACATCGCCGCCCGGTCGTCGGGGGAGATGAACGGCGCGCGCACCTGCGGCGAGAAACCGTCGACCAGCACGAACGGCACGCCCTGCGCGCGCAGCCGCTCGTAGCGGCCCATGTCGGCGGAGGTGTCGGCGTGCAGGCCGGAGACGAAGATGATCCCGTCGACGCCCCGGTCGACCAGCATCTCGGTGAGCTCGTCCTCGGTGGAGCCGCCCGGGGTCTGGGTGGCGAGCACCGGGGTGTAGCCCTGGCGGGTCAGCGCCTGGCCGATCACCTGGGCCAGCGCCGGGAAGATCGGGTTCTCGAGTTCGGGCGTGATGAGCCCCACCAGGCCCTCGCTGCGCTGGCGCAGGCGGACGGGGCGTTCGTATCCGAGGACGTCCAGCGCGGCCAGCACGGCCTGGCGGGTCGCGGCGGCGACTCCGGGTTTCCCGTTGAGGACCCGGCTGACAGTCGCTTCGCTCACTCCCGCCTGCGCGGCGATGTCGGCAAGCCGTGCGGTCACGGGACGGGACTGTACCGGCCTTCGGGCGCGTGACTTGTACGCGGGCTGCTGCGTCATGCGCTCCCTGTTTCCTCGTGGCCTTCGATGATGGGGCCTCACACACGGACCCGCAAGAACTTGCAAAGTCTTGCACAGGCGTACGAGGAGTCGTCCCGGAAGTGCGACTCACGCCACACCGGGTGAAGTTCGCGTGATTATGTTCCTTTTTGACCCATGGCGGACCGGCCAGATCGGCCTCCTGGGAGTCGGCTCGGACGCGACTAGGACACGGTTCGGCAGCTTTTTTCTGCAAGGTCTTTCGCACGGGTTGCAGCGCTGTTACGTTTCCGGTCGCCCGCCGGTTGCAAGGACGCAGCCGGCCAGTGCACCGGGCACAGACCCTCAAGGAGAACTCATGCGGCGTGGCATAGCGGCCACCGCGCTGGCGGCGTCCCTCGCTCTGACGGCGACGGCGTGCGGCGGGGAAGGCGACGACTCGAAGGCGGACGGCCCCGTCACCATCACGTGGTGGGACACCACCAACGCGACGAACGAGGCGCCGACCTACAAGGCTCTGGTCAAGGAGTTCGAGGCCGCCAACAAGGGCATCAAGGTCAAGTACGTCAACGTGCCCTTCGACCAGGCCCAGAACAAGTTCGACACGGCCGCCGGCTCCTCCGGCGCCCCGGACGTGATCCGTGCCGAGGTCGGCTGGACCCCCGCCTTCGCGAAGAAGCAGTACCTCCTGCCGCTGGACGGCACCGAGGCGCTCTCCGAGAAGGACGCCTTCCAGCCGAACCTGATCAAGCAGGCCCAGTTCGAGGGCAAGACCTACGGTGTCCCGATCGTCACCGACACCCTCGCGCTCGTCTACAACAAGAAGCTCTTCGCCGACGCGGGCATCGACAAGGCCCCCGCCACCTGGGACGAGCTGAAGAAGGCCGCCGCGACGATCAAGTCGAAGACCGGCAAGGACGGCTACTGGGGCTCCACCGCCGGCTACTACGCCATGCCGTTCCTCTTCGGCGAGGGCACCGACATGGTCGACGTGGCGGGCAAGAAGGTCACCGTCAACTCGCCCGAGGCGCAGAAGGCGTTCAAGGCCTGGAACGGCCTGTTCGACGGCAAGGGCCTGCACAAGGCCGACGGCACCGCCGACGCCTACGCCCACATCCAGGACGCCTTCGTCAACGGCGAGGTCGCCTCGATCATCCAGGGCCCGTGGGAGATCACCAACTTCTACAAGGGCTCGGCGTTCCAGGACAAGCAGAACCTCGGCATCGCCACCGTCCCGGCCGGCTCCACCGGCAAGGCCGGCGCGCCGACCGGCGGCCACAACCTGTCGGTCTACGCCGGCTCGGACAAGGCCCACCAGGACGCCGCGCTGAAGTTCGTGAAGTTCATGACCTCCGCGAAGTCGCAGGAGTCCGTGGCCCTCAAGAACTCCACGCTGCCCACCCGTGACGACGCCTACACCGACAAGGTCAAGGCCGACCCGGGCATCGCCGGCTACCAGGGCGTCCTGCCCGCCGCCCAGCCCCGTCCCGAGCTGCCCGAGTACGGCTCGCTGTTCGGCAAGCTCGACGCCGAGCTGCCCGCCATCGCCAGCGGCAAGAAGACCCTCGACAAGGGTCTGACCGCGATCGAGACGGAGATGGCCAAGCTCCTGCCGGGCTTCACCAAGTAAGACCGGCAGCCCCGACCGGGGTGACTGCCGGACCCGACCTGACACGGGTCCGGCAG
>NZ_JBRIOU010000003.1:189752-207021 GCF_053474865.1 Streptomyces sp. CO7
CCTCCCTCCCCTCCCCGACGAACGGCCGGTCGCCGGCCTCGAAGGTGTCGTTTCCATGATCGCTGCGATCCGCCACGGATGGCGCCGGCACTGGTACGCCTACGCGATGATCGCGCCGGTGGTCCTCGTGCTGGGCGTGCTCGTCCTGTACCCACTGGTCTACGGCTTCTGGCTCACCCTGACCGACGCGAACTCGCTGAACTCCGCGCGCACCATCGGCGTGAACGAGATCGAGGCGACGTACAAGTTCGTCGGGCTGGACAACTACGCGGACATCCTCTTCGGAGAGACCGCGTACGACCGGTTCTGGTCGCACTTCATCTGGACCATCGTGTGGACCGTCGCCTGTGTGACGCTGCACTACACGCTCGGTCTGGGCCTGGCCCTGCTGCTCAACCAGAAGCTGCGCGGACGCACCTTCTACCGGCTGATGCTGGTCCTGCCGTGGGCCGTGCCCACCTTCGTCACCGTCTTCGGCTGGCGCTTCATGCTCGCCGACGAGGGCATCATCAACGCCGGCCTGGAACTGCTGCACCTGCCGACGCCCCTGTGGCTGGAGGACACCCTCTGGCAGCGGGTCGCCGCGATCATGGTGAACACCTGGTGCGGCGTGCCGTTCATGATGGTCTCCCTGCTGGGCGGCCTGCAGTCGATCGACGGCAACCTCTACGAGGCCGCCGAGCTCGACGGAGCATCCCCCTGGCAGCGGTTCCGCTACGTCACCCTGCCCGGCCTGCGCTCGGTGAGCTCCACCGTCGTCCTGCTGGGCATCATCTGGACCTTCAACCAGTTCGCGGTGATCTTCCTGCTGTTCGGCACCAAGGCGCCGGACGCGCAGATCCTGGTCACCTGGGCCTACTTCCTGGGATTCGGCCAGCAGCCGCGGGACTTCGCCCAGTCGGCGGCCTACGGCATGCTGCTGCTCGCGATCCTGGTCGTCTTCACCTCCTTCTACCGCCGCTGGCTGGCCCGCGGCGAGCAGCAGTCCTGAGGCAGGAGCCATGACTACCCACACCCTCGAGACCCCCGTCGAGGCGGCACCCGCACGGACCGCGCGGAAGGCGGTGCGCCGCCGCGGCGAGACCCGCCCGCTGGTCCGGGCCGTCTCGCACATCGTGCTGATCGTCGCGAGCCTGATCGCCGTCCTCCCGGTCGCCTGGATCTTCCTGCTGTCGCTCGGCCCGGACAAGGACGACTACCTGCGGCCCGGCGGCATCTTCGGCAAGGCCACCCTGGACAACTACGTCACGGTCCTGTCCGACAGCAACTTCCTGTACTGGCTCAAGAGCTCCCTGATCGTCTCGCTGGGCACCACCGTGCTCGGCGTGCTGATCGCGGCCACCACCGGCTACGCGGTCTCCCGGATGCGCTTCCCCGGCCAGAAGAAGCTGATGTGGGTGCTGCTGTGCACCCAGATGTTCCCGATCGCCGTGCTGATCGTGCCGATGTACCAGCTGCTGACGAGCCTGCGGCTGATCGACACCTTCGGCGGCCTCATCCTGGTCTACTGCTCCACCGCCGTCCCCTACTCGGCGTGGCTGCTCAAGGGCTACTTCGACACGATCCCCTTCGAGATCGACGAGGCCGGCCGCGTCGACGGCCTGAGCCCCTTCGGCACCTTCCTGCGGCTGATCCTGCCGCTGGCCCGCCCGGGCCTGGCGGTCGCCGCGTTCTACAACTTCATCACCGCCTTCGGCGAGGTCGCCTTCGCCTCGACGTTCATGCTCGACGACACCAAGTACACCCTCGCGGTGGGCATGCAGAGCTTCGTCAGCGAGCACGACGCCCAGCGGCACCTGATGGCCGCCACCGCGGTCCTGGTGGCGATACCGGTCTCGGCCTTCTTCTACCTGGTCCAGAAGAACCTGGTCACCGGCCTCACCGCCGGCGGCACCAAGGGCTGACCGCGCGCCACGGCACCTCCCCCCACCACAGCGACCCTCGGCACACAGCAAGGACGTCATGAGTCACCAGACCGCCGAACCGGTTTCTCCCACCCACCGCACGGCCCCCCGTACCGCCGGCCACGCCGTCGCCGACCGCCGCGACTGGTGGCGGGACGCGGTCATCTACCAGGTGTACCCGCGCAGCTTCGCCGACAGCGACGGCGACGGCATGGGCGACCTGCCGGGCATCCGCGCCCGGCTGCCCTACCTGCGCGACCTGGGCGTGGACGCGGTGTGGCTGAGCCCCTTCTACGCCTCCCCGCAGGCCGACGCCGGCTACGACGTCGCCGACTACCGCGCCGTCGACCCGATGTTCGGCAACCTGCTGGACGCCGACGGACTGATCCGCGACGCCCACGACCTGGGTCTGCGGATCATCGTCGACCTGGTGCCCAACCACTCCTCCGACCAGCACGAGTGGTTCAAGCGGGCCCTCGCCGACGGCCCCGGCTCGCCGCTGCGCGACCGCTACCACTTCCGCCCCGGCAAGGGCGCCAACGGTGAACTCCCGCCCAACGACTGGGAGTCCATCTTCGGCGGCCCGGCCTGGACCCGGGTCACCGAGCCCGACGGCACACCGGGCGAGTGGTACCTGCACCTGTTCGCCCCCGAGCAGCCCGACTTCAACTGGGACCACCCGGCGGTCAACGACGAGTTCCGTTCCATCCTGCGGTTCTGGCTGGACATGGGCGTCGACGGCTTCCGGATCGACGTTGCCCACGGCATGGTCAAGGCGCCCGGTCTGCCCGACATCGGCGGCAACGAGCAGGTCAAGCTGCTCGGCGACGGCGTCGTCCCGTTCTTCGACCAGGACGGCGTCCACGAGATCTACCGCCAGTGGCGCCTGATCCTCGACGAGTACAGCGGCGACCGCGTCTTCGTCGCCGAGGCGTGGACCCCGACCGTCGAGCGCACCGCCCACTACGTGCGCCCCGACGAGCTGCACCAGGCGTTCAACTTCCAGTACCTGAGCACCCACTGGGACGCCGCCGAGCTGCGCGAGGTCATCGACCGCACCCTGGAGGCGATGCGCCCGGTGGGCGCGCCCGCCACCTGGGTGCTCTCCAACCACGACGTGACCCGGCACGCCACCCGCTTCGCCAACCCGGCGGGCCTGGGCACCCAGATCCGTGAGGCCGGCGACCGCGAGCTCGGCCTGCGCCGCGCCCGCGCCGCCACCCTGCTGATGCTGGCGCTGCCCGGCTCCGCGTACCTGTACCAGGGCGAGGAGCTCGGCCTGCCGGACGTCGTCGACCTGCCCGACGAGGCGCGCCAGGACCCCGCCTACTTCCGCGGCGCGGGCCAGGACGGCTTCCGCGACGGCTGCCGGGTGCCGATCCCGTGGACCCGTGAGGGCTCCAGTCACGGCTTCGGCGACGGCGGCAGCTGGCTCCCGCAGCCCGCGGGCTGGGGCGAGCTGAGCGTCGAGGCGCAGCAGGGGGTGCCCGGCTCCACGCTGGAGATGTACCGCACCGCCCTCGCCGTCCGCCGCGAGGCGCCCGACCTGGGCGCCGGCGAGGCGGTCGAGTGGCTGCCCGCCCCCGAGGGCGTGCTCGCCTTCCGCCGCGGTGCGTTCGTCTGCGTCGCCAACACCACCGGCGAGGCCGTGCCGTTCGCCGCGCCCGGCCGCCTGCTGACGGCCAGCGGCGAGGTCACCGTCACCGACGGCGAGGCCCTCGTCCCGGCCGACACGACGGCCTGGTTCACCACGGCCTGACATCGCCGCCCCGGCCCGGGTCAGCCGACCCGGCCGACCCGGCCAACGGTCCGGTCCGGCCAAACCCGGCCAACCGTCCGGTCCGGTCCGGACAACCGGCACCCCGGCCAACCGGCGAGTCGGCCAACCCGGCTGATCGGGTCACCCGGCCCGGTCGGCCGCTCCGACCGACCGGTGGGCCGCAGGACGACGTACCGCCCGCTCGTCGTCCCGCGGTCCACCGGTCACACCCCGCACCACCGCACAACTCCCCGTGGCCTGCCGCCCCTCGCGGCAGGCCACGGGTGAACTCACCCCCGCCGCGGCCATCCCCCACGCTCCGCCGGCCGTAGGCCCATCGCAGCTCACCGGACGTCAAGGAGGACCTTCGTGGTGAGTACCAGGAGAACCGGAGCGGCGTCGCCGCTCCCCGGCCCGGCCGGCGTGAAGCCGGGCCGCGGCCTCGCGGGCGGGGCGCGGATCGCCGCCACCGCCGTCGCCGCCGCACTCGCGGCGACGCTGCTGCCGCCGCTCGCCGCCCAGGCCGCCGAGCCCCCGGCGCCCCCGTCGGACGCGAAGCTCGCCGCCCAGCCGGCCCGCCACGACCTGACGCGCGACCAGTTCTACTTCGTCCTGCCGGATCGTTTCGCCAACGGCGACACCTCCAACGACCGCGGCGGCCTCACCGGCTCCCGTACGGCCACCGGCTTCGACCCCGCCGACAAGGGCTTCTACCAGGGCGGCGACCTCAAGGGCCTCACCAAGAAGCTCGACTACATCAAGGGCCTGGGCACCACCGCCATCTGGATGGCGCCCATCTTCAAGAACCAGCCCGTCCAGGGGACCGGCGACCAGGCGTCGGCCGGGTACCACGGCTACTGGATCACCGACTTCACCCAGGTCGACCCACACTTCGGCACCAACGCCGACCTGGAGAAGCTGATCGACGCCGCCCACGCCAAGGGCATGAAGGTCTTCTTCGACGTCATCACCAACCACACCGCCGACGTCGTCGACTACCGGGAGAAGTCCTACTCCTACCTCTCCAAGGGCGCCTTCCCGTACCTCACGAAGGACGGGAAGCCCTTCGACGACGCCGACCACGCCGGGGGCGGCGACCGCTTCCCCGCCGTCGATTCCGGCTCCTTCCCGCGCACCCCCGTGGTGCCCGAGGCGAAGAAGAACGTCAAGGTTCCCGCCTGGCTGAACGACCCGGCGATGTACCACAACCGCGGCGACTCCACCTACGCCGGCGAGTCCACCACCTACGGCGACTTCTCCGGCCTGGACGACCTGTGGACCGAGCGTCCCGAGGTCGTCTCCGGCATGGAGAAGATCTACCAGCGCTGGGTCAGGGACTTCGGCATCGACGGCTTCCGGATCGACACCGTGAAGCACGTCAACATGGAGTTCTGGAGCCAGTGGGCCACCGCCCTCGACGCGTACGCCGCGAAGCGGGGCCGGGACGACTTCTTCATGTTCGGCGAGGTGTACTCCAGCGACACCTCCGTCACCGCCCCGTACGTCACCGAGGGCCGCCTCGACTCGACGCTCGACTTCCCCTTCCAGGAGGCCGCGCGCCAGTACGCCTCCCAGGGCGGCAGCGCGAAGAAGCTCTCCTCGGTCTTCGGCGACGACTACAAGTACGCCACCGACAAGGCGAACGCCTACGAGCAGGTCACCTTCCTCGGCAACCACGACATGGGGCGCATCGGCCACTTCCTGAAGGCCGACGGCTCCGGCGCCTCGGACGCCGCGCTGCTGCGCAGGGCGAAGCTCGCCAACGAGCTGATGTTCCTGGGCCGCGGCAACCCGGTGATCTACTACGGCGACGAGCAGGGCTTCACCGGCAACGGCGGTGACAAGGACGCCCGCCAGACCATGTTCGCCTCGAAGACCGCCGACTACCTCGACGACGACCAGCTCGGCACCGACCGCACCCACGCCGAGGACGCCTTCGACACCAAGGCGCCGCTCTACGAGCAGATCAGCGCCCTCGCCAAGCTCCGCAAGGCCCACCCGGCCCTCGCCGACGGCGTCCAGACCGAGCGCTACGCGGCCGACGGGGCGGGCGTCTACGCCTTCTCCCGCACCGACGCCAGGTCCGGCGTCGAGTACCTGGTCGCCTTCAACAACGCGGGTGAGGAGAAGTCGGCCACCTTCGCCACCGGCTCCGCCGACGCCTCCTTCCGCGGCATCCACGGCACCGGCGCCACCGTGCGCAGCGACGCCGACCGCAAGGTGACGGTCACCGTCCCGGCCGGCTCCGCCGTCGTGTTCCAGGCCAAGGCCCCGCTGCCCAAGCCGGCCGCCGCCCCCGCCGTCACCCTCACCGCCCCGGAGACCGGCGCCACCGGCACCGTCACCGTGAACGCCGATGTGGACGGGGGACAGCTCAACCGCGTCGTCTTCGCCGCCCAGGTCGGCAACGGCCCGTGGAAGGTGCTCGGTTCCGCCGACCACGCCCCCTACCGGGTCACCCAGACCATCGGCGAGGACGTCCCCGTCGGGACCGCCCTGCGCTACAAGGCCGTGGTCGTCGACCGCGCCGGCCGCACCGCGAGCGACCTCGCGCAGAGCACGACCGGCACCCCGCCGGCGCCCGAGGTGCCGACCGCCGTCTCCCGCGACCACGTGCTCGTGCACTACAAGCGCACCGACGGCGACTACGACGACTGGGGCCTGTACGCCTGGGGCGACATCGCCGAGGGCGAGGCCACCGAGTGGCCCAAGAGCCACCCGTTCACCGGCCGCGACGCCTACGGCGCCTTCGCCTGGGTCAAGCTCAAGCCCGGCGCCTCCGACGTCGGCTTCCTCGTCATCGACAAGGACGGGAACAAGGACGTCGCCGCCGACCGCACCGTCGACGTCACCCGCACCGGCGAGGTCTGGATCGAGCAGGGCAAGGAGGCCGTCACCACCGAGAAGCCGGCCGCCGAATACCCCGAGCCCGACCGCTCCAAGGCCGTCCTGCACTACCACCGCGCGGACGGCGACTACGACGGCTGGGGCCTGCACGTCTGGTCCGGCGCCGCGAACCCGACCGACTGGGCCCGCCCCGTGCAGCCCAGCAAGGTCGACTCCTTCGGCGCGGTGTACGAGGTGCCCCTCGCCGACGGCGCGACCAGCCTCAGCTACATCCTCCACAAGGGCGACCAGAGGACCTCCCCACCGACCAGGCCCTCGACCTCAAGGCCAACGGCAACGAGGTCTGGCTGCTGGCCGGCCAGGAGAAGTACCTGCTCCCGCAGCCCGCGGGCAGCTCCGGCGCCCTCGACCTGACGAGCTCCAAGGCCGTCTGGATCGACCGCACCACGGTCGTCTGGGACGGCTCCCCGGCCGCCGCCTCCACCCAGCTGCTCGCCTCCGGCGACGGCTCCCTCGCGGTGAAGGACGGCGCGCTCACCGGCGACGCCACCTGGCTGCGGCTGACGTCGGGCAAGCTCACCGACGAGCAGAAGGCCCGCTTCCCGCACCTGGCCAAGGGCACCGCCTGGACCGTCGACCCGCGCGACGCCGACCGCGTCCGCACCGCCCTGCGCGGACAGGTCGTCGCCGCCCAGCACGCCGCCAACGGGGCGGTCCTCGCCGCCACCGGCGTGCAGACCGCGGGCGTCCTCGACGACCTGTACCCGAAGGCCGCCCAGGCCGACCTCGGCCCGGTCTTCTCCCACGGGCGCCCCACCCTCTCCGTGTGGGCCCCCACCGCCAAGGACGTCGACCTCGAGATCGGCTCCGCCACAGTGCCGATGAAGCGGGACGCCGCCACCGGCGTCTGGTCGGTCACCGGCCCCGCCTCCTGGAGGAACAAGCCCTACCGCTACGCGGTGGAGGTCTTCGCGCCCACCGAGCAGAAGGTCGTCGTCAACAAGGTCACCGACCCCTACTCGGTCGCCCTGACCGCCGACTCCACGCACAGCCTGGCCGTCGACCTCGACGACCGCTCCCTCGCCCCCGAGGGCTGGGCGAAGCTCACCAAGCCCGAGGCCGTTCCGCTGCGCGACGCGCAGATCCAGGAACTGCACGTGCGGGACTTCTCCGTGGCCGACCCGACCGTCCCGGCCGGCGACCGCGGCACCTACCGGGCCTTCGCCGACAAGGGCAGCGACGGCTCGAAGCACCTGAAGGAGCTCGCGGAGGCGGGCACCTCGCACGTGCACCTGCTGCCCGTGTTCGACATCGCCACCATCGGCGAGCGCAAGGCGGACCAGGCCACCCCGGACTGCGACCTCGCGTCGCTGCCCGCGGACTCGCCCGCCCAGCAGGAGTGCGTCACCGCCACCGCGGCCAAGGACGCCTACAACTGGGGCTACGACCCGTACCACTACACCGTGCCGGAGGGCTCCTATGCCTCCGACCCGGACGGCACCAAGCGCACCACCGAGTTCCGGCAGATGGTCAAGTCGCTCAACGACGACGGCCTGCGCGTCGTGATGGACGTGGTCTACAACCACACCGCCGCCAGCGGCCAGGCCAAGACCTCGGTCCTCGACCGGATCGTGCCCGGCTACTACCACCGGCTTCTCGCGGACGGAAAGGTGGCCACCTCCACCTGCTGCGCCAACACCGCCCCCGAGAACGCCATGATGGGCAAGCTGGTCGTCGACTCCGTGGTCACCTGGGCCAAGGAGTACAAGGTCGACGGCTTCCGCTTCGACCTGATGGGCCACCACCCCAAGGCCAACATGGTCGCCGTCCGCAAGGCGCTGGACGCCCTCACCCTCGAGAAGGACGGCGTCGACGGCAAGAACATCCTGCTGTACGGCGAGGGCTGGAACTTCGGCGAGATCGCCGACGACGCCCGCTTCACGCAGGCCACCCAGAAGCACATGGCCGGCACCGGCATCGCCACCTTCTCCGACCGGGCCCGTGACGCCGTCCGCGGCGGCGGCCCCTTCGACGAGGACCCGGGCGTCCAAGGCTTCGCCTCCGGTCTCTACACCGACCCCAACTCCTCCAACGCCAACGGCAGCGAGGCCGAGCAGAAGGCGCGCCTGCTGCACTACCACGACCTGATCAAGGTCGGTCTGACCGGCAACCTGGCCGGCTACCGCTTCACCGACACCTCCGGCAAGGAGGTGACCGGCGCGCAGGTCGACTACAACGGCTCGCCCGCCGGCTACGCCGAGGCCCCGGGCGACGCCCTCGCCTACGCCGACGCGCACGACAACGAGTCGCTGTTCGACGCCCTCGCCTTCAAGCTGCCGGCCGGCACCCCGGCCGGCGACCGGGCCCGGATGCAGGTCCTCGCCATGGCGACCGCCGCCCTCTCACAGGGTCCGGCGCTCTCCCAGGCGGGCACCGACCTGCTGCGCTCGAAGTCGCTGGACCGCAACTCCTACGACAGCGGCGACTGGTTCAACGCCATCCACTGGAACTGCGAGGCGGGCAACGGCTTCGGCCGCGGACTGCCGCCGGCCGCCGACAACGAGCCCAAGTGGGGCTACGCCAAGCCGCTGCTGACCAAGGTGTCGGTGGGCTGCGAGGAGATCGAGGGCGCCTCCGCCGCCTATCGTGACCTGCTGCGGATCCGCTCCACGGAGAAGGCCTTCTCCCTGGACAGCACGGCGAAGGTGCAGCAGAAGCTGTCCTTCCCGCTCTCCGGCGAGAAGGAGACGCCCGGTGTCATCACCATGCGCCTCGACGACCTGGTGGTGGTCTTCAACGCCACCCCCGAGGCCGCGGAGCAGCACGTGGGCGGGCTCGGTGACGGCGGGTGGCGCCTCCACCCGGCGCAGGCCTCCGGCTCCGACCCGGTGGTGAGGTCGGCCTCCTACGAGGACGGCACCTTCAGCGTGCCGGGCCGGACGGTGGCGGTCTTCACCGCCTCCTGACCCGGTCCCGCGAAACGGCGAACGGCGTCCCCCACAGCCTGTGGGGGACGCCGTTCGGTGTTCCGGGGCGGGGACGCGGGCCGCCCGCCGCGTCCGCGCGGTCAGTCGTTGACCTGGTCGCCGTAGTCCCGCTCGCAGGCGTCCATCTCGGCCTGGGTGTCCGCCTGCTTCACGCACTCCTGCAGGTTCTTGAACTCGTCGGTGCCCAGCAGCGAAGCCCCCACCACGACCAGCAGCAGGGAGCCGGCCAGCGCCAGCGCGCCCAGCACCGCACCGGTCACCGACAGCTTGCGGTGCGGCGCCCCGTCGCGGCGGGCCCGGCGCATGCCCAGGATGCCGAAGACCAGCGCGAGGACCCCGAGCAGGATGCCGCCGACCACGGTCCAGAAGAAGACCACCGCAAGGATGCCGAGCACCAGGGCGGGTACGGCGAGGCCGTTCTTCGGCTGCGGCCGGTCGTAGGAGGACATCACGTCACACTCATCTCTGGGGAGGGTCCGACTGGATACGAACTGCCGTCTTCCCCGGGAGCGTTGACGGATTCCTGCCGACCGCCGCGGCGGCCCTCAGGCGGCCAGCGCCGCGAGCCTGCCGATCAGGTCGACGAAGGGACTGTCCTGCGGTTCCTCGGCCAGCACCCGGCGCAGCAGGTCCGCCAGCAGCGGGTCGGAGGTGGCGGCGACGGCGGCGAGCGCGGCGAAGTCGTGCACCAGCTGCACCTCCAGCTCCTCGCGCGGGATCACCCGCCCGGACAGCCAGAGCAGTGCCGTCGACTCGGCGTGCGAGATCCACGAGCGCAGCAGCAGCTCCAGCCGCGGGGAGACCGGCCCGTCCAGCGCCATGTGCTGCAGCATCTGCTCGAACGCCACCTGCCGCACCCCGTCGACCAGCGCGTTGGTGGTCGACGAGCCCACCGCCGGGCCGCCGCGCATCAGCGCCGAGAATCCGGGGCCGTGATCGTCGACGAAGTCGAAGAAACGGCGCGTCACCCGCAGCAGCCGGGCGCCCAGCGGGCCCTCCCGCGGCTCGGTGAACCGCCCCGCGAGGTCCTGCGAGGCCAGCTTCAGCGCCGCCTCGTACAGGCTGAGCTTGCCAGGGAAGTAGTGGTACACCAAGGGGCGCGAGATGCCGGCGGCCGCGGCGATCTCGTCGATGGAGACCTCGTCGGGCGAGCGGTGGCTGAACAGGTCGAGCGCGACGTCGATCAACTGCTGCCGCCGCTCCTCGACCCCCATCCTGCGGCGTACCCCGGTAGTCATACGAACACCTTAGCGGCGGGTGCGCGCCCGTGGTCGGCACGCCGCCCGCAGCCGCCAACGGGCGGATCCGGTGAGGTCCCGGAGCGCTGCGGTCGGCGGTCGGCGTGCGTGCCCGGCCCGGGCCCCGCGGTCGGCGTGGGCCCCGGGGACCGGCCCGGCCTCAGCCGAGGCCGGTGACCTTGCTCCCGTCGGTCAGGGTCGCCCTGAGATCGGCCCGCGCGCCCTGCTCGGCCGGGACGCTGAGGAACCGTCCGTCCGCCTCGGCGCGCACCCCGCCGGAGGCGGTGATCGACGCCGTGTGCGGGCCGCCCGCCGCCAGCAGGTACCAGGCGCCGCTGCCCGCCTTCCACAGGACGCCGGCGACCGCCTGCGGTTCACGCGCCCCGCACGCCGTGACGTCGGTGCCCTTGGCGGTGACGGCCGCCGCCTCCACGCCCGGCGGACGGAACTGGGCCAGCACCTGCGCGCCCTCGCCGCGCCAGGTCTCGGAGCGGGTGCACACCCAGGCCGCCGAGCCCGTGCCGTCCGGCAGCGGCTGCTCGGCGAACCGCCAGGCGTTCACCGACCGCACGCCCTGCCCGCGCATCGTCGCCAGCGTGCAGGCCAGCGGCTTCCAGGCCTGCCGGGAGCGGGGGCCGAAGTCGGCGGGGGACGCGCCCGGTTCGCCCACCGTGAGCGCGGCCGGGGTGAGCTCGCCCAGGTCGGTGACCATGCGCCGGCCGTCGTCCCCGGTGAGCTCCAGGGCGTTCCACGCGGTGCAGGCGCCGGGCTGCTGCTGGACCGGCCCGGCCAGCGGGGAGGTCACCCCGTCCGGGCCGATGTCCAGCAGCTCGCGGCGGGAGCCGCTCCTGCCGCCGCCCAGCAGGTCCCGGCCGGCCGCCTCCTCCACCCAGGGCGCCAGCAGGTAGCGGACGTTGCCGTCGGCGCGGCCCACCACCACGGCGCTCGCGGTGACGTCCGCGGCGCCGTCGGCGCGGGCGAAGTCCAGCGCGGCGCCGGCCGCCCCGGTGGCGGGCTCCGCGTACCGGACGATCCGCAGTCCGTCGTGCAGCAGCACCACCCGGGCGCCGTCGACCTCGCCCGCGTACAGCAGCCGGGGCGGGCCCGCCGGGCCGCCGGAGGGCGTGCCGGTGGTCGCGGAGACCTGCACGGTGCGGCCGGGGCGCGCCCAGACGGCCAGCGCGCGCCGCAGCAGCCGCTCGTCCCGGGCCAGCGTGCCCCGGGCGGGCCAGACGGAGAAGTCCAGGCGGGCCGAGGTCCGCCAGGCGTCCGGCTGGGCCCGTACCAGCTCGGCCGGGTCCAGCGCGGCGCGCATCGCGGGGTTGCTGGCGTACGGCGGGGCCGCGGCGCCGTCCGGCCCCCAGCCGTCGCCCGGCGCCAGCACCAGCGCCGCGCAGACCACCGCGGCCGCCGCCGCGGCCAGGGCCGCCTTGGTGTGCTGACGGCGGCGCATCAGGTCCGTCGGCCGGGCCTGCAGGGCGCACGGGTCGAACTCGGGGGAGTCCAGCAGGGTGTACTGGACCGGCACCTTGTCCGCCTCGCGGACCGCCGTGTACGGGTTCTCCACACCCGCCGACTCCAGGACCTCACGGACCTCGTCGTCCGGCAGCCGCTCGAGACCGCGCAGCACGTACGCCGCCCGCCCGGCCGGGGAGAGGGCGGACAGCCCTTGCTCCAGCGCGAGTTCGCCCGCGCCTCCGGAGCGCGGGAACAGCCGGATGCCCCACACCTGGGGGAGCAGCGGGGGCAGCCGCGAGAAGCGGGCCAGCCGCCCGCCGCCCGCGTCCAGGGCGGCCCGCACGATCCGCATCCGCACGACCGCGTACCCCGGGTCGCTGTCCGGGCCCTGCGCCTGGGCGGGGATCACCGAGGACGGCGTTCTCCCCTTGGGCAGGGCCCGTTGGGTGACGGCGTGCGCGGTGAGCACCCGCCGGCCGCGGTCCTGGCCGGACGGCAGGAGCAGGTACGCGAGCCGGACCAGCCGCGGGTAGTGCTCGACGAGCGCGGCCTCGGCCTGCTCCACGTCGAGACCTTCGCCGGGACGGTGGGGGCGGGACCTGCGGGCGGGCGGAGGGGAGGCGACATGCTGTGGCTGCACGTTCAGCAGAACGAGCGAATCGAGCGTTGGTCACCCGTTGGTGGGAGAGTTCCCCCCGGACGGGTCCCGCAGCAGCCGCGCGTAGTTCGCCATCGACCTCTGATAGCGCGGCAGATGGGCGGCCAGCGCCTCGACCACCAGGGACAGGCCCTCCCGGTCGCGCCCCAGCGAGGACAGGCACAGCGCCAGGGTGCACCGCACCGCGTCGTCCAACTCGTCCGACGGCGCCGACAGTTCGGGCTCCAGCAGGGCGACGCCCTCCTCGGCCCGGCCGAGGTTGCGCAGCGAGCTGGCGAGCTGGATGCGGGCCCGGCGGCCCTTGTAACCGTCGAGCCCTCCCTCCAGCGCCCGCCGGTAGAGCGGCTCCGCCTGATCGGAACGCCCGGTCGAGTCCCAGGCACATGCCCGCTCGAACAGGCCGAACGGATGACCGTCCGGGAGCTCGTCCGCCAGCGCGCCGATCCGGGCGCGGAAGGCCTCCGCGCCCTGCTCGTCCTGCGGGAAGTCGTCCAGGGCCGCCCAGGCGGCCGTGACCCGCTCGTCCCAGTCCCGCTCCACCATGATCGGTTCCATGGCGGTCACCCTGTCACAGGCGGGCGGCGCCGTCGACGGTCAGTCGGCGAGCGGGGGCGTGTACTTGTAGCCGACCCGGCGCACGGTGGTGATCGCCTGGCGGTGTCCGCCCAGCTTGCGGCGCAGCCGGGCGACGTGGACGTCGACGGTGCGGCCGTCGCCGATGTGGCCGTAGCCCCAGACCGTCGCCACCAGCTGGTCGCGGGTGTGGACCCGGTGGGGGTGGGCGACCAGGTGGGCGAGGAGTTCGAACTCCAGGTAGGTGAGGTCCAGCGGCCGCCCGTCGACCTCGGCGGTGCGGCGCACCACGTCGACGCGGATCCGCTCCGTGTTCGCGGGGTGCCCGGCGTCCTCGGCGTCCGGGGCGTCGTCGGCGGCCCGGCCTGTCGCGTCGCCGGTCCCGGGGTCCTGGCGCAAGGGCGGGGCGAGGGCGGAGGCGGAGGCGAGGGCCGCGGAGGCGGGCGCGGCGGCCTCGCGCAGGAACGGGGGCTGCCGGTCGGCGGGCACCAGCACCAGGTAGCCGACCATCGGCGGCCGGCCGGGCAGCGAGGGCACCGACTGCGGCGGAACGGGCAGCCAGGTGGCGCCCGGCGGCAGCAGCTGCTCGACGGCGGCGGGAGCCGCCGCGGCCGGGGAGTCCACCGCCCGCAGGCGGCGGCGCGCGGCGGCCTCGGCCGTGCGCGGGGCGGAGGGGTGCAGCGCGGGGGAGTGCAGGTCGGAGGCGTGCGAGGCGTGCGTGGTCGCCATGGGAATCAGCTTCTTTCGCGCGGAAGGTCGTCGGAAGGGACGTGGTTCGCGCGCGGCGGCGAGGCTGCGAGGAGAAGGGGTCAGCGGGCCGGCGCGCAGATCGCGCGACGACACACACGGTCGAAGTCGTGGTGCTGACGGGACGGCCAGAAGGGCTCGAGGTCGAATCGACCTGTCATGCCACACCTCCCCATGCCGTTGCTGTGCTCCCATTAGACCAGAGTCGCGGCCAAGTGGAAGGGGGCGTCCACCAGTTGGCGGACGCCCCCTGCTCCGGAGCCTTGGTGCGCGACCTTGGCTCGGGCCGGGCCCGCGGCCGGGTCAGACCTGGCCGGCCTTCTCCAGCGCCTCGCAGCAGGTGTCCACGATCAGGCGGGTCACCACGTACGGGTCGACGTTGGCGTTGGGGCGGCGGTCCTCGATGTAGCCCTTGCCGTCCTTCTCGACCTGCCACGGGATGCGGACCGAGGCGCCGCGGTTGGAGACGCCGTAGGAGTACTTGTCCCACGGGGCGGTCTCGTGCAGACCGGTCAGGCGGTCGTCGATGCCGGCGCCGTAGTTCTTCACGTGGTCCAGCGGCTTGGAGCCCTCGCCGAGCGACTCACAGGCGGTGATGATGGCGTCGTAGCCCTCACGCATCGCCTTGGTGGAGAAGTTGGTGTGCGCGCCGGCGCCGTTCCAGTCGCCCTTGACCGGCTTGGGGTCGAGGGTGGCGGCCACGCCGAAGTCCTCGGCGGTGCGGTACAGCAGCCAGCGGGCGATCCACAGCTGGTCCGAGACCTCGAGCGGGGCGAGCGGGCCGACCTGGAACTCCCACTGGCCCGGCATGACCTCGGCGTTGATGCCGGAGATGCCCAGACCCGCCTTGAGGCAGTTGTCCAGGTGCGCCTCGACGATGTCGCGGCCGAAGATCTCGTCCGCGCCGACGCCGCAGTAGTAGCCGCCCTGCGGGGCCGGGAAGCCGCCGCGCGGGAAGCCGAGCGGGTAGTTGTCCTTGAAGAACGTGTACTCCTGCTCGATGCCGAAGATCGGCTCCTGGGAGCCGTAGCGGCCGGCGACCTCGACCAGCGCGGCCCGCGTGTTGCTCGGGTGCGGGGTGAGGTCGATGTTCAGCACCTCGCACAGGACCAGGATGTCCTCGCCGCCGCGGACCGGGTCCGGGCAGGAGAAGACCGGCTTGAGCACGCAGTCGGAGGCGTGGCCCTCGGCCTGGTTGGTGCTGGAGCCGTCGAAGCCCCAGATCGGCAGCTCGGCACCCTTGGCGTCGTCGGAGAGGATCTTCGTCTTGGAACGGAGCTTGGCCGTCGGCTCGGTGCCGTCGATCCAGATGTACTCAGCCTTGAAGGTCACGGGCCACATCCTTCGGTGGTCTCGACCGTGCGGGACGGTCGTCGCGGGGCGAGGCGCTGCGGCATCGGTGCGCCGGTATGTCCCGCAGACTGCCAAGGGGCGATTTCCCGACCGTTGCCCTCGTGTGAACCCCGTGTTACCGGCCTTCCGGGTCCCCCGTACGGGCGTGTGAGGTGGCCCGGCCACCGCGCACGGGACGATCCGGCGCGCCCGTCCGCGGGGCGCGCGCCCAGGGGCGGCGGCTCGTATGCGATGGGCTTGACCCCCTTGACGAGGGGGTAGGGCCCGCCCGTCGGGCCCCGGTCGGCCCCCGCCCTCGCGGCGCCGTTACAGCCGGCCGGCGGGGTCCTCGTGGGCCAGCACGGCGGCCTCGACGTGCTCCAGCAGAGCCATGGTGTGCGCGGTCAGCTCCGGCCATCTCGTATGGGCGCCGCTCGCCCACCGCCCCCGGGCCAGGATCACGGAGCGGACCGTCATTGACTGCTCGTAGTCGCCTGCCTCGTTCAGCGACAGAGCTTGCAGCCTGGCGCTCGGCACGACCGCGACCCAATAGTTCTTCCGGTCCGTCGAGGTCATCTCCAGGACGCGGGCGGCGTCCTCGGGCCTCCTGAAGGTGAGCACGGTGACTTCGACCATGACCTTCTCGGCCTCGTCGGCGTACAGCGCCTCCACCTGTGAGGTGCACGGGTCGCCCTGGTCGATCAGTGCCGACAGCCTGGCCTTCATCGTCCAGCGTTCCTCGGGCGTGCAGGAGTCGCGGCCCCCCGCCTCCAGAAGGCGGTATGTGTCGTTCCGCGTCCTCACCGACTTCTTCGGGAAGGCCTGCTCCAGCGTGACGAACGGCCGGCGCAGCGCCTCGGTCAGGGCGGGAGGTGTCTGTGCGGGTGTCGCGACGTGGACGCGCGGCACCCGTATCGGTACGCCGAACTCGTCCACCGGTGGATCGGGACGGGGCCCATGTTCCGCGGTGACGGAGGGCGCCACGGCCCGTGAAGGGGTGTTCCCCTCCTCCTCGGACCGCACGGCCACGCTCAGAGCCACCACCGCCGCCCCCACGACGACCCCGGCGCCCGCCGCGCGCCAGGCGCGGCGGCGGCGTGTTCCGTCCTTCGCCCGGGGCGGTCGGGAACCGGGCGTTCCTGCGGAAGAGGCAGGAGTGGAGAGGCTGCCGTGATCATCGGACGTCATGGGCGGGGAAAGTAGCAGGAGCCCGGCACGGTCGGCGATGGTTGCGGCAGGTTCAGGACTTCCCGTGGCGCGTCATGGCCTCGCGCACCGCGTCGTCGGAGCGGGCCACCAGGGCCGTGCCGTCGTCGGCGGTGATGATCGGACGCTGGATCAACTTGGGGTGGGCGGCCAGCGCGGCGATCCACCGGTCGCGGGAGGCGGCGTCCCTGGGCCACTCCTTCAGCCCCAGCTCCTTGGCGGCGGCCTCCTGGGTACGGGTGATCTCCCACGGCTCCAGGTCCAGCCGCTCCAGCACCGCACGGATCTCGTCCTCGCCGGGGACGTCCTCCAGGTAGCGGCGCACGGTGTAGTCGGCGCCCTCCGCGTCGAGCAGCGTCAGGGCGCTGCGGCACTTCGAACAGGCCGGGTTGATCCAGATCTCCATGGGCCCACGATACGCGGCCGGCACCCGCCGGGAACTCGTTGCCCTCATCCGCCACCGGAGTCCCAACACCCGCTCTGGCCAGGGACTTTGTCGGTGCCGGACGGTAGAATGAATGTATGTTCGAAGGGATGCGGCGGGGGTCCTCCGCCGCATC
>NZ_JBRIOU010000003.1:207121-211106 GCF_053474865.1 Streptomyces sp. CO7
TGCCTGTGCCCGCCGCTTCCACGACCCGGCCCAAGGCCCGTCCCACCCAGTCCACCAGCAAGCGTCCCGTCCCGCTCGACCGTCCCTACGTCCCCGTCCAGAAGCGTCCGCTGCCCGCGGGCCGGCCGCGCGAGTGGTACGTCGACCACAACCGCCGCCTGAAGGCGATGCGGCTGGCGATCACCCTGCTCGACCTGGGCTTCCACACCGCGCGGCAGGCTCCCGACGAGGTCGTGCACATGGCGGCCCAGCTGATCGGCGTCCACCCGCCGTCCACGGCGACCTGCCGGATGGTCAGGGCGCTGCTCCAGGCGTACTGACGCCGCGCACCGCACGCGCACCACCGCGCCCCGGCCGGTCCTCCGGCCGGGGCGTCACGCGTCCCGGCGCTGGGCGAGGGCGGCGCCGGTGACCCAGGAGAGGAGAGGCAGCCGGGCGCGCGGCATCAGGTCACGGCAGCGTTCGAGGAGGGCGGCCGTCTCCGGATCGCCCGTCGGGCGGTCGCCGGGCTCCCAGGTCCGCAGGCACAGCAGCGCCCTGGAGCGCATCCGTTCGTCCGGGTCGTCCAGCAGGTCCGCCGCCGCCCGGAGCGCGGGAAGGCCGCCCTGCGCGGCGAGCAGCGTGAAGGCGCCCCGGCGCCGGTGCGCGGGGTTGCCGGGGGCCGCCGTCCGGGCCAGCGCCGCCGTGTCCAGGCGGTCCGCCTCCGGCAGCAGGGCCTTCGCGGTCTCCCGGACCACGGCGGGCGCGGGGTCGTCCAGCAGCGGCGTCAGTTCGGCGCGGTCCACGGCGTCGGACATCCGCAGCGCGGCCACCGCCCTGGCCCGGACGGCGGCCACGGGGTGGGCCAGCAGCGGACGCAGCAGCGCGGTGTCCTCCCGGGTGCCGCACTCGGCGAGGCCCAACACGGCGCCGGGCGGGACCGCCGGGTCGGCGGGGTCCGCGCACAGCGCCCGGTAGCGGGGCAGCGGGTCGACGCCGTGCTCCCGCAGCACCCACCGGGCGCAGGCCCGCACCATCGCGGAGCGGTCGGACAGGTACGCCTCGGCCAGTTCGGGGCGACCGGCCCGGCGCAGCGCCGTGACGCCGGTGGAACGGGCGCGGGAGTTGCGTGCGGTGAGCAGGGGCTCCAGCACCGCGTCGCGGGCCGCGCCCTCCTCGGGCAGCGCGGCCAGGGCCGCCTCCGCGCACAGGTCCTGGACGACCACGTCCGGGTCGGTGGCGGCCATCCGGGCGAGTTCGACGGGGGTGAACAGCCCTCTGTGCAGCGCGAGTTCGATGCCGAAGCGGCGCGGACGGCGGTCCGGGTGGTCCAGCAGGGGGCGAAGCTCCGCGGCGGAGGCCTGCCGCAGGACGTCACGCACCAGACCCACCGCGACGTCGCCCCGGTCCCGGCGGCCCACACGCAGCACCAGCGCGGTGAGCGCCACGGCGCGCTCGACGGTCAGCATCCGCGCCAGCACGGCGCGGGCCCGCAACCGCACCGGTCCCGCCCAGTCGGCGCAGCGGACGACCACCAGCGGCAGCGCCTGCGGGTGGGCCTCAACCTGCCGCAGGGCCTGCTCGCGGATCCGGCCGTCCCCGTGGCAGAGGGCGAGCACGAGGGAGGACGGCGTGTACACCTCCTCGCGTCGCAGCCACAGGCTCCGCAGGAACCGCCACCGCTCCGCGTGGCGGTTCCACGAGGAGTCGCGGAAGGCCTCGCGGAACCCGGCGTCCAGCGCGAGCCACGCCTCGGGGTCGGCGTCCGGGCCGCCCACCACCCGCTCGACGCTCTCGCCCGCGGCCAGCCGCAGCGCGCCGCCGTACTCGTCCCCGGTCACGGCGTACCCGCCCCCCGTCACGCCGTCACCGCACCGGGCGCAGGTCGCCGCGGGTGAGGGCGGCGGTGGAGGCGTAGCCGTCGATGGCGAGGGTGAGGTCCAGTTCGGCGAGCAGGCAGCGCAGGACGTGCTCGACGCCGGCCTGGCCGCCCACGGCGAGGCCGTGGCTGTAGGGCCGGCCGACGGCCACGGCGCGGGCGCCGAGGGCGAGGGCCTTCACCACGTCGGGGGCGCTGCGGACGCCGGAGTCGAAGATCACCGGCACCTCGCCGGCGGCGTCGACCACCTCGGGCAGGCAGTCCAGGGCGGGCAGACCGCCGTTGGCCTGGCGGCCGCCGTGGTTGGAGCAGTAGAGGCCGTCGACGCCGCTGTCCACGGCCCGGCGGGCGTCCTCGGGGGAGCAGATGCCCTTGAGCAGCACGGGCAGGGAGGTCAGGGAGCGCAGCCACGCCAGGTCGTCCCAGGTCATGCGCTGGTTGCCGAAGATCATCGCCCAGTGGCCGGTGGCGGCCTGGGGGTCCTCCTCCGGCGGGACGGCCAGCCGGGAGCGGAACACCGGGTCGCTGAAGTAGTTGGCCAGGCACTGCCCCTTGAGCTGGGGGAAGCTCGCGAGGGACAGGTCACGGGGACGCCAGCCGAGGGTGAGGGTGTCCAGCGTGACGACGATCGCCGAATAACCGGCCGCCTCCGCGCGGGCCACCAGGGACTCGGTCAGCTCCCGGTCGTTGGGCGGGTACAGCTGGAACCAGCCCGGGGTGTCGCCCAGTTCGCGCGCCACGTCCTCCATCGGGTCCTGGGAGAGCGTGGAGGCGATCATCGGGACGCCTGTCGCGGCGGCCGCGCGGGCGGTGACCAGGTCGCCCCGGCCCTCGGCCAGGTCGCACAGGCCGATCACGCCGACCGGGGCCAGCATCAGCGGCGTCGGCAGCCGGCGGCCGAACAGCTCGGTGGACAGGTCGCGTTCGGCGGCCCCGGCGAGCATCCGCGGCATCAGGCCCCACCGTTCGAAGGCCGTCACGTTGGCGCTCTGGGTGCGCTCGTCACCCGCCCCGCCGGCCACGTACGACCACAGCTCGGGCGGCATCACCTGCTCCGCGCGGCGCTCCAGTTCGGCATACGACATGGGGAGTTCGGGCACCTTGCCGACCAGCCCGTCGAAGTAGATGCCGAGTTGCCAGTCACCGTGGTTGGGCACCGGGGTCTCCTTGGGCGACGAGGGAGCGGACGAGCGGGGGTGCGGACGAGCGGGGGTGCGGCGCGGACCGGAGCCTCAGCCGCGGCGGACGTTGGCGAGGGCGGTGGTCGTCGAGTAACCGATCGGGCCGGCCGTGTCGTACACGGTGCAGTGGCCGACCGCGACGCCGTCCTCGCTGCTGTGCGCCGTGGCCTGGAACCCTATGGCGTCGCTGAGCGGGAGACGAGAGAGCGAGAGCGTGTAGTCCGCGTTGATGAACTCCAGCTCCTCGTCGGAGCGGTGGGACATCGGGCTGGAGGTGTCGGCGGCCAGGGCGACCCGGACGAACGGGGAGAGCGCCTCGCCCGCGACCAGGTCGGCCTCGTCGCGCAGCCAGGCCCGGCGCACCGCGGCGTCCCGCCAGCTGCTCACGGGGCGGTTGTCGCCGTCGAACTGCCAGAAGTTCCACGGCATGTCGTGCCGTGCGGGCGCGATCTCCTCGGGCGGCGGGGCGTCCCAGTCCGGGGTGGCCGGCACCGGGCCCGGGGGCTGCTCGCCGCGCCGCAGCAGCACCGCGCTCGCCCGGGCGGCGACGCCGTTCGCGCCGTGCAGCACGGCGTCGGCCACGCGGATGCGGCGGCCGTCGCGGATCCGCTCGGTGGTCACCCGGACCGGGGCGAACGGGCAGGCGCGGAACAGGTCGACGGTGAGGCGGGCGAAGTGCAGGCCCTCGTCGTGGTGCTCGCGCTCCAGGGAGCGGGCGAGCAGACCGCCGAGGAGACGGCCGTGCAGGGCGCCCGGCGTCCACCAGCTCGTGGCGTGCTCCCCGGGGACCAGGGAGTCCCCGTCCGCGGTGAAGAACGCCGGGGTGTCGTTCGTCCGGTCCATGCGGTGCCCCCGCCCCCTCTTGTGTTCATAGGCCAACCATTTGGGTGGGGGCAGCGTAAGGCACGGGGGAACGAGGGCGGGGACCGCCGTCACGCCACCTCCC
>NZ_JBRIOU010000003.1:211206-217438 GCF_053474865.1 Streptomyces sp. CO7
CCCAGGGGGCGATGGGGGAGGCGGGCGCAGGGCGGTGCCTCCGCGGCGAGCGGCTCGCTCCACCGTGCCCGGGCTGGGCGGCACCCTCGCACGTGACCTCCGCCGCACCGCAAGCGAGCTCAGCAGGGCGGCGGGCCCTCCGAGGCGCAGGCCCCCGCGGCGAGGGCGTCCCCGCGGGGGTGCCGCGTCTAGAGGAGCGCCGCGACCCGGTCCCGGTACGTGCGGACCGGCGCCGCGTCCTTGTACGGCTCGAGCCGCCGCTCGAAGTCCCGCACGTACTCCACCGCCCGCAGCGACCGCATCTCCGCCGCCTGCCCCGCGGCCTCCGCGCCCAGCTGGCAGGCCTGGTCCAGCTCGCCCAGCCCCAGCCGTGCCGACGCCAGCACCAGGCGGCAGAAGAGCCGGCTGCGCGCGTACGCGGGCGCCCGCAGCTGCAGCGAGCGCTCCGCGTACTGGGCGGCCGCGCGGTACTGCTGGAGGTCGCGGTGGCAGTGGCCGAACTCGTCCGCCAGCTGCGCCTCGTCGAAGAAGCGCGCCCACGGCGGGACCTCGTCCCCCGGCCGCGCCGCCTCCAGCGCCCGCTCCGCCCGCACCAGCGCCGCCGTGGACGCCCGCACCTCGCCCAGCACGCCGTGCGCCCGGGCCTCCACCGCGTGCAGCAGCGCCTGCACCACCGGGGGAGCGGAACCGCCGGCGCCCTGCTGGGCGACCCGGGCGAGCTGCACCGCCTCCCGCCCGTGGCCCAGGTACACGGCCTGCCGGCTCATCGAGACCAGCACGTACGCCCCGTACATCCGGTCGCCCGCCGCCTGGCTCAGCCGCAGCGCCTGCACGAAGTACCGCTGGGCCAGCCCGTGCGCCCCGATGTCGTACGAGGTCCAGCCGGCCAGCCGGGTCAGGTCGGCCACCGCGCCGAACAGGCGGCGGCCCAGCTTCTCGCCGTACACGCCGCGGAGCATCGGCTCGGCCTCGTGCTCGAGGTAGCGGACCAGCGCCTGCCGGGCGTGCCCGCCGCCGTAGGCGTGGTCGAGGGAGCGGAACAGCTCGCCCACCGACCGCAGCGCGGCGACGTCCCCGCCGGTGACCCGCTGCCCCGGGCCGCGCTCGGCGGTCCGTTCGGCGCTGCCGCGGCCGCCGCGCTGCCGGGGCACCGCGGCGAGCGCCTGGCCGGGTTCCCGGACCGGCCGGCCCTGCGCCGGCACCCGTACCGCCCCCACGGGCGGTTCGCCCCGGCCGACCCGCTCGTCGGGGCGGCCGATCAGCCAGTCGCGGCTGGGGACCACCAGCCCGGCCGGCGTGAACGCGATCTTGCGGAGCTCGGCGTGACTGCCCGAGTCCTTGCGCCAGAGGCCGCTGACGATGTCCACGGCCTCCTCCGGGGTCGCCGCGAACTCCAGCCCGGCGTACACCGGGGCGCAGGCGTCGAGGCCGAGGTCCTGGGCGGTCAGCCGTCGGCCGAGGCGGCGGGTGAACACCTCGGCGATCAGCGCCGGCGTGGTCCCCCGGGGCTGCTGGCCCCGCAGCCAGCGGGTGACGGACGTCTTGTCGTACCGCAGGTCGAGTCCGTGCTCGAGTCCCAGCTGGTCCACGCGCCGGGCCAGTCCCGCGTTGGAGAATCCCGCCTCTGCGATGAGCGCGGCGAGCTGGCGGTTGGGAGTGCGCTGCGCGGGTCGTTCCGTCATCTGCGGTGCGGTCTCCTGCCTTCCGTGGCGAGCCCCCTCGGGCGCCCGGATTGCCTATGAGCAGCCGTTACGGCCAGTGAACGGCGTGAATGTAGCGGAGAGTAGGCAGCTCATCGCACACTTCACCTTCCGTTCACTGGATCGGGTGAGTTTCCTATCCGGAAGTGACGCTTCGGGCCCACTCGGGGCGACTCCGGCCGACTGGGAACGACCGGTGTCGAGTGTGTTCATGCCAGGACAACCCGGGTGCCGCCGGGCGCATGGCGTGCCTTCGCCGCGGACCACCTACAGTGGCCGGGGGCCGTTGGTCGCGGCCCGGTCCGGATACGCCTGGAGGTTTCCGTGGGTGAGGTGCGGTTCGTACGCATGGGGTTCGGCGCCGAGGCCGTCGAGTACCTGCAGGCGTGGGAGGAGCAGCGCCGGGTGCACGCGGCGCGGTTCGCCGACGAGATCCCCGACACCGTGCTGCTGCTGGAGCACCCGCCGGTCTACACGGCCGGCCGCCGCACCGCGGACAGTGAGCGCCCGCTGGACGGGACGCCGGTGATCGACGTCGACCGCGGCGGCAAGATCACCTGGCACGGCCCGGGCCAGCTGGTCGGCTACCCCATCCAGAAGCTCCCCCGCCCCGTCGACGTGGTGGCCCACGTCCGGCGCCTGGAGGAGGCCATGATCCGCACCTGCGCGGAGTTCGGCCTGGAGACCACCCGGATCGAGGGACGCAGCGGCGTCTGGGTCCTCGGCGACCCGGTGGAGCAGCGGCCCTCGCTCGGCGGGCTCTCCCTGGACCTCGACCCGCGGATGACGGACGACGAGTTCGACCCCCGGCTCAACGGTCCCGAGTACGCGCCGTCCAACGCCGGCCAGCGCCGGGAGGACCGCAAGCTCGCCCAGATCGGCGTGCGGGTCTCCAAGGGCGTGACCATGCACGGGTTCGCGATGAACATCAACCCGGACACCACCTGGTTCGACCGGATCATCCCCTGCGGCATCCGGGACGCCGGCGTCACCTCGCTCGCCGCGGAGCTGGGGCGTGACGTCCCCATCGCGGACGTGCTCCCGGTGATCGAGAAGCACCTCCGCGAGGTCCTGGAGAGCGCCGACCTCCGCCCCCGCGAGACCGAGGCCGCCGCCTCCGCCTGACCCGGCACGGGGCGCGGCGGCCGCCCCACGGGCCGGCGCCCGACCCCCGAGCCGAGGGCCCCTCCCTCACGTCCTGTCGGGTCCACCGGCCCACTGGACGCGTCGCCACGAGCAGGCACACTGGGGGCATGGACACCGCGCAGCCGTTCTCGCAGCTCATACGCACGGCCTCCCGGGCGCAGCACGAGGAGGCCGAGAGCAGCGGCTTCCTGGGAGCCATGCTCGGCGGCGGGCACGGCGTCGAGGCGTACGCCCGCTACACCGAGCAGCTCCGGTTCGTGTACCGCGCCCTGGAGGAGCGGGCCGGCCTCCTGCGCGAGGACCCGGTCGCCGGGCCGTTCGTGCGGCCCGAGCTGCTGCGCCTGTCCGCCCTGGACCGCGACCTGGCCCATCTGCGCGGCCCCGGCAGCCGGGCGGAGGGCGCCCCGCTGCCCGAGACCGAGGAGTACGCGGCCCGCGTCGCCGAGTGCGCCCGCGACTGGCCGGCCGGATACGTGGCCCACCACTACACCCGCTACCTCGGCGACCTCTCCGGCGGCCAGATCATCCGCGACGCCGCCGAGCGGACCTGGGGCTTCGACCGCAAGGGCGACGGCGTCCGGTTCTACGTCTTCGACGCGATCCCGAACCCGGCCGCCTTCAAGCGCGAGTACCGCGCGCGGCTCGACGCGCTCCCGGTGGACGACCTCGAGAAGCGCCGCGTGGTCGACGAGTGCCGCCGCGCCTTCGCCTACAACACCGCCCTGCTCCGCGCCCTGGAGCGGGAGTTCGCGGCGAGCGCCTGAGCCCCGCGGGGCGTGCGGGGAGCGTGCGCGGCGAGCGCGCCGGGAGTGAGACGCACCCCACGTCCGAAAGCCCGGCCTCCGGACGGGCACCCGAATGAGGCGGCGTACGCTGGTTACGCCTACGAACCGAAGTCACAGGGAGCCGATGTGTCCGCAGTCGCACCCGACGGACGCAAGATGTTGCGCCTGGAGGTCCGGAACAGCCAGACCCCCATCGAGCGCAAGCCCGAGTGGATCAAGACCCGGGCGAAGATGGGTCCCGAGTACACCAAGATGCAGAACCTCGTGAAGAGCGAGGGCCTGCACACGGTGTGCCAGGAAGCAGGCTGCCCCAACATCTACGAGTGCTGGGAGGACCGCGAGGCCACCTTCCTCATCGGCGGCGACCAGTGCACCCGGCGCTGCGACTTCTGCCAGATCGACACGGGCAGGCCCGAGGCGCTCGACCGTGACGAGCCGCGCCGCGTCGGCGAGTCCGTGGTCACCATGGACCTGAACTACGCCACCATCACCGGCGTCGCCCGCGACGACCTCGAGGACGGCGGCGCCTGGCTCTACGCGGAGACCGTCCGCCAGATCCACCAGCAGACCGCCGAACGCGCCGAGGGCCGGACCAAGGTCGAGCTGCTCGCCCCCGACTTCAACGCGGTGCCCGAGCTGCTCCAGCAGGTCTTCGAGTCCCGGCCCGAGGTCTTCGCCCACAACGTCGAGACGGTCCCGCGGATCTTCCGCCGGATCCGCCCGGGCTTCCGCTACGAGCGCTCCCTCGAGGTGATCACCGCGGCCCGCGAGTTCGGCCTGGTCACCAAGTCGAACCTGATCCTGGGCATGGGCGAGACCCGCGAGGAGATCAGCGAGGCCCTGCGCGACCTGCACGGCGCCGGCTGCGAGCTGATCACCATCACCCAGTACCTGCGGCCCTCCGTGCGCCACCACCCGGTGGAGCGCTGGGTCAAGCCGCACGAGTTCGTCGAGCTCCAGAAGGAGGCCGAGGAGATCGGCTTCGCCGGCGTCATGTCCGGCCCGCTGGTCCGCTCCTCGTACCGCGCCGGGCGGCTCTACGGCATGGCGATCGAGCAGCGCGCCTCCGAGGCCGCGGACGCCGCCCCGGCCGCGGTCTGACGGCCTCACGCCCGTGAGCACGGCGGGGCGGGTCCCGCTCTCCAGCGGGACTCGTCCCCTGCTCCCCGCACCCGTGCCAGCGTGTGCTCCTCGCACCCGTGCCGGCGTGCCCGTGCCGCCGTGTCCGCGTCGGTCCCCGGGCGGACGGGCGCGGGCCTCCCGTCCGGTTTCCCACCCCGCCTTTCATCCGGCTTTGACCGATGCGTCACCCTCCGGTAACACCGGTGGGGGACTCTTGGACCCGACGCGCACCCACGACTCCCAGGGGGGACCGTGACCACGGAGACCATCGAGACGACCGTCGAGCCGGCGGCGCGCGTGCGCGGCGGCGGGGCCGAGCCCCTGCCCGCGCAGCCGTCGCTGCCCTCGCTGCCCTCGCTGAGCGGGGCGCTGCTGGCGGTGGAGTCACTGCTGCTGGGCGGCGGCCAGCGCACCGCGCGCCGCAACGCCTGGACCTCCGTCCTGGAGGACCGGCGCCGCGCCCGCGACCGGATCGAGGTCCAGCGGGTCCTCGACGCCGCACCCGCTGTGCCCGCGCTGCGCTCCTGACCGGTCACGCCGCGGTGACCGCCCGGCCACGGAGCGGGCACCGCCTTCGTGAGGGCGGGCCGGTGCACGTAGACTTCGAGACATGGCGAGGAAGGAAACCGCAGCGGAGTCTGCGAATGCCGGGCGACTCAAGCAGATCGCCCTGACGTACAAGATGACCCGCAAGGCCGACAAGAAGATCGGTCTTGTGCTCGCGGCGGTCGGAATTGTCACCCTCGGTGTCTTCCTCGCGATCGGCTTCTTGATCGGTCACCCGATCTACCTGGGCATCCTCGGTCTGCTGGTCGCCTTCCTGGTGACCGCGATCGTGTTCGGGCGCCGGGCCGAGCGTGCCGCCTTCGGGCAGATGGAGGGCCAGCCGGGTGCCGCCGCGGCGGTGCTGGAGAACATCGGCCGGGGCTGGTCGACGACACCGGCGGTCGCGATGAACCGCAGCCAGGACGTGGTGCACCGCGCGGTCGGCAAGGCCGGCATCGTGCTGGTCGCGGAGGGCAACCCGAACCGGGTGAAGTCCCTGCTCGCGGCCGAGAAGCGGAAGATGAGCCGCATCGTCGCCGACGTGCCGGTCCACGACATCCTGGTCGGCAACGGCGAGGGCCAGGTCCCGCTGAAGAAGCTCCGCGTCACGATGATGAAGCTGCCGCGGGTGCTCACGGGGCCGCAGGTCACCACCACCAACGACCGGTTGCGGGCGATGGGCGACCTGATGAAGAACATGCCGCTTCCCAAGGGCCCGATGCCCAAGGGCATGAAGCTCCCCCGCGGCAGCAAGGGCCGCTGACCCCCACCCGCACCGCACCCACACCCACGAACGCCACAGGGCGCCCGGCATCCCGCCGGGCGCCCTGCGCCGTTCCCCCGGACCTCTCCTTGCCCGTACGGCCCTGCCGTGACCCAGCGGCCGCCACCGAGGCCGCAGCGCGCGTCACCCTGCCCTGCCCTGCGGGACGG
>NZ_JBRIOU010000003.1:217538-226442 GCF_053474865.1 Streptomyces sp. CO7
GGCCGACCCCTCCCGCCCCGCCCTGCGGGCAATCGTGCCGCTGGGCGGCACGGGTGGGCGCAGGGGGCCCACGTCCACACGAGACGGCTCGCTCCCCGGAACCTCAGTCCCCTCCTGGGAAGGGGGCGGGTCGGGGGAAACAAAACCGTGCTGCCCGCCGGGGCTCGGCCCTCGCGCCGCGCTGCGGCCGGGGCCCCGTGCGACGGTGCCGTCGGCTTACGCGGGGTGGGGGCGTAGCCGACCCACCCGTACAGGCGCTCCGGGGCCTAGACGGCGCGTGAAGCGCAGGCGGGGGCGGCGTGGTGCCGGGGCCCCGCGGGAAGCGCTAGGAGCGGATCTCGACCGTGCCGGCGAGCCGATCGTGCAGCCCCCGCCCGTCCCGGTCCCACACCAGCGCCGGCACGGCGAGGCACAGCAGCACCGTCCGCACCGCCGCCCGCCACGGCACCACCGACCCGCTCGCGACCGCGACCACCCGCAGCCCGAACAGCCGCTTGCCCGGCGTGTAACCCAGCGTGCCCACGGTGAGCATCCCCAGCGCGAGGAAGATCAGCAACGCCCAGTTGCTCGTCGACTGACCGTAGCCGTCCGTGATGAGACCGTATGCGATCAGCACGCACAGCGCCCAGTCCACGACCAGCGCACCGAGGCGCCGCCCGGGACGCGCCAACGAGCCCGGACCGTTCTCGGGCAGCCCGAGGCCCTGGCCCCGGTAACCGAAGTCCACACCGGCGTCCTCCGCCGCGGCGCGGGGGCCGGAGAGCCAGGATCCGAGTGCTTGCCTGTTGTCCACGGACTCCACGGTACTTCCCGTGCGCGCGCGTGGAGGAGGGCGGGGTGCGCACGGCGACCCGGGGCAGGACCATGGAAGGGGACCCGAGCGATCCGGCGACGGCCCGGCGGCCGCCGCCGTCGATCAGCCGGTTAACTTCCCGGAAACAAATGAGTCATGTTCGAGAAATCGCCGATCACTAGGGTCCCGGACAGCGTGTGTCACCGCACTGGCACGCGAAGTACTACCACCCTGGCGGAACCGGCCGGGAGTAGGAGGAGCTGGATGTTCCAGAACGCCGACGAGGCCAAGAAGTTCATCGCCGATGAGGACGTCAAGTTCGTTGACGTTCGCTTCTGCGACCTGCCGGGTGTGATGCAGCACTTCACGATTCCCGCCAGGGCGTTCGACCCGGGCGAGGAGCTGGCCTTCGACGGGTCCTCCATCCGCGGCTTCCAGGCCATCCACGAGTCGGACATGGCCCTGCGCGCCGACCTGAGCACGGCCCGTGTCGACCCCTTCCGCCGGGACAAGACGCTCAACATCAACTTCTTCATCCACGACCCGATCACCGGTGAGCAGTACTCCCGTGACCCGCGGAACGTGGCGAAGAAGGCGGAGGCCTACCTGGCGTCCACCGGCATCGCCGACACCGCCTTCTTCGGCCCCGAGGCCGAGTTCTACGTCTTCGACTCGGTGCGCTTCTCCACCGAGGCGAACCAGGCCTTCTACCACATCGACTCGGAGGCGGGCGCCTGGAACGCCGGCGCCACCGACAACAACCGTGGTTACAAGGTCAAGTACAAGGGCGGTTACTTCCCGGTCGCCCCGGTCGACCACTTCGCCGACCTGCGCGCCGAGATGTCCCTGGAGCTGGAGGCGTCCGGTCTCCAGATCGAGCGCCAGCACCACGAGGTGGGCACCGCCGGCCAGGCCGAGATCAACTACAAGTTCAACACGCTGCTTGCCGCGGCCGACGACCTGATGCTGTTCAAGTACATCATCAAGAACGTCGCCTGGCGCAACGGCAAGTCCGCCACCTTCATGCCCAAGCCGATCTTCGGCGACAACGGCTCCGGCATGCACGTCCACATGTCGCTGTGGACCGCCGGCCAGCCGCTGTTCTACGACGAGACCGGCTACGCGGGTCTGTCCGACATGGCCCGCCACTACATCGGCGGCATCCTCAAGCACGCCCCGTCGCTGCTGGCCTTCACCAACCCGACGGTGAACTCCTACCACCGCCTGGTGCCCGGCTTCGAGGCCCCGATCAACCTGGTGTACTCGCAGCGCAACCGCTCCGCCGCGATGCGCATCCCGATCACCGGCGCCAACCCGAAGGCCAAGCGCGTCGAGTTCCGCGCGCCCGACTCCTCCGGCAACCCGTACCTGGCCTTCTCCGCGCTGATGATGGCCGGCCTGGACGGCATCAAGAACAAGATCGAGCCGGCCGAGCCGATCGACAAGGACCTCTACGAGCTGGCTCCCGAGGAGCACGCCAACGTCGCGCAGGTCCCGACCTCCCTCGGCGCCGTCCTCGACGCCCTCGAGGCCGACCACGAGTACCTCCTCCAGGGCGACGTCTTCACGCCGGACCTGATCGAGACGTGGATCGACTACAAGCGCACCAACGAGATCGCCCCGATCGCGCTGCGCCCCCACCCGCACGAGTTCGAGCTGTACTACGACATCTAGGAACTCTGCAGGTCAGAGCATGTGCATGGTGCTCTGGGCCGTACATGGGCCGTGGGCCGTGTCCTTCCCCGTTGAGGAGGAGGACACGGCCCACGGTCGTTCGGCCGTCGCTTGCCGGTCGATTACTCGGCCAAGGCGGCATCGATGGCCCGGCGGGCGCGCTCACTGCTGTCGGTCGTGCCACTCACTCCGAGAACGGCGAGCAGGAGCTGGGTAGTTGCTGCGCTCACCGATGGAGGTTAGCGACTAATTGACGCTCCGGACCCTAAATGTCGCCTTGATCACGCTCGACCTGCCAAGCGTCTCGGGCAAGCCTGAGCACAAATGATCCCGCGCAATACCGACCGTGGAGCTAGAGCCTGTCTCTGAGATCCGTCTTTGGCATCGTCATGCTCGTAATCGAGTCCTGGTTGGCTCGGCGGTTTCTAGGGCCAGCACCGCCTGGCGCAGGGGGAAGGCATGGTTCACAGTCCATTCGACGTTTCTTTGGCGCACGGCCAGAGCATGCAATGGAAGCTCGGCGGGTCTGGGTGGGCCACCTGGTCATGGTTAGTGAACGCTGCGGAACAGAAGGTGCACGCCTCCTATGTAGGACCCGAGGCCCTGGCCGCGTTCATGAACGGCGTCCGGGATCTACTCCGTGGGTGCAGTGCGACCTTCGTGACGTTCCTTGGCGAGCCAAGCGGGACGAGAGTCTTCTTCAACCAGACAGAGAAGGAGGTCTTCGTTCAGATCGTGGAGTTCGCGGACTTGAACGAACCCTCGTCCTGGTGGTCGGACGCGAAGCTGGTCTGGGCAGGCCGGCTACCAACAGAGGCATTTGTCGAGGCTTTCATGACCATGATTGAGGAGCTTCTCTCCGAACACGGGACAGACGGGTACCGGAAGTGCTGGGGCTACGAGTTCCCCGCCCTGCAATGGGAGACGCTCCAGGCAGCGCACAGCTCCCGCTGACCCGCACCTATGCTCGCGTCCAGATCTAAGATGGCTGCGAGGTGGAGCGCGCCCTCGTATGCGATGGCGAGTTTGTCGGTTCGCATGGCCAGGCCGCGCCATTGCTTGAGTCGGTTGATGCACCGCTCGACGGCGTTGCGCTGCTTGTACGTCTCGGCGTCGAAGGCGGGCGGTCGGCCGCCGGCCCTGCCGCGACGAAGCCGGTGGCCGACCTGGTCGGCGGGCTGGGGGATGACGGCACGTATTCCGCGTCGGCGAAGGTGGTTCCGGATCGCGCGGGATGAATACGCGCGGTCGGCCAGGACGGCCTCCGGCCGGGTCCTCGGTCTTCCGGGTCCGCTTCGCGGAACACGGATGTCGGCCATGACGGCCTCGAAGGCCGGGGCGTCGCCCGCCTGGCCTGCTGTGACGCGAAGGACCAGGGGTCGTGCACGGTCGTCGCTGGCAAGGTGGACTTTGGTGCTCAGGCCACCGCGGGAGCGTCCGAGAGCATGGTCGTCAGGTTCGGCCCGGCCTGGTGCCCCCTTTTCCGGGCCCCGGCTGCATGCTGGTGGGCCCGGCACACGGTGGAGTCCACCGAGACGGTCCAGCCGATGTCGGCATCAGCGTCGGCCGCTGCCAGAACTGCGGCGAGGATGCGTTTCCAGGTGCCGTCTACGGCCCACCTGATCAGGCGTTTGTGAGCGGTCTGGAACGAGCCGAGCTCGTCCGGCAGGTCCCGCCAGGGCGAGCAGGTGCGGTACTTCCACGCGATGGCTTCCAAGGTTCGGCGGTGATCGGCCCACCGCCGACCGCGGACCGGATCGGCCGGCATCAGCGGCTCGATCCGGTCCCACATCGCATCAGTGATCACTAATCGGACAGACACATCCGATCAACCGACCAACCAATCAAAGAGACACGCTCTAGACGGACACCCCGACTCCCGTCCATCTGACCGCTTGACCGTCGTCTGAGAACGGCAAGATCGTGCCCCATCCGTGCCCGCCGTAGCGGGAAACAACGAGGCACAGCAGTAGTTGGACGGAAGGCCGCAGCGCATAGTTACATCCCGTCATGCTCCCTGTTGGAAGATCCCAAGTCGTTGATGTGCTCGCAGGTGCACTCCTGCTGTTCGCCCTGCTCGCGGCCGTGTGGCAATTGGACCGCCGCAGTCGGGGACGGAGCATCAAGAGACCGTGGCTCGCCGCCGCAGTGGCAGCGTTGATCCTCTACAAACTCATCCCGCCCTACTGATGAGCTACCGATGGTGGGCCGTCTCTGAGCCGTCCAAGGGCGCAGAACGACGACCAACGCTGACAACCGTTGACCAATCGATCGCAGGTCACAGCGTTGATCGTCTAGGAGGCCCCAGGTCAACAGACATCTGGGTCACTTCCTCGGCTACTGATCGCACTAGGCGGCCCCTGAGCCCATTCCAACTTCGGGCAACTGCTGGTCAGCGCCGTGTCACGGGCATCTGATACACCCTGGCTATGACGTTCATGGCGGTGGTCGAGGGTGATGCGGGCGGATGGCACGTCGATCGGGTTGCGCTGACCGAGGTCATCCATGCTCGGTGGACTGAAGTCGAGATCGATTCGACGGCCCGCAGCGCAGCGCGCAGTTTCATCTGGGAGCTCGGGACGGCGAAGGGCCCGGGTGAGGCTTATCTGCACGAGGACGGTACATGCCTGTACATGGACGTGTGGGTGGAGGACGCGGTTTGGCTGGCGATCGCCTTCCGCAGGCTGACACCAACGCACCTTGACCTGGTGTTCTGCGACGAGAGTTATACCTTCGACGTGCGCCTGCCGGCAGGGACCACTGAGGCTGAACTGATGGCCCTGGTGAAGGCCGCGGGTTGAGCTCAGCCCGTAGTGGCGAGGTGGAGGACCAGGACGGCCATCACGATGTCGGTGATACGGGTCGTGCTGCACCGGAGCTTCCGCAGCAGGCGCCACTGCTTCCAGACGGCCATGGCCTGCTCGCCCAACGCTCGGATACGCGCTTGGGGAAGATTGACGGCTCGCTGACCTGCCGAAAGCCTTTCCACCTGCCGGGGAAGGGCACCCTGACAGTCCCGCCGGCACCCTGGTAACCCTTGTCCGCACAGCAGGCCGAGCCCGCGTCGGTGAGGGCGTTGATGATGCCATGGGTGCGGGCGGCCTTGATGCCGTGCACGGCACCCGGCAGGGGTGGCGAGGCCCACAGCGGTGAAGCACCGCCCCTCAACGACCGCCCTCGTCCGGCGATGCTCGCGATGGCCCCCACCTCATCCGGACGACCCTGACCGGCTGTTCCCTCCGGGGCCGCGGCGCAGAGGGCGTAGTCTGTCGCGTGGTGAGGTCGTCCGCACGGTAAAGGCCGCGACCCGGGGTGCGACAAGGGTCGGCTGCCTCACCACCCATCGCAGGAACGTGCCACGCGCTTCGCGTCGTACCGCTCACTCGACCGCTGACAACCGGGCCGAGACTTCCTCCGGAGTGAAGCTCCACCCGACGAGGCGGGGCCCGCTCCAGTTGATCCCGATCCGCCGCCCCTCCTCGACCGCGTCGGGCAGTTCGACGTCGCGCCACGGCTTCAGGGGCATGGACGCAACCCACAGCCCCTGCCCCCAGACCTTCGCCGCCCTCTCCGCCCGGGCCGACGTCGACCAGAAGGGAAGGCACGCGGTCCCGTCGGACTCCCGGACGGCCGGGATCCCGCCGTCGTCCCTGACGAACCAGACGACCCCGCTCCTGGTGACGTCCCGGAAGAATGCCGCCGCTTGCGCACCGCTCTGACTCATGACCGCGTACGGCCGTGGTCAGGGCCGTGCCCCGGGGACACCGAACCAGGGCTCGGGGCTCGGTGAACGCCTTGCAGGCCCGCGGCAGGGTCGCCGTCGCCGAGGCCCATCCACCAGTGCCCGTCATCCTTCACCAACAGCAACTCCTGTCGCTGCCCGGTCTTTCGGTACACCAAGGTCACCGGGTTGAAGTAGTCGACGGGTCCCTCCAGCACCGTGACGTCGACGGGGCCGCCCGCTGCCCGGTGGTACTCGCGCACGAACTGGGCCGCGGCAGGCCCGGGCCGCTTGTAAGTGGGGCCGGCCAGCTCGGCGATTCCCTCCGCGTCCCCGTCCTTGAGGCGCTGCACGTACACGCGGACGAGGGTGTCCACGTCCTCGGCCGTCTGCTGGACGTCGGGGTACGTGGAGCTCTCCGCGCTCACCGTGACGTCGACCTTGGGCGCGTCGGCCAAGGCATAGGGAGCGCGGAACCAGTTCCACCACACCCCTGCGATGATCCCGACCGCCAGCAGGACGCCACTGGGTACGACCGTCGACTTCCTCATGTGCGCCTCTCCGCAGATACCAGTGCACGGGACGCGGTGAACGGGAGGACGGTTCCCGCACGCACGCATGCACGCACGCACACGCAGGGACCGGCGGGCAGGAGGCCGACCGGTGCCGGCGTTCAGCGCGTGGCACCCACGTCGCTGGTCCAGACACGCAAGGGCGGGGCCTCCGGCTCAGCCCCGGTCCGATGCGAGGGGCTGTCCGCGTCGGTGAGGTCGGACCAGGCGGCGGCACCGGGCGTGCCGCTGTCGGCCAGGAACTCCTCGACGAGCGGGTCGAGCCGGTCGGAAAGCACGTAAGGGCTGTTGAACGGCAACTGCTCCGGAGGAACGGAGCCGGTCGAGCAGCGCAGCTGCCCGGCCTGCCTGTCGTGCCACACGTAGAACGTCGCCACGCCGCGAAAGCCCAGCCCCCGTACGCGCTCCCGGATGCGGGCAGCGGTCCGCCCGAAGGCGGCGACCACCTCGGCCGCGGACAACGGCCCGTCGTCCTCGGCCTCCGCGCTCAGCCACCAGGTGTTGGTACGCCACTCCACCCGTCGGTCGCCCGGCTCCAGTGCCAGAGGCTCTTCGGCGACCTCGGCGATCCACGTCAACAGCACCGGAGCAGTATCCCCGAGGGGGAGTGGTCCAGCGGCCCTCGGGGCGGGTGCGTCCCACGGCCGTTCGGCCCGCCGGCGCGGATCCCGTTCGGTGTGCGGCCTGACCGTTACACCGGACATGTCGTGGTTCGACAGGTGTTCGTCCCCCGTGGCGGCATGGACTTCTCGGGGAGGCGTGCAGGGGCGTCGCCGCGACGGGGTCGGGGCGCGGCTCGACCGGTTCAGCGCAAGTGCGTCGAAACTTTCGGATTCGGGCACCCGCCTCGGGCTCTTCGTGTTTCGAGGAGGGAGGGCGGGCCTCGCTTCAAGATCGCCACGCAGTGCTCGAAAGCCGTTGTGGGCGGGGGGTTCGGAGTTGATGGAACCTCCGAAGGTTTTCGAAACTTCGACCGAAACAATTGACACAGATCCGCGTCTCTCCACACTGGTCATCAGTCGCCATCCCCCCACCCCTGAAGGAGGATTGACGGATGAACAGTCTCGTTCACCCCGTCGGCCGTACACGCCGCAGAATCCCCAACGCGGTCCGCAGTGCTGCCGTTCTCATCGTGGCTTTCTTTGCCTACGTGGCGGGCTTCGCCCCGGCGAACGCGGCCACGGTCGTCACGTCCAACAGCACCGGCACCCACGAAGGCAACTTCTACTCGTTCTGGCAGGAGGCCAGCGGCGGGCAGATGACGCTGAACTCAGGCGGCAACTACAGCGTCACCTGGAACAGCAACGCGAGAAACATCGTCGTGGGCAAGGGCTGGAACCCGGGCAACGCGACCGACTCGGTCACGTACTCGGGCTCGTTCAACTGCAACGGCAACTGCTACCTGGCGCTGTACGGGTGGTACCAGAACCCGCTGGTCGAGTGGTACATCGTCGAGAACTGGGGCAACTACAACCCCAGCACCGGGGCCACCCGGGTGGGCTCGGTCCAGTCGGACGGCAGCACCTACGACCTGTACAAGGCCACCCGCACCAACGCTCCGTCCATCGAGGGCACCAAGACCTTCACCCAGTACTTCGCGGTCCGTCAGGCCAAGCGCACCGGCGGCACCATCACCAAGTCGACGATCTTCAACGCCTGGAGGAACGCCGGCCTGCAGTTCGGCACCCCCAACTACGAGATCATGGCCACCGAGGGCTACAACAGCAGCGGCAGCTCCAACATCACGGTGAGCCGCGGCGGTTCCTCCGGCGGCGGTAACCCCGGCGGTGGCGGCACCACTCCGCCGCCCACCAACCCGGGCAGCTGCGTGGCGACCCTGTCGGCGGGCGACAAGTGGAGCGACCGGTACAACCTCAACGTGTCCGTCAGCGGCGCCAGCAACTGGACCGTCACGGTCAAGGTCCCGTCGCCGGAGAAGGTCCTGGCCACCTGGAACGTCTCGGCGAGTTACCCCGACGCCCAGACACTGGTGGCGAAGTCCAACGGCAGCGGCAACAACTGGGGCATGACCATCCAGACGAACGGCACCTGGACCTGGCCGACGGTCAGCTGCAGCGCGAGCTGAGCCCGCGCGGAGCACCGGCCGAGTCCTGATCCCTGAGCCGCCGGGCCCGACCAGGAGG
>NZ_JBRIOU010000003.1:226542-227232 GCF_053474865.1 Streptomyces sp. CO7
ACCTTCGACGACGGGCCGTCGCACCGGACGGCCGCCCTCCTGGACGCCCTGCGGGAGGCCGGGCTGCGGGCCACCATGTTCAACCAGGGGAACCACGCCACCGAGCGTCCGGACCTGGTGCGGGCGCAGGCCGCCGCCGGGATGTGGATCGCCAACCACAGCTACAGCCACCCGTACATGACCGGGCTGGAGCCGGCGGAGATGGAGTCCGAGATCACCCGCACGCAGGAGGCCCTGGCGGCCGCGGGCGGCGGCACCCCGCGGCTGTTCCGCCCGCCCTACGGGGACACCGACGAGACCCTCGCGGCCGTGGTGGCGAAGGCGGGGCTCACGGAGGTCTGCTGGGACGTCGACACCGGGGACTGGGACGACGCGAGCGCCGAGGCCATCGTCGAGGCGGTCGGCCGGCTCACCGACGGGCAGGTCGTCCTGATGCACGACTGGCCGCCCAGCACGCTGGCCGCGATCCCGCGGATCGGCGAGGTGCTGCGGGCGAAAGGGCTGCGCAGCGGCATGATCTGCCCCCACACCGGCCGCGCCGTCGCGCCCGAGGACGAGATCCAGGCCGGGAACGAGACCGAGCGCGGGGACGGGGCCGGCGGCGGGGCCCACGACGCGGGCTGACGGCTGAGGGCCGGCCCGCGCCCCCGCGAGGGCGCGCCCCCCCGCGAGGGCGCGGGCCCGCCGCCG
>NZ_JBRIOU010000003.1:227332-229930 GCF_053474865.1 Streptomyces sp. CO7
CCCCGCGAGGGCGCGGGCCCGCCGCCGTGTGCGTCGGCCCGCGCTACGCCGCCCGCGCCCGCGGCACCGGCTCCCCGGGCCGCAGCCCCGTGCCCGTGCCCAGGTCGCGCAGGATGGCGGCCGAGGCCCGGTGGCCGGAGTGCAGGGCGCCCTGCACCGTGCCGGTGTCGCGGTGGTCGCCGCAGACGTACAACCCGGCCAGCAGCCGCACGGAACGCCGGGGGGCGTGCGGCGGCCGTACCACCGGCACCGCCTCGGTCGTGCGGTGCACCGCCAGGGTCTCCCAGGCCCGCGTCGACACCCCGTACAGCCGCGCCAGGTGGTCCCGGGCGGCTCCGTCGACGTCCTCGGGCGGTGGGCCCAGCAGGGTGGAGGAGATCAGCGCGCGGCCGGCCGGCGCACGGGTCGGGTCGATGTGGCTGACCACCGCCGTGTGCGCCACCGGCCCGCCGCGCTCGGCGTCCAGGAGCAGGAGGGCGCCCGTGTCCGGCGCCTCGGTGGTGGTGTGGTGGACCACCGTGACCTGGTGGAAGTCGGGGACGCGCAGCCCGGGCAGCAGCTCCGCGGCGCTTCGCGCGTCGGTGGCCAGCAGCACCGCCCGGCAGGCGAACTCGCCGTGCTCGGCCGTCGTCACCGAGGTCGTGCTGACGGAGGTGACCCGCACCCCGGTGTGCACCGTGCCCGGCGGCAGGGCGCGCGCCAGCAGCTCCGGGAGCACCTCCGCGCCCCCCTCCGGCACGCACAGCCGCCCGGTCGCCCAGGCGCGCAGCGCCAGGTCGGCGCACCGGCTCGACCCGGCCAGCTCCGGGTCGCAGAGCAGCGCGGCCAGCAGCGGGCGCAGAAAACCGTCCACGGCGGACGCGGGCACGCCGCGCGCCGACAGGGCCTCGGCGGCCGGCATCCCGGCACGGGCCAGCAGCCGGTCCACGGGGGTGGCGGCGATCCCGGCGAGCGCCGAGGCGAGACGGGCGCGGTCGCCCGCACCCCCGAGCGGCCCGGACACGGCGGGCCTCCGCCCTCCCGGACGCGGACGGATCCGGCCCAGGCGCTCCCGGCGGGCCCGCAGGCCGGTCATCCGGATCGCGGCCACCGCCCCGGCGCGCGTCCTCGCCGGAGCCGACGGCCGGCTGGGCTGCGCGGGGAAGACGGGCGGAGCGGGGGGCGCGACCGTGGCGAGTGCGCCGTCCGGACCCGGGGCCGCTGCGGAAACGTTCCAGCGGCTCCGGTCCAGGGCCGCCGACCCGCCGTACGCGCTCTCGTGCTCCCCTTCGTGCGCCTCGCACGCCTCCCGTGCGCCCCCCAGGGCTCCTTCCGGTCCGCCGGCGAGGTGACGGCGGCCCGCGCTGTGCACGAGGGCCCCCGGGGCGAAGGGGCGCAGCACCAGGTCGTCCAGACCGGGGGTGGTGCGCAGTTCGGGATACGAGGTGAACAACAACTGACCGATCCGGTCCAGCCGGAAGCCGTCGACCTTCTCCGTCGACATCCTGCCGCCCACGAACGGGGCGGCCTCCAGGACTGCGGTGCTGACGCCTGCCGCGGTCAGCCGCAGAGCCGCCGCGAGTCCGGCGACTCCGGCTCCCACGACGACGACATCCGCCTTCTGTACGGGCTGAAGCACGTGCCCCTCCTCGAGGTTGCGCGGCCGCTGGAGACGTGATGCCCCCAACTTCCTCCCGGAATACCCGAGTTCGGTCCCAATCGAGGTTAGGTCCAGCCGTTCTCGAGTGCGCTGTGCGCACGCACCGGGCACGGTGGCACGACGGTGCACGCCCCCGTGTGCCCCCGCACTCCGTCCCGGCCGGGCCCTCAGTCCTCCAGCGCCGCCCGTACCGCCGACTCCACGTCGGGGCAGGAGAAGGTGAACCCGGACTCGCGCAGGCGCGCCGGAAGCACCCGCGCGCTGCCCAGCACGTCCTGGCTCATCCCGCCCAGCACCGTCCGCAGCACCGGGGCGGGCACCGCGAACACCGCCGGCCGCCGCGCACCTTCGCCATCGCGGCGGTCACCTCCCGGTTGGTCGCCGGGACCGGGGCCGTGACGTTGAACGGGCCCTCGAGACCGGGAGTGAGCAGCAGGTGCCGCAGGGCGTCGATCTCGTCCCGCAGCGCCACGAACGACCAGTACTGCCGACCGTCCCCGAGCCGTCCGCCGAGTCCCGCCCGGAACAGGGGGAACAGCCGCCCCCAGGCACCGCCCTGCCGGGCCACCACCAGTCCGGTGCGGGCCAGCACCGTCCGCACGCCCACCGCGCGGGCCGGGTCGGCGGCCGCCTCCCACTCCACGGTCAGCTCCGGCAGGAAACCCCGTCCGTGCGGGGCGCTCTCGTCCACGGCGCGGTCGCCGGTCTCGCCGTAGTAGCCGATCGCGCTGCCGTTGAGGAACACCTCCGGCGGCCTGTCCATGGCGGCGATCGCCCCCGCCAGCGCCCTCGTGCCCAGCACCCGGCTGTCGCGGATCTCCCGCTTGTACGCCTCCGTCCAGCGCCGGTCGCCGACGCCCGCGCCCGCCAGGTTCACCACCGCGTCGCAGCCGGTGAGCGCGGCGGGGTCGAGCCTGCCGGAGTGGGGGTCCCAGCGGATCTCGTCCCCGCCCCGCGGC